>JAETOO010000037.1 GCA_021771715.1 Oscillospiraceae bacterium
AGCTTCCCGGCCCGCGCAACAACGGTGTGATCCGCGTGACGAAGCAGCTGTTCAATACAGAGAACGAGCTGGCCTACAACCCGCCGGAGAATCAGGAGCTGATCTTCTACGTGGGACTGTTCACGGATGAGGCCTGCACGGTGCGGGCGGAGGGCACGACCGATCAGCCGCTGCGCTTCCTGAACAGCGATACGGCGGAGGCCGTGTTTGAGAACCTGACGACCGACCGGACGTATTACATCGCGGAGACGGACGGAGCCGGAAACGTGGTGCCCAGTGCGGAGCGGAATACGGTGCTGTTCGAGGCACTGTACCCGAACGGTCAGAGCGTGGCGATCACCCGCCAGAATCCGGAGGGCGAGATCTTGTTCCGCAACGGAACGACTGGTATTCCGATCGGTTTCTACTACGGCGGCACGCTGACGATCACGAAGAAGACCGAGCTGGACGGGGTGGAGTATGAGACGGACGATGTGTTCTATGCAGGGCTGTTTACCGACAAGAACCTGCGCACGCGCTACGGCGACGTGATCACCCTGAAGATGGACGGGAAGAGCAGCGTCAGCATTCCGCTTGAGGTCAACATCGGCACCACCGAGAACGAATCCGTCACCTACTACGTGGCCGAGACCGACAGCACCGGCAAGCCGCTCGGCAGCGGCCAGGAGTTTTCCATCTCCCTGAACAAGCAGGACGGCAAGGTAACCCTGAGCCCGGCAGCGCCGGACGACGAGGTCATCATCACGAATAAGTTCACCGAGGAGGTTCAGACGGAGATCGAGACAGAGATCGAGACCGAGACCGAGGAGGAGACGACGGTCACGACCACCCGCAGAACCCCGAGAACGGGCGACGAGACGCCGATCGTGCGGTACCTGGCGCTGATGGCAGCCGCGATCGTGGTGATCTTTGCAGCAGTGCTGCTCGGACGGAGACGACGCAAAGAGAAATAAATAAGAAAACAGCGAGCCGGGAAAGGCCGCAGGTTCAGCGTTTGCGCTGGCCTGCGGCCTTTCCGTCTCATGCATGCTGCCCGGCGGACAGAATGCGTTAGTGGTCCGTGTTGATCGCTGCTATTTGATTGATGCTGCCTGGATTTACACAGTCACCAGGCCGAGCCACTGCTTCACAAGCTCCACGCTGACATTGACAGCCTTTGCAATGAAATCTTCATCCATTCCCATGCTGTGAAGGTTCAGTGCGGTATCCTTTGCGTTTTTTATGGTAGCTGCTTTTGCAGCTGACTTTGCTGCCGCCTGCCTTTCTTCTTCCACATAAGCCTCGAGCACTTGTTCTTTGTTAAATAATGCCATCATAATATCCACGACCTCCTTCTCTCGGCTCTCGAGATACGCTTTCAGCACATTCTTATCCTTACAGATGCGTATAGTCTCCAGCACAGCCTTTTGTGTCTTTCCGTACTTTCCGATCTGCTCCTGATAGACCTTGGTGAAAGCGATATACTGGCTGATGATATCGCCCTGCTTCCCGTCATAGAGAACATGGACCGTCACCTCCAATGCGCTCCTGCGTCCGCCGAAAAATTCGTCCGACAATGTAAGATGCGCGGGACGTTCCTTCCGGCCGCCGGTGTAGATTACGTAAAATTCCGGCTCAGGAAACGATACCTTCCGGCCTCCGTATATATTCTGCTTCGTTTCCTGGATATGGTTCTGGATCGTCTGCGCCATATAGAGAAGCCCGCGCACTACAATGTTGACAGACCAAGTGGTCTGAGCCTCGACCAGAATCAGGAGACGGTTGCCAACAGTGAATCCCAGATCATTGTACGGCTGGTTGAGCAGAATATTCTCGAGCGTCACAATCGTAATCTCATCCTTTGTGACATCCGCGTCCTCCGGATGCAGCGCCTTATACAGCTGAAGCGTATATTCCGTATCCTTAAACAGGTTCGTAAATACGCTGTCGTTGATATTTCTCCTTGCAAGTATGGAAATCTCATTCACCTGCACTGTTTCATCCTGTGCCAATCGAACCACCTCCGATTTCATGCTGCAGATAGAAATCGCCGCCCTCCCTGTGGCTTTAGCTTACCACAAAGCACGCTGATGGTCAACGCACTCGCATAAAATTCACGGATGAGGCCTGCACGGTGCGTGCGGAGGGCACTCTGACGATCACGAAAAAGACCGAGCTGGACGGGGTGGAGTATGAGACGGACGATGTGTTCTACGCGGGTCTTTTTACCGACAAGAACCTGCGGACGCGCTACGGCGACGTGATCACCCTGAAGATGGACGGGAAGAGCAGCGTCATCATCCCGCTTGAGGTCAACATCGGCACCACCGAGAACGAATCAGTCACCTACTACGTGGCAGAGACCGAGAAGGAGACGACGGCCACGCCCACACGCAGAACCCCGTGTACCGGCGAGCGATTTTATCATTCCGGCTGCATAGGCAGAGGCTTTCCGGTGTAAATTACTGATTGAAAAGTTTGTCAGGATGTTTGACACAGATGTAAATTTAGGATAATATAAAGTATACTTTATTTTATCCTAAATTAGTGGAGGCGTACTATGAAATACATGGAACGCGCGTTGGAACGCAAATTTTTACTTGACAAAAATACCTGTCGGTGATAGTGTAGTGGCATGAGATATGCATGACAAGGGCGTCCGCATCGTGGAGATGAGGGCGCCTTTTGCTGTATACCGACTTTCTATGGTTTCCGGCTGCAGCGCCTTGCGCCGTGGCTAGAAATAAATATCACACACACTTTTGAGGCAGTGTCCATCGGGCACTGCCTGCCCCCTTTTCCGGAGAGTTTTTCACTCTCAGTTTTCCTGTAGATGGACAAATACGCTGCGCAGATTCGCCGGATAGCAACGTGCCAGTACCTCAGGGTGTCTGCGTGATCCCGAGCAGCCGGTACACATTCTTCTGCAGGATCCCGAACGGTGCCGGCCCGGTCTGGAGGACGGCATTGTGGAATTCCCGGAGCGAGAACCGGTCTCCGAGCCGGGCCTTTACGTCATCACGCAAATCGCAGAAATTCAGATATCCGACATAATATTGAAGGTAATTGGCCGGCGACTGCAGGATGCTTTTGTAGAGGGACGCGGCGGTGGTTGCGTCGAAGCCGAGCTTTTCGAGGAAGGCGGATACGTCCTCGAGGGAGTAGCCGCGATAGTGGATGCCGATGTCTAAAAGAGACGCCAGGCCGAGCGTAAAGGAGCGGTTGTGCTGGCTGATTGCGGCCTGTGTCGGATCGCGCGGCCAGA
This sequence comes from Oscillospiraceae bacterium, assembly GCA_021771715.1. Taxonomy (GTDB): domain Bacteria; phylum Bacillota; class Clostridia; order Lachnospirales; family Lachnospiraceae; genus Choladousia. The sequence goes on from JAETOO010000037.1 coordinate 3,245, forward strand.
GGGAGTAGGAGTACATCTCGACATAAGTGGCCCAGCCCTCGATGTAGCCCCCGGTGTCCAGAATGCAGCGCAGAGGATCGGGGTCCGCCGCCTGGAAGGTGACCGACTGGTACAGATGTCCGGGATAGCCTTCGTGAGCCAGCGTAGTGTAGAGCTCCAGCCCGCTGTAGTTGCCGGCCGGGTTGATGTAGATGACATTGTCCTTGTAGCTGTCGATCGCCGGAGTCAGGTAGAACGCAGGGCTCAGGTAGTCCTTGAGCGAGTCGTGGACATATTTGACCTCGCAGGAGACAGCCGGCGCGGCCGGGAAATCCTGTGCGATTTTCTCCCGTAAATCTTTGAGCATGCCAACCGGGTCCTCATTGCCGAAGGTGGGCTGTGTCGTCGTGCTGTTTCCGGCAGGGGTTTGCGAGGAGATTTCAAAGTTCGTCAACCGTCCACCGGAGAGCAGAGGCGCTGCGCTGTTTCCGATAAAAGCTTGCGAGGAAGCTTCAAAGTTCGTCAACTGTCCACCGAGAAGCTGAGTTGCCACGCTGTTTCCGACAAAAGCTTGCCCGGAGGTTTCAGAGACGGCAGTCTGACTGTCAGAGCGCTGTGTCGTCACATCATTTCCGGCAGAAGTTTGCCCGGATGTTCCGGAGACTTCAGTTTGGTTGTTGGTACTACTTCCAGTGCCGTCCGCCCTGCTCTGCGTGCGCGGCAGGGACAATTCCCGCACGGCCGTGAAGTCCGCGACCATCTGCTGCTTTACCTCTTCCTCGATCTCCGCGATGCTGCGGTCGTCCCCGACGACACTTTTTACGAGATACTCATAGTAGCGCGTCCCCTGCGGAAAGTAAAACAATCCCATCTCATTTTTCCCGGTTCCCATCAGTTGTGTGATCCCGTCGATCAAGGATTCATATGCAGGAATGACATAGCCGAGCAGTGCTTTTTGGCTGCGCTCCTTGTAGGCGATTTTTTCGTCGACGGTCAGGTTGGACACTGCGTCTATTTTCTCGTCAAAGATCTGCAGCAGATAATTTTCGTCCGGATTTTTGATGAAATCCCGGCACTGCGAGAGGACCTCCCGGGCGTTCGTGTCGCTCATGAACAGACCGGCCGAGGATTTGTCGCGCTCGAAGGACAGGATAGAATTGAAATAGTCCGGGACGCGGGTGAGCAGCGCCAGATAATCCTCGATATCCCCCTTTGTGCGGAAGGTGTACTCGGCGAGCAGAATCGGCAGTTGCGCCTGGATGCCGAGTGTCGGGCTCAGTGGTTCATCGTAGAGCAGGTAGGCGGCCGCGGAGAGCTCAGTGTCGAGATACTTTTGGAAAATGTCAAAGGTAAGCTGCTGGGCCGCGGAGAGCTTTTCATAGTCGAACTGCGCAAGGGCGGAGAGATAGTTCTCGCAGGAGGCGCAGGCGAGCATGCGGCTCTTGAGGCTGGCATCACCCAGGGAGGGTTCGCTGTTCTCTAGCCCATAGGTGTCCGGTTGAGCCACGGTGTAGTGCTGGCTCAGGGTGTTGCCGGAGAGCTCCTGGCAGAAGACCTCCCGGGTAAACCGGTCAAAGCGCTGTTCTTCCGTAACCGGGAAATCTGTAACGTAAAAAAAGGCGCCAAACGCGGCCACGAGGAGGATCAGCAGGAGCGGGATCTTTTTTCGCTTTGGCAGACGTGACAGAAAATGGGGCATGAAACTTCTCCGAAAAGGACTCTTAGGAAATTGTATTCAGAGGTGAGGCGGAACATTCCGCATAGGGAGAAAGCGCGCGTGAGGCTGCACCCTGATTTTCTGCAAGCGATTGCTCTGTATACGACGCAGTCGAGTGTGAGTAAGGTGATAAAATCGCTGGAGGACGAGCTGGGTATGCGTCTGTTTGAGCGCCGCCACGACGGGATTACTCTGACCGAGGAGGGAGAGCGGATCTACCGCGATGTCCGGCCGATCCTGGACCGGCTGAATCGGCTGCAGCAGGGGCGTACATAAGGAACGGAGCTACAATTTATCTCCAGAAAATGACAGTTCACCCGCCCCAAATGACAATTCATCCCTTTGGTATATACATCAGAAATTTTTTATGTTATGCTGACGGGAGCGAAGGGAGGAGACCGTTATGGAGGAGCAAAGACAAAAACCTGGCAGCATCATAGAGAGAAGAACGGATAAGTGGGAAAACGTGTCAGCGAGACGGCGCAGGATCCGAAGGGGAGGAGACCGGAGCTTCGGAGTGATCAATGCGATCCTGATGAGTGTGGTGTGCATAACGATTCTATATCCGCTGTATTACGTGCTGGTGGCGTCTGTGACAGATCCGGTCGTCGCAGCGTCGGGCAAGCTCCTTCTGTATCCGGAGGGCTGGCAGCTCAGAGGATATCAGGCAATACTGGGCGCTCAGATGCTGTGGATCGGGTACGCCAACACCATCAAATACACGTTTTGGGGCACCTTGATCTCTCTGGCCTGCACGATCCCGGCCGGCTACGCGCTGTCCAGGCGGGAGCTTCCCGGCCGGTCGATCCTTCTGTTCCTGTTTACATTTACCATGTTTTTCAGCGGCGGAATGATCCCGACGTTTCTGCTGGTCCGCGCGCTCGGAATGTACAACACCATCTATGCGATGATTTTCCCGACGGCCCTCTCCGTCTACAATCTGATCGTGTGCCGTTCCTTTTTCGGGAACACGATTGAGAATGAGTTGCTGGACGCAGCCAAAATCGACGGCTGTTCTGACTTTGGCTGTTTCTTCCGGATCGCCCTCCCGCTCTCATCCGCGATTGTCGCAGTCATGGCGCTGTTCTACGCGACATCCATCTGGGGACAGTATTTCAACGCGCTGCTCTACCTGCAGGATGACATGAAAATGCCGCTTCAGTACGTCCTGCAGCTCCTGCTGCGCATGGCTCCGGATCTGAAATACTGCGCCGTCGTCCTGACCGCATTTCCGATGCTGCTGGCATATCCGTTTTTCCAGAAATATATTGCTAAGGGAGTATATATTGGGGCGGTGAAGGGATAATATAAACTATGCGGCTATATAAAGCTGCTCATTTGTTGTAAAGAATAGGGTGCTATAAATTGCAGCAAATTTACAATTACTGGTATTTAAGTGTTTGATCACAAACAAGTAATTGTAATTGCTGTAATTTACAGCGCCCTATTAAAATTTTCATCTCTGAAAGTGTCCATACTGTCGTTTGCTTCCTTCCATTGGCTTTGCAATTCCTTCCTTTGAGTGTAAAGATATTTTAATTTTGGCGTAAATTATTCTTATACTTAGTTACTGGATGGTTGTTATTGGAAATGATTTTGTTGCAAAAGCATACCGGGGGGGTATAATGGATATGCATATTCATGCTTTGAAGAGAAGGGGCATGTGTGAAAGGATCTGAGAGTTTGGGAGATAGAATGCGTGTGGTAGTCATATCACTAGAATGAACGAGCAGGTAGAAGGAGGAAGAGCTATGAAAAAAAGAAAACGAGCACAAAAGGGTCTGGCCATTTTTTTGGCAATGACAATGTCAATGCAGCCGGTTTTTGTTCATGCGGAGGAACTGTTGTTGGAGCCGGAGAGTATTGTTGACGTTAATGAGGCTGACTCGCAGGAGATAAGCGAGGATTCTGTGAGTGAGGAATTACCGGAAGGCTTTTTTTCAACGGATGAGATCATTATTGAGAACGTTGAAGATCTAAATCAAAACGAAACAGCAGAGGGAGCAGAAAGTGATTATGTGAGCCTGGATGAAGTCACGGTTGGCGATGAGGCGGTGATAGATCTTGCATCGGAAGAGGAGGGCGCCGAGGAAACGGAAACCTCCCAGGAGCAAGTGACTGAGCGGTTGCTGTCGGCAAATGCTGAGGAGGATTTTATATATCAGGAATTAAACGGAACGTATGCCGTTATTACAGATTATCTTGGAGCCTCAAGCGAAGTAGCAATTCCATCCCGAATCGGAGAATATATCGTTCAGGAAATTGGGGAAAATGCGTTTGCAGACAATACATATCTAACGAAAGTAACATTTCCTGAGACAATTGTAAAGATTGGATCAAGTGCGTTCCAGGGCTGCAGCTCGCTGCAGGAGATTGCGCTGCCTGGCAGCCTGACAGAGATCGGAGACTATGCATTCCAGGACTGCAGCAGCCTGACACAGCTCAAGCTGCCTGATGGACTGAAGACGTATGGCAGCGGGAGTTTTGCCGGCTGTGTAAACCTGGAGCGCATCAACTATCCGTTGTCGCTGGAGCATGGCGGGGACAGGGCATTTGCGAGTGATGTGAAGCTGACGCGGATCGAGGTGCCGGCAGGAGTGAAAAAGCTGGCGGACGATGCGTTTGCCTGCAGTGCGAATTTCCAGGAGATCATCCTTCCGGAGGGCCTGGAGGAGATCGGTTCCTGTGCATTGTATGAGTGTACCGGACTGACAGAACTCAGCCTGCCGTCGACACTTTGGAAACTCAATCAGTCAGCACTGAACGGGTGCAGCAGCCTGACGACACTGGCTCTTCCGGAAGGATTGGCAGAGATCGGAGATCATGCGCTGGCGAATTGTACCGGGCTGACGGAGCTGCAGCTGCCGGAGAGCATTAAGACGATCGGATCGTGGGCGATGGCAGGCTGTACGGGGTTAACAAGCGTAGGCTATCCGGTCGGACTGATCAGTGCTGGGGAGCGGATTTTTGTCGGATGTACGAGTTTAAAGAGCATGGCAGTACCGGAGGGCGTGACGAGCCTGCCGGATAATGTATTTATGGAATGCACGGACTTTACAGAGATCCGTTTGCCGTCCACGTTGAAATCGATAGGGGCGAAGGCACTGTATGGCTGCAGCGGCCTTACAGTGTTGACTCTGCCGGAAGGGTTGGAGAAGCTTGGAGAGAGTGCGCTGGCGAAGTGTACGGGACTGGCGGAGTTGCATCTGCCGGACAGCATTACGACACTGGGCCGGTGGGCGGTGGCAGACTGTGCGAGATTGGCGAGTGTGAATTATCCAGCGGGCCTGACGAGTACGGGGTACGGAATCTTCACGGGATGTATGAAACTGAAGAGCATAACAGTGCCGGAGGGGGTAACCGCACTGCCGGATAATGTATTTTGTGATGCATCCAGTCTGCGGACAATTAGCCTGCCGTCGACGCTGGAAGTGATTGGCGAGTCTGCGTTCAGCGGCTGCAGCTTACTGCGAAGGATGCTGCTCCCAGCGAATGTAGCAAATATTAAAAGCTGGGCTTTCGGAAACTGTTCTGCGCTAGAACATATCTGGGTAGGAGAGAAGACTGTCACGATTGCGGTGGATGCTTTTTCCGGATGCGGAACGGATACTCTCGTATTTCACGGGACGGATGGCTCCTATGTACAGACATGGGCGCAGGAAAAAGGATATACTTTTACGACAGATGACCTGGAGATAAAGGATGCCGTCCTCCAAGGCCAGGTGGTGCTGGAAAGCGGGGAAGGCCTGAGTGGAGTCTGCGTTTCTGTCTATGACTGTAGCCAATTAAAAAGTTTGGGAGAAGTATATACGGATGAGCAGGGGCTGTGGATAAATGAGGAAGCAGAGATAGG
>JAETOO010000016.1 GCA_021771715.1 Oscillospiraceae bacterium
GACGAGATCCGCAGTGCACTGCAAGAGTATATGCTGTGATGCACGCACGCAGAGGTGGATCGACGAGATCCGCAGTGCACTGCAAGAGTATATGCTGTGATGCACGCACGCAGAGGGGATCGGCGAGATCCGCAGTGCACTGCAAGAGTATATGCTGTGATGGTGTGGGACGGCGGATCGACGAGATCTGTAGTACGCTGCATAAGTACAGATTGTAAGATGTTTACAACAGGATTTGCGGGAAAATGGGGGAAGTGTGTGTAAGAAACTGGCGGCTTACAAAGTTACACAGGACGTGAGGAGAGAGAGAAAAATGAGTGACACAAAGGAAAGGACACAGACAACGGATATTGACTTTGCGGAGAGAGCGGTTCCGCAGGGCAGCAGGCGCGGTCTGCTGACGATGTTTATGATTATGCTCGGCTTCACCTTCTTTTCGGCGAGCATGTGGGTGGGACAGGAGCTCGCGGACGGGCTGGATTTCGGCGGCTTTCTGGGCGCGCTGATTCTGGGCGGCGCGATTCTGGGATTGTATACCGGGCTGCTCGGCTATGTCGGCGCGAAGACCGGGCTGAGCATGGACCTGCTCGCGCAGCGCTCGTTCGGGATCAAGGGCTCGTACCTGTCGTCGGCGATGATCAGCTTCACACAGATCGGGTGGTTCGGCGTAGGCATCGCGATGTTTGCGATTCCGATCGCGAATCAGCTGTTTGACGGCAGCGTTGCGGCGGAGTATGTGCTTGTGGTGATTGCAGGAGTCTGTATGACGGCGTCGGCGTATTTCGGGATCAAGTCGCTGACGATCGTCAGCTACATCGCGGTCCCGGCGGTCGCGATCCTCGGCACGGTCGCGATGGTGATGGCGGTCATGCAGGGCGAGGGGACGATCGCGGATCAGTTCGCCGTATCGAGCGGCTCGCTGACGGTGATCGGAGGGGCTGGCCTCGTAGTCGGATCCTTCGTATCCGGCGGCACGGCGACGCCGAACTTTACGCGCTTTGCAAAGTCGGCGCGTTCGGGAGCCGTCACGACGGTGATTGCGTTTTTCATCGGCAACTCGCTGATGTTCTTTTTCGGCGCGGTGGCCTACATCTTTGTCGGAGGAAATGATATTTTTGATGTCATGATCCGGCTGAACCTCTTTTATCTCGCCGTGCTTGTGCTCGGGCTGAATATCTGGACGACGAACGACAATGCGCTGTATTCCGCCGGTCTCGGCCTTGCGAACATCTTCCACCAGAAGAAAAAGCCGATGGTCCTGATCTCTGGCGTGATCGGCACGGTGGCCTCCGTGTGGCTGTACTGGAACTTCTGCTCCTGGCTGAATATCCTGAACTGCACGCTGCCACCGGTCGGCATCATTCTGGTGCTCGGCTACTTTATGCACAGGGAAGAGTACGAGGAGAGCAGGGTCAACACGAAGCAGGTGGACTGGTCGGCCGTGATCGGTGTCGTGCTCGGAGCGGTGGTCGCAAACGTCGTGCACTGGGGAATCGCGAGCCTGAACGGCATGGCGACGGCGGCGCTCTGTTACGTGGTCGGACAACTCATGGCGAGAAGGAAATAAGTCTGTGATGCGCGTGTGAGGCAAGAAGGCAGCATTTGGATCTGCAGGCGCAGGCGAATTGTTCCGGAAGACATGCGCTGAGGAAACATAAGAAAGAGCGTAGAAAAAAGCATAGAAAAGAACATAGATAAGAACATGGCATAGAAAAATATAGAAAAAAATATAGGAAGAAATATAGGAAGAAATATAGGAAGAAACAGGCACCGCCCGGGACATTCAGAATCCGGGCGGTGCCTGTTTGTTAGATAGTCAGTTTCTTAATAACCAGTTTTGATCGTCTTGTACCGGCCAGCCTTTTTTATTTCTCCTCAGCCAGAAGCATCAGGATCTCATTGCTGCGGGTGATGAACTTCGTCATCTCGTCCGGGTTCAGCGGCTTGTGCGCGATCATGGCGAGATCGTAGAGCTGCTCGCAGATCATCGGGATGTGCGCGCTGTCCTTGTGAGCCGCCACGTACTGGACGAGCTGATTGTTCGCGTTGAGGATCAGCGTCTCATCGCCGCCGAACATTGTCGGATCCATGCCGTACATGCCGTACATCTTCATCATTTCCTGCATGCGGCGGTTCTCCTCGGAGAGCGTGATCATCGAGGATACCTTTGCGTTCTTGAGCTTCTCAACCTTCACGGTGAGCTTCTCCTTGCCGAGCGCCTTGCGGAAGAGCTCGGTCAGGGTGTCGGTCGTCTCCTTGAGCGCATCCGCGTCGGTCTCCTCCTTGAAGGTGTCCGTCACATCCGCGTCAATCCGCTGGAACTTCACATTGTCGTGCAGCTGCTCCATGTGGGAGATGAAAGCGGTGTCGATGTTGTGCTTGAGGATCACCGCGTCCATGCCGGCCTCGCGGAACATGTTGATGTACTGGCTCTGCTGAATCTCGTCGGTCACATAGTAGACGGTCGTCTTCTCCGGCTCCTTGTCAGCCGCGTCGTCCGCCTTTGCATCGGCCGTACCGGAAGCGTCGTTCGTCTCCTCCGCCTTTGCATCGGTCTGATCGGAAGCGTCGTTCGTCTCCTGTGCCTTCGTGTCCTCGGTCTCCTTCACGAGATCCTTGATAGTCAGGTACTTGCCGTCGAGGTTCTTGTAGAGGATGGAATCGCCCATCTTCTCACCGAACTTGCTGTCCTTGATGCAGCCGAACTTGATGAACGGGCTGATGTCGTCCCAGTATTTCTCGTAGCTCTCGCGGTCGGTCTTGCACATGCCGGTCAGCTTGTCCGCGACCTTCTTCGTGATGTAGTCGGAGATCTTCTTGACGAAGCCGTCGTTCTGCAGCGCGGAGCGGGATACGTTCAGCGGCAGGTCCGGGCAGTCGATGACGCCCTTCAAGAGCATCAGGAACTCCGGAATGACCTCCTTGATATTGTCGGCGATGAAGACCTGGTTGTTGTACAGCTTGATCGTGCCCTCGATCGAGTCGTATTCCGTGTTGATCTTCGGGAAGTAGAGGATGCCCTTTAAGTTGAACGGGTAGTCCATGTTCAGATGAATCCAGAACAGCGGCTCCTTGTAGTCCATGAAGACCTTGCGGTAGAACTCCTTGTACTCCTCGTCCGTGCAGTCCTTCGGCTGCTTCGTCCACAGCGGATGGATGTCGCTCAGGGATACCGGGCGCTTGTTGATCTTCACGCGGTCGCGCGCCGGGGAGATCTCCACGACTTCCTTCTCGCCGTTCTCATTTTCCTTCTCCTCGGTCTTTGCCTCCTCGTGGATCCGCTCGACGATCACGTCGTCCTCGCGCAGCTCATCCTCGTCGATGGTCTCATACTCCTGCTCGGCGTTTGCCTTGGAGAGGAAGATCTCGACCGGCATGAAGGAGCAGTACTTGTTGATGACCTCGCGCATCCGGTACTCATTTGCGAACTCGAGGCAGTCCTCGGAGAGGAACAGCGTGATCTCTGTGCCGACCTGCGTGCGGTTGCCCTCCTCGATCGTGTAGTCCGTGCCACCGTCGCACTCCCAGTGCACCGGTGCGGCGTCCTTCTGGTAGGAGAGGGTGTCGATGTGTACCTCGTCCGCCACCATGAACACAGAGTAGAAGCCGAGGCCGAAGTGGCCGATGATCTCATCCTGTGTCGTCTTGTCCTTATATTTATTCAGAAAATCGGTTGCGCCGGAGAAGGCGATCTGTGTGATGTACTCCTCCACCTCATCCGCGGTCATGCCAAGGCCGGTATCAATGAACTTTAAAGTCTTCTCCTCCGGGTTGACGACGACCTGGATGCGCTTCTTGTATCCGTCCGGATACTCGTACTCGCCCATCATCTCAAGCTTTGCGAGCTTCGTGATCGCATCGCAGCCGTTGGAGATCATCTCGCGCGCGAAAATATCGTGGTCAGAATACAGCCATTTCTTGATGATCGGGAAAATATTTTCGCTGTTAATCGAAAGGCTTCCTGTCTTCTTGCTCATGGTAAAACAACTCCTTTAATTTAAAATGTATTTGTGTGCAATAGAAATGCCCGTGCGGGCGGTGTGTGTGACGTGTTCCGTCAACTTCTGAGGGTATGATAATACTGATAGAACAAAAAGTCAAGAAAAAATTAGCACTCAATTTTGATGAGTGCTAACAAAAGATACCGTTCAGAATGTTTGCAATGGCAGTGATCAGATCACGACGATGATCCCGCCGTCGCTGGCGTACAGCGAGGAGATGCCGGCGGTGTCGAGCAGGATGACGTCCCTGACGTGGATGCGCTCGAGGATGGCCGCCTTCACCATCTCGGCGCGGGCCGGGCAGTTGCAGTGGGAGATCGCGAGGATTTTCTGCTCGGGATCCTCCACGGCCTGCACGACGTAGTTGACCATCTTGACGAGCGCCTTGTTGATGCCGCGCGCCTGGTCGAGCTGGACGATCGTGCCCTCCGGGGTCGAGCCCATGACAGGTTTGATCTTGAGGGCGGTCGCGACGAACGCCTTCAGATTGCTCAGACGGCCGTTTTTGCGGAGTGCCTCGAGACTCTCGAGAACAAAATACGTATTCTGGCTGTCAATGTAGTCCTCGACGGTCTCGACCGTCTGCGCAAAGTCCATGCCGGCGGCCTCGCACTCCTGGATCTTTGTGGTGATCAGCGTCTCCCCGATGGATGCGGAGCGGGAGTTGAAAATGTGGACCTGCAGGTCGGGCCGCTCCTCGAGCAGCAGATCCTTCGCGAGCACGGCGCTGTTGTAGGAGCCGCTGAGCTCGGCGGAGAGCGTCACCGCGTAGGCACGCCGGTCGGCTCTCGCAAATGCTTCCTTATAATAATCGGGGGAGGGACAGGCTGACTTCGGGCAGTTCGGGCTGTCCGCCACCTTCTTCAGAAAGTCGGCCTGGTCAAATGTGTCGTCGTCGATAAAATGGTAATCGTCCACCTGCATCGTCAGCGGTGCGGCCACGATCCGCTCATCCTGCTTCATTGCAAGCGTGCGCTCGCCGCAGCTGTCCATCACAATAATATAATCCATATCTATCCTCCTGTAAGATCGTTCCATTGATATCATGTTTTTAAAATGCCGTAATCTCGTTTTCAATACTACATTATAAATACTATAACATAATGAGAGGCAGTTGAAAAGAGGAAAATCATTTTTTCTGTTTGCGTTTGGGGATAGTCTGCGGTATAATCAAAAAAGAGACAGAAGAGCAGGAGGAGTCAGGGTTTGAAGGCTTATCAGATACAGGATGTCCGCGATTTTATGAAGAAACTGCTGCTCGCGGACACGTTTGACACGTTTCTTCTCACGGAGGCGGCGGTCACGACGTACGCCACCTTCCATGTGGACGGGCAGCTGCACGAGGACTACTTCGGCGCCGACGAGGCGGAGCAGCTCGCGGTCGAGAAGTGCGGGTATGTGCTCTGGCGTCGCCTGCGGCCGTTTTTTTTCGAGTTGATGAAGGGGAAGAACACACCGCTCTCGTTTCGGATTGTGTTCCGCCTGGCGCCTCACAATGTCAGCGCGCTGATCCGGCAGTCCGGCCTGGCGGTGGCGGCGGAGGACGTGGACGGGCTCTTTTTGAATGTGCGGTACGACGGGAAGGAGCTCGTCTGCACGAGTGGGACCGCGCTGCACGTGTTTTCGCTCGACAAGTCTCTGGAACATGCCTGGGACGGGATGCTGGAGCGCTTTTTCAAAAAGAAGGAAATACCGTTTGTGTAGCAAGAAAAACTTGAAATTTTGACGTGATGGTGTATACTGTTACTATTAAGGCCTGTGCAGAGGTGCGGAGCGAGCTGCTGTACAGAAAGCTGCGCAGGAGAGTATCGTGCAAAGGAGAGACAGAGATATGAGTCAGGCGAAGGTTGATCGTTATAAAGAGGAGAAGAAGAATCGCGCGAAGCTGATCCAGAAGGAGAAGCGTCAGCTGGCGGCGATGAAGGCAGGCGTATCGGTGGTTGCGATCGCGCTGGTCGCGTGGGTCGGCGTGTCCATTTACAATGGCATGCAGCCGGATGAGTCAGCGGTAGAGAAGCCGAACTACACGGTGAATACGTCGGCGCTCGACGACTTCATAACGGATCTCGCGGCGGAGGAGTAGGAGTATCGAACAGCAAATGTTTCAGGAGGTAAGGCAATGTTGAAGCGTATCGACAGCTTTCAGAAGGTAGTCGTTATGCAGTCCGCAGTCCCGTGCTATTATTGGCCGAACAGCGGGCTTACATTGCTATCCCTTTATTCAGGCGATTAGAGCTTTTTTCTGATCTGATGAAGCGAAATGCAGTGCAGGCTATGAGTGGATCTTAGTCTGCACTGTTTTTTTATACATTTTTAGCCGCAGCCTGCATGGCGTCCCGGCTGAACTGTAATTATTTTTATAGGAGGGTGAAAGATGGAAACAAAAGACTATCTGACAAATTATTATGAGAGCTATGACGAGGAGGGCCGCCTGCTCTCCAGGCATGGGAGGGTAGAGTACGTGACTACCATGAAGTATATCGAGAAATATCTGAGGCCGGGGATGCGCGTCCTGGAGATCGGTGCAGCTACAGGCCGGTATAGTCATGCCCTGGCGCAGAAGGGCTATCGGGTGGATGCAGTCGAACTGGTAGCGCATAATATCGAACTCTTCAGGCAGAACACCGTCGAGGGCGAACCCGTTACGATCACACAGGGGAATGCGATGGATTTGTCTGGATTTGAGAGCGATACTTATGATATGACTCTGCTGCTCGGCCCGATGTATCATTTATTTGCGCAGGAAGATAAGCGAAAAGCATTGTCGGAAGCGATCCGGGTGACAAGGAGAGGCGGCGTTGTGTTTGCCGCATACTGTATGGGCGACGCGTGTGTGTTATCCTACGGCTTTAAAGGAGGGGAAATTTACAGCGTGATAGAAAAATGTATGCTCGACACAGAGACATTCGAGACCTTCTCGCACCCCTGGGATTTATTCGAGCTGTACCGCAAAGAAGACATCGACCATTTGAGAGCCGAGTTTCCTGTCACACAGCTTCACTTCGTTGCCACGGACGGTTACACAAATCATATGAGAGAAACCGTAGACCAGATGGATGAGCGGATGTACGAGCTGTATCTGAAATATCATCTTGCAGTCTGCGAGAGACAGGATATGGTTGGTTACTCTCATCACACACTTGACATATTCAGAAAGGAATGACGAACATGAACATAACGATACGAGATGCCCGAAGCCCGCTACTTTACAAGGGAAGCATTCGCAGAAAGGTTAAACGATCCGAACCACACAATCTACATTGCCGAAGCGGATCATGGCGAGGTGGTAGGATATGCGTTCGCCTGGATGATTTCTTACAGAAATCACTCTACGTACATCGATCATGACTGCTTCTATATTGACGATATCTGCGTCCTGAAATCGTACCAGAGAAACGGAATCGGAAAAAGACTGTTTGAGTGCTGTAAGGAAAAGGCGAAAGAAAAGAACTGTAAAAGGCTGGAACTTGGCGTATGGGAATTCAACAAGGATGCGATTGCATTTTATGAGAGCTGCAAAATGACAGAACGTGTGCGCAGAATGGAATACAGATTGGAGTAGTTTTTTAAATGTGAGCGCCTTGTCTAGTGTATGCATTCATGGTATCATAATAGAAAATAGAAAACATAAGATTGCTAATAAAGCCGTATCTGCGCAAAGTAAGAAGAAAGGGGAGAAAGTGATGACAAAGCTTAGACAGGATGCATTATCACTTCTGGAAGAAATCCCAGAAGATAAATTAATATTTATTATACAGATCATGGAAGGGGTTGCCGGTTTATACGGTCAACAGGAGGAAAAGCGGGAAAAAGCTTTTCATACATTGGAACGACTTAGAAAAAAAGTTCCGGTTCAGTTAGACTATGAGAAAGAATTGGCAGCTTATCGTGAGGAGAGATATGGAAATGCGGGTGTTAATTGATACGAATGTTATTCTGGATTATATTTTGAATCGTGAGCCATATGGGACACATGCCGGAAGAATTGTAGAAGCTTGTAAAGGAAAAAAGATATTTGGATGCATAGCAGCACATACCGTTCCGAATATTTTTTATATTTTGCGTAAGGTATATTCAACGGAGGAGCGACGTGAAATATTACTTGCATTGTGTGAACTGTTTGATGTTGAAGGCATTGATGCAGGAAAAATTGAGAATGCGCTGAAAAATGAAAAATTCAGCGATTTTGAAGATTGCTTACAAATGGAATGTGCGAAACAATATCATGCCGATTATATTGTTACCAGGAATACCGCAGATTTTGCTGCAAGTAATATCCCATGTATAGAGCCTGAACAGATGTGTATATTACTGGAAAACAATATTTGATTCATTTACACTCCTTTTGCCATGCAAAACTGCTGGCAAAGGAGTTTTTTTAATGCCGGTCATTTGCCTCTTTGCAGAACATATTTTTTTCACAGAACGACCACAGCGAGAACACAATTCCATCAAAAAAGAGACACATTCCGGCTCTATAATCATCCTCGAAGCTTGGAGACCGGGAGGCGGATGAGGACCGTGCGGGGTAGCTTGGCGGCAGCGGTCTGCGATGCGGTGGCCGTGCGGGATGATCGGGCGGCTGCGGTCCGCGAGGCAGCAGTCATGCGGCGTGACCAGGCGGCCACGGTGCGCCGGTTCCGGGGAGAGCTGACGGAAAAACGATGAATATGGAAGGAGTTCATGATGATGAAAGGCGTGAATGGAATGATGAGAAGGACAGGGGCAGGTCTGGCTGCGGCGTCTATGGCCGCGGCGATGATGCTTGGCGCGGCTCCGGTGTATGCGGCGGAGGGGCTGGATATGAGCACTGCTTATCCGGGCGTGACGGTCAAGGCAGGCGACAGCACGACCTTCGACCTCAAGTTTGACTGTGCCGAGGGAGAATCGTACGACGCAGATCTCTCGGTGAAATCGCTTCCGGAGAACTGGACCGGCTATTTCAAGGGAGGCAGCAGCCAGATTACGCGCGTCCATGTGGACGGGGACGACACCGAGGATCCGGCGACCGCCGATTTCAGCCTGACCGTGCCCAAGGATGCCGAGGACGGCACGTATACGATTGAGCTGGAGGCGGACGGAGGAATAGGCGCGTCGGATGTGCTGGAGCTGGCGGTCACAGTCAGCAAGGAGGAGGCGCTGCAGAGCACGTTTTCCTCCGAGTATCCGGAGCAGCAGGGCGCTTCCGGGACTACGTTCACGTTCGACACGACGATCGTGAACAACCGCGCGACGGAGCAGTCCTACAGCCTCTCGGCGGATGTGCCGACCGGCTGGCAGGCCACCTTCACCCCGTCGGGCGAGAGCACGAATGTCGCGAGCCTGAATGTCGAGTCCGGCAGCAGCCAGGGCGTGACCGTGACGGTGACGCCGCCGGCAGAGGTGGAGAAGGGAGACTATGTGATTCCGGTATCGGTCATCTCCGCGGAGGACAGTCTCTCCACAGACCTGTCTGTGTCGGTCACCGGTACCTACGACGTATCGCTCTCGACGCCGGACGGGCGGCTGAGCTTTGACGCGTACGCAGACAAGGAGTCGACCGTGACGTTGAGCGTGACGAACAACGGCAATGTCGATTTGACGAACCTGAACCTGACCTCGTCGGCGCCGACAGACTGGGAGGTGTCCTTCAGCGAGTCGACGATCGAGACGCTCGAGGCAGGCGCGACGAAGGAAATCACGGCGACAGTGAAGCCGGCGCAGAACGTGATCACCGGGGACTATGTGACGGACATCACGATCCGCAACGACGAGACCTCGGATATGGCGGAGTTCCGCGTGTCCGTGAAGACACCGACGACCTGGGGCTTTGTGGCGGTGGCAATCATCGTAGTGCTGGTGGTAGCGCTTGGCGCGATCTTTAAGAAGTTCGGGAGACGATAGGCATGGCTGAAAAAATGGAACATATCATTCAGACCTCTCACCTGACGAAGCGGTACGGATCGAAGCTGGCAGTGAACGATCTGAATCTCTCGATTCGAAGAGGAGAGGTGTTCGGACTGCTCGGCCCAAACGGCGCGGGCAAGACGACGACGATTCTGATGCTGCTCGGTCTGACCGAACCGACGGCGGGCACAGCTACGATCGACGGCTGTGACTGCACGAGGAACCCGCTGGAGGTAAAGTCCGTGGTGGGATACCTGCCGGACAACGTCGGGTTCTACACCGACATGACAGGGCGTCAGAATCTGCGGTTCACCGGCCGTCTCAACGGGATGGGCGGCCGGGAGCTGGAGGAGCGCATCGACGCGCTTCTGGAGCGGGTCGGCATGACGGAGGCCGCGGATCGGCGGACGGGCACGTACTCGAAGGGCATGCGGCAGCGGCTTGGGATCGCCGATGTGCTGATCAAGGACCCGGAGGTCATCATCATGGATGAGCCGACCCTGGGCATCGACCCGGAGGGCATGCGGGAGCTCTTGAACATCATCCGGGATCTGTCGGTGAAGGACGGCAGGACCGTCCTGATCTCGTCGCACCAGCTGCAGCAGATCCAGCAGGTCTGCGACCGCGTCGGCATCTACGTTGAGGGAAGCCTGATCGCGTGCGGTACGCTGCCGGAGCTGGAAAAGCAGATTCAGAAGAACGGGACGTATCTTCTGGAGGTCGATGTGGAGCCGTGCGACGACCAGATCCTCGGGATGCTGGCATCCCAGCCGGGCATCCTCGGGATCCAGAAGGAGGGGCGGCGCTTTATGATCACCTCGAAGACAGACATCCGCCCGCAGCTGACGAAATTCCTCGGCGAGCATGACTATACGGTGATGCATCTGCATCAGCGCGGCGGCGATCTGGATGAGATTTACAGACGTTATTTTGAAAAGGCAGGGCAGAATGATGGAAGCAATGAATCAGAAGCAAGAAGAAAATTTGGCCGGAAGCGGAAGGCTGCCGGGAACGGATGAGGCATATCCGGCCGCTAAAGGAGCACCGGGATATCCGGTCTCCAAAGGAGCATCGGGAACGGATGAGGCGCGTCCGGCACACGGGCGGCACATCAAGGGAAGCACAGGCCGGAACGCGCTCGTGAGAAAGGAGCTTGCGGATCATCTGAGGAGCAAGCGGTTCCTGATCCTGCTGGTTCTGATCGGGGCGACGAGCTTCGCGAGCCTGTACGGGGCGATCTCCGGCCTGGCAGACGCGATCGCAGCGGACAGCAATTTCATTTTCCTGAAGCTGTACACGACGGGCGGGAGCTCGATTCCATCCTTCATGTCGTTCATCGCGCTGCTTGGGCCGATCATCGGCCTCGCGCTTGGCTTTGACGCCGTGAACAGTGAGCGCGCAAGCGGGACGCTGAACCGGCTGGTCTCGCAGCCGATCTACCGTGACTCGATCATTGTCGGAAAATTTCTCGCGGGCACGGCGGTGATCGCGATCGTGATCTTCACGATGGGCATCGCGCTGGGCGCGATCGGGATGGCGGTGACCGGTCTGGTGCCGGAGACGGAGGAGGTACTGAGAATCCTGATCTTCCTGATTTTCACGGTCGTCTACATTGCGTTCTGGCTGGCGCTCTCGATCCTGTTCTCGGTGGTCTGCCGCCATTCGGCGACCTCGGCGCTGGCATCGATCTCCGTGTGGATCTTTTTCGCGATCTTTATGAGCCTGGTGGCGAGCATCATCGCGAACGCGGTTTACCCGGTCAATGACCAGTACCGTGCGATGTTCAACAGCCTGAACAACTACACGCTGAATCAGAACCTGAACCGGATTTCCCCGTATTACCTGTACAGCGAGGCGATCTCCACGATCATGAACCCGACGGTGCGCTCCGTCAATGTCGTGACGATGGATCAGCTGGTCGGCGCGATCAGCGGATATCTGAGCCTGGGGCAGAGCCTTCTGCTCGTGTGGCCGCACCTGACCGGGCTCGCAGCTCTGATGCTGGTGGCCTTCGGCGGCTCCTACATCGGATTTATGCGGCAGGAGGTAAGGTCGAATTAGGATTGATGTCACAGAATCGCCGTATTTAGCTGTTGTGGCGGTAGAAAGTGAGTTTGAGACGCTTGGAAGGTTAGTTCCTGGATGGACGGGGATTAAGAAGAGGGCGTAGGTGGGCACAGGATTTGTGAAAAAAGAAAATCCGCAGGAAACGGTGGAATAGATCGTCTCCTGCGGATCTTTTGCTGTCATTTTGGGTTCTCACTTAGTGGCTCTGAGTATTATTTTTCTCCTCCATCAGCTTCATCGCGCGGACCTTGAGCGGCAGGCCGAACAGGGTGATGAAGCCGGACGCGTCGTGGTGGTCGTAGAGATCGCCCGTCGTGAAGCTCGCGAGCGACTCGTTGTAGAGGCTGTACGGGGAGGTCGTTCCCGCCTTGATGATGTTGCCCTTGTAGAGCTGGAAGCGCACCTCGCCGGTCACGTACTGCTGCGTCACCTCGACAAAGGCCTGGATCGCCTCGCGCAGCGGGGTGAACCACTTGCCCTCGTAGACGACCTGCGCGAACTGGCTGCCGAGCTTCTTCTTTGTCTCCATCGTCTCGCGGTCGAGGCAGAGCTCCTCGAGCTGCTCGTGCGCCGCGACGAGAATCGTTCCGCCCGGGGTCTCGTAGACGCCGCGGGACTTCATGCCGACGACGCGGTTCTCGACGATGTCGACGATGCCGATGCCGTGCTTGCCGCCCAGGCGGTTCAGTTCGGTGATGATCTCGCGGACGCTCATGGCCTTGCCGTTGATGGTCTTGGGTGTGCCGGCCTCGAAGGTCATGGTCACGTACTCGCCCTCATCCGGCGCCTCCTGCGGAGTCACGCCCAGGACGAGCATGTTGCCGTAGTTCGGCTCGTTGGAGGGATCCTCGAGCTCGAGTCCCTCGTGGCTGATGTGCCAGAGGTTGCGGTCACGGCTGTAGCTGTGGCTGTGGTCGAACGGGAGGTCGATGCCGTGCTGCTTGCAGAACTCGATCTCGTCGTCGCGGGACTCCAGTTTCCAGATGTCGGTCATGCGCCACGGAGCGATCACCTTCAGATCCGGTGCGAGCGCCTTGATCGCGAGCTCAAAGCGGATCTGGTCATTTCCCTTTCCGGTCGCGCCGTGACAGATCGTGGTCGCGCCTTCCTTGCGCGCGATCTCGACCAGCTTCTTCGCGATCGCCGGGCGCGCCATCGAGGTGCCGAGCAGGTACTTGTGCTCGTAGACCGCGCCGGCCTTGACGCAGGGCATGATGAAGTCCTCGCAGAACTCGTCGTTGATGTCCTCGATGTATAATTTTGCCGCGCCCGAGAGCTTCGCGCGCTCGTCGAGGCCGTCCAGCTCGTTGCCCTGGCCGCAGTCCACACAGCAGCAGACGACATCGTAGTCAAAATTTTCCTTGAGCCACGGAATCATTGAGGTGGTGTCCAGACCGCCGGAATAGGCGAGAATTACTTTTTCCTTCATAATAAAATCCTCCTGTATGTAAATAAAAGTAAAAACAGAGCGTTGATTCAATCCCTCACACTATACAACAAGAGT
This sequence comes from Oscillospiraceae bacterium, assembly GCA_021771715.1. Classification (GTDB taxonomy): domain Bacteria; phylum Bacillota; class Clostridia; order Lachnospirales; family Lachnospiraceae; genus Choladousia. The sequence continues at coordinate 13,459 of JAETOO010000016.1, forward strand.
CATAAATATGCAAGACCCAAAATTAAATTTGGTGAAAACAGAAAAAATGCTTGAATATTATGCAATAATTATGTATAATCATGCAAGAATAAAATTCTTTACTTCTGGTGGGGATTGGTATAGAATTGGGAGAAGCGACTGGCGAAGGAGGAAAAGCTATGATAAGAGCAGGAATTATAGGCGCGACAGGCTACGCAGGCGGGGAGCTTGTGAGACTGCTGCTCGGACATAAAGATGCAGAAATTGTGTGGTACGGCTCGAGAAGCTATGTCGATCAGCCGTACGCGTCGATCTACCAGAACATGTTTCAGCTGGTCGACGCGAAGTGCATGGATGACAATATGGAGGAGCTGGCAGGGCAGGCGGATGTGATCTTCACGGCGACGCCGCAGGGGCTCTGCGCTTCCTTAATTAATGAAGCGATTCTGTCGACGACGAAGGTGATCGACCTGAGCGCGGACTTCCGTCTGAAGGATGTATCGGTCTACGAGGCGTGGTACAAGCTTGCGCACAAGGCGCCGCAGTACATCGACGAGGCGGTCTACGGGCTCTGTGAGATCAACCGGGAGCAGATCCGGGGGGCGCGGCTGATCGCGAACCCGGGGTGCTATCCGACCTGCAGCACGCTCGCGATTTATCCGTTATTGAAGGAAGGGCTGATCGACCCGTCGACGATCATCATCGACGCGAAGTCGGGCACCTCCGGGGCGGGCCGCGGCGCGAAGACGGACAATCTGTTCTGTGAGGTCAATGAGAACATGAAGGCGTACGGTGTGGCGAACCACAGGCACACGCCGGAGATCGAGGAGCAGCTCTCCTACGCGGCGGGCGAGCCGGTGCTGCTGAACTTTACGCCGCATCTCGTGCCGATGAACCGCGGCATCCTGATCACCGCGTACGCGTCCCTCCGAAGAGACGTCAGCTACGAGGAGGTAAAGGCGGTGTACGACAAGTATTACGAGAAAGAGCGGTTCGTCCGCGTACTGCCGGCGGATGTCTGCCCGCAGACGAAATGGGTCGAGGGGAGCAATTACGTCGATGTGAATTTCAAGCTGGACCCGCGCACGCACCGGATCATCATGATGGGCGCGATGGACAATCTCGTAAAGGGAGCCGCCGGGCAGGCCGTCCAGAATATGAACCTGCTGTTCGGGCTGGATGAGGCCGAGGGATTGCAGATGGCGCCGATGTTCCCGTAGAGAGAAAAGGAGAATACCGATTATGTGGAAGGAAATTTCAGGTGGTGTGACTGCCCCGAAGGGCTTTGAGGCGATCGGCGTTGCCGCCGGGATCAAGGCGGGAAAGAAGGATATGGCGATGATTTACAGCGCCGCGCCGTGCCAGGTGGCCGGGACGTTTACGACGAATGTGGTGAAGGCGGCCCCCGTAAAATGGGATCAGTCCGTGGTGTACGGAGGCGGCACGGTGCACGCGGTCGTCGTGAACAGCGGCGTCGCGAACGCGTGCACGGGGGCGGAGGGGCTTGGCTACTGCGCCGAGACGGCGAGGCAGGCGGCCGAGCTTTTCGGGATTGCGCCCGAGCAGGTGCTGGTCGCGTCGACCGGCGTGATCGGCCGGCAGATTCCGATTGACAAGATCAAGCAGGGCATTGCGCTCATGAAGCCGATGCTCGCTCACACGGAGGCAGCCGGGACGCTGGCGGCGGAGGCGATCATGACGACGGACACCGTGAAAAAGGAGGTCGCCGTCGAGCTGGAGATCGGCGGGAAGCTCGTGACGATCGGTGGCATGTGCAAGGGCTCCGGCATGATCCATCCGAACATGTGCACGATGCTGAGCTTTGTGATGACAGATGCGGCGATCTCGAAGGAGCTGCTGCAGAAGGCCATGAGCGACAGCGTGAGGGATACGTACAATATGGTCTCCGTCGACGGCGACACCTCGACGAACGACACGGCGCTCGTGCTGGCGAACGGCGAGGCCGGCAATGCGCGGATCGAGGAAGAAAATGCGGACTACTACACGTTTGCGAAGGCGCTGAATTACGTGAATACATACCTGGCGAAGCACATGGCGGCGGACGGGGAAGGCGCGACGGCGCTCTTTGAGGTGAAGGTCGTCGGGGCGAAATCGAAGGAGGACGCGGTCACCCTGAGCAAATCGATCATCACATCGAACCTGACGAAGGCGGCGATCTTCGGGCACGACGCGAACTGGGGCCGGATCCTGTGCGCGATGGGGTACTCGGGCGTGCAGTTTGACCCGGAGCAGGTGGACTTGTACTTTGAGAGCGCGGCGGGTAGGCTGAAAATCATCGAGGACGGCGTCTCGACGGGCTACAGCGAGGAGGAGGCCACGAAGATCCTCTCCGAGAAGGAAGTGACCGCGATCGCAGACGTCAAGATGGGCGACGCATCCGCGACGGCCTGGGGCTGTGATCTGACGTACGATTACGTGAAGATCAATGCGGATTACCGTTCGTAAGGCGGGCACAGCACCCCGCTTGCTGCGTAAGCGATTGGCGATTGTGGCTGAACCGTAACCAGAAAAATATAGAGAGGGAGAGCGGAGACGGATATGGAATCAACGATGGAACTGTGGCTGGAAAAAGCGAATGTGCTGATTGAGGCGCTGCCGTATATCCAGCGTTTTCACGGAAAGACGATTGTCGTAAAGTACGGCGGGAGCGCGATGGTGGACCACGAGCTGAAGAAGAGCGTGATCCGGGATGTCGCGCTGCTGAAGCTGGTGGGCTTCAAGCCGATCATTGTGCACGGAGGCGGCAAGGAGATCACACGGTGGATCAACAAGGTCGGCCTCGAGACGAATTTTGTGAACGGCCTGCGCGTCACGGACAAGGAGACGATGGAGGTCGCGGAGATGGTCCTGAACAAGATCAACAAAGGGCTGGTCTCCATGATGGAAAAGGTCGGCCTGAAGGCGGTCGGCATCAGCGGAAAGGACGGCACGGTGCTGCGCGTCGACAAGAAGCTGGCAGGCGGGAAGGACATCGGCTACGTCGGCGAGGTCAAGGAGGTCGACACCTCCCTGATCAACACGCTGATTGACAATGATTTCATCCCGGTGATCTGCCCGATCGGATCCGACGACGCGTATCACTCCTTCAACATCAACGCGGACGATGCGGCGTGTGCGATCGCCACGGCGGTGAAGGCGACAAAGCTGGCGTTCCTGACGGACATCGAGGGCGTTTACCGCGATCCGCTCGACCGCACCTCACTGATCAGCGAGCTGACGATCCCGGAGGCGAAGGAGTTTCTGAAGAGCGGGCATGTCGGCGGCGGCATGCTGCCGAAGCTGCAGAACTGCATCCAGGCGATCGAGGCGGGCGTGTCCCGCGTGCATATCCTGGACGGCAGGATCGAGCACTGTCTGCTGCTGGAATTTTTCACGAACAAGGGAATTGGCACGGCGATCATCGGGGACGATGAGGAGCACTACTATCAGGAGTAACGATATGGACAGCAAAGTATATATGGAAGAGACAGAGCAGTATGTACTGCACACCTACAACCGTTTTCCGGTGGTTCTGGAAAAGGGAGAGGGGGTTTACCTGACCGATGTGGACGGAAAGGAGTATCTGGATTTCGGGGCTGGGATTGCGGTGTTCGCGCTTGGCTACGGCAACCAGGCGTACAACGATGCGCTCAAGGCGCAGATCGACCGGATCATCCACACCTCGAATCTCTACTACAACGTCCCGCTCAAGGAGGCGGCGGAGAAGCTGGCGAAGGTCAGCGGAATGGACAAGGTGTTCTTCACGAACAGCGGGACGGAGGCGATCGAGGGCGCGATCAAGGCAGCGCGGAAATACGCGTACCTCAAGGACGGCCGCACCGACCATGAGATCATTGCGATGAACCATTCCTTCCACGGCAGGAGCATCGGCGCGCTCTCCGTGACGGGAAATCCGCACTACCAGGAGGCGTTTCGCCCGCTGATGGGCGGCGTGAAATTCGCCGACTTCAACGACCTGGAGAACGTGAAGGAGCAGGTGACGGACCGCACGTGCGCCGTCATCCTCGAGACGGTGCAGGGGGAGGGCGGGATCTACCCGGCGACGCCGGAGTTCCTGCAGGGCGTGAAAGCGCTCTGCGAGGAGCGCGACATCCTGCTGATTCTCGACGAGATCCAGTGCGGCATGGGGCGGACCGGCAGCTATTTTGCGTGGCAGCAGTACGGCGTGGAGCCGGATATCATGACGTGTGCGAAGGCGCTCGGCTGCGGCGTGCCAGTCGGCGCGTTCGTGCTGAACGAGAAGGTCGCGAACGCGTCGCTCGTCCCGGGGGACCACGGCACGACCTACGGCGGCAACCCGTTCGCCTGCGCGGCGGTCTCGAAGGTCTTTGACCTCTTTGAGGAGCTGCACGTGGTCGATCATGTGAGAGAGGTGGCTCCGTACCTGGAGCAGAGACTCGATGAGCTGGTCGCAAAGTACGACTTTTTGAGCCTGCGCCGCGGCATGGGGCTGATGCAGGGGCTTGTCGTGACCGGCCGCCCGGTCGGGGAGCTGGTCGCAAAAGCGCTGGAACACGGCCTGATTGTGCTGAGCGCGGGGGCGGATGTCCTGCGGCTTGTGCCGCCCCTCGTGATCACGAAGGGGGATGTCGACGAGATGATCCGCAGGCTGGAGCTGGCCTTCCAGGCGTAGAGATTCGCAATCTTCCGCATAAAAAAGAGAAAAATGCATATACTTCCAGAAGACATGAGAATGGGAGGTATGCTGTGATGTTCGGAATTCTGATTGCCCTGCTCTCCGGTGCTCTGATGAGCGTGCAGGGAGTGTTTAACACGGAGGTGACAAAGCAGACGAGTCTTTGGGTCTCGTCTGCTTTTGTGCAGTTTACGGCGCTGCTCGTCTGCCTTCTGGCCTGGCTCGTGACCGACCGCACGAATTTTCTGCTGCTGGGCCAGGTGGATCACAAGTACATGCTGCTCTCCGGCGTGCTCGGCGCCTTTATCACGATCACGGTGGTGAAGAGCATGGCCGCGCTGGGACCAGCCCGCGCGGCCATGCTGATTGTGATTTCGCAGCTGATCGTCGCCTACCTGATCGAGCTGTTCGGGATCTTCGGCGTCGAGAAGGAGCCGTTTGCGTGGCGGAAGGTGATCGGGATGGCGATCTCCATCGTCGGGATTGTGATCTTTAAATGGTAGCGCGAAGCAGCTCCTGCTTTTCGTCCTCCGGGAGAAAGGCCGCCCGGATGGCGTTGCGCGTGCACTGTGTGAGCTGCTCTTCGGTGACGCCGATGGCGCGAAGCTGGCGGTGCTCATTTGCGAGGTCCGTCTCGGAGAAGGTCATATTGTCGGTGTTGATCGTCACGTTCGCGCCCGCCGCAAGCAGCGTCCGGATCGGATGTGTCTCGTAGGTGAGGCCGAGGAAGAGGTTGGAGGTGACACAGACCTCGAGCGGGATTTGGGTGTCGACGACTTCCTGAAGCCACGCGGGGTCCTGGACGCAGTTGATGCCGTGTCCGATCCGGTGTGCGCCCATCGCGATGGCCTCTCTGACATGGACGCCTTCGCCCATCTCGCCCGCATGGATCGTGTACGGGATGTTGCAGGCGCGCGCTTTTTCAAAGAACGGCGCGTAGTCTGTGAACGGGCCGCTGTTCTCGAAGCCTGCGAGATCGAGCGCGACGACGCCGTTTCCGAGCATGGCTCTGGTCGCCTCGATGGTCTCCAGGTTCTCCTTGTAATTGGCGGACGCGTCTGGCAGCTTGTGCATCAGGCAGTTGATGATGCCGATGCGGATCGACGGGAAATCCCGCAGGGCATCCCTGCGCCCGTCACAGAGCGCCTCGAGGACCTGTGTCTGGGAGAGACCGCCCTTTGTGTGGTGCTGGGACGCGGCGCGGATCTCCGCGTAGATCAGCCCGCTTTTTGCGAGGCGCTCGATCAGCAGGTAGATGGTGTCGTGGAGCTCCTCGCGCGTCTGCATCAGCGCGATCGGGAGGTCGAACATTTCCATGACCTCCTGGGCGCTTTTCCCGCTGCCGAAGCGCATTTTATCGCAGAAGGCCTCGCGGGTGGTATTCGGTGGCAGGATCCCCTTCCGGAGCGCCCGCTCAAAAGCCCACGGGAGCGGAAGCGAACCGTCAAGGTGCAGGTGTAAATCTACTTTTGCTGTCTGCATGATAGTCTCCTTTCTGTGTGTCATGATGGTTATGCAGCCGTTTATTTCCTATTTTACCATTGATACGGAAAAAGGCAAGAACTACAATTTGTCCGGGACGCCGTGCAGGCCGTCAGATACAATTTGCCGGATAGAATTTTGAAAAAAATATTGCAAAATCTTTAATTTTCCATTACAATATAAGAATGCATCAGGGAACCGACGGCTTTGGCTGGCGAGGGTATGCAGTTACAGAGAAGACGACAGAAGAGACAATGGAAGCGGTGGTTCGCGCAGGCGGTGCTGGCAGGGGGGATGCTTCTTGCGGGCGGTTGTGCGCGTGACCGGGAAGTATATAGGGCGGGACTTCAGGAGGAGTCCCTTTTCGAGATGGAGCAGGAGACGGAGAGCGCTGCGGCAGAGGTGCCAAAGACAGAGCAGGAGACGGAGACTCCGTCCATAATTTATGTCTATGTCTGCGGGGCAGTGCGCAGCCCGGGCGTCTGTGAGATGCGCAGTGGTATGCGCGTGTACGAGGCGATCGCGCTGGCAGGAGGCTTTGCGGAGGATGCAGATGAGCAGTGGCTGAACCAGGCCGGGGAGGTGTACGACGGCCAGAAGCTGTATGTGTACACGACAGACGAGACCCGGCAGATGGAGGCGGAGGCCGCGGCCATCGGGCAGACGTTGGATCCGGCAACCGCCGGGCAGACAGGAGACGCGACATCCGGGATCGCAGGCGTTGGTCAGACAGGGGTTTCGGAGAATCTTGTAAATTTAAATACGGCGACGCGCGAGGAACTGATGACGCTGCCGGGGATCGGCGGCGCGAAGGCTGACGCGATCCTGGAGTACCGGGAGGCTCACGGAAGCTTCACGTCGATTGAGGAGATACAAAACATATCGGGGATTAAGTCCGCGGTATTTTCGAAAATAGAGGACAGGATCACGGTGGGCTGACGGCGGCGCTCGAGGCCGGCTGGCGTGTCACCTGGGTCCGGAACAGTCACAGAGATTGAACTAAAAGGAGTAAAGAGCATGGGAAAAAAGGTTTTAGTGGTAGATGACGAAAAACTGATCGTAAAGGGAATCCGTTTCAGCCTGGAGCAGGATGATATGGAGGTGGACTGTGCTTATGACGGCGAGGAAGGACTGCGCATGGCGCAGGATAAGGAGTACGACATCATCCTTCTGGACCTGATGCTTCCGAAGATGGACGGGCTCGAGGTCTGCCAGCAGGTGCGGGAATTTTCGGATGTCCCGATCGTCATGCTGACGGCCAAGGGCGATGACATGGACAAGATTATGGGGCTTGAGTACGGAGCAGATGACTATATTACGAAGCCGTTTAACATCCTCGAGGTGAAGGCCCGCCTGAAGGCGATCATGCGTCGCACTGCGCAGAAAGCGCTGGCTGAGCCGAAAGGGAAGCTGGTGGAGGTCGGCGACCTTGTGCTCGACTGTGAGGGGCGCCGGGTCAGCATCGGAGGCAGGGAGGTCAATCTGACCGCCAAGGAGTTTGACGTGCTGGAGCTTCTGGTGTTCAATCCGAATAAGGTCTACAGCCGCGAGAATCTGCTGAATATCGTGTGGGGCTACGAGTATCCGGGCGACGTCCGCACCGTGGATGTGCACATCCGGAGGCTGCGCGAGAAGATTGAGGTGAACCCGAGCGAGCCGAAGTATGTACATACGAAGTGGGGAGTTGGTTACTATTTCCAGCATTAGGACGAAAGCACTGAACTATTTTAAGAGCCTGCAGGCGCGTATTTTTATCATTTTTATTCTGGTCGGGCTGATGCCGATCTTCCTGATGAAATACGTGATTTTGGAGAACTACGTGGCGCAGGCCGTTGCCCAGAAGCGGGCCACCATGCAGAGCCAGTGTCAGGAGCTGGCGGGGCAGGTCAGCGAGAGCGGGTATATCTACGGCGAGCCGTCGAAGCAGGTCGACCGCCAGATGGCGCAGGTTGCGAATATCTACAATGGCCGTGTCATTATTGTAAATAACAATTTTAAAATTATCCGCGACACGTTCGGGATCGATGAGGATAAGTTTATTATATCAGAGGAGGTGCTCCAGTCGTTTCTGGGGACGGACTCCTCTAATTATGATGAGGAAAATCAGTTCCTCGAGCTGACCGTGCCGATCAAGGAGCAGGAGACGAAGGAGATCGAGGGGATCATGATCGTCAGCGTCTCGACGGAGGACGTGAACGAGGGAAGAGACGCGCTTGGAAACACGGTCTGGATCCTGCAGGTCGTGCTGACGGTGTTGATCTGCGCGACCGCGTTTTATGTCGCCAGGATGCTGACGAAGCCGTTCGGGAGGATTACCAAATCGCTCGAGGAGGTGCGCGGCGGCGTGATCGAAGGGCAGGAGATCTCGATTCCGGACTACACGGAGACGAAACTGCTCTCGGAGGCGTACAACCGGATGCTCAACCGCATGAAGGTGCAGGAGGAGTCGCGGCAGGAGTTCGTCTCGAATGTCTCGCACGAGCTGAAGACGCCGATCACGTCGATGAAGGTGCTCGCGGATTCGCTGCTGGCCCAGGACAATGTGCCGGTCGAGTTGTACAAGGAGTTTATGGGAGATATCGCGGAGGAGATTGACCGGGAGAACAAGATCATCACGGATCTGCTGTCCCTGGTCAAGATGGACCGCAGATCGTCCGATGTCAATATCCAGGAGACGAATATCAATCAGCTGATCGAGCTGATCCTGAAACGGCTGCGCCCGATTGCGGCGAAGCGGGACATCGAGCTGGTGCTGGAGAGCTTTAAGCCGGTGATCGCGGAGGTGGACGAGACGAAGCTGACGCTGGCGCTGTCGAACCTGGTGGAGAACGGGATCAAGTACAACCGCGACGAGGGCTGGGTGCATGTCTCCTTAAATGTGGACAGCCGCTACTTCTATGTGAAGGTCGAGGATTCCGGGATGGGGATCCCGGAGGAGTCGCAGGAGCATATTTTTGAGCGCTTTTACCGCGTGGACAAGTCGCATTCCCGCGAGATCGGCGGGACCGGACTGGGACTCGCAATTACGAGGAGCGCGGTGCTGATGCACCACGGCGCGATCAAGGTGTACAGCAAGGAAGGGGAAGGCACGACATTTACGGTGCGCATTCCGCTGAAATACGTACCGTAGGAGAGGTGGTTCATTTCGTGAAGAAGACAGGACGGATCCTGCTGCTGCTTTTTTTGGCATTGCTGCTGCTTTGCGGCTGTGAAAAAAAGCAGGCGGAGGAAAATGAGTATACGGTTTACTATGTCAATGCGACCAGGACGCGTCTCGTGGAGAGCAAGTATGAGCCGGCTGCGAAGACGTTTGAGGAGCTGATGGAGGAGCTGTTTGACCAGCTGGAGCTGCCGCCGTCCGGGGATATGAGTGTGCTGCAGGACGGTGTGAAGGTGAACGGCTATGAGCGCGGAATTGATGCGCTTCGGATTGATTTTTCAAAGGAATACTATGAGCTTGGGAACACGGATGAGGTGCTGCTGCGCGCGGCGATCGTGAAGACGTTTTCGCAGATTCCGGGCGTGACGAAGGTGATGATCACCGTGGAGCAGGAGCAGCTGCACGACGCGCAGGGGCAGCCGGTCGCTGCGATGGATGCGGACTCCTTTATCGACACGAAGGACGGAGGGATTAATTCTTATCTCTACGCGAAGCTGGCGCTGTATTTCCCGGATGAGAGCGGGAAGAAGCTGGTGCGCGAGGTGCGGTCGCTGCACTATTCGAGCAACATGGTGCTGGAGCGCGTGATTATCGAGCAGCTGATTGCCGGGCCGAAGGAGAAAGGCGCGAAGCCGGTGCTCACGGGCGCGGTGAAGATCCAGAATCTCTCGATCCGCGACGGGATCTGCACGATCAGCTTTGACGAGGAGGTCAACCGGGTACCGGCGGAGAGTGCGGTGACGGCGGAGGCGGCGCTCTATGCGATCGTGAACTCGATCTGTGAGACGTGCGATGAGATCACAGGTGTCCGGATCGAGATCGCCGGGGACGACTCGGTGAAGTTCCGCGAGGAGGTTGATCTGGAGCAGGTGTTCTCGATGAACTATGCGTTTGTGGAGGAAGGAACGTTTGCGACGGAGGCGCAGAATCTGGCCGCAGAGACACAGGCGGCGGAGGTGCAGACGACTGCTGCGGCCGGGCAGACGGAGGCAGGCAGCAGCAGCCCGGCGGACGCAGCGCAGGCCGGAGCGGAGGCAGGTGTGGACACAGGAGCTGCGCAGGGCGGAGAGGAAGCCGGCGTGGACGCAGGTGCGGTGCAGGTCGGAGCGGAGGCAGGCGTGGACGCAGGAGCAGGGCAGGCCGGAGCGGAAGCAGGCGTGAACGCAGGTGCGGTGCAGGTCGGAGCGGAGGCAGGCGTGGACGCAGGAGCTGCGCAGGCCGGGGCCGATGTCGCGCAGACGGGAGCATAAACTGCACAAACCGGTCAGACGGCGCAGACAAGTCAGTTGACAGGCTGAGAGATGCGCAGATGGCTCGAGTGAGTTGGAGGAAGAAGGTTCAGGCAGAGCCAGAGAATGTGCGCAGATCAGCAGGAACATCCTGTGCGGAAGAAGGACAGCAAATGGAAATGCGCTGCCGCAGGTGCAGATTCAGCTTGAGGGCTGGATCAGGGGGGAAATATTGAGAGCGGAAAGGATTCGAGTGGCTTGCGAAGACCACTGGTATGGGTTTGTCTCGCAGTTATGTTGGTTTCGGCCGTTCGGCTTGCAGCCGGGGAGGCCGGTATGAAAGCGGAGTTGGAGCGGTCGCAGGAGCTTATTCTAAATGCGGCCGACGGGCAGGGAAGAGTCACGATCAGCGGGAGAATCTGCGCGTGCACGACGGTGTCGTCCGGCATACAGTATACCCTTGACCGGCTTTCGATCGTCAAAGATGTCAAAGAGGATCGCCCGGAGCAGAGATTGAAGGAGGATCACAGGATCCTCGTGACGCTGCCGCAGGAGTTGCCGTGGGGCGGGTACGCCGTTGTGCAGGGGACGGCAGCGGCGTTTGAGCGGGCAGGCAATCCGGGGCAGTTCGATGCGCGGGAATATTACGGCCTGCACGATACGGTGTGCCGGCTTTTGGATGCCAAGGTTCAGAGTGTCAGATCGGGCGGGCATGGGCTTCGGGCACTGCTGTGGAAGCTCCGGAGGGCGTTGGACGTTTCATACGTCCGGATCCTGGGGGAAAAGGACGCGCAGACGATCTCGGCGGTGAGCCTCGGGGAAAAGGCGTGGATGGACCGCGAGGTGAAAGCGCTGTACCAGGAGAGCGGCATCGCGCATATCGCGAGTGTGTCAGGACTGCATATTTCCCTGCTGGGGATGGGGCTGTACCGGTTGCTGCGCGGTCTTCCGGTCGGGATCGGCTGTTCGGCCGCGGTGTCCGGGAGTGTGCTGACGCTGTATGTGCTTCTGACGGGAGGCTCGGTGTCGGCGGTGCGGGCGTGGCTGATGTTCTTGCTCTGGCTGCTCGCGAAGCTGACCGGGCGAAAATACGACGCGAAGACGGCGGTGGCCGCTGCGGCGATCCTGCTGCTGGTCGGGGAGCCGCGCTACCTCAAGGATGCCTCGTTCTGGCTGTCCTTCTCGGCGGTGGCGGTGATCGCGTTCCTGCTGCCGGAGCTCACCGGTGCGTTTTGCACAGAGGAAGGTCACGGTGCTCGTTTTTTGACTCCGCTTGTCTCCAGCGCGGGAATCTGGTTTGGGATGCTTCCGGTGACGCTGTACTTTTTCTATCAGACTCCGCCCTGGAGCATGCTGTTGAACCTGGTGATTGTCCCTCTGATGCCGGTTCTGATGGGGATGGGGCTAGTAAGCGGTTTTGCCGGCCTGGTCTCGACGGGGCTTGGGATGTTTCTGGCAGCGCCGGTTCACTACCTGCTGCAGCTCTTTGACCTGCTCTGCCGCCTTGGACAGAGGTTACCCGGGGCCGTCTGGGTGCTTGGGAGACCGTCTGTGCCGGCGATGATCTTATATTATGCGCTGCTGTGCGTGACCGCAGCGGCGAGCGTGCGAATCCGCGGTATGGCCGGGAGTGCCGGGCTTGTCAGACGTATCAGACCCACAGAGCCCGCCAGACGTATCAGACCTGCCACGAGGCGTTCCGACGGATCTGGCGGGAAGACGCGGGCGGCAGGGCACAGCGGCGGTGGAAGGCAGCTGTGCATTCTGTGGAGCCTTTGCATCTGTGCCTGCCTGTTTTTGGTACAGAGGACACCTCCCCGGCAGTTGGAAGTCCTCTGCCTCGACGTGGGCCAGGGAGACGGGGCGCTGGTGCGCACGCCGTCCGGGGCGGTCTTCCTGATCGACGGCGGCAGCAGCACCGAGCGGGCGCTCTGGACATATAGAATCGGCCAGACGTTGAAGTATTATGGGATTGACACGATTGACGCGGTCTTCCTGTCACATGCGGACGGCGACCACACGAGCGGGGTGCAGGAGTATCTGGAGGAGTACGAGACGGGATTTCTCGGAGAGAACGTGCACGGCATCACGCTGAGAGAGCTGGTGCTGCCCCCGACGGCTGACCCCGCCGATTTTGCCGGGCTCGCCGCAGCTGCGGCACAAAAGGGGATTCCGGTGAGCCGGATGGAGCAGGGCGGCGTGTTCGGGTGCAGAAAGGCAGGGCGAAGGAGAGGCGAAGCGTGGCGTCTGACGTGCCTGGCGCCGGATGGCGCGGCGCTGACCGGCGATAAGAATGAGGACTCGATGGTGCTGCTCTTGCAGTACGGCAGCTTCCGGATGCTGTTTACCGGGGATCTGGAGGGGGAGGCGGAGCAGAAACTCGCGTCCTCAAACCGGCTGCCGGAGTGTGACGTCCTGAAGGTCGGCCATCACGGCTCCAAAAACGGGACCTCGGCCTCCTTCCTCGCGCGGGTGCAGCCTGCAGCCGCTGTCGTGTCGTGCGGCGCGCGCAACCGCTACGGCCACCCCTCGAAGGAGACGCTCTCCCGCCTCGCGGATGCAGGAGTCCGCACGTACTCCACAGCCGAATCCGGCGCGGTCCGGATCTGCACGGATGGGAAGCAGGAGGTTACTGTGAAAGTAAGTGGGAGTGCGAAGCACAGAGCAATCGATTTTCATGCGTAGCGGTGCCTGCAAAGCGGGCGGAAATTCGTTGACAGGTTCTTCACGCTGGCAGTAAAATAAAGAATAAATTTTAGTTTGCTGTCATTTTTTGAGACGATTTGGAGTATATTTATAGGGGAGCGTGATCGTATGACCATCAGGGAGCAGACCGAACAGCTGGAGCTTTCGATTTTCAGCCCGTATGCCGCGTGCAGCCTCTATTCGAGGGGGAGGGACCGCCGGGAGGAGCCCTGCGACATCCGGACGGTCTATCAGCGCGACCGGGACCGGATTCTGCACTGCAAGTCCTTCCGCCGGCTGAAGCAGAAGACGCAGGTGTTCCTGATCCCGGAGGGAGATCACTACCGGACGCGCCTGACGCACACCCTGGAGGTGTCGCAGCTCGCGCGTACGATCGCGAAGGCGCTTCGGCTCAACGAGGATCTTGTGGATGCGATTGCGCTCGGCCACGACCTGGGGCACACGCCGTTCGGCCATGCCGGGGAGCGGGCGCTCAATGAGGTCTGCCCGAGCGGGTTCACACACGTCGAGCAGAGCGTGCGGGTGGTCGAGCTGCTCGAGAAGGGCGGCGAGGGGCTGAATCTGACGTGGGAGGTGCGGGATGGGATTCGGAACCACCGGACGTCAGGCAAACCGCAGACGCTGGAGGGACAGATCGTGCGCTACTGTGACAAGATCGCGTACCTGAACCACGACATCGACGACGCGGAGCGCGCGGGGATCCTGAAGGACGGCGATATCCCCAAGGAGAGCCGTGAGATGATCGGCGATACGGCGCGCAGGCGGCTGAACACGCTGATCCATGACGTGGTGCGCCACAGCGAGGGGCAGGACCACATCACCATGTCCGCGGAGATGGAGCAGGCGATGCGGGATCTGAAGGCGTTCATGTTTCGGCGTGTCTACTGCAATGCAGAGGCGAAGCATGAGGAGGACAAGGCGGTGCGGATGATACAGGAGCTGTACGGCTACTACAACGACCACCCGGAGGTGCTGCCGGACGAGTATCAGTTCCTGATGCGCGAGAAGGGAGAGCCGAGGGAGCGGGTGGTCTGTGACTACATCGCAGGCATGACAGACCCGTACTCCATCAAAAAATACACGGATCTGTTTGTGCCGAAGTCGTGGCAGGTGTGAAAACGGCAGGTTAGCGGATTTGACAGACCGGGAGAGATCCGGGCACCGGAGGTAGTTGCATGTTTTATTCGGATGATTTGATCGAGGAGGTACGGTCGAGAAACGATATCGTGGACGTGATCGGGAGCTATGTGAAGCTGCAGCGCAGAGGCAGCTCCTACTTCGGCCTGTGTCCGTTCCACAATGAGAAGTCGCCATCGTTCTCTGTCAGCCCCGCGAAGCAGATGTTTTACTGCTTTGGCTGCGGGGCGGGCGGAAATGTGTTTACCTTCTTAATGGAATATGAAAATTTTACGTTCCCGGAGGCGCTGAAGTCGCTCGCCGACCGTGCGGGGGTGGATCTGCCGGAGGTGGAGTATTCCGAGGAGGCGAAAAAGCAGCGGGACCTCAAGAGCGCGGTGCTCGAGGTCAACAAGATGGCGGCAACGTTTTTCTACTACCAGCTGCGCGCGCCGCAGGGGGCCAAGGCGATGGAGTATCTGAAGAATCGCGCGCTCTCGGACGAGACGATGCGCAGATTCGGACTCGGGTACGCGGGGCCATACAGCGATGCGCTGTACCGTTACCTGAAACAAAAGGGGATTTCGGATGCGCTTTTGAAGGAGTCCGGCCTGATGAGCGTGAACGAGCGGCAGGGGATGTACGACAAGTTCTGGAACCGGGTCATGTTCCCGATCATGGACGTCAACGGGAAGGTGATCGGGTTTGGCGGGCGCGTGATGGGCGACGCAAAGCCGAAGTATCTGAACTCGCCGGAGACGATCATCTTTGACAAGAGCCGGAACCTGTACGGGCTGCACATTGCCCGCACCTCGCGGAAAAAATATCTGCTCGTGTGCGAGGGCTACATGGATGTGATCTCCATGCACCAGGCGGGCTTTACGAATGCGGTCGCCTCGCTGGGGACGGCGCTGACGAGCCAGCACGCCTCACTTTTGAAGCGGTACACGGACGAGGTGATTCTGACGTATGACAGCGATGAGGCGGGAGTCAAGGCGGCGCTGCGGGCGATTCCGCTCCTGAAGGCGGCGGGGATCGCGACGAAGGTGCTGCACATGGACCCCTACAAGGACCCGGATGAGTTTATTAAGGCGCGCGGGACCGAGGCGTTTGAGGAGCGGATTGCGCAGGCGGAGAACAGCTTTCTGTTCGAGCTCTCGGTGCTGGAGCGGTCGTACGATATGAGGGATCCGGAGTCGAAGACGCGGTTCCACCAGGCGGCTGCGGCCAAGATCGCTGGCTTCGAGCTCGAGCTCGAGCGGGAGAATTATATCGAGGCGGTGGCTGCAAAATACCATGTATCGTTTGAGGGGCTGCGCAGGATGGTGATGAACTGTCTGATGCAGGGCGTCCCGGCGAGGACGGAGCAGCCGCAGGTGCGCCGCCAGGCGCCAAAGGAGAAGGACGACGGGATCCGGAAATCCCAGAGGCTGATCCTGACCTGGCTCTCGGAGTATCCGCAGTTGTTTGCGACGATATCCAGGTACATCCGGCCGGAGGATTTTTCGGACGAGCTCTACCGGAAGGTGGCGGGGATGCTCTACGGGCAGATGGAGCAGGGCGAGCTGAATCCGGCAAAGATCACGAGCTGCTTTACGGAGCCGGAGGAGCAGCGGGTGGTCGCACAGCTGTTTAACACGGAGCTTCGCGTGGAGAGCGACGCGGAGCGGGAAAAGGCGATGAAGGAGACCATTTACAAGGTAGTCGAGCACGGGATCGCGAGGAAGACGGCGGAGCTTGATCCGACCGATATCGCGGGACTCCAGAAGCTCGTAGACGCAAAGAGGAGGCTGCAGGAGATCAGAAAGCTGCATATTTCGCTGTAACACGGAAAGAATGAGAGATAGAATCCGCACCGCTGTGCCGGATTTGGAACGTTTCGGGGCAAAAAGCCAGGCCGAACGGAAAGGTAGGTAGCCGGATGGAGGAACACACGAAGGAGTTTCAGAAAAGACTGCAGGAACTGGTGACACTGGCGCGGAGCAAGAAAAATATTTTGGAGTATGACGAGGTCCAGAGCTTTTTCGGGACACAGGGGCTCAGCGAGCGCCAATACGAAATGATCTTCGATTACCTGGCGGAGAAGGGCGTCGACGTTCTGAACATCTCGGGCTCGGAGGAGACACTGCTGGAGCCGGACGAGCTCTACGAGGAGGAGCAGGAGGAAGCGTCAGGGCGCATCGATCTGTCTGCTCCGGAGGGTTCGGCTACGGATGACCCAGTCAGGATGTATCTGAAGGAGATCGGGAGGATTCCGCTGCTGACGGCGGAGGAGGAGATCGAGCTCGCAAAACGGATGAGCGAGGGCGACGAGGAGGCCAAGCAGAAGCTGGTGGAGGCCAATCTGCGCCTTGTCGTGAGCATCGCAAAGCGGTTTGCGGGGCGCGGGATGCAGCTTTTGGATCTGATTCAGGAGGGAAACCTGGGGCTGATCAAGGCGGTGGAGAAGTTTGACTACACGAAGGGCTACAAGTTCAGCACGTACGCGACGTGGTGGATCAAGCAGGCGATCACGCGGGCGCTCGCGGACCAGGCGCGCACCATCCGCATCCCGGTGCATATGGTAGAGACGATGAACCGCGTGGTGCGGACATCACGGCAGCTGGCGCAGCAGCTTGGCCGGGAGCCAAGGCCGGAGGAGCTGGCCGAAAAGCTGGAGATGACGCCGGCGAAGGTGCAGGAGATCCTGAAGATTTCGCAGGAGCCGGTGTCGATGGAGACGCCGGTCGGGGAAGAGGAGGACAGCCACCTGGGAGATTTTATCCGGGATGAGAACATGCCGGTGCCGGAGGAGGAAGCGGCGTACAGCATCCTGCGCGAGCAGATTGCGGAGGTGCTCGAGACGCTGACAGACCGGGAGCAGCAGGTGATCCGCCTGCGCTTCGGGCTGGATGACGGACATCAGAGGACGCTCGAGGAGGTCGGAAAGCTGTTCAATGTGACGAGAGAGCGCATCCGGCAGATCGAGGCGAAGGCGATACGGAGGATCAAGCAGCCCAGCCGTGCGCGGAAGCTGCGGGATTACCTGGAATAGAGCGCGGCCCGGCGGTGGGCCGCGGTGTGATGGCGGGAGGTTAGAGATGCAGATATCGAGACGCTTGCAGGCAGTATCCGGGATGGTGACTTCCGGATTCCGCCTTGCGGATGTGGGGACGGATCACGGGTACATACCGATCGAGCTGGTGCGCTCGGGGCGGGTGCCGCACGCCGTTGCGATGGACATCAACCGCGGGCCGCTGCTGCGGGCGCAGGAGAATATACGGCGCTATGGGCTCGAGGGACAGATCGAGACGAGGCTCTCGGACGGACTGCACGCGCTGGCGCCCGGGGAGGCGGACTCCGTCGTGATCGCCGGGATGGGCGGTCTGCTGGTTGTGCGCATCCTGCAGGAGGGGAGCGCGGCGCTCGAGGGGGTCCGCGAGCTGATCCTCCAGCCGCAGTCAGAGCTCCGAAGCGTCCGGCTGTACCTGGAGGAAGCAGGGTATGAGATTGCGGACGAGGATCTGGTGTGCGAGGACGGAAAATTTTACCCGATGATGCGGGCAGTCAGAAAATCCGAAAAATCAGGAGCGGCGAAGCGGGTAGCGGAGGAAAAAGGAGCGGGAGGTGGCGTGAGACGGGGAACGCCGGAATCGGAACAGGCGGTTCTGCGGGAGCTCGGCCTGTGCTACGGCCCGGTGCTTCTTGGAAAAAAGCACTGCCTGCTGGGGCAGTACCTTGCCCGGGAGGAGACGCTGATCGTCCGCGTGCTGGAGTCGCTGGCGGGTAAGTGCACAGAGGCGGCGAACGAGCGAAGGGCCGAGCTGCTCGGCCAGCTGGAGCTGCTGCGGCGTGCAGAGGAATTGCTGGATGGGGAACGATAGCTCATATAGCGTATCGCCCCCTTGTGGAAATAATTCGGTCTATGCTCACGGCGTGTGAAACGGAAGATATCTGTGGTGTGCGGTGTGCAAACGATGGCATCTGTGTGCTGACAAATAAGAACGGAATAATCTAAGAATGAAGGACGATGAGATTGAGAAAGGAGCGGGCAGTGGTCTGACTGCGCAGAAAGCATATGAATACTGGCAAGATTATCAAGGAGGTTGAGAAGGAGTTTCCGCCGCAGCTGGCGATGGACTGGGATAATTCGGGGCTGCAGGTCGGAAGCAGAAAGAACAGTGTGAAGAAGGTCGTCGTTGCGGTGGATGCGACAAATGCGGTGATCGAGTCCTGCGTCGCGTGGAAGGCGGAGCTTCTGATTACGCACCATCCGCTGATGCTCGACGGGATCCGAAAGGTCAACGACGAGTCCATGTACGGGCGGAAGATCCTGGCGCTTGCGGAGAACGGGATCACGCACTACGCGATGCACACGAACTATGATGTCGCGAAAATGGCGGAGCTCGCCAACCAGGCGCTGAAGCTGAAAAAATGTGTTCCGCTGGAGGTGACCGGGTGTGCGGAGGACGGGACAGAGTACGGGATCGGCAGCATCGGCGAGCTCCCCAGGAGGATGACCGCCGCAGACTGCTGCGAATACGTGAAGAACGCATTTGCCCTGGAGCATGTGCGGCTGTTCGGCAGCCGTGAGGCAAAGGGGAAGCGCGTGGCGCTCTGTCCGGGTGCGGGCAAGAGCATGCTGGCCGATGCGCTCGCAAAGGAAGCGGACATTTTTATCACGGGCGATTTCGACCATCACAGTGGGCTCGATGCGGTCGACCAGGGGCTCACCATCATCGACGCCGGGCATTACGGGGTCGAGAAGCTCTTCATCGCGCAGGTCGCGGACCTTTTGAAGGAGCGGTTCCCGGAGCTGAAGGTAAAGACAATCTACGGAGAGCCGTTTGAGACGATGTAGAACTGTTGGGATAGTTGCCGGAGATCCGTGTATCAGGTAAGGCAACACCAGAACATGTCTAGTGCTGCTGCGGCAGATTGGACAGGACGGTAAGTAAGACATAATTGTGAGTGCGTCTGTAGTTCAGATAGCTTGGGATTATGGATAAGAGATAAAATTCAGGGCAGGAGAGGTGGCAGGATATGGAGCGAGGCAGGATCACACTGGAGATCAACGGAGAAAAAAAGGAGTACCCGGCTGGGATCAGCTACAGGGAGCTGGCCGCGGAGTATCAGGGTGCATACGAATATAAGATCGTTCTGGCGAAGGAGAACGGCAGACTGCGCGAGCTGATGAAGAAGCCGGAGAACGGCAGCCGGATTACGTTCGTGACCGTGCGGGATAAGGCGGGCTACAGCACATACCGCCGCAGCATGGTGCTTCTGATGCTGAAGGGAATTTATCATGTGGTCGGAGACAACCGCCGGATTGACCGCGTCGGTGTCCATTTTGCGGTCGGCGGCGGCTATTACTGCACCATGCAGGGGAGTGTGGAGCCGACGCAGGAATTTCTCGACCAGGTGAAAGCGTACATGCAGCAGCTGATCCGCGAGGCGCAGCCGATCAAAAAGAGTTCGATCGCGACGTACGAGGCGCGCAGGCGTTTCCGGGAGTACCGGATGTACGACAAGGAGCAGCTCTTCCGCTATCGACGCGCGTCCAAGGTCAATATCTATGAGCTGCTGACGTTTGAGGACTATTTTTACGGCTATATGGTTCCGGACACCTCCTACCTGGGCTGTTTTGACCTGACACGCTTCGAGGATGGGTTTGTGCTGCGCTTCCCGCTCCAGAAGGAGCCGGACCGGCTGCCGGAGTTCCGGCCGCAGTATAAGATCTACCGCGTGCAGAAGGATTCGATGGAGTGGGGGACGCGGCTTGGCATCCCGACGGTCGGCGCGCTGAACGATTTTATCGTGCGTCATGGCGTGAAGGAGCTGATCATGGTGCAGGAGGCGTACCACGAGAAGCGGATCGCCGAGATTGCGGAGCAGATTGCGGCAAAGCGGGAGCAGAAGATCGTGCTGATCGCGGGTCCGTCCTCGTCGGGCAAGACGACGTTCTCTCATCGCCTCTCCACGCAGCTGTCCGTCTTTGGACTGAAGCCGCATCCGATCGCCGCCGACGATTATTTTGTGAACCGGGAGGACACGCCGCGCGATGCGGACGGTAAGTATGACTTCGAGCGGATCGAGGCGATCGACACGAAGCAGCTGAACCAGGATATGCTGGCTTTGCTGAACGGGGAGACGGTGGAGTTGCCCTCCTTTAATTTCAAGTCGGGAAGGCGGGAATATAAAGGAAAGTACAAGACGCTCGGAAAGGATGACATTCTGATCATTGAGGGAATCCACTGTCTGAATGACCAGCTGACGCATGCGCTGCCAAGAGAGAGCAAGTTCAAGATCTACATCAGCGCGCTGACGCAGCTGAATATCGACGAGCACAACCGGATTCCGACGACGGACGGGAGACTGCTGCGCAGGATTGTCCGCGATGCGCGTACGCGGGGGACGAATGCGAAGGATACGATCGGGATGTGGGATTCGGTGCGGCGCGGGGAGGAGAATAATATTTTCCCGTACCAGGAGAGCGCCGATGTGATGTTCAATTCTGCGCTGATCTACGAGCTGGCGGCGCTGAAGCTCTACGCCGAGCCGCAGCTATTCTCGATCAGCCAGGAGGAGCCGGAGTACGAGGAGGCGAAGCGATTGCTGAAGTTCCTCGACTACTTCCTCCCGGTTCCGTGCGATGATATCCCGAACAATTCCCTGATCCGCGAGTTTATCGGCGGGGGCTGTTTTGATCTGTAGGAGCTTTGGGGGGAGAAGCAACGAGGTATTTGGTCTGCGCTAAACGTGTGGTCTCACCTGCCGGCTCGGTCGTTGCTAAACGAGTGCCACCGGCACTTGGCAACACTGGCATACAGCACTGCCAAATATCTACGCAAGCAGGGCTACTTGGCTCGTTGCTCACGGAAAAAAGAGGGGGTCGCAAAATTGTGATTGAGCGATCCCCTCTTTTTTTATCAATAAGCAGGACGATAAGCCGGGTTATGTCGTGAATGGTCATCTATCTAGGCCTGCCGTTGCCGGCAGGCTCAAGCGACCTACCTGAAGCTGACGGGCAGCCATATGCTTCGTTGCGGTCTTGCTTCGGATGGGGTTTACATATGCCCCTCCCGTTACCGGGAAGGCGGTAGTCTCTTACACTGCCCTTCCACCCTTACCGGCGTGCGCCGGCGGTTCATTTCTGTTGCACTGTCCTTGGAGTCGCCTCCACCGGATGTTATCCGGCATCCTGCCCTGTGAAGCCCGGACTTTCCTCGTCTGGCACCTTTCGGCCTGCCAGCCGCGACCATTTATCCTACTTATCTCAAGCAGTAGCATTCTAACACAGGATCGGCAGATTTGCAATCAAAATAATCATCTTTGAAAAGTTAGAAAAGTTTTAAGAAAAGCCCAGAGAAACCCTTCTTTGCTTTTGAAAATCGCTGTGCTATAATGCAGATAGAAAATGAAACGCGGCTGTGATCTTACAGAAAGTGACACGGCTGTGATCCAACAGCAGGCGGCATGGCGGTAAACACAGCAGAAAATGACGCCTGCCGTGCTCCGGCAGGGGAGATGTAGCTTCGGCTGGAGTGATAGCAGGTCCTGGCATGGACCTGGAAAGGGAAAGGAAGGGATCCTATGAAGAGAAGACAGAGAAGAATTGCCGCATTGTTGCTGGCAGGCATGATGATGTGTGCCCCAGTGTCACAGGTATATGCGGAGAGCTCTTATGACGCATCCACTGGTGTCAGTGCGCAGATTTTGTTTCCAAAGGACAGTCTGACAGGAATTGTTGACGCCGTATGGGTAAACGGCGCGGAGACGGCACTCGAGCAGGAGGGCGTCTGGACAAATCGGGATGACGCGAAGGTGTACAGCGCTACGACGCCGGGGGACGGCACGCTCCAGATCAGTGAGGCGGGCTATGTGCTCGACGTGACAGGCGGCGTCTCTAAGAAGGCTTCCGACGGGGACGGGGGAGATACCTCCGGCTATCACTATCAGTTCAGGGACGAGGAGCAGGCTGATCCGGAGCATCCGGTGGACCGCGCTTACTATGCGGTCGATGAGATCGTGCGCCTGATCGCGGACAGCGCCCCGGAGGGGATGGAGTTCGCGGGCTGGAAGTGCGACACGGAGGGTGTCACGATCGACGATCTGGCGAGTGCAGACACGACGCTTCGCATGGTGAATAAGAAGGTCGTGGTCAAGGCCGAGTACCGGGAGATACCGCAGACCGACCCGCCGCAGGAGGAAGTGCCTCAGGAAGATCCGAATATGGGCGGTGAGGTAGATCCGAATGCCGATCCGGACATGGGCGGTGAGTTGGATCCGAATGCAGATCCTAATATGAGCGGTGAAGCAGATCCGAATGTAGATGTAAATATAGGCGGCGATGCGGATCCGAATACAGACCCGAATATGGGCAGCGATACAGATCCGAATGCAGATGTGAATATAGGCGGCGATGCAGATCCGAATGCCGACGTGAATATAGGCGGCGATGCAGATCCGAATGCCGATCCGAATGCGGGCGGTATGGATGACGGCTCGAATACGGTGGATATCACGCTTCCGGGAGATGGAGGCGTAGATGGTACAGGTGCAGCCGATGGCGGCAGCGATGTGTCCGGCGGTCAGGAGGCGCCGTTCGACATTCAGATATCTGACAGCTACAGCTCGGAGGAGCCGACGCAGACGCTTTATCAGGTGACAGTCAACAATGGCACGGCGGCAGGCAGCGCCGGAGTGTCGGAGAGCGGGTATGCCGCGGGAGATGCCATCACGGTTACGGCACTTGACCGGACGGCCGAGGGGCTCGCGTTTACCGGCTGGTATGTCGATTCGATGAATGCGACGGTCCCGGATCTCCTGGCTTCCACGACGGTCTTTGAGATGCCGGCGGAAGACGTTACACTGACGGCTACTTATCAGGAGAGTGCGCCCGCGGAGTATAAGCTGACGGTGAACAACGGTTCGTCGGATGCGGAGAGCTACACGGCGCAGACGAGAGTGACGGTCCGCGCGGCTGACCGTTCGGCGGAGGGCTTTGTCTTCACAGGTTGGACTGTGGAGACCGGCAATGTCCAGCTGGAGGATGGCAGCGCAGCCGAGACAGCATTTGTGATGCCGGCGGAAGAGGTAATTCTGACGGCCAACTATACGGAGCAGACAGACACGCCCCAGGGCGACGGAACTCAGCCGGATGGATCACAGGGTGAGGGAAAGCAGCCGGATGGATCACAGGGCGATACAACTCAGCCAGATGGAGGTCAGGACGACACAGCTCAGCCAGATGCATCACAGGATAGCACAATTCAGCCGAATGGATCACAGGGTGACACGACTCAGCCGGATGCATCGCAGGACAACACAAATCAGGGCGATACGACTCAGCCGAATCCGGACGGTACGCCGGACGGAACGGTTGTGAATCCGGTGGACGCGGAGACAAACGCGCCGGCGAATGCGGACCCTGACGCAGTTCAGACGGAGCCGGCAGCGCAGAAGTACCAGGTAACGGTAGAGAACAACGGAATCGGCACCGGCGAGTACGCGGCGGGTGAGAATGTCACGGTCGAGGCGCCGAAGGAGTCTGCGGACGGCCAGGTGTTTGACTCCTGGCAGACGAGCAGCGGAAATGTCGCGCTTGCAGACCCGACACAGGCGGTCACTTCGTTTGTGATGCCGGCCGAGGCGGTGACGGTGACCCCGACGTATGCAGCTCCGCTGTATGATGTTACGGCTGCGGAGGAGGACCAGGCGAACCCGAAGATCACGTTATCCACAACAGAGGGAACAGGCACCCTGGCGCTCAAGGCTGAGGCAGGCAAGACGGTGACAGTTGCCGCGGCGGACCGCTCAGCAGAGGGGCTTCAGTTCGACCACTGGGAGGCGGAGGTGGCAGATACCGCCAACGCGGTCACATTTGCGGATGCAAAGGCAGCCTCCACGACCTTCACTATGGTGAGCCAGGCAGTAACCGTAAAGGCAGTGTATACGCAGATCCCGAAGACCTACAAGGTCACGGTGGCCAACGGCCTGATCAACAATTCCGCGTCGGAGCTGATCTGTGAGGAGAACGCGCAGATCACCGTGACGGCAAATCCGAGCCCGAGCGGTCAGGCATTTGCGCACTGGACGATCAATGACGGGGCGTACAATCTTGGCGATGCGGCCTACAATCAGACGCTTCAGCTGACGGTGACGGAGAATATGAACATCCGCGCCGAGTATGAGGGAATTCAGTACAATGTCAAGGTAGAGAACGGCCAGAGCAACTATGCGACGTGCGTCAGCGGAACCTCCGTTACCGTCACGGCAAACGACGCCCCGGAGGGATATGAGTTCGACTACTGGTCGGTGGACAGCCAGAATGCATCCCTGAACAATGTGTACAGCGCGGTAGCGGCGTTCGCGATGCCGGCAGCGGACGTCACACTGTCCGCACACTATCGCCAGGTGGCGTACACGGTGTACGTGGAGAACGGAACGGCGGACGATGATCTGTACTACGCGGGAGAGCTCGTGACGGTGAAGTCCAATTATCCGGCGAGCGGCCGCGTGTTTAACAAGTGGGAGGCGACAGGAGACGTAACCTTCGAGAACGCGTCGCGGTGGAAGACGACCTTCACGATGCCGGCCGAGGACGTCGATGTGCGTGCGACTTACAAGGATGGACCGTCCACAAATGACAATGTGATTCTGGACCTTGTGGCGGGCGGCCAGTATTTTACCGGCGATACGATCAAGTTCACGGCGCAGGGCGCAGGCATGGCGAACACGAACCCGAATCCGGGAGATTACCGCTATCGCCCGTCCGGCTACCAGATCGGAAACGTGACCGGCACACTGCAGTCGCCGTATTCGATCTCGATGGCGATTAACGCGACAGGTGAGTACACACTGAAGGTGACTTTTAACAAGGACATCTATGACGGAAAGAATTGGGTGGCTGACGGCACGACGGACACGAAGTCTGTGACCTTCCAGGTCGTGACAAAGGCGGGCGCGGTGGCAACCGGCGATGAGACGCCGCTTGTGGCAGTCGGTGCAATCGCGGTGATCTCCTGTGTGATTTTCCTTCTTCTTCTGGTGATCTTCCTGAAGAAAAGAAAGAAATAGGGCGAAGCGCCTGACGGGCAGAGTGCCCATGTAGAAAAAGAGCTTCCGGGAAGCCTTCGGCATCAGAGCTGATGCGCAGAACGCTTCCCGGAAGCTTTTCATTATGAAGAAATGCAGTTTCGGATTTCAATCAGATGTCCCCGAGGATGAAGCGGTGAATAATCTCCGCGACCCCGTCGTGGTTGTTGTCGGCCTGGGTGACATAGGTGCCGTGCCGGGCAATGTCCGGGGAGGCGTTGCGCATCACTGCGCCGACGTGCGCCGCTTCGAGCATTGCGATGTCGTTCTGCGCGTCACCGGCGGCGACGGAATCTGTGATCGGGATGCCGAGATAGTCGCACATCCATTTTACTGCGAAGCCCTTTGAGATGCCGACCGGGACGATCTCGAGGTAGATGTCGCTCGAGAAGAAGCTGTCGAGGATGCCGGAATAGTCCGCGAGGATTTTCTGGCGAAACGCTTCGAGGTGTGCGTGGTCGTGCTCGTCGATGGCGAGCAGCTTGTAGGGGGCCTCGGACAGGGCGGCGTTGACATCCGCGACAACCTGGTACGGGACGAGCGTCCCGCGCGTATAGCCCTGGATTTCCGGGCAGTCGCGCTCTGTGAGCACATGGGTCGCGGAGTAGGTCTGGATGTGGAGGTTCCAGCGGTAAGCCTCCTCAAACACGGGGCGGATCAGCTCTCTCGGCACAGGCCGTCCGTACAGCGTTTTTTGACGGTACGTATCGTAGATCTGTCCGCCGTTGTAAGTGATGGCATAGCACCCTTCTTTGGTGAGGCCAAGGCGCTCAGCCTGGATCCGCGCGCTGGCGAGGGGACGGCCGGTCGAGATCACAATCTTGTGTCCGAGGGAGAGCGCCCGGTCAATGGCCGCCTGGTTGCCGGGTGTGATCTCCTTTTTGTCGTTCAATAGGGTGCCGTCAAGGTCGGTAAAAAGAATTTTCGTATTCATGATGTCTGTTCTTTGCGCTCCTTTTCCATCCATGCTTCCAGCGCCTCGTCACTCTCGCTGATCCAGATATCCTCCTCCTCTGCATTCAGTCCGAGGTATTCGCGCAAGGTGCAAGTCTCGTCGCTGAAGTTCCACTTGTCGGTCAGATCGAAGATTTCCTCAAAATCTGCCTCGTAGCGCATAAATCGTTCACGAAATGTCATTCGGTTCTCCTTTCTCTGCGTTTCGGCAGCGCTCTGTCCGTCTGCGGCGCAGCTGCTCGAGAAGGCTGCAGGGGATGTCCAGGTTTCCCATACCGCTGCCGAGATCAATTTCCGGCTTGTTGGCGCCGTGAAAATCGGAGCCGCCGCTTGGGAGGAGCCCAAAATCGGAAGCGACGGAGGAAAGATATGCTTCGTCCGCCTTAGAGTGAGTCGAATAATAGACCTCTATGCCAATCAGACCGCGTTCGGTCAGCCTTTTCAGGAGACGGCGCAGGCCGGCGCCATCGAGGCGGTACTGCAGCGGATGCGCGAGGACCGGAATGCCGCCATGTCTTAGGATCAGCTCCGTGACCTCGAAGGGGTCTGCCTTCTCGCGCGGGATGTAGTACCGGCCGCCCTCCCCGAGACAGGTGGCAAAGGCTTCGTCCTTATTGCGGACATAGCCGTGCTCGGCGAGGTAGCGCGCGAAATGTGCGCGTGTCCAGATTCCGCTGCCGAAACGGTCCGTCATCTGCTCCCTGGAGATGGGGATCCCGTCGGAGGCCATGAGGTCGATCATCCTGAGATTCCGGTGCAGGCGGTCATCGCGAAACCAGCGGATCCGTGACCGAAACTCCGGGTCGTGATACGCGATGTCGAGCCCGACGATGTGGATATCGCCCCCAAGATACTCCGTCGAAAACTCGATGCCCGGGATCACCTCGAGGCTGCCGGACGCATGGTCGGCGTGCTGTTCAGCCTGACACTCAGTCTGATCTCCCGCAGGAGCAGCGGCAGAGTGTGCAGAAGCGTGCCACTCAGGCACATCTCCCGGCGTGTCAGCATGCGTGTACGCGGCTGCAGCGCGGATGGCTTCGTCGATTCCGTCGACGCAGTCGTGATCGGTCAGCGCGAACGAGGAGAGACCTCTGTGTATGGCATAGGCTGTGAGCTCCGCCGGGGAGAGGGTGCCGTCCGAGCAGCTGGAATGTACGTGCAAATCCGTTCGTTTCATAAAAACTCCTTCAAGATGCAAACCTGGGATATAATTTGTGGGAACGGATGTCCCTGCAAAGTGAATGAAAAAAAGCTCACCACAAAATGCGGTGAGCCTTACAGTCCGTACGAGAATCGAACTCGTGTTTCCGCCGTGAGAGGGCGGCGTCTTAACCGCTTGACCAACGAACCAGACTCCAACATTATAACCAGGTTCTTCTGTCTTGTCAACACTTTTTTTAAAATTTTTTCCGCCTGTCTTTTGCCGCTGTCTTTTGCCCTGTCTGGCGGAGTCTGACGGACTGCGCGATGTCATGGTGCGATGATTCTGCGATTGTGTAGAAAAAAGGACAGGAAGCGGGGAGAAAATAGTTGACTTATTGGCCTGATATAAGTAAAATTGAGAAGAAAAGAAGAATCAGACAGAGAGAGTGTGGGAAAGAAAGAGATTCTTCGAAAATAGAAAAGTGTTTGCGGGTAAAAGGAGGAGGCAGTATGAAGAGACTGAGAAAGTTGTTAAGCAGGGCAAAGAAAAATCAGAAGGGATTCACGCTGGTGGAGCTGATTGTGGTCCTGGTTATCATCTCGATCCTGGCGGCGATCCTGGTGCCGTCCCTGACGAAGTGGATTGACAAGGCGAATGAGAAGCAGGTAGTTGTGGACGCGCGCACGGTGTATCTGGCGGCGCAGACGGTGGCTTCCGAGCAGTACGGAATGGGCACCCCGGTGGGCGATGAGCTGGTGATGGGCGCCAATGCAGGAGATGAGGGAGCCGGTCACGAGGCGACCGATCTGGCGGATCTCGATCCTGCTGGATATGAGGCCGTGTTTACGATCGTTGACAACAAAGTCGCTTCCGGTACGTATACGACAGACCGCTTTATCGCGACTCTTTCCGACGGAAAGTGGACAGTAACGGCAAGATAAGAGGATTTCAGAACAAAGCGGCATCAGTGATGCCGCTTTTTATGATTGAGAGGCTGGGTGATAGGGCATGGCGGCAGGGGTCTTTTCGGGACATGCGCTCCTTCCGGTGATTCTGTTTTTCGGAATGCTAGCGGCGGTCGCGGTGATTGATGTGAGGACTCTGGAGATTCCAAACGGGCTGGTGCTGGCGGTCGCGATCATTGCGGTGGTGGACTATCTGGCCGGGGCAGGGCCCGGATTTGCCGGGAGGCTGCTGGGGGGCTGCTGCGTCAGCATCCCGATGCTCGTCCTGACGCTGTTGATTCCGGGCGCGTTTGGCGGCGGAGACATCAAGCTGATGGCGGCATGCGGGCTGATGCTCGGCTGGCGGCTTGTGCTGTTTGCGATGTTCGCCGCGGTTCTGATGGGCGGCTGTGCGGGGATCTTCCTGCTTGCCTCCGGGAGAAAAGGCAGGGCGGATCACTTTGCGTTCGGGCCGTTTCTGTGTGCGGGCTGCATCGCTGCACTGCTGTGCGGGGATCCGATCCTGGCGTGGTATCGAGAGCTGCTGGCGCTTTAAGCCCCCAGAATGAGGAGCATGTAAGAGGTGAGAGTCTGCGGAACGATGAGAATTGAGAATGCAGAAAGTACAACCCCCAGAACTATGAGCCCCAGGAGTGCGCCCCAGGCAATTTAGAATTTAAAATCTGCACAGAACCAGATAGTGCAAAAAAGAAGCAGGAGCAATGGGATGAAGAAATACCGGTATGTGGCAAAGACAGAGGACGGAACGAATGTGAGGGGAAGCGAGTCGGCGCAGGACGAGGAGGAGCTCTACCGGAAGCTGAGAGGGAAAGGGCTGTACCTGATCTCCTCTCACGCGCAGGCGGAGCTGGAGCGGAACCGCAGGCTGAAGAAGAAGGAGCTGGCGGATTTCGCCAGGGAGCTCGGCACGCTGCTGCACGCGGGGGTGCCGCTGATCCGGGCGCTTGCGATCCTCGCACAGGCGGAGGATATCCGATCCTATGAAAAAAAGATCCTGGAGGGAATGCTCCGGCAGCTCCGCCAGGGCGATTCATTCTCGGACGCCGTCGCGGCACAGGGAAATGCCTTTCCGGAGCTGATGGTGCACATGCTGCGCATTGCGGAGGCGGGAGGCAGACTGGATGAGGTCTGCGCGCGGCTGGCGGTGCACTACGAGAAGGAGCACCGGATGAACAGCAAAATCAGGAGTGCGATGACGTACCCGGCGATCCTCGGCGTTGTCATGGTGGTCGTCGTGATGATCATTTTTACGTATGTGATGCCGCAGTTTTCCGAGCTGTTCGAGGGGCTGGAGAGCCTTCCGGCGTCGACGAAAGTGCTGCTGCGCGTCAGCGAGGCAGTCCGGGGCGGTTGGCCGCAGCTGCTCGCAGGGATCGTGCTGGCGGTGCTCCTGATCCGGCTTTTTTTGCGGATCCCGCAGGTGCGCTACCAGAGGGATCGGCTGCATCTGGGGCTTCCGGTCGTGGGCCGGCTGCTGCGGCGAATCTATACGGCGCGGTTCGCGCGGACGCTGAGCTCGCTGTACGCGTCGGGACTGCCGATGCTGCAGGCGATCCAGGTGAGCAGCCGCACGATCGGGAACAGCTACATTGAGCAGCAGTTTCCGGAGGCGCTCGCGCGGATCCGGAAGGGAGAGAGCATGTCGGCCGTGCTCGGCGATATCGACGGCTTCGTGAAAAAATTTTCGGCGACGGTTTTGGTCGGGGAGGAGACGGGAAGCCTCGACGAGATGCTCGACAGCATGGCGGATGCGCTGGATTTCGACTCGGAGCGCGCGATCGGACAGCTGATCGCTCTGCTGGAGCCTGCCATGATCGTGGTGATGGCGATCGCGGTCGGGTTTATCATGATCTCGGTGCTCGGGCCGATCTACGGCTCCTATGATGCGATCGGCTCCTTTGAGTCGATGGGCGTGTAGCGGCCTGCGGGGCAGAGCTCTGCAGTCTTGTGGAAAACGGAGGAACGAATGATTACATCAATCTATATTTCAGACAGCTCAGTGGAGGTGGCGGTCGGGACCGCGGGGAGCAGCCATGTGCAGGTAAAGCAGATCCGCAGATACCCGCTGCCGGAGGGCTGCCTGGTGAACGGGGAGATCCACCGCCCGCGGCAGCTGACAGAGCTGCTGGCGCAGATCCGGAAGGAATGCAGGTGGAAGAAGCGGCGCGTCCGCCTGGTCATCAACAGTGACCTGGTAAATGTGAAGCGCCTGACGCTCCCGGCAATGTCCGAGAAAAAGCTGCGCAGGCTTTTGCCGCATGAGCTGGAGGCTGCGCAGGAGGATATGCTGGTCGACTTTCAGAAAATCGAGAGCGGCAAAAAACAGCTCACCCTGTACGGGGTGTCCGTGCCGAGACGGCAGCTGGAGCCGTACCGAAAGGCGCTTGCGGACGCGGGCTTTCGGCTCGAGCAGATTTTGGTGTCCCGCTTCTGCATCGAGCGGTTTCTCGGCAGAGTCCGGACACTTCAGGGGAAGACGTGCATTGTGGAGCTGTTCGATGATCTTCTGATGACGAGCGTGCTGCTGGTGGACGGTGTCTGCGGTTATTTTTCGCAGAGCCATGTCTCCGCGAGCGGCAGCTTTCAGTTCGGGCTGGAGGTGTCCAGGTCGGTCAGCAACCTGCGCCAGTTCTTCTCCACGCAGGACAAGAACCGCAGGATCGAGGAAGTGTACCTGTGCGGCATTTCCGAGAAGGATTTCCTGATCTGCGAGGAGGCCTTGTCGCAGATGGTCACGGACATCGGGGCAGTGCGGATTCAGGAGGTGGAGGAGGTGCAGCTCTCCGGGAACGTACAGGTGCAGGCAGCAGATTACATCGCGCTCCTTGGCAGCCTGTTCTCGGGACACGGAGGGATCCGGTTTGACCTGAACGACAAAAAGCAGAAGGGGAAGGAGGAGCCGGGCGCGCTGGGCAGGTACGGTATGCTTCCGGCCCTGGTGGCGGCCGGCTGCGTTGCAGTCTACGGTGCGCTGTATCTGACAAATGAGCAGCGCCGGCAGGAGCTTAGCGAGATCGAGGAGTACCTCGCGAGCGCGCACAATCTCTCCGAGTGCGAGCGTGCGGACGCGCTTGCCCTGGAGAACGGGCGTCTAGCGGCGATGACAGCTTCGGTCGAGTATATGGATGAGGTGCTGGCGTCCTACCCGCACATGAATTCGGAGGTGCTGGCGCAGATTGAAGCGTGTGCCAAAGGGCGGGCAGAGGCGAAGGTGGAGAGCTACGACGGCGACACCGGCATGCTGACTCTGAACACGGAGGCCAGGGAGGTCGGGCTGATCAACGAGTTTATCGACGCGCTGCAGGAGACGGGGCTGTTCCACGCGATTGATTACACCGGATATACCTACTCCGGGCAGACCGGGCGGTATGCGATCCACGTGAGCTGCTATCTGAAGGAGCAGGCCGGAAAGGAGGGCGCAGGAGAATGAACATGACGATGACGGAGCGGGATAAAAAGCTGCTCGTGCTTCTGGCGGTGGTGGTCATTGTGTACATTTTCACGCAGGTTTTGATTTTTCCCGAGCTGGGCCGGTCGGAGGAGCTCGACGAGCAGATCATGAGCGGCGAGGATCAGCGGTTTGCGATGGAGATGAAAAAGGTGGAGCTCCCGGGGCTGGAGAAGCAAAACGAGGAGCTGCGCGAGGAGTATGAGACGCGCCGGGCAGACTATTATCCGATGCTCACGAGCCAGAGCGTGGACAGGGAGATCACGGGGATCCTGCTCGACCACGGGATGGAGATTGACAACATGGAGATCCGGATGGCGGACGCGCCGTCCGCGCTGGCCCCGTACGCGGCCTCAGAGCTGGCAGGGGAGATGCAGGAGGACGGCGCGCCGGTGCAGCAGACACAGGTGTACGCGGCGGAGATTGCGGTTACATGCAGCGGGAGTGAACGGCAGATGCAGGAGCTTCTGGATTTCCTCACGGATGAGAAGCAGGCCATCGGAGTACGGCGGTACGAGTATGTAGGCGGGCAGGAGGAGCCGAGGCTGAAGATCACGCTGCAGCTGTATATGTGCGCGGAAAACGAGACAGAGACGGATTCGGGCGAGGAGGAGTAGCATTGGCAGGAATCAAGAACCTTCCGATCGGTGAGGTACTGAAGGAGAACGGATATATTACGCAGGAGCAGCTTGAGGAGGCGTTGGCGACGCAGAGGGAGAACAAGGATAAGCGCCTTGGAACCGTGCTGATCGAGATGGGATTTATCACCGAGAAGCAGATGCTGGAGGCGCTCGGGCAGAGGCTGCACCTTGAGCAGGTGGAGCTGTCGGAGGTCCGCGTCGACATCGAGGCAGTGCGCTGTATTCCGCAGAAGCTGGCGGAGCAGTACTGTATGCTCGGTCTTAAGCTGGAGGAGAATGTGCTGACAGTCGCGATGAACGACCCGCTGAATTTCTACGGGGTGGAAAATGTGCGGCGGCTGACCGGAAATGATATCCACATCCTGCTGGCGGAGGAGATGCCGCTGCGCAGGGAGATCCACTATCACTATGCGGAGATCGCCGCCCGGGAGGCGACGGAGCTCGCGAACACGAGCCTGCGCCGCGAGGAGGTGAAGGAGCTGGCCGTGGAGGCCGGAGAGGGCGACGCGCCGATCATTCAGCTGTTGAATAGCCTGGTGCAGCGCGCGTACAACACAAACGCGAGTGATATCCACATCGAGCCCTTCGAGGACCGGACGATGGTGCGCATGCGGATCGACGGGACGATCGTCGACTATGTGACGCTGCAGAAAGGGGTTCATGCCTCCCTGATCGCGCGGATCAAGATCGTGTCCGATCTCGACATCGCGGAAAAGCGGATTCCGCAGGACGGCCACTGTGAGATGCGGATCAACGATGTCCCGGTCAACATCCGCGTGTCGCTGATCCCGACGATTTACGGGGAGAAGGCGGTGCTGCGTCTGCTCGCCGGCAACGTCCGGATTGACCACGCCGCGACGTCCGGCATGTGCGAGGAGGATTACCGGAGATTTCAGGAGATCCTGCAGTCTCCAAACGGGATCGTCTACCTCACAGGCCCGACCGGGTCGGGCAAGTCGACGACGCTCTACATGGTGCTCGAGGAGCTCGCGAAGGGACAAGTCAACATCTCGACGATTGAGAACCCGGTCGAGAAGCGGGTTGCCCGCATCAATCAGATGCAGGTGAACACGGCGGCGGGACTCACCTTTGAGTCGGGGCTGCGGGCGCTGCTGCGCCAGGATCCGGACATCATCATGGTCGGCGAGACCCGGGATTCGGAGACGGCGTCGATCTCCGTCCGGGCGGCGATCACGGGCCACCTTGTATTTTCGACGCTGCACACGAACAGTGCGACCGCGTCGATCGTGCGGCTGATCGACATGGGGCTGGAGCCGTACCTGATCGCAAATTCCGTCGTCGGTCTGGTGGCACAGCGTCTGATGCGGAAGGTCTGCCCGTACTGCTGTGAGGAGGCAGAGCTGGAGGAGAGCGAGCGGGGGCTGTTCGAGGAGGGCCGCGCGCCCAGGCTTGTGAAGCGCCCGAAGGGCTGCGGCCGCTGCAATCACACGGGGTACAGCGGCCGGATCGCGATCCACGAGATCGTACGGGTTGACAGTGCGCTGCGGAAAATGATCACGGAGCGCGCCTCCGTGGAGGAGATGACCGCGTACGCGGTGCACGCCCAGGGGATGCGCACGCTGCAGAGCAGTGCGGGCGAGCTCGTCAGGCAGGGCGTCACGACGGTCGAGGAGCTAAAAAGAGTGGCGTACTATACGTGATGCAGTGCGGGCGAAACCTGTCTGTTTCCCCAAGAGCATAGATTCAATATTCAGCGTAGCAGAAAAGAGCCGGGATCCGTACTTTTTTGTGGGAGGATTTCCGGCTCCTTTTTTAGTATGGCACTCAACTCCCCTCGGCAATCTTGGTGACTGCGACGTAGATGTCCTGGATGCGGTACCAGGTCCGGCTGCCGACGATGCCGTCCGGGGTGAGCCCGAAGACGCGCTGGAACACGCGGACGGCCTCCTGGGTGTTTTCGCCGAAGATGCCGTCCGGGACGAGCTTTGGGATCAGCGGATAGTTGTCGGAGATCCGGTTGAGCTGTTCCTGAATTTTCAGCACGTTGTCGCCGACACTCCCGATGGAGAGCGGATAGCCGGGGTAGGAGACCGGGACTCCGGAGACTTCCTCTGCATTGTTGATGTACATCGTGTCGCCGTAGAAGGTGCGCAGGATCTCGATCGCCTGGTAGCCCTGCTCGCCGAGCGCCATGCTGTCCCACTGCCGCAGCCACTGCGGGCACTGGACGCGCTTCCCGTCGCAGTACTGGGTCAGGATGGGCTGGCGTACGTTGGGCCTTGAGAGGTAGTTCCGGAAGACATCCTCGACGGCCTCGTCGATGCTCTCAAAAATATTCCGCCCGTAAATCCATTTCTGGTCAAAGGCCGTGGATGAGGTGATCGTGAAATTGTAGCCCTTATTGCGGTACCACTCCGTGTAGATCCGGTTCATGGTAAAGGACTGGATTGCCAGGATGTTGGCAATCAGCGTCTCGTAGGGCCAGGTCGCATAGATCTCACTGCTCGCGACATTCTTGATGTAATCCTTGTAGCGCACATAGTAGTCCCCGGCGGTCGTATCGCGCGGCGTCCCGTTATGGACGACGACGTACTCCGGCACCACCACCTGGTCGAGCACGATCTCGCCGCTGATGTTTACCGGCTTGATCTCGGCCTCGGCGATCTTCGGCGGGTAATCGCCGTACAGGGTGTGTGCGGGGATGACAATCACGTCCCGCTGCTGTGCGCCGGGCAGAGGGCGGAGCGTGATCGTCTGCAGGGAGAGCTGAGCGCTCAGAAGCTCCGTCCCCGAGATCACGGCTGTGTCATAGCCGGGGGCGGAGATGCGCAGCGTGTACTCCGCGTATGGGGCAAGCTCTGAGGAGGATTCCAGGCTGTACTCGAGCGGGGGTGTGCCAAGACGCACGTCCTCTGTCCGGCCGGACGAATCGGTCTGCACCTGCTCGAGCACCGTTTCGGGATCCCCGGTGTAAGAAATCGCCACTGTGGCGTCTGGAACCGGCAGATTCTGCTCCGAGAGCACTGCGACCTGCAGGGTGCCCGTGTCGGTCAGCTCCGTCTGTGCGGCGCAGATCCGGCCCCTCATTCTGTTCTGATTCATAGCATACTCCTGGGATGCTTTTACTAACTACTATATGCAGCGGGCTGCGATCCGGTCCTTCGCGCCGAAAAAAAGTATTGAAAAGCCGGAGCGGATGTGTTAGAATCGTTTCAATTTGAGCAAAAATACGAATACTTCTGAGAAAGGAATGTGGTGACAGCATGAAAGCATTTCTGATACTGGAAGACGGCACCGTTTTTACAGGACAGAGCATCGGCGCTCCCCGGGAGGTCATCAGCGAGATTGTCTTCAACACCTCGATGACCGGCTATCTCGAGGTGCTGACTGACCCCTCCTATGCGGGACAGGCCGTCGTTATGACGTACCCGTTGATTGGCAACTATGGCATCTGCTATGAGGACATGGAATCAGACCGGCCGTGGCCGGATGCATGGATCGTCCGCGAATTATCCCGCGTCCCAAGTAACTTCCGCTCGGAGGACACGATTCAGAATTTCTTAGTAAAGTACGACATTCCCGGCATCTCCGGAATTGATACACGGGCTCTCACGAAAATTCTCCGTGAAAAAGGCACCATGAATGGCTGCATCACGACACAGGCTCCCAGTCAGATCGATCAAATTCTCCCAAAATTAAAAGCGTATAAGACCGGAAAGGTAGTTGAGCGAGTCACCTGCCGCGAGAAGTATGTCCTCAAGGGGGACGGTCCGCGCGTCGCGCTGCTGGACCTCGGTGCAAAGCGTAACATTGCACGGAGCCTGAATGCGCGGGGCTGCGAGGTCACAGTCTATCCCGCACTGACGAGCGCCCGGGAGATTCTGGCTGACCGTCCGGACGGCATCATGCTCTCGAACGGGCCGGGGGATCCGAAGGAGTGCACCTCCATCATCCGGGAAATCAAAGCGCTCTACGACTCCGATGTGCCGATTTTTGCGATCTGCCTGGGGCACCAGCTGATGGCGCTTGCGAACGGCGCGGACACCTACAAGCTGAAATACGGGCACAGGGGCGGCAATCATCCGGTGCGCGATTTGACGACCGGGCGCGTTTACATTTCCTCGCAGAACCACGGCTACGTCGTCGACACCGCGACGATGGATCCGTCCGTCGCTGTCCCGGCGTTTGAAAATGTCAATGACGGCACGAACGAGGGCCTTGCCTACACCGGAAAGAATATTTTCACGGTGCAGTACCATCCGGAGGCCTGCCCGGGTCCGCGCGATTCGGCGTATCTGTTTGACCGGTTTATGG
The DNA here is from genome assembly GCA_021771715.1 of Oscillospiraceae bacterium. Lineage (GTDB taxonomy): Bacteria > Bacillota > Clostridia > Lachnospirales > Lachnospiraceae > Choladousia. The sequence goes on from JAETOO010000016.1 coordinate 50,291, forward strand.
AAATGATGGGGGTGAATCAATAATGCCGAGAAATCCGGAAATCAAGAAGGTACTGATGCTTGGCTCCGGTCCGATCGTGATCGGCCAGGCGGCGGAGTTCGACTACGCGGGGACGCAGGCGTGCCGCTCTCTGAAGGAGGAGGGCATCGAGGTAGTTCTCCTCAATTCCAACCCGGCGACGATCATGACGGACAAGGACATCGCGGACCGTGTCTACATTGAGCCGCTGACGGTGGAGGTCGTGGAGCAGCTGATTTTGAAGGAGCGTCCCGACTCTGTGCTGCCCACCTTAGGCGGCCAGGCGGGGCTGAACCTCGCGATGGAGCTCGAGGAGCGCGGCTTTTTGAGGGAGCATCAGGTGCGGCTGATCGGCACGACGGCCGAGACGATCAAAAAGGCGGAGGACCGCCAGGAATTTAAGGATACGATGGAGAAAATCGGGGAGCCGGTCGCGGCCTCGAAGGTGGTGCGCACGGTGCCGGAGGGCGTCGAGTTCACGCAGAAGATCGGCTATCCGGTCGTGCTGCGCCCGGCCTATACCCTGGGCGGCAGCGGCGGAGGCATCGCGCACAATTATGCGGAGCTGGTCGAGATCCTCGAGAACGGCCTGCGGCTCTCCCGCGTCGGGGAAGTGCTCGTGGAGCGCTGCATCGCGGGCTGGAAGGAGATCGAGTACGAGGTCATGCGCGACGGCGCGGGCAACGTGATCACGGTCTGCAACATGGAAAACATCGACCCGGTCGGCGTGCACACCGGGGACAGCATCGTCGTGGCCCCGTCCCAGACGCTCGGCGACAAGGAGTACCAGATGCTTCGAACCTCCGCCCTGAACATCATCAGCGAGCTGAAGATCACCGGGGGCTGCAATGTCCAGTTCGCCCTGAATCCGGACAGCTTCGAGTACTGCGTCATCGAGGTGAACCCGCGCGTCAGCCGCTCCTCGGCGCTTGCGTCGAAGGCGACGGGCTACCCGATCGCAAAGGTGGCGGCGAAGATCGCGCTTGGCTACACGCTCGACGAGATCAAAAATGCGATCACCGGGAAGACGTACGCGAGCTTTGAGCCGATGCTCGACTACTGTGTGGTCAAGATGCCGCGGTTGCCGTTCGACAAATTCATCAGCGCCAGCCGTAAGCTCACGACGCAGATGAAGGCGACCGGTGAGGTTATGAGCATCTGCGACAATTTTGAGGGCGGTCTGATGAAGGCGATCCGCTCTCTCGAGCAGCACGTCGACTGCCTCCTGTCGTACGACTTTTCGGAGCTCGACGAGGAGCAGCTGAGAGCGCAGCTGGCCGTGGTCGACGATCGGCGGATCTGGGTGATCGCCGAGGCGCTGCGCCGCGGGTTCTCCTACGAGGAGATTCATGAGATCACAAAGATTGACGTGTGGTTTATCGACAAGCTGGCGATTCTCGTCGAGATGGAGCAAGCGCTTCGGACGCAGGAGCTGACGCCCGAGCTTCTGCGGGAGGCGAAGCGCATCGAGTACCCGGACAGTGTGATCGCGCGTCTGACTGGAAGGACGGAGCAGGAGATCCGGGCGCTGCGGTACGAGAACGGCATCACGGCCGCCTACAAGATGGTCGACACGTGCGCGGCGGAGTTCGCGGCGGCGACGCCGTACTATTACTCGGTGTTCGGCAGCGAGAACGAGGCGGGAGAGATGTGGTGTGCGCAGGATGAGAAAAAGAAAATTCTCGTCCTGGGTTCCGGCCCGATCCGGATCGGACAGGGGATCGAGTTCGACTTCTGCTCGGTGCACTGCACGTGGGCGTTCCAGAAGGAGGGCTACGAGACAATCATCATCAACAACAACCCGGAGACGGTCAGCACGGACTTTGACATTGCGGACCGGCTGTACTTCGAGCCGCTGACGCCGGAGGATGTCGAGAGCGTCGTGAAGCTGGAGCAGCCGGACGGCGCGGTCGTGCAGTTCGGCGGCCAGACCGCGATCAAGCTCACGGAGGCGCTGATGAAGATGGGGGTGCCGATCCTGGGAACTTCGGCGGAGAATGTCGACCGCGCGGAAGACCGCGAGCTCTTCGACGAGGTGCTCGAGCGCTGCAGCATCCCGCGCCCGGCCGGCCACACCGTATTCACGGCCGAGGAGGCGAAGAAGGCCGCGCACGCGCTGGGGTATCCGGTGCTCGTGCGCCCGTCCTACGTGCTCGGCGGCCAGGGCATGCAGATCGCGATCAACGACGAGGACATCGACGCGTTTATCGGGATCATCAACCGGATCGCGCAGGAGCACCCGATCCTCGTCGACAAGTATCTGGTCGGCAAGGAGATCGAGGTCGACGCGGTCTGCGACGGCACCGACGTGCTGATCCCCGGCATCATGGAGCACATTGAGCGCGCCGGCATCCACTCGGGGGACAGCATCTCTGTTTACCCGGCACAGAGTATTTCAAAGAAAATCAAGCGTGTGATCGAGGATTATACGCGGAAGCTCGCAAAGGAGCTGCATGTGATCGGCCTGATCAACATTCAGTTCATCGTGAGCAACGACGAGGTCTATGTGATCGAGGTCAACCCGCGCTCGAGCCGCACCGTGCCGTACATCAGCAAGGTGACGGGGATCCCGATTGTCCCGCTCGCGACGAAGGTGATTCTCGGGAGCACGATCCGCGGCCTGGGTTACGAGCCGGGCCTGCAGCCGGAGGCAGATTACGTTGCGATCAAGATGCCGGTCTTCTCCTTCGAGAAAATCCGCGGCGCGGACATCAGCCTCGGGCCGGAGATGAAGTCGACGGGAGAGTGCCTCGGCATCGCGCGGACCTTCGACGAGGCGCTCTACAAGGCCTTCCTGGGAGCCGGGATCAATCTTCCGAAGCACAAGAACATGATTATCACGGTCAAGGATTCCGACAAGCTCGATATCATTGACATCGCGCGCCGCTTTGAGGCGATCGGCTATCGCATCTTCTCGACCCGCGGCACGGCGCGCGCCCTGAATGAGCACGGGATCCATGCGCGCCAGATCAACAAGATCGAGGGGGAATCCCCGAACCTGATGGACTTGATTCTGGGACACGAGGTGGATCTCGTGATCGACACGCCTTCGCAGGGAGTCGGGCACGCGAAGGACGGCTTTCTGATCCGCCGCTGCGCGATCGAGACGGGCGTCAACGTCCTGACGTCTCTCGACACAGCGCAGGCGCTGATCACCAGCCTGGAGAACAACAACATCAACAAGCTGACGCTGATCGACATCGCCGCGGTGGCGACGAGATAGCGCAGGCGCTGATCACCAGCCTGGAGAACAACAACATCAACAAGCTGACGCTGATCGACATCGCCGTGGTGGCGACGAGATAGCGCAGGCTGCAAGAGAGGCGCATGGCACCCGGAGAACCAGTTCCGAGGGGCTGTGCGCTTTTCTTTCTCTCATTACATTTCCAAAAGTCAGCAGTTGCGAAAGTCTGCGTTTGGGAGTATGCTGTAGGCAGGGTATTGGCGTCCTGCGAAGCACTCCGTTTTCGAGGAGGATTTGACTTCGCAGGAGGAGAAGGACAGAGACAAAGGAGCGTTCTATGCGAAAAAAATCACATCTATCACTTGCAGGCTATCTTGTGCGGGAGCTGGATATGAAGGAGCTTCGCAGACACAAAAAGGCATTTTACCTGGGCTCGATCCTGCCGGATCTGACACCGAAGATGTTTATGGCGCCGCATGAGTTCGGCACCTCGTACGAAGAGCTGAAAGGGCGGATCCGGGGGCTGGTCGCAGAGGCGCAGGAGGGGGCGTGCCGGGATCGCGTGCTGTTCCGGCACCTCGGCGTCGTGATGCACTACGTGGCGGATTATTTTACGTTTCCACACAATGTGACGTACGACGGGAATCTGAAGGATCACTGTCTGTACGAGCGCGACATGAAGCATACGCTGCGGGAGTACGTGCGCACGCCCGAGGCGGTGCAGATCTTCCGGCTGCAGGAAATGCGGAAGGGACAGATCCGCTCGGTGCAGGAGCTGTTTGCCTACATCGAGCAGATGCATAGGAATTATCTGAAAAAGCAGCATTCTGTGGCAGATGACTGCCGCTGGATCGTTGCGCTCTGTTCCTGGGTACTGCTGGGGCTGGTGAATATCCTGGGACTGCAGCTTGCATCCGTTCCGTCCGGCTGCGGGTTTCATTCCTGTCTCTGATGTGCGGGAAGCATCCGTACGGTCCAGCTGCGGGTTTCGTTCCTGCTTCTGATGTGCGGGAAACATCCGTACCGTTTGGCTGTGGTTGCCGCTTCTGTCTGTTGGGTGTGGGAAGCATCCTGCGACGGGCGGGAATTAAGAAAAAAATTTGTTGTGGCATGGTATGTGATCTGATATCATATAAGGAAACAATCAGCTTTGTGCCAGGAGCAATTTGAGGCCTGAGAGTCCGGCGCTTTTGTGCCGGCAGGCAGACGGGAGGAACGGAATATGGGACTTATCAGGGCAGCGTTGAATGCGGCGGGCGGTGTGATGGCCGATCAGTGGAAGGAATATTTTTACTGTGATGCAATGGATGCGGATGTGCTCGTGGAGCGGGGGCACAAGCGCACGTCGAGGCGGTCGTCGAACCGCGGCAATGACAATATCATTACGGACGGCTCCGGGATCGCGGTGGCGGACGGGCAGTGCATGATGATCGTCGAGAGCGGGAAGGTCGTCGAGGTCTGTGCGGAGCCGGGAGAGTACACGTATGACAATGCGGCGGAGCCGAGCATTTTCGAGGGAAGTCTCGGTGAGGGTATTCGCAGGACGTTCGAGCAGATCGGCAGGCGCTTTACCTACGGGGGGCAGGCGGCTGGAGATCAGCGCGTCTACTATTTTAATATGAAGGAAATCCTCGGAAATAAATACGGGACCGCGACGCCGGTGCCGTTCCGCGTCGTGGACCGGAACATCGGGCTCGACGTCGACATCTCTGTGCGGTGCAACGGGGAATACTCCTACTGCATCGTCGATCCGATCCTGTTTTACACGAATGTCTGCGGGAATGTCGCGGATGTCTACGAGCGGTCAGAGCTGGACAGTATGCTGAAAAGCGAGCTGCTGACGGCGCTGCAGCCTGCGTTTGCGAAGTTCTCGGAGCAGGGAATCCGCTACAGCGCGCTGCCGGGACACACGTTTGAGATTGCGGACGCGCTGAATGAGGTCCTCTCGAAAAAGTGGAAGGAGACGCGCGGGATTGCGGTCGCCTCGTTTGCGATCAACTCGATCTCCGCGCCCAAGGAAGACGAGGAGATGATCAAGCAGCTGCAGAAGAGCGCTGTGATGCGCGACCCGACGATGGCGGCCGCGCAGCTGGTCGGTGCGCAGAGCGATGCCATGCGCGCAGCCGCGTCCAACCAGGCCGGCGCCATGACCGGATTTATGGGAATGGGGATGGCAGCCCAGACGGGCGGCATGAACGCGCAGGATCTGTACGCGATGGGGATGCAGCGGACCAAAAGCGGCGCGGGCGCGCAGGAATCGGGCAGCAACACGGCAACCGCAGCCGGCAAAGGCGGACCCCGGGCGGAGGCCGAGGGCTGGAAATGTGCCTGCGGCGCCGTAAATACCGGCAAATTCTGCGCCGAGTGCGGTGCGAAGCGCCCGGAGGACGGCTGGATCTGCCCGGAGTGCGGCGCGGTGAACCGGGGAAAGTTCTGCCAGGAGTGCGGCAGGAAGCGTCCGCAGGGAGCGCCGGTCTATCAGTGCGACAAGTGCGGCTGGCAGCCGGAGGATCCGGCACATCCGCCGAAGTTCTGTCCGGAGTGCGGGGACCCGTTTGACGAGAGTGACAGGAGAGCAGAATGAGCGAGACACTGGAATACAAATGCCCGTGCTGCGGCGGCGCAATCGTGTTTGACAGCCGCAGCCAGAAGCTGAAATGTCCCTACTGCGATACGGAGTTTGAGGTCGATGCGCTGCGCGAGTACAGCAGCCACGGGGAGACGGATGAGGAGCCCGAGTGGGATTCCATGCAGGTGGAGCGGCCCTCTGAGCGGTTGGAGGCGGACGGGACGCTCGACGCCTATCAGTGTGAATCCTGCGGCGGAGAGATCGTGGCGGATGCGAATACGGCGGCGACGAGCTGCCCGTACTGCGGCAATCCGGTCATCGTGAAGAAGCAGTTCGAGGGCATGCTGCGGCCGGAGCTGGTGATCCCGTTCAAGCTGGACAAGAAGCAGGCGGAGCAGAACCTGAAGGAGCACCTGAGAGGAAAGGCGCTGCTGCCGAAGATTTTCAAGACGGAGAACCGGATCCGGGAGGTCAAGGGGCTGTACGTTCCGTTCTGGCTGTACGACAGCGACGCCGAGGCCGATATCCGCTGTCACGCGACCCGCGTGAGAAACTGGAGGAGCGGAGACTATGAGTACACGGAGACGGCGCATTTTCTGGTCACGCGGAGCGGGGAGATCAGCTTTGACGAGGTGCCGGCCGACGGTTCCGAGAAGATGCCGGACGACCTGATGGAGTCGATCGAGCCGTTTCGCTACGAGGACGCGGTCGAGTTCCAGACGGCATACCTGGCCGGCTACTACGCGGACCGGTACGATGTGTCCGCGAAGGAGTGTGCACAGAGGACGAATGAGCGGATGCGCCAGAGCACGGAGCGCGCGTTTCTGAACACGATACACGGCTACACGACGTGTTTGCCGCAGCACACGGACATCCGTCTGTGTCAGGGCAGGATCCGGTATGCGTTTCTGCCGGTCTGGGTGCTGAGCACAAAATACAGGGATCAGGTGTACACCTTCGCGATGAACGGGCAGACTGGGAAGTTCGTCGGCGACCTGCCGGCAGACAAGGGCCGGGCGGCCGGGATCGCGGCGGGTGTATTTGCGGCGGCGTTCGCGCTGACCTTCCTGCTGCTGGGGCTGTTGTGATCAAGAGCTAGTGCGTTCCCTGCGCCAGTCAGGTGACAGGAAGCCATGAGGGACAGATTGTCTATTTAGAATGGGCGATAAGGAGCGGGGATAAAGAGAAGCTCTACGTCGCCGGAATCTATTTGCTGCCGGAAGATGGAGGTTGTGGAGATTGGTTCATCCAGAGGGAGCGGGAAGAGTAGGACGGATTATGGAGTGTGGAATGAAAAAAATCAGATGTTTGCTGGCAGTTTTCATGCTGCTGGTGTTTGGAATGTCTGCGGTTGTCTGTGCGGAGAACAGAGACAAGGTCGTTGACCGGGCAAATTTGCTGACCGACACGCAGGAGGAGCGGCTCGAAGCACAGTTCACAGAGATCGCCGAGCGGTATCAGTGCGATGTGGCCGTTGTCACGACGGACAGCCTGGGCCAAAAGAGCGCGATGACCTACACGGATGACTACTACGATGCGAACGGCTACGGCTATGGGCCGGATCTGGACGGGATCATCCTGATGGTGAGCATGGAAGAGCGCGACTGGTGGATGGCGACGCGCGGGAAGGCGATCCAGATTTTTACAGACCGCAGACTGGAGAATATCAGGGATGAGTTTTTGGAGTCCCTGAGCGACGGTGATTACTACGAGGCGTTCTCCGTGTTTGGGGAAGAGGCGGAACACTATATGCGGGTGTACGAGGAGGGGCCGCTGTCCCTCGCGGCACGCCTTGCCATCTCGGCGGCCGTGGGTCTGGTGGCAGCGCTGCTCGTCGTTTTTGCGCTGTTTCATCAGCTCCGGACGGTGCGGCCGAAGCATGAGGCGCGCGATTACGTGCGCGGCGGCAGCTTCCGCGTGACCCGGGCGAACGATCTGTTCCTGTACCGGACGCTCATGCGCAGAAAGATCGAGGCGCCAAGCTCGGGAGGCGGCAGCTCAACGCACTCGACATCGGGCGGCGGCCGCGCAGGCGGGATCGGAGGAAAATTTTAGGTCGTTTAGCATGGGCTGAACTTGTCTCATAAAATCCCCGCTGGAATTCAGAGGAGGATCTGTCGGAAGGCAGTCCTGATCGGATTCCAGCGGGGATTTTTTTACATCGTGTGTGGACCTTGTTCAATCGCCGAGCATCGACTCGTCTGCCGAGTACACCTGTCTCTTTCTCGCCATCTCGTCGCTGTCGAGGTATTCGTCGTACGTCGTGATCTTGTCGATCAGCTTGCCGTTTGGCAGGATCTCCATGATCCGGTTGGCCGTTGTCTGGACGATCTGGTGGTCGCGGGAGGAGAAGAGCAGCACACCCGGGAACTTGATCAGGCCGTTGTTCAATGCCGTGATGGATTCCATGTCGAGGTGGTTCGTCGGCTCGTCGAGCAGCAGGATGTTCGCACCAGAGATCATCATCTTCGAGAGCAGGCAGCGCACGCGCTCGCCTCCGGAGAGGATGTTCAGGTGCTTGACGCCGTCCTCGCCTGCGAAGAGCATGCGCCCCAGGAAGCCGCGGACGTATGTCGCGTCCTTGATCTCGGAGAACTGCGTCAGCCAGTCGACGATCGTGAGATCCGTGTCGAACTCCTTCGTGCTGTCCTTGGGGAAGTACGCCTGGCTCGTCGTGACGCCCCACTTGAAATGGCCCTCATCCGGCTCGAGCTCCCCCATCAGGATGCGGAAGAACGTGGTCTTCGCGAGCTCATTTCCGCCGACAAACGCGACCTTGTCGTTGTGGCCGAGCGTGAAGGTGAGATTGTCGAGTACCTTGACGCCGTCGATCGTCTTGGAGAGGTTCTCGACCTGAAGGACCTCATTTCCGATCTCGCGGTTCGGGCGGAAATCAATGTACGGGTATTTGCGGCTCGACGGACGGATCTCATCGAGCTGAATCTTTTCCAGCGCGCGCTTTCGGGAGGTCGCCTGCTTGGATTTGGAAGCGTTGGCGGAGAACCGGGAGATAAATTCCTGCAGCTCCTTGATTTTCTCCTCCTTTTTCTTGTTTGCCTCCTTCATCTGGCGGATAATGAGCTGGCTGGACTCGTACCAGAAATCGTAGTTGCCCGCGTAGAGCTGGATCTTCCCGTAGTCGATGTCAGCGATCTGCGTGCAGACCTTGTTCAGGAAATAGCGGTCGTGGGAGACGACGATGACTGTGTTCTCGAAATTGATCAGGAACTCCTCGAGCCAGTTGATCGCGTCGAGGTCGAGGTGGTTCGTCGGCTCGTCGAGCAGCAGGATGTCCGGGTTGCCGAACAGCGCGCGGGCGAGCAGCACCTTGACCTTGTCATTTCCGTTCATATCCTTCATCAAATTATAGTGCATCGACGGATCGATGCCGAGGCCGTTCAGCAGAGTGGCCGCGTCGGACTCCGCCTCCCAGCCGTTCATCTCAGCAAATTCGCCCTCGAGCTCACTGGCGCGGATGCCGTCCTCGTCGGTGAAATCCTCCTTGGCGTAGATGGCCTCCTTCTCCTTCATGATGTCATACAGGCGCTGATTGCCCATGATGACAGTGTCGAGTACCGGAAACTCATCATATTTAAAGTGGTCCTGCTCCAGCACGGAGAGCCGCTGCCCCGCCGTCATGACGATGTCGCCGTTCGTAGTCTCGAGCTGCCCGGATAAAATCTTGAGGAAGGTAGACTTCCCCGCGCCGTTCGCCCCGATGACCCCATAACAGTTCCCCTCGGTAAACTTAATATTGACATCCTCAAATAAAGCCTTTTTCCCTACACGGTAAGTTACATTGTTTGCACTGATCATTTAATACCTCATTTCTGCAACACTCCGGCTTCGGCAGAGCATTACATTATTTCTATATTAATATTAGTTAGTTAAATTCGAGGCAACCACTGTCAGAGAAGATTGCAGAGGGGTCGGAAAGCGACTATAGCGAGTCTTTACAAGTACTTGGGTCTCAGAAGGCCGGAGCATCTGTAAAAATCCTGCTTTCATGCAGGATTTTTAGCTGGCACTGTCTGAGCAAAATGTGCATCAGGCACATTTTGTGAGTTGCCAGCGGCAGATGCGCAGGCCTTCTGAGGCCCTTAGTACTTGTAGACGAGCGATCCGGAGCTTTCCGACCCCTCTGCAATCTTCTCGTCCGCGCCGCTCAAACTGCAATTCCCATTGTACAGAATTCGCCGGAAATTGCAAGCGTTTTCTTGCTTTTCAGGATACAATGCGCTAAGATAGGGATGCGGAAGAATCCGAACGAAAAACGGCTGCCTTTTCATCATCCAGACCGGAAAGAGGCCGCCGAAAGAAATACGGGGGAAGAAAAAGTGGACAGCAGTGCAGAACAGAAGCAAACAAGTGAAACAATGAAAAACCAGGAAGCCCAGAGCCACGGAAAATGGAAGGCCGGTCCCGGGTATCGGAGAAAGGAGCCGACGATCGACATGCTGAACGGGCCGCTCGCGGGGAAGATTCTGATCTTCACGCTGCCTGTGATGCTGTCGGGACTCCTGCAGCTGCTCTTCAACGCGGCAGATATTATCGTGGTCGGCCGCTTTGCCGGGAGCAACTCACTGGCCGCGGTGGGCTCGAACGGTGCGCTGATCAACCTCATCGTCAATCTCCTGATCGGTCTGTCGATCGGGTCGGCGGTGGCGGTTGGTTTCTATTACGGCGCAAACGACAAAAGACAGGTCAGCGAGACGATCCACACGTCGATCGCGGTGAGCCTGATCGGCGGCGTGATCTGTCTGGCGGCGGGGCTGCTCCTGAGCCCGGTGCTGCTGCGGCTGATGGGGACACCGGAGAGTATTCTCGGAAAGGCGGAGCTGTACCTGCGCATCTATTTTGTCGGCCTGCCGGCGATGTCGATTTTCAATTTCGGCAGTGCGATCCTGCGCGCGCTCGGGGATACGAAGCACCCGCTGTACTATCTGACGACTGCCGGGGTGATCAATATCGTCCTGAATGTGATCTTTGTCGCGGGCTTTCACATGGACGTCGCAGGGGTCGCGATCGCGACGGTCGTCTCGCAGGTGGTGTCGGCGCTTCTGATCCTGCGCCACATGATGCAGATGGAGGAGGAACTGCGCCTGGAGTGGAAACGTGTGCGGATCTCGCGCTCGAAGCTGATCCGGATCGCGCGCGTCGGCATCCCGTCCGGCATCCAGTCGACGGTGTTTTCGATCTCCAATGTCCTGATCCAGTCGTCAGTCAACAGCTTTGGGGAGATTGCGGTCGCGGGCAATTCAGCCGCGTCCAATATCGAGAACTTTATCTATGTCGCGATGAACTCGTTCTACCAGTCGGCGCAGACCTTCACGAGCCAGAATGTGGGCGGACAGAAGTATGAACGCATCAACCGCGTCCTGTTTTGCTGCTGCGGGATGGTGCTGCTGACCGGACTGATTTTCGGAAACGGCGCCTATCTGTGCGGCCGGCGGTTGCTCGGCATCTATCTGCCGGGTGATCCGGAGGCAATCCGGTTTGGGCTGATCCGCATGAGCGTGATCGCTACGACATACTGCATATGCGGCCTGATGGACGTGCTCTCCGGCATGCTCCGCGGCATGGGAGAGTCGGTGCTGCCGATGATCGTCTCGATCGTGGGCTCGTGCCTGCTGCGCGTGGTCTGGATCTACACCGTGTTCGCACATAATCGCGAGCCGCTCGTGCTATACTATTCCTACCCGATCAGCTGGGTGCTGACCGGATCGGTGCATTTGCTGTGTTACTTCTATGTGAAGAAGCGGCTGGTGAAGCGGTATGTGTAAGGCCGCGGGAATGGACAGAGAAAAACAGACAAAATAAATATAGATAAACGAAAACAGGGACGTCAGACGATCCCTGTTTTCGTTTATCTATCATTGGAGGGAAGAAGGCTTCCATACCGCTTCCGCGACCATTTTTGAGATGCGGTTGACCGAAAGGAAGGGTAAAAGCGCTTCATCCTCAAATAAGAGCGGCTCTTGTACGTCAGATGCAGTTGTATCCATCAGAAGTGATCCGTCTGTTTTGCACCAGAACCAGCGGTTGTCGATTAATATGCGGATCTTCCAGCCGCAAAAGATATGGTGTTTCGCGCAATATCCGTTTTTGAGGAGACGCGCGCATCCGTCGTTGGTGACAAGGATATCATTTGGATGGTATTCCAGTACGCCGGAATCAAGACGGATTAATTCGCCTGAACGCTCATCATAAGAAGAGGTACACGCTGTTCCGTCCAGAACACTATTGTATATAATTGAGTAAGTCAGGCTCCGCTTGTATGGGAGATAATCCCTTTTCGGAGGTTCGGTCTGCTCCATTGTCCGTAATGTGCCAAGAAGAAAATCGATGGACTCCCTGCGTCTGCGCATCAGGATATCACGGACAGGTGCATAGTCAATTTCCTTTTCCCAAAGAAGCGCAGACGGCAAATACCGGTGTGCATAACGTACGAGGCGGCGCTTTACCTTCTGCATGAAAGAATTGCTGCCGGCAGAGGGCAGGCAACGGCTAAGCAGCCCAAATGAGCCGAGCAGATCAGTGACCTTATCACTCTTGCGGAAGCCTGCAAAAAATTTTTTCTCAAAAAGGATGGAAAAACAGCAGGCATGGAAGGAGTTTGTAAAGATACAGTCTGCATAGCGCAGGTATCCCAGCCATTCTTCGATCCCGATATCAAACAGAAACGTACATTCGACATCCGGGTAGCGTGCGGATACGGATCCTCCCTTAATGGGGTGATCCGTGATCTCGATAATGCGCAGACGGTGGTTACGCGCATACTCTACGGCGCTGCGAATGGTGTCATGGGCTTTTTCCATTACATAGTAGAGCAGCAGGTAATGTTCCTCCTGCGGCTTTGTAAGAAATCCCTCATAAAAAGAAGCGTCATTTAGCAGCACGGGGTCTAGCAAATGAGCCGCAGTAAGGGAGGAATTGTGCTCGATATAGTTTTTCAGACTGGTTTCGCGTACGGAGAGCGCGTCGAGATCACTCAGATAATGGAAAAAGAGTTTCTTTTCCGAAGGAGATTTGGCGACATAAGCGCCCTGGCTGACGGCATACGCGAGCTTCCATTTCTGCTCCATACAGGAGCTTCCAAGAAAAAATCCGCGGTCAAAGCCATAATTTGGCTCATTTTTCCAGATAACATCGGTGACGCAGATATAGCAGTCAAAACCTGGGTCAAGCACCTCAAGTAAATCGGAGTCATAGCAGATACTGGTCTTAATATAATTGGTTTCAATGAAAGTCTGTAGCTTATGATACCTTTTTTCACGCTCCTGATAGAGAGCTGCCCAGGAAGAAGCACGCTTTTTGTAATAAGCCAGCTTTTCCTGGAATGCTTTCTGTTCTTCGGCAGACAGGTTTTTTGGCGGGGAGGATTCCTTCTTCTGGATTAATTCCTCATAGTAGCACGAAGGATGCTCCAAGTTAAAATTGTCATAGTAGATTGGCTTGTAATCAATGATGGTGCTTTCAATGCCATTTGCCAGCAAAAATTGCTGAAACGCGTAAGTATGCAGCGGACAGGCAAAATTGAGTCCTTTTGAATACATATTGATAGAGATAAGACCGATTTTCATTGAGAACCTCCAATGAATTATTTTATGATGAAACCTGTTTTGTATGAGGCTTAGATTGTTTTTTAGTATAACATCTCGCACATATTACTGCAATCGTTAGTTTTGTGTTCTCTCTTTTTTGTCATTCCGTCAGCCGGTCTTTTCGTTCTGTACCACGAAAAGTACAAAAAAAAGCGAAAAAACCGCACCGCGGAAATAGACAAAGATTCTAACTTGTGCTAAAATAAAATTTGTATGAGATGTTATAAAGAGTTTCCCAACTCTTAATAAAATAAGGAGGAATGATTCAAATGGCTAGAAAAATGAAGACTATGGATGGTAATCATGCTGCGGCTCATGCTTCGTATGCATTTACGGATGTAGCAGCGATTTTCCCGATTACCCCATCATCTGTAATGGCAGAAGCTACTGACGAGTGGGCTACACAGGGACGTCAGAATATCTTCGGTCAGACAGTACAGATTACTGAGATGCAGTCCGAGGCCGGCGCTGCAGGTACGGTTCACGGCTCCCTGGCAGCAGGCGCTCTGACGACTACATACACCGCTTCTCAGGGTCTGCTTCTGATGATCCCGAACCTCTACAAGGTAGCAGGTGAGAGACTTCCGGGCGTATTCAACGTATCTGCCCGCGCACTTGCGAGCCATGCACTTTCGATCTTCGGCGATCATTCGGATGTTTACGCATGTCGTCAGACCGGTGCCTGCATGCTCTGCGAGTCCAGCGTACAGGAGGTTATGGACCTGACTCCGGTTGCACACCTTTCCGCGATCAAGGGCCGCCTTCCGTTCATCAACTTCTTCGACGGTTTCCGTACCTCCCATGAGATCCAGAAGATCGAGACCTGGGATTACGAGGATCTGAAGGAGATGACAGACTTCGACGCGATCCAGGCATGGAGAGATCAGTGCCTGAATCCGAATCATCCGTGCCAGAGAGGTTCTGCGCAGAACCCGGATATCTTCTTCCAGGCACGCGAGGCGATCAACCCGTACTACGATGAGATGCCGGCGATTGTACAGGAGTACATGGACAAGGTAAATGCAAAGATCGGTACGGATTACAAGCTGTTCAACTACTACGGCGCTGCGGATGCTGAGAAGGTAATCGTGGCGATGGGCTCCGTATGTGACACGATCGAGGAGACGATCGACTACCTGATGGCAGCTGGCGAGAAGGTCGGCGTTGTGAAGGTTCGCCTTTACAGACCGTTCTGTGCAGAGGCACTCGTAGCAGCGATCCCGGAGACTGTAAAGCAGATCACCGTTCTCGACAGAACGAAGGAGCCGGGCAGCCTTGGCGAGCCGCTGTACCTTGACGTAGTGGCAGCTCTGAAGGGCACGAAGTTCAATGACACGCCGATCTACACCGGACGCTACGGCCTTGGTTCCAAGGATACGACACCGGCACAGATCGTCGCAGTATACAACAACACAGAGAAGAAGCGCTTCACGATCGGTATCGTGGACGATGTGACGAACCTTTCCCTGGAGCTGGGCGCACCGCTCGTTACGACTCCGGAAGGCACGATCAACTGCAAGTTCTGGGGCCTTGGCGCTGATGGTACCGTTGGTGCGAACAAGAACTCCATCAAGATCATCGGCGACAACACCGACATGTACGCGCAGGCTTACTTTGACTATGACTCCAAGAAGTCCGGCGGTGTGACGATGTCTCACCTTCGCTTCGGCAAGAAGCCGATCAAGTCGACCTACCTGATCCACAAGGCAAACTTCGTAGCGTGCCACAACCCGTCCTATGTGCGCAAGTACAATATGGTACAGGAGCTCGTTGACGGCGGTACGTTCCTGCTGAACTGCCCGTGGGATATGGAGGGCCTTGAGCATCACCTTCCGGGCCAGGTAAAGCGCTTCATCGCTGAGCACAACATCAAGTTCTACGTGATCGACGGTATCAAGATCGGTAAGGAGATCGGACTTGGCGGACGTATCAACACCGTTCTGCAGTCTGCATTCTTCAAGCTGGCGAACATCATCCCGGAGGAGCAGGCAATCGACCTGATGAAGGCTGCTGCAAAGGCTACCTACGGCCGCAAGGGTGACGCGATCGTTCAGATGAACTACGATGCGATCGACGCAGGCGCAAAGCAGGTAGTAGAGATCACCGTTCCGGAGAGCTGGAAGAACGCTGAGGATGAGGACATCATCGCAAAGGACGTTGCCGGCAAGAGACAGGATGTCGTAGATTTCGTAAATACGATCCAGCACGCAGTCAATGCACAGGAGGGCAACAACCTTCCGGTATCTGCATTCAAGGATTATGTGGATGGCACCACACCGTCAGGCGCATCCGCGTTTGAGAAGCGTGGTATCGCAGTTGATATCCCGGTATGGAATCCGGAGAATTGTATCCAGTGTAACAGATGTTCCTATGTCTGCCCGCACGCGGTTATCCGTCCGGTGGCTATGACTGAGGAAGAGGCTGCTGCGGCTCCGGAGGGCACAAAGACGCTTCCGATGACCGGTATGGCTGGCTACAAGTTCGCAATCGTTGTATCCGCTCTTGACTGTACAGGATGCGGCTCCTGCGTGAACGTCTGCCCGGGCAAGAAGGGTGCGAAGGCGATCGCAATGGAGAACATGGAAGCAAACGCTGCATGCCAGGCAAGCTTCGACTATGCAGTAGAGCTCCCGGCGAAGGCAGATGTGGTCGAGAAGTTCAAAGAGAACACCGTGAAGGGATCTCAGTTCAAGCAGCCGCTGCTTGAGTTCTCGGGCGCATGCGCAGGCTGTGGTGAGACTCCGTACGCGAAGCTGATCACACAGCTGTTCGGCGACAGAATGTACATTGCAAATGCGACAGGCTGCTCCTCGATCTGGGGCAACTCCTCACCGTCCACACCGTACACCGTGAACGAAAAGGGACAGGGCCCGGCATGGTCCAACTCTCTGTTCGAGGACAACGCGGAGTTCGGTTACGGTATGTTCCTTGCAAATAAGGCGATCCGTGAGGGCCTGAAGACAAAGGTTGAGGCTCTCGTAGCAGCAGAGGGCGCTCCGGCAGACGTGAAGGAAGCTGGACAGGCTTGGCTGGATACCTACGGAGTAGGCGCGACGAACGGCACGGCTACCGAGAAGCTGATCGCAGCGCTCGAAGCTTGCGGCTGTGACGCGGCGAAGGAGATCCTGAAGAATAAGGACTATCTTGGAAAGAAGTCCCAGTGGATCTTCGGCGGTGACGGATGGGCTTACGATATCGGATTCGGCGGTGTTGACCACGTACTGGCGAGCCAGCAGGATGTCAATATCATGGTATTCGATACCGAGGTATACTCGAACACAGGCGGACAGGCTTCCAAGTCCACGCAGCCGGGTGCTGTTGCACAGTTCGCTGCAGGCGGTAAGGAAGTGAAGAAGAAGGATATGGCGAGCATCGCGATGAGCTACGGCTATGTATACGTGGCACAGATCGCAATGGGCGCTGACTTCAATCAGACGGTGAAGGCTCTCGCTGAGGCAGAGGCTTATCCGGGACCGTCGCTCATCATCGCTTACGCTCCGTGTATCAACCACGGTATCAAGAAGGGTATGAGCAAGGCGCAGACAGAGGAAGAGCTGGCTGTAAAGGCTGGTTACTGGCATCTGTTCCGCTTCAACCCGGCAGCTGAGAACAAGTTCACGCTGGATTCCAAGGCTCCGACAGGAGATCTGATGGAGTTCCTCGACGGTGAGGTTCGTTACAACTCCCTGAAGAGAGCAAATCCGGCAAGAGCTGAGAAGCTGTTCGCGAAGAACGCACAGTGCAGTGCAGAGAGATACGAGTATCTGAACAGACTGATCGCACTGTACGGAAAGCAGGAGTAATCTGAGATTTTTCAGGGTACTGTCTGTGAGACGGACATGAGAATCAACTGAGAGATAAAATTGGCGGGGCGTCGCAAAAGCGGCGCCCCGTCTGAGGTTTATCAGGGGGTTGCAGCCTGCAGCATCCTCATAAACTTCAGACATGAAGGAGGAGCGATGAAAAAGGAAATTCGAAGCAGATGCGGCAGTATTTTGACGGCGGTGGCGGGCGTCTTGTTTATTCTCTCATGTTCCGTGGTGCTCGTGCTGAACCTGCGGCAGATCTACGATCACGATGTGCACGCACTTGATCTGGCGGATCAGGTGAATCTGACCGAAGAGCAGATTCGGGAGAACTACGACGCGCTGATCGACTACAATCTGTTCTGGAAGGAAGTGGAGGTGCTGGAGTTCCCCGATTTTCCGATGTCGGAGCACGGCAGGATCCATTTCGAGGAGGTAAAGCGGATCTTTGTGGGGATCCAGTACCTGATGATTGTCTCGTTTTGCTTGCTAATTCCCGGATTGTGGAGTAAAATACGCAAAGAAGATTATGCATGCCTGAAATGGACGGCCATCCTGACACTCGCGATCCCGGCGGTGCTCGGGGCGGCGGTGGCCGTGAACTGGGAATGGTTCTTTGTGGCGTTTCACCGGCTGGCATTTTCGAACGATTACTGGCTGTTCGACCCGGCGGCCGACCCGATCATTCTGATCCTTCCGGACGAGTTCTTCCTTCACTGCGCGGCGGCGATTCTGCTGTGCGTCGTGCTCGGAAGCGCAGCCGCGGGAATTGCCTGGCGCGTGCTGGAGCGCAGGAAGCGGAAGATGCGGTGAGAATCAGAACGGAAGTATAATAGATTCTGAGAAGTGCAAAATGAAAGATAGATTATTAAGAACAGACAGGGAGGAATACCATGAATTTTGAGCATTTGCCACAGTATCAGCTGGTGAAGCAGGAGACGCTGACGGATCTGCACACGGAAGGCTACCTTCTGGAGCACAGGAAAAGCGGCGCGCGGATTCTGCTTCTGGAAAATGAGGACGAGAACAAGGTGTTCAACATCGCGTTCCGCACACCGCCCGCCGACAGCACCGGGGTCGCTCACATCATTGAGCACACCGTCCTGTGCGGCAGCCGGGAGTTCCCCTCGAAGGACCCGTTCGTCGAGCTCGTCAAGGGCTCTCTGAACACGTTCCTGAATGCGATGACGTACCCGGACAAGACGATGTATCCGGTGGCGAGCTGCAACGATGTGGATTTTTGCAATCTGATGCACGTCTATCTGGACGCGGTGTTCTATCCGAATATCTACCAGAAGGAAGAGATTTTCCGGCAGGAGGGCTGGAATTACCAGATCGAGTCCCCAGAGGAGGAGATCACGTACAACGGCGTCGTCTACAATGAGATGAAGGGCGCGTTCTCGTCCCCGGAGGAGGTGCTGGAGCGGGAGATCATGAATTCCCTGTTCCCGGACACGCCCTACGGAGTCGAGTCGGGCGGAGATCCGCAGTGCATTCCGGATCTGACGTACGAATCGTACCTCGCGTTTCACCAGAAATATTATCATCCGTCGAACAGCTACATCTACCTCTACGGGGCGATGGATTTTGAGGAGCGTCTGCTGTGGCTGGATGAGCACTACCTGAGTCATTTTGACGCGCAGCCCGTCGACTCGGAGATCGCGCTGCAGACCCCCTTCGAGACTATGCGCGAGGTGCGCTGCGAGTATCCGGTCTCGGACGAGGATTCGCTCGAGGATGCGACGTACCTCTCCTACAATGTGGCAGTCGGCACGAGCCTGGACGTGGAGCTGACGAATGCGTTTGCCGTGTTGGACTATGCGCTGCTGACCTCGCCCGGCGCGGCTCTGAAGCAGGCGCTTCTGGACGCTGGGATTGGAAACGACATTATGAGTTCGTTTGACAGCGGGATCCGCCAGCCCAGCTACAGCATCATCGCCAAAAATGCGAACGAGTCGGACAAGGAGCGGTTTGTCGAAATCATCCGCAGCACGCTGGAGACCATCTGCGAGCAGGGGATCGACCGGAAGGCGCTCTACGCCGGGATCAACACGATGGAGTTCCGCGCGCGGGAGGCAGATTTTGGCGCTTACCCCAAGGGGTTGATGTACGGCCTCGATGTATTTGACAGCTGGCTGTACGATGATGAGAGACCGTTTGACTATCTTCGCTTCGACGTGTATGCGAAGCTGAAGGAGGACGTGGAGACGGGCTACTATGAGCGGCTGGTGAGAGCGTACCTGCTCGACAACACGCATGGGACGATTCTGGTCTCCGCGCCGAAGCGTGACCTCACCCGGGAGCGGGACGAGGCGGTGCGGGAGAAGCTGCGGGTGTTCAAGGAGTCGCTCGGCGCGGACGAGATTGAGGAGCTGATCGAGAAGACGAAACGGCTGCACGCGTTCCAGGAGGCGCCGCAGTCGGCGGAGGAGCTGAGAAAAATCCCGATGCTCACGCGGGCGGATATCGGGACGAAGGCGGCCGGCTTTGTGAATGAGGAACACGATTGGGACGGCATCACGGTGCTGCACCACGATGTGTTCTCGAACGGGATCGCGTACCTGGATCTGATGTTCGATGTCAGTCGGGTGGACCGCGAGGATATCCCGTACCTCGGGGTGCTCAAGGCGGTGCTTGGCATGGTGGACACGGAGCACTACACGTACCAGGAGCTGAACAATGAGATCAACGGGAATACGGGAGGAATCACTGCCGGCATCAGCATGTATCCGGATCCTTCCGGAGACCGGGTCCGGGCGTTTGCCGCGCTCCGGGCGAGCGTGCTGTACGATAAAATCCCGTACGCGTATGAGATGGCGCGGGAAATTCTGTTTACCTCGTCGTTTGACGATGACCGCAGGCTCTACGAGATCCTCGCAAAGCTGAAATCGCGGCTCTCGATGCAGCTCGCGTCTGCGGGCCACCGGACGGCGGCGACACGGGCACTCTCCTATTTCTCCGCGTTCTCGGCGTGCAACGATGCGGTGAGCGGGATCGCGTTCTACCGCCTTGTGGCCGATCTGGAGGAGCATTTTGAGGAGAGAAAGGAGCTGCTCCGGGCAAAGCTGCAGAAGCTTTCAGGGGAGCTGTTCTGCAGGGAGGGTTTGTTTGTCAGCCTGACGTGTGACCGGGAGGGACTGGAAGCGATGCGCGCGCCGTTCACGACGTTTGTGTCGCAGCTTCCGGAAGCATCGGAGGAGCAGAAGGAGAACACGCTGCTCGTGGAGCAGAAAAATGAGGGCTTCACGACGCCTGGACAGGTGCAGTTCGTCGCGCGCGCGGGCAATTTCAGGAAGGCAGGCTTTGCGTACACGGGCCTTCTGCAGATCGTCAAGGTGATGATGAGCTATGACTATCTGTGGCAGAATATCCGCGTGCTCGGCGGGGCCTACGGCTGCATGGCCGCGTTCGGGCGGATGGGAGATTCGATGTTTGTGTCGTACCGTGATCCGAAGCTGGCTGAGACGAATGCGGTGTACGAGGGCGTCCCGGCCTACCTGGAGCAGTTCGATGTGGATGAGCGGGAGATGACAAAGTACATCATCGGCACGATCAGCGAGCTCGACACGCCGCTGACTCCGTCGATGAAGGGGAGCCGCTCTCTGAATGCGTACTTCTCCGGCATCACGAATGAGGACGTGCAGCGGGAGCGCGACGAGATACTGCACGCGCAGCCGGAGCAGATCCGCGCGCTTGCGCCGCTGATGCGCGCCATCCTTGACGGACAGAATTTTTGCGTGATCGGAAATGAGCAGAAGATCCGGGAGAATGCGGCGCTGTTTGGGCACACGGAGCCGCTGTGCTGAGGGTGTATGGAGGAGAAATGGGATGGAGAACGAAACGTTTAAGTCCGGGTTTGCGACGCTGATCGGGCGGCCGAATGTCGGCAAGTCGACGCTGATGAATCATCTGATTGGCCAGAAGATCGCGATCACCTCGAACAAGCCGCAGACGACGCGCAACCGGATTCAGACTGTGTACACGTCGAAGCAGGGACAGATCGTCTTTCTCGACACGCCCGGGATCCACAAGGCGAAGAACAAGCTCGGAGAGTACATGGTGAATGTGGCGGAGCAGACCCTGAAGGAGGTCGACGTGGTGCTCTGGCTGGTGGAGCCGACGGATTTCGTCGGAAAGGGGGAGCAGCACATCGCCGAGGTGCTGAAAAAGGCAAACGTCCCGGTGATTCTGATCATGAACAAGATCGACACGGTGAACAAGGAGAAACTGCCCGGCTTCCTGGAGGCGTACCGGAAGCTCTACCCGTTTGAGGACGTGATCCCGGTGTGCGCGCTGCGCGGCGTGAACATGGAGCGGGTGATCCAGGCGATCTTCCGCTTTCTCCCGTACGGCCCGAAGTTCTACGACGACGACACGATCACGGACCAGCCGCAGCGGCAGATTGTGGCGGAGCTGATCCGGGAAAAGGCGCTGCGCACTCTGGAGGAGGAGATTCCGCACGGGATCGCCGTCGCGATCGACCGGATGAGGGAGCGGGAGGACGGCTCGATCATGGATATCGACGCGACGATCATCTGTGAGAAGGATTCCCACAAGGGGATCATCATCGGCAAGGGCGGCGCGATGCTGCGCCGGATCGGTTCACAGGCGCGCCGTGAGATCGAGAATATGCTGGAGATGAAGGTGAATCTGCAGCTCTGGGTCAAGGTAAAGAAGGACTGGCGCGACAGCGATTTTCTGATCAAAAACTTCGGATACGACAAGAAAGAGATATAACGACGATGAGTGAACCGTTAAAGGTGAGGGGCATGGTGCTGCAAGCCGCGCCGTCGGGGGATTATGATAAGCGCGTCGTGCTGCTGACGAAGGAGCGCGGCCGGATCACCGCGTTCGCGCGCGGGGCGAGAAAGACAAAAAGCTCGATCCTCGCGGCGGCGAACCCGTTCGTGTTCGGGACGTTCACGGTCTATGAGGGCAGGGACGCCTACACGCTCGTGCAGGCGGAGGTCTCGAATTACTTTATGGAGCTTCGGGAGGATCTGGTCGGCACGTGCTACGGCTGCTATTTCATGGAGGTCGCATCGTACTATACGCGGGAGAATCTGGACGGCTCTCAGGTGCTGAATCTGCTGTACGCCACCCTGCGCGCGCTCTCGAACGCCAGGCTGGACAACGAGCTGATCCGCTGCATTTTTGAGCAAAAAGCGATGGTGCTCAACGGGGAGTACCCCTACGAGACGGCCCAGGATCCCTCCTTGCAGGAGGCGACGCGCTACGCGATCGCGTACGTCATCGCATCGCCGATTCAGAAGCTGTACACCTTTACGCTGACGCAGGAGATTTTTCAGGAGTTCCGCAGGGTGCAGGATCGGTTCAACCGGATGTACATCGACCGTGAGTTCAAATCGCTGGAGATCCTGAAGTCTATGACAGTTGCAGTTTGGCCGAGGGCCGGACTGTAACGGAATCTGCCCATTTAAAGTGGCCTGCGGCGCAGGGAATTTGAAAATCATGGTTGAAACATATGGAATTTCCAGTTATAATACAGAGACGGCATCCGGTTGGATGGCAACGATAGCGGCGGGATCAGAGAGAGGAGAGCCGGACGGAGCGATTCGGAGCGGCTCTTGGGCATCGCGAGGAGGATGGGCATGAGGACAGGGAAGGCTGCAGCTGCGGTGGGATTGTGTATGGGAGTACTTCTGCTTGGCGGCTGTGAGATGCTGAATCAGGATAAGAGATGGGAACCCAGGGAGGCTGACGCGATTTCGATCAGCGAGGAGGGGAGCATCACTGAGTATGTCCGGGACACACTTGACGAGGCCTATTACAGCGCGGCGGAGCTGGAGCAGATGATTCAGTCCGAGGTCAGCGATTACAACGCGAAGAACGGGGCGGACTCGGTGCAGGTGAAGGAGTTTGCAGCCGAGGGGAGCGACGTCAGGCTGACGATGGAGTATGCGAGGGCCGAGGACTACGCTGCATTTAATAATGTAGAGTTTTATTACGGCTCGATGATCAATGCGCAGCTGAACGGCTATCTGTTTGACGGCTCCTACAAGCGGGTGAGGGACGGCGTCGTGCAGGGGGCTGCGGTCTCCGGCAGCGAGGTGCTCAAAAAGATGGCGGCGGAGGTGCTGATCGTCACGGCCCCGCTCGAGGTGCACCTGCCGGGATCTGTGATCTTCACCGGCACGAACGCGGAGGTGCTCTCGGCGAACGACGTGAATGCGACCGGGAAGACGGACGCGGAGGCGGAGAATACCGGGCTCGTGCTGCCGTCGAGCGCGGTGTACACGGGCGAGGAGAAGAGCTTTGAGGAGCGGGCTGCCGCGAACCGTGTGTATATCATTTTTGAGATGCAGTAGGTTCTGCCGGTCAAAGGCGGATTACTATAAAGAATGGACAGAATAAGTTGAGGAGGAACAGTTATGGAAAAGACGATGGACAAGATCGTAGCGCTCGCAAAGGCAAGAGGCTTTGTGTATCCGGGATCTGAGATTTACGGCGGCCTCGCGAACACCTGGGACTACGGCAACCTCGGCGTGGAGCTGAAGAACAATGTAAAGCGCGCATGGTGGCAGAAGTTTGTGCAGGAGAACCCGTACAACGTCGGCGTGGACTGCGCGATCCTGATGAACCCGCAGACGTGGGTGGCGTCCGGCCATCTCGGCGGCTTCGCGGACCCGCTGATGGACTGCAAGGAGTGTCACGAGCGTTTCCGCGCGGACAAGCTGATCGAGGATTTCTGCCAGGAGAAGGGCATCGAGCTCCCGAAGCCGATCGACGCGTTCTCCCAGCAGGAGATGACCGCGTTTATCGAGGAGCACAACATCCCGTGCCCGACCTGCGGCAAGCACAATTTCACGGATATCCGCCAGTTCAACCTGATGTTCAAGACGTTCCAGGGTGTCACGGAGGATGCAAAGAATACGGTGTACCTTCGCCCGGAGACGGCGCAGGGCATTTTCGTGAACTTTAAAAACGTACAGCGCACCTCGAGAAAGAAGCTGCCGTTCGGCATCGGCCAGATCGGAAAGTCGTTCCGAAACGAGATCACACCGGGCAACTTTACGTTCCGCACACGCGAGTTTGAGCAGATGGAGCTGGAGTTCTTCTGCGAGCCGGGCACGGATCTGGAGTGGTTCCAGTACTGGAGAGGGTTCTGCCGTGACTGGCTGCTCTCGCTCGGCATGAAGGAGGATGAGATGCGGCTGCGCGACCACGATCCGGAGGAGCTCTGCTTCTACAGCAAGGGCACGACGGACATCGAGTTCTTGTTCCCGTTCGGCTGGGGCGAGCTCTGGGGCATTGCGGACCGCACCGACTACGACCTGACGCAGCATCAGAATGTGTCCGGCCAGGATATGAGCTACTTTGACGATGAGAAGAAGACCAAGTACGTGCCGTACGTCGTGGAGCCGTCGCTGGGCGCAGACCGTGTCGTGCTCGCGTTCCTGTGCAGCGCGTACGATGAGGAGAATATCGGCACCGAGGAGAAGCCGGACATGCGCACCGTGCTGCACTTCCACCCGGCGCTCGCTCCGGTGAAGATCGGCGTGCTGCCGCTCTCGAAGAAGCTGAACGAGGGCGCGGAGAAGATCTACGCGATGCTCTCGAAGTATTACAACTGCGAGTTCGACGACAGAGGCAACATCGGAAAGCGCTACAGAAGACAGGATGAGATCGGCACGCCGTTCTGCGTGACGTATGACTTTGAGTCGGAGACCGACGGCGCAGTGACCGTCCGCGACCGCGACACGATGGAGCAGGAGCGCGTGAAGATCGAGGATCTGAAAGCGTACTTTGAGGATAAGTTTTCGTTCTGACCGCTTTCCTTATTTTCCCTTGCAGGCTGTCAAAAAGTCTGCTATAATTGCGAAAGTGAAAAGTGCAATTTATTTTCTTTATCTTTCAGGAGGATGAAATCATGAGTGAATTAAGAGGAGCAATGATCATCGGACAGTCCGGCGGACCGTCTTCTGTTATCAATGCGAGCTGCTACGGCGCGATCAAGGCGGGCCTGGATTCCGACGTGATCACAAAGGTGTACGGCGCGGCGAACGGTATCGTCGGCGTGCTGAACGATAAGCTGTATGTGATGGATGAGGAGGATCCGGAGGAGCTGGCGATCATGAAGTATACGCCGTCTTCCGCACTGGGCTCCTGCCGCTACAAGATCGCGGATCCGGATGTCGACGACACGGATTACAAGAAGATCCTGGAGATCTTCAAGAAGTATGATGTCCGCTATTTCTTCTACAACGGCGGAAATGACTCTATGGATACCTGCAACAAGATTTCCAAGTATATGAATAAGGTTGGCTATGACTGTCGCGTCATGGGCATCCCGAAGACGATCGACAACGACCTGTTCGGCACCGACCACTGCCCGGGCTTTGCATCTGCGGCGAAGTATATCGCGACCTCTCTTGTGGAGGTATATCAGGATGCGCACGTCTATGACAAGGGACAGGTGACAATCGTCGAGATCATGGGCCGCCATGCAGGCTGGCTGGCAGGCGCTGCTTCTCTGGCGCGCGTGACTGGCTATGGCCCGGATCTGATCTACCTTCCGGAGGTGGACTTCAACCAGGAGGAGTTTCTGGAGGATGTGGAGCGCATCTGGAATGAGAACAAGAACGTCCTGATCGCAGTATCCGAGGGAATCCACTACGCAGACGGCACCTTTGTATCCGAGGCGAAGACCTCCGCGACGGATGGCTTTGGCCATGCACAGCTCGGCGGACTTGCTGCGAAGCTGGCAGACGTCGTGAAGAACGCGATCCCGGGCGTCAAGGTCCGTCCGATCGAGCTCTCCCTTCTGCAGAGATGTGCGGAGCACTGCGCATCCCAGACGGATTCCGACGAGTCCTTCATGGCAGGCCAGACGGCAGTGAACCAGGCAGTCGCAGGCGTGACCGACAAGATGGTTGGCTTCAAGTGCACGCGCGACGAGAACGGCTACAAGTGTGAGGCGGAGCTTCTGGATCTGTCTTCGGTTGCAAACTATGAGAAGAAGGTTCCGACAGAGTGGATCAATGAGCGCGGCAACAACGTGACCGACGCATTCATCGACTATGCGCTTCCGCTGATCCAGGGCGAGATCCAGATCAAGAAGGAGAATTCCCTGCCGCGATTCGTACACCTGAAGAAGGTTGTGGCGAAGTAAGGTTCGTCTTTTTGCGAGCGTGAGTGAGAGATAAGAAAAGCATCTGATTCGAGACGTCAGGAAGGGGGCAGTTTCTGCAAACGATAGCCTGGCGGCCCGGATCGGATGCTTTTGTGCTATGTCCTTTTTATGCGCAGTTGTATTTTCCGGAACACATGCTATCCCGGTAAGTTGTGCACATTCGTCAGTACAACTTTGAAAATAGATTTTTATTGATAATCTTTTAACAAAATCCCGAAAAATGTTTACGAAAAAATTCATAAAATGATTATGATTTTCTTGACTCGAAGTGGAAATATGTTACAATTATAGGTAGAAAGCTGCCTTGGGCAGCTGCCTAATATAGCTTAGGAGGAATGATTGAAATGCAGAAATGGGTCTATATGTTTACGGAAGGCAACGCAAACATGAGAAATCTGCTCGGAGGCAAGGGTGCGAACCTTGCTGAGATGACGAACCTCGGACTTCCGGTACCGCAGGGCTTTACGATTACGACTGAGGCCTGCACGCAGTACTACGAGGACGGCAGAACGATCAATGACGAGATCATGGGCCAGGTGATGGCAGCCGTTGAGAAGATGGAGGAGATCACCGGGAAGAAGTTTGGAGATAAGGAGAATCCGCTGCTCGTCTCCGTGCGTTCCGGCGCGAGAGCTTCCATGCCGGGCATGATGGATACGATTTTGAATCTTGGACTGAACGAGGAGGTTGTGGAGGTTCTCGCAGAGAAGTCCGGCAACCCGCGCTGGGCATGGGACTGCTACCGCAGATTCATCCAGATGTTCTCCGACGTCGTTATGGAGGTCGGCAAGAAGTATTTTGAGGCGCTGATCGACGATATGAAGGCGTCGAAGGGCGTGACGCAGGACGTGGAGCTGACCGCTGAGGATCTGAAGGTGCTGGCGAATCAGTTCAAGGCTGAGTACAAGGAAAAGATCGGCGAGGATTTCCCGACGGATCCGAAGGTACAGCTGGTGGAGGCGATCAAGGCAGTTTTCCGCTCCTGGGACAACCCGCGTGCGAATGTGTACCGCCGCGACAACGATATCCCGTATTCCTGGGGTACGGCTGTCAACGTACAGATGATGGCATTCGGAAATATGGGCGAGACCTCCGGCACGGGCGTTGCGTTTACGCGTGACCCGGCGACAGGAGAGAAGCGCCTGATGGGTGAGTTCCTGATGAACGCACAGGGCGAGGACGTCGTGGCAGGTGTCCGCACCCCGCAGAAGATCGCACAGCTCGCAGAGGTGATGCCGGAAGTGTACGAGCAGTTCACAAAGATCTGCGCGACGCTGGAGGACCACTACAGAGATATGCAGGATATGGAGTTCACGATCGAGGACAGACACCTGTACATGCTGCAGACCCGTAACGGTAAGAGAACCGCACAGGCGGCTCTGAAGATCGCATGCGATCTCGTGGACGAGGGCATGATCACAGAGCAGAAGGCAGTTGCGATGATCGACCCGCGTAACCTGGACACGCTGCTTCACCCGCAGTTCGACCGCACGGCGCTCGCACGTGCCGTTCCGGTGGCGAAGGCACTGGGCGCATCTCCGGGAGCAGCCTGCGGACAGATCGTGTTCACGGCTGAGGACGCGAAGGATCAGCACGCTCTCGGCAAGAAAGTCGTTCTGGTACGTCTGGAGACGTCTCCGGAGGATATCGAGGGCATGAAGAGTGCGGAGGGTATCCTGACGGTTCGCGGCGGTATGACGAGCCATGCGGCAGTCGTAGCGCGCGGCATGGGAACCTGCTGTGTATCCGGCTGCGGCGACATCGTGATGGATGAGGAGAACAAGAAGTTTACACTGGCCGGCAAGGAGTACCATGAGGGAGACTGGATCTCCATCGACGGTTCGACCGGAAATATCTATGACCGCGTGATCCCGACCGTGGACGCGACGATCGCAGGTGAGTTCGGCCGGATCATGGGCTGGGCTGACAAGTACAGAAAGCTGAAGGTAAGGACAAACGCGGACACCCCGCAGGATGCGAGGAAGGCGAGAGAGCTTGGCGCAGAGGGCATCGGCCTTTGCCGGACCGAGCATATGTTCTTCGAGGGCGACCGTATCGACGCGTTCCGCGAGATGATCTGCTCCGATACCGTGGAGGAGAGAGAGAAGGCTCTGGCAAAGATCCTGCCGGTACAGCAGAGCGATTTCGAGAAGCTGTACGAGGCACTCGAGGGCAACCCTGTCACGATCCGTTTCCTGGATCCGCCTCTCCACGAGTTTGTACCGCAGACGGAGGAGGAGATTCAGAAGCTCGCTGAGACGCAGGGCAAGACTGTGGAGCAGATCAAGGCGATCATCGACTCCCTGCACGAGTTCAACCCGATGATGGGTCACCGCGGCGTGCGTCTGGCAGTCACCTACCCGGAGATCGCGAAGATGCAGACACAGGCTGTCATCCGCGCGGCGATCAATGTGAAGAAGAACCATCCGGACTGGAAGGTATGCCCGGAGATCATGATCCCGCTGATCGGCGACGACAAGGAGCTGAAGTTCGCGAAGAAGACCGTGGTCGAGACCGCAGATGCGGAGATCGCGGCGGCAGGCAGCGACCTCGAGTATGAGGTAGGTACGATGATCGAGATCCCGCGTGCGGCTCTGACGGCTGATGCGATCGCGGCGGATGCAGACTTCTTCTGCTTCGGCACGAACGACCTGACGCAGATGACGTTCGGCTTCTCCCGTGACGACGCCGGCAAGTTCCTTGAGGCGTACTACAAGAGAAAGATCTTCGAGAACGATCCGTTTGCAAAGCTGGACCAGAACGGTGTCGGCAAGCTGATGGAGATGGCGATTCAGCTCGGCAAGGGCGTGAACCCGGATCTGCACATCGGCATCTGCGGCGAGCACGGCGGAGATCCGTCTTCCGTAGAGTTCTGCCACAAGATCGGCTTGGACTATGTGTCCTGCTCACCGTTCCGCGTACCGATCGCAAGACTTGCGGCAGCGCAGGCGGCTATATCACAAAGATAGGCGAAAACCATTCTGGACTTTTACCATAAGTTTTGAGGAAGC
This sequence comes from Oscillospiraceae bacterium, assembly GCA_021771715.1. Lineage (GTDB taxonomy): Bacteria > Bacillota > Clostridia > Lachnospirales > Lachnospiraceae > Choladousia. The sequence goes on from JAETOO010000016.1 coordinate 79,637, forward strand.
ACAGGCTTTCCGCAGGGCGAATGGTGGCTATCTTAGAAAAAATCAATGGG
>JAETOO010000017.1 GCA_021771715.1 Oscillospiraceae bacterium
CAACGCTAAAGCTATCCCAACCACCCGCATAGCAGGTGGTTTATTTGTTCTCCAAAGTTCCGTTTTTCGGATCAGCGAAAAACTTCTCAATGGAGAACAGGGCCATGCCCTAACAATAAGAGGAGCGGTTTTACCCGCTCCCCTGCAAATCTCTCGCTCTTCTTTAGTTCTCCTCTTCCTTCTGCCGTGCCGCGATCTCCTTCTCCTGCACATCGCTCGGAGCCTGCTCGTAGCGCGCAAATGCGTACTCGTACGTGCCGCTGCCGCCGGTCATCGAGCGCAGCTGTGTCGAGTAGCCGTACAGCTCGGACATCGGGATGTCCGCCTCGACGATCGTGTTGCCCTTGTGGTCCGGATTCATGCCGAGCACACGGCCTCTTCTCTTGTTCAGGTCACCCATGATATCGCCCGTGAACTTATCCGGAACTGTGACCTTTATGGAAGCGATCGGCTCAAGCAGTACCGGGCTCGCATCCATGAATCCCTTCTTGAACGCCTGGCTCGCCGCGGTCTTGAACGCCATCTCGGACGAGTCTACCGGATGGTAAGATCCATCGTACAGAACTGCCTTCACGCCGACTACCGGATATCCGGCAAGAGGTCCCTTCTGGACGGAGTCCTGGATACCCTTCTCAACTGCCGGGAAGTAGTTCTTCGGAACCGCGCCGCCTACGACCTCCTGCGAGAACTCATACGGAGTCTCCAGATCGCCGAGCGGTGAGAAGCGCATCTTGACATGGCCGTACTGACCGTGGCCGCCGGACTGCTTCTTGTACTTCGAATCGACATCGGAGCTCTTGCGGATCGTCTCGCGGAACGCCACCTTCGGCTTCTCGAGCGTCATGTCTACCTTGTACTTCGTGAGCAGCTGGCTCGCGATGATATCGAGGTGCTGATCGCCCATGCCATACAGCAGCGTCTGGCGGTTCTCGCCGTCATTGACTACCTTGATCGTCAGATCCTCCTGCGCCATCTTCGTGAGCGCCTGGGCGATCTTATCCTCCTCGCCCTTCACCTTCGCGCGGTATCTCTTATATGTATACGGAGTCGACACGTCGATCTTGCCGTACGCAATCGGATTTGCCTTTGTCGAGAGGGTGTCGCCGGTCGCAGCATCGAGCTTGCCGATCGCTCCGATATCGCCTGCGTGGAGCTCCTTGACCTCGATCGGCTTGCTGCCCTCGAACACATACAGCTTGCTGATGCGGTCCTCAGAATCCCTTGACTCATTATAGAGCGTGTCGTCGCTCTTGATTACGCCGGAAGCGACCTTGATCATGGAATACTTTCCGATGAACGGATCGACGATCGTCTTGAAGATGAACGCGGACTTCGGCTTCGCGAAATCGTAGTTCGCCTCGAAGACTTCCTTTGTCTTCATGTTGACGCCTGCGATCTTCCGGTGCTCCGGGGACGGCATGTAGCTGACGATATCGTCGAGCAGGATCACGATTCCCTGCAGATTCAGGCTCGCGCCCATTGTCACCGGGACGATGGAGCAGTCGCCGACATTCGAGTGGAGCGCTGCGACAATCTCAGCCTCAGAGAACTCATCCCCGCTGAAATAGCGGTCCATGAACTCCTCGCTCGTCTCCGCAACTGCCTCGATCAGATTCTCTCTGTAGTGATCCAGGTACTCTCTCGAATACTCCGGAATCTCACACTCAACCTTCTCATTCTTGTTGACGTACCGTCTCGCCGCCATCTTCACGACGTTCACGTAGCCGACAAACTTCTCATTCTCGCGGATCGGGAGGAACAGCGGAGCAATCTTCTTTCCGTAGAGCTCCGTCAGCCGCTCCACTACCTCGCGGTAGCTCGCATTGTCATAGTCCATGTTGGAAACATAGAAGAATCTCGGGAGCTTATACTTCTCGCAGAGATCCCATGCCTTCTCCGTGCCGACCTCGACGCCGCTCTTGCCGTTGACCACGATGATCGCAGCGTCCGCCGCAGCCGCAGCCTCCTCCGCCTCGCCGACAAAGTCGAAATAGCCCGGCGCATCGAGGATATTGATCTTCGTGTCGCCCCAGATGATCGGCACCATCGATGTGCTGATTGAAAACTTTCTCTTGATTTCTTCTTTATCATAATCGCTGACGGTCGTTCCATCTGTTACATTGCCAAGTCTGCTCGTAATTCCTGACAGATATGCCATAGACTCAACCAGACTCGTCTTCCCCGCGCCGCCATGTCCGAGAATTACGACGTTTCGAATTTTGTCTGTCGTGTAAACATTCATAGTTTTTTCCTCCAATGCTAGTTAGTCCGCGGTTACAACAAACCACATAGAATATTCTACTAAAATTTACGGAATAATTCAAGCATTTTATTCACAATTGACAACTTTTTTATTTTTCGTCTAAAATATCCTGATCGGATTGCCAGAATAAAGTGTACGACAGATACACAATTCCTGCAAATTTGCTTTCCTTGCTGCACACTAATCTTTTTTTTCAGATTTTTGTCTTGTTTTCGCCCTTTAAAGTGCTGAATTATTTGTTTGACATCCATGCCACCTGATAGTAAAATGATAGCAGTTCTGCCACAGGCAGGGACCGGACAGAAAGGAAGTTTACACGTATGGAACGGATGAAATTTGGATTTGTCGGACTCGGGCTGATCGGAGGCTCTCTCGCAAAGGCGCTCAAGCGCGCGCTGCCCGGGTGCCGGAGCATGGCATATACGCGGACCCGCGCGACCTCAGAACAGGCGCTCTCGGAGGGGGCGATCGACCGGATCTGCACGTCCCTAGAGGACCCGCACTTTGCGGAATGTGACTGTATTTTTTTGTGCGCGCCGGTCGACACGAACGCAGAGGCGCTGCGCAGCCTGAAGGAGCTCGTGCCGCCCTCCTGCATTCTCACCGATGTCGGCAGCGTGAAGACCGACATCCACCGGGCTGCCTCCGAGTTGGGGCTCGACGGCCGTTTTATCGGCGGACATCCGATGACCGGATCCGAGAAATCCGGCTTCGCCTACGCGCAGGCACATTTATTTGAAAATTCCTACTATATTATTACGCCGTCTGTCGGCACCGATCCGGAGAAGACGGACTGGTACCGCGACCTCGTGACCAAGATCGGGGCGCTGCCTGTCATCCTTGACCCCCAGGAGCACGACTATGCGACTGCGGCGATCAGCCATCTGCCGCACCTGATCGCGGCGGCGCTCGTCAACACGGTGCACGACCTCGACTCGGCGGATGAGATGATGAAGATGCTCGCGGCGGGCGGTTTCAAGGATATCACGCGCATCGCCTCCTCGTCGCCGGAGATGTGGGAGCAGATCTGTATTGAGAACAGCGCGAATATCGCGAAGGTCATGGACACCTTCACGGCGCTCCTCGCGGAGTCCCGCGACCGCATGTGCGCGGGCAACGGCCCCGCGATCAACCAGATGTTCGCAAAATCGCGCGCATACCGGAACTCCTTCTCGTCGCGCTCCCTCGGGGCGATCAAGAAGACGTACCGGATCTTCTGCGACATCATCGACGAGTCCGGCGCGATCGCGACCATCGCGACGACGCTGGCGGTCAACGGGATCAGCATCAAGAACATCGGAATCGTCCACAACCGGGAGTTCGAGGAGGGCGCGCTGCAGATCGAGTTCTACGAGGAGGAGCCGTCCCTGCGGGCGGCCGAGGTACTCAAGCAGCACCGGTATCAGGTGTGGGTGCGGTAAAAAGTGATCGGACACCGCCGAAGTGCTCAAGCAGCACAGATACGCGGCGTGGGTGCGGTAGAAGTGACCGGACACCGCCGAAGTGCTCAAGCAGCACAGATACGCGGCGTGGGTGCGGTAGACAGCGATCAGACCGTTGTCTGAACACTGCCGGACAACAGAATTTGCGAAAATGCATAGCTTTCAGATTAAATGACAAATTGACAGCAACAAAAAGAATTAACAGCAAGAGGAGTAATGTTATGATTTTATCAAGAAGCCAGGCACTGCGGGGTGAGCTCGCGGTGCCCGGGGATAAATCCATCTCGCACCGGAGCGTCATGTTCGGCGCTCTGGCGAACGGCCTGACGGAGGCGGATCATTTTCTGACGGGCGCGGACTGCCTGTCGACGATCGCGTGCTTCCGCCAGATGGGAATCGAAATCGAACAGCAGGAAGACACTGTGCGCATCCACGGGAAGGGGCTGCACGGGCTGACCAGGCCGCAGGCCATCCTCGATGTCGGGAACAGCGGCACGACGACACGGCTGCTCTCGGGCATTCTGGCCGGACAGACCTTTGACTCGGTGCTCACCGGAGATGATTCGATCCGAAAGCGCCCGATGAAGCGGATCATGACGCCGCTGACTCAGATGGGCGCCGATATCCGGTCCGCGGGCGGCACCGGCTGCGCTCCGCTCGAAATCCACGGAAGCCGACTCAGGGGAATCCACTACCTCTCCCCTGTCGCGTCCGCGCAGGTCAAATCCTGTGTGCTGCTCGCCGGCCTGTACGCCGACGGTCCCACCAGCGTCACGGAGCCTGCCATCTCGCGGAACCACTCGGAGCTGATGCTGCGCTATTTCGGAGCCGACGTGCGCTGCAGCGGCGCCACAGCCACGATCGCGCCGGAACCGACACTCAACGGACAGAAAATCAATGTGCCGGGCGACATCTCCTCCGCCGCCTATTTTCTCGCGGCAGCGCTGCTCGTGCCCGGCTCTGAGATTCTCCTTCGAAACGTCGGGATCAACCCGACCAGAGACGGGATTCTGCGCGTCTGCCAGGCGATGGGCGCGCAGATCGACCTGATCAACGTCGATTCGGACGGCGCCGAGCCCTGTGCGGACCTACTCGTGCGCGCCTCCTCCCTGCACGGAACGACCGTCGAGGGCGCGATCATCCCGACGCTGATCGACGAGCTCCCGGTCATCGCCGTCCTCGCATCATTCGCGGACGGCACCACCGTCATCCGGGATGCGGCAGAGCTGAAGGTAAAGGAATCCGACCGCATCGCCGTCGTGACAGAGAACCTGCGCCGCATGGGCGCTGACGTCGAGCCGACCGACGACGGCATGGTCATTCACGGCGGAAAGCCTCTGCACGGAGCCGTGATCGACCCACACCTCGACCACCGCATCGCGATGAGCTTCGCCGTCGCAGCGCTGGCAGCGGACGGCGAGACCACAATCCAGGACGCAGACTGCGTGCGGATCAGCTACCCGGAGTTCTATGAGGATCTGGCAAGACTGCAGGGCTAGCGTGCTGACCGGCTGATCCTCAGACTAATTGCACAGAATCAATCGTTCTCTTACAATCCAAAAAAATCCCCTGCCGGATATGGTTTAACTCCATCTGTCGGAAGGGGATTTTTGTATTATCTGGTTTTCTGATTATTGAATTCGGATCGCCTCGTCTGTCACCTCGATGTCGGCCGAGAAGTATGCTCTGGCGAGCCGCACGAGGTAGGCGGTGTCTTTTGCTCCGGCCATCTCATACGGGGAATGCATCGCGAGCTGCGGCATTCCGATATCGACGCAGGTAAGGGATACCTGTGTGTTGGAAATGTTGCCGAGCGTCGAGCCGCCCGCGATGTCGGAGCGGTTCGTGTAGACCTGGTACGGCACCTGCGCGCGGTCCATGAGTGTGCGCAGAACGGCAGTGCTCCGTCCGTCGGTCGTGTACTTCTGGTTCGCATTGTACTTGATCACGACGCCCTGATTCATCCGTGGCCGATTGACCGGGTCCGCCTTTTCCGCATGGTTCGGGTGCAGCGCGTGCGCATTGTCACCGGAAATCATGAAGCTCGAAGCAACCGCCCTCAGGTAATCCTCCTGCGTTCCGCCAAGCGCCGCGTTGATCCGCGTCAGCACATCCTGCAGGAACGTGGAGCCTGCGCCCTGACGCGACACGCTCCCGGTCTCCTCATTGTCGAACGCACAGTAGACCGGGATTCCTGTGCGGGGCTCTGCCTCGAGGAAGCCGCGCAGCGAGCCGTACATGCACTGCAGGTCGTCCAGGCGCGGGCTCGCGATGTACTCCTCCCCGACACCGACAAACGTCCCGTGCTGCCGGTTGTACAGAAACAGATCCATCCCGAGCAGCTTCTCCTCCTTGGTCTCTGCCAGCTCTGCCACGAAGCTGCGGAAACGGCCTTTTGCCTGCCCGTCTCCGAAAACCGGGCAGAGATCCGTCTGCACATTGTAGTTCATCCCGCTGTTCGCCTCGCGGTTCATATGGATCGCAAGACTCGGGATCAGCAGCAGGTCCTGATCTGCATCGACAAGCCGCATCTCGATCCCATCCTCCGTCTGCACGAGCACACGGCCCGCAAAGGAGAGCGGGCGATCAAACCACGGCGCCAGGAGCGCGCCGCCGTACTGCTCGACATTCAGCTTGGTGTAGCTCTGCTCCACGTCCAGCTCCGGCCGCTCCTTGATCTTAAACGTCGGCGAATCGTTGTGACTGCAGAACAACCGGTACGCCGTGACCTTTTTCTGCGGCACCTGAAACGCGATCAGCGACGAACCGTTGCGCGTCACATAGTATTTTCCGCCCTCCTCCAGCTGCCAGCTCCGGCTCTCCGCCAGGCGCTGATAGCCGTGCTCCTCCAGCAGACCGGATGCATTCGCCACCACATGAAATACGCTCGGGCTCTTCTCTATAAAACGGAGCAGGCCCTCCGCCTCTTTGTAGTATTCGTCTTCTCTTTCCTTCTGATTCTCAAGCTCCATAGTTTCCTCCGATATCACTTGCACATTCTGCCCTTAAAATTCTGTTATGATATCACCGGACAGCTCGCTGTCACTTTTCTGCAGCTTCTCTGCCTTCTCTGTGTTCCAGTAGAGTGACCCGTCCTCGCAGGAGGCCAGGCAGCCGTCCTTCGCCTGCTGTACCGTCACGCCAAACACCGGAATCTCCGCCTCATCCGCGTACGCGTTGATCGTCCGAACCAGCTCATCCACCAGCGGGTCCTCCACGCAGAAAATGCAGTCGACCTCGCCGACGAGCTCTGCAGCCGCCAGATCAATCGCCTCAGCATCCGGGATCCGCACTACTGTCAGCTCACAGCCATACTCAGCGGCCAGCGCCGCATACTGATCTGCCGCAGCCGAAGCGTCCTTATCGGCCTCCGAGCAGATCACACCGATCCGCTTCGCCTCCGGGTAAAGCTTCGCTGTAAGCTCGAACAAAGATTTTGCGGTCTCAGTCCCGGCATCTGTTGCTTTCTCCGTTTCGGACTCGTTCTCGGTTTCCGTTACCTCTTCTGTCTCAGACTCAGACTCGACTTCCGTCACTTTTTCCGTTTCGGACTCAGTTACGGCCTCCGTCAGCTCTTCCGTTTCAGTCTCAGTCTCGACCTCCGTTGCTTTCTCCGTTTCGGATTCGCTTTCAGTTTCGGTCACTTCTTCCGTCTCAGACTCGGTCCCGGCTTCCGTCGCTTCCTCGGTTTCCAGCTCGGTCTCAGTTTCCGTCAGTTCTTCCGTTTCGGGCTCGCTTTCGGTTTCGGTCTCAGTCGCGGCTTCCGTCGCTTTCTCGGTTTCCAGCTCGGTCTCAGTTTCTGTCAACTCTTCCGTCTCGGGCTCGCTTTCAGTTTCTGTCATTTCTTCTGTTTCTGTCTCGGCCTCTGTCACTTCCTCGGTTTCCAGCTCGGTCTCAGCCTCTGTCATTTCCTCGGTTTCCGTCTCGGTCTCCGGCTCGGATGCCTTTCTGCGGTCTGCGATGTAATCTGCCTCAAAGATGATGCGCTCGTCCAGCGTGTACTTATCCTCTACCTTTTCAAGGTACTCTGTCATAACATATGCGGGAACGACTTTTTCTCCATCGTCATACAGTATGCGTGACCAGCCGTTCGCGAGCGTCTCCTTCACGACGACGCTCTTCCCGGCATCTAGAGAACCCATCTTCTCCGATTCTTTGTCAGCCTCCTTGCGGACATTGATGACCTCCTTCACGAGATACAGCTGGTCGAAGGCACCCACGTACTCCTCTTTCACATATCCATTTGTGAAGCCTTTCTCCGTATCAAACCGGATCCGGCACCATTCTCCGTCCTGATCCAGTACGAGCACACGCATCCCCGGCACCAGCGTCGCGACAATCTCCGCCTCCGTGGAAGGCGACTCACGGACAATCAGACGGTCCGTCACAACCACGATCCCGGAGAGCGGAGCTTCCGTCTCCGGCTCAGTCATTTCCTCGGTTTCCGTGACAGCCTCAGTTGCTTCCTCCGTCTCGGTTATCTCTTCCGTCTCCGCTTCCGTCGGCTCCTCGGTCTCTGTGACAGCCTCAGGCATCTCTTCTGTTTCTGTGACAGTCTCAGTCACTTCCTCCGTCTCAGGCTCAGCTTCGGTCACTTCCTCCGTCTCTGTCTCAACTTCGGTTGCTTCTTCTGTCTCAGTCCCAGTTTCAGTCACTTCCTCCGTCTCTGTCTCTGCTTCGGTCACTTCCTCAGTCTCGGTCTCAACTTCGGTTGCTTCTTCTGTCTCAGTCCCAGTTTCAGTCACTTCCTCCGTCTCTGTCTCTGCTTCGGTCACTTCCTCCGTCTCGGTTTCAACTTCGGTTGCTTCTTCTGTCTCAGTCTCGGTTTCGGTCGCTTCCTCAGTCTCAGGCTCGGTTTCGGTCACTTCCTCCGTCACTTCTTCCGTAGCTGCCTCAGTCGCCTCCTCCGTCTCAGTTTCAGTCGCTTCCTCAGTTTCAGCTACTTCTTCCGTAGCAGCCTCAGTCACTTCCTCTGTCTCCGCGACAGTCTCGGTCGCTCCCTCGGTCTCTGTCTCCGTCACCTTCTCGGTTTCCGTAACAGCCTCCGTCGCTTTCTCCGTTTCCGTCTCCTCGGTCTCTGACTCGCTCTCCGTCCGCGCACTTGTCTCTGTCTCGACGGCGGAGGACGCAGCACCCTCCTTTGTCTCCGGCTGCGGTGCGTCTACGGCTGTCTCACCTTTCAGTTCCGGCTGCTGCTTTGTCGTCTCCGGCTCTGCTGCCTCTGTCTCCGTCTTCCCGTCCGACTTCTTTCCGGAGGTTCCGGTCTTGCCGGCATCTGTTTCCGTCTGCTTCTCAGACTCGTCCGCTGCCTGCTTTCCGCTCTTGCGGTCCGCCTTCACGGTCTCGCTCTGAAGCTCCTCGACTGCGAGCTCCTCCGTCTCATTCTCACCCTCGACGATCACCTCGTCCGAATCCTCCACGCCCTGCTTCCCGGACTTCCGCGCAGTCCCTATGGTGAGCTCATCCGTCTGCATCTCGGCCGCTCCGGCCGGCTGCTCGGTTTCCGCCTCGGAGGCAATCTCCGTCTCAGTCTCCCCCACGACCTCCATATCCGCAATTTTAACGGTCTGGCCTTCCGTCTCCGGCTGCTTCTTTGAGCCGCAGCCCGCTGCCAGCAGCGCCACCATTGATAGTCCGATCATTCCTCTTACAACTCTATACTTCATACCCCTGTCCTTTCTTAATATATGCTCTGTCCTCCTGGCATTACGGTTCAGTCTAAAGCCAGGCTGATACCTCTCAACATCTCTGTGCCGGGGAATCCCCGTTGTCCCTTCGCCGCGGGCCTCCCCGCATCAGATAAAGCTTGTGTCGCCAAAGTTCCACATTCCTCCTCCACAAGCAGAAAACGCCTCAGAACCTGAGGCGTTTTCCATCTGACGATCGTCAACGACTGTCAGGTTCTCTCTTTATCTATGACATTTGCTTTTCCCTGACTGGTTGCGTTTTATTTCTTTTCTTTTACATCCTTGATGCTGAAACTCATTCTGCCCATCTTGTCCTTGCCGAGGCAGACCACCTTCACATGGTCGCCCAGTGTCAGGACGTCCTCGACGCGGTTGATGCGCTCCTTCGCGATCTTGGAGATGTGGACCATGCCCTCCTTGCCCGGAGCGAACTCGATGAACGCGCCGAACTCCTTGATGCTGACCACATCGCCCTCCAGGATCTGACCTGCCTCGAAGTCCGTCACAATCGTTGTAACCATCTTCGCAGCCTTTTCCATCATCTCCTGGTCGGTGCCGCAGATCGACACACTTCCGTCGTCCGTGATATCAATCTTCACGCCGGTGCGCTCGATGATCGTGTTGATCGTCTTGCCGCGCTGTCCGACGACATCGCCGATCTTCTGCGGGTCGATGGTCAGAGAGATGATCTTCGGAGCATACTTGCTGACCTCCGGTCTCGGCTCTGCGATGCACGGAAGCATGATCTCCTTCAGGATATACTCTCTCGCCTCGCGCGTCCTGCGGATCGCCTCCTCGACGATCGGCCGGGTCAGACCGTGAATCTTGATATCCATCTGGATCGCCGTGATTCCCTCGAAGGTTCCGGCTACCTTAAAGTCCATATCTCCGAAGAAGTCCTCAAGGCCCTGGATATCGGTCAGCACCAGATAGTCATCGTCCGTATCGCCCGTCACCAGTCCGCAGGAGATACCTGCCACCGGACGCTTGATCGGCACGCCTGCCGCCATCAGCGACATCGTCGACGCACAGATACTTGCCTGCGACGTGGAGCCGTTCGACTCAAACGTCTCGGACACCGTGCGGATCGCATACGGGAAATCCTCCTCGGACGGAATCATCGGGAGCAGTGCCTTCTCAGCCAGCGCGCCATGTCCGATCTCACGGCGTCCCGGTCCGCGGCTGACCTTCGTCTCACCTACGGAGTAGGACGGGAAATTGTAGTGGTGCATGTAGCGCTTGCACGTGATATTCTCGTCAAGCCCGTCCACCTTCTGAACCTCAGAGAGCGGCGCAAGCGTCGTGACCGTGCAGATCTGTGTCTGTCCTCTTGTGAACATCGCGGATCCGTGCACTCTCGGAATAATGTCGACCTCCGCAGCCAGCGGGCGGATCTGGTTGATCGCACGTCCGTCCGGGCGCTTGTGATCCTTCAGGATCATCTTGCGGACCGTCTTCTTCTGGTACTGGTAAATCGCCTCCGGCAGCACTGCGAGCCACTCCTCGTTGTCGGCAAACGCCTCCTCGAGCTTCGCAGTCACCTGGCGAATGTTCTCTTCTCTCACCTGCTTGACATCGGTAAATACCGCCGTCTCCATCTCCTCCGGCGTCACGATCTCGCGCATTCTCGCAAACAGCTCCTCCGGGATCGCACAGCTCTCATATGTGTGCTTCGGCTTGCCGACGTCCGCCACGATCTGATCAATAAACCGGATGATCTCGAGGTTGATCGCATGGCACTTGTAGATCGCATCGATCATGAGCTCTTCCTTGACCTCGTTCGCGCCGGCCTCGATCATGATGACCTTCTCCCTCGTGGAGGCAACGGTCAGCTGCAGGTCCCCCTTGTCCCACTGAACCTGGGACGGGTTCACGATCAGCTCTCCGTCCACGAGACCCATCTGCGTCATCGCGCACGGGCCGTCGAACGGAATGTCCGAGATGCAGGTCGCAATCGCTGTGCCCAGCATCGCAGTCAGCTCCGGACGGCACTCCGGATCCACGGACATCACCATGTTGTTCAAGGTCACATCGTTGCGGTAATCCTTCGGGAACAGCGGGCGCATCGGACGGTCGATGACACGACAGGTCAGAACCGCGTTCTCGGAAGCCTTGCCCTCTCTCTTGTTAAATCCGCCCGGGATCTTGCCCACAGAATAAAACTTCTCCTCATACTCTACGCTCAGCGGGAAGAAATCAATGCCCTCCCTCGGCTTCTCAGACGCGGTCGCCGTCGAAAGCACCGTCGTATCGCCGTAATGCATAAATGCGCAGCCATTTGCCTGTGCGCCCACACGCCCGATATCCACCGTCAGCGTCCGGCCGCCAAGCTCCATTGAATAACTCTTGTACATACTCTGTCTCCTTTTCTTACTCCAGCACCTGTGCAGACCGTCCGTCTGCCGCTCTAAACTCATCCGCGGGCCCGAAAACGAATATCTGCAAGAGTCCGAAACTACTGCAAAACAGATTTCCCATCCTCAAAAATCCGCTTTGCAGTGGTCTCGGGGAACTTCCTGCAGACCGGCTTCCTCCCGCGGCTCCTGCCCTGTGCCACATGGCACGCGCAGAACACATCTCCACTTGACGCAGAACAAGGGCGGAAAGAAACTCCCGCCCTTATTGTCTCAATTACTTTCTGATACCAAGTTTTGCGATCAGGGCACGATAGCCTTCCAGATCCGTCTTCTTCAGATATGCGAGAAGTCCACGTCTCTGTCCTACCATCTTCAGAAGTCCTCTTCTGGAATGATGATCCTTCGGGTTGTTCTTCAGATGCTCGGTGAGCTCCTGAATCCGTGCGGTCAGGACTGCGATCTGCACCTCCGGCGAACCTGTGTCGCCCGGCTTTCTTGCGTACTCATTGATAATTGCTGTTTTCTTTTCCTTTGAAATCATGATTCTCCTCCTAATATTATCGCCTGACACCAAGACGGCGGTCGGAGTCGTCCATCCCGCTGAGTGTCGGCTGAAACTCATACCACCAAACTATAACACAGAAATCAAGGGGCGTCAACTACTGATTTTGTCTCAACAGTTCAGCCATGCAATAAAAATGGGAAGACAGGCCGTGCAAGCTCGCTTGCTAAGGACTGTATTACCATTTTGGAATGGGCAGAACGGTGCTGAGTCCCAGTGGGACTCGTTTAGCACCGACCGAAGCGGAGCGTAGATCCATTCAGCCACAGACAGGAGCTGCGATAGCAGCGGATAGTCTGCGAAGCAGACGGGTCTGTGGCTTGCATGGCGTCCTCTACGCCCCCGCCCTGACCGCATAAAACAGAAAAATCGCGCAGCCGCCCAAAACCAGAAGCGTCCCGAGAACCTTGCACTGGAACGAGAGGATCTGCCACTTGTTTCTCCGGAAAATCTGAAAGTGTTCCGGGTGTTCCGGGTCGTAGCTCAGCCATACCCGGTCGTTCAAGTGGTAGGGGCAGGGGTACGTGTCGGCGGGATCCGTGACCTTCACGGGACGGCCGTCCGCATAGAACTCAAAGACCGCCGCGAGGCGGTTGTGGTACTCTGAGAGGGAGGATTCCCCCTCCCGCGGCACCGCCACGATGTCGACGACGCGCGCCTCCGCCTGCTCCCGGTAGGGCAGCCCCCTGTGGGAAACCATTCTGAGCAGCACACTGGCAGCAGCCGCGACGCCGCCCAGAAGGATCAGTATGATGCTCGCATTCCACAGCTCATGAGACACGAAAATACTCCTTTCCGGACCGAATATCCTTCTGCATCTGCGCCTTCAGCGCTTCCACCGATTCAAATTTCTGCTCCGGCCGGCAAAAATGCAGCAGCTGCACCTCCGCCTCGCGGCCATAGATATCCTGATGGAAATCGTACAGATACGTCTCGACGCCCAGGAACGATCCGTCGACCGTCGGCTTGAAGCCGATGTTCGTCACGCCCTGATACTGCATGCCCCCGGAGTACACGTCGCTGCAGTAGACGCCGCACGGCGGCAGCAGCTTGCCCGGCTCCGGGATCAGGTTGACGGTCGGCATCCCGAGCCTGCGCCCGAGCTGCTTTCCATGCTGCACGACGCCGCGCACCGGGTACGCGTAGCCGAGCAGCTCGCGCACCAGCTCCATGTCGCCTCTGGCCAGCGCCTCCTTGACATAGGTGCTGCTGATCTCCCGCTCCCCGAAGCGCTCCTTCTCCACGACAAGGACCTTCAGGTCGTACCGCTCCTGCACTCTTTGAAGCAGCCCGACATCTCCGGCGCGGTTGTGTCCGAAGTGAAAATCCGTGCCGACCACCACATAGGACGCGTGCAGCCGCTCCTTGAGCACCTTCCAAATGAACTCCTCCGGCTCCATCCCGAGAATCTCCGCCGTGAACGGGCAGCGGATCATGCAGTCGATATTGTACCGGCTGACCATCTCGCGCTTCTCCTCGGGCGAGAGCAGGTAGGGCCGCTCGTCCGGCGCAATCGCGAACACCACGGTCTCAAGCCCCTTTTCCGAGAGCTCTGCGACCTGCCGGATCAGCTTCTGATGCCCGCGGTGCACGCCGTCGAACTTTCCGAGCGTCACCACGGAAGGTCTGTCACAATAAAAATCTGTTGTATGATCAAAATATTTCATCCGGCTCTCACTCCACGCTCCCTGTTCCAAGAAACATCTTCACGGGCCAGTAGAGGCCGCGCGCTTCCTTCCACTCGTAAATCGCCAGAAACCTCCCGCGCCGGTCATACACGCGGTACCTGCCGGCTCCGTTTTGTCTGTTTTCGCCTGCTGATCCGTCTTCCGTGTGCCTGGTATCCTCTGCCAACACGTCCTCTTTGCGTCTGGCTTTCTCCAGCAGTCCGTCTGCATGAGGCTTGTCTGCACCCTCTGCCGAAGTTCCCCGCCCAACCGTAGGTGTACCTTCTGTCTCATCTACATGCGCCAGCCTGTCGTCCGCCTCAAACGGGTTCCCGTTTCTCACCAACCGCTCCCCGGCCTCCGTCAGCTGCAGGGCCGGGTACTGCCGGAACACCTCATCCGTTCCGAGCACGAGCTCGTCCAGGCGGCCCTCGTCCCGCTTTTTCTCGATCTCAGACAACCGCACGCTGTGCTCTGCGGAAAACGGGCCGACCGCCGTGCGCACCAGCGACTCCATGCATCCGCCGCACCCGAGCGCGCCTCCGATGTCGTGGCAGAGCGTCCGGATGTACGTTCCCTTCGAGCAGGTGACGGATATCGTCACGCGCGGCAGCTCGATTTTCTCGACCTCGATCCGGCGGACCGTGATTTGACGCGCCTTGCGCTCCACCTCGATCCCCTTCCGCGCGAGCTCGTAAAGCTTCTGCCCGTTCACCTTCAGCGCAGAGTACATCGGCGGCACCTGCCAGAGCGTCCCGACAAACGACGCGATGCAAGCGCGCACCTGCTCCTCGCCGCAGGTGACCGGATGCTCCTGCGTGACCGTTCCCGTCGCATCCTGCGTATCGGTCACCTTTCCGAGCAGCAGCACTGCGCGGTAAGTCTTCTCGTGATCCGTCAAGAGCTCACAGACCTTCGTCGCGCTGCCAAGGCAGACCGGCAGCACGCCCTCCGCCTCCGGGTCCAGCGTCCCCGTATGGCCGATTTTTTTCTGTTTCAGAATACCGCGGAGCTTCGCCACCACGTCATGTGAGGTGAAGCCCCGCTCCTTGTATACATTGATGATTCCGTCCACGCCAATTTCCTCAATCCTGTGCGCCCCGGTATCGCGCTCGACAACGAACTGCACCAAACTCACAGAATGCGTTTCGAGTGATTTGATGATCCGCGATACCAGCTCCTGCTATGCATCCGCTCCCTGGCACAGCTGGCGCTCCATGTGATACGTAATATTGTTCACGACGTCGTAGACGCTGCCCTGCATATTGCAGCCGGCCGCGCGGATATGGCCGCCGCCGCCGAAATAGCTCGCGATCTTGCTGACGTCGATGTGCTCCTTTGAGCGCATGCTGACCTTGAACTCCTGCGGGGCCGTCTCGTAGAGGAAAATCGCGGCCTCCACGCCGGTCGTTCCCATCAGCACCTGCACGATCCCGTCCAGATCCGATGGCTTCACGCCGTAAAACGTCATCTCCTTCTGGCGCACCGCGCTGAAAATGATCTTGCCGTCCAAAAGCAGAATGCTCTCCAGAAGCGCACGCCCCAGAATCTGATTCTGGTAGTACGTCTTATCGTAGTATGTCTCGTTGATGATCCGGTTGCTGCAGATGCCCTTGCGCATCAGCTTCGCAGCCGCCTCAAGCGTCTCGGGCGCTGTGCAGGAGTGCCGGAACACGCCGGTATCGTGCACAATCCCCATGTAGAGCGCCTCCGCAGCCTCCGGCGAAATCCGCTCCTCGTCAAGCAGCCCGAACACGATCTCGGACGTCGAGCTCGCATCCGGATAAATACAGTTTACATCCGCAAAACCGCCGTTGCTGATATGATGGTCGATACAGATTGTACGCTTCGCCCGCTCCTCGATCTTTGCGGCCGGACCAAGCCGCTTCTCGTCGGCACAGTCCAGACAGAAAAACAGGTCATGCTGCTTCTCCCCGGAAAAATCATGACAGATCTCCTCCGTGCCGCGGATCATCCCGTACGCCTTCGGAATCTCCTCCAGGTATACGGTCACCTCAAGATGGGGGTAATTCTGTTTCAGATACTGGTAAAGACCTACGCAGGAGCCCACTGCATCCCCGTCGGGCCGGATATGTCCGGCGATCGCGACGGTACGTACCCCCTGCAGCTCCTCATCAAGCTTCAACGTTTTGTTCATGCTCTTCCTCTTCTCTTCGTTCGTTTCCCACGACATCGTCAATCAGTTTCGTCATATTCACGCCGTACTCAATCGACTGGTCCAGGATAAAACGGATCTCCGGCGTGTTGCGCAGATTCACCGTGTGGGCGAGCTCGCGGCGGATAAAGCCCTCCGCGCTCCTTAAGCCGGCCAGCGTGTCCGCAGCCGCCTTCTCGTCGCCCAAAACCGAGATGTACGCCCTGCACGTCTTCAGATCCGGCGCTACCTCCACCTGGACCACTGAGGTCATCGGCGCAATCCGCGGATCCTTGATCTCACTTCGGATGATCCGGGAAAGTTCCTTGAGCACTTCCCCGTTGATCCGCGTATTCTTAATACTGTTTTTTCTCATTCAAGACCTCTCCTATCTCGGAACCTCCACCATCACATACGCCTCGACGGTGTCTTCCTCCTGGATATCATTAAACTTCTCAAACACAAGGCCGCACTCATAGCCCGCCTTGACTTCCTTCACGTCGTCCTTGAAACGCTTCAGCGAAGCAAGCGCGCCCTCGTAGATCTGCTTGCCCTCTCTCGTGATCCTGGTCTTGCAGCCTCTCTGGAACACTCCGTCGAGGATATACGAGCCTGCAATCGTGCCGACGCCGGACGCCTTGAACAGCTGGCGCACCTGCGCGTGGCCGATCACCTTCTCCTCGAAGATCGGATCGAGCATGCCCTTCATCGCCGCCTCGACATCCGCGATCGCGTCGTAGATGACGCGGTACAGTCTCACGTCGACGTTCTCGCGCTCCGCAGTCGCCTTCGCGGTCGCATCCGGGCGCACGTTGAATCCGATGATAATCGCATTCGAGGTCGACGCCAGAATCACATCCGACTCGTTGATCGCTCCGACGCCGCCGTGGATGATCTTCACGACGACCTCCTCGTTGGAGAGCTTCAGAAGACTCTGCTTGACTGCCTCCACGGAGCCCTGCACGTCTGCCTTCACGATGATGTTGAGCTCCTTGAGATTGCCGGCCTGGATCTGCGAGAACAGATCATCCAGCGACATCCGCGACTTCGTCTCCTCGAGCAGACGCTCTCTGCCCTCGCTGATGAAGGTCTCGGCAAAGTTCCTCGCCTCTTTTTCATTCTCCATCGCCATGAAGATCTCGCCTGCGTTCGGCACATCCGAGAGTCCGAGAATCTCAACCGGCGTGGACGGACCCGCCTCCTTCACCCGGCGGCCCTTGTCATCCATCATCGCGCGGACCTTTCCGTGGCAGGCGCCCGCCGCGATCGGATCTCCGACGTGCAGCGTACCCTTCTGTACCAGCACCGTCGCCACAGGGCCCTTGCCCTTGTCGAGCTGTGCCTCGATCACAAGGCCTCTCGCACGGCGGTTCGGGTTCGCCTTCAGCTCCGCCACCTCTGCGGTCAGCAGAATCATCTCAAGCAGGTTGTCGATTCCCTCGTGTGTGTGCGCAGATACCGGCACGCACACAGTACTTCCGCCCCAATCCTCCGGGATCAGGCCCTGCTCCGAGAGCTCCTGCTTTACGCGGTCAATATTTGCGCTCGGCTTATCAATCTTGTTGATCGCCACGATAATCTCAATGCCGGCTGCCTTCGCGTGGCTGATCGCCTCGAGCGTCTGCGGCATGACACCGTCATCCGCCGCCACTACGAGGATCGCGATATCCGTCGAGTTCGCGCCGCGCATACGCATCGCCGTGAATGCCTCGTGGCCCGGCGTATCCAGGAACGTGATCTTCTGTCCGTTGATCGAGACGACGTACGCACCGATGTGCTGCGTGATGCCACCCGCCTCGCGGTCGATCACATGCGTGTTCCGGATCGCATCCAGCAGGGACGTCTTACCGTGATCGACATGGCCCATGACGCAGACCACCGGCGATCTCGGAACCAGCGTCTCCTCAGGCTCCTCTGCCTCCTTCAGGAGCTCCTCGATCACATTGACCTTGACCTCCTTCTCGCAGATGCAGTTGAACTCCAGCGCGATCTCCTCCGCCTTCTCAAACTCGATCTCCTGGTTCACCGTCACCATCGTGCCCTGCAAAAACAGCTTCTTCACGATCTGTGCCGGCTGTACCTTCATCGCCTCGCCGAGCTCGCTGATCGTCAGCTTCTCCGGCAGCGTGATCGTCCGGATCGTCTCCTCCGGCTTCTCCGGCTTCTGTACCGGAGCCTTCGCCGCGGTCTGCGGCTTCCTGCCGCCCTTCTGTCCCGGACGTCCGCTCTGGTTCTTCTCCATTCTCTCGAGCTTCTCGCCCTTCTCCACGCGGTTGCGGTCGCCGCGCTCCGTGCGCTTTCTGCTCTCCTTCTCAAGCGGCTTCGACTCCACCGGAGCCTTCGGGATATTCACCTGGCGCCCGTCCTGGCCTCTTCCCTGGCCATCCGAGAACCGTCTGCCCTGGCCGTCCTGGCTCCTGCCGCCCTGACCTCTGCCCTGGCCGTCCGAATACCGTCCGCCCTGGCCTCTGCCCTGACCGTCCGAATACCGTCCGCCCTGGCCTCTGCCCTGGCCATCCGAAAAACGTCCGCCCTGGCCTCTGTTCTGACCGTCTGAGAACCGTCCGCCCTGGCCTCTGCCCTGACCGTCCGAATACCGTCCGCCCTGGCCTCTGCCCTGGCCGTCCGAATACCGTCCGCCCTGGCCTCTGCCCTGGCCATCCTGCGTCCTGCCGCCCTGTGTCCTTGTGCCTGGCGTGCTTCTGTCTCCCTGTGTTCTTGCACCGGACTGCGCGCGGTCTCCCTGCATTCTGGCTCTGTCGCCCTGCGCTCTCGTGCCGGAAGCGGCTCTGCCTCCCTGGCTTCTGTCTCCCTGTGCCCGCGCAGACGTCTGTGCCCCCGCGTTTCTCGCGCTCTGGGACGCATCCGTTCTCGGAGCCCTCGCAGCCTCCTGCGGGCGCTTCGCATCGGCAGCCGGTCTCGCCACCTCCTGCGCCTTCACCGTCTCCTGCGCTTTCGGTGTCTCAGCAGCGGTCTTCGCTGCGCTCTCTGCCTTCGGTGCCTCCGCGCCGGACTTCGCTGTGCTCTGTGTCTCGGCAGCCACCTTCGCGCTGTTCTGTGCACCGGAGGTCTCCGCAGCCGCCTTTGTCACGCCTGCAGCCTCCGCAGCCGGCCTTGCGCCACCTGACAGCTTCGCCGTCTCCGCGGCCTCCGCAGCCGGACGCACCGCGCCTGCCGCTTTTCCTGCCTCAGCAGCCGCACGCACGCCGCTCTGTGTCTTCGCCGCCTCGTCTGCCGGCTTCACCGCCCCTGTCTGCGGACGCGCCCCGGCCTGCGAAGCTGCCTTCGGACGTGCACCGTTCGCACCCTGCGTCTTTCCGGCACCGGGCTTCCCCGCTCCCTGCGGTCTCGGTCTTGCCCCCGGCTTCACCATCCCGGTCTTGCTGTTCTGAGGACGGAACACCTGAATAATATTCTTCTTTTTCGGCGGCTGCGCGCTCTTTCCTGCCTCCGCCTCGGTTCTCTTCTCTGTCTCTGTATCCTTCTGCATCTGCTCATCCTCCTTCATCTTTGCCGGTCTGCCGCCGAACGCTGCCCTGACCCGCTTCGCATCCTCTTCCCCCACATTGCTCATATGGCTCTTGACCTCCACACCGATCCTTTTCAGGACGGTCATGATCTCTCTGTTCTCTTTCCCCAACTCTTCCGCAAGCTCATGCACCCTGATTGTCGCCATACGCACGCCCTCCGTCCTTCTTCGTCACACCGGCAGCCTCAAGCTTCCCTCTGAGCGAAGCCGCAAATCCCGGATCCAGTATGGCCAGCGAGGACCGCTGCGCACAGCCGATCGCCGCCCCGAGCGCTTCCTTGCCGGCGTAGACGCTGCACGGAACCTCGTAGTACTCGCACATATTCCGAAATTTCTTTTTCGTATTCTCGGAAGCCTCCTCTGAAAGAATCACGAGCTCTGCCTTTCCTGATTTGACGGCAGCCTCCGTCTGAAACTCTCCGGACGCAACCCTGCCTGCTTTCTTTGCTATACTGATAAGCGATAACACGTTATCTCTTTTCAAACGCTTCAATCTCCTTCTTCAGACTCTCATACGTCTCTTCCGGCACCTTTGCCTTCAGGGAGCGCTCAAGCCCTCTGCCCTTTACCGCCTTTTCGAAGCAGTCCAGGGACCGGCACAGATATGCGCCGCGCCCGTTTTTCCTGCCCGTCACGTCCAGGACAATCTCTCCCTCCGGCGTTTTAAGAATCCGCATCATATCCTTTTTATTCTTCATTTCCTGGCAGCCCGTGCACTTGCGCAGGGGCACCCTCTTTCCCTGTACAGCCATACTCACTCCTGACCGTCATCCGCGGGCACATCCTCCAGGTCGTCGTACTCCCCGTCATACTCATCCTGCAGGTATCCGTCCTCCGGCTCCTGCTCCTCGGTGTACGCGTCCGCCTCCTGGTCGTAATCGTCCTCCGGATAGTCCTCGTCATAGTACTCCTCATCCTCGTCGTAGTAGTCCTCTTCATATTCCAGAAGATCCCCGGAATCGCGCGCCTGCGTCTCGCTCTTGATGTCGATCTTGAAGCCGGTCAGGCGGGCTGCAAGCCGCGCGTTCTGCCCCTCCTTGCCGATCGCAAGCGAGAGCTGGTAATCCGGCACCACGACCTTCGCGGTCTTCTCATCCGGGTCTGCGAGCACATAGATGACCTTTGCCGGGCTCAGCGCGTTCTCGATCAGCAGAGCCGGGTTCTCATCCCAGTTGATGATGTCGATCTTCTCGCCGTTGAGCTCGTCGACGACCGCGTTGACACGCGCGCCGTTGACGCCGACACACGCGCCGACCGGATCCACATCCGGGTTGTTCGACCAGACTGCGATCTTGGTGCGGCTGCCGGCTTCACGCGCAATGCTCTTGATCTCCACCGTGCCGTCGTGCACCTCTGTGACCTCCTCCTCGAACAGACGCTTCACAAACTCCGGATGCGTCCGGGAGACGAGCACCTTGGGCCCCTTCGGCGTGTCCTTCACCTCGAGCACATAGACCTTGATCCGCTGTGTCGGACGGTAGGACTCCCCGCGTATCATCTCCTCGCTGTTGAGCATCGCGTCGACCTTGCCTAAGTTGATGCTGACATTTCTCCCGACGTAGCGCTGCACGATACCGGTCACGATATCCTTTTCCTTCTCGTAATACTCCTCGTAGAGTACCTTGCGCTCCTCCTCGCGGATCTTCTGCAGGATGACATTCTTCGCATTCTGCGTCGCGATACGGCCGAACTCCTTGGACTTGATGTCGACGCGCACCACATCCCCCAGCTCGTATCTCGCATCCTTGAGCTTCGCCTGCGTCAGGCTGATCTGGGCCAGCTCATCCGTGACCTCCTCGACGACCGTCTTCTCCGCGTAGATCTCAAACTCGCACGTCTGCGGGTCGATGTTCACCACGACGTTGTTGGCCTCATTCTTGCCGTAATGGTTCTTGCAGGCCTGGAGCAAGGACTGCTTAATCGCGTCAAGTAAGGTCTCTTTGCTGATATTTTTTTCCTTTTCGAGAAGCTCGAGAGCCTCGAATAATTCATTGTTCATTTTTTCCATCATCCTCCCTGTGTTTTTCTGTATCTATCTACGAACGCGCTTCTCAAAAATCAAAGGCCAGACGTACCAGCGCGAGGTCCGCCCGGGCGAATTCCATCTCTTCGCCGTTCTCCATCTCTAATACGATTTTCTCTTTGTCATACCCTTTCAGGATGCCTGTAAAGTCCTTCTGGTGATTGATCGCGCGGAACGTCTTCACGTCGACCTCCTCGCCGATGCTGCGCGCGAAATCCTTCTCCTTCTTCAGCGGCCGGCCAAGTCCCGGTGAGCTGACCTCCAGAATGTACGCCTCGTCGATAAAGTCCTGCTCGTCGAGCAGATCGCTCAGCGCGCGGCTGACCATCTCGCAGTCATCCACGGTAATCCCGCCCGGCTTATCAATGTAAGCGCGCAGGTACCAGCTTCCGCCCTCCTTCACATACTCCACATCGACGAGCTCAAACTGATGCTCCTCCATAATCGGAGCAAGCAGCGCTTCCGTCTTCTGCTCGTAGGTTTCTCTTTTACTCATTCTCAATCCTCCCGCCGGTTCTCCTGAAACGATCAGGCTGCTGCCTTTTTTCGCAAATAAGAGTGGGCCATCCGGTCCACTCTCACTCTAGTAACATATATAGTTCTTGCTCATGATAGCACCAATTTCAGGGAAATGCAAGGGGTATCTGAAAGAAAGTGTTTGTCAAAGTTCAGCCATGCATAAAAAATGGGAAGACAGACCGTGCAAGCTTGCTTGCTAAGGGCTGTATTACCATTTTTGAATGGGCGGAACGCCCATTCAGCCACAGACAGGAGCCGCAAAGCGGCGGATAGCTTGCGCAGCAAGCGGGTCTGCGGCTTGCATAGCGTCCTGGCTGAGAAAATTGCAGCGCAACAGAACCGCTATCTGTAACCATAATACGAGAGAAGGCTGTACACCCGAAACCTCGTCAGCTTGGCGCCCTTTAAATTCTCCGCCAACGGCCGCATGCTGCTTTCCCCGTATTCCTCCCCTGCCGCCTTTATCTTTGCCTCTTTGTACTCAATCCATTGAAGCTCCTGGTCCATGAGGCGCTCCTTCGCTTCTCCGTCCAGCTGCTCCATCAGTTCCCGCCAGACAGCGTTCAGCTTGTCATCCCACACGCGGTAGAGCTCTCCCGACGCCTCATTCCGGCTGGCCTGATCGAGCCGGCTGTCATTCAGCGCATCCAAAAGCGGCGCGGCGATCTCCTCGGTCTCCTCCAGCTCGGCCCGCTTCTGGCTGACCAGATCCTCTGTCTCAAATCCGCGAAAGCCGGCGTACTCTGCTTCATTATATAGTACGTACATATCCAGCGTTTTTCTCTCTTCTGCTGGGTCGCCCGACATGCTGACCGCCACGAACAAATTCTCCGGCAGCTCATCGAGCGGTGTCTGCGGCAGATAGATCAGGATCTCGTCGGTGCCGGACATCCCGTAGGGATCCGTGTACACGTAGCGGATTTCATCCCGGATCTCCTCCGTCCCTGCCTCCTGCGCCAGCTCCATGCTCAAAACCTTTGCCGAGTAGGTGTAGTCGTTCACCTGTTCCGGCTCTCCCAGCTTTCCGTAGAACGTGCTCTGATAGACCGATCCGTGCGGATAGCCCTCTCCCATGTCACCCATTTCCGAGTCGTGGTATTCCCCCTGGAAGCTCCCGTCCGAGTAGATCACCATCCAGGTCCCCCACGCGCCCGCCCCGCTCGAAAACCCGAACTCGATATTGGCAAGCTCTGCATACGTAAACCCCTGCGCAACATCCTCAGAGGATGCCGTATCCAACTCTTGCGGCGCATCAGAAGCCGTCGCAGTCGACTCTTCTGTCACATCAGACGACGCCGCACCAGGCTCCGCCGCCACATCGGAGGACGCCTCCACCTCGATATCAGAGGGCGCCTCCGCGCCGCCGGGCAACGCCACGCTGCACACCGCCGCGGCCAGAATCCCGGCTGCCCATCTCCACGTTCTGTTCCTCATATTCCTTCCCCCTCGCACGATCTCTTTTTCTCTATCGTAACAAACCGTCAATAAATCGTCAATCCCCACCAGAGGCAAGTTCCGATCCGCTTCGTCAGATGGGAGCAGTTTTGGGCGCTTCAAGCGCATCCGTTCTTTCTTCTTTCGCTCCCCTCGGCAGAGGACCTCCCGATCATTTCCTAATAGAAAAACCGGACAGTATCTGTTTGATTGATACTGCCCGGCTCATTCTGAATCTTATTTAAGCAACTGCCAAAGTGCCTTTCTGTCACTGTCGGAAACACTCAATACATCCATAGACTGTTCTACAGACCATCCCATCTTTTCCATAAGGTTCTTAATGTTAGCGAACAGTGTAGAAATTCTTTCTTGCTGAGCTGCTTCTTCATTCATTTGTTGTATCGCCAAACACACATCAATCGCCTCCTCACCTTCTTTAACTGCTATCTTTGCACCTACACAGGCATTTAACACATCCACTTCCTCTCTCCCCAAATGGCGGAAAGACTCGTCTGCATCCAATACCTTTTTCAATTCATCCTTGTCTCTTGCATACTTGATAAACGACAACACTTCTCTCAAAGAACTCTGGAATTTTCCAAACTCTTCATCCTCTATCGAAGCCGGTGCGATCAAATTAACTTTGTAATCCGGAACCAGTGCCAGCACCCTTGCATCCTGCCCGGAAAACATTTCATGGATGGATAACGGACCGTCCCACTCTTTCGAGTCAAAATATACAACCAGTGTTATCACCGGTAATAAATGATCTTCTCTCATAAACCCGGAAAGATATTCGTCGCTGCCGGCGCTTTTATAATCACCGGACAATCTGTGGGAAGCGATCGCTTCTTCCACCTGCTTGGCATATTGGAGCGCATCATAAACCATATTTTTTACCGGCATCGCATAGTGGATATTCGACTGATTCTCGATTGCCAGAAGCAGATATGCGGTACTTTTATCCGTCATCGCGACCACGGATTTTATGACATCCCTTGTTTTCTGTACCGGCTGTCCGGCACCCTTTTCCCCACCATAAGGGACATCGATCTCACGGGTATCCAGTTCCTTCAGGCTCTCCGGATGGATGACCTGTTCTCCGTCATATACAAAATAATTAAACGCATCCGCAAAGATTTCATTCTGTCTCATATATTTTGTTGTTACCGTATCTTTTACTCCCAAAGGATTCACCACCTTTATGATATGCTGCCGCTAAGCAACTCTCCTTTCCCGTTACCTGTATCATACCATAGCAACTCAGGTTTTACAAGCAAGAAGCTATGTTTCACATTCCTGGGTTACTGTCGCCGAAGTAAATAATTCAGATTTTAATTGAACAGTCGTACAGTTTTTTGAAAGTGAGGGTGTCATAGAGTAAAACAAAATGCTGATGATCTATTCACTCAAAATACCCCTTTAACGGATAAGATCAACAATGTGCAAGTTATAATAATTAACAGGGCTGCCAAAATAACGCCTACATTCAACCGCCTTTTTGCTGTCACTTGAGTCGACTCAATCAAATGAGAGCGCCGTAAAACCGTAACAACGGGTTTATATACGAGCATGGTAATTGCTGCATTTAATCCACCCTTAATCAAGTTAAAAGGTAAAAATGCCGGAATTAGCAATTCTATGACTGCTTCTCTCGGATAGCCCATGTAGAAGGGAGTAATCAAATAATTCCAAAGTATCATAACTACAACTTGACAACTCCAACCACAAAAAAGTCCACCAATAGCACCCGACAATTGATGTCTTTTGCTGTAAATAAATGCGGCCGTACACGCAAAAGAACAGCTTGAAATGATATTCATGAAACAGCCTATAATACCATTTTCGCTGATCGTAACCATTTCTACTAAGGAAACAAGGAAAGCAACAAGGAATGAAGTGAGCGGGCCAAAAATCAGCCCACTGATTACAATGATAATGTCTTTGGGATCGTACTTCAAAAAAAGTACAAGAGGGACGCGCCCAACTACCGCTGCAAGATAGGCAAGAGCGCAGAGCATACCGATTGTTGTAAGTTTCTTTGTTTTGTTATTCATCGTGAATACACCTCCAAAAAAATTAACACCTAAAAGCGATAAAATGCCTTTAAGTGTTATGATTTTTAAGGTGTATTGAAAATGTCAACAAAGCATTCATCAGATAAACAGAAAAGTGCATATTGTCAGAATAATCCTGACAAATTCAGTACACCTTCTTTAAATCCAGACTATACTGTCGGTTTTGGAGTTCCACCAAATCAGCATTCACACGCTCGCGGACTTTCACCGCCGATCGGGAATTTCACCCTGCCTTGAAGACATTCATCCTATTCAGTTGTCGCTACCCATTATAGGTTTATTTCCTGTTAATGTCAATAAACATGCGCTATAAAATATTTTATTTTGATCCGATATATTTTTATAAAGCGAGCATAAGAACACTCCCGCGTTTCTATTATATTTTTCCTTTAAGTATTCTACACAGCAGGAATACCGCCACTCTATCTGCTGATCTGATTTATCGCGGCCAATTAAGATAGCAGTAAGGAGTGCGTCTAAACACTCGTAGCTGTCGAAGAGACGGTGGTCATGAACCGTCGTCTCCTCATTGTACCGTATGAATATCCGAAGCAACTCTGTCTGCCCGCGCTGTCCTCTTCCTCTAAAAGAAACCACCGTGCCGGATCAGATGTCCAATGTTTCACGTCTGCCCTTCCTGCACATACGCATCCGCGGTCTCCTCTATCCGCTTCAACAGATGTGCAGTCATAAAATACACGGTCTCGAAATGCATATAGTCCAGAATATTCTCATCGTACATCAATTTCAGGCTTGGAGAAAATTCATCGTCTCCCTCCCAGTATTGCAAGGTCACCGGCAGAAACGGAAAGGCCCAGAGCACAGCCGCCACATCGCCAACCATGTCCGCAGGCTCGCCCAGGAGGCCGCAGGCATATTCCAGCTGTCCTAAACGCCCCTGAAACCGCTCCGCTGTTTTCTGGAACATGCCATTTCCTGCAAGCATCGTTTTCGGGGTCCCTTTCGCCTGATGCAGCGGGCAGAAAGTTCCTGCCAGGCGGCAGTCCTCGCCGGAACAGCACAGTACATCGTAGATGGTCATGGACTCATTGTAATCTGCCTCTGCAGCGGATTGAAACCCGTCCGTCGACCACTCCACAATTCCCTGTCTCCGGTCTATCCTGTAATCCCTGCACACAAACGTGAGATAGAGATACGCTTCGTCAAAAGCGAGGTGAAACTTCCGGATCATCCTCTCCTGATCATACCTCACAAATTCCGTACGCATCCGATTTCTCATGATCTCATAATTTGACAAAGCCATGCTTTTCACCCCGCTCCTGTCTCCCAGGCCGCTTATCTCTATAAGAAATACTCATTCTCGCGGCGCACCGCTTCCAACGCGCCCAACATCTGATCCATCTTTTCCTGCATCGGCGGCGGAAGAATCCGGGCGTGCTCCGGGCATGCAGCGACGCACGCCATACACAGAATGCAGTTTTCCGGATTTGTCGCGATTGTGCCGCGTTCCTGTCTGATTGCGCCTGTCGGACAGACCGCCTCACACGCTCCGCACAGCTTACATGCGGGCAGGGAAACCGGTGATGCGGGAACCGCCATTTCCGCCTTATACGGAACATTTCCGGGGACTTTGACCTCACCAGCTGCAGTGTCCTCCATTTTATCCAGGACTTTCCCGGCAAACGCTAAGATGGACGCCTGGTCCTGCTCATCCGGTCTTCCCTTTCCTACCTTTGGCACGATCGAGTGCTGCGCAACCAAAGCTGCCGACGCCACTACCTGAAACCCTCTCGCCTCCGCCGCATTGTTCAACTCCAGCAACGCGTCCTCATAAGCACGATTTCCGTAAACAACCAGTGTGACCGCCTTTTTTCCGGTTCCATCCAACTCCTTCAGCTTTTCTATGGCCACCGCCGGAACTCTTCCGCCGAAAACAGGCAGGGCAATGACTGATAATTCGCTGGCCGGCTGCTCGGCCTTCTTGTCCCGCAATCCCCAATTCACAAGCTTCACGCCTTTTGCGATCCCTTTGCAAAAAATTTCTCCCGCCTTTTTCGTCCCTCCGGTGGGGCTAAAATAGTACAATTCTGCTTTGCTTAACATCGCTTTTCCTCCCTCTCTCTCAACGGGAAATTTCTCTGGTGGCTGATTGTCCGGCATACGCTCTGCACTGTTCTGTGAACCGCATCGCGAACCGCGGATTCGACCAGTAGTATAAATGGGGATATCCGCAGACGCTCTTTTCTGTGGCCCAGATGCAGTCCCAGCTCCTGCCTGTGACCGGCTTCACCGCGCGGTAATCGCTGCCGGGACAGGTGCTGTCAAAATAGTGAAACTCATGGCCGCGGATCGTCTCACCCGGTGGAAGCAGCCGGCCTGTGACAGACTGCTGATTCGACTGCCGCTCTAATTCCGTTTCTGTCCACTCTGGCTTTCCTTTGAGCTCCGAGCTCCACAAATCCTGCGTTTTCTCTGTTTCTTTTGTGCCTAACGTGATATATCCGAATCTGCCCAGCCGCCTGGTGCGATAGGAATCCCCGGGGATGACGCCGACCATCGGATAATACTGCTCCTCCATATCCTGCATTCGCTCGTGCAGATACATGAATCCGCCGCACTCTGCCAGATACGGGATGCCGGACGCAATCGCACGCCGAATGGCAGTCTTCATGGCCGTATTTTCGCTGAGCTGCCTCGCGTACAGCTCCGGATATCCGCCGCCGAGCAGCAGCCCGGAGATCCCGTCCGGAAGCTCCCGGTCGCGCAGCGGCGAGAACGGGATGAGCTGCGCGCCGAGCTGCTCCAAAAGCTCCAGGTTATCCTGATAGTAGAAGCAGAACGCCTCGTCCCTGGCCACCGCAATCCGCACCGGGTCGGACGACCTTTTTGCAGCATACCGGTCGTCCGCTTGCCGCCTCTCCAGGTCAGTCTCTTCTCTCCCGCAGTCCACCTGCGGACCCCCCAGGTCAATCTCCTCTTTGCAATAGTCAGGAGCAGCCCCGGCGAGTGCGAGCAGCCGCTCAAAGTCCAGCGTCTTTTCCAGTTCTCCGGCCAGCGTCCGGATCCGGCTCTGAAGGTCGGTGATCTCGCCGGGCGTCACCAGCCCAAGATGCCGGCTCTCAACGCGGCAAGCCTCCAGCTCCGGCACATAGCCGATCAGCGCCAGGCCCGTCTCCTCCTCAATCTTTTCCTTTAAAAGCAGGGCGGTCATCTTCGTCACGCGGTTCAGGATCACGCCGCGAATCACCTTTCCGTCCGGATCCTGGTAGTCCAGGAAGCCTTTCAGAAACGGGATCACCGACAGACTCATCCCCTTGGCATTCACGACGAGAACCACCGGGGTCTCCGTCACCCGCGCCAGATCATAGGAGGACGCCTCCTTCGTGATCCCCCCGAGTCCGTCGTAGAACCCCATGACTCCCTCCATCACGGAGATGCCGGCGTGCTGCGCCTGCGCACTGTGCGCATACAGGCGGCGCGTCAGCTCCCTGCCGGTGAAAAAAGTGTCCAGATTGCGCGACGGCGTGCCGAGCACACGGGAGTGAAACATCGGATCAATATAGTCCGGTCCGCACTTATACGAGGCCGGGCACAGCCCCCTGTCCTTCAAAGCCTGCAGGACTCCGCAGGTCAGCATCGTCTTGCCGCTTCCGCTCGCCGGAGCCGCCAGCATGAACCGCGGCAGGTGCAGCGGGATGCTTTCCTCTCCGCTCTCCGCGAGAGACCCGATCGGTTCCGCTTTTTCTGCCCTCGCAAGTGACTCGATCGGTTCCGCTTTTTCTGCCCTCGCAAGTGACTCGATCGGTTCCGCTTTTTCTGCCCTCGTGAACGACCCGGCGGGCTCTGCGTCCGCAAATGATTTTGTCATCCCGCTGGGTGCCGCCGCATCCGCATAGCGCTCAAACGCGGTTCCGTCCTGCCACTGCGCCTGATGGCGCAACCGCTCCGCCTCCGCATTCAGAAAGCGCTCCGCCTTTCCGGGCAGAGCAATGTCCTCCACCACATCCTGCCCAAAATCACAGACATAGATGACATTCCCGCAATTCAGGAACACCCAGTCAAACTGCTTTGCCGCTTCCCGCTGTATCCGCTTCATATCGGAAAACAGCTGCGGCACGTCTACCTCTCTTTTTTCCTCCGGATGCACAAACAAATACAGGCCGTTGTACCGGGCAGGCTGATAGTTTTTGTTGAGCTTCTCCAGCTTCCGCTCGAACCGGTATCTCACCTTGCCAGGACAATCCTGCTCGGCCCCCTGCTTCGGCAAAATCGCCCAGAACCGCTCATTGTAAAAGTGCATGCGCCCCTCGTACCGGTCTGCGACCTCCTCCGGGATCTCGCACCTGGGCCGCCCCAGATACTGCTCAATTACATTTGCGGCCTGGCCGTCCTCCGGCAGGAGCGCCTGGCTGACCTCCAGTCCCAGCCCCATCGGTTCATTGATCCAGTCCGGCGACTCACTTTTCACGAAGCCCGGGCGATACCCCGGCCACAGATATTTGAGGGAAAGAACCGCATAGATCTCATTCAACAATTTTTCGTAAGCCATGTTTCTCCTCTCTGACCGCCTGGAATTGCTGCTGCACTCAAAATGAGACGATGTACACCGGGTTCAGCCCGGTCATCATATGATATCTGCCGAGCGTCCTGGACTTTGCGGCACAGATCTGCACGATATCGGCATCGTCTATCTGCCGCTCCTTCAGGATCGCCATCACCTCCGCGATACTCTCAAGGGCAATCGTGTTGATCACAATGCGCACGTCCGGGTTCTTCGCGCGCAGTACATCGATGATCTGTCCCATGTTCCCGGAACTGCCTCCGATGAACGCGTGTGTCGGAGCCGGGAGTGATTCAAGCGCCTCCGGCGCCGTTCCCTCGACCGCAACCACATTTGACAGACACAGCTTCCGGCTGTTCTCGCGGATCAGCCCGATGCCCTCCGGGTTCCGCTCGATCGCGTACACCGTGCCAGCTGTGCACAGACGCGCGCACTCGACGGAGACAGAGCCGGTCCCCGCGCCGACGTCATACACGACGGCATCCTCTCTCAGCCGCAGCTTCGCCACAGAGAGAATCCGGATCTCCTCCTTCGTCATCGGAACCTTGCCGCGCACAAACGCATCGTCCGGAATCCCGGGAGTCACCACATGCGCCGCCGCCTCATTTTCTATCATCAGGATATGCAGCCCTGTCGTCTTTGCATCCACAAAATCCGCCGGCACACCGGTCGTCACGGTCTCCTCCGGGTAGGAAAGGTTCGTCCCTACCGTCACGCGCACCGCATCCAGACCGGCCGACTGCAGCTCCTGGCAGATCCGCTTCACATCCTCCACGCCGCTGACAATCAGAAAGAGCTTCCGGTAGCGCTGCACATAGTTCAGCAGATTCAGCTTCCTGCCGTGCGCGCTCACCAGCTTCGCATCCTGCCAGGTCGTCGGAATTTTGGACGCAAAATAGATGACCGAGGATATACCACAGTAGAACTGCACGTCCTCCTCCGGAAACGATGCGCGGATGCCGCTGGCCCCGCTGTAAAAGCCGACATCCCCGGACATCAGGATCGCTACCTTCCGGTATCCCGGGTGTTCCGAGAGATAGGCCGCGATCTTTTTCCCGCTGTACTCTGTCACAACCGCCTGGCTGGCGCCGATCAGAGGCTCCGGGGTCCGCATCTCCTGCACGCTCTCCAGGATGCGCTTCGCACCGAACAGAATATCCGCCTGGCGTATGACCTCGGCAGCCTCATGCGTGAGTGTATCCACCGAGCCCATCCCGATGCCGACGCAGCTGATGCTCCGCTCTTCGGCTGCGGGTGCCTGACCTTCCCGTGGCACGGAAGCTGTATCAGAATCCAAGGCTCTTCCCAATATTTCACTCAGCTGCCCGAGCACCGCCTTCTGGTCAAGTCCCGTCTCCTCTGGTCTGCGGATAATCACCATCCGCACGCCGCAGCGGCGCGCCGCGCGCTCCTTCTCCGGAAAGCCGCCGGTCAGTCCGGTATCCTTTGTCACCAGAAAGGCCGCCTTAGTGTCCTGCAACATTGCCGTGTTCACGGCCTCGGAAAAGGGTCCCTGCATCGCACAGATCTGTTTTCCCTCCAGCCCGAGCGCCCTGCAGGACGCCACGACCTGGGCGGATGGAAGCACCCGCACGAACAAGCGCGACCGATCCGAAATCCGCTCTGTAAACACATGCAGCTCCTTACTCCCCGTCGTCAGGAAGATGACCCCCTGCTGTATCTCCAGATACTCGGCAGCCTCCGCGGCAGAGTCGACCCAGACATCCCCATTTTCAAGTATCCCTGCCGCGCCGCTCGCCATCTCCCCTGCCGTATTTCCCGGGCGGAGATAGCGCAGATACTTCGTCTCCGTCATCCGGCAGGCCTCCCGGACATTGCGGGACACCTCAACTGCATACGGGTGTGTCGCGTCTACCACCGCCGCATAGCAGCCCTGCCGCAGCAGCTCGGCCATCTCCTCCACCTTCAGTCTCCCCATCCGGATCTCGGCGTACGCGGAGTGTTCCAGCACCTCTTCCCCATATTCTGTAGCTACACAGACTGTGTGATAAACTCTGTTTTTCGCGAGGCACTCCGAGAGCCTGCGCCCCTCCATCGTACCTCCGAACACAAGAATCCGTTTTTCTGATCCTGCCATAGTCTCCACTGATTCCTCCCCGCACAAATACCGGATACGCCGAAGCCGACCTCCGGGCATCCGAAACGAATCTCCGAACTGACACGCACGCCATGACAGCTCACAACTGTCCCGAACGTGCATGACCTGTATCTACAACGCCGCCAATCTCAGATCCGATAGTCTCCTGGCGTCACCATCCTGCCGCCAATCTCAGATCCGGTACCCTCTCGGCGTCACCATCCTGCCGCCGATTTCCTTCGTCATCGAATTGCCGATGAACACGGTGGTAAACATGTTCACCTTTGCATCCTTCAATTCTTCAAGCGTGTAGAGAGCAGCGCTCTCTCCCTCTCTCCCGATGTTCTCGACCGTGCCGCAGATCCGGTCCTTCGGAAGAACCTCCAGTAAAATCTCGCACGCACGCTTCAGATAGTCCGGGCGGCCCTTGCTCGCCGGGTTGTACAGGCAAATCGAAAAATCTGCTTCCGCCGCACATCTGAGGCGCTTTTCAATCTTGTCCCACGGCGTCAGGCGGTCGCTCAGGCTGATCACAGCAAAGTCATGCGTCAGCGGCGCGCCGAGCACCGCCCCTCCGCTGAGTGCGGCTGTCACGCCCGAGATCACTTCCACCTCGATCTCCGGATACGCAGCGCCGATCTCGAGCATCAAGCCGCTCATTCCATAAACGCCTGCGTCACCGCTGCAGACCATCGCTACCTTCTTTCCCTTCGCAGCCTCCTCAAAAGCCATCTCACAGCGCTTCGCCTCCTGCGTCATCGGCGTTGTGAGAAACTCCTTTTCGGGATACGTCTCCTTCAGCAAATTGACATAGACCGTGTAGCCAATGATCGTATCACAGTCCGCCAGCGTCCGGTCCGCTCTCTGGCTCATCAGATCAGCCGCCCCCGGCCCCATACCAATCACATATAATTTGTTCTTCAAAACTTTTCCTCCTGCGCTCCCTAGCAAGCGCTCCGTTTTCTTGTCATTTCTTACCGCCGCAGCGCATGTCTCCGCTGCCCGCTCTTTTTCATCAAAGCAGACATCCCATGCGCGCATCGCCAGCGCGACCGTCACGCCATCCCGCGCATACTTTCTCCGAATCAGCCGCCCGCCGCTGCCCGCCAGCACAAGGGCCGCGCGCTCACAGACATTATCCACTCCTGTCGTCCTCCTCACGAACTCCGAAGCCGAAAATTCTCCCGGCACAGCGCCAAGTGTCTCAGCAGAAAACGTCGTAAATGAAATGCCAAGTCTGCGGCACGTCTCCAAAATTCCAGCCTCATCCTTCTTCAAGTCTATGGAGGCCGCCCCGCAGACGGCCTGCAGCGGAATCTGCTCTTCCTCCAGAATCTCCCGCACCGTCTGCTCGATCCCGCCGCTATCCTTTCCCTTCCGGCAGCCGATCCCGATCGCTACCACCTGCGGGATCAGGGACAAGACGACCGGCGCAGACAACTGCCCGACCTCGTCCTCGGAAAATCTGCATCCCAAAGCTCTGTGCTCTGAAAATTCGCATTCTGAAAACCTGCGCTCAGAAATCCAGATCAAATACCGCGGACACGTCACTGGTTCCGAACACAGCGATTTCAGCATTTCCTCCGAGATCAGTGTCAACTCCGGCGGCACCCTGCCCTCGATCCTGCCGGTGCAGCACACGTACACCTGCTCCTCCCGCAGGATCGCAGCGGCAATCTCCTTTGCGCCCTTCATGCTGTCAAGCGCCAGTGCATTGTTCTTTGCAAACACATCCACCGCAAGCTTGCCCCGCACGTCTGAGGCGGTCGTGATCACCGGCGATGCGCCGACGATCTCTGCCACGCGGCAGGCCAACGCATTTGCACCGCCGATATGGCCGGACAGCAGGGAGATCACATACTGTCCCTTCTCATCCAGCACAAGCACCGCCGGATCCTCCGTCTTGCTCTTCAAAAACGGGGCGATCGAGCGCACTGCTATGCCGCATGCCCCGATAAAGATCAGCGCCTTCGCCTCGGCAAAGCAGCGGCCGCACCATTGTTTCAACCCCTTTTCATACCACAGAATCTCGCAGGATGCATCCAAACCCGCCGCAATGCGCAGCGCCAGTTCACGCCCCTGCTCCGTGAAACACGCTATGCCGAGCTTCCACGCCGCATGCTCCTGCCCATCTCTCATACTCACTCCTGCCGCTCCTGCGTCGCCTTCCGGAACTCGGTTGTGAATGCCGGATGGTACAGCTCGGAGCGGTTGTAGCCGCTCTGCGCAACGGTGTCTCCGACGATAATCAGCGCTGTCTTTGTGATGTGATACTCCTTCGCGCACTCAGCCAGCGTCTCCACGGTGCAGATATGGCTCTCCTCCTCCGGCCACGTCGCCTTGTATACAATCGCCGCCGGGGTGTTCGGGCTGTAGCCGCCCGCAATCAGCTGCTCGCTGAGCTTCTCGAGCATGCCCGTGCTCAGGAAAATCACCATCGTCGACCCGTGCGCGGCCAGCTTCGCGATCTCCTCGCGCTCTGGCACCGGCGTGCGGCCTGCCATCCGTGTGATGATCACGGTCTGCGAAATACCCGGCAGCGTGTACTCCATGTTCAGCGCCGAGGCCGCCCCGCAGAATGCGCTGACACCCGGACAGTAGTCGTACGCGATCCCTTTTTCATCCAGCACGTCCATCTGCTCCCGGATCGCCCCGTACACACAGGGGTCTCCCGTGTGCAGCCGCACCGTCACAAGTCCCTGCCGCTCGGCATCCTCTATGACAGCCAGCACCTCCTCCAGCGTCATTTTCGCGCTGTCGTATACGTTGCAGTCCGCTTTTTTATACTGTAAAAGCTCCGGGTTCACCAGAGATCCCGCATAAATAATCACATCTGCCTCTGCCAGCAGCCTGCTCCCGCGCACCGTGATCAGATCCGCCGCTCCGGATCCTGCTCCAACGAAATGTACCATGCTCTTCTCCTCTCATTTCTTCTCTTTCGCAATAATCAACGAATAGTAGCCTGCATCCTCCGGAATATCCTCCGCCCGCACAAAGACCCGCTCATTCTCCATCCCGCAGTTCTCCACCATAAACACGTCGCAGTCCTCGCGCAGCAGTTTTTCCTTTACCGCCCCAAGCTTCCGCGCAGACTTCATGAGCACGCGCGTGCCGCTGTAATTCAGCTCCTGCTCGATGTTGTGGACCGCCGGGATCACATGCAGCTCCTCATTCCACTCGGTCAGCGCGATGTCCATGCGCGCCGCCGCCGCACAGAAGGACGGAATGCCGCTGACGATCTCCGTCTGGTAGCCTCTCGTCTTGATCCGCTTGTGGACGTACATAAAGGTCGAGTAGACGGTCGGGTCGCCCAGCGTCAAAAACACCACATTTTTCCCCTGCGCCAGGTACGTCTCCACCTGATCTGCCGCCTCGTCATGGCTGCGCTCGAGTGCCGCGCGGTCCTTAATCATCGGCATGGACACCGGAACCAACCGCTTCTGCTCCAGCTCCGGCACCGCCTGCACTGCAATTTTGTAGGCAACCGTGTCGCGCGCATTCTCTCCCGGCACTGCGATCACCTCATTTTCCCGGATCACGCGCACCGCCTTCAGCGTCATCTGCTCCGGATCGCCCGGGCCTACCCCTACTCCAATCAGTTTTCCTGTCATATCTGCACCTTCCGTATTTTTCATTCGACCTCACTTTTCATTCGGTCTTCGCTCTTCATTCGGTCTTCGTCTTTCATTCGACCTTGCTTTTTATTTAGTCTTCGTTTTTCATTCAGCTTTGCTTTTCATTCGGCCTTGCTTTTACCAGTCTCCTTTTTTCATTTGGCCTCACTGCTCATCGGTTTCCTTCTGCGCGAGCGCGCGCTTCTCCCTGGCACTTCTCCCTGGCGATTCTTTGTATCAGCTTTTCCGCGCCCTCCGTCTCTCCGAGGTAGCCGTACTGGCTCGAAAACAGCACCGCCTCTGTCCAAAGCTCCCCCGCGCAGCGCTTCTGCAGGTGGAAACGGATTCGCCCCGCCATCTCCCGAATCGCGCCCGCAAGATACGGGGTCTCCTTCAGAATCCCGATCGCCTCCTCCGTCGTATTCGACGCGAGCAGCCGAAGCGCCGTAGCCTGATCTGCACCCGCACGCATCGCCTGAGCAGCCATCAGCTCAGCGCGGCAGTCTGCGTGGGCGGAATGCGTATTCATAATTCCTCCCGACACCTTCACAAACTTGCCGACGTGCGCGACAAACAGGATCCCCTTGACACCGAGCTCCACAGCCATGTCCAGCGTCTCGCCGACATAATTGCTGCATTTCATCGCAGACTCCGGGCGCAGCACTTCATACTTAGCATGCTCCTTCAAAAAATCCGCCCCGTAATTTCCCGGCGTAATCAGCAGATATTGCTCGCCGTTTTCTACCTTCTGGCGCATCTCCACACGGATGCTCTCGATCAGTGCCTGCTCGCTCATCGGGACGACGATTCCGCTTGTCCCGAGAATTGAGATCCCGCCGACGATGCCGAGATGCGGGTTGAAAGTGCGCTTTGCGACCTCCTCGCCGCCCTGCACGGAAACGGTGACGCGGATCGTCCCACTGTAGCCAAACTGTCTGCAGACCTCCTGCACGTTCCCGGCGATCATCTGCCGCGGCACGCGGTTGATCGCGGCTGCCCCGACCGGCTGCTCCAGCCCCGGCCGCGTCACACGACCGACTCCTGCGCCGCCGTCGATCTCCACGCGCGCCTGCCTGCCGTGCTCACCAGTTGCAACTGTCCCAGCGTGCGTGGCATCTACACCCGGCTGCTCTGATGCTGCAGTCCTATCCTCAACCGCTGCACCTGTCAACCTCGGTGCATTCACACAGTTATCCCTTTTCTCCACCCGCGCGAAGATCAGCAGCCCGTCCGTCGCGTCCGGGTCATCCCCGCCGTACTTCCGCACCGCGCACGACGCCGCGTCCGCCTCCAGTCTGGGAAATTCTGTCTCGAGCATCAGGCTGACTCCCTTTGGCGTCATGAGCTGCACCTCGCGGCAGAGCATTCGCTCAAACAGCATCTGCGCCGCCGCCCTTGCAGCCGCGGCCGCACAGCTCCCGGTCGTATAGCCGCACTGCAGCCGCTTGTTTTTCTGCATCACGCAGACGTCCTCGATCCCGGAGCGGTGAAGCTGCTCCGCAGGGAGCGGAAGTCTGTCCCTCAAAACCAGAAACCTGCCCGGCTCACAGTTTTCCACTGCTTCATCCGATTCATCTGCTGCACTCGATCCGTTCGGCTCAAACAATCTCACCGATTCTTCTGATCCACTCGATCCGCTCGGCTCAAACACTCTCACCGATTCTCCTGATCCACTCCGTTCACGCATCCCGCTTACCAGATCCGCATCCAGCTGTAGCGCAAATCCCTCTCCATTCTTGATCTGCCAGTCAAAATAGGATTTCCGCGTCCCGCAAAACCGCTCCATCACGGACATGATCGTCCCGCCGTGCACGACGTACGCGACGGACGCATAGCCTCTGTCGGCCATTTCGCGGATGCTTCGCTCAAACGCCTCGCAGCTCCGATCCTGAAAGCTCTGCTGGCTCTCCCCGCCCGGGAACGGAAGCGTGCCGCCGCTGTCAAGCCAGCGCTGATAGTACGGGTCCCCGTTCAGCTCCTGATAATTTTTGTACTCAAAGCTGCCGAAGTCACATTCCCGCAGCCCTTCCTCCACCTCCGAGTCAATTCCCGGGAACAGAAGGGAGGCCGTCTCACGGCAGCGCTTCATGGGGCTCGTGACCACATGCTCCGGCACCGGATAGCAGCGGCGCATCCGCCGCAGCTGTGAGACCGCTTCCTTCGTCAGCGGCTCATCCGTCACGCCCAGATAGCGCTTTTCGAGATTTCCGGCAGTCATGCCGTGACGTATCAAATAAACATCCATCTCATCCTCCACCTCACACTGCCTGACTCCTCTGCAATCGAAGTCGCCACATCACGGCGCATTCCTCACTTGCGGCTCCCGTCGAGCTGGTACAGCAGCGCATTGCAGATCGCCGCCGCCACATTGCTGCCGCCCTTGCGCCCGCGCGCCACGATGTACGGCACATCAGTCTGCATGATCAGCTCCTTCGACTGCACCACATTGACAAAGCCGACCGGGACGCCGATGATCAGCTCCGGGCGGAAGCTGCCCTCCTGTATCTTCTCGTACAGACGGATCAGCGCCGTCGGCGCGTTGCCCACCGCATAGATCAGCGGACGCCCTAGCGCCGCCGCCTTGTCCACGCAGACCGAAGCGCGCGTGACGCCGAGACGCTTCGCCTTTTCCGCCACATCGTCATCCGAGATAAAGCAATGCGCCTCGCCCCCTGCCGCCTGCAGGCTCTTCTTGTTGATCCCGGACAGCGCCATCTTCGTGTCCGTCACGATCCACGCGCCATTTCGCAGTGCATTCTGCGCGATCTGCACGGCATGTTCCGAAAAGCAAAGATTCTTTATATAATCAAAATCGGCCGATGTGTGGATGACACGCTTGATAATCATCGCACGCTCATCATCCGGGATCGCATCGCCTGCCTCCTGTGTGATGATCTCAAAACTCCTGCGCTCAATCTCCATCGGCCCAAGGCGCTCTATCTGATTCAGATCCATCTCGTTCTCCTCTCATTCTGCATGAAACTCTATCTGTACTAATTTTTTTCCATTCGGCAGCATATGCTCCAATGTTCTGATTTCATACTCAACCAGCAGATTTACAATCACCCTATCTAATTTGACTACCGACTGCCGCATCGCACCGTTACGCTTTCTGCAGCCCCATAATCTCATAGATTTTATTCAAATCCAAATGCTCCCGCAGTCCGGCGGCCAGCAGGTCATACTGCGTCTCCTTGAACTCTGCAAAATCGACCGCTGTGCCAAGCTCCTCCGTGATGCCCTTCGCCTCGGCCAGCGCCCGCACAACGGCATCCGCAATCTCCTCGTTGTCAAAGATCCCGTGCACGTACGAGCCGCAGACATTTCCCTGCCACGCGCCCTCGCACTTGCGCTCGCCTGTGATCGTGTCCTCAATCTCCGTGAACGGCTGCGCGTTCTCTCCCAAAACGGTCTGTCCCATGTGAATCTCATACCCGGTCAGCCTGCAGCCTGCAAGGGACGTCGCGAGCTCTGCCGATTTGTCGCACTCCAGACTACCCGCATTCTCTCCTGCACATTTCCTGTCTGCATCTGATCGCGCGACACTGACACCGGCTCCACACGGCAGAATCCGCCCTTCCACGCGGGTGCGCGCTTTCTCCGCCTCAAAGACAGTGCTCGTGTCGAGCAGCCCCATGCCCCGCACGGTACCGCCCTCCTCGACGCACCCCGGGTCCGAGATTTCCTTTCCAAGCATCTGATAGCCGCCGCAGACGCCGAAAATCGCGGTTCCCGCCCGCTGCGCCTTCAAAATCAACGCCTCCAGGCCATTCTGGCGCATCCACAGCAGATCCCGCATCGTATTTTTCGTGCCCGGCAGGATAATCAGATCCGGATGGCCCAGCTCCCGCGGCTCCTTCACGTAGCGCACCGTCACCCCTTCAATGCTCTCGAACACATTAAAATCGGTAAAATTCGAGATGCGCGGCAGACGGATCACGGCGATGTCGATCAGCCCGATCTTCTGCTCGCCGTCCAACCGCTCACTCAGGCTGTCCTCGTCCTCCAGGCTGACCTGCAGATACGGCGCAACGCCGACGACCGGAATCCCGGTCAGCTCCTCGAGCATCTTGACACCCGGATCGAGAATCGACTTGTCCCCGCGGAATTTGTTGATCACCAGCCCCTTGATCCGCGCCTTCTCCTCCGGCTCCAGCAAAGCGACCGTCCCGTAGAGCTGCGCGAACACGCCGCCGCGGTCGATGTCCCCGACCAGAAGCACCGGGGCATCCGCCAGCTTTGCCATGCCCATATTCACGATGTCGTCCTGCTTCAGATTGATCTCCGCAGGGCTGCCCGCCCCTTCGATCACGATGATATCATAGCGCTCCTCCAGGTGATGGTAGGCCTTCATGATATCCGGGATCAGCGACCGCTTCATCTTAAAGTAATCGCGCGCGTTCATCGTGCCGAGCACCTCGCCGTTTACGATCACCTGCGAGCCGACGTCGTTTGTCGGCTTCAAAAGGATCGGATTCATCGCAACCTCCGGCTCCACCCCGGCCGCCTCCGCCTGCATCACCTGGGCGCGGCCCATCTCGAGCCCCTCCTTCGTAATAAACGAGTTCAGCGCCATATTCTGTGATTTGAACGGTGCCACGCGGTACCCGTCCTGCCGGAAGATCCGGCACAGGCCGGCCGCGATCACACTCTTCCCCGCATTCGACATCGTTCCCTGCACCATGATTGCCTTTGCCATTTTGTCTCCTCCTACTATTTTCCCACGCTGTCTTCCTCGGTATCCCTGTACCCCTGCACACAGCCGACCAACCCCAGCCGTCTGAGCATAGCCACCTGAGCACGGCCGCTGAGCATAACCACTTGAGCACGGCCGCTGAGCATGGCCATCTGAACACAGCCGCTGAATATAACTGCTTGAACCCAACTACTGAGCACAACCGCCGAGCATAACCATTTGAGCACGGCCGCTGAGCATAACCACTGAGCATAGCCGCTTGAGCTCTGGCCGCTGAGCATGGCCGCCTGAGCACAACCTACAGCTGCGGATACAACTCCTCAAAAATCGCTCTTTGCATCGCCTCGCCATCCCGGCACTCTGCCGTCACCGAGATCACCGCCTGCTTTTCGGGTAAGATAATCGAGAGCTGCGAATATTTTCCGTCCGCGCGGTATGAGTTCTGATCCCCGATCCAGAACAGATATCCGTAGCCGAAGCCCGTATGGCTCCTGCTGCTCTCCTTGACCCACTCCCTGGGGACGATCTGGCGCCCGTTCCAGTTCCCCTCATTCAAGTAGAGCAGTCCGAAGCGGTGCAGCTCCGAGAGCGTGAGGAACAGTCCGCCCGCGCCAAACGTATATCCGAGCGGGTCCACCTCCCACGTAGGCCGGCGGATCCCAAGCGGCGCAAACAGCCGCGGCGTCAGATAGGACACCAGGTCGCACCCTGCCCTTCGCTGCACGAGCACGCCGGCCAGATACGGCCCCACATTATTGTAGAGAAACTGCGTGCCCGGCTCGTGCACAAATGGCAGCGCCAACGACATTTTCACCCAGTCATCCTCCGCATAGAGCGGCCTCTGCCCGCCCATTAGGTGCGCCTCCGCCTGTCCGAGACACATCGTCAGCAGATCCTCCACCGTCGCCTTCGCCAGATTGTCATTCACCGTCTCCGGGAGATCCGCCGCAAATGCGTCCACCAGACGCTCCTTAAGCGACAGCAGCCCCTCCCGCACCGCGATCCCGACGGCACACGAGGTGAAGCTCTTGCTCGCAGAATAGACATTCCGCCTGCACTCCTCATCCCAGAGCTGATACGCCGCCTCTTCTCCTCTCTGCGTAATCTTCAGCCCCAGGATGCCAAGCGGAACTGCCTTTTCTGAGAATTTCTGTAAATTCATTCCTCTCTCCTCCTCTTAAAAACTCTTACTGCATAGCCTGTACTCCCAATATCCAATCCAACATCACATTCTCAGCAATTTCTTGCACAGTGTATCGACGGATCATCCACAAACTCCAGCTCGACATCAGGATGTTCGATTCCAGAATGATCTAACATAAGCTGCAAATTGTCCAAAACAGTATTTGCTGTTTGTACTGATATTGAATATTCCATGCAGGGATTGTCTTTCTTAGCTAAAGCTTTCCTTATTCCCATTTTTTCAAGTGTTGTCATGAATCCTTCTGTATCTTTTAACGCCAATAAAACACTTTCTAATTGAAGATAGCCGTATATATCTACACGCATTAACAAGTCTGTTCCCCATATTTGTTCGTAATACTCAACAAGAGACATAGAATCAGGTACTGGATTGGGAAGTCTCTGCAAAATCTCAGACAACATTGTTTCTAAACGTTGCAGCTCTTTTTTGTACCCCATATGTTTCCAATAACCAACCGCAAATTGATTTACCAATATCTCTTCCTTCACTCCGCCGATACTTCTGTTGTAATAATCCAAAAGACAATGCCCATATTCATGAACGATATTGTACCAGTGAAAATATAAATCAAACTTGTATTGAATATTATCTTTCCCGAACAACTGTATCAATGCTGCCTTTTGCTCTTCTGTTCCTCTGTCAAATTGCCCCGAAATGATTCTGTATCCCATAATCCGCCTTCCCGGAATGATTCCATATTCCAACTACAACCATACAGCTGACAAACTCCCGTCTTCCGATCTGTACGCCACTGTATATCATGGGACTATGGCAGCCTCCTCGATGCGCGCTCCGCCAGCACCGCGAGCAGCGCCTCGTTCTCCTCCTGACTGCGGACGCAGATTCGATAGTACCCCGCACCTTCGTGCCCGGCTTCCCTTGCAAGCCCTCTGAAATTGCTGCAGTCCCGGATCAGATACCCGCGCTGCACACAGTATTCCTTCAGATCCGCCGCCCCGATGAACAGCAGATAGTTTGTGCACGATGGAAACACCGTATACCCCAGTGCCTGCATCTGCTCCCGCATCCACTCCCTGTTCCTGGCGGTCTGTCTGGCCGTCTCTTTTGCATATGTGATTTCCTGGGCCGCGGCCTCGGCGGCCATCTGCGCGGGGAGCGATACGTTCCAGGGCTGCATCAGTCCCTGCATCCGCAGCAGCAGGTCGCGGTCACCGCAGATGCCGTAGCCGAACCGGAGGCCGGGCATCGCATACATTTTGGTAAAAGATTTGATGACAAAAAGGCAAAGCGGCAGATTCCGCTTCATGAGCGCCACGCCGCTTGATGTCCGCGCCGCATCCGCATCCGACAGAAAGTCCAGAAAGCTCTCGTCCAGCACGAGCATACACCCCGTCTTCGCACACTTCTCTGCGATCGCTTCCAGCACGGAGGTCTCAATCAGCTGACCCGTAGGGTTGTTCGGGTTGCCCAGGATCACCAGATCCGTGTCCTCTGTAATCTGCCCCGCGAGCTCACTTCCGACCCGGAACTCCTCTTTGGCCTCGAGCATCCAATGATTTATCTCGCAGCCGACCGCCGACAGCGCCTGCTCGTACTCAAAAAAGCAGGGCTGTGCCAGCAGCGCCCGCCGGGGCCGGAACGCGAACGCCAGAGAAAACATCACCTCGGCCGCACCGTTTCCGCACAAAATCATCTCCTCCGGAACACCCTCGCGCACCGCGAGCGTTTTTTTCAGGCTCTGGCATCCCGGCTCCGGGTAGTGTACCGACCGGTCCACCGCCGAGAGCGCCGCGTCCCGAACCTGCTGCGGCATCCCGCGGAAATTGATATTTGCGGAAAAATCCGCCGTATGTTCATATTGATAGACGTTGCCACCGTGAATATGTATCATGTTTCCTCCAGTGCCGCATGAACGCGGCCATTTCTGTAAATTGGGGGGCTGATCTAAGCGGAACAGAACTGTCGCCTACCATCCGGCCGTCTCTCCTGCCCTCAGAGTATTCCGTCTGCTGCCAACACTGACCTCTTCCGTCCTCTGAGTACCTCGATCGCCGCCAACACTGACCCCTTCCGTCCTCTGAGTACCTCGATCGCCGCCAACACTAACCCTTTCAGTCCTCAAAGTATTCCTACCGCCGCCAGCACCGCCACCTTCAGCCCTCCGAACACGAGCAGCGCCAGCACTGCCGCCACGTACATCATCCGGTTGATTCTGCCGATGTCCTCGATCTCAATCTGGCGCAGGTCATCCCCGATGAACGGTTTTTTGTGCAGCTCGCCGAAATACCACGCATCCCCCGCGAGCTGTACGTGCAGCGCTCCCGCGGCAACCGCCTCTGTCTGCGCGGAATTGGGGCTTGCATGCTTGTAGCGGTCCCTCTTGAAAATCTTCCAAGCGCCTCTGGCGTCCTGCCCGCACACCGCCGCCGCAGCGATCAGGAACAAGGCCGCCAGCCGCGCCGGAAGATAGTTCGCCACATCGTCGAGATGAGCCGGAAACCAGCCGAAATTCCGGTATTTCTCATTTTTATAGCCCAGCATCGAATCCATCGTGTTGATGCTCTTGTAGAAAAATCCGGCCGCACCGCCTCCGAGGATCAGGAACAGCAGAGGAGCCGCCACCCCGTCCGAGTAATTTTCGGCGACCGTCTCCACCGCAGCCTTGATCACGCCCTTCTCAGAAAGCTTCTGCGTATCACGCCCGACAATGCGCGCGACCGCCTTTCTCCCCGCCTGCAGGCGCTCCTCGGCGGAACCTCCGGTCTGCAGTGCAAGGCCGACATTCATGCTCTCTTTTTTCAGCGTCTTCGCCGCGAGCACAAAAAAGCAGAGCACCGCCTCCACCGCAACGCCGAGCCAGAACGCAACGCGATAGGACAACACAAGGAGCAGCACCGGGCCCCCGGTCGACACCAGCACGACCAGAAGCGCGCAGACGGCGCCAGCCAACCGCTCCCCCTTTTCCGTCTTTGGAAACAGCCTCCGCGTCTGTTTTTCCATCCACGCGATCAGATAGCCGATCAGGC
The DNA here is from genome assembly GCA_021771715.1 of Oscillospiraceae bacterium. Classification (GTDB taxonomy): domain Bacteria; phylum Bacillota; class Clostridia; order Lachnospirales; family Lachnospiraceae; genus Choladousia. Next base: position 44,838 of record JAETOO010000017.1, read on the forward strand.
AGATCGGGTGATACGCGCTGTTCGGGTCGCCGAACATCAGATCCAGCACAAAGCCGGCCGCGACCGCCAGTAAAGATCCCATCCAGTAGCTCATTTTTTCAAAAACTCCTCCAATTCTATCCTCGTGCGCTTCACGAGCGCATGATCCCGCCCCGACGCATTGATCCCGATCACCACGCCGTCTTTTTGTATGACCGACGGGAAATAGAAATCGCACTCCTCTTTTTCACTTGAGACATTCACCGGGATGCCCCGCTTCCTGCACGCGCAGGCAATCTGCCTGTTCAGCGCGCGGTCATCCGTAGCGGCCAGCACAAGCGCTTTCCCGTCAAAGAGCTCCGGCCCGAAACGGAAGACCTCTTCTTTTCCGTCCTCCGAAGCCGACAGCTCGCCATCTCTCTGACTTATGTCCAAAAGGGAATCCTTCTTCTCTTCCCGACCCGCGTTCCAAAAAGAACCCTTCTTTCCTTTCTGGTCTTCATCCAAAAAGCGAACACTTTCCTCTCTCTGAACCATGCCAGAAAAGGCAGACTTCTTCTCTTGCTGATCTGCATTCAAAAAAGAATTGTCCACAGCAGGATGGCATGCAACTTCTCCTCTCAGAACCGTGATCGGATATTGCGCGGCCAATGCCTGAATCTCTTCGGAAATTTCCGGTGCGACGACTGTGATATGCCCGGCGAAGCCGCAGAGCGTCCGCACGCGCCTCGACGCGATCACACCTGCCCCCACCACCAGGATATCCTTCTCGGACAGATCAATAAACAATGGAAAATACATACGACAGCTCCTCTCTGCAAAACAGATCTCACCGGCCGACAAAGATCTGCCTCATTCCTCCGCCAGAAGGAACCGGCTCAGGAAATCCTCTGTGAGACATTCTCGATAGGAATGAATCACCTCATACCGCCGCCCTCTCGTGCCTGGCAGTGTGTTCTCCGCCCCCTCCGGCACATAGAGCAGCGCGCGCATCCCGACGCCAAGCGCTCCCTCCACGTCATTTTTCAGGCTGTCGCCGACAAAGAGGCACTCCTGCGGCTCTACGCCGCTCTTCTCGAGACAGAGCCGGAAAAAACGTGGCTCGGGCTTCTCACAGCCGACCTCCTCGCTCGTCACCATCCAGTCAACAAACGGCGCCACCCCGAGATGCTCCAGCTTCCTGTACTGGATATAGGACGTCATGTTGGAGCCGACACCGATCCGGATCCCCTGCCGATGCAGCTCCTGCAGCCATTCCACGAGCCCCTCACTCCTCCTCATCGCGCCGATCAGAGTATCCCAGTAAATGTGATACATCGTCCGGGCATGCGGAAACGGCGGCTGCCGCAGCTGTTCCAGGATATACTGAAAGCGGATCAGGCGGTTGTGGATCGCGGCACTGACGCTGCCGATCCGCTCAGCCATCAGACGGTTCGCCTCGCCAAACACGCGCCGAAACGTCTCCCCGTCAATCGCAAACTGCTCCTCACAATAATTCTGGAGAGCGGCCATCGCTATCCGGTTGCCCGTCTCATAGTCGTACATCGTTCCGTCAATATCAAATATCACCGTTTTTATCATCTTCGCGGTTCTCCTGCCTCTCCTCAAACTCCCGCAGGCGTACCAAAAGTTACAGTTCAGCCGGTACGCCATGCAAGCCGCAGTTATGCATCGATATGAAACGCTTACAAATCAGGGACTCCACTGCACTCAGGATTTATGACAAGTCTCCTTCAGCACCATCCCGACGCCGCAGATCACCCGGACAACCTCCTCTGACCTCGCTGCCAGACACGTGCAGATCCTCCCGACCGTCTCGCGATACTCCCGATCCGCCGGATCCATCGGCACAATACCGCAGCCGAGCTCATTTGTCACGACAACCATCTCCGGATTCTCCCGGAACAGCATCCGGGCAAACGCTTCCGCCCGCGCATCGACCGAAAGCTCCCAGCCTTCCGAATCTCCCTGCGGGAATGCTTCCCCGTCCGCCTTCCTTTTATTCGGCTCGTCCTCAAACGCATCGCGCTCCTGCTCCAGCCACCTCCGCACATACTCGTGAAACGCATAAATTCCACGGCACGTTTTTATTTCCGAGAGCGCACAGCTCCGTCCGTCGATCCAGCCGTCCCGGACTCCATAGCGCTCCTCTGCATACGCAAGCTTCCCCTGGAAAGCTCCTCCTGTCACTAACTTCATCCCGCTTCTCCACTGTCATCTCTGCTCATCTCAACCAGCCCTGCTCATTGCAGTCCTCTCTGTTTCTCTCATCCACCCGTATCGAACCATCCTATGCAATAGTTCCGTCTGTTTTCCCGACAGCGCGGTTTCCAAATGCCCAGTTTCCCGTACATCGCAAACGAAATCACTGGCTAAATCTGTCCTAACCGACCAGCCGCTCAAAGACTGTCCCCGCGGCCACCATGCAAAGCGGCATGACCAGCTCACACCAGGACAGGAACCAGCCCGCCAGGTCTCCGTTGATTCCGCCGAAATTTTTCATCGCCATCCGGTAATAGTACGCGAACATCACGAGCGCCCCTAAGAGTACGGCAATCCCGTAGAGCGGCTTGAGCCACACCATCACGGCAGCCGCCGCCGCCAGATAGCAGACCAGCGTGATCTGAATCCGCTTTGTCTCAGCCTTTTTCGCAAAGTTCGCGACAGTACCCTCTTTTTTCATCTTTGGAAAGGACACCACCGACAGGCCGCTCAGAGAGCGGGACACGACAAACATGCAGCCGTAGACCGGCACCATATCCGCGCGGACACTGTCCGTCACCCCGTAGAGGAGGAAGAAATAGACCGCGCAGGTGAGAATCGCAAATGCCCCGGCATGGGAATCCTTCAGGATCTCGATCCTGCGCTCCATCGGCCGCCATGAGCTCAGGGCATCCGCAGTATCCAGCATCCCGTCCAGATGAATCCCGCCCGTGACAACCACCGGGAGCAGCATCAGCACAGTCACCCGAAGCGGCGTGCCAAGGCCCAGCCAGAGTGCCAGCCGCTGCCAGAGCACACACAGCAGACCGATCACCGCGCCGACCCACGGAAAAAAGCACATGACATATCTCATATTTTCATCCGTCCAGTCACACCGCGGCATCGGAATCCGCGAGTACATGGAAAACGCAATCCCCATGCCGTTTGCCAGTCTCTTCATCATCGTTCCATTCCTCTCTCCTGTTCTCTATCCGGCTGCGGCCGTCCTGGCTCTGACCGGAATGCGGTACACGATCCTCGACATCTTTAATCCTGACCGGAATCCCGTACACGACCTCTGTCACCCGGTCTGCTTCCCGCGCAATCTCCTGATTGATCTCCCCGAGATACGCCATATACTGCATCGTGGACGCATCGTACGTGATCCCGTCGGAAAAAATCTCATTTGTCACGATGACCAGGTGCTCCGCCTGGCGATGCAGACTTTGGATGCCGTCTACGACCGCGCGGACAGTTCCCTCTCCCGCGCCGGACGGATCATACATCTCATTCGCAGTCAGATTGGAGACACATTCCAGCAGCACGACGCTCCTCTCCGGGATTCGCAGCCGGGACAGTCCCGTATAGCACTCGATCGTCTCAAACTGCTTTTCCTGCCGCATCCTCCGATGGCGCGCCACACGGCGCGCGCCCTCCTCCCCGTACGGAATCATCGTCGCAATGTAGATGCGGCGAAGAACTTTTTCATGCCCAACATCTTCCGCACGCTCCTGCACGGGCTCCTCTGCACAAGCCGTTCTTCCGTCACGCTCCTGCGCGGGCCGCTCCGCATACGCCGCTCTTCCGTCACGCTCCTGCATGGGCTGCTCCGCATACGCCGATTTGCCGCTATACTCCTGCACGAGCTGCTCCGCATACGCCGATTTGCCGCTCCCGCTTCCGCCCGTGACTACGTGCATCATGCGAAGTATTCCTCCGCCGCACGCACGACAGCCTGCAGCTCCTCCTTCGTGTGCGCCGCCGAGAGGAACATCGCCTCAAACTGCGACGGCCCGAAGTAAAAGCCTTTGCCGAGCATATATTTGAACCAGTCCGCAAACGCCTTTGTATCGGAGGTCTTCGCAGACGCGTAATCTACAACCGCTTCCTTTGTAAAGTACAGACAGCCAAGCGACGCGATGTGGTTCATGTGGTAGCCCTGCGCAAGCTTGCCGGTCACGCGCGCAAGCTCCCCGTAGAACCAGTCTGCCTTTTCGTTCAACTCCGCATAAATTTCCGGATGATTCTTCAGAATTGTGAGCTGCGCGATCCCGGCCTGCATCGCGACCGGATTGCCGCTCAAGGTCCCGGCCTGGTAGACCGGCCCGACCGGCGCCACCTTCGACATGATCTCGCGCTTTCCGCCGTACGCGCCGACCGGCATGCCTGCCCCGATGATCTTTCCGTACGTCACCAGATCCGCGTCGACTCCGAAATAGCCCTGCGCACCCTCAAATCCGAGCCGGAAACCCGTGATGACTTCGTCAAAGATCAGCACTGCGCCGTATTTGGTGCACAGGCTGCGAAGCCCCTCCAAAAAGCCCGGCGCGGGCGGCACGACTCCCATGTTCGCGGCGACCGGCTCCACGATCACTGCCGCGATCTCCTCCGGGAACTGCGAAAACAGCGCTTCCACCGAGGCCAGATCGTTGTAGACAGCGGACAGCGTGTCCTTCGTACAGCCCGCAGGAACGCCTGCGCTGTCCGGAATCCCGGCCGTCATGACGCCGGAGCCCGCCTGCACCAGCAGCGCGTCCGAATGTCCGTGGTAGCAGCCCATGAACTTGACGATCTTATCCCGCCCCGTATAGCCCCTGGCGGTGCGGATCGCACTCATCACGGCCTCCGTGCCGGAATTGACCATCCGCACCAGCTCGATGTTCCGAACGGACGAGCAGATCAGCTCCGCCATCTCTACCTCACACTCCGTCTCCGCGCCGTAGCTCAGTCCCTTCTCACACGCGCGGATCACGGCCTCCCGCACCGCCGGGTGATTGTGTCCGAGGATCATCGGCCCCCATGAACTGATGAAATCCAGATACTTTTTTCCGTCCGCATCGGTCATATGTGAGCCGTCCGCAGACGCGATAAAACGCGGTGTCTCCCCCACCGAACCGAATGCGCGCACCGGGCTGTTCACACCGCCCGGGATTACCCTGCATGCTTTTTCAAATAATTCTTCTGATCTCGTCATTGCTGTTCCTCCATTTTACTCACCCGATGCGGCCTTCCCGCATAAAGCGCGCGATCTCCGGCGCGTAGTACGTCAGATACATGTCGCAGCCCGCGCGGTACGCTGAGACGGCGGTCTCGCAGATGATTTTTTCCTCCTCAATATAGCCGAGCGCCGCGCCTGCTTTGATCATCGCGTACTCTCCGCTCACGCTGTAGGCGGCCACCGGCACCTTCACAGCCTCCTTCACCCGCGTCACGAGGTCGAGATAGGACATCGCCGGCTTCACCATGACGATGTCTGCGCCCTCCTCCACATCAAGCAGCGCCTCCTTGATGCCCTCGCGGCTGTTGTGATAGTCCATCTGATAGCCCTTCCGGTCTCCAAAGGACGGCGCGGAGCCCGCCGCATCCCGGAACGGGCCGTAAAACCCGGACGCATATTTGACCGCATAGGACATGATCGGCGTCATCTCATAGCCGTGCGCATCCAGTGTCGTCCGTATAGCACGGACACGTCCGTCCATCATGTCCGACGGTGCAACCATATCCGATCCCGCCTGCACATGGGAAAGCGCCGTCCGCGAGAGCAGCTCGAGCGTTTTGTCGTTGTCCACCTCGTGCCCGCAGAGCATGCCGCAGTGGCCGTGTGATGTGTACTCGCACATGCAGACATCCGTCATCACATACAGCTCATCCCTGTAGTCTTCCTTGATTTTCCGAAGTGCCTTCTGGATAATACCGTCCTCGGCCCATGCGCCGCTTCCAACCTCATCCTTGTGATCCGGAATGCCAAACAGCATCACGGACCGGACGCCCGCATCCAGCAGCGCATCCAGCTTCTCGCTGACCCTGTCCACACTGTAGCGGTACTGTCCCGGCATCGTCGGAATCTCATCTACCACATTCGTCCCTTCCTTTACAAACATCGGGTAAATCAGCGAGGACGGATCCATCCGCGTCTCCCTCGCCATCTTCCGCAGCAGCTCTCCTCTGCGCAGCCTTCTCGGCCTGATCATCATATCCATTTTGTCATCCTCCTCTGTTGTTGTCTCTCACATTCCTGCCGGCAGCAAACAATCCTCTGATTCACCATGCGCAGCCGATGTGTGAGCCGCCGCTCTCTGTTCCCAGCGCTCCCGACTCAGACAGCTCACCTGTTCCGTGCAGATCACACCGTCCGCGAGCGCGATGCTCCGGTTCGTATGGTGATATCGAAATCCGCACTTTTCCTGCACACGCTTCGATTTTTCATTTCCGTCAAAATATCCGCACCAGACGCGGCCGCATCCAAGTGTCTGAAAACAGTATTCCAGCAGCGCCTCCACGGCCTCCGGCATCAAACCGCGCCCCCAGAACGGGACACCCAACCAGTAACCGACCGTGATGCCTTTTATCCCATCTGCCTCATCCCGCTCCCGCTCATGCAGGGAGGGTGTCATGAGCCCGACACATCCGACCGGATGTCCGAGTTCCTTCAGTACCAGCGCGTAGTTCTCCCCCTGCGTAAGCACCGTCCGGATGATCTCCCGGCTCTCCTCCACACTCTCGTGAGGCTTCCATCCCGCTGCCGGACCGACGCGCGGATCCTTCGCATACTCATACAATACCTCCGCGTCCTCCTCCCGCCAGGGGCGAAACAGCAGCCTCTCTGTCTCTATCGTCACAGTTCCTTGCCTTCTTTCTACTACCGAATACTACATAAAATCTATGCCAGCCCTTGCTGTGCCAAACCGACACCGATCCCCTTACTCTGCCTTTTTGCCAGCTCAGTTTCCCTGCTCTCTCTGCTCACAGACCACTTCCACCAGCCTCTCGATCAGGCTGTCGATCGTCGCCTGCTCCGCCATCCACGTGCGCATGCCCAAGGCATCCGCCGCAGATCGCGTCTGTCTTCCGATGCAGACCGCACGCACCTTGGAAAAGTCAACCGCCCCGGCCGCCGCCGCAAACCCTCTGACGGTCGACGCGCTCGTAAACAGCACGTAATCCAGGCCGTCAAGCAGATCCTCCCGCGCCGTCAGCACTTCCTCCGCCGACACGCCAAGCCCATACTCTGTATCATACGACGGAATATCGTCCACCGCAAGTCCTTCGACCGCACGCAGAGCATCCGTCAGCTCCCGGTTCCCCGCCGACGCGCGCGGAATCAAAATCCGCAGCCCGCAAACTTTTTCCGCAGCCTTTTCCGATTCCGCCCCGGCTGCCTGCCTGCCCTGTTTTCCAGACGCCGTCTCGCACCCGGTCGGGAGCGCCTGGAGGCATTCTGCCGCGGCCTCCTGACGGCACTCTGCCGCAAGCTCCCAGCGACACTCTGTCGTGAGCTCCCGGCGGCACTCTGCCACAAGCCCCTGGCAACACCCTGCCGCGAGCTCCAGGCGGCACTCCGCCGCAAGCGCCGCCCCGAGATGCGCTCCGTCGTACACCTCCGGCATCAGATCTGCATAGAGTCCGTGCTTGCCGAGCTCCTTTGCGCTTCCCGCTCCGATCACCGCAAACTTCGCGCCGCCCAGCCTGCGAAGGTCAATGCCCCGGTCTGCAAGCACTTCAAAAAAGACGCGCACCCCGGTAGGGCTCGTAAACACGATCCACTGATAGCGCTCAATCCCGTCAAGCGCCTCCAAAAGCTCCCGGCTGTCCCTGCGCGCCACCGTCCGGATTGCGGGCAGCTCCAGCACCTCCGCGCCAAGCTCCCTCAGCCTGCCGGCAGTCGTCCCCGCAAGCTCTCTGGGCCTGGTCACCGCGACGCGGATTCCTCCCAGCGGCAGCTTCTCCACCCAGGAAAACTGCTCTGCCAGGCCGCAGACCTCGCCCACCACAATGATCGCCGGCGTGATCGCGCCGTGCGCCTCGACCGCCTGCGGAAGGGTCGCCACCGTCGCGACGATCCGCTCCTGCGCCGCCGTCGTGCCGCGCGCCAGCAGCGCCGCAGGCATATCCCGCCGCATTCCCGCAGCAAGCAGCCCCTCGCAGATCATGCGCAGGGACGACACTCCCATCAGAAAGATCAGCGTTCCGCCCGTCCGCACGAGCGCCTCGAAATCAATGCGGCTCTCTTCGCCCTCGCGCCTGTGCCCCGTGATGATATGCACCGAAGAGCAGTAATCGCGGTGCGTCACAGGGATTCCCTGATACGCCGGCACCGCAATCGCCGAGGTGACGCCCGGGACGACCTCGTACGGAATCTGTTCGCGCACCAGCACCTCGAGCTCCTCCCCGCCGCGTCCGAACAGGAACGGATCGCCGCCTTTCAGGCGCACGACACGCTTTCCCTCCTTCGCCTTCTCGGCCAGCAGCTCACTGATCTGCTCCTGCCGCATCGTGTGGCGGCTCGACCGCTTGCCGACGTTGATCGCCTCCGCCGTATCCGGAATCATCGAGAGAATCGAAGCGCCCACCAGCGCATCGTAAACCACAACCTCCGCATCCGCGAGCACCTGACGGCCCTTCAAGGTAAACAGCCCCGGATCCGACGGCCCTGCCCCGACCAGCCATACCTTACCTTTCGCCTCTGCGTCCTGCTGATTTGTTCCTACGCCTGATACATCCGGCTGTCTTGTTCCTACGCCCGACGTATCCGGCTGCATCTCTCGTATCATCCCATTCTTTTCCTGCATACCAGTCTCTCCTGCCTGACTTCTTTTCTCTCTCTATCTTGTCTTCTGTAGTCTGTAAAAATTTAAGCCGCTCGCGTTGCACAGCTCGTGTTCCGATTCTTCCCTTTTTCTCACAGGGAAGCTTTCCGACTGTCCGTTCCGCTGACGCCTCTTACTGTTTCTGTACAAGCGCTCCTGCACACATGGCGCTCTGCCACTTATCCTACATCCTGATATCATCAGAATCTATGTAAGCATCCTTCCTTATCCCCGCAGAATCTGCTCCGCCAGCTCCGTCCCGAGCTGCTCCGGCGCTTCCATGCTTCCCGTGAGCACGCCGGTGCTGATCCGCCCGTCCACCGGATTCTGATAAAAGCCGCGCAGCCGCAGCGTCCGGCCATCCTCCTCGACCGTCGCGTGCGCCGCGATCGGCTCGCTGCAGCCGCCTCCGAGCCCGCGCACAAACGCGCGTTCCGCGAGGGCACAGGCTGCCGCCTGCGGGTCATTGTAGCCGTTCAGATAGGAACAGTCCTCCCCGGCTCTGCCCTGAACCGCCAGGATTCCCTGTCCTGCCGCCGGGATCATCTCGTCGACCGAGAAATACCGGCTGATGCGCTCCTCGAGGCCGAGCCGTTTCAGCCCCGCCGCCGCGAGCAGCGTCGCAGAAAATTCTCCGTCATCCAGCCTGCGAAGCCTTGTCTGCACATTCCCGCGGATCGTCTCGAATCTGGCCTGCGGATAGAGCCGCTGAAACTGCAGCATTCTTCTCCTGCTCGAGCAGCCGACCGGCCTGGAGAAATCAATCTCCGTCGCCCCCTTCGGCAGTACCAGCACATCCCGCGGATCCTCCCGCCCGGAAAATGCGACCAGCGGCAGCTCCCTGGGAAGCTCCATCGGCACATCCTTCAGGCTGTGCACCGACAGATCCGACCGGTGCTCCAGAAGCGCCCGGTCCAGCTCCTTCACAAACAGTCCCTTCCCGCCGACGTTCTCCAGCTCCCGGTCCAGAATCCGGTCCCCGGTCGTCTTCATCGTCAAAATCTGCACGTCCGCATCCGGACACGCCCTCCTCAGATAGTTCAAAACCAGCTCCGACTGAATCACAGCCAGGCGGCTCTCCCTGCTGCCAATGATGATCCTTCTACCCATACTCTCCCGCTCTCTCTTCCTCACAGACGTCCATTTTCTGGATCACTGCTACTCTTTCCATACACTAATTTTTCCAGATCCTTTGATGCCTTTTCCAAACGTCTATTCTCTGAAATTCCGATATCATTTCTTAATACTTATTTTCCGGATTTCTGATCTCTTTTCTTAATACTTATTTCCCGGATTTCTGATCTCTTTTCTTAATACTTATTTCCCGGATTTTTGATCTCTTTTCTTAATACTTATTTCCCGGATTCCTGATCTTCTTTTCATGCGCCTGTCTTTCCGGATTCTCTGGTCTTTCCCCGATCAGCGATTGCCCGGATCTTGCTCTTCTGCCTCTCCGTACACCGATTCCAGCCCGTCCAGACACTCGAGAAACGTCTGTCTGCTGACCTCATCCCGCAGACCGAACAGCAGCTTGTTGACTGCCCGCTGCGCTGCCCCGAAAATCTCCTGCTTCAGATTCTCGCGCACATTCTCCTCTACAGACAGATGCTGCAGCTTCTTCGAAAGGCGCGCCTCCAGATCCCTGGCGGCGGCCTCCTTGATGCCCTGAATCCTCGGGATCACATCGCGGCCCTCATACCAGTCGAAAAACTCCTCCATCTGCTCCAGCAGACACGTCTCCGCCTTTGCAATCGCCGCCTTCTGCTGCTCGCTGCGCGCTTCCTCCCTGAAACAGTCGATGTCATAGAGCTCCACCTGCGGGAGCTCCCGCACCGTCGGATCAATGTCGCGCGGCACAGCGAGGTCAATCAGCACCACCGGCCGATCCAGCTCCTGCTCCACCAGCTCCCGCGTCAGCGTATAATTCGGGCTCACGGTCGCGCTCACGACGTAATCGCATTGTCCGAACAGGCTCATCCGCAGCCCGTAGTCGATTCGCTTGCAGCCGCGCGGGATCTCCACAATTCCGCTCCGGTACTGGCGAACGGTCACTGTAACATCCGCCCCCTCTGCCCGCAGCATCGTCGCCGAGAGCTTCCCCATGACACCGTTTCCGATCACCATACAGCGCTTGCCCGCAAACGTCTTCCCCTGTCCCTTCAAGGTCTCGATCGCCGTCCTCACGACCGAATTGTCCGCCGGCGAGAGCACGACATCTGTCTTGACCTTCTTCGCCGCCGTCACGGCCATCCGGAACAACGTCTCCATCACATGGTCCGTCGCATACTGCTCGCGCGCGAACGTCAGCGCCTCCCCGACCTGCGTCACGATCTGATCCTCGCCCAGAATCCGCGACTCCAGTCCTCCTGCCAGCCGAAACAAATGGCGCACCGCCTCGCGCCCCTCCCGGAACGAAAAATAGGCGCGGTACATCTCCGCCGGGACCTGCCTGATCTCGCAGAGCAGCTCGTACAGCGACACCGAACACGTCTCGTTCGTGCTCACCCAGAGCTCCATCCGGTTGCACGTCGAGAGCATCACACAGCCCTCGATTCCCCGCACCTGCTTCAGCTGTTCCAGCGCCTCCGCCATACACTTTTTCGTAAATGAAAAAATCATCCGGACATCGATTCCGGCCAAATTGTGGTCAATTCCTATCATCTGTATGCTCATATGTTCCTGCCATATAACCTCCTGGCCCCCGAAAATGCCACGCAATCTCCGAGCGCCAGGTTTCCTTTCTCATCTTATCTCATTCTGATTGCCTGCCGACTGCTCCCCATCGTCTCAACGCCGCTATCTGTCACTTTTGCCGTCTCTGCATTTTACCGTCAATATCCAGATCCGTCTCAGGCGCTTTCACGCGCTCTTTTGCTGCTCCATCGCCGCCCTCACATGGTCCAGAATGATTTCGCGGATTTCCTTGTACTCGCCAAGGCCCTTCAGCACGCAGCGCACCTCGTAGCCCGCCTGCTCGAACACAGACTTCCAGGAGTCCTCCTCGTCCCCGGAGAGATCGTTCGTCGCGTGGTCGCCCGCCACGATCATGAACGGTGCGAGGACGACCTTTTTAAGCCCCGACCGCTCCACCAGCTTCATCACCGACTCCAGCGTCGGGTACCCCTCGACCGTCCCCATGAAGATGTTCGAGTATTCCATATCCTTGAACTGGTAATCGAGCGCCGCGTAGACCGCGTTCGCATAGTGCTCTGTCCCGTGCCCCATGAAGACCAGCGCCTCATCCTCAGCCGGATGCAGCTCTTTCACCACCGCCTCAATCACGCGCCGGCAATCCTCCGCCGACGTCAGAAGCGCCGCCCCGATCGCGATGCGGTCAAAGCTGCCGCGAAACGATTCGACATCCTGCGTCATCCGGTCATTTTCAATCCCGTTAATCACATGTGTCGGCTGCACGATCACCTCGGAGATCCCGTCCGCTTGCATCTGCTCAAACGCCTCGCGCACATTCATGATCCGGATCCCGTCGCGCTCCTGCAGCTTCCTCCGGATCATCCCGCTCGTCCATGCCCGATAGACGGCGCACTCCGAAAACTGCTCCTGAATCTCCGCCTCAATGCGGTCGATCGTCTTCTTCCTCGTCTCCTCATAGCTCGTGCCGAAGCTTACAACCAGAATCGCCTTTCGTGTCCCTTCCATTTTCCTTCCTCCGAACCATCGTCTAATATACAGAACATCTTAATAATACCTGATTCTACAATATTGTCAAGAAACTGACTTCTATTCTAATTTATTTTTACAAAAAAAACAATTCTGTCAATTTCTAACCTCAAAAAAAGCTGCCGCAGGCGAACGGTATTCTGCACGGCTTATCTTGCAGAATCCTTCACCTGCGGCAGTCTAACGTGTATCATTTCCTGACATACTCCCGGCGATCTCCGATCACCTTTCCTGCGGCTGCCATTCGGTATTCCGTTGGCATATGCCGCGGCAAACAAGCAGTTATCCCTTCACTCCTCCTGAGGTCAGTCCGCTTGTCAGGTGCTTCTCGATGAACATGAACAGGATGACCACAGGGATCGTCGCAAACAGCGATGCGGCGAACAGGTACTGCCACTCGATCATGTTGTAGCCGTTGAAGATCGTGATGCCGACGGTCAGCGGCTTCTTCAGATCCGAGGAGATCAGCGTCAGCGCGACGGTGTACTCATTCCAGGCATTGATAAAGATGAAGATCAAGGTCGTCACGATCCCCGGAGCTGCGACCGGCAGGAGCACGCGGATCATCGCCTGCAACCGGTTGCAGCCGTCGATCGTCGCTGCCTGCTCCATCTCCGCGGAGATCGAGATAAATGTCCCGCGCAGCAGCCAGATCGCGAACGCCTGGTTGAACGCCGCATTGATGAAAATCAGGCTGATCAGCGTGTCCGTCAGATTCATGAGATTGATGACCTTGTAGATACCGATCAGAAGCACGACCGGCGCAAACATCTGCGAGACAATCACCATGCCGAGGAAGAAATTCTTTCCCTTGAACCGCATGCGCGCCAGCGCGTAGGCCGCCGGGATTCCGCACACGATCGCAATGCAGGTCGAGCCGCCCGCGATCAGAAGGGAATTCATAAAGTATCTGGCCAAAGGCGCCAGCTTCCACACGTCCGTGAAGTTCGCCCAGAGCCACTCGATCGGCAGCAGCGTGCCGTTTGGCGAGTAGATCTCCGCGCGGCTCTTTGCCGACGAGGTGAACATGACAAAGTATGGATAGAGAATCAGCAGGATCACAAGAATCAAGCACACGTACATCAGCAGCCGGAGCGCCTTCTGCCTCGGAGTGCGGGCCTTTTTCGTCACAGTCATTTCCTTTTGCTTACTCATCTTTGCCCTCCTTCCTCAGCACACTGATCATGTAAAGCGACGCACAGAACAGCAGAATCAGAAATCCGATGACAGACACTGCCGCCGCCTGCCCGGACTTGCCGTTATAAAATGCGAGCTTATACAAATAGGTAACAAGTGTATCGGTCCGGTTCGCCGGATCTCCCTTCGTGATCGTCCAGACGATCGGGAAGGAGTTAAACACATAGATAATGTTCAGCACCGTACACACGGTCAGCGATGGCTTTACCAGCGGAACGGTAATGTTGAACAGCTTCTGCCAGTACCCGGCGCCGTCCACCGTCGCGGACTCGTACAGCGCCGCGTCGATGCTCTGCAGCCCGGAGAGCACGCAGAAGGTGACAAAGGGCACCGTCACGAAAATACCGACCCAGCACTCCCAGGCGAAATAGGCGCCCGGCGTCGGCGTCCAGTTGACGGCTTTCGTGATTAGCCCGAGCTTTTGAAGCAGCGTGTTCAGAGCGCCGTAGTCTGTGTCGATAATGAACTTCCAGACACCCGCCTGGATGATCAGGGAGGTCGCCCACGGGAACACCACGATTGCGCGCGCTACCTTCCTGCCCCGGAACTCATTGTTCAGCACCAGCGCAAGAATGAACCCGAACAGTGTGGAGAGCCCTACTACGGCGACAGTCCAGACCACGGTATTTTTCAACACCAGTGAAAACGCAGAGGATTTTAAAACCTTTCGGAAATTGTCAAAGCCCGCGAATCCTTTGTTGATGCCGGCTTTGCTGATCTCGCTGAACGCGGATCGAAACACCTCCATAATCGGAAGCAAGATAAATACTGCCATCAGAAGGATACTTGGCAGCAGCCAGACATACGGCTGAACCGTTCTCCAGACCTTCTTTTTTTTCATAGATTCACCACCCGCTCTCTGTTTGCCGTATCGTACACAAGAGCCGGGACGTAAAGCATCCCGGCTCCCGGATTGTCTGTTATGTTAGTTACAGTTCAGCCCTGCATAGAAAATGGGAAGACAGGCCATGCAAGCTTGCTAAAGACTGTATTACCATTTTTTGAATGGGCCTTCCGCTAAAACAATTCTGCACATTCGAATCGCACTCAGAATACTCAGCCTGCGATCTCAGCCTGCAGATCATCGAGCAGTGTCTGGATGTCCTCGCCGAGCAGCGCATTCTGCTCCACATCGATGACGCCCTGCTTCACATCTGCCCACTCAGCCTTCGCTGTCGGATAGAACTTGCTGGAGCCAACGATGTCAACCCAAGCTGCCATGCTCTCATCCGCTGCTGCAATCGCCTCGCCGCCTGCTACCGTAGCCGGAAGGAAGCCCTCCATCAGAACCCAGTCAGAGTAGCGCTCATCCTCATAGAAGTAGTCGAAGAATGTCTTCACCGCTGCCAGCTCCTCGTCCGTGTAGCCGTTGTCGAAGCACATGAAACGGTCCATAACGCCTGCGGATACAGACTCGCCCTTGTTGCACGGGATCGAAGCCACGCCGTAGTTCACCTCATAGCCGCCCTCTGCGATGTAGGTCGGAAGGCTGTTCGGAGCGATTACCATAGCGATCTTGCCTGCGCCGAACATATCCTGAAGGTCATAACGGGTGTCATTCGCCGGGTCACTGTTTGTGTAGCCTGCATTTACCAGGTCGATCGCAAACTGGACAGCCTCAACGTTCTCCGGGCTGTTCAGCGCCCAGTCGCCGTTCTCATCCACGAAACCGCCGCCGTTGTTCCAGGTGTAATATGCGAATGCCGCCTGGCCCTCGTCGGTCGTCATATCAATGCCCCACGGATAAATCGTATCGTCGTACGCCTTGATCGCCTCACACGCTGCCTTCAGCTCCTCCCATGTGGTGGGCGGCTGTACGCCTGCTGCCTCAAGGATGTCTGCGTTGTAGTACATTGCACGCGCGGATGCCAGGTCCGGGATCGCCCATACCGTGCCGTCAATGTCGGACTGTGCCAGGAAGGACTCGTACATCTTCGCGTAGGTCTCCTCGGAGACGTAATCCTTCGCCGGGAGAAGCAGGCCGTCTGCCTGATAATCCGCAAACACGTCGATGTTCAGAATGTCCGGCGCCTCGCCGTTCTGGATACGAGTGTTCACTACGGTGTAGATATCATTCCAGGACACAACCTCTACGTTCAGGTTGATCCCCTCATTTGCCGCATTGAACTCGGTCACAAAATTCGCCCACCACTCAGCCGTGTTCTGGCCGTACTGTGCAGCGATCACATTCAGGTCCACCTTCTCTGCCGCCTGGCAGGCAGCCGGAATCGATGCAGCCATCATAGCAACCGATGCAGCAACAAGCAGTTTTTTCTTCATATCAAAATCCTCCTTTATTTTTTTGCGGCCGAACGCCCTTGGCCGCGTCCCATTAGGTCATGGTCAAAGTTTACAATATTTTTTCTCTATTGTCAATCAAATTTGAAAATAATTTGCATAAATTTCTGCTCTGCATCTCATATTTTTGTGAACATGACGATTTTCCGTTCTTTTTTATGTAGCGTTGTGTTCACCGCTTTACTGTGCTGCCTTTAGAAATTGTGTCCTGACAGTACGAATCCGGGGTTCTTCCTTATTTGTTTCATTCCTTGTTCCCTTCATTCCTTGTTCCCTTCATTCCTTGTTCCCTTCATTCCTTGTTTCTTTCATTCCTTGCTCATTTCATTCCTTGTTCCTTTCCTTCCTTATTCATTTCATTCCTTGTTCCTTTCATTTCTTGTTCCTTTCATTCCTTGTTCCTTTCCTTCCTTGCTCCTTTCCTTCCTTATTCCTTTCATTCCTTATTCCTTTCATTCCTTGTTCCCTTCATTCCTTGTTCGCTGCGTTCCTTGCTCGCTTCCCTCCTCATTCGCCTCATCTCTCATCAGGCACATCGTTTATGCAATAGGATATCGTTTATACGAAACGACTGTGCGAAAAAAGAATACCCCAGCTACATCTGCGCGGCAGCTTTGCCGTGTCTGTACCTGGGGTATGTTCTGTTGCAACCGTTCTATCTGTGTTGCACTTCAGCCAAAGGCCGAACTGTACTATCTGTACTTCCGCACTTGCTTTACATATATTCTACGATCTGGCTGAACATTTGCTTTACTTATAGTTCACGATCGGGCCAAACATTTGCTTTACTTGCAGTTTACGATCTGGCCGAACTCTTCCTTTACTTATAGTTTACGATCTGGCCGAACTCTTCCTTGAGGCTCGCGCCGCCTACCAGGCCGCCGTCGATGTCAGCCTGAGCGAACAGATCCGGAGCGGTCTTCGCGTTTACAGATCCGCCGTACTGGATGCGGATCTCCGCAGCAGTCGCCTCGTCATAGATCTCAGCGATGCACTGACGGATGCCTGCGCATACCTCCTGCGCCTGCTCGGTGGTAGCCGTCTTGCCGGTACCGATCGCCCAGATCGGCTCGTAAGCGATCACAGCGGTCTTCGCCTGATCTGCGGTCACGTTCTGGAAGCCCACCTTTACCTGCTGGCGGATCCAATCCATCGTGATGCCCTGCTCTCTCTGCTCCAGAGACTCGCCGCAGCACATGATCGGCGTGATGCCGTGCTCAAATGCCTTGAGCATCTTCTTGTTGACCGTCTCGCTCGTCTCAGCGAAATACTGTCTTCTCTCAGAGTGGCCGAGTACCACGTACTTCACGCCGACTTCCTCGAGCATCGCCGGAGCGATCTCGCCCGTGAACGCGCCCTTTTCCTCGAAGTACATGTTCTCAGCGCCCACCTGGATGTTGGTGCCCTTCGCTGCCTCGAGTACCGGGATGATGTCGATCGCCGGCACGCAGAATACAACGTCCACCTCATCATTTACCACGAGCGGCTTCAAGGTCTCAACGAGCTTCACAGCCTGGCTCGGGGTCATGTTCATTTTCCAGTTACCTGCAATAATTTTCTTTCTTGCCATCTTCGTTATCCTCTTTTTCTGTCCTGTTTTCTTCGCGCTGTCCCGGATCTCTGTCGGACGCGCCCGCCATTCGCCAAAAGCGCCAGTCATTCACCGGACGCGCCGCCATTCGCCAAAAGCGCCGGTCATTCACCGGACGCGCCGCCATTCGCCAAAAGTGCCGGTCATCACCGGACACGCCCGCCATTCATCCTGCACAGCTACTGCACATACGCGCCGGAGTCTTAGTCCTCCTTCAGATACTGCCGCAGCTGCTGCACATACTCCTCCAGCTTCACCCGGTCCACCAGGATCTGGCTGTTCGAAAACAGTGCATACTTCGCGGAGTTCAGGTAAGACTCCAGCTCGTCCAATACTTCTTCTGCCCGATGTTTCTTCATAACGGCCATCCTACCACAGACTGCCGCACTTTTGCGGTCGCGCAGCAGTCTCTCTCTGTTTTATCGCCGCCGTCTTACTCTGCCTTGTCGTCCGCCGCCACTACGCCCGGAAGATCCTTGCCCTCGAGGAACTCAAGGGATGCGCCGCCGCCGGTGGAGATGTGGCTCATCTTGTCGCCAAAGCCGAGCTGGTTCACTGCCGCTGCGGAATCGCCGCCGCCGATGATCGTCGTCGCATCGGTCTCTGCGAGAGACTTCGCCACTGCGATCGTGCCCTTTGCGAGGATCGGGTTCTCGAATACGCCCATCGGTCCGTTCCAGACAACGGTCTTCGCGGACTTCACTGCGTCTGCGTACAGTGCAGCGGTCTCAGTTCCGATATCCAGGCCCATCATGTCTGCCGGGATCGCGTCAGACTTCACAACGGATACCTCGATTTCTGCATCGATCGGGGATGGGAACTCCTTCGCGATCGTCGTGTCAACCGGGAGCAGCAGCTTCTTGCCGAGCTTCTCCGCCTTCTCCATCATCTCCTTGCAGTAGTCGAGCTTCTCGTCGTCTACCAGGGAGGTACCTACCTCGTAGCCCTTCGCCTTCAGGAAGGTGTATGCCATGCCGCCGCCGATGATCAGCGTGTCGCACTTCTCCAGAAGGTTCGAGATCACGTTCAGCTTGTCCGCAACCTTTGCGCCGCCGAGGATCGCCACGAACGGGCGAACCGGATTGTTGACCGCGTTGCCGAGGAAATTGATCTCCTTCTCCATCAGATAGCCGACTGCGTTCTCTCCGCCCTTCTCGGTGATGTACTTCGTCACGCCTGCCACGGATGCGTGTGCTCTGTGGGAGGAACCAAACGCGTCGCAGACATACAGATCAGCCAGGTCAGCCAGCTCCTTGCTGAACTCCTCGCCGTTCTTCGTCTCCTCCTTGCCGCGGAAACGGGTATTCTGCAGAAGGACTACATCGCCCTCAGCCATCTTGGCCACTGCCTTCGTAGCAGCCTCGCCTGTCACGTTGTAGTCTGCGACAAAGTTCACTTCCTTGCCGAGCTTCTCGGAGAGGCGCTTTGCAACCGGAGCAAGGGACTCACCCTCGTTCGGGCCGTTCTTTACCTTGCCCAGGTGGGAGCAGAGGATCACCTTGCCGCCGTCCGCAATCAGCTTCTTGATCGTCGGGAGTGCTGCCACGATACGAGTCTCGTCCGTAATCTGGCCATCCTTGAGCGGAACGTTAAAATCACATCTTACCAGGACGCGCTTGCCCTTCGCGTTGATATCGTCAACTGTCTTTTTGTTAAGCATTGGAATTACCTCCTTCAAAAAGTAGAGGCCCGGCCCAACTCGACCGGACCTCTTTTCAGGTCTTACTTACTGCATGTGTGAACTGATTAAGCCAGCTCAGCGAAGTACTTGATCGTGCGAACCATCTGGCTTACGTAGGAGTTCTCATTGTCGTACCAGGAAACAACCTGTACCTGAGAAGTGCCGTTGCCAAGGTTTACAACCATCGTCTGAGTAGCGTCGAACAGAGAACCAAATCTCATGCCAACGATATCGGAAGAAACGATCTCATCGGTGTTGTAGCCGAAGGACTCAGTAGCCTCAGCCTTCATAGCTGCGTTGATGCCCTCAACCGTAGCCTCGCCCTTTACAACTGCGTTCAGGATCGTGGTGGAACCTGTCGGGGTCGGTACACGCTGTGCAGCGCCGATCAGCTTGCCGTTCAGCTCCGGGATAACAAGGCCGATTGCCTTTGCAGCACCTGTGGAGTTCGGAACGATATTGACTGCGCCTGCGCGGGATCTTCTGAGATCGCCCTTTCTCTGCGGTCCGTCGAGGATCATCTGGTCGCCTGTGTACGCGTGAATCGTGCACATGATACCAGACTCGATCGGCATATAGTCGTTCAGAGCCTTAGCCATCGGAGCGAGGCAGTTGGTCGTGCAGGAAGCTGCAGAGATAACGGTATCCTCTTTCTTCAGAGTGGTGTGGTTTACATTGTAAACGATTGTCGGAAGATCATTTCCAGCCGGAGCGGAGATAACAACCTTCTTAGCGCCTGCCTCGATGTGTGCAGAAGCCTTAGCCTTGGAGGTGTAGAAGCCGGTGCACTCCAGAACTACGTCTACGCCAAGCTCTCCCCACGGAAGATCCTTCGCATCCTTCTCAGCATAGATCTTGATGGTCTTGCCGTCAACCGTGATGCTGTCCTCGCCAGCGCTAACGGTGTCAGCCAGAGCATACTTACCCTGAGAAGAATCGTATTTCAATAAGTGAGCGAGCATCTTCGGGCTGGTCAGGTCGTTAATCGCAACTACCTCATAGCCCTCAGCGTTGAACATCTGTCTGAATGCCAGACGGCCGATACGTCCAAAACCATTGATTGCAACTTTTACTGCCATGATTACAATTCCTCCTAAATGTAATTTGATAGTATGTTGGGGAGTCAGTGACATTGTTAAAATAATCCCAACCTACTTGCTATTCTACCCAATTTGTTCCAAAAATTCAAGTGCTAATCTGCATTCTCTGCAATTTTTTATAGACTTTTCGTTTCGCTTCCTATATCATAGTTCCAGAACACAGGAGGAAGCGGTTTCTTCCTATTAGAAATGTGTGTACAGGCTATACGGCTCGTGCCCGGATCAGCCTCACACATGCCCGGTCTGCAGTCTGTCGGATCTGCGCTCAGGAAATTATCTGCGTATTCCGCAGTCTGTGCACGGAAACCCGTTGCACATTCTGCGCCCTGTGCGCCAAAGGCTGCCGTACACTCTGCATTCTATGCGCAGGAAAGGAGCTCTCACTATGAGTATACAATACGATTATCACCTGCACTCGTCCTTCTCGGCGGACAGCGATACCCCGGCTGCCGACCAGATTGCGCGCGCGCTTTCTCTCGGGCTGCGCGGCATCTGCTTCACCGAGCACCTCGATCTCGACTGTCCCGAAACCGATTTTTCCCTCGATTTTCCGGCGTACTTTGATGCGCTGCGCGCACTGCAGGCGCAGTATCGGGACCGCATCGACATCCGCATCGGGCTCGAGTTCGGCATCCAGCCGCAGCACGCCAAGATATTTCGCACCACCGTCGCCGAATGGCCGCTGGACTTCGTGATCGCCTCGCAGCACTTTGTCAACGGACAGGATCCGTACTACCCTTCCTATTTTGAGGGAAGGGATGAGCGCGCATGCTACGCCGAATACTTTGAGGAGATTCTGCGGAACCTGCAGCTCTACTCGGATTTCGACACGCTCGGGCACATGGACTACATCGTCCGCTACGGCCCGAACCGCAACGCGGAGTATTCCTACCGGGCATACGCGGACTACATCGACCCGATCCTGCGCCATCTGATCGCGCACGGAACGTGTCTGGAGCTGAATACGGGCGGCCTCAAATACGGGCTCGGCGAGCCGAATCCCGCCACCGACGTGTTAAGGCGCTACCGCGAGCTCGGCGGCGACCTGATCACGGTCGGGTCAGACGCCCACGCGCCGGAGCATCTCGCCTACGACTTCGCGGCGGCAGAGCAGATTCTCACCGACCTCGGTTTCCGCTACTACACCATCTTCCGCGGGCGCAGACCGGAGCAGATCCGGCTGTGATGCTTTATGATGCGATCTGGTTGTAGGCACAGAACGCGTCGCTGATATGGTAGAGCTCGTCCTCCGGGTTCTGTGCCCAGCCGGCCGTCACGAGGATGTACTCGCGGCCATTCACCTCGGCCATGCTCGCCAGACAGTGGCCTGCCTCGTTTGTGAAACCGGTCTTGCCGCCCATGAGCATGCCGCCGTTCACCGAGTCGTCCGTCGTGTTTTTAAACAGCGTGCTCCAGAAGGTGAAACCCTCCGGGTGCACCGACGTCGGCTGTACCGTGTAGTAATGTGTCGTGAACACCTTGTAGAACGTCTCGTTCTTCAACCCCTCCCGCAGGATCAGACCGATCTCGTGCGGAGTCGAGTACTGATCCTCCGTGTGCAGCCCGGTCGCATTCGAGAAATGCGTCTGCGTCAGGCCCATCTCAAGCGCATTCTGGTTCATCATCTCGACAAATGCTTTCTCGGATCCGGCTGCCTCGAGCGCCAGCTGCATGCAACACTCCGCTCCCGACGGGAGCAGCGCTCCGTAGAGCAGATCGCGCAGCCTGGCTTCCTCCCCCGGCTCAAACCCGGCCCGGGACGCATCCTCGTCGTAGAGCGCGTCATAGAAATCGTACGACATCGTGACCGTCCGGTCGAGATCCCCGATTGATTGGATCGCAGTCAGCACGGTCATCATCTTCACCATAGAGGCCGGGAAAATCTTCTCCTCCCCGCGCTTCGAGGCCAGCACCTCCCCGGAATCCGCATCCAGCAGGATCGCGTAGGGGCTGTCCAGGCGGTCCAGATCCACGATACCAGACGATGTCTGTGTCCCGTCATTCTCCGGCGCTGCCTGCCTCTCCGAATCTGCCTGTGCCGTCTGCGTTCCTCCATCTGTCCGCGCAAGCGGAGCCCCCGTCGCTCCGAAATCCCTGCGGCCCGCGTTCTCCCGCCAGCGCGCATAGAAAAACACGCCCGCCAGTCCGATGACCGCCAGCACGAGAAATAACAGAAGATAGATCATCCACGGGCGGTTTTTCCGCCTCCGGCGCGAACCGCGAGAAGACGATCGATGTGCGCCGGCGCCCGAACGGCTGGACGCACTGCCGTTTCCTCTGCCCGCGGAACCTTTCTTATCCGCATACCGGCTCCCGGCTGATCTGGCGCTGCCTGCTCTGCTTCCGGTTGAACGGCTGCTCCCCGCTCTGCTTCCGGCCATACGGCCGCTCCCCGTTCTGCTCCCGGTCGAACGGCCACTCTCTGTTCCACCTCCGGACAACTGGCCGCCGCCCACTCTGCCTCCGGTTGAACGACCGCTGCCAGATCCGCTCCCAGTTGAACGACCGCTACCCGATCCGCTCCCGGCGGCTCGCCCCTGCCCTGCTGTATTTCTACTATATAAAGAGGCGCTCCCGCTGCCCTCGCGCCTCCTCACTTCCTTATCTGTCATACCTTTCCACTCCGAAGCTGCTGCATGATTCCGACGCCAGGAATCCCCCTTCGCGCCGCAAAGCAGCTTTCCCTCCTTCTAAAAGTGATCTGCAACATAACTCTCACTATTATAACGGATGAAAAGCTGCTTTGTATAGCCTTTCCTCTTATTATTTCTTATTAATTTCTTAACATTTACTCAATCGTCCCGCCGCCCGCGACGTACTCGCCGTCGTAGAACACGACCGCCTGTCCCGGCGTGACGGCGCGCACCGGCTCCTCAAACTGCACCTCGGCGAGATCCTCGCCGATCCTTCTGACATGCGCCCTGGCGCCGCGATGGCTGTAGCGGATCTTCGCGAGGATCGGAACATCCTCCGCGAAATCCGGCATGCTCATGAAATTCAGGTGCGAGCAGACGAGGTGATCCGTGTACACCTCACTGCCGTCCCCGATCACGACCTCGTTCGTCTCCGGGCGCAGCTCCAGCACAAACACCGGCTTCCCCATCGACAGATTCAGCCCTTTGCGCTGCCCGACCGTGTAGTGCGTAATGCCCTTGTGGCGCCCCACCACCGTGCCGTCCGCCGTCACAAAATTCCCCTCCGGCACCGGATGACCGCTGTTCTCGTCGATAAAGCGCGCATAGTCCTGATCCGGCACAAAGCAGATCTCCATGCTGTCCGGCTTGTGCGCAGTGGAGAGTCCGAGCTCTTCCGCAATCGCGCGGATCTGCCCCTTCTCATAATCGCCGACCGGCATCAGGGTGCGGGCAAGCTGCTCCTGCGTCAGGCTGTAGAGCGCGTACGTCTGGTCCTTAGCCGCCGTGACCGAATTGCGGATCGCGTACCGCCCGTTCGGCAGCCGCTCGACCCTGGCGTAGTGCCCGGTCGCAATATAGTCCGCGCCGATCTGCATGCTGCGGCGCAGCAGCGACTCCCACTTGACGTAGCGGTTGCAGGCAATGCACGGATTCGGCGTGCGCCCGCTCAGATATTCCTGCATAAAATACCCGATGACCTTCTCGCGGAACTCCTCGCGAAAATTCATCACATAGTAAGGGATGTCCAGCATCTGCGCGACACGGCGCGCATCCTCCACGGCGCTTAGCCCGCAGCAGCCTCCGTTTTCCGAGACCGTCTGCGCGTCCTCCTTTTGCCAGATCTGCATCGTCACACCGATGACCTGATACCCCTGCTCCTTCAATAAATACGCGGCGACCGACGAATCCACACCGCCGGACATGCCGACCACGACTGTCCCTCTGCTCATTTAATACTCTTCCGCTTCCTCTTCCTCGCCCTCATGGATATCAGACTTCGGCTTCTGCAGGCCCTCGATCTTGATGCCGTGCTTCTCGGCATAGTCCCAGAGGGCCGCGTGAATCGCCTCCTCCGCCAAAAGTGAGCAGTGCACCTTGACCGGCGGAAGCCCATCCAGCGCCTCCATCACAGCCTTGTTGGTCACCTCGAGCGCCTGCTGAATCGTCTTTCCCTTCACCAGCTCTGTCGCCATGCTGCTCGTCGCGACGGCCGCGCCGCAACCGAATGTCTTAAACCGCGCCTCCTGGATGATCCCGTTGTCGTCGATGTCGAGATACATCCTCATGATATCGCCGCACTTGGCGTTGCCGACGGTGCCGACACCGCTCGCATTCTCAATCTCCCCTACATTTCTCGGATTCTGAAAGTGATCCATTACCTTTTCTGAGTACATCGTTTGATTCCTCCTGCTCTATCTCATTCCTCTGTCATCCTGATCCTTAACCATTTTTCTGCAGCTTCTTCACGAAATCCTCGTAGAGCGGCGACATGCTGCGCAGCCGCTCGACAATGCCGCTGATCTTCTCAACGACGAAATCCAAATCTTCTTTTGTCGTGTCCGCGCCGAGCGTCAGCCGGAGCGAGCCGTGCGCGATCTCGTGCGGCAGGCCGATCGCCAGCAGCACATGCGACGGATCGAGAGATCCGGACGTGCACGCAGAACCGCTCGAGCCGCAGATGCCCTCCATGTCCAGCATGATCAGCAGCGATTCACCCTCGATAAACTGAAAACTGAAGTTCGCGTTGTTCGGAAGCCGGTTCGTCCGGTGTCCGTTCAGCCGTGTATACGGGATCTCCCGCAGCACGCGGTCGATCAAATAATCGCGAAGCTCAGCCTCCTTCGCCGTGCGCTCCTGCATCGTGGCAAATGCCTCCTCGACCGCCTTCGCGTACCCGACGATCCCCGGGACATTCTCTGTGCCGGCCCGGCGCTTGCGCTCCTGCGCCCCGCCGTGGACAAAGGAGCGGATCTTTACTCCCTTGCGGATGTACAGGAAGCCGATGCCCTTGGGACCGTTCAGCTTGTGGCCGCTCGAGCTGAGCATGTCGATGTGGTACTCGTCGACGTTGATCGGGAGCTGGCCGTACGCCTGCACCGCGTCCGTGTGGAACAGCACGCCATGCTTCTTCGCGATCTCACCGATCTCGCGGATCGGCTGAATCGTCCCGATCTCGTTGTTCGCGAACATCACGGAGATCAGGATCGTGTCAGGCCGGATCGCCTTCTCCAGCTGGTCAAGCTTCACCGTGCCGTTCTCGTCGACGTCGACGTACGTGATGTCGTAGCCGTTCTTCTCCAGATACTCACACGTGTGCAGGATCGCGTGGTGCTCGATCTTTGTCGTGATGATGTGCTTTCCCTTCGCGCCGTACGCCTCCGCCGTCGCCTTCAGCGCCCAGTTGTCCGCCTCAGAACCGCCGGCCGTAAAGTAGATCTCCTCGGGCCTTGCGCCGAGCGTCGCGGCAATCGCTGCGCGGCTTTTGTTGATCGCCTCCTTGCTCTTTGCCCCGATGCTGTAGATGCTCGACGCGTTCCCGTAGAACTCTGAAAAATACGGAAGCATCGCCTCAACTACCGTCGGGGACGTCTTTGTCGTAGCTGCGTTATCGAGATAAATCAATTTTCCCATAGCTGTTATTCTCCTTCTATCTTTATCACGGCCGCGTCAGCCGGAGCACTTTTTCTGGCTGTAATCTACGGTCTGATCCTTTCCTTTTTCCAATGTCTGCCTGCTCTGGTCCACGAGCTGATCCAGCATGATCTCATCGACGGTGCGCGCGATGCTCTCGTTGATCCGCTGCCAGACGTACTTCGTCACGCACAGCTCCTCGTCGGCGCAGCCCTCCTTGGTCTCGGCGGAGCAGCTCACCGCCCGGATGTCTCCCTCGAGCGCGCGCAGCACGTCGCCGACCGAGATCTCGGTCATCGGGCGCGCCAGGCGATAGCCGCCGCCCGCTCCCCGGATACTCGTCACGAGTCCGGCCTTTTTCAGCTTCGCGACCAGCTGCTCGAGATAGCTCTCGGAAATATTCTGCCGGAGCGCAATGCTGCCAATCGAGACCGCCTCCTCCTCGCTGTGCAGTGCCAGATCAATCAGGGCCCGCAGGCCGTATTTCCCTTTTGTGGATAATCTCATCTTGTATTCCTCCACTGCGGAACGTGTCTGAAGCTCTATTTCCGAGTATTTTACTCGGATTTCAGTCAAAGGATATCATTCTTTGCGCCGTATGTCAAGGAGAAACAGACTGGCTTTCCATTTTTTGTGTGTGAGTGGCTGGACGTAGATAACTCGGACGCCATGCAGACCGCAGACTGTCTTCCCATTTTTTATGCATGGCTGAACTGTGGTACTTCATATTTATAAATAAAGTCTGTCTGTAAGGGGCTGCCATGAATCAAGCTCACTATCTCATCAAAGGCACATTTTATCTGACTGCTGCGGGAGTTCTATCAAGAATCGCAGGGTTCTTCTATAAAATATTCCTCTCAAGGGTGATCGGTGCAGAGGAAATCGGGCTGTTCCACCTGTGCATGCCTGTGTTTGCCTTCTGTATGGCGGCGTCCTCGGGCGGAATCCAGACCGTCGTCTCGCGCTTCACCGCGGAATACCACGCCAGAAACGAGCACCAGAAAGCGCGGCAGATGCTCGTCTGCGCGCTCGCACTCTCCCTCGCGCTCTCGCTCCTTTGCACCGGCCTGCTCTGGCTCGGGGCCGGCCACGTCGCAGCGCTCTTTCTGGCGGAACCGCGCTGCCAGCCTCTGCTTCGCCTGATTGCGCTCTCGCTGCCGTTCGCCGCCACACACGCCTGCGTCGCCGGGTACTTTATGGGGAAAAAACAGGTGACTGTTCCAGCGCTCTCCCAGCTCGTCGAGCAGTTCCTGCGGATCGGAGCTGTGCTCCTTGTGTGCGCCATGCTGCAAAAAGGAGAGCAGAAAATGGACGCCACGGTCATGGCTATCGGGCAGGTCGCCGGCGAGCTGGCATCCGCCGGTTTTTGCAGCCTTGCGCTGCTCTCCGGGCTGATGAACAGAACAAGCAGCCGACCGCAGCCGCCAATCACCGACCATCCGCAGCACACAGGAAAGACCGCCCCGCTGCTTCGCGCCGGTCACATTCAAAAGCTCCTCACAGCCTCCGCTCCGCTCGCCGTCAACCGGATGCTGCTGTGCGTCCTCCAGGCCATCGAGGCTGCGCTGCTCCCGCTGCAGCTGCGCGCGGGCGGGCTTGACGCCTCGGAAGCGCTGACCATCTACGGCACTCTGACCGGAATGGCCATGCCGCTTCTGATGTTCCCGACCGCCGTCACGGGTTCCATCGGCACACTCCTGCTCCCGCTCGTCTCGGAGGCGCGCGCCCTCAACCAGAGCCACCGTGTCACCTCCACCACGGGCGCCTCCGTCCTCGGCAGCCTGCTGCTCGGGCTCTTCTGCTTTGCGGTCTATTTTCTCTCCGGCAGCAGAATCGGCGTCCTGCTCTTCGACAGCGCCCTCGCGGGAGAGTATGTGCGCTGTCTCTCCCTGGTCTGCCCCTTTTTCTACATCAACACCACCATCGTCAGCATCCTGCACGGGCTCGGCCTGACCGCGGCCGCCTCCGTCCAGAACACGCTCGGCCTCCTGCTGCGGCTTGCCTCCGTCGCCCTGCTCGTGCCCTCCTACGGCATCCGCGGCTATTTTCTGGGAGTGCTGGCCAGCCAGCTCCTTGTCACCGTGCTCGCGCTCCTCTCCCTGCATCGCAAGGGTGCACTGCGCATGTCCGTGGCGGACGGACTGATCCGGCCGGTACTGCTATGTATCCTCACGATCGTGGCAGTCTGGCTGCTGCAGCGCTTCGTCCCCTACCTCGCCCGGACCGCATGGATCCCTCTGCTGCTCTCCACCCTGCTGTGCCTCGCAGTCTTTGCGTCGCTTGCCGTCTGCTGTTATCTGCCGCGCACAAATCGTGATAACCGCTGATGAGAATATGTCTCTCTGCCCTGCCGCGCAAGTGACAATGACTGTCGCCTGTCATGCACAATGCAAACCGCTCCTAGAGCGTGTTTGAAAAAGGCTTTCCGTGAGATGTGCGCGGCGCACAAAAGATGCACAACCCTGACACACCAAACGCAAAAAATAGAATCGGCGGGGTCCGGCCTCTTTGCTGCCTGCCCCGCCTCGTGATCCGTCTCCTACGCTCAGCCCTGGCTGAGGATCATCTTTACGTGCTCAATCTCTTCTCTCGTCGCCTTCGCAGCCGGCACGTAGTACTGCTTGCTGCGCGCGATCTGGTAGATCTCCTCCTGAGAAGTCTCGCACTGATTCCGGATCTGCTTGAGCATCTGCTTGAGCTGCGCATTCTCCGTCTGCGGAATCATCTCACCGTAACGCACCAGCTCTCCGTTGATGCCGGCCAGGGTATCGCTTACCATCGTTTTCTCATCCATCTGACATTCTCCTCCTGATCTTTGCTTTTTCCACTGCCTACTGCAGGAACTGCATCAGCTGCTGCTTCGTCTCCATCGCGGACTGGGCAGACTTCTGGAAGAACTGCTTCACGCCCGGGTCAGTCGCCTGTGACGCGTATGCCTGCATCTTGCAGTGCGTCGTGGAAAATCCACCGATCAGATGACGGAGATTCTGAAGATCCAACTCCGAAATTTCGTTCATAAAAAATCCCTCCTTACTGGGTACTTGTTACTTTTACAAGTATCCCCAGCAGGGAGAGATTTATACGTTCCTGTCTATGTATTTCCTCACTTCACCCGCAAAGTTACCACCCCAGGAGCTCCTGGTAGAGCTGCTCGTATTTTCTCGCGGAGCTGTTCCAGGAATAATCCATCGCCATGCCGCGGTCGATCAGCTTGTTCCACTCGCGCTTGCGGTTGTAGTAGACATCCATCGCGTAGCGGATCGTGTTGTACATCTCGTGCGCGTTGTAGTTCGCGAAGCTGAAGCCGGTGCCGGTGCCCTCGAACTCATTGTACGGGATGACCGTGTCCTTCAATCCGCCGGTCTCGCGGACGATCGGCACCGTCCCGTAGCGCAGGCTCATCAGCTGCGACAGCCCGCACGGCTCAAACAGCGACGGCATCAGGAACGCGTCGCAGGACGCATAGATCTTGTGCGAGAGCGGCTCGGAGTAGAAAATGTTCGCGGACACCTTTCCCTGATACTTCCACGCGAAGTGGCGGAACATGTTCTCGTACTTCTCATCTCCGGTCCCCAGCACGACAATCTGCAGGTTGTTCTGGCACATCTCATCCATCATGTAGGCGATCAAGTCGAAGCCCTTCTGGTCCGTCAGCCGCGAGACGATCCCGATCAGGAAGGTCGAGTCATTCTGCGCAAGGCCCAGCTCGCGCTGCAGCGCCCGCTTATTCTTGATCTTCTCCTTGCGGAAGTTCCGGCTGTTGTAGTTGCGCTCGATCTGCGGATCGGTCGCCGGGTCGTACTCCTCGTAGTCAATCCCGTTGACGATCCCGCGCAGGCAGTTGGAACGCGCGCGCATCAGGCCGTCCAGCCGCTCCCCGTAGAACGGCGTCTTGATCTCCTCCGCGTACGTGTCGCTGACCGTCGTCACCGCGTCCGCATAGACGATGCCGCCCTTTAAGTAGTTCGCATCGCCGTACGCCTCGAGCTTGTCCGGCGTAAAGTAGTACATCGGAAGTCCGGTGATGTCGCGCACCGTCTTCACATCCCAGACACCCTGGAACTTCAGGTTGTGGATCGTGATCACAGACTTCATGTCGCGGAAAAACTCACCCTCGTGAAACTTGTCCTTGAGCAGCACCGGGATCAGACCGGTCTGCCAGTCATGGCAGTGCACGATATCCGGCTTGAACCCGATCAGCGGGAGCGCCGAGAGCGCCGCCTTCGAGAAGAACGCGAACTTTTCAATATCCTGATAGATATTCCCGTACGGCTTCGGGCCCGAGAAATAGTATTCATTGTCAATAAAATAGAACTGTACTCCGTCATACTGCAGCTCCAGCACGCCCACGTACTGCGAGCGCCACGCCAGATCCATATAAAAATGCGTCACATAATTCAGCTTGCTCTTCCACTCCTCGCTCATGCACAGATACTTCGGAAGAATTACCCTCACGTCGTATTCCTCTTTGTTGAAGCATTTGGGAAGGGAGCCCACCACATCGGCGAGACCGCCCGTCTTGATAAACGGCACACACTCCGACGAGACATACAATACCTTTTTCATATACACGATCCTCCATAAGCCAGGCGCCGGCCCTTGCCACCGCAAGAATCCTTCCGCGCGTGTTCTTTTGGTAAATTATAACTCATTTTCGTGTCAATGAAAAGTATTTATTCGTCAAATTATACGCGATTTTTGTATTCTAATCGAATTTTATCAGCAATAAGTGCAATAAATTCAGAATTTGTCGGTTTCCCTTTGCCATTGCTGACCGTGTAGCCGAACAGTTCGTCGATCGTGTCCATCTTGCCGCGGCTCCACGCCACCTCGATCGCATGGCGGATCGCGCGCTCCACGCGGCTCGGCGTCGTCTGATGGCGTTTAGCGATCGTCGGGTACAGGATTTTCGTGATCGAGTTCAGCATCTCCATGTCCGTAACCGACATGATAATCGCGTCGCGCAGGTACTGATACCCCTTGATGTGCGCCGGAACGCCGACCTCGTGGATGATGTTCGTCACATCGGTCTCCAGATTGCGCTCCATGTACTCCTTCTGGCTCTCACACGCGTTCAGCGATTTGGCGCGCACGGCCTGGCGCATCGAACGGGCGCGCACACGCTTGATCCGGTTGACCACCGTCTCATTGTCAAAGGGTTTCAATATATAATAATCTGCTCCCAGATCAAACGCGTCTTCTGTCATTTTTTCCTGACTGACCGCGGAGATCACGATAAACGCAGGCTTTTTCAGATTCGGTTCATGATTGATGCGGTCCATGACGGTCAGCCCGTCCAGCTTTGGCATGATGATATCCAGCAGCACCACATCCGGCTTCTTCTCCTTGATAATCTCGATCAGGTCCTCCCCATTTCCTGCCTTGCCGACCACCTGCAGCTCCTCGTCGCTGCTGACCAGCTCGTCCAGCAGCTGCACCATCCTCTCATTGTCATCGGCAATCGCAATATTCAGCTTCTCCATATTTGTACTCCTCTCCTCATGAAACAGTGATTTTTGTCGTCATGTCAGCGCATTTTTTGAGGGCCCATACCAAAAACTGTCACGAACAAAAACTACTTGTATTATATTACAAACAACGCCTTTCGCAAGGAAATCTTGTCGTGTCAATTCGGCATGAATGTCTCAAATTCATCAGTGACTTACGGCTTTTTCATAAGATACTAACGAAAAATAAGAGAAACTGTGACGCCAAAACGAAAAAAAAGTTGAAAAATAGCGAACTTTTTTTGCGCAAAGACGGCCGGCCCTCACGTTTGGGCCGACCGCCGTCCTTTTTTCTAACTTGTCACGGAGTATTTGGCTTACTCTCCCGCCGCGCGTAATTCGTATAGGCGGCCGGCCTGTGCGGGGACCGCTGCCAGATCTCCTCCGCCTGCGCGCGCCAATGCTCTGCGTACTCCTCGCACTTGCCGCAGAGATGCTCCACGCTCTCCGGCGACTCCAGATCCGTGCTCTCTGCACCCGTCCGGTGTACCATCTCCCGCAAAAGCTCCGGGTTCTCCAGCATCGGGCACGGCCGCAGGTGATTCTCGTTGAACGGCTGTCCCTTGCGGTACTCCATAAACAGCGGGCTCCTCAGGATCTCGAGCACAGAGCTGTCGTGGATGTTCGCGTTGGAGTAGTGGATAAAGACGCACGGCTCCGCATCTCCCGCCGAGTTGATGTGGAAATAGTTCCGCCCTCCGGCAATGCAGCCGCCCACTGCCTCCCCGTCATTCTGGAAATCCATCGGGAAAAACGGGATGTCACACTTCTCGGAGCGGACATACCGCAGCCGCTCGATGATGTACTTCCGCTGCTCCACCGTCGGCATCAGCTCCGGCACCGCGTTGTTTCCCACCGGCATATAGTGGAAGTAGAAGCCAAAGCGCGCGCCCTTCTCGGCGATCATGCGCAGGAACGCGTCGCTGGTCACGGCCTCGATGTTCGTTCTCGTGTAGCAGATCGAGGTGCCAAACAGGATCCCGTGAGCCCTCAGCAGATCCATCGCCCGCATCACTGCCTCGTAGTGCCCCTCGCCTCTTCTGGCATCGTTCGTCTCCGGCGTCCCCTCGATGGACAGCTGGAAGGTGATGTTTCCAAGGCGCACGACCTCCTCGCAGAATGCGTCGTCGATCAGCGTGGAATTCGTGTAGATCGAAAATTCCACATCGTTGTGCTTCTCGGCCAGCCTCAGAATCTCCTTCTTCTTCACGAGCGGCTCCCCGCCCGTCAGCATGTACAGGTAGACCCCGAGCTCCTTGCCCTGGGTGATGATCTTGTCCATGTCCTCGAAGGAAAGGTTGTGCTTGTGGCCGTAGGTGCCGGACCAGCAGCCCGCACAGTGCATGTTGCAGGCGGAGGTCGGATCAAACAAAATCAGCCACGGGATGTTGCACTGGTATTTCTCTCTGTTTTTCCGGATCGTCTTTGTCCCTCTCAAAAATGCTTCATAGCCGAGGTTCAGGGCTGCCATCTTCGCCACATGTGGGTCCGTCTCGTCCAGGACACGGTTCACCACCTTCATCCAGCGATTCTCCGGGTCCCGGATCATGGAGCACACCTTGTCGAACTGTGCCTCCGAAATCCCCTCCCCGATAAACGGTTTTGCAAAATCCACGATCTGCAGCAGCGCCCGCTCTCTGTCCTTCCGGATTTTACTCAGCGTGACGTCGACAATCGCCTCCGCCGCCTTTCTCTGCGCCATATGTGTGAAGCTGCCCGTTGTATTTCCCATTGTCGTGCCTTCCTTTCCTTGCCTGCGGCAAACCCGCCGCACCTGCCGCCTACGCGAAGCAGGGGATCTGTCTTTTGAGTCACTCATCGTTTTTCTATTATATTCGACTTTATTTTCCCCCTCAACTGTCACAATTTCTCCCGTGTATAGACAAAAGCGCCGAAGTGTAAAGATTTTTTACACTTCGGCATTTTTGTCATTTTCTTACTCGGCCTGACTGCAGCGTCTATTTTACCGTTACGGTGCACGTTACCTGGACGTTTCCGCTCTTCACCGTGATCGTCGCCGTCCCGCGGGAGACACCCTTGATGACGCCCTTCGCGGATACCGTCGCCACCTTTTTATTCGAGGTGGTGTACTTGATCTTCTCCGTGCTGCCTGACGGGGTAAGCTTCGGCTTCAGCTTTTTCGTCTTGCCCTTTTTCACGCTCGCCGTCTCCGGCACGCCCGTGATCCTTGTGGTCCGGACCGGATTGACCGTCACCGTGATTTTTTTCGATTTTCCGCCCGACTTTACCGTGATTGTCGCCTTGCCGGGCTTCACCGCCTTGACGACGCCCTTCGAGGACACCGTCGCGACCTTCTTGTTCGAGGATTTGTACGTCACCTTCTGCTGGCTCGTCACCGGGGTGACCACCGGCTTCAGGCTCACGGTCTTCCCCTTGTCCAGCGCGATCCTCGTCACCAGACCGCCGATCGCCGTCGTCTTCACCGTGCCCTTCTGCACCGTGACCGGGATCGTCCTCGAAAGCCCGCTCGCCAGCTGTACGGTAAGCCCTGCCTTTCCGGTCTTTTTCTGCGCCTTCAGGCGGAACGTGCCGGCCCGCGGGTTCAGCGACGAGACCTTGAGCACCTTTGTGTTGTCCGAGGTCACGGCTGTCACGTAGTCCCCAGGCGCCATCTCTGTCACCCGGAAGGCTGTGGTCGACTGCTTTACGCGCATTTTCAGGCTGCCCGCCGTCAGCTCCAGCACCGCCGGAAGCTTCGCTCCGTACGATTGTCCGCACACTGCGCACCTTGCCTGCTCCAGACACGTCGCCGCGCCGCCCTGATGCGCCGCCATCGGAAGCGCTCTCGCATCCGTCCCCGCGCCGCAGCGCGTGCAGTGTCTGCTCTCGCTCCCGGCTCTCGTGCACGTCGGCATCGTGTCTGTCGTGTAAGTGGCCGCATACGCATGTCCGAGCGCTGCCACCGACTCCGTCCGGCTCTGGTCGCCGCAAGCCGTGCAGGTGTACGTTCTCACGCCCGTTTCTGTGCACGTCGGCTGCGTCGTCACTGCGCCTCCGTTCCATCTGTGGCCGGTCGCCGCCACCGATTCCGTCCGGCTTTGGTCGCCGCACACGGTGCAGGTGTACGTCTTCACGCCCGCCGCCGTACACGTCGGC
>JAETOO010000004.1 GCA_021771715.1 Oscillospiraceae bacterium
TTCTGCCTGCTTTAATTTCTGATTTCTTTTATTGCATTCAATTCTATCTCGGAAAAACTTCTTTAATTGCTCTAAAAAGTCTTCGGGTGATTCATAGAGAGACTTGATGATTTCCTTCGGACGATACGTAACAAGAGCCTTCGTAATGGAATATTTCATTAAGTCTGCATCAATAAGAAAACTATTTCTGTATCCCTGAAAAAGCTGTAAAACAAGATATTCGATCTTGCTAACAACCGAAAAGTAAATATGAATCTCTTCGTCAAAAAGAGACAGAAAATCATTTATAAACTGAGCATTCTGTTTGTTGAGGGAAGCAAAACCATACCTAAATTGTTTTTGCTGGAACATCGTACTTTTGATTTCTCCATTATGATCTTTTCTGTCTGCATACTTTTCTTCAAAAGCAGCATGTCTCTGCAAAACATCTTTCTTTTCTGATGACCATCCCACAATCATAGTTACAAAATTATCGTAATAATTTATAGCACTTACTGTCGTATAATTGATTTTTCGGCTGTGCTCAGATTCATCATAATAGAATCTATATGTAGACATTTGGCAATGCCTCCTTTCGTAAAAGATAATTTAGCGGCTTAATCTTGCGGTGTTAATCGTTGAAGAAGCATATTGCAAAGCCGATGACCCACATCAATATCAGCCTCATTTTGATAAATCTGTTCAGTTAATTGAGTCGCTACCTTATCAAATTGCTCTAAAAGAGCATCAGGCGGAACTGTAATGTCGTATTCAACAACTTGTGATACTTTTATGCTTGCCTGAACAGAACCAATTTCATAAGCAGCCAGTTCGTGTTGCTTACGAAGAAGATACTGGTACAAATACATCGGTAGATGAATGTCGTGACATCTAAAAGCCACAATATTCTGAGCAATAGAGCCCGTATCTCCCCAAAAAAGTTTTAGTTCAGCCAAACTGCCAACTGTACTCATTAATATATCCTTTTGTTTCGGATGTCCGCTTCTAAACCAAGTTTTATAGGTTTCCTCCGAAACGAACTTAACACAGTTTCGGTATGTTGCAATTCTGCCATCGGTTCTTAGCGCTGCAATTTCAATCAACGGATATGGCGTTTCTGCACTATCGTTAGGTGGAGTTTTACCTCTGTTATCAATAGTGTCTGCAAGTTCGTGGAGCTTTTTAACAGTAAATCCTACCGATGTATCTTCAACAAACATTTTTTTGAATATAGCAGTAAGGACCGCTTCTAAATTATCATTTATCCTTTTTTTCAACTCAATCCGATCCGTGATTGTCTGATAAGCTTTGACGATTTTTCGCTGTTCCTCAATAGGTGGGGCAGGCAGTTCAACATTGCACAACTCGTCCCAGTCAAAAATCTCCCGCACACTGCCGTGTGACTTATACCTTGCATATCTGTCAAATTCGGGACGGCTGAACCAAAGCATCAAATATTCCGAATCAAGTTCAGCTTTTTTGATGACTTCAAACACAGTATAAGAGCTTGAAATAATGCAATCTTCACTGTCCAAATAAGCAATAGACACCTTTTCGCCGTTTCGGGAGGTAACAGGACCGTAAGCAAATTGTCCCGTTTGAACAACCTTATAGTTTGACAAATCCGTTCCAACAATATTGGCGATCGACGGAATAAACCGCTTTTCTATACTAACACCTAGCAATCTTGTAATGGACAAATCTTTATTTCGGTTGTCAACTATTTGGATATACTGTCCGAGTTTTTTATAATTCGATTTCATATCCCAACTCCTTAAATACGGAAAGCATATCTGCCTTGGATTTTTCTTCGGCAACAAGCAGCTCTTTTAACTCGCCCTGCAACGCTTTCATCTTAGTATCAAAATCAATGTTTTCATCACGGTTGACAAATTTAATGTATCTGCTCGGTACAAGCGTAAAGCCCTTTTCTTTCACTTCCTCAAGTGAAGCAGAGTAACAGAACTCCGGCACATTTTCGTATGTTTCCTCATATCCTTCCTGCTGCCAGTTATGATATACCGCAGTGACCTTTGCTCTATCCTCCTCCGTCAATTCGATGTATTTCTTCTCATAAGGACTACCCATTTGCCGCAAATCCATAAACAGAATTTCATTTTCACGGTTGCGATAGCGTTTAAGCTGCCCATTCTGCTCCGCCACACGAGCCTTCTTATTCTTATTCAAAATCCAAAGCGTAACGCTGATGTCAGTAGTATAGAAAAGGTTTCTCGGCAAAATGATAATGGCTTCCACAAGATGGTTTTCTATAAGCTGCTGCCGAATTCTAAGCTCTGTTCCGTCATCGGACAACGCACCGTTGGCAAGTAGAAATCCGGCAACACCATTCTGTGAGAGTTTGGAAACAATATTCAATATCCAGCCGTAATTCGCATTGCTTGTCGGCGGCACTTCATAACCGTTCCAACGAGGGTCGTCTGTAAGCTCGTCGTTTCCACGCCATTCCTTCTGATTGAACGGAGGATTTGCCATGATGTAGTCGGCTTTCAGGTCCTTGTGCTGGTCATTAGTAAAGGTATTCGCCGCCATCTCTCCAAGATTTGCAGAGATGCCACGAATGGCTAAATTCATCTTTGCCAGCTTGAATGTGGTATTTGTGTATTCCTGACCGTAGATAGATATTTTCTTCTTGTTTCCACTGTGCGCCTCCACGAACTTAATGGACTGGACGAACATACCACCCGAACCGCAACAAGGGTCGTAAAGAATACCGTCATAAGGCTCAAGCATTTCAGCAATTAAGTTTACTATACATTTTGGGGTATAAAATTCGCCCTTACCCTTACCTTCCGCAAGTGCGAATTTACTCAGAAAATACTCATATACACGCCCGATAATATCGTTCTCTTTATCATCTGTGTTAATACGGTTGATTTCATCAAGTAAGGATGCCAGCTTTGCTGTATCAATATGCAACCTGGAATAATAGTTATCCGGCAACGCACCCTTCAGCGCTGGATTATTTTTCTCTATCGTATAAAGAGCCGTGTCGATTTTTAAAGCAATATCGTCCTGCTTTGCATTTTCAATAATGTAGCTCCAGCGGCTTTCTTCAGGAAGATAGAATACATTTTCCTGAGTGTAGAACGGTTTCATATCCGCATATTTTTCACCGTGTGTTTCAATAATCTTTTTGCGACATTCTACAAATTTATCACTTGCGAACTTCAAAAAAAACAAGCTCAATACAACGTGCTTGTATTCAGCGGGTTCAACTGAACCTCTGAGCTTATCAGCACTTTTCCATAGAGCTTCCTCCATAGGTACTTCTTTTTTGGGTTTTGCAGCCTTAGCCATTAATTTCTCCTCCGCATATTCAATCTGCACACTACTCATCTAAGGTAACTTCACATATATGTCCAATGTCACAATGAAACACCTTACGTATCCGCATAAGTATCTTCAACTATTCATTTGACAGTATACATCACAAATTCAAGAGTTTCAAACCATTCAGGCAAAAAACTCTCAAAATGAAATAAACGCAAACATTCTGTTTCTTTATTTCAAGTTTGACTAGTTTTTTGAAATAATAGGAGTATAATAGAAGCATATATTTCAAGTTTTCCGAAAGGAGGCAACTCTTATGAATAACCGTGCAGGTCACTATAAATCAAATTTATCGGGAGAAATGGCATACAAGTCTTTCGTTCCGAATCCTCTGCCTCCTGCTCTTCCGATTGAGCTGACAGAAGATATGATAGCTTTACTTGTAAAAGCAAATTCGCAGCTCGCCGTTTTGGAACATGTTGCTACCCGCATTCCCAATGTTGAATTGTTCGTATCTATGTATGTGCGCAAAGAAGCATTGATGTCTTCACAGATTGAAGGTACGCAGGCAACATTAGAAGATGTTCTCGATCCAATGCTGGACGCAAACACAAACCGCAATGTTGCAGATGTCATAAATTATATCAAAGCTACTGAATTTGCAATCGAGCGTTTGCAGACACTGCCATTATGCAATCGCTTGATCAAGGAAGCCTATGCAATTTTGATGGACGGAGTACGAGGACAAGAAAAAAGTCCCGGTGAGTTCAGATATTCACAAAACTGGATCGGAGGTCAGGGCAGTACACTCAAAAATGCTCGATACATTCCTCCATCTCCCGATGACATGTTAGATGCCATGTCCGACCTCGAAAAATATATCAACGCTGATGATGAGCTTGATGCCTTAGTCCGTGCAGCATTGATACATTATCAGTTTGAAACCATCCATCCTTTCCTGGACGGAAATGGTCGTGTCGGACGCTTGCTGATTACCCTGTTTCTGATGGAGCAGAAAGTCCTCACCACTCCGGCTCTCTACATTTCCTGTTTTCTTAAGAAAAATCGTGTGGAATACTACGACCGCATGACCGAAGTAAGAACAAAAGGCAACTACGAACAGTGGATAAAGTTCTTCCTGCAAGCTATCCTGGAATCTGCCGAAGATGCAACTGCAACAATCGATGAGTTAATTGTTCTTCATGATGCAAATGTAGCCGTAATCTCCAAACTGGGCCGTGCTGCCAAAAATACAATGCTGGTTTTCAACTACCTGGAATCCAATCCTATTATTGAGATCAGAAAAACAGCTGAGGCTTTAGGCATTACTTTTAATACCACATCCAGCGCAGTTAATCGTTTGGTGAATGAAGGTATTCTGGTACAAACATCCGGCAACAGCAGAAATCGTACCTTTGCCTATGAAGCGTATCTGAATATTCTGCGCAAGGAAACTTGAAATTACAGCTGATCAAAGTTCTTGTTATTTCAAGTTGAACAGTAAAAATCAAATAAGATATTGGTTGAAAAGAAAGAACGCAGCGTCGGCCAAAAACTCCGAATACACTGCGTTCTTTTCTGACATGACTGCCAACTGATTTTATATGTGAAATATCTGAGCCTCTACGTGAAGCTCTTGCTGACAATCCGGTAATACGCCCGCGAGGTGATCAGGTACACAGCCGTGTAGAAGACCGCGAAGATCAGGAAGCACACGGTCGTGACGCCGCGCACGAACGATTCGTTGGACAGACCGAACAGCATCAGGATCTTGTAGACCGGAGGGAACGCGAACAGCTGATGCAGCCCCGCCAGGGCCAGCGGCAGGAAGAAGACCGTGAGCATCTGCGAGTTGACGCTCCGCCGGATGTCCTGCTTCGTCATGCCGACCTTCCGCATCACCTCGAACCGCGACTGGTCCTCATAGCCCTCGGTAATCTGCTTGTAGTACATGATCAGCACGGCGGCCACGATGAAGACACAGCCGAGCAGGATCCCGAGCACAAACAGCCCGCCGTACATGCCGTAGAAAAAGGCACGCTCATTTGCAATACACGAACTGGTCACCCCACGAAACGTATCGTCCGTTCCGCCAAACTGCAGGGCGTCG
Source organism: Oscillospiraceae bacterium (assembly GCA_021771715.1). GTDB lineage: Bacteria > Bacillota > Clostridia > Lachnospirales > Lachnospiraceae > Choladousia. The sequence continues at coordinate 5,381 of JAETOO010000004.1, forward strand.
ATCGCCGCGTCAATCCGCTCAGACAGCGCAATCATCGCCTCGTCCTCCTCGCCGTCATCCATTCCGTCCACCTCGAAGCCGAGGTACGTGCGGGCGATCGACGCATACTCGCCGTACACCTGTCTCTGCGCCTCATCCACCCTGAAAAAGGTCTCCATATCCGGCAGTATAATAAAAACAGAAGAGACGATCTGTGAGGCGGCAAGCGAGTTTGAGACAAACTCCGGCACTTCCCCTTTTACCTTCCAGGTCCCGACATCGTGGAGCGTCATCGTTTCGAATCCGTACGCCATGCCGCGGTTGCAGCTCACCAGCACCTCATCCTTCTCCAGCGTCTCCTCCTTCCCTGCCAGCTTATTGTAATCTTCCACCGGGACAAAAAACAGCGTTCTCAGACTCGCATAGTCCCCGACGATATTCTGGGAATTCTCCTTTGCCCGAAGCCACGCCTGATCCCCCTCCACGCAGCCCGTCACCGCAAGATACCGGTAATGCCAGGGATCCCGCATCGACAGACCGCTCTTTGCGAGCTCCTCCTCCACGGTATCATAGACGGCCGTTTCGTACTCCTCTTTCACTGACAGCGTCTGAATCTGTATATCCCGCGGGTACGTCTCGCGCAGCGCATTTTCTTTTCCCACGTAGAGCGAGATCACCGCCGAGACCATGACGAGCACCATCGTCGACAGAACACAGATCGAGGCCAGGCCGGCGCCGTTGCGCTTCATCCTATAGAGCATCGAGGAGACAGACACGAAGTGGTTCGCCTTATAGTAGTAGCTCTTCCGCTTTTTCAGCAGCCTGCAGAACACGACGGAGCCCGCGATAAACAGCAGGTAGGTCGCGAGAATCACCAGCAGCACCGCCCCGAAAAAACCGATCAGGGCCGAGCTGGGATCCTCCAGTGATACTGCAATATAATATGCCGCAGCCAGCAGTAAAAGCCCGACAAGCGCCAGCAGCACATTGCCCTTGGGCGGCTTCTCCCCTGTCTGGTCGCTGTGCAGCAGCTCCATCGGATTCGCCATCTGGATCTGTCGCAGGCCGTTTGCCAGGATCAGCACAAAGATGACGGCGAAGATCACCAGCGTCGTCCACATCGCCCCGGGTGCCACGGAAAAGCGCAGGCTGATTTCCCCGCCGAGCACATGTGCGATCGCAAGCTCCGACGCCTTCGAAAACAGCACTCCGAGCAGCAACCCTCCGCCAAAAGAGAGCAGCGCCGTCAGAACGCTCTCCCAGATGAGAATCCGCGCGATGTTCCATTTTCCCATGCCAAGGATATTGTAGAGGCCGAATTCCTGCTTCCGGCGCCGGATCAGGAAGGAATTGGTGTAAAAAAGAAAAATCAGAGAAAATATACCGAATACGCCGCTGCCAAGCACCAGCATCTCCTGCAGCAGATCCCCGCCGCGCATTTCCCGCACCTGCTCGCTCTCGATCAGGAAAAAGAACAGGTAGCTGACCATGATCATGCAGATGCAGGTCAGAAGGTACGGCGCGTACATCCTGCCGTTTTTGCGGATGCTGTTGACTGCCATCCGGCGGTACAGGCCATGCTTTTTCATGCCCGGTCACCTCCCGTCGCCAGCAGCGTCAGCGTATCGGAAATCTTCTGATACAGCTGCTCATCCGTGCTCGTGCCGCGGTAGATCTGGTGAAAGACCTCCCCGTCGCGGATAAACAGGACGCGCCCCGCATGGCTCGCCGCCTTCACGGAGTGCGTGACCATCAGGATCGTCTGCCCGCTGTCGTTGACCGCCGCAAACAGCCGCAGCAGCTCATCCGTCGCCCGTGAGTCGAGTGCGCCCGTCGGCTCGTCCGCGAGAATCAGTTTCGGGTGTGTGATCAGGGCGCGCGCCACCGCAGCCCGCTGCTTCTGTCCTCCGGAGACCTCATACGGGTACTTCTGCAGCAGCGACTCGATCCCGAGCGTCCTCGCGATCGGCTGCAGCCTTTTCACCATCTCGTCGTACCCGGCCCCGGCAAGCACCAGCGGCAGAAAAATGTTGTCCTGGAGGGAAAAGGTGTCCAGCAGATTGAACTCCTGAAACACGAAGCCGAGATTGTCCCTGCGGAACGCCGCCCGCTCGGACTCCCTGATCTTTGAGAAATCGCGGCCATCCAGCAGAATCTTCCCGCCCGACGGCCGGTCCAGCGCCGCGAGGATGTTCAGAAGCGTCGTCTTGCCCGATCCGCTCTCCCCCATGATCGCGACGTACTCCCCCTCCTCGACCTGAAAGGACACGTCTTTGAGCGCCTGCACCTGATTGCCGCCGAAGCGCGTCGTGTATGTTTTCTTTACATTGCTCACCGATAAAATCGCCATGTCTGTTCCTCCTTGCTCTTCCTGGACGGGCGGCGTGATCTCAAGCTGCGCCCGCTTTACAATGCGTTACAGTTCAGCCAGGACGCCATGCAAGCCGCAGGTCTACGCTCCGCTTCGGTCGGCGCTAATCGTGTGCCACCGGCACACAGCGCCCCGCTTGCTACGCAAGCTATCCGCCGCTATGCGGCTCCTGTCTGTGGCTGAACGGGTCTACGCTTCGCTTCGGTCGGTGCTAAACGAGTCCCACTGGGACTCAGCACCGTTCCGCCCATTCAAAAATGGTAATACAGCCCTTAGCAAGCAAGCTTGCACAGTCTGTCTTCCCATTTTTTTTGCATGGCTGAACTGTAACTTCAATGCACATTGTAGCAGGAGAAACTGTTCTCTGCCATTTCTTCGGCTTACAGAAACCTTACAATCCTGCAAGGTTGCCGGGGCATCACTCCAGCTCCAGCTCTGCGTTTTCCAGGCTGATTTTTACGGTCGTGCCCTCTCCCGGCACGGAGGTGATGGAGATCCGGTGGCCGAGGCTGTTGCAGATGCGGCTGCACAGGTACAGCCCGATCCCGCTGGCCCGCTTGTCGGTGCGCCCGTTGTAGCCGGTATAGCCCTTCTCGAAAATGCGCGGCAGGTCCTCCGGCGCAATGCCGATCCCGGTATCGCAGATGCAGAGCGTCTTTCCGCTCTCGCGCAGGATCGAGACCGTACCGCCGGGCGCCGTGTACTTCAGCGCGTTCGACAGGATCTGCTCGACCACAAACAGCAGCCACTTTTCATCTGTCACGACCCGGAACTGCAGCGGCTCATAGACGAGCTTCAGCTTCTTCCTTATAAAAAGGGAGGCATTCTTCCGAAGTGCCTGCCGGATGATCGCGTCCACATCGTACTCCCGGATCACGTAGTCGGTCGAATCCGCGTCCAGCCGCAGGTAGCACATCACCATCCCGACGTACTGCTCGATCCTGCGCAGCTCCTCCTCCAGCTCCGCGCGCGCATCCGCCGTCGCCTCCCGCTGCTCCGCATGCTCGTGGAGCGTCTCATACTCAATTTCCGTTTTTTCTTTCCGCGGCTCCGCATGTGGGCAGATGGTCTCGCGCTCAGCTGCTTCCTCTTCCTGCAGCTCTGCGCCGCTCCAGGCTTCATCCGCTGTGCTCTGCAGGATCAGCCGCGCCGCCGCGATCGGCGTCTTGATCTGGTGCGCCCACATGCTGTAGTAGTCCACAAGCTCCTGATACCGCTCCGTCTGCCTCGCACTTAACTGCTCTTTTTCGTCGTGCAGAATCCACAGCAGCTCCTGATACAGCCGCTCGATCTCGCCGACCGGCTCCGGAATCGCATCCATATCGGTCAGTATTCTCTTTTTCATGGATTCCAACTGCTCACATCTCGACCGAAACTGCAGGTAATCCACCGCCAGAAACAGCAGCCCGACCCACCCGCTGATCAGCGCCGCGTAACCGACCGCGGCCAGCGGAAGGCGGTACAGTGCCACGATCACCGCCGCGGCAGTGCACATCATCCCAAATGCAAGAATCCCCTTGCCGTGGCTTTTTACATATCTTCTCAGCATAGCCTGTTCCCCTTATTCATAACTGAGTCCCGCAGTTTCGTCCGCAATACCTCCGCCTGCTCACACTGCGCACTGCAGCTTCGCCCGCAATATCTCCGCCCATTCATGCCGCACACTGCTGCTTCGCCCGCAAAGCCTCTGCCCATTCATGCTGCTGCTTCGCCTGCAAAGCCTCTGCTCATTCATGCTGCTGCTTCGCCTGCAAACCCTTTGCTCATTCATGCTGCAGCTTCGCCTGCAAACCCTCTTTATTCATACTGCGCCTCGTACATCTGTCTGTAATATCCCTGCTTCTCCATCAGCTCCTGATGTGTTCCCTGCTCGACCACCTCGCCGCCATCCACCACCAAGATCCAGTCTGCATTCTGTATCGTCGAGAGGCGGTGCGCGATCACAAAGCACGTCTTATCCTTCATCAGATTGCGCATGGCCTTCTGAATGCGCACCTCCGTGCGCGTATCCACATTCGAGGTCGCCTCATCCAGAATCAGCATCGGGGCGTCCAGCAGCATCGCCCGCGCAATCGTCAGAAGCTGCTTCTGCCCCTTCGAGATATTCGCGCCCTCATCGGTCAGCACCGTGTCGTAGCCCTTCGGCAGCCGCATGATAAAGGAATGAATATACGCCGCCCTGGCCGCCTGCTCGACCTCCCTGCGGCCGGCCGAGCGGCTGCCATACGCCAGATTCTCGTAGATTGTCCCGGAAAACAGCCACGTATCCTGCAGCACCATCGCATACGACGCGCGCAGACTCTTCCGCGTCGCGTCCCTCGCATCCGTCCCTTCCACGCTCACGCAACCCCGGTTCGGGTCATAGAACCGCATCAACAGGTTGATCAACGTCGTCTTGCCGGCTCCGGTATGCCCCACAATCGCGATCAGTTTTCCCGGCTCAGCGGTTAAGCTCAGATCATGGATCACCGTCTGGCCCTCCTGGTAGCCGAACTCCACATGGGAGAGCTCCACACTCCCCTGCACCTGCGAGAGCGTCACCGCGTCCGCCCGGTCCGCCGACTCCGGCAGCTCGTCCATCAGCCCAAACACACGCTCCGCGGCCGCGAGCGAGGACTGCAGCTCGCTCAGAATGTTCGCCGCCTCGTTGATCGGGCCGGAAAATTTTCTCGAGTACAGGACAAAGGACGAGATATCCCCGATCGTCATGCGCCCCGCCAGATACAGAAGCGCCCCGAACACGCCGGTCAGCGACAGGGACAGATTGTTCACAAAATTCACACAGGGCCCGACAATGCTCCCGTAATACTCCGCGCGGTAGAACGCTTCCGCTGCCTCCTCATTTTTTTCGTCGCACCGGCCGATCGTGTACGATTCACGGCTGTACACCTTCAGCGTCTTCTGCCCGGTGATCATCTCCTCCACAAACCCGTTCAGTTTTCCCAGCTTCGCGGAGCGCTCACGAAACAACGGTCTCGTCTTTCCCGTGATATACTTTGTCAGGAAAAATGATAAGGGCACGGTAAAAGCAAACACCAGAACCAGCTGTGGGGAAATCGCCACCATCATCGCCAGCGCCCCCGCAACCGTGATCACGGTCGTCAGCAGCTGGATCAGATCGTTCGACAGGGATGCGTTCACCGTGTCGATGTCGTAAGAGATCCGGCTGATGATGTCTCCCGTCTGGTGGACATCGAAAAAGCCGACCGGCAGCGTCAGAAGCTTCTCGAACAGTTCCTGCCTCATGGTAAAGACCACCCGGCGGCTGATCGTGATCATCAATACCTGCAGGCCGTACGCCATCAGCGCCGACACCACATAGAAGATCGCCATCCACGACGCATAGTACCCGACCCGGGCAAAATCCACCTGCCCTCTTCCGCCCTCGATCGCCTCAATCGCGTAGCCGGTCAGGCGCGGTCCGATCAGCGCGAACAGGTTGCTCCCGACCGTGCAGATCAGCGCCAGCAGCATCCGCCACCGCTCCTTCATCAGCGCCTGCCCCAGGCGAATCAGGGTGCGCCTGGAATAGCGGCGTTTCGACTGCTCCGGTCTGTCTTGCTTTTCCACGCTGTCCGTCACTCCCTTCTGTATTTTATCTTATTTCCTGCATTGCAATTGTATTTCTGGTATTTTAACTATATTTCCAAAATTCTATTTGTATTTTCGGTTTTCTAATCACATTTTCAGATATCAAGTATAACTCCAGCTATCAATTTTTACTACCGCACTTCCCCCATCTGCGAGTGGGCAATCTCCCGGTATACACTGCAGTGCTCCAGCAGTTCCTCGTGCGTCCCGTAACCGATCATCCGGCCATTTTCGAGCACCAGAATGTGATCCGCGTGCAAAATGGAGCTGACGCGCTGTGCCACCACCACGAGCGTGGTATCCGGCAGATACGCCCGGATCGCGCGGCGAAGGCTGGCATCCGTCTTGTAGTCCAGCGCGCTGGAGGAATCGTCCAAGATCAGAATCTCCGGTCTCGCGGCCAGCGCACGCGCGATCAGCACTCTCTGCCGCTGCCCGCCGCTCAGGTTCGCGCCCCGGATGCTCAGGCCGTCCTCCTGCTGATCCCTGCGCGCCCGCACAAATTCACCGGCCTGCGCACAGCACAGCGCGTCCGACACTTCCTGTGAGGAGAGCGGTCTTCCGAGCGTCACATTTTCCGCAATCGTATCCTCAAAGATCATATCATTCTGAAACACCACGCCGAATTTCTGCTTCAGCTCCTTCGGCCGCCACGTGCGGATGTCTCTCCCGTCAATCCGAATCTGCCCGCTGTCCGCCTCGTATAGACGCATCATCAGGTTCAGGATCGTGCTCTTCCCGGAGCCGATCTCCCCGATGATCCCCAGCATCTCACCTCGTCCCACGCAGAACGAAATATCCGTGAGCACCTGCTCCTCGCGCCCTGTGTAGTATGAAAAGTTCACATGGTCAAACAGAATCGCAGGAGGGCAGGATTCCTTTCCTCCCTCGACTCCATCCCCGCCTGCCGCAGCAGACTCGTATCCCAATTTCGATTCTGCGGATACTCCCGCTGCTTTGCACGTCACTCCGGTTTCGTTTGCCGCTTCTGCAAATTCATGCACTGGCTCCTGCACTCCAAGCTCCTCCGGCATGGCGAGCAGCTCCCACACGCGGTCTCCTGACGCTATGGCCCGGGAGATCATCTCGAACATCCGCGTCATCGACAGCATCGCGTTCAGGATAATGGTGAAATACGTGGTGAACGCCAGAATCTTTCCCACCTCGCCGGTCCCGGCATTGACCCGGAAGGCGCCCGTCACGATCACGCACACCAGCCCGAGATTCAGCAGGATATTCATGGACGGATTCGTCACCGCCATCACCATCCCGGCCTTCTTATCCTGATCGGTCATGCTCTGGTTGACCTCACGGAAGCGCTCTGTCTCGTAATCGGTCTTTGAGAGCGCCTTGATCACCCGTATGCCCGCGACATCCTCCCGGACGACCCGCACCATCCCGTCCGCACTCTCCCGCAGCTTCGCATAGAGCGGGATGCCCTTCCGGGAGACCAGCACCGTCACCAGCACCAGCAGCGGCAGAAGCGCCGTCAGCACAAGCGCCATCGCCCAATCCAGCGTGAACGTCACAATCACTCCGCCGGTCAGCAGAATCGGCGCGCGCACGCCCAACCGCTGGATCCGCGCGATCACCTGCTGCAGCTCATACGTATCCGATGTCATCCGCGAGATCAAAGACGGCCTCGTCAGCGCATCCATCTGACTGCCGGAGAGCGTCATAATCCTGGCAAACACGTCATGGCGGATCGTCTTGATGATGTCCGCCGCCACGCGGGAGGCCCTGCGGTTCGCGATGATATTCCCCGAAACCGCCAGCGCCGAGCAGACCAGCATCCCCAGCCCCCACTCCAGCACCCGCAGCCGATCTCCCGCCGGGATCACCGTGTCGATAATGTAGGCCAGAATATACGGAATGCACAGATCCATAATCGTCCCGGCAAATTTGATTAAAAAGCCCACTCCCATCCTGCGGAAGTACGGGCGAATATAGACAGTTATAATGTTTCTCATAGAGAGACCTCAGATTCATGACATCGCATAAGACTTGTGATTTCACCTGATTTACTTTTTACAGCCACTTCGTCTCTATTTCCTTTTTTAATTCACAAAACATCTGATAAAAATCATTCTTGGCCTGGTGAACGATTGACAGAGCAACTTTTTCATTATAAGAATGAGACACATTATTGCGTTCCTGTAAAGCCTGCAGCCATAAATCGGCATTTTTAATCATCCCTGCTTTATACGCCGTTTTTAAAATCAGCTTAGGCGAACCGGTAGCGCCTTCCTCAAAACCGTGATTCTCCAATATTTCTTTCATCATCTTCCAGGCTTGTTCGAAGCAAATCTCATAAAGTCCAACCAGCCCTGTCAGAATAACCGTATCATATGGTTCTTGATAGTCATATATTTTTTCCATATTCCGCAACGCAGAACAGAAGTTATCATATTTTCTCATAAATGATCCAGCCCTCCTTCTGAATTGATTTCCGGAGTTCATCCTGCATTTCTCTGTTCAAATCAATAATATCATACTCCAAAAGTGTCGACGTGTCCTCTTCTACATCAAGCGAAAAATGATAAAAATCTCCCCCTTCTACCGCCAGATCAATATCGCTGGTTCTTTTAAAGTCACCTCTCGCCCTCGAGCCAAATAGAATCACTTTGTCCACCCTATTTTTTCTGGCTATCACTCTGATTTCTTCCAACACAACTCGCTTAATTCCTGTCTTAATTTCCAAATCATTCATCTTCTCACCTAAACTGTTTCTGCTGTCAGCCGCGATTTATCTTTGCTACAGCTTTTGCACTGGCTCTAAATACCGGACCGCCTTTTCATGCGCCATTGCATACGCAATCTCCGATCTGGTGCTGGAGCCAATATAGCCGCCGACATTGATCACAAAGATCTCGTCAGCCATGTCGATTTTGCGCTTGTGCATATCGTCCAGCATCTCCTTGGTTTTGGTCAGAGTATCCTCCGACATCCCCTCCCAGACCTCCGTATCCCCGGAATGCCCGAAGAGACCTACGCTGATGACGATGTTGCCCTCCAGCGTCAGCCGCTTCTGCGCTTCCATAAATGCATCCTTGAACCGTGTGCTGCCACACAGGGTAATCACTTTATACTTGCCGACCATATTGCTGTGCCTCTCTTCCACCTGTATCTTCGTCCTTCTGCAATCACTTATAACTGCTCTGGTGTAGCGCCTGCTGCCTGTGCACATACATCCTTGACGGCTCCGGCTCTCCGTCCCCATACACCATGCAGAAAAACTCCCAGCCGTACCGCTCATAAAAGCCAGTGTGATCCGTGAGCAGATATAAGGTATCGATCCCCATCGCCGCCATGTCGTCACAGACAAACTGAAGGAGCTTCCCCGCGATTCCCTTGCAGCGGTAAGCTTCCTCTGTGTACACTGCGCAGACATTCGGCGTCAGATCCTTTCTGTCATGGAAATCATTCTCAATCACTCCCATACCGGCGATGATGCGATCTCCATCCATGCACACGTACCACGACGGCACTCCCGTATCTGTCTGAAGCGACACCTCAATGCTCTCCTGGTAGGCCTCCAGCGGGATGCCCCATTTGCTGTGATACCACTGTGCCGCGCGCTCCTTAAGCTTGGGCCTGTCTTTGATTCTGATGATCTCATATTCCATCTCGCATTCTCCTCACTACTACTGTCTGGCCAAACCTTTTTCCTTACTTTTCAAAGATTTTTGTCTCATATCGCAGGAAAATAAGTCAAGAAAATGGTCATTTTTCTTTCCACTGGCTCAAAATAACCGGGCGCAAACATTTCTCCTATATGCTCACTCCCGCACCAGATATCCGAGCCCTTTGCGCGTCACGATCAGCTCCGGCAGCCCTGCGCTCTCCAGCTTCCGGCGCAGGCGGGTCACGTTGACGGTCAGCGTATTTTCATCGACAAAGCTGTCGGTCTCCCAGAGGCGCTGCATCAGCGCATCCCGGCTCACGACCTTGCCCTTCTTTTCAAAGAGCGCCTGCAGGATCCGGTACTCGTTTTTCGTCAGCTCGATCCGCTCCCCCTCGTACAAAAGGCTCGCGTCCGCCACGTTGAGCGTGGCCCCGCCGCATTCCAGCACATTGGGCTGCCCGCCGAAATCGTAGGTGCGGCGCAGGATCGCCTGGATTTTCGCCGTCAGCACCTGCAGATCAAACGGCTTTGCGATGAAATCATCGCCGCCCATGTTCATTGCCATCACAATATTCATGTTGTCCGACGCTGAGGAGAGAAAGACGACCGGCACCTGCGAAACCTTCCGGATCTCATTGCACCAGTGGTATCCGTTGTAAAACGGCAGCAGCAGATCCAACAGCACGAGCTGCGGATCGAACGCCGTAAACTCCGCAAGGATATCGCGGAAATTCTGGGCGCACCGCACCTCAAAACCCCAGCGCGCGATCTCAGAGCGCATCGTCCGCGCAATCGTCATGTCATCCTCCACAATTAAAATACGATACATATCCACCTCCGCCGCACAGTTCTTCACTGCCACCTCATACCCAAACTACTCCATTAAATCTCCATTTTACGCAGCAAGTCTGCGCACGTATCTCTACATTGCTAATTCATCCACGCTCTTCATGAAACAGGCCAATATACCTATTCCAGCAGCATCTCTTTACCTGCACACGTTCACACCAGCAGCTCCATATTGACGATCCCGAGCATACGCCCGAATTTTGTCCCGACCTCCGGCATACAGCCGCAGTGTTCAAACCCATATGTTTCATGCATGCGGACGCTCACCTCATTGCCCTGCGTAATGACTGACACGACGGTGTGAATGTCCTCCCGCTCCTTCGCATATGCGAGGATCTCCCGCATCAGTGCGTGCGCAATCCCTCGGCCGCGGTATGCTACGTCCACATAGATCGACAGCTCAACCGTCGCCGCATAGGCCTCCTTCTCCCGGTACGGCGACAGGCTCGCGTAGCCGACCGCCCGGCCATCCTCCACCGCCGCCAGCAGCGGATACCGGCCGCCCGGATGCGCGTCGAACCACGCCTGCCGCTCCTCGAGCGTCTTCGGGTGCAGGTCAAAGGTCGCCACGCCGTGCAACACCTCATAATTATAGATATCCAGCAGGGCAGGAAGATCCTGCCGCACCGCTCTTCTGATCTCCATCTCTATCCTCATTCCTTTCACTTGGCCCAATGCAGTTTATCCGGCCACTGTCCAACAAAAAAAGTACATCCGGCACATTTTTCGAATTGCCAGCGGCGGATGTGCAGACCTTATGAGGCCATAATTCTTGTAGACGAGTGATTCAGAGCTTTTGGCAGCCCTGCACGCTTCTCATCCGGATCGGCTACACGATAACCTTTGCTCAGGCATACGCCATTCTCTTCTTTCCCCTGACATTGACCACCAGAATCCCGATGCAGATCAGCATGAGTGCGCAGACGGCGCGCCAGCCAAGGTCGCTGGCGCCCTCGCCCAGCAGGACAGCCGAGAGCATCACGCCAAAAACCGGATTCATGAAGCCGAAGATCGACACCCGGGACACCGGATTGTACTTCAGCAACACAGCCCACAGAGTATAGGCCGCCGCAGACACAAATCCGAGATAGACCAGCATCACAAGTCCCGCAGGCTGTACCACGGGCAGCCGCCCTCCGGTCGCAAGCCCGCAGACCACCATGACCACGCCGCCGATCAAAAACTGATAGCCGCTCAGCGCCATCGGGTCCTCCCACTGGGAATACTGCTTGATCAGCGCGGAGGAGACCGCAGCGGAAATCACGCAGAGAAAGACAAACCCTTCTCCGTTCCACCGCATCCCGCCGAGCATCCCGTCCGGGCTCCAGTTCACGAGCACAACCCCCGCAAAGCCAAGCAGACATCCGATCAGTTTCTGCCTCGTCAACTTCTCCTGATGAAACACAAAGCAGGAGATCAGAATCGTCAGAAACACGTTGGAACCCACGATAATCGACGACTTCACGCCCGACGCGTGTGCGAGTCCCACATAAAAAAACAGATACTGGATCACGGTCTGAAACGCGCAGAGCTTCAGCACCATCCCCCACGACGTCCGCTTTGGGAAGACCAGCTTTCGGTTAAGCACGCACGCCATCAGAATGGTCAGAATTCCCGCCAGCACAAACCTGCATCCGGCGAACAGAATCTGCGTCGCCACCGCCTCCTGCGGAATCGCAAACAGCTCATATCCAAGCTTGACGCACGGAAACGCACTGCCCCAGAGCGCACAGCAAACCAGCGCTCCCAGCGCCACCCCAAACGTTGATGTCAAAAAATTCTCCTGTTTCTTCACAGCTTATCTCTCCTTTTTCCGGCCTTTCGCTTCTGCACAACAGCCTCCCTCTATTTTACATGATTTCTACATCCTGTAAAGTAGTGAAAATGAGAGAAACGAAAAGCCGCGAATGCCCTTCCACACAGAAAACGACATCCACGGCCCTACATTCCTATATCATCACAGCGCACGCCCACCTCCGCTGTTACAGTTCAGCCAGCCACTGTCAGAGAAGGTAGCAGGGCCGTCCAAAAGCGACTGTAGCGAGTCTTTACTTGTAGACGAGCGATTTGGAGCTTTCGAACGGCCCTGCTATCTTCTCGTCCGGATTAGCCAAACTGTAACCCTCCGCTTACTTTCTCATTCCTCACACCAGATGGCACGCGACCTGTCTCCCCTTCACCTCGCGCAGCGCGGGCTCCTCGGCGCGGCAGCGATCTGTCGCGTACGGGCAGCGCGTGTGGAAGCGGCAGCCCTTTGGCGGGTCGATCGGGCTGGGGATCTCGCCCTCGAGGAGCGTCTTCTCCTGCTCCCTCAGATGCGGGTTCGCGATCGGGATCGCATTCATCAGGAACTTCGTGTACGGGTGCACCGGGTCCCGATAGATCGTCTCCGAGTCGCCGATCTCGCAGATCTTCCCCAGAAACATCACGCACACACGGTTCGAGATGAACCGGACGACCGAGAGGTCGTGGCTGATAAACAGGTACGTCAGCCCGTAGTTCGCCTGGATATCCTTCAGCAGATTCAGCACCTGGCTCTGCACCGACACGTCGAGCGCCGACACCGGCTCGTCGCAGATCACAAGCGACGGGTTCAGCGCCACCGCGCGCGCGATACCGATGCGCTGCCTCTGCCCGCCGGAGAACTGGTGCGGATAGCGGTACAGAAACTCCCGCGGCACGCCGACCGCATCCATCAGCTCGAGCACGCGGGCCGTCACCGCCTCCTTGCTCTCGCAGACCTTGTGCGTCACCAGCGGCTCCGCAATGATGTCGCGCACCGTCATTCTCGGGTCCAGCGACGCGTACGGGTCCTGGAAAATCATCTGCATCTGACGGCGGTACTGCGCAAACTGCGCAGGCTTCATCGCCGATATCTCCGCATCCCGGAAAAATACCTTGCCGGAAGTCGGCTCGTGCAGCTGAATCAGCGTGCGCCCGAGCGTCGATTTGCCGCAGCCGCTCTCGCCGACCAGGGCGAGGCACTCCCCCTCGTAGATCTCCAGACTGATATCCGACACCGCGTGCACGGCGCGCTTCCGGTCCACCGGAAACTCCTTCACCAGATGCTCACAGCGCAGCAATACCTTCTTCTCCTCACGCATGGCTTGCCTCACTTTCCCCGGGCAGGAAGCAGCGGAACGCGTGTCCTCCTCCCAGATCGTACAACTCCGGTTTCTTCGTCCGACAGCAGTCCATCGCCTGACCGCAGCGGTTGCAGAACGCACAGCCCTCCGGCAGATGCATCAGATTCGGCACCATGCCGGGGATCGTCGACAAGCGCTCCCGCTGCTCATCCAGATGGATGATCGACGCGAGCAGCCCCTGCGTGTACGGATGTCTCGGATGGTCAAACAGCGTGAACACATCCCCCTGCTCCACGATCTTCCCCGCATACATCACGTAGACATAGTCGCACATCTGCGCGATCACGCCCAGGTTGTGCGAGATCAGCAGACAGCTCATCCCGGTCGTCTCGCACAGCGTCTTGATCAGCTTCAGGATCTGCGCCTCGATCGTGACATCCAGCGCCGTCGTCGGCTCATCCGCGATCATCAGCTTCGGCCGGCAGACCATCGCCATCGCAATCATCACGCGCTGCCGCAGCCCGCCGGAGAGCTCGTGCGGATAGCACTCGTACCGCTTTTCCGGCTCGCTGATGCCGACCTGCCGAAACACCTCCAGCACGCGCCGCTTCGCCTCCGCGCGGTCGACCTTCTGGTGCGTCAGGATCGCCTCGCGCACCTGCTTGCCGACCTTGACGACCGGGTTCAGGCTCGTCATCGGCTCCTGAAAGATCATGCTGACATCCTCGCCGCGCACTCTCCTGCGCTCCCGCGCCGAGAGCTTCGTCAGATCCTTCCCGTCGAGCAGGATTTCCCCCTCCACGATGCGCCCCGGATATTTCAGCAGATCCATAATCGACTTGGCCGTCATACTCTTCCCGCAGCCCGACTCCCCGACGATCCCGACGATCTTCCCCTTCGGCACCGCGAGCGAGACGTCATCCACAGCCGGCGAAACACCCTTCCGCGTAAAAAAGTACGATTTCAGATGGTTGATTTCCAGTAATTTCTCCTCCATGACCGCCCTCCTACGAATTTTTCAGATGCGGGTCAAGCACATCCCTCAACCCGTCGCCCAGAAAGTTGAACGCCAGCACGACCAGCATGATCGCGGCACTCGGCACGAGGCTCAGCCACGGCGCATTGTACAGATAGGTGCGGCCCATGTTCACCATCAGGCCCCAGGACGATTTCGGCAGCTGCACGCCGATGCCAAGGAAGCTCAGGGAGCTCTCCGAGAGAATCGCAGACGGAACATTCAAGGTAAACAGCACGATCAGAGACGGAATACAGTTCGGCAGGATATGCCGGAAAATGATCACCATGTCCTTCACGCCCATGCTGCGCGCCGCCTCCACATACTCCGTCTCGCGCAGGGAGAGCGTCTCCGAGCGGACGACACGCGCCACGCTCGCCCAGTTCGTGATCGCGAGCGCGATGAAGATGCTCGTGATCCCATCGCCGAGCGTGTACATGATGACCATCGCCAGCAGTAGCGACGGGAACGAGAGCACGACATCCGCCAGGCGCATGATGACGGCGTCCGTCATACCCCCGACGTAGCCGCTGACCATGCCGAGCACGACGCCGATCAGCATCGAGAATACGGTCGGAATCACGCCGACGGCCAGGGAGACGCGCGCGCCGTAGAGCAGACGCGTCAGCACGTCGCGGCCCAGCTCATCTGTGCCGAGCAGGTGCTTCGCCGACGGCGGCGCGAGCCGCGCCATCAGATCCATCTCGTCAAAATCATACGGGGTGAGCAGCGGTGCAAAGACTGCCATCAGAATAAAAATCACAATCAGAATTCCCGAAAAGACCGCCAGCTTGTTGTCGGAGGCAAGGCGGCGCATTTTGTCGCCGAACGTATCGCTCTCGCCGAGCTGCGCGGCCAGCGCCTCCCGCTCTGCCGCCATCTCTGTCCGAAAATCATCCTGCAGCGGATTGCTCTTCTTTGGCATACTCACGCCCCCTTTCTGATTCTCGGGTCGAGAACCGTGTACAGGCAGTCTGCAATCAGATTGCCGACTATGACAATCACCGTCGTGAACAGGACCGTGCCCTGCAAGAGCGGAATGTCTCTGCTCGTGATCGCGTCCACCGCCAGCCGTCCGACGCCGTTGATCGAAAAAATTGTCTCCGTGATCACCGCTCCCGAGAGCAGGCTCGAGATCTGCAGCGCCATCATCGTGATGACCGGGAGCATGGCATTGCGCAGCGCATGGAGCAGCAGCACCGCTCCCTGCCCGAGTCCCTTCGCCTTCGCCGTGTCTATGTAGTCCTCCTGCAGCACCTCGACCAGCGTCGAGCGCGTCAGCCGCGCGATGCTTCCCGCGCTGTTCCAGCCAAGCGCGATCGCCGGCAGGATGAACCCGGTCCAGTTCTTCACGCCTGAGATGTCGACCCAGTGCAGCCGGTAGCCGACCAGATACTGCAGCAACATCGCCACCATGAAGACCGGAATGGACACGCCAAGGAGCGAGAAGCCCATAAACAGACGATCCAGAATTCCATCCTTTCTCACCGCCGCGATGATCCCGCAGACCATGCCGATGACCCAGGCAATCAGAGCCGCAAAAACCGCCAGCATCACCGTGTTCGGGAAAGCGGCAGAAATCAGCTCCGTCACCGGCTTGTTCAGCGTGTAGCTCGAGCCGAAATTGCCGGTGCAGATGTCCCGCAGATAGCTCGCGAACTGCACGTAAAACGGCTTATCCAGATTCATTTCCTTCGTCAGTCTCTCGATCGTCTCCGCGTTGGCGTGCTCTCCCATCATCGTCGTGATCGCGTCGCCCGGAATGATCCGCAGAAGAATGAAAATCAAGAGCGATACGCAAAACAGCACCACCAGCGTCTGCAACACCCGTTTTCCTATACTCTTTAACATAAAACCCCTCTCTCCCTACCTTGAAGTCGTATCGTCACTGCTCCCATCCCGTATGGTTTTGGGAAAAACGACCGCCCGGATCCTCTTTCCCAAAAACACACGGTCTTCCTGCACCACAAGCCGGGCTCCGTCGCTGCAGAACCCGGCTTGCAGAAAAAGCTCTTATTTCATTACAACGTCCTTGATGTAGAAATCGCTGTAGCCTGCCCAGTGCGGGGAGTAGCTCTCCACATCCTCGCTGATCGCGTAGAAGTGATTCAGCGCGTAGAGCGGTACCCAGGAGAAATCCTCGTGGATGATCTTCTCCTCGAGCGCCTGGTACTCTGCGTAGCGCTCCTCGTCGTCGACGATCGCGGACGCTGCCGCCACACGCTCGATGATCTCCGTGTCCTTATAGTTGTCGGAGCGCAGCACCGTGTTCTCTACGCTTCCGAAGAAGGTGTCCATAATGTTCGCCGGATCATTGTAATCCATCGTCCAGGTGCCGATGAACGAATCCATCTCGCCCGACTTTCTCGTGTCAAGCCAGCTCGACTGATCGTACGTCTTGATCTCCGCCGTGATGCCCACCGCCGCGAGCTGCTGCTGAACGATCTGGTAGACCATCTGCGTGTTCGAGCTCGAGGAGGAATCCATCGCCAGCTCAAATGTGATGTCCCCGTCCTTGTAGCCCGCGTCGGCAAGCAGCTGCTTCGCCGCCTCCGGGTCGTACGTGATCTCGGTGCCGTTGTCGTTGTGTCCGATCACGCCGGCCGGGATGATGCCGTTCTCCAGATGTCCGTTTCCGTTGAAGACGGAATCCAGAATCGCCTGGCGGTCGATGGACATCTGAATCGCCTGGCGGACAACCGGATCGGACATGAACTCATCGTTCGCGTTCATCGACATGTAGGTCAGAGCCAGACGGCTTCTCGAGACGAGCTGCTCCGCATACTGCGTCTGGTAGGTGGAAGCCACGATCGACGCGTCCTGGTAGTCCAGATCCAGGATATCCAGCTCGCCGTTCTGGAACATCAGATTCTGTGTTGACGCATCCGGGATGATGTGCATGATTGCCGTCTCCACGGACGGAAGCTCGCCCCAGTAGTTCTCATTTCTCGTCAGGGTGACATGGTCGTTGTTGACCCACTCGGTCACGACGTACGGGCCGGTGCCGACCGTCTCCTCGAGATCGATACCGAAGTTCTCGGCCGCCTCCACGGTCGTCTTGTCGATGATGCTCATCGCCGGCGCGGTCAGCTCCGCGATGAAGCCCGCGTGCGGCGCGGTCAGCGTGATCGTGATCTGCGAATCCCCGTCCACTGTGATGCCGGAGACGGTGTCCGCCTCCCCTGCCATGTACGCCTCGGCGCCTGCCACCCGGAGCGCGATGTCCGCATTGATGGACTCCGGTGAGAGCAGATGCATAAACGTGTACTCCACGTCCTCCGCGGTGAACGCTTCGCCGTTGCTGAACGTCACGCCCTCTCTCAGCGTGAACGTGTAGGTCAGTCCGTCCTCACTCACCGTGTAGTCTGTGCACAGGCTGTTCACGATCTCCGTGCTCCCGTCCTCGAGCACCTTGATCTCAAACAGGCGGTCAAACACATTCATCGGAACCATGTAGTCCGCCGTCGTATTCATGACGTCCATCGTGGAGAGATCGTCATTCATCGCAAAGTCCAATACCTTGTCGCTGCCCTCCTCTGCCGCTGCGCTCATGCCGACGCCCAGGGTGCCGACCGTCAGAGCACATGCCAGAAGAAGATTCGCCGTCCTCATTCTCTTTGTCATTTTTTGTCCTCCTATCTCTGAATTTCTATGAAAGCCCGGCCCGGGAAAAACCGCCGCAGGCTCTCACGCCTCGTGATGCCCCGCCGCCGCAGCGCATCTGTCATCCATGTGGCCTCACTGAGAAAAAAAGCGCAGCCGCTCCCGGAACGGCCACGCCATAATATCCTATTCGAAAACATCCTTGTTTAAGAACAGCGCTCCGCACCGAATGTGCGACAGTCAGACAGATCTTATCTGCCAAACCAGCAGGAAAGCTCCTGCAGCACTTCCCGGCTTCGGCGTCCGCACCTTTCTGCCGGTTCGGGGCTGCAGCCCTTCTGTAATCGGCATACTCTTTGCCAAACGCGCCTCCAATTCTCATGTGCCGTATTATACGCCAAAAAGCGCGGTAAAGCAAGTAAATTTCAAATATTTCATTTTTTTTGTTCAGTTTATGACGCATCTAAAATGCCGGTGACCGGATTTTCGTGTAAAATGCTCAAGGATGGAGTTGGCCGTGTGGGGCGGACGAAAAAAGAGATATCTGCAATCCACAGATATCTCTTCGGAAGCAGGGCTACCAGGATTCGAACCTGGAAATGACGGAGTCAGAGTCCGTTGCCTTACCGTTTGGCGATAGCCCTATGTCTCAATGCAAGAAGCATTATAACGCATCTTTTTCAGAAATGCAAGTGTTTTTTTCAAAAAAATTTATTTTTTTATTTTCCCCCTTTTTCCGCCAGATATGATATATTGTAAGGCGATAAATGAAATCAGACACCTTAAAAAGGAGTGATTTGTCATGAGTACTTTGAATCTCACCTTACTGACTGACCTGTATGAGCTGACCATGATGCAGGGCTATTTTGAGAGCGGCTCCAACGAGACGGTGATCTTCGACGTCTTCTACCGCCAGAATCCCTGCGGGAACGGCTACGCGATCGCGGCCGGACTGGATCAGGTCATTGACTATATCCGAAATCTCCACTTTTCTGATGAGGATATCACCTACCTCTCGAGCCTTGGCATCTTCCACGAGCCGTTTTTGAGCTATCTGAGGGAGTTCCGTTTCTCCGGCGATATCTGGGCGATCCCGGAGGGCTCCGTGATCTTCCCGCACGAGCCGCTCGTGAAGGTCATCGCGCCGATCATGCAGGCGCAGCTCGTCGAGACGGCTATCCTGAACATCATCAACCACCAGAGCCTGATCGCGACCAAGACGGCCCGCGTCGTGCAGGCGGCCCGCGGGGACGGGATCATGGAGTTTGGCCTGCGCCGCGCACAGGGACCGGACGCCGGGACGTACGGCGCGCGCGCCGCTATGATCGGCGGCTGCATCGGCACCTCCAACGTGCTGACCGGACAGCTCTTCGACGTGCCGGTCAAGGGCACGCACGCGCACAGCTGGATCATGAGCTTCCCGGACGAGTACACGGCATTCAAGAAGTACTCTGAGCTCTACCCGAACGCCTGCCTGCTGCTTGTCGACACGTACGACACGCTGCGCTCCGGCGTCCCGAACGCGATCCGCGTATTCCGGGAGATGCGCGCACAGGGGATCGAGCTCAAGGGCTACGGCATCCGCCTCGACAGCGGCGACCTCGCCTACATGTCAAAGCAGGCACGCAGGATGCTCGACGAGGCAGGCTTTACCGACGCGATCATCTCCGCCTCGAGCGACCTCGACGAGTACCTGATCGACAGCCTGAAGACACAGGGCGCTGCGATCACCTCCTGGGGCGTGGGCACGAACATGATCACCTCCAAGGACTGCCCTGCGTTCGGCGGCGTCTACAAGCTCTCCGCCGTGCTCGACGAGAAGACCGGCGAATTTATCCCGAAGATCAAGCTCTCCGAGAACACGGAGAAGATCACGAACCCGGGCAACAAAAAGATCCTGCGGATCTACGACAAGGAGACCGGAAAGATCCGCGCCGACCTGATCTGCCTGGCCGACGAGGAGTTCGACCCCTCACAGGATATGATCATCTTCGATCCGATCGAGACCTGGAAGAAGACGAAGATCAAGGGCGGCAGCTACACGCTGCGCGAGATGCTCGTCCCCATCTTCAAAAACGGCGAGTGTGTCTACACGTCCCCCTCCGTCATGGAGATCCGCGAGATCTGTATCAAGGAGAAGGACACGCTCTGGGAGGAGACCAGACGGCTCGCGAACCCGCACGATGTCTACGTGGACCTCTCCGACAAGCTCTACAAAATCAAGAGCGAGCTGCTCGAGCAGATGGGGCGGAAGTCGCTCGCACTGTGAGGATCGGGCGCACCTGCAAAGGGGCAGGCTGTCCGGGCATTTCCGATACATCCGGAAATACAAGACGGCAACTGTCCTGCATCACAGGGCAAGCCAGGCATTTTGCATAATACCGCAAGGCTCTCAGGCTTTCTATGCCAGAGAACTACAACCAGACCGAACCTGTCATCTTCCGGCAGCTTCGGTCTGGTTTTTTATGTTCTTCTGCCTTTTCCTATACGCTTACATCCGACTTCTCCGCCAGCTCCTTTCGCATCTCGCTCCCGGTTTTCCTCCTTGTCTCTCTTTCAGAAAAATTTGTCAATTTCCGCTTGAGTGCATATAATGCCCAGTTTTTACAGACAATAACAGCACCGAAAAAAAGCACCACAGAGAGCAGGCCACGCTTTTCTGTGCCATATATGCGCAGGCCCGGATGCACATCTGCCGGAGCTGCATGAAATACGGAAACGGAGGAAACCATCATGAAAGCAACTGGAATTGTACGAAGAATCGACGACCTCGGGCGCGTCGTGATCCCCAAAGAAATCCGCCGGACACTGCGGATCCGGGAGAGCGATCCGCTCGAGATCTTCACAGACCGGGAGGGCGAGATCATCCTCAAAAAGTACTCCCCGATCGGAGAGCTCGGCAGCTTCGCGAAGGAGTACGCCGAGGCGCTCGCCGCGGCCTCGGGGCACAGTGTCTGTATCACGGACCGCGACCAGGTCATCGCGGCGGCCGGCGGGATGAAAAAGGAGACCGTCGGGACCCCCGTCACCGGGCAGCTCGAGGAGATCATGAGCGACCGGGAGCACATCGTGACCGACGCCCAGTCCAAAAGCCATGTCAAGATCACAAAGGACGATCCGGACGACAACATGCCGCAGGTCATCAGCCCCATTCTCTGCGAGGGCGACGTCATCGGCTCTGTGATCCTGCGAAGCCGCGATACCCGGCGGCAGATGGGCGAGACAGAGAAAATCCTCGCCAAGTGCGCGGCGGGTTTCATGGGACGGCAGATGGAGCAGTAGCGCTGCCCTCTGCTGATATCGGCAGAGCGGAAAAACTTATGATTCGCACTCCGGAACCATTTCGACCGCATCAGCACAACATCCCTGACGCACGAGCACCCCGAGCGTGAGCACAGCATACGCACCAAACGATTCTGTCATTTGGTTCCTGCGAAACCGCATGTTCAGCGCAGACCGAAGCGGAGCGGAAATCAAATACCCGGCTGCATGCAACGGGGTATTGGGTTTCCGCTCCGTAGCCGTCCCGCTCTCTCAGCCGACTCTCGGCAGATTCCAGCGGTAGTGCGCCGCGAGGAAGCGGATCACAATCACGACCACCGCTCCCATCATCATCGCCCCGATGCGCGTCACCTGCGGGCGCAGAGCTACATACACCAGCGCCCCGGCCAGGGAGGCCACCGCATAGACGTGCTTCACAAAAATGTACGGCATCTCCTGCGACATCATGTCCCGCAGCATTCCCCCTCCGACACCGGTGAGCACGCCGACAAACACCGTCAAAAACCGGTTCTGAAAGTATCCGGCGGACACAGCCGCGTCACAGCCGACCACCGTGAAGACGCCCAGTCCGATCGTATCACACCATAGCATCACCCGGTCATACCAGACGGCGATATTCCCCGAAAACAGCTGCTCCCTCACGTACAGGAGCAGAAACAGCACGGTCGAGGTCGCGATCGCCGTGACCGCGTAGACCGAATTCTGGAACATGGCAGGCGGATTCCGCCCGAGAATCACATCCCGGATCATGCCCCCTCCGACCGCCGTCGTCACGCCGAGCACATTCACCCCGAAAATATCCATCTTTTTCCGTATCCCCAGCATCGCCCCGGAGGACGCGAACGCCACCGTCCCCAGCAGCTCCATAATAAAAATCATCAGATCCGAGTATCCCATGACACGATCCCCCGTCCTATTTCTTTCTGTTTGGCGCGCATTAAAACAAAATCCCACAAACCTGTCTAAAACGAAGGTTTGTGGGATTCTAGCGAGCTGATGACGGGAATCGGACCCGTGACCTCCTCACTACCAATGAGGTGCGCTACCGACTGTGCCACATCAGCAGAATAAGTTCGCTACGGTTATGTATATTACCATAGATTCTTCCGCTTGTCAAATAGAATTTTCAAATTTGCAGATAAAATTTATGGCGTCTGCCGTGTTTCACAGCAAATGCCGGAATGGCCGGATCAGCACCTGCAGCACGCCGTAAAAGACCTGCTTGCCCGCTGTCAGTTCTCTCTCTTCGTAGCGCTCTCCCACGGTCTCGGTTCCGTCGGAGCGTACCTCCACGCTCTTCTCCCGGTACTCCTCCAAGGTCTGCCGGATGTGCGTGTTCAGCGGTTTGCTGTCCACGACGAGCATCAGCTCCGTGTCCAGGTACGTGCTGCGCATGTCAAAATTGTACGAGCCCGCCGCTGTGAGCCGGTCGTCGAGCAGGACGGCCTTCGTATGTACGGCATACTCGTTCATGAGCTCATAGACGTCCGCCCCCGTATCCAATAGCTTCCCCTTGTTGTTCAGATAGTCCGTGCAGCCCCACGGGTTGGAGCCGCGCGTCACCGCGTTCAGGAAGATCTGCACCTTGGCATGCTCCCCCATGTCCCGCAGCGCATCGTACATCGCCTGATCGCAGATCACATACGGGGTCTGGATGAGAATCTCCCTCCGTTTCTGCGCCAGCCATTTGAGCGCATAGAGGACCCGCGGCTCTTTATTTCCCGCGTGCGTGCCGTTGGTAAGCAGCGTGATCCGGTTCGTCTCATACCCTGCCTGCTCCCACCCGTCATACGCCTCAAAGGCACCGTACTGCCCGAGCAGTTCCCGGTAGATACTGCGGAAGCGCTCATGCGCGGCGCTGATCTCCTCCTGTCCGATCCGCTCGTCCGCCGCCTCGACACAGGGCTCGTCCCACACCTGCAAAAAGTATTCTTCCAGCTGCCGGAAGGACTCTCCCTTGCCGGGCGCCGTGTGGTACACCAGCAGATCCCGGTCTATGTTTGCCCCCTCCTGCGGCGTCCCCAGAAACGTATCGCTCGTGTTTCTGCCTCCGAGCAGATACATGCTGTCATCCGCCAGGATGTATTTGTCGTGCATCCGGTAGTTCACCCGGTAAATGTTCTTCAGTGCGACAGGGTTGTAGAATCTGGTCTCCACATTCTCATGCGCGCACAGCGACCGGAAGGCCGCGTCATTCCGCAAAAAGAGCACCTGGTACAGCCCGTCGACTAAAATCTGCACCCGGACTCCCCGCTCTGCCGCCGCAAAGAGTGATGCCATGACCGCCGTGCCGCTCTCATCCGGCCGCAGGTCAAACGACGCCAGCATCAGGCGCTCCCTGGCGCTCCCGATCATGCGCAGCCGCCACAGAAGCGCCTCGTCATTGTCGTCTATGCAGATCACCCGCTCCGCCCCGACAGAATCTGACTCAAATTCTAACTGTGAAATTGCTTCTCTCCCGTCCGCTCCCAGCTCGGCATGCAGCGCAGGCCGCACAACATTCACAAGCAGCACGGACAGCACAAACAACAGCGCCAGGCGAAGCATTCTTTTTATCAGGTTGCGGATTGTTCTTCTCATGATATCGTTTTTCTCCGTATCCCTCACCGGGAGCGCCTGCAGTCTTTTATATGTTTCTGAACGACCGCGCTGTTTCCATCTGTCCTCTCACAAAGTGCTTTCATAAAAAGGCCTTTTATCTGCTGTTCGGGTCCAGCGCGTCGCGCAGAGCGTCCCCCACAAAATTGATCGCCATCACCAGCACGACGATCAGCAGTCCCGGCGGCAGCCAGAGCCACGGCTGCTTTGTCAGCACCGTGAGCGACTGCGCGCCGTTTAGCATGTTGCCGAGGCTGGAGGTCGGCGGCTGCACGCCAAGCCCGAGAAAGCTCAGCGCCGCCTCGTCCAGCATGGAGAGCGCAAGCACCGACGTCGCGTAGACCAGGATCGGAGCGACCGTGTTCGGCAGGATCTCCGAGAACAGGATATGGCGCACCGGCATCCCAGCGATCAGATTTCCCTTTACAAAGTTCGTCTCCCGCAGGCTCAGCACATTGCCGCGGACGAGGCGCGCGATGCCCGGCCAGTCCACAAAGCCGAGAATCAGAATGATGTTCCACAGGCCCGGCCGGAAAATGGACGCCGCCACGAGCACCAGCAGAATGTAGGGAAACGACATGACCATGTCGGTAAACCGCATGATCACCATATCCGCAATCCCTCCGAAATAGCCCGCCACCAGTCCCAGCACGACCCCGATTGCCGTCGAGATCAGCGTCGCGAGCACGCCGACCAGAAGGGAGATCCGCATCGCGTAGAGCAGACGGCTCAGCACATCCCGGCCAATCTGGTCCGTGCCGAGCCAGAACTCCCGGCAGGGCGCCCCGCCGAACGTCCCCACGATCGCATCCGGGTCATACGGCGCGATCACCGGCGCGAGCAGCGCAGCGCCCACAAGCACCGCGAGCACAACCAGGCTGACCATCGCGAGCCTGTGCCTGCGAAAGCGCCTGGACACGGTCTCCAGATAGCTCTCGCTCACGCGCAGGGCGGCACTTCCCGCTTTCTTTTTTTCTCTCATGTTCTCCTCCTCAGTTCAGCTGTATCGTCGGATCGACCAGCGCATACAGGATATCCGTGACGAGATTCGCCACGAGCACGACGACGGCAGAGAGCAGGCACACGCCCATGATCACCGGATAGTCCCGGCTCGTGATCGCGCTCATCGTCATCAGGCCGAGCCCCGGCCAGGAAAAGACCTGCTCGATGATCACCGCGCCGCCGAACAGCACCGGGATCTCCATACCGATCACCGTCACGATCGGCACGAGCGCATTGCGCAGCGCGTGCTTGTTGATCACCCGAAACCGCCCGATCCCCTTTGCGCGGGCTGTCCGCAGATAGTCCTGCTGTAAAATCTCCAGCACGGCGCTGCGGATATAGCGGATGTTGCTTCCCGCCATCGAGAACGCCAGCACGAGCACCGGCATCACCATATGCTGCGCCACATCGGCCACCCCGCTCTTCGCGCCGAGCGTCGTCATCCCTCCGGACGGCAGCCAGCCCAGCTTCACCGTAAACACGTAAATCAGGAGCAGGGAGAGGAAGAAGCTCGGGACACTGCTGCCCAGAAAGGACAGCGTCACGACCGCATAGTCCCGCTTTTTGTACTGGTGGATCGCGCTGTAGATCCCGGCCGGAACCGCCATCAGGAGGCTCACGACCAGCGACACGCCCATCAGCAGCAGCGTCGGCCCGAGATGGCTCGCGATCATCTCGCTGACCGGCTGGTACGACTTGATCGAGTAGCCCATATTTCCGTGCAGCAGCTGTCCCAGCCACACGAAATACTGGACGTAGAACGGCTGGTCCAGCCCCAGCGCAATCTTCTTTGCCTCGATCGCCGCCTCCGACACGCGCGGCCCCTGCAGCATCTCCAGAGGGCTCCCGGCCATGCACATGATCGCATAGTCGATGATCGTGATCCCGATCAGGACGGGAATCGCAATCAGGATTCGTTTGACAATATATTTATACATGCGATCCCTCCTCCTTTCTCCCGGCCGTACCCCTGGTCATGTCCTTCGCCACAGCATTGCGGCCTCCCGCAGTATCTCCGCCGGCATCACAGGCTACATTCTTCACCGCCGCCGGACTCTCGCCGTCCCGCAGCACAACGGGGCAGGCCACAAAATGCTCTGCCGGGCCGCGGCCCATCACCTCCAGAAGCGCCGGCTCTTCCTTCGCGCACTGCGGCCGGGCGTACGGGCAGCGCGGGTGGAAGCGGCAGCCGGAAGGAGGATTTGCGCCATTCCCGATCTCGCCCTGCAGGAAGCTGTGCTCCCGGCTCTTTTCCGCCGGGTCCGGCACCGGCACGGCAGCAAGGAGCGCCTGCGTGTACGGGTGCACGGGATGCCGGAAAATCTCTCTCGCCTCACCGATCTCCACGATCTTTCCGAGGTACATGACCGCGATCCGGTCACTCACATAGTTGACCGCGCCGAGCCCGTGTCCGACAAACAGCAGTGTCAGCCCCAGCTCCTTCTGCAGCCCTTTCAGCAGGTTCAGGATCTGTGCCTGGATCGACACGTCCAGCGCACTGACCGGCTCGTCGCAGACGATAAAGCGCGGGTTCAGAGACAATGCCTTCGCGATCCCGATCCGCTGCCGCTGTCCGCCGGAAAATTCGTGCGGATAGCGTCCCAGCACCTGCTTCGGCAAACCTACCATATCCAGGATCCTTCCGATGTCCCGCTCCACGCTCTCCTTCGTCGAGATGTGATGGTAGAGCATCGGCTGCGAGAGAATCTCATAGATGTGCTTCCGCGGATTCAGGGAGGAATACGGGTCCTGGAACACCATCTGCAGCTGCGTGCGGATCTTCCTCATTTCCTTTTGATCCAGCGAGGACAGATCCCGCCCGTCATAGTAGATTTTCCCACTTGTCGGCTTCTCCAGCCCGACCAGCTGACGCCCGGTCGTCGATTTCCCGCAGCCGGACTCGCCGACCAGACCAAGCGTCTCTCCCTCCCGGATGGAAAAACTGATGTCATCCACCGCATGGATGTTGCCCGTCGTGTGCGTGATGATCCCGCCCTTGATCGGATAATATTTTTTCAGGTGCTCCACCCGCACCAAAGGAGGTCTGCGCTCCCCTTCCATACTCGTTCCTCCTCCCATCTCCTATCTTTCCTGCATATTCTTCCCGGCACATACCTGCAAAGGACCATGCTGCTCTCACTGATACTACCTCGCTGTTATACACCGTCTTCGCTGACCGCAGTTTTTCACGCCGTATCATTGTCCCTCACGCCGTGCCGCCGCTCTGATTCTCCGCGGCGCGCTCTGCCATCACCACGCACTTTGCCGTGTGGTCCGGCCCGAACGCGTAGTCCGCCTGCGGCTGTCTGCATGTTTCGCACGCGTGCGGGCACCGGTCGGCAAACCTGCAGCCTTGAATATCGTCGTAGCGCTCCGGCACCATTCCCGGAATCGCAGTGAGCACGCGGTCCGCGTCGTCCCGGATCGTCGGCACGGTGTCAAGCAGCGCCCTCGTGTACGGGTGCGCCGGGTGCGCGAACAGCTCCGCGGCCGGAGCGCTCTCGATGATCTGCCCCGCGTACATCACGAGCACGCGGTCCGCCATGTTCGCCACCACGCCGATGTCGTGTGTGATCAGAATCATCGCCATCTGCGTCTCCCGCTGCAGCTCCTTCAGCAGATGCATGATCTGCGCCTGGATCGTCACATCCAGCGCCGTCGTCGGCTCATCCGCGATCAGCAGCCTCGGATTGCACGAGAGCGCCATCGCAATCATGACGCGCTGCCGCATGCCGCCGGAGAGCGTGTGCGGATATTTTTTCATGATCCCCGCAGGGTCCGGCATCCCGACCCGCGCGAGCAGAGACTGTGCACGCTCCCTCGCCTGCTCCTTCGACAGCTTCATGTGGATCCGCGTGCTCTCCGTCAGCTGGCTGCCGATCGTGAACACCGGGTTCAGGGAGGTCAGCGGATCCTGGAAGATCATCGTCAGCTGATCGCCCCTGATCTGGTCGAGCTCCCTCTCCGACATGGAAAGAAGTTCCCTACTGTCAAAGAGGACAGAGCCGTCGATGACGGCTCCGCCCCTTCCTAAAAGTCCCATAATCGATAGCGAGGTTACACTCTTTCCGCACCCGGATTCCCCGACAATGCAGACCACCTCGCCCGCGTCGACAGAAAAGCTCACATGATCCACACTGATCTGCCTGCCATAGTCCCCGGTAAACGCGGTCGTCAGACCGCGCACCTCAAGTAAATGTGACATTTTTGTCCCTCTCTGTGAATTACTGCACATCCCAGTTCTGCACATCGTTGAAAAAGCCGTAGGCGCTCGGCGACGCACCCGTCAGGCGGTTGCTCACCGCGCCCTGCGGGCTGATGATATAGACGGAGAACATCGGGACATCCTCCTGCACCTTCCGGTCCACGATCGAATACAGCCCCTTGATTTCCTCGATGTCGCTCGTCTGCTGCGTGCCCATCAGCCCTTCCTTGATGCTCTCATCCGTGTACCCGGTCCAGCTTCCCTCGCCATTCAGCAGCCAGTCGATATCCGGATACGGATCGACCGGGGCATACGTGTACTGCACCGCCATGATATCGTAGTCCGTCGTGCCCGCGATCGTCATCAGCGTGGCGAGGTCCACCGTCGTCACCTCAACGTTGATGCCGACTGCCGCCCACTGTGCCACGAGCACCTGCGCGCCGTTTACAAATGTGCTGTCCCCGGAATTCACATAGAAGCGCAGCTTCTGCGAGCCGTCCCAGCCAGCATCGGCGAGCAGCTCCTTCGCCCTCTCCGGGTCGTACGTCACCGGCTCCAGCGTCTCGTCAAAGAACGGGCTGGCCGAAGAGAGGAATCCGTCTACGACCTCGCCGTGTCCCTTCAGCAGCTGCTCTACCAGCTGATTCCGGTCGATCGCGCACAGCAGCGCCTGGCGCACTCTCGCATCCGGCACGTTCGCCGTCTGGATAAAGGCAGACTGATTCGTGATCGGCAGCCCATAGACGGCCTCGGCATTCTCCAGCGCTTCAATGCTCTCATAGTCCTCCTGCGGGATCGCGGTCATCGTGTGGTGCGTGATGTCAATCTCGCCGGACTGCAGGCCGGAATAGATCTGACTGCCCTCCACAATCTTGATATTCAACGCACCGATCTTCGGCGCACCCTTCCAGTAACTCTCATTCGCCGTATATGAGACGTAGTGATCCGTATCGTACTCCGTCATCCGGTACGGCCCGCTGACCACATCGGGATGGCCGAACCAGTCCAGCGTCAGCAGCTCCTCATCGCTGTACTCCCCGAGCACATGCTTCGGCAGCGTGTGAATATACCTCGCATACGTGTTTTCAAACGTCGTCAGCGCCATCTGATACTTTGCCGTAAACTGAATCGTCTTTTCGTCGATGACCTGGATCCCGTCGATGCTCTGGGCTCCCGCCTCGACGAAACCGTCGTCCCCGACTCCCTCAAACGCGTACAGCATCAGCGTCGCATTGTTGATGACCGGGCTCGCCAGGCGGAGCAAAGTAAACTCCACATCCTGCGCCGTCACTGGTGTGCCGTCCGACCAGGTCGCTTCCTCATTAATATGCACCGTAAAATGTAGATTATCCTCCGTAGTCACGGAATCTGCGAGCATTCCCACAAAATTCAGCTCCGGGTCCAGCTCTACCAGCGGCAGAAACTGCAGTCCGGCTGCATATTTATTGATCTCGGTCTGATCCATCGTCAGCGGATTCACACTGCCAAGGGAATCCGTCACTCCTACATTCACAATCTTATCCGCCGCACTTCCCTCGGCTGATACACCCATCCCGGCCGCGGACACTACCATCGCCGCGGCAAGCGCTGCTCCAAGCGCCCTTCGCATGATTCTCTTCATACGCCTTCCTCCTTCTGACAGACAGGTCTGCCCCGCTCTTCTCTCGAAGCCAAGTTTTGACTTACCTGCACAGTATAGCACATTTCTCCCTGCAAATATATTTTGAATATTTTATAAAATATATCTGTTTTTCTCCAAAAACTTGACAAATCGTGCAATATGCGATATAGTACAGTCGTTTTTTATGCATATTTACCAGCCAACAAACCATCCCGCTGTGCGCGGGCAGAAACGGATGACATGGAAGGAAGCTGCGCCATGAGAATACCTCTTCACTATCAGACAAGCGAATATGACTGCGGACCTGTGTCTATGCTGAACGGGATCCGCTTTCTTTTTGACCGGGAGGAGATCCCCCCGGAGATCGTTAAATTCATTATGCTCTACTCTATGGACACGTTCAACGAGCATGGACAGCTCTGCAGGCACGGCACGTCCGCCGCGGCCATCCACTATATTTCCAACTGGCTGAACCACTTCGCCCAGACGAGGCGCTTTCCGCTGCACTGCACGTACTTCAGTGGCGAGGAGGTCGCACTCGTCCCCGGAGGGCCGATCTGGACCGCGCTCGAGCAGGGGGCCGCAGTCCTTCTGCGCGTCAGCCTTGAGGTCTGGCACTACGTCCTGCTGACCGGCGTCGACGGGGACCGCGTTCTGCTCTTTGACCCCTACTACGAGGAGGAGGACGACCCGGAATTTGACGAGGAATACCGCACCGACGAGATCCGCTTCCTCTACGACTGTCCCAAAAAGGCCAACCGCTCCGTCCTGGCCGAGCGCCTGAACCGCACGGCGATCGACTACTACCAGATGGGGGACGTCGCGGACCGCGAGGCCGTGATCCTCCGCCGCACCGAATCCGACAAACATGCCGCCGAGGAGTTAATTATATAACTTCACAGCAGCGTCTCTTTCATGCACCGGCGTGCGCAGCTGCCGCCTCACCATCACTCACGCCCAGAGCAGCAGCATAAGCAGCACCACCAGCCCCAGTCCCGCGATAAAGGCCAGCGCGATGAGCAGCCCGGCCTTCATCGCGCCGAAAATGTAGTAGCGGCGCTCGTCAGACGACATCATATCATAATCTTCCCAGGGCTGTCCGGCCCTCCGCCCGGCGTCCGCCTCCGGCGGCTGTGGCTGCCTGCTCTCCTTGGGAGGCTTCTGGAACTTCCACGCTGACCCCATATGCAGGTCACTCATATCCGCGATCGTCCGCCCGTCATCATCCTCATATTCTCTCTTTTTTCCCATCCTGCATTTATCCTTTCGTTACGGTCCGGCCCTCGGCTAAACTGTAACGTCCTTTCTGCTGCCGAAACCGGTTCCTACATTTCCAGTCTCTTCTCCATCCCCAAGCTCAGCCTTATCGTTCTGAAACTCAGCCTTCGGAAATTCCGATATTCCTGCCCAGAAACGATCACAAAGCCGCCCGCTATCCGAATTATCCCCTCACCAGGGCCGCCTGCCCGCCCGCCCTAATACAGCGGGCGCCCCCGGGCAGCCCTGTGAACTGCCCGGAGGCGCCTGCAAAACAGACCACGCTCTTATCACTTGTCAAACAGGTGGCACACCACGTAGTGGCCCGGCTCCACCTCTCTCTGCACCGGCGCCTCCTTCTTGCAGCGCTCCGTGCAGTATTTGCACCGCGTGTGGAACTTACAGCCGGACGGCGGATTGGCCGGGGACGGAATCGAGCCCTCGAGCACGATCCGGTTCATCTTCGCCTTGGGATCCGGGATCGGGATCGCGGAGAACAGTGCCTTCGTGTACGGGTGCAGCGGATTGCGGAAGATGTCCTCCGTCGCGCCGTACTCGACGAGATTGCCGAGGTACATGACGCCCACCGTATCCGAGATATGCTCGACGACCGAGAGGTCATGCGAGATAA
Source organism: Oscillospiraceae bacterium (assembly GCA_021771715.1). Lineage (GTDB taxonomy): Bacteria > Bacillota > Clostridia > Lachnospirales > Lachnospiraceae > Choladousia. Next base: position 37,096 of record JAETOO010000004.1, read on the forward strand.
ACAGGTACGTCAGCGAATATTTCTCCTGCAGCTCCTTCAGCAGGTTGATAATCTGCGCCTGGATCGACACGTCCAGAGCCGACACCGGCTCGTCGCAGACGACGAACTCCGGGTTCAGCGCCAGCGCACGCGCGATACAGATACGCTGCCGCTGTCCGCCTGAGAACTCGTGTGGGTAGCGGTCCTTGTGGAACGGCTGCAGTCCGCAGTTGTCCATCACCTGGTCAATGTACGCGTTGAACTCCGACTTCTGCACGAGGTTGTGCTCGCGCACCGCCTCGCCGATGATCTCGCCGACCGGAAGCCGCGGCGACAGGCTGGAGAACGGGTCCTGGAAGATGATCTGCATCTTCGTGCGCATCGAGCGCATCTCCTTCGGCGAGAGGTCGTACACCTCCTGGCCGTTGAAGAGCACCTGTCCTCCCGTCTTCTCGCCGGAGAGGCGCAGGATCGTCCGCCCGGTCGTCGTCTTGCCGCAGCCCGACTCGCCCACGAGGCCCATCGTCGTGCCGCGCTTGAGGTTGAAGGTCACGCCGTCAACCGCCTTGACCTGGCCGACCACGTGCGACATCATGCCGCCCTTGATCGGAAAATACTTTTTCAGATTTTTCACCATCAGAATATACTGCGGGTCATACACCAGCGGCTCGTTCGGGTCCGAGGAAGCCATAACAGGAGCCGTGCCGGTCCCGCCTGCGGGCTGCAGGCCCTTTTTCAGCCGCTCTTCCCGCTTTTCTGTTTGATACTTCAGCTCTTCCGGCGTTGATGCGCCATGCGCGCGCCCGACGCCGTCAGCGATTCCTTTGTTCACTCCCATCACGCTCCTCCTTTCTTCGCCTCATCATAGTAGCGGTAGCAGCTCACCTTGTGCGTCTCCGACAGACTCACCTCACACGGGTAAGCGCCGCTGCACCCGCTCACGCACATCTCGCAGCGATCCTTGAAATAGCAGTAGTCCGGCATGTTGATCGGGTTCGGCACCTTGCCCGGGATCGAGTAGAGCTTGTCGACCTGCTTGCCGACGACCGGCTTCGACGCCATCAGTCCGATCGTGTACGGATGCGCCGGGTGATAGAAGATATCCTCCGCCGTCCCCTTCTCCACGATCCGGCCCGCGTACATGACGACGACATAGTCCGCCATCTCCGCGATCACGCCGAGGTCATGTGTGATAAACATAATCGAGGAATTGATCTTATCCTTCAGGCTGCGCAGGATATCGAGCACCTGCGCCTGGATCGTCACGTCGAGTGCCGTGGTCGGCTCATCCGCAATGATGATCTTCGGGTTGCAGGCAAGCGCCATCGCGATCACGACTCTCTGACGCATACCGCCCGAGAGCTCGTGCGGGAACATCTGGTACACGCCCTCGCTGTTTGCGATTCCGACCAGCTCGAGCAGCTCGATCGTCCGCGCCTTGACCTCCTCCTTGCTCTTTCCCTCGCCGTTGTGCAGGCTGATGACCTCATCCACCTGATCTCCGATCCGGAAGACCGGGTTCAGGGACGTCATCGGCTCCTGGAAAATCATGGATACGTAGTTACCGCGCAGATGCTGCATCTCCTTGTCCGGCATCTTCGCGACATTCACGGCCTTGTCGCCGAGGTTCAGACGAATCTCCCCCTCCACGATCTGGCCCTGCGGCCGCTGCAGCAGCTGCATCAGGGACAGGCTCGTCACGGACTTGCCGCAGCCGGACTCGCCCACGACGCCGACCGTCTTTCCGATCGGCACCTCAAACGTGACGCCGTCCACACTCTTTACCGTACCTGCATCCGTAAAGAAATACGTGTGCAGGTTGTCAAACTCCACCGCGTTGTTCGGATCGTGCATCGTGGTCAGATACTCACTCTCCGGCACGTTCTTGCGCTTGCGCGTTTTTTCCATCGCGCTCGTGATCTTGCGGTTTTCCTTCGAAATCCGCCGGGACTCTCTGGCAGAGAGGTAGCCCTCCGGTTTATTTTTTGCCATCTGTGCTCCTCCTCTCTTATCGCTTCATTCTCGGGTCAAACGCGTCGCGCAGACCGTCGCCTACAAAGTTAAACGCCAGCACGGTCAGCATCAGGCAGACGCCTGCCGGGATCCAGATGAACCAGTAATTCGTCAGCACGAACGAGTTGGACACGTCGTTGATGATATTTCCCCAGGAAGCGTACGGGAACTTTACGCCGAGTCCCAGGAAGGAAAGCGTCGACTCCGTGATGATCGTGGAGCCAAGGCTCATCGTACTGATAACGATCAGCTGCGGAATGACATTCGGGATCAGGTGGCGGAAAATACGCCTCGACACACGGATTCCGCATGCCTCCGTCGCGGTCATGAACTCCTGCTCGCGCAGGGAGAGGATCTGGCCTCTGACCATACGCGCGGTGCCCGGCCATCCCAGCACACCGAGGATCAGCATCAGGTAGAAGATACGGATCTTCGGCTCAACGCGCATGCCGTCCATCGCCGCGCCCAGGATGATGATGACCGGCGTCGACGGGATGCAGTAGAAAATATCCACAATACGCATCACCAGGTTGTCGATCCAGCCGCCGAAATATCCGGCCACGCCGCCCAGGACGACGCCCAGCACCGTCGAGATAATCACGACGATAAAGCCAACCATCAGGGAAATCCGGCCGCCGTACATCAGACGGGTCAGCATGTCCATGCCGTTCCGGTCTGTGCCGAGCCAGTGTGTCTTCGACGGGAAGGAATACGTGTCAAATACCTGCGTGGAGACCTCCTGCTTAACCGACCAGATCTTGGTCGCCGGATCGTAGACCAGCGTGTACTCCGCCGTCTCGCCCTCCGGGTCTGTGAACGTGAAGGCTTCCTCGCCGGTAGCCAGATGCTCGATCAGCGCCTCGCGGAACTCGTTGCTGATCACCGTGCCGCTCGTCTTGGACTGCACGATGTACCGGCTGCAGACCGCATAGGACTCGCCGCCCTTTGTGATCATGCCGAGCTCATCCGCCTCATACTCCTCGCCGTCCACCGTAAACGCACCGCCGCCGCCGATATAAGCCAGCAGCGCCTGGTACTGGAAGTCCGGCGTGAATTTCACGCTGCTGTCCTCCGCGCTCACGATATCGAGGTACGCCGCGCCGATCGCAGTGTCGCCGTCCTTGATGGAGTACAGACCTTCCCCTTCCTTCACGACATCGTACGTCTTGCCCTTCGCCTCGATCGTCGGCTTGTCCTGCTGAATCGCAAGCACGGTCATCGCCTGCTGGACTGCGCCGTACTCCTCGGTCAGCTCGAGATAGCGGTACTCCGTGTTCTCCGTGACTCCGACGTACTCTTTGTTGATGTAATCTCTGCGGTAAAATACCTCATCCTCCCTGTAAGGGGAAACCAGACCTCCGATGAAGGAGAAAATAAACATGATAATCAGGATTACCATACCGGTAACCGCCAGGCGGTTGCGGAAAAAGCGCTTCGCCACCATCGCGCCGGGGGATAATACCTTGACGCGGCGATCATCATTTAAGGAATATTGTTCCTCGCCATTCTGATTTACATTCTTGTTTTCGTCAGACATTGTTCTCCCCCTTTCTTATGAGATGCGCACGCGCGGGTCAACCACTGCGTACAATATGTCAGCCAACAGGTTGCTCGCCAGTGTCAAAATCGCGATAAACGTCATAAAAAACATGGAGAACGGGATGTCTCCTGCGATCATCGCCTGGTAGGAATTGTACCCGATGCCCGGGATCGCGAACAGCGTCTCCGTGATCAGCGCTCCGGAGAACAGTCCCGGAAGAGAGTTTCCGATGACCGTGACCAGCGGGATCAGGGTGTTGCGGAATGCATGGTGGTAGATGACCTTCCGCTCGCTCAGGCCCTTCGCGCGCGCGGTGCGGATATAGTCAGAGTTCAATTCCTCCAGCATGTTCGTTCTGGTGTAGCGCATCAGGGAGCCGACACTGATCACCACGAGCGTCGTGATCGGCAGAACCAGATGGTGCGCCTTGTCCAGGAACTGCCCCATCGAATCCAGCGTGTTATAATTACGCCCGATCAGGCCGACCAGGTCGAACCAGCCCAGCTTGACCGAGAAGACCAGCTTCAGCAGCGTCGCAAAGAAGAACGTCGGCAGTGAGATGCCTGCCAGCGCGAACACTGTGATCGCATAGTCTGCCTTGGAATACTGCTTCGTCGCCGCAATGATCCCCAGCGGGATTGCGATGATGATCTCGAGCACGAGCGAGATCGCCCCCATCACGAAGGACACGCCGATACATTTCTGGAACTGCTCTACAACCGGAACCGTGAATTTCCAGCTGTCACCGAAGTTCCCCTTGATCATCTCGACGAGCTGCATCAGATAGCCCGGGATGATCCCCCGGTCCAGATGGTACTGCGCATTCAGCTGATCCAGCCATTCCTGGTACGACTTCGCGCCAGGCTTCTGGCTGAGCTCCATCGCCATCCGCTCCACGTACGAAGACGGAAGGCAGCGCATCAGCGCGTAGATAATGAAACAGACGAAAAATAAGATGACTACCGACAGCAAAAGACGCTTGACAACATATTTACGCACGCAATTTCCTCCAATCCTTACATATTTTTATCCAGATGCAAAAACAGTTCTGCACATACGCGGATGTTCGTGGCCTTTTCCCGCGAGCAGCCGCTTATATGCAGAACCAAGTACCAACAGCATGTTCATAAAGGCGCGCCGCCGAAGCGGCGCACCTGATTTTGCAGGGTGTAACTCGATCAAGCGTTCTCGTTCAGCTCCAGAAGCTCGATGTCGTTGATCCAATCCCAGTAGGTCGTGATATCCGGTGTCAGCGTGGACACGTTTACACGCTCTGTGGAGTAGATCTCGCAGTTCTGACGCTGGTATACCGGAATCTCGCATGCCCAGTCTACGATGATGTCCAGGCACTCCTTGTAGAGAACCTTGCGGTAGGACTGGTCTGTGGACTGACGTGCCGCCATGATCAGCTCGTCAAGCTCCGGATCCTGGATGCTGTAATACTTGTTGCTTCCGCCCGGGTTTGCTCCGCCGTTTGCCACGTCAGAGTAGTAGATCTGGTACATATCCGGGTCAGCCGTCGCCTGCCATGCCATCGTCCACAGCTCTGCAGTACCTGCATCGAGGTTGTTGCCGATCGTCACGGTACCGTCGCTCAGGTCGGTGATGATGAGGTTGAAGCCGATCGTAGCGAGCGCATCCTTCGCCATAGAAACGATCATGAAGTTCGGGTGATCGCCGATGCCGCTGCCCGGGATCATCATCTCGTACTCGAGGGAAGCGCCCTCCGGAGCTGCGGTCAGCTTGCCGTCCTCTACGGTGTAGCCGGCTGCCTCGAAGAAGCCAAGTGCTGCCTGAAGCGCTGCCGCATACTTCTCGTCCTCGGTCATGCCGTCGGTGTAGATCGGGTTGCCGTTTACATCTACAGAGAATGCTACCTGGTAGCCCTCATCCGTTACACGCGGAGCTGCCCACGAAGTATCGGAGATCGGGTAGTTGATAACATTCGCCCACTCGCCGTAGTAGGAATCCATTGCCACGTCACGGTAAACGGAAAGCACCGTAGCGATTGCCTTACGGAGATTCTTGGAAGCGTCGGAGCTCATATCGCCGCCGACACTCACGTTCTTTGCGTTGATGCCGATGTAGCCGTAGCCGAGGTTCGCCACCGTCTTGATCGTGATCACATCGCCGTCGAAGTCCTCGCTTCCGCCGTTCAGCTCTGCCATCTCAGCGACAGCGTCCAGGCTGAAGGACGGCTCTGCGATATCCAGCGTGCCTGCGCCGACGCCGCTGATCTTATCTGCCTCCTGTACGTGCTGGAAGTTGATATAGTCAATCTTCGGCTGTCCCTTCCAGTAGGTCGGGTTCGCCTGTACCGTAGCAACGCCGTTCTCGAAGCTCACAAAGGTGAATGCGCCGTTGCCGATCGGTGCCGAGGTCTTTGCCTTCACGCCGGACAGATCGCCCTTCGGGAAGCCGAACTTGTTGTTGTCGTAGTCATACTCTGCAACATCGCCGTAGTAGTGCAGCGGGCAGAAGATGAAGCCGAGCTGATAGATCGCGGTCGCGTCGATCGACGTCGTCGTGATCGTCATCGTGTAGTCGCCAGTCTTCTTGATACCGGAGATGGACGGAGCGGACTCGCCGGTCTCAATACCGATCGTGTACGCATTGTAATCCTCCATCAGGTCTGTGATCAGCGGGCCAGCCGTCTCGGTGGAGGACATCGTCAGATAATCTCCCTCGTACGCCTCAACCATCGCGTTGAAGAAATCGGTAACGGTCGCGCTCTCGTCAAGCGTGTAGCCCCAGTTCGCCGCACATGCAGCGACGGAGTCGCCCTCTGCGTTGTAGCCTGCAGCGATCACGTAGTCTACGATCGACTGTGCGAACGCGTCGCCGGCCTGGTTCAGGTCTGCCCAGAATGCAGTCTGTGTCGCCTCATCCCAGTAGGTGAAGTCCGTGTTGTCCGGGCCTGCAGCGGTCAGGAGATTAAACAGGGTCTCCATACCGGTGCGGTATGCCTCCATACCCTCGATCGGAAGTGCGAACAGCGTGCTGTTTCCGTCGTAGGTCGGATCGCAGTATACGTATGCGGAGAAGATTACATCGTCGATCGTGATCGGCTCGCCGTCCGACCAGATCAGGCCTTCCTTCAGGGTGAAGTTGTAGTCTACGGTGCCATCCTCGTTCTCGACGATGTCGCAGTCCGCGATTCCCTTGTAGGTGTAGTCCGTGCCGTTGTACGGGCGCGTCTCGCCCTCGATTCCCTTGAGGACAACAGAGCCCTCACGGTCGGAGACAAGCAGTCCCTCGAACAGCGTACGAACGACGTCCTCGTCCGGCACTGCCGTGTAGAAGAACGGAGAGAACTTTCCGTCCATGCCGTCAGCAGCAACGACAAGCGTGTTCGCCTTCTTCTCCGTTGCCTCTGCGGCTGCCTCAGTAGCAGCCTCTGTGGTTTCCTCCGCTGCCACACCTGTGAGCTGACCGAACACCATGCCGGCAGTCAGGGCAAGCGCAAGAAATTTTTTCATGTTTTTCATACAGATCCTCCTTTTTTGATTCCTGCAGCAGCTCTCTTCCAGTGTCCCGAACAGACACCGGCGCGGCCGCTGCGGCTGGCAGACTCAGCTCGTGATCGGCAGGGAATTTATGTATGTTGTAAAACAACATACATAAAAGGGGGTATACCCCCTTTTGCGTCTTTGCGGGACGCACATTCCGCTTCGCCACACAAACTCTTATCCTGAGTCTCATTATAGCGAGTTTGTGTAGGCTTGTCAATTTTGAATCTCGCTCTTTTTACGTTTTCGGTCGGATTTTCGTGGAAAATACGGAAAGAAACGACAGTTTTTTCCGACACTTTCAAGCGGCAAAACTACAGCGCGGTACATGCAGAAATTTTCCTGTATTTACAGCTTTTCCCACTGCGCAGACGCATTTACGCGGTACAACTGCAACGCTGCGATAAATGCCAGCAGCTGCACGATATAGAATCCTGCAATCCATGCGGTGGCTCCGCCGCTCCCGGCAAGAAACAGGTACACCGTCTCCCCGACCAGGGCCGCCGCGCCGCCCGCCGCAGCGACTCCCGAGCGGAACGAGAGCTTCTCCACAGAGCTCTCATAGACGTAATCGCGCAGCGGAAACTCCGCCGTGCGCAGACGCCAGGCCGCGATGCATGCGCTGACCGCCCCCGCCAGCTCCGCCACGTACGGGAGCAGCACATACGCCGTCCGCGAGAGCCCCGGCACCGGCAGACAGCCCTCCGCCAGCAGCAGCGCCACCAGCGCGGCAGACAGCCACGCCAGAGCCGAGGTGAGCCGCATCCGCTCACGCTCCTCCCCCACAAAACGGTAGTGCGCCCCCTCGTAGACGTACTCTCCCTTTCCGCTCTTCTTGAAATTGTTCAGGTAGGCCCGGCGGCCCAGTCTCTTTTTCTCTGCCATTTCTGTTTCCTCTCTTTTCTCCCAATCCTCCGGCTGACTTCCCGCCTGTCCTCCCAGACGACGCTGCACCTGATTTCCCGACCGATTCCAATCTGCTTTCCGATCCATTTCATAGTTCTTCGCAACATACATCCCTTGCCATACAGCGAAACTAATTACAGAAAACTGCAGACCGAAAACGCCACACAAACCATATCCGACACGCTGTCAGACATCGGCACAGCGCGCTCAGCGATCCGCCTCATCCACTCCTCCGTCAAGCGCTTCGGCGGCATGGCGCGCTCAGTTCCCCGACATTATAGCAACTGCAAAGCCGCATTGCAACCGTCTTTTCCGGGCACGATTTTCTTGCAGTTTCCTGGAAGGATATGTATAATATTGTCATCAAACCAATTTTTCACATGTTTCACGAAAAAAGAACGGAGGAGCAACATGCAGAGAGTATATGAATTTTTGAAGAGAGCAGGCACCTACTATCTCGCGACCGTCGAGGGCGATCAGCCGCGCGTGCGGCCGTTCGGCACCGTCCATATCTTTGAGGGAAAGCTGTACATCCAGACCGGCAGGGTAAAACCGGTCTCCCACCAGATCCTCGAAAACGGCAAGGTCGAGATCTGTGCCTTTTCAAAGGGCGAGTGGATCCGCGTGGCCGGGACGCTCGTCGAGGATGACCGCCTGGAGGCTCGCCAGTCTATGCTCGACGCATATCCGTCCCTGCAGAAAATGTATCAGGCCGACGACGGGAACACGCAGGTCTTCTATTTTAAGGACGCCACCGCCACCATCTCCGCCTTCACACATGAGCCGGAAGTCATTCCGTTCTGAGGAGACCGCCATGAAAATCCCGCTTCACTATCAGATTTCCGAGTATGACTGCGGGCCGACCTCGCTCTTGAATGCGATCAGCTACCTCTTTGAGCGCGAGGAGATCCCGCCGGAGGTCATACGCAATATCATGCTCTACAGTCTCGACAGCTATAATAATGAAGGAATCCAGGGGAAAAGCGGCACCTCGTGTGCCGCGATGGCCTTTCTCGTGAACTGGCTGAACTGCTTTGGAAGGCTTGGGCAGCTGCCCGTCCTGGGGCGGCACCTCTCCGGGTGCGAGGTGGCGATCGGCCCGGACAGTCCGATCAACGAAGCGCTGCGCGAGGGCGGGGTCTGTGTCGTGCGGGTATACTTTGACGTCCCGCACTATATCCTGCTGACCGGGCTCTCGGGCGAGGAGCTTCTCGCCTTCGACCCGTACTACCGCACGGTTCCGTTTGATTTTGCGCCGGATATCCGGCTGACCGCTGACCATCCGACCGCCTACAACCGGCTCATACCATCGTGCTACCTCAACTGCGAGAGCGACACGATCTATGCGCTCGGGCCCACAGAGGAGCGCGAGGCGGTGTTGCTCTGGCGAGGGAAAAACGACGTGCAAGGACTGTAAAACAAATGAAAACAAAAAGGGCTGCTGCAAACCTGCTGCCAGCTGCAGACCGCGGGATAGGATTCCTTGTGAAACTACCCGCGTCTGCATCCTGACGCATTCTGCAACACCCTTTGTTTTTGCCCTGACAGCAGCCGGTACATCGAATCACGTCCCGCTGATCATCCGTCTCCGCAGTTTTCCAGCTCAAATTCGCTGTCGGACCATTCGTCTCTGCAATTTCCTAGCTCAAGTTCGCTGCCGGATCATCCGTCTCTGCGGTTTCTCAGCTTAAATTCCCTGCTGGATCATCCATCTCTACGGTTTCCTAGCTCGAATCCGCTGCCGGATCATCCGCCTCTGCGGTTTCCTAGCTCAAATTCGCTGCCGGATCATCCCTCTCTGCGGTTTCCTAGCTCAAATTCGCTGCCGGATCATCCCTCTCCGCGGTTTCCTAACTCAAATCCGCTGCCGTATTTTACACACAGCCCCGGATTTTCCAGCCGTGCATCCTCAAACACGCGCCGGATGCGCGGAAAGTAGCTTCCGGCCTCCGATGTGTGTGCAAAGAGAATCTCCCTCTCTGACATCTCTGTCAGACAGTCGTACAGCGCGTCAAGATTTCTCCCGTAATACTCCGGCAATTCCAGCATCTCTTTCAAGTACGCGTGCGCGCTGTCTCTCTCTTTGAGCTCCCGCGCATCTAAAATCACGCTTCTAAGCATACACACATGCCTCCCTTGCCATAGGATCCCTTACTATTGTCATGCCATTGCCATGCTAGCGCCATGCCATTATCATACTATTACCATGCTAGCGCCATACTATTGCCATGCCATTGCCATGTCATTGCCATACGATCGCCGTTTACTCCTCCCCGTACAGCAGCTCGAACGTCTCGTAGTGATCTTCCGTGTAGTAGATCAGTCCGTCATCCGAATACACGAGCCGCTTCGCGTTGCGGTAGCCGCCGTCGCTGTCGATATCGCACTCGTAGTATTTTCTCCCGCTCTCCTCGGGCAGATTTCCCTCATAATTGCCGAACGAATCTCCGCCGATGCTCTTTCCGGGTGCGACCTCGTCCAGATTGCCCTCACTGCTCACCCAACCGAGTCGCTTCGCCTCCTTCTTCGTGATAAAATTATCCGGAAGGTGCCCGAACGCGTGCAGATAGGCCGCAACCTCCTCCTTCGAGGTGTACGTCCCGGATTCCTCAACCTGCAAAGCATCCGATTGTGCTCCTGACTCAGCTTTCGAGGACTGCTGCTGTGATGACGCGGCACGCCCCTGCTGTTCCTTGTCCGCCTGCGATGCCTGCGCACTCGCCTGCTGCTTCTCGTTCTCCTGCGATGCCTGCGCACTCGCCTGCTGCTCTCCGCTCCTCTCCGAAATCTGCTGCTCCTGCGCCTGTCCTGGTGCGCTGTTCTTCTCCTGCAGCGGGTTCAGCCACCCGGTGTAACCTGCCAGCAACAGCAGCAAAGCAATGATTCCGCTCAAAAATTTTCTATTTCTCTTCAATGTTCTTCTCCTCTCTCCTGCACGAACGATGTCTAAATGCTACACTGTTCTATACGCTATCGTCAAAAGATAATATGGATACTGCGCTCCATAATGCCATCCGCCGCCTCCTCGCGGCTCAGTGAAAGCTCATGGCTCTTCAGGTCATAGATCTGCATTCCCAGTACCCGGATCTTTCCGCTTCCCCCGGCACCTAAAATCCCCAGCAAAATCTCCCGGCTTTTCACGTAGTCCTTCCTATATAATATCTGTGCCAGCTTTGGCGTGCTGAACATGATAATGCGCTTTCCGCAATGCTGTCTTGCCGTCTTCTCGAACAATTCATCCATTTTTCCTGCGGCACCCTTATCATCCGTGATCACGCAAAACTTTCCATCCGCTTCCCCCGGAAGCTGTGACAGCATATGCAGGCAAATCGCCAACAGTTCTTCCCCCAGATGATCCTGCGGCTCCTTATTTGCCCTCACAGCGGAAAAAAACCTCTCATAGATGCCCCTGCTGTCCAGATTTCTACCCTTGATCACCTCCTCGTACAGGCTCGGATCCTCTTCCAGCGTTTTTGTAATCGTACTCACCGGGCCCCGAAGCATTCTCACCGGCCACACCAAATAGCTGTTAATCGCCGCATTGGTGCCAAAGCACACACCCATGATATCAAAGAGCACTTCTTCCTTGATCACGTAAATCGGAAGGCCGCTTTCGCTGATCGTCCTGAAATACCGAATGCATTCCGGGTTTAAAACTCCCGTTCGGGATGCCAGCTCCATAATCACGCATTGAACGACAATGACTACACCATCCTCGTCTTTCATATAAGAAAGAATCGGCTGCACCTCATCGAATGATAACTTTGCGTGATAGCGAAAGGAACACGTATCATAAAAAAAGCATTTTCCTCTCGCAAAGAGATCGCTGCGAAACACTCCCCTGTTCACATAAGCTTCTATTTCACTATAATTTTGCGGATGTTCCGGATAGACAGACGCCATGCGCTATACCCCCTTTATCTCTGCATAGAGGGTTTTCATATTTTGCAGCACCTTTGCCAGAGTCCGTTCCTCGAGGTAACCGTCTCGGATATAGGCGTTTCCAAAGCGCTCCACAATGGCTTCCAAACGTGGAAAGTCATCCTTTCTGGTCGCATCCAGACAGGAATCATCCAGCCACAAGTCCACAAACCGCTCCCGGATATACGCGCCATCCACCTGCATCAGCTCCTCCGGCACCACATTCTTCCCGGGCAGCTCAAGCTCATAGCACCGGATGAGAACCGCCATATACGGTGCCTGATAATAATTCATTAACCGAATGATCACATCCTGCTCATGCTCTCCGGACTCATTTTTAAAGAATGCATACATCCGCCTGAAATTCGACTCCGGCATCAGCATCATCCCAGCAAACAGGTTTGCGGCATACTCCGCTTCCTGCTCATAATAATTTCTTGCAAATTCCGCCTTCGGACCTGTGCGGCCGTCCTGGCAAAAGACATGGTAGACCTCGTGGCAAAGCGCAAAATTCGCATTCACCTTCGGCAGAGACGTGTTGATCACAAGATAACCCAGCGCGTCTCCGTTGTAGCAAAGAGCTCCTATCTCCTGATCCGCAAATGGGAGCTCCAGAACCAGATAGCCCTTTTTTCTAAGTGTCGTCCTGACAATCTGCAGACTATTCAGAACCTCCTTCTCGCCGCCGATCCCGGCAAACGCATAGAATTTGTCAACCTTTGACTCAATTCTGGCCCGGTTGGCAGCGCTGTAGTCAATAATCCTCCTCAGACGCTCTATGTTCATGCCTCACTCCTCCGAAATATTCAGAAAACGGCTCTTTGCACTCAACACCTCATCCATGTTTTCCATGAGCCTAAGCAGCTTCCCTGCTATCTGTTCCTGCCGCTCGGTCGGCTCGCCTGCGTAAAAAGAAATCGCATCCGGCTCAAACTCTGCAATCTGCGGAGGCGTAAACGCATCACACAAAAAAAACTCCATTTTCTTTCCAAGAGCCGCCGCTATTTTTTCCATATCCGTGCCGCTCACGTCCTGCGCTCCGGTCAGAATGCGGGATAATTTTTTTGTGTCAATCCCCGACTTGAAACTGATGTAGGTCTGCTTAATTTTCATCTGCGTCAGATACGCATTGACATGTTCAATATATTTTGTCATGACACCCGCCCTTTCTCTCCGAATCTGTATTACTCTGTCTTTTCCCTGGCGATTTCGTTTGCGGTTTCTTTCTATTATACACGTCTTTGCCAGGAACGCAACCGTTTTATCTCATATTTTAAGATTTTAAAATCCATATTTCATTCTTATTTATCTGTCCATCTTCTTTGTTGTTTCTCTATTCCTTATAATTAAGATAATTCGATTTCAAAAGCAGTAACAACAAAGTGGTGCAGCATGCCGCGGTCCTGCAGTCACCGAGCGGTCCGACAGGCCACATGCCAGCAACTGCAGGCGCGGCAAATCTGCAGCACCCTGTTCTCATATCCCACACTTATGTTTCTGCTTGTTCCCGGTAATTCTTCCCTTTCAACAAGCGTTTCTTCTCAGCCTTCTCTTTCAATAACCCGTTCTCTCAATCCCTCTTCTCTCTCAATACTTCTTTTTCTCTTAACATTCCTTTTCTCTCAATAATCCTTCACCTTCACCTCAAAGTCCGCGAACTTCGCGTCCCCGTTCTCGGCGAACATGGCAAGGTAGGTACCGGTGAAGGTCATTGTGCGGGTCTGCTCGGTGCACAGTCCGGCTACGGCGCCGCGGCCGAGCAGCTGGTAGTGCACTCCGTCCGTGCTGTAGCGGAAGGTGTAATACTCCAGATCCGTGTCGATCTTCAGATCGATGGCGCCCTCCGCGTTCAGCTCCACCTCCGCCTGCGCGGTGACGGCAAACAGATCGTGGACGTGCTTCGCCAGCGCGACGATCCAGCGGTCCTGCTCTCTCGTCAGGTAAATCTCATAGTGATAGTCCATATTATAATAGGAAGTAAGACCGACGCGCATCCCCTGGCACACCCGCTCCGGGAAAACGCGGACGGTCGTCTCCGTCTCGAAGCCCTTCTGGCGGACACCCACCCAGGTCGGCGTGTCCTGCTCGTTCAGCGTCACGGTGCTGCCTTTCAGGAGAAGGCGCTTTTCCTGCGGCAGACGCGCATAGTTCTCCATCGCCGGATTGCGCAGGAAATTGTAGTGCGCGGAAAACGCCGCATCCGAAAAGTCATCCGCGAAGTCCCTGCAGACCGGGTCCGGCTGCTCACCCGGCAGCGGGCCGTCCATCTCGATGTCAATCAGGCCGCCCTCCCCGGCGATCGGCCAGCCATCCTCAGTCCACGTAATCGGCGCCAGGTACGTCTCGCGCCCGAGGTTGTGCAGCAGCACACGGTTCGGCGCCTTGCCGCACGGGCGGATCGCGAGGCAGACCATCCACCAGTTGCCGTTTGCGTCCTCCATGATGTCCGCATGACCGGTGCAGTAGATACGCTCCCGCGTGTCCTCCTTGTGGGAGAGGATCGGGTTGTACGGGCAGGCCTCAAACGGGCCGTACGGGCTGTCCGAGCGCTGCATCGTCTCCATGTGGCCGTACTCTGTGCCGCCCTCGGCGAGCATCAGGTAATATTTTCCATTGATCTTGTAGAGATGCGGCCCCTCCGGATAGCGGCCTCCGCAGCCGTAGCTGAGCACGCGCGTCTCGGTGTACTTCTCGCCGGTCAGCGGGTTCAGCTCGCAGATCACGATCGCCTGTCTGCCGTTCTCCCCTCTGCCCGTCGAGGTAAAATAGACCTTCCCGTCATCGTCGAAGAGCAGCGACGGGTCGATCCCTCCCTGGTCGATCCAGACCGGCTCCGACCAGCCCTTGCGCGGATCCTCCGTGTGGATGATAAAATTGCCGCCGTTGCTGACATTCGTGGTCGTCATGTAGAACATGCCCTCGTGGTAGCGGATCGTCGGCGCATAAATTCCCCCCGACGCGCGGCACCGGTCGAGCTCGAGCTGGCTCCTCCGGTCGAGGCAGTGCCCTACCGGCTCCCAGTTTACCAGGTTCCGGCTGTGGTACAGCGGGACACCCGGGAAAAATTCAAACGATGAGTTCACAAGGTAATAGTCGTCCCCCACTCTGCAGATGGACGGGTCCGGATTGTAACCGGAAATAATTGGGTTTCTGTACTTCATAGTAATCTCCTCTCTGTCATTCTGTCTGTTCAAAATCTGTGCAATGCCACAGCCGCCTTCAGAATCCGGCTGCCTGGTCCTACCAATTCGTGTCAATCTCCTCGCCGGCGAGCAGATGGCCGAGCTCCGTGCGCAGCTTTTCCACATACGCAAGCCGCCCGGTAAAAGACATGTTTCCGTTGACCCGGATGCCAGCCGTCCGGCCGTCCGCCAGGGCAATCTCCTCCAGCACGTCCTCGCTGCCATCCAGATAGCGGTAAGTGATCGCAAGCCGCCTCTCTCCCTCTTCCTCCTCGGTGTGGATCTCCTGGACGTCCACTTCCAGCAGGAAAGAGAAAAACTTGCGGAACTGCTTCTCCTCCAACTTTCCAGACCTGTCCCCCGGCGTTTCCTCGGACATTTCCTCTGCTGTCTGCCCGTCTGCCGCTGCATCCGTCTCCGACGCTTCCTCCGCTATCTCACCGTCTGCCGCCGCATCCGCCTCCGGCGTTTCCTCCGCCATCTCACCGTCTGCCGCTGCATCCGTCTTCGGCGTTTCCTCCGCTGTTTGTCCGCCTGCCGCTGCATCCGTCTCCGACACTTTCGCCACGGTGACCTCCTCGATCGCGCCGGATTCGTCCCGGTGCAGCGCGAAGCGATACGTCTCACCGTCCAGCGCGAGCTCCACCTCCGCCACCGTCTCGATGTCCGGCAGCAGGGCGATTCCGAAAAACAGGTCATCCGCGCTCACCCGCAGAAACGCAAGCCGGCTCTCCGACACCGTGTACAGCAGGTCCGTGCCGCCATAGAGCAGATACCGCTCTCCTGCGTCGTTTTTCCCGCCGACCGTGAACACGTCCGTCGTCCCGTCGTGCTCCACCGTCATCACCATCGCCGGCTCGTCGAAGCCGTATCTGGCCGCAGCCTGCGCCTCATACTTCCCGACCGCGGCATCCGCCGCGAACCCGAACAGGGAGCCAAGTTCCTCATTCATCGCCTTCAGGGAGGTCTTGACCTGCACCGGGCTCGTGATCTCGTAGGCGGAGGTGTACGCCTGCGGCTCCCCCTCCATCGCCCGGATCTCGAGCGGCTCCTCCAGATCCGGCCGCTCAATCCGCACGCCGGTCAGCCGCTCTGTCATCTCCTCGCCCGCCGTGTAGGCAGGTATGAACTCCGTGCCAAGGTACGCGTACGGCGCATTCGTCAGGTACGCTCCCTTTCCCGCCGGCACCGTGTACAGCGCTTCGTCCCCGTCGCGCATCACGTACCAGACGCCCGCACTCTCATTGTAGTCGCCGAGGTAGAGCGTCCGCTCTTCCTTTCCCGCAAGCCTTGCAACGGCGCGCGGCTTTGCGAGCCCGTACCGCTCCAGGTCCGACGCCTTTGCCTCCACCAGCGTCCCCGTCACCTCCGAGAGGTTCCGCATCAGCGTTTCCAGCTTCACCGGACTTAGCGCATACGCCTCGTAGCCCTGCAGGACCAGTCTCTCCCCGTCCCGCACGACGTCGACCACGCCGCTCTCGTTCTCGATGTGCACCTCCGAAAGCTCCGACGGATCCTGCGCGCACAGCGCCACCTCCGTACCCTCCGCCGCCTCCGTCTCCTGCCCCGGATCCTCTGGCTGCCTCTGCACAAGGAGCAGGAGCGCAGCCAGAAGCACCGCCGCCAGCACAAGCAGCAGAAGAAGTTTTTTCTTTGCCTTCATTATAGTCTCCTCCTGTACACCGCCATGATGGCGCCCGCCGCAAAGCAGACCGCCGGAAGCAACAGACCGAACACCACTGCGATCGCCCGGTAGGCGGACTGTGTCACGCTCAGTTTCTCTGCGCTCAGGCTGACCCCGGCGATGCTGATCCCCTGCTCCTTGCCGTTCAGGCGGTTGATCAGCTCCACCGTGAAATCCCGGTTGTTAAAATTGTTGCTCACCGCATCGGACGAGGAGAACATCGCCGACGACCCGAAGGCTGCGACGTAGGATCTGCACTCCGTCGTCCCCTGATACTTCAGCCGGCTGCCCAGAGCGGCGATCCCGCAAGCGCGTTTTTCTGCACTCCTGATCCCGGAGATGGCTCCGTTCGAGAGCGCGTACAGCACACAGCTCTCCTTCGTCTGAATCAGCGTCTCGGCCGTCCGGTTGTCTTTTTCCTCCCAGAGCGTCTCCACCGGCCTGCAGTAGTAGCCAAGCGCGGGCAGCGACGGGTTTCTGACCGTCTCCAGATACGGCTTCGCCGCCTCCGTAAACTCCGCCCCGAACAAAAAGCCCTGGTCATCATACGCGTTTGCCGCGTCAGTCTCCACGATCAGCTCCTCGCCGATCCGGATGCCCCACTCCGCGAGGAACCCGGAAAGTCCCGGGAGCTCCGGCTGGTTGTACGCGGCGACGTAAATGAGCCTCCGGCCGAACTGCCCGTCGTGATCCAGGTAGCGGTCCAGCTTCTCCATCTCCTCGGCCGAATAGTCGGTCGACGGAGCCAGCAGAAAGACCATCTCGGACGCAGGATCAATCTCCTCGGTCGCGATGTTCTGCTCCTTGATCTCATAGTTATTTTCCTCGAGGTAGTTCCGGATGTCCTCACAGCCGAGCTCCTGGTGGCCGGTCAGGATGCTCACCTGCATCACGGCCGCCTCCGTCACGTAGAGAATCCCGGACGTGAGCACCTGCTCCGTCTTCGACACATACCGGTAACCGCTGCCGTCCTCCAGAGCGACCCGCTCCACACAGTCTCCCAACGTCACCACCCGCGTCCTTTGCGCGCTGTGGAAGATCACACTTCCCTCCGCCACCGCATAGTCCGCATACTCCCTGGCGAGCTCCGGCTCCCTCACCACGTCGGCAAACCGCACACGGACGCACTCATTCGTCCTCCCGTACTCCTTGAGCAGCTCATCCATCTGCTTCCCGTAGTCGGTCTCCCGCAGCGACTCCTGATCCGAGCAGACGATGATCTCCACCTCGGTATCCAGCGCCCTGACCGCCTCCACCGACTCCTCCGAGAGCTGATACCACCGGTTGTCGGTCAGATCCAGCGCGGGAAGCCGCTCAAACAGCAGCGCGAGCACCACATTGAAGAGCACGACCACGGCGAGAAACGCCACCGTGACCGCAGCCGAGAGCGATGCGCTCCGGATTCTCCGGCTCGCCGTCCAGCGGTTCCGGTCCAGCACCCGCACGCTCAGGAACTGGAACACGAGCACGACACTGACGAAAAACACCACGTCCGACCCGCCCAGCAGCCCCGCCGTAAAATTGGAAAACCGGCGGCTAAACGAGAGCGCGCCGAGCACCGTGCTCACAGCCGACAGCTGCGCGGGCAAAATTCCGCTGACGCTGTCCAGAACGATCAAAAGCAGGATGCCCCCGAACGTGCCGACCGCCGCGAGCATCTGACTCTCCGTCAGCGCAGACACAAACAGGCCGATCGCGATCAGCGCCGCCCCCAGAAGCAGCATCCCGGCAAGATTGCCGGCAAACATCCGGACATCCGGCGAGGACAACGCCCCGAGCACCGCAAAGTACGGGAAAAAGACCGAGATCCCCATCGCAAAGACGGTATACGCCGCCAGATATTTTCCCCACACAATCTCCGCGAGCGACACAGGCGCCGTCAGCAGCACCTGGTCCGTGCGCGTCCGCTTCTCCTCCGCGAGCAGCCGCATCGTCAGCACCGGGAGCGTCAGCAGCACGACAAAATACATGTTGAAAAAAATCGCCGCAATGTCGTTGACCCCCTGATACCGGATCTGCATCAGGAAAAACTGCCCGCCGAACAGAACGTACAGGCCCAGGCAGATGTAGCCGCGCGCACTTTTAAAGTAGGAAGACAGCTCCCTGAAATAGACTGCGCTCATAGCTCCTCCTCCCTTCCCTGCACAAACCTCTGCCCGGATGTCGCCATGAGGAAGCGCTCCTCGAGGCTCTCCCGGCCCTGCTCCAGTCCGAGCAGCCGCCAGCCGCTCTGGACAACCCGGTCAAAGACGGCCCGGCGAATCGGATAGCCCGGCTCTACCGCGAGCAGATAGCGGACGACTCCCGGCTCCGCCTCCCCGGCAATGCGCACAGACTGCACTCCCGGAAGCTGCCCGAGTCCGGCCACGACCCGGCTCTTCGGCCCCTCCACCAAAACCCGGTAGCGGTCCCTCTGCCCGGCCTCGCACTCGTCGGCGGCCAGCCTGCCCTCGTTGATGATCAGAATCCGCGTGCAGACCGCCTGGATTTCCTGCAGAATATGGGAGGAGAGCACAATCGTATGGCGCGCTCTCAGGCTGCGGATCAGGTCGCGGATCTCCAGGATCTGCTTCGGGTCCAGCCCCACGGTCGGCTCATCCAGGATCAGAATCTTCGGATCCCCGATCATCGCCTGCGCGATTCCGACTCTCTGGCGGTAGCCCTTTGACAGGTTGCGGATCAGCCTTCCCTTCACCTCCCGCAGATAGACACGCTCGCAGATGTCTGCGATATGCGCGTCCCTCTTCACGTCCCTTCCGACTTTCTTCAGCCGGAACACGAACCGCAGATATTCCTCCACTGTCATATCTGTGTAGAGCGGCGGAATCTCCGGCAGATAGCCGATGTTCTTTTTCGCCCGCTCCGGCTCCTCCGCTATGTCGACTCCGTCGATCCGAACCTCCCCCGAGGTCGCCGACAGATAACCGGTCAGGATGTTCATCGTCGTGGATTTCCCCGCTCCGTTCGGGCCGAGAAATCCGAGGATCTCCCCGTCCTGCACGGTAAAGCTCAGATCATTCACCGCCACCTTCTCTCCGTACCGTTTTACCAGATGCTTCACTTCAATCAAATTGCTCTCTCCTCCGTTTTTCTGACTCACGCGCCCACATACCGCGTCCCTGCTGTGGCCGGCTCACGCAGACCCGCACATACTCCGACTCTGCTATGGCCGGCTCACGCAGGCCCGTACCTGTTCCGCCCTGCTACGGCCGGCTCACGCAGACCCGCACATGCTTCGTCTCCGCCATGCTGCCAAGACTCATCTCTCTTAACTCATCTCCATTCAGCACCCGCTCCGGCTGCCAGCACCCGTCCGCGAAGGCTCCGGTCTCCAGCCGCACGACCGTCACATGGCTGCCGCTCCCCTTCTTCGGGAGCACCTGGAACCGCACGTTGCACCCGGAAATGTAGAAGCCGTTCTTCTCGGCGAACACGATCCCCGCGCTGCCGGGTCTCTGTCTCCCGTCAAAGACATAGTCCAGCTGCAGGTCGAAGCCGTCCATCGGCAGGATGCACCCGCGCTCCAGCGGACTGCCGCAAATAAAGCCGGTCATCTCCTTGCTGCCGCGCCTTTTCGCGATCAGAGGGAGCAGCCCGGAGAGAACCTCGACGCTCCTCTGGAAGTAGACGCCTGTCCCGGTCGGGTTGAAGCCGCTCATGTCAATGTTCAGCGCGGCGAGGAGCCCGACCTCCGGCTCCTCCAGATCGTCCCGCAGAAAGTCCTCCACCGCAAACGGCGAGAAGCCAAGCGCATTCAGCCCGCCAAACGCGTAGAATGCATTGGAGGCCGTGACCGGATCGCGCCTCGCCTCCGGGATGAAGAGCGGATTGCCCGAAACCGCATAGGACTCGCACACGCCCCTGAAGTCCGGAAGATAGATGTCCGGGGCGATCAGATCGAGCGACGGCGCTGCCAGCTGCCACAGCGGGATCAGCTTCGCCACCGGGCCGCCGGACGGATAGACGCCCGGCCGGTCCGGGTGCTGCTCCAGCCACGCGTTCACATACATCGGAAGCGGGTACACCGCTTTCCCCGCGGAGGCAATCTGCTCCACCGCACAGCCGTACTGCCACGCCATGAAATACTCCGGCGCATCCTCGCCGAACGCCTCCTGCCAGCTCCCGCTCCTCTCGTAACGCGCGCCGACCGCCTCCGGGATCGCCTCGCCGTACCTGCGCTCCGCCTCCGGCGAAAAGTCGCGCTCCGACTTCAGAAAACCGATCTCATTTTCCACCTGCACCAGCACCACGGTCTGCTCTTCCCCGTCGTACTCCTTCAGGAACTGCATCAGCCGCACGAACGCGCGCCGATCCGCCTCGACCGCCTCCCGGCACAGCGACGACACCGTGTCAGACGGCAGCCCGCCCGGATAGCAGGAGCGGAAAAATCTCCGGTCATCCTCCTTCACCCAGGAAGGCACATAAAAGCTCTCCCCGTTTTTCCAAAGCCCGAACCAGAGCAGCACGAGCTTCACCTGCTCCCGCCTCGCCTGTGTGAGCAGCTGCTCCACCAAAGTGAAGTCAAAGCAGCCCTCCCGCGGCTCGATCGTCTCCCACGCCACCGGGAGGATCACGGTGTTCAGCCCCAGCGGCCTCACGTACGGCCACACCTCCCGCTCCATAAAGTCAGCGCTCGACGACGCGGAATTGTGCAGCTCCCCGCCGAGCATCAGGAAGGGCTCCCCCTTCACGTACAGCGTCGCGACGCCGTACTCATTCTGTCCGATATACGGAATCCTGTTCTCTTGTCCCATTCTGTCCTCCATGTTCTGTGTCCGGGCAGCCTGTATGCCGCCACCGCCAGCCGGATTTCGTCCGCCCCGCCACATCGTCTCTTCCGCCTCTCACCCCAGCCGGATCAGCGCCACCGCGTTCGGCTCCAGCGCGAAGCGTACGCGCACGCCCTCCCCGGTCTGCTCCACCGCGAGCGGCTCCTCCCGGAGCATGGACGCCTCATACAGCGCTCCCATCTGCTTTGCGTCCGGATAGACCGGCTGTCCCAGCTCATCCCACAGCCCTCTGGCATTCGCGTGTGTCTCGTCAATGCGCACGATCGTCGCGGACGCCGCGGACGCATGTGCGATTGTGAGCACGACCTCCTCCGTCTCCACCGGCTCGTCCTCGATCTGCTGATTGTATGCGAGCACACGAAGCCCGCCGTTCTCTGCGGCCGTCATCAGCATGCCGACCGTTCCCTGCTCAGGGATCTGCGGATACTGCTCCCGGCCGAGCTGGTGGAGCAGCTCAAACGCGCGGTAGGTCGGCTTCGGGATCCCGTGCACCGTCTGCAGCCCGAAGCCCCCGTGGAACTCCCCGATATGCTGCGGATGCTCCTCAAAGATATCCGTGAACGTCCAGAAGGAGTACGCGTTGACCAGCCCGATGTTGTCGATCACCGTCTTCGTCACCAGCGCGGCGCTGTACGGATAGTCGTGCACGTCATCCGGCAGATTCGCCGACGTGTTCCACTCCGTGTAGTAAAGCGGATACCGGCCCGCCTCGCGGTTGGCGCCCCTGAGCATCTCGGTGAGCACGCCGCGGTGATACTTCTGTGCCTTCTTGTGCTCCTCCTCGAGCGTCGTGCCGTTCTCCTTCGCCCGCGCGATCATCTCCTGGAAAAACGTCTCCACGTCCACATCGCCCGACCAGAGCGGATCGTCGGTCGGATAGTGGTGCGACGTGACAAAGTCGAGCGGGATCTCCTTCTTCTCACAGTACGCGATCAGCTCCTCAATCCAGGCATTCAGCGCGGTGGCCGGCCCGCCCACGCGCAGACTCGGATCTGCCGCCTTGACGGCGCGCGCCGTGTGCTCATACAGGTCAAAGTAATCCTGCTGGCTCCCCGCAAAGAAAAAGCCCAGGTTCGGCTCATTCCACACCTCGAAGAACCACTCGCGCACCTCCGCGAGCCCGTACCGGTCAATGAAATGGCGCATCATCTCTGTGATAAACGCATCCCACGCCTCAAAATCCTTCGGCATCGTGATGTTTCCGCGGTACGGGAAGCACGTCTTCGTCCCGGACGCAAACGCTTCCGGCATAAAGCCGATCTCCATAAACGGACGCATGCCAATACTCAGGAGGAAATCAAAGATGCAGTCGATATTGAAGAAATTGTACCGGTACACGCCCGGCTCCGGCTCCTGCACGACCGCCATGTCATCGTCCAGAATCCCGTGGAAGCGGACGTAGCGGAATCCGATGTCCTTGTGCGCCTTTCGCAGCTGATTCCGATAATCCTCCCGCAGAGCGGTATAGCCGTGGCAGCTCCCCACGCACAGCTCCCAGTAGTGCTCCAGGTTCGTCCGCGGCGCGTCCGCATCCGCATAAAAACTCAAATTTCCCATAGGTAGATCCCCCTTTTTTCGGTATTCCCGCCGTTATCTCCGTCATTATGGCAGAGAAGGCACTTTATTTTACCATACATTCTATTAATCATAAACAACAGGCTCATTTTTATATAGCAACAAATTTGTCTGATTTTAGTCTTTTTTTGTTTAACTTGACAGATTTGTGCGCATCGTATAACATGACACCATTCATCATACTTCCGGCTCCGGCTATGGCAGCCGGCGATCCGGAACACAGTCACGTCAAACTACACGCTGTAAAAGGAGGGTGCAACATGCTCTATCAGGAAACCTACCAGGCAGGCGGGGACCCCGCAAAGATGAATCTCAGCTCTGTCACCTACGTCCGGGAAATCCCTTCTACCCCCCCCCCTGATTCTACAGACAATATGCAATACCATGTCTCTGCTTTCCCGATGCACTGTCATTCCTTCTATGAGATGAACTACACGGCGGACGGCAGTGCTGAGGCGGAGTTCGGCAACCGGCTGATCACACTTCATCCCGGCACTCTGACCTTCTACACTCCGCTCACCGTACATAGAAATCAGAAGGACCTGCGCACCCGCCAGATCGTCCTCCAGTTCTCCCCGCGGTTCGTCCAGCAGCTGTTCAGCTCGCGCACAGGCAATGCCGCACTGTTCCCGGCCGGCGCGCTGATGGCGTGCGGATCTGTCACCGTCCGGGAGGACTCTTCGCTGTACCCGGCCATCGGGCAGCTGCTTGACCTCTCCCCCTGCCTCAATACTGAGACAGACGACGTGTCCCGGCCCATCCTCTCCTTCCCGCCCCTGCTCGAGATCCGGCTCTGCGCGGCTCTGACTGCTCTTCTCTCCTCCATGATGCAGGAAGGGATGCTCCGGCTGTCCGACACGAACGTCGACTTCCACGCGCACAGCCTCATGAAGATGCAGGCGCTTCTCTCCCGCCTGATCTCCGCCCCGGAGAAGAAGCTCTCGATGGAGGAGGCAGCGGCTATGGTGAACATGAGCTACTCCAACTTCTGCCGGACCTTCCAGAGCATCGTCGGCATGTCCTACGTCGATTTCTGCAATTCCGTCCGCGTCCGGCGGGCCAAGGAGCTGCTGCTTCACACAAACCTCTCCGTCACCGAGATCTCCGCCCGCCTCAATTTCGGCTCCATCAGCTATTTCAACCGGATTTTCAAAAAATACTCCGGCTCCACACCGCTCGCCTACCGGGCAGCCAGATAAGGGCTGTCCGGTTTCGTCATTTTTACCCAGAAAGCAAAATCGGACTAAAATTCAGCAATTTTCATTGTAGCTAATACGTTAAACAACATTTAAAATAGTTGTATCTTTTGGACGATTTACACAATCGCCCGCAAATTTTGCAACCGGTTGCCAACACGTTTTGTCCAACCGGACGACAAGGGAAGGAGCAGAAAAATGACAAGCAACAACAAAAAACTTTTTACGGCTGTCCTCTTCGGCACAGCTATGGCAGCGATGGCAGGCGGAGTGACCGCTTCCGCTGCAGAACTCTCCGGCGATCTCGACATCTGGGCATGGGGCGCAGATGACGAGGCAAAGTCCAGGGAGAACGCGCTTGAGATCTTCAAGGAGGAGCATCCGGAGCTGAATCTCACCTACACGATTATCCCGACCGCTGACAGCGTATGGGACCAGAAGGCGGCGGCAGCGCTCTCCTCCGGCTCGGCAGGCGACGTCATGCAGATGAGCCCGGACTACTACGGAATGAACACCGAGTTCTACATTGACCTGAATCCGTACGTGGAAAAAGAAGGCGTGAACCTCGACGAAGTGCTCACACCGGGCATCATCGACGGCTACTACGACGCGGACGGCAAGCTCGAGGGCTTCCCGAACCACACGAACTGCTTCGTCATGGCTTACAATAAGGACATGTTCGACGACGCGGGCGTCGCTTATCCGGAAGAGGGCTGGACGCTCCAGGATATGGCAAACTGGGGCACCGCTTTCGTGAGCGGCGAGGGTGCGAACAAGACGTACGCACTCGCAAAGCACTGGGTCATGAACAATATCATGCTCTACTCCGGCGGCGGACTTCCGTATGAGGAGGATCTCTCCAAGGCAAACATGAGCACCGATAAGGTCGTGGAGGCACTCACACTTTACAATACCCTGATCAGCAACGGCCTCATCCCGGATGACACGGCTCAGGAGACCATCCCGGCCGAGACGCTTTTCGTATCCGGCAAGACGGCAATGTATCCGTGCGGCGGCTTCGAGGCGATCACCGTCACGAACGACGCGGACGAGAACGGCATCAATATCGGCTTCACCAGCATGCCGAGCGATCCGGACGGCAAGGAAATCAACGTGCAGTACGCTACCGGCTGGGCGATCACGACCACGAGCGAGAACCCGGATGCAGGCTGGCAGTTCCTGAAGGAAATCGCTTACGAGAACGACGCAATGGCTGAGGCGATCGCAGTGTGCGGCATCCCGGCAAACAAGAAGATCGCAGACACGACCTACGCAGAGACCACTTACCTGGGCGACGGCCTCGACAACAGCTACTACGTAGAGCACCTTGGCAATTCTCATCTGAATCCGTGGGGCGGCACGCTCGCTTCCTCCGGAGATATCTGGGAGACAATGGTACAGTCTGTTACCCTCGACGGGCAGGATCCGCAGGCAGTTGTTGACCAGTACGGTCCGCAGATTGACACGGAGTTTGCTTCTTACGGCTTCAATAACTAATCAGATATTACCGTAAAATGCAGAGGAGGTCTTCCTCCTCTGCATTTTTATTCAGGAGGAAACAAGATGAAGGAAAAAAAGAAACGGAAACTCTCCGGCATCGAGCGCCGGAACGCCATCAATTTTTATCTCTATATTTCACCCTGGCTCTTATTCTTTCTCGTGCTGACCGTCTATCCGATGATCAAATCCTTTTGTCTCGCGTTTACGGATTCCGGCTTCACCGGGGAGGGAACCTTTGTCGGACTCGCCAATTTTATCCAGGCTTTCCAGGTGGATGCCCTGTTCTGGCCTGCTTTTAAAAATACAATCTGCTACGTGCTCATGTACGTTCCGCTCAGTCTCGTCATCTCCTTCGTGCTTGGCTGGCTGCTGAGCCGCAAGGTGAAGTTCCTGGGACTCTGGCGCACCATTTTTTACCTGCCGTACATCACCGCAGGCGTCGCCGTCACCATCCTCTGGGGCTGGATCTTCAACGGCAGCTACGGCGTCCTGAACTATTTTCTCTCCCTGTTCGGCATCACCGGGCCGAACTGGCTGGGCGACAAGCACCTCGCGCTCGGCTGTATCGTTGTCATGTGCCTGTGGTCGCTGGGCAACCAGATCCTGATCATGCTGGCCGGGATCCAGGACATCCCCGCATCGCTCTATGAGAGCGCACAGATCGACGGGGCGAGCACGCTGCGCCAGGTATTTTCCATCACGCTGCCGCTGTCCACGCCGACGATCTACTTCAACCTCGTCATCGGCACGATCTCTGCGTTCCAGCTCTTCAACCAGCCGTACATCCTGACGAACGGCGGCCCGGTCAACTCCACGCTGACCGTCGCGATGCTGATCTTCCGGAACGCGTTTGAGTACGGCAAGATGGGCTACGCATCCTGTATCGCATGGTGCCTGTTCATCGTCATCATGATCGTGACCGGCATCATCCAGACGACACAGAAGAAGTGGGTCTTCTACAACGACTGACCGAAAGGAGCGCGCTATGAAAAAGAAAAACCCAATGTCCAAATCTGCGGCGCACCGCCTGCAGATGACTGTCATCTACATCATCCTGATCCTCTGCGCGATCGTCTGCATTTTCCCGTTTCTGTGGATGCTGACCACGGCCTTCAAGTCCACCGCGGAGGCATACCAGTTCCCGCCGACGCTGATCCCGAAGAAATGGCTGTTCAAGAACTTTTCCAACGGACTGAAGCAGGCCGATTTCGCCCTGTTCACCAGAAACACGGTGTTTCTCGTCCTGTTCAACACAATCGCCACTGTATTTTCTTCGGCGTTCGTCGCCTACGGCTTTGCCCGTTTCCCGGCGAAGGGCTCAAAGTTCTGGTACACCTGCCTGATGGCGACCTTAATGCTCCCGGCACAGGTCACGCTGATCCCGCAGTATCTGCTGTACTTCAAGGCAGGCATGATCGACTCCTACTGGCCGTTGATGATCCCCTCTCTTCTGGGAGGCGGCGCCTACAACATCTTCCTCTACCGGCAGTTCTTCATGTCCCTGCCGAAGGAGCTCGATGAGGCGGCGATGATCGACGGGGCAAGCTCCTTCCAGACTTTCACGCACATCATGCTGCCCGCCGTCAAGCCGGTCTCGATGTGTGTCGGCGTGATGTCGCTTGTGTACAACTGGAACGATTTCTACCAGCCGTTGATCTACCTCAACTCCACCAAGAAGTTCACGGTGGCCATCGGCATCCAGTTCCTGAATTCTTCTATGGGAACCACAAAGATCGGCCAGATGATGGCGGTCGCCGTCGTCATGACGATCCCGGTCCTGATCATCTTCTTCCTCTGCCAGAAATACTTCGTGGAGGGCATCAAGATGCAGGGAATCAAGGGCTGACAAGCCCAAAAGAAAGCTGCCGCTTCCGCGGATCTCCATCCGCAGGGCGGCAGCTCTGTTTTTCTGCTCTGTTTTGCGCTCCTGCGAGGCATCCTTCTGCCTCTCAGTTCTGAAAGCGCTCCAAATCTTCATTCTCCCCGACTACGATCAGCACCGCCTCCGCCGGGAGCGGATGCTTCGGGTCGATCTTTACCTCGAGCGTGTCCCCGTTCTTGATGCCGATCACATTCAGGTGATATTTTTCGCGGACCTTGAGCTCCAGCAGATTCCGCCCGCGCCACGCGGCCGGGACCGCCATCTCGACGAGGCTGTATTTCGGCGACAGCTCGATCCAGTCCGCAAAGTTGTCCGCCACGATAAACTTCGCGACGCGCTTGCCCATCTCTGCCTCCGGGTAGATCACCTTCGTCGCGCCGACGCTGCGCAGGATCTTCTCGTGCATCTCATTTTTCGCCTTCGCGATGATCCTGGGGATTCCCATCTCGCGGCACATCATGGTCGTCACGATGCTCGCCTCGAGGCTCTCCGTGACCGAGACAAAGGCGCCGTCCAGATTCCTCATCCCCAGATCTTCAAAAATGTCCGGGTCCTCCACATTCGCACAGATCGCGTAGCTGACATCGTCCGAGATATCCTCGATCACCTCCGGATCCTTGTCCACCACGATCACCTCACAGCCGCGGCTCTGCAGAGTCACAGCGATACTCCTCCCAAAACGGCCTGCGCCAAATACTACATACTGCTTTTTCATCGAAGTCCTCCTGCATCATACTGCTTTTTATCCCACCATGATCCGCTCCTGCGGAAGCGTTCTGCCGCGCCCGCGCCGGCCGACCTTGCCTGCGAACAGGAGGGCCAGCGTCACCGGACCCAGGCGGCCCATATACATGAGCAAAATGATCACGACCTTGCCGGCGGTCGAGAGCAGCGGCGTGAGCCCGGCGGTCAGTCCGACGGTGCCGACTGCCGACACCACCTCATACAGCGCCTCCGTCAGCCCCGTGGGCTCTAGCGCCAGGATCGCGGTCGTTCCGACCAGCACTGCGGTCAGCGCCACCAGCACGACGGAAAACGCCGTGCGGACATTCGCCGCCGGCACTTTCCTGCGGAAGCACTCAGTGTCCTCTGTCCCCTTGAGGACCGACCAGCAAGTCAGATACAGGATCGCGATTGAGGTCGTCTTCACCCCGCCTGCCGTGCCGCCCGGACAGCCGCCGATAAACATCAGCACACAGCAGAGCAACTGTGACTGCGGTAGAAAGCGGTCCTGCGGGATCGTGAAAAAGCCTGCCGTCCTGGTCGTCACCGACTGGAAAAAGGCCGCCACCCACTTCTGCCCGGCCGAGAGCCCTCCGAGCGTCTCCGGATTCCGGTACTCCATCAAAAAGATCGCGACCGTCCCAAAAATCACCAGGCCGCCTGTCATCAGGAGCGCCAGCTTCGTGTGCAGCTTCAGCTTCCAGAGCACACGGCGCACCGGATACTCCTTCCGCTTTATACGCACAAATGCAAGTGTGACATCCCGCCACACCAGAAAGCCGAGGCCGCTCACGATAATCAGCAGCGCCGTCACCAGACTCATGTACGGATTCGTCACATACTGCTGCAGACTGCTCTCGCCGAGAATGTCGATCCCCGCATTGCAGAACGCGGACACCGCGTGAAACACGGCGTACCACAAGCCTCTCGCCGGTCCATACTCCGGCACAAACTGAAACGCGTACAGCACTGCGCCGATCCCCTCCACCAGGAAGGTCCCGCGGATCACGTACCGCAGCATCACCACGATCCCGCTCATCGTGTGCAGATCGTAGCTGTCCTGGATCATCACGCGGCTGCGGATCGTGATCTGTTTCTTCAGTATCAGAAAGGCCCCCATCGTGCAGGCGATAATCCCCAAGCCGCCGATCTGAATCAGCAGCAGCAGAATCACCTTCCCGATCAGGGTAAACTGCGTCGCCGGGACAACCGTTACCAGCCCTGTCACACAGACTGCCGAGCACGCCGTAAACAGTGCGTCCACAAAGCGCAGCCAGCGCCCGTCGGCATTGCAAAACGGCATGGCCAGCAGGATCCCGCCGACCAGTATCACCAGCGCAAAGCCCGCAGTCATGATCTGCGACGCGGTCATATGTGCGCCCACCTGCCTGCCAAACGCGCGCAGCCGCTTCGGAACGCGCTCCAACATCCACAATTCTCTCTTCATACGCCTCACTTCGTATCGGCCAAAGCCTTCCCGCCGTACGCCTTCCACTCTCTTAGCGTACAGCTTCTCCGTTCCCTTCGGATTTCTTATACACCGCCGGGATCAGACTTCCGCCTTCCGTCCTCTCTGCACACAGCTTCTCCGTTCCTTCCGGCCTCTCTATACACCGTCCAGACTCGTTCAGGCCTCAGCCTTCCATCCCCGCTGCCGCACGATCTCGTACGCGAGCACACCGGCTGCCACAGATGCGTTCAGAGAGTCAATCTCTCCCTTCATCGGAATCGCCGCCGTAAAATCACATTTTTCTTTCACGAGGCGGCTCACGCCGGAGCCCTCGTTTCCGATCACCAGGCCGATCGGGCCGGTCAGATTCTGGCGGTACATGACCTCACCGTCCATGTCCGCGCACACAAACCAGATCCCCTCTTTTTTCAGCTCGTCGATCGTCGCGCCGAGGTTCGTCACGCGCGCCACCGGCGTATAGTTCAGCGCTCCTGCCGAGGTGCGGGCCACCGTCGCCGTCAGGCCGACCGCACGGCGCTTCGGGATGATCACGCCGTGCGCCCCCGCCAGGTTCGCGGTCCGGATGATCGCGCCCAGGTTGTGCGGATCCTCGATGTCGTCCAGCAGGATCAGAAACGGAGGCTCGCCCTTCTCCTTCGCGCGCGCGAGGATGTCCTCCACCTCGGCGTACTCATACGCCGCAATGTACGCCAGCACGCCCTGGTGCGTCCCGGTCTGGGACAGCTGGTCCAGCCGCTCCTTCCGCACAAAATCGACCATCGTGCCGTACTTCTTCGCCTCCCGGCGGATCGTCTGGATCGGGCCGTCCTGCAGGCCGTCCTGGATCAGCAGGCGGTCCACCGTCTTCCCGGAGCGGAACGCCTCGAGGACCGCGTTGCGCCCTTCGATGATGCGGCCATCCTCCTCTGCCTCCTTATCGCGAAAGCCCTGCTCTCTGTCGATGCGCGCCTCACGGAATGTCCCGCCCGACCTTCTTCTGCCATACTCACTGCCTGAGCCGGCGCGTCCCCGCCGGTTATCTGCATTTTTCATAAACTGCTCTCCTTATATCTCATCTCTGACGGCGGCCGCTTCCGCTCCGTCAGCCCTCAACTGCCTCGATCCCCCGCGCGATCAGCTCGTTCATCCGCACAAAATTTTTATCCAGGTACAGATATCCGATCAGCGCCTCGAAACCTGTCGCTTCCAGGTACTCGTCCATCGTCGCATTCTTGGCCTTCGTGTACGGCTTCGCGTTTCTGCCCCGCCGGTAGATCGCGGCCTCCTCCTCTGTCAGCTTTGCAAGCAGCGCCTGGATCATCCGCGCCTGCGCCTTCGCGCTCACATAGTGCGTCACCTTCTGATGCAGCTTCTGCGGCTGCATATTCGCGCGCTTCACAATCATCGAGCGGATGACCAGCTCGTACGCCGCATCCCCGATGTAGGCCAGCACCAGCGGAGAGTACTGCTTCCAGTCTTTTGAGGACAGCCCGAAACAGGTGTCCAGGCTGTCCTCAAATGAAACTACGCTCTTTTCCATTTTACTCCTTCTCGCGTGTCAAGAAGTGTGATTCCCTTTTCCAGCAGCTCACTGCGGATCTCGTCTGCACGCGCAAAGTTCTTTGCCTTTCTCGCCGCCTGGCGCTCCTCGATCAGGCGCTCGATCTCCGTATCGAGCAGTTCCTCCTTCTCCTTGGCGATGATCCCCATCACGTCGCACAGGCGCAGGATCTCGCCGCACAGCGATTCCACGAAGGCCTTCGTGCTCTCCCCGTCCGCATTGCTGTTCGCAAATTTTACCAGCTCGAAAATCGCAGCGATCGCATCCGCCGTGTTGAAATCGTCGTCCATCGCCTCCTCGAACTTCTGCCGGTACGTCTCAAGCTCCGCCGCCTTCTCCTGCTCCGCAGCCGTCATCTCGCCGTCCGCCGCGCTCTTCGCGAGGAACTCGAGATTGGACACGGCATTGCGGATCCGCTCCAGCGCATTCTTCGAGGACTCCATCAGCTCCGCGCTGAAGTTCAGCGGGCTTCTGTAGTGCGCGCTCAGCATGAAGAACCGCAGCACCTGCAGGTCATACTTCTCCGAAATCTCGCGCACCGTGAAGAAATTGCCCAGAGACTTCGACATCTTGCGGTTGTCGATATTCAAAAACGCATTGTGCATCCAGTATTTTGAGAAGATCTTTCCGTTGCAGCACTCGCTCTGCGCGATCTCGTTCTCGTGGTGCGGGAAGATCAGATCCTCGCCGCCCGCGTGAATGTCAATCTGCTCGCCGAGGTACTTTTTCGACATCACGGAACACTCAATGTGCCAGCCCGGACGCCCGTCACTCCACGGCGACGGCCACGACGGCTCGCCCTCCTTCTTCGGCTTCCAGAGGACAAAATCGAGCGGATCTTCCTTCTGATCCTCGCCTGTCACGAGCAGCGAACGGTTGCCTGCGCGCAGGTCGTCGAGGTTCTTGTGCGACAGCTTTCCGTAGTCCTTAAACTTGCGCGTGCGGAAGTACACCGTCCCGTCGACATTGTACGCATAGCCCTTGTCAATCAGAGTCTGGATCATGTCGATCATCCCGTCGATCTCCTGCGTCGCGAGCGGGTGCGTCGTCGCAGGCTTCACGTTCATGCCCTCCATGTCCTTTTTGCACTCCGCGATGTAGCGCTCGGAGATCTCCTGCGCGCTCACGCCCTCCTCGATCGCCTTCGCGATGATCTTGTCATCCACATCGGTGAAATTCGAGACGTAATTCACCTCGTAGCCCTTGTACTCCATGTAACGGCGCGCCGTGTCAAAGACAATCATCGGGCGCGCGTTTCCAATATGAATAAAATTGTACACAGTCGGGCCGCAGACGTACATCCGCACCTTTCCGGGCTCAAGCGGCACAAACTCTTCTTTTCGTTTCGTTTCCGTATTAAATATCTTCATGTTCGTATCCTTTCCATCCGGCCTGCGCCGGAAAAACGAGTTCCGATACTGCGGTTCCTGCCGTTCTGTCCACGCATATTCTGCCGTAAACAGCAGCACTCCAGCCGCAGTATGCACTGCATTTAGTCTAAGCAAATACCGGGGCTTTGTCAATTACTTTTTCGCCGGTTGCTGTTACAGTTTGGCCGAGGGCTGAGCTGTAACTGGTTGCTTCTTTTCGCGGAACATGATATTATGATCTGTGCGGTCAACCGCAGAATTTTGGCAATGCTTTTCTTCTTAAAAAAGGCAGACCTGATAAGCCATAGATACTATACGAAAAACGGAAGGATTGATTCTATGAAACAGACAACACATTCACCCGGCTCAGGCCGCACTCTGACTTACGCCTTCCGGCAGTCGCTGCCGGTCATGGCCGGGTATCTCGTCCTGGGGATCGGGTTTGGAATTCTGCTGAACGCGAAGGGCTACGGCGTCGGCTGGGCGTTTCTGATGAGTGTGCTCATCTTCGCCGGATCCATGCAGTATGTGGCGGTCGGTCTTCTGGCCTCCGGCGCATCCCTGATCTCCGCGGCGCTGATGACTGTGATGGTCAATGCGCGCCATCTTTTCTACGGAATCTCGATGATCGACCGCTACCGCAACACGAAGCCATACCGGCCCTATCTGATCTTTGCTCTGACAGACGAGACGTACTCACTGGTGTGCAGCGGCGATGTCCCGGAGGGCGTCGACCAGAACCGCTACTTTTTCTATCTCTCCTTGCTGGACCACTGTTACTGGATCACCGGGAGTGTGCTGGGCGCGCTGATCGGCAGCCTCTTCACCTTCGACACGGCGGGCATTGACTTCTCGATGACAGCCCTGTTTGTCGTCGTGTTCCTCGAGCAATGGCGCAGCACAGAGAATCACACCAGCGCGCTGATCGGCGTGGGCGCATCCGTCCTCTGCCTGCTCCTGTTCGGGCCGTCGGATTTTCTGATCCCGGCGATGCTGCTCATCACGCTGCTGCTGACACTGCTGCGCGGCAGGCTGGCGCAGGCCTGACATGCTGCCCGAGAGACTCAATTTGGGAGGAATCTACCTATGAATCAAATACATTCTATTCTTCTGGTCGCCGTGATCGCGGCCGTGACAATGCTGCTGCGCTTCGCCCCGTTCCTGATCTTCGGAGGGAAGCGGAAGACGCCCGCCTTCATCACCTATCTGTCGGCCGTGCTCCCCTGCGCGATCATGGGGATGCTCGTCGTGTACTGTCTGCGGAACATAAATTTTCTGGCTGGATCACACGGGCTCCCCGAGCTCATCGCCTGTGCGGCCGTCGCGGGGCTGCACCTCTGGAAAAACAACACCCTGCTTTCCATTGCAGGCGGGACGGTGCTGTATATGGTGCTGGTGCAGGTTGTTTTTTAGAGCAACGCTTGTGCTGCCCTGACATTCCGGGCAGTCAGTCACACCTGAATCAGAACGACCTCAACAAAAAGGCCATATACAGCGGGAGTGTAAGGATTTGCCCCGTCCGGCCCACATTGTAATCCCCTAATTTGATTGCGCTGTTTACATGATATTTTTCCGGATGCCGCAGAATTGTTTTCGTGCTTTTTGTGTTCCCGGTAGCCGCTTTTACTTCTACCAGCGTACATTCCCCTCTATACCGGATCACAAAATCCACCTCCAGCCCGCTGTCTTTGTGAAAATAATAGAGCTTTCGCCCCATTTTGGCAAAGATATCTGCAATCAGGTTTTCAAAAATAGCCCCTTTATATCCGCAAAGATTGCCCTGTAAAATGTCGTACTGGGTACCATCCTCCAGCATACTGACAAACAGGCCGCAATCCCGCATGTATACCTTAAATGTATCCTCCTCGGCATTTCCGTCCAATGGAAGTTCTGTAATGGAAAGATTATAGCACCGGGAGATCATGCCGGCATCCTCAATCCATTGCAGGCTGCCCGCATATTTGGTGGCGGTGGAGCCTTTCTTAACAACCGAATACTGGAATTTTTTATTCTCCTTGCTGAGCTGCTTGGGAATCGACTGAAAGCACTCTTTAATTCGGGATTTATCCTTTCTCTCAGCGTATTTTACCATATCATCCTCATAGGAGCGGACAATATCCCGCTGGATGCGCAATACCTCGTTCATCTGTTTTGTGTCCACAAAAGTCTGCACTGCATCCGGCATTCCTCCTACCACGGCATATTGCAGGAGGAGCTGTTTCATGCGGTTGTGGAGTGCCTCTGGAACGGGAATCTCTGCTTCCAGATTTTTTTTCAGCAGTTCAATGACCGGCCCTGCAACCCCGTTGGCCCACAAAAACTCTTCAAAATCCAAAGGATACATGTCGATCACGGTTTCTGATCCCACCGGAATGGACTTCGGATCTTTCCCATACCCTTTTACCCCCAGCAGAGAACCTGTTCCAATCACATCATATCTTCCATCCATTCGGAAGAATTTCAAAGCAGTTCTGGCCTCCGGACAATCCTGAATTTCATCCAGCACCAGAACCGTCTCACCGGCTTCAAATACTGCTTCACCACCCAACAATGCAGACAACATCATTACAAGATTGTCGACCTCCAGGGAACCGGCAAAAACAGAAGCGTAATCCGGGTTCTCAAAAAAATTGAGATACACCACATGTTTGTAATTTTTCCTTGCAAAATCCAGAACAGAAAAGGTTTTTCCGCACTGCCTGCATCCTTTTATAATCAATGGCTTATGATTTGCCATATGCTTCCACTCGGTCAAACGCTGCTCGATTTTTCTTTTCAGCATCGCTTTTTTCTCCTTCTCTTATCATTACCTCTATGGTACGCGAAAGCAGAAACTTTTTCAAGGGAGTTTTCTATAAAATAGTCAACTTTTTTAATGAAGTTTTTCAGAAATGATGCAACTTTTTCTCTGTTTTGCAATTATGCGTTGATCGAGTGCAAGCAAATGTTCCCGATGAACGCACAAAGAGGGTGTTGCAAAATTGCTGGCAACTACAGGGGCCGGTATGTAAAAAATCGCTTAAATACCAGTCCTTGTAGATTTGCCGCATTTTGCGACACCCTCATCTTAATGATACCGACTATCAGTCCACAAAAGCTGCAGCACCTTTATAATTCAAACACCTCAAGATCCTCCGGGACGTACAGTCCTCCGCCAAAGTACTGCCGGCCCTCCGCGGTGTACCGCTCCTTGCGGTGCTCCATATCGTGGTCCTCCGTGTGGTAGAGGATCAGGTTGGTCACGCCAAGCTGATCGGCGAGCATGGCAGCGTCCCGAACCGT
This sequence comes from Oscillospiraceae bacterium, assembly GCA_021771715.1. Taxonomy (GTDB): domain Bacteria; phylum Bacillota; class Clostridia; order Lachnospirales; family Lachnospiraceae; genus Choladousia. Next base: position 73,159 of record JAETOO010000004.1, read on the forward strand.
GGAGTGGTGCTTCTCGTACGGCTTGAAGATATCCGCCTGGCCGTGCAGGCAGAATGCCTCGTGCATCAGCCATTTGCTCCCGCGCGCGTACTGCTCCTCCTGCTCCTTGTAGGGCTCATCGCCGCAGCACGTCAGCCGCTCCCCGCCGCCGAGCGCGATCGTGAAGCCGTACTGCTGCGCCTTCGTCGAGTGGATGTCAAAGAAGGTGACCGGATGGCCGATGATCTCGCACGTCTGCCCGTCCTCCACGATGATCAGACGCAGACACGTCTCTTCCTGGATCATTTCAGCCGATTCTGCACGCTCTTCCAATGTCTGCACGCGCAGATAGTCGGCCTGATCCTTCTGCAGCAGCATCTCTCCGAGCTTCTGCAGGATCCCGATCACCTCCCGGTGCGCGTAGATCCTGGCCTCGCCCTCATACTTTCCCTGCTTCATGTTCTGGCAGATCATGCGCATCATCCAGACGATTCCGAGGATATGGTCGATGTGCTTGTGCGTCACGAAGATGTCGCGAACCTCCCGCCAGTCAGCTCCCGCCTCGCGCAGCCTCCCAAGGATCGTGTTGCCGCCCCCTGCATCCACCATGAAATACTGTTTCTCTTCCTCCAGCAAAAAGCAGGTATTGTAGCATTCTACTGCCTGTGCGTTTCCCGTTCCCAAAATTGTCAGCTTCATCCCGTCTTTGCTCCTTTACCGTTTGCTGTGCTATTCGTTCATCTTCGCCAGCTTTGCCGCCTGGTCGGCTGCAATGCAGTTGTCGATGATCTCCTGCAGATCTCCATCCATCACCTTGTCGAGCTTGTACAGCGTCAGATTGATCCGGTGGTCGGTGATGCGGCCCTGGGGGAAGTTGTACGTGCGGATCTTCTCTGAGCGGTCTCCCGTGCCGACCTGGCTCCGTCTCGCCTCCGCCTCCGCATCATGTGCCTTCTGCAGTTCGAGGTCGTACAGCTTGGCGCGCAGCACCTTCAGTGCCTTGTCCTTGTTCTTCAGCTGCGACTTCTCATCCTGACACGAGATCACGATTCCGGTCGGAATATGGGTCAGACGCACGGCAGAGTCTGTCGTGTTGACGCACTGTCCGCCGTTTCCGGATGCGCGGAACACATCAAACTTACAGTCGTTCATGTCGATCTGCACATCGACCTCCTCGGCCTCCGGCATGATCGCCACCGTGATCGTCGACGTGTGGATCCGTCCGCCCGATTCCGTCTCCGGCACACGCTGCACGCGGTGCACGCCGGACTCATATTTCAGCTTCGAGTACGCGCCCTGGCCCGTGATCATGAAGCTGACATACTTCATGCCGCCGATGCCGATCTCCTCGACATCCATCGTCTCCACACGCCAGCGCTGGCTCTCCGCATAGTGCACATACATCCGGTAAATCTCCGCGGCAAACAGCGCCGCCTCATCGCCGCCCGCCCCGGCGCGGATCTCGACGATGACATTTTTCTCATCGTTCGGGTCCTTCGGGAGCAGCAGAATCTTCATCTCCTTCTCAAGCTCCTCAATACGGCTTCTCGCGTCCGAGAGCTCCTCCTTGAGCATCTCGCGCATCTCCTCGTCCGACTCCTCCTCCAGCATCGAGAGGCTCTCCTCCACCGTCTGCCGGCAGCTCTTGTACTCCCGGTAGGCGTCGACGATCGGCTGCAGGCTGCTCTGCTCCTTCATCAGCTTCTGAAACCGCGCCGCATCACTTATCACGGAAGGATCGTTCAGCATATTCAGCAGCTCTTCGAACCGTATCAGTAAATCCTCCAATTTGTCAAACATAGTATCCCTCCTCTATATACTGCCCGTTACAGTTCAGCCATGCATAAAAAACAGAAAGACAGTCCGTGCAAGCTTGTTTTCTAAGGATGCCGTGTGCCGGTGGCACACGTTTGGCATCGACCGAAGCGAAGCGTAGACCTGTATTACCATTTTTGAATGGGCCAAACTATAACAATTCACTATTCCGTTCCTTTTGCGACCCTATCCTGCCGGAGACGACGCGATCCAGCCCGGCCAGATCTTTTGTCACAGCGATCTCCTCGTACCCGCTCTCCCGAAGCAGGGCCGTCACCTCCGCTGCCTGATCGTACCCGATCTCAAGCAGGAGCCATCCGCCCGGTCTTAGGTATCCCGCAGCGTTCCGGATGATTCTCCGGTAAAAGTGCAGGCCGTCCTCTCTCCCGTCGAGCGCCAAATGCGGCTCATGCAGCCGCACCTCCTCCGACAGTTCCTCAATCACCGCGGTGCGGATATACGGCGGGTTCGACACAATCATATCGTACACGGCGGCATCCCCGAGTCCCTCAAAGAGATCGCTCTGCACCCAGCGCACCTGTGCGCCCAGACGTTCTCCGTTCTGTCTGGCGACGGCAAGCGCCTCGGGAGAAATATCTGACGCATCCATCCAGGTCCCGGGACACAGCTTCTGCAGGCTCACAGCGATGCAGCCAGATCCGGTGCACAGGTCAAGCACGCGCATGCCAGGCCGCAGCCGTGACAGAGCCTCCTCCACAAGCGTCTCCGTATCCTGCCGCGGCACCAGCACATGCTCATTCACCGCAAACGGGAACCCCATGAACTCCTGCTCCCCGGTCAGATGCTGCAGCGGAATATGGCGCGCGCGAAGCCCAAGCAGCTCCTCGTAGCGCTCCTGGTCCTCATCCGCAAGCCTCTGACCTCTCTCGGCGAGAAAACGCGCGCGGCTGATGCCCGTCACATGCGACAACAGCAGCCATGCGTCCACGGCCGCGTCTGCGACCTCATGCCCGCGCAGATACTGCTCGGCCGCATACAGCGCCTCCCCCAAAGAAACATCTCTTTCCAATATCTTCTCACACATAGTTTCTGCTGTTGGTATCATGCTCATCCTTCAGCTCGTAGTGCGTCCCGAACTGCTCATTCTCGAACTTTCTCCAGTCGAACACCGCCTCGACCGACGCGATCGCGACCTCGATCATCGAGTCGTCCGGCTCCTTCGTCGTCATGTGCTGCAGCGCCATCCCCGGCTTGCTCAGGAGATTGACGAGCTTGTTCTCGGAGCTGCCCGCCAGGCGGATGAACTCATACGAGACCCCCGCGATCAGCGGAAGCAGCAGCAGGCGCAGCACGATCCGCCAGAATGAGGTGTTCACATGGATCACCATGAACAGCGGGATGCTGAACACCATGATAAACACGATGCTGATAAACATGACGATAAACAGAAAGCTCGTACCGCAGCGCTTGTGCTCGCGGGAGCTGATGCGCACATTCGCGACGTTCAGCTCAAGGCCGTGCTCAATGCAGTTGATGCATTTGTGCTCCGCGCCGTGGTACATAAAGGTCCGCTGGATATCCTTCATCCGCGATACCAGCGCCAGATAGCCGAAGAAAATTGCAAGGCGCACAATGCCCTCCGCGATCACAATCAGGATCTCCGACGTGATCACCGTCCGCATCCAGCGGGATATAAAGTACGGAAGCATCATGAACAGCGCAACGGAGATCACCAGAGAAAAAGCGACAGTCAGCGTCATCAAAAGATCGTCGTCCTTCTTCTGCTTCTCCTTCTCCGCCTCAGCCGCCAGCGCTCCGGCCTCCTTCGCGAGCTTCTCCTCACACTTTGCGAGCACCTGCTCCGCCTCAGCCTGCTTGCCCTGTGCACGCAGCTTCTCCGCCTTTGCCGCAGCCTTCTTTCGCGCCTTTCCCTCGCGCGCCGCCTTCTCCTCCTCGGACTCCTCCGCAAAGAGCGAAGCCGAGTACATCAGAGATTTCATTCCCAGCACCATTGAGTCAAAGAAATTAATGACGCCGCGGATAATCGGGAGCTTTGCGAACTTCTTGCTCTGTATTTTATTGCTGCTGCATTTCTGTGTATCCACCATAATCTGCCCGTCAGGCGTGCGGACCGCGACAGCATATTCCCCGCCGTTGCGCATCATGACGCCCTCAATCACAGCCTGGCCTCCGATACCGGATGGTTTCATTCTGTATCCTCCATATCTGCTCTATCTTAGCCCATCTCGCCATTTTACGGCTAACATAAACTGCCGTGCCAAATGCAGGGAATGGCCTGTTACTTCGCGTAAAAAACAGGATGAGATTTTCACAAATCTCATCCCTATCTTTCCTGCCTTATTTAGACTCGATACCGTACTTCTTATTGAATCTCTCAATACGTCCGCGAGCGGTCGTAGCTTTCTGCTGGCCGGTGTAGAATGAATGGCACTTGGAGCAGATTTCTACGTGGATGTCCTTCTTCGTGGAACCTGTCACAAATGTGTTGCCACAGTTGCAGGTAACGGTCGCCTGATAATACTTCGGATGGATTCCTTCCTTCATGATATTCACCTCTTCTTTTTTATTTGTGAACTGCTGACTGCGCGTGATCGCGAAGCCGGTTCCCGGTCAATGCCGCTCCAGTGTAACCACGGCAAGCTACCCCGGGCTATCCCTGCAAGTCCCTGCAGTTCTTCTCAAATGATACCCCCGCAGCCGATCAGGCTGTGACGGTAACACTCCCGCCGCAGACGAATCTCCGCACTACGGCTAAAACAACGCTTGTATTCTACCACAGGAACTGACAAAATGCAAGAGAATCTTTTTTCAATTCTACGCCAGCGACCCCATCGGATCCCACGGGTTCAGCATGATCGGCTCGCTCTCGTAGGCCTCGAGCACTTCCTTCGGAAGATACTTCCGGTTCACGACTACCTGGTACATGTACTCGTCGAACCAGCGGTCGCTCATCACATAGTAGCCGTCCTTGCCCGGCTCGTCGCCCCAGCTGTTCTCGACTCTCCAGCGGTCCGGTCTGCCGTCCTCGGTCAGGTTGACTCCCTGAAAGACCATCGCGTGCGTCATCAGGCTCTCGCCGTAATCGAGGCGCTCGGCCTTTGTCATGCCGAACTGTGTGCCGAACAGGTTCTCCACGTCGTACAGCCCGGTGTCCATCAGCCCGGCCCGGCTCGAGTACTGCCCCACGTCACAGCCGAACCACACCGGCTCGCCGTCCGAAAGCTGCGCGATCGCCGCCTTCTTCAGCTCGTCGACCGGCAGATTCACGTAGCGCACGGCGCGGCCCTCCGCGACATTTCCGAGGTAGCTGACGCTGTAGCTGCGGTAGTACGGCTTGTCCGCGGTCGGCGCGTTGATCAGGCTGATGTAGTCCGCAAGGTTCAGGCCGATGTACTTGTCGTAGAACTCCTTCGGCGTCAGGCCGCAGTCGCGGTGGAAGTTCTTATCCTTGTCTCTCCACTCAAAGTCAACCGTCTTCGGCGGCTTGCCAAGACAGATGCAGAGCATCCGGTAGATCGTCTCCAGCATCGTCTCCTTCTCGGCGCGCAGCTCCGATGCCGATTTCCCGGCCGCATGGCCCTTGCGCAGCATGCACGCAAACTCGCGCAGCTTCACGGTCAGGTACGTCGTCATCTCGCGGGTCGCGGAGGACGAGATCGTCTCCGGCATCGCGCTTTTTGGCACAAGTCCGTACTTATCGACAATGCTGCAGAGCATGTCCCACTGCCCGCCGTCGTTGAGCGGCGCCGTGAGCAGGAACGAGATCAGACGGCCGTCCGTCGGCTCGTCCAGCGTGCCAAGAATACTCTCCAGGAAATAGTTCGCCTTCTCCAGCTTGTCATAGAACAGCGTATAGTTCTGCGAGAGCTCGAAGTCCTCCAGGTTCAGCTTTTTGATCACCTGGAACCGCATCGTGTTCAGCGCCGCAAACATCCAGCAGCGGCCGCTCTGCTTCTGGTTCGTGATCTTGCCCTGCTCCAGGCTGACGGAAAACTCCGTGCGCACCTCCCGCTCCGTCGCGTAGTTCGTCGCAACGACGTTGACTCCGTTCTTTGTCACCGCGTTCATCGCCACCGCATTGCAGCGGTCTGCATCAAACCGCTCCTCAAACTGTGCGAGGAGCTCTTTTGTAACCTGCGTTTCCATCTAATTATCCTCCTTTGTTTGAAAAAAATCTCAGACGTACTTCTGTCTCCTGACGCGCTGCACCAGCTCGCGGTTGTCCCGCGTGTGGACAAACAGGTTCAGGATGTTCTCGACCGCCTCATCGCCCTTCATGCCGTTGAGCGCACGGCGCATGATATAGACTGCCTCCTGCTCCTCGCGGTCGAGCAGCAGATCCTCGCGCCTCGTCCCGGATTTCGGGATGTCGATCGCCGGGAACACGCGCCGCTCCGAGAGCTTGCGGTCCAGCACCAGCTCCATGTTGCCGGTTCCCTTAAATTCCTCGTAGACAACATCGTCCATCTTGCTCCCGGTGTCGACCAGCGCCGTCGCCAGGATCGTCAGGCTGCCGCCCTCGCGCATGTTGCGCGCCGCGCCGAAAAAGCGCTTCGGCATGTGCAGGGCAGCCGGGTCGAGACCGCCGGAGAGCGTGCGCCCGCTCGGCGGCACAGTCATATTGTAGGCCCGTGCGAGCCGCGTGATCGAATCCAGCAGGATCGTCACATTCTCGTGGTGCTCCACCAAACGCTTCGCGCGCTCGATCACCATCTCCGACACGCGCTTGTGGTGCTCGGGCAGCTCGTCGAAGGTCGAGTAGATGACCTCCACATTCTCGCCCTGAATCGCCTCCTTGATGTCGGTGACCTCCTCCGGGCGCTCGTCAATCAGCAGGATGATCAGCTTCATCTTCGGATCATTCTCGAGAATGGAGCGCGCCACATCCTTCAGAAGGGTCGTCTTTCCGGCCTTCGGCGGCGACACGATCATGCCTCTCTGTCCCTTGCCGATCGGGGAGAGCAGGTCGACGATCCGCATCGCGATTGCCCGCGAACCGCGCTCCATGCAGAGCCGCTCATTCGGGAAGATCGGCGTCATATCCTCAAAATTGCTGCGCTGCGCCGCCTCGGACGGCGTGCGCCCGTTGATCGTCTTTAAGTACAGCAGCGCGCTGAATTTCTCCTGCATCGTCTTGATCCGCGTGTTGCCGCCGATGATATCCCCGGTCTTCAGGTTGAACCGGCGGATCTGCGACGGGGACACGTAGACATCATTCTCTCCCGGCATATAGTTGTCGCTGCGGATAAAGCCAAACCCATCCGCCATGACCTCCAGGATCCCGCTGACCTGCTGGCCGCTGTCGAGCTGCGCCAGATCGACCGGCGGGCGGTCCAGGCGGGTGTCCCCCTCACCGCCCTCCTGCACGGAGACGGGTGACACGCTCTGACCGTTCAAACTGCTCTGCTGCGCGTAGCCGCCCGCCGCATTTGGCTGGATCGCGCTGCTCTCCGCGCCCTGCTCCATCGCATTCACCGGTCCCGGAGCGTACGGCTCACCGGAGGAGCCATGCGCTCTGAATTCCTGACGGCTGCCGGAGTAACCGCCCTCATAGCTCTGCCCCTGGGAAGGCGCTGCCATCCCCGCACTCTGAGAAGCTGCCTGACCGCCCGCATTCCCGGATCCCTGCTGGCTGTTCGGATAATTCGAATAGCCGGTCTTCCTGGCATTGCGCTGCCGCTGCGCGTTCCCGTCCTGCTGTCCCGGCCTCGGAAGTCTGCGGCCCGCAGCGTTCACGCGGCCCGCGTTCCCCTGGCGCGCACCATTCCCGTCGCCGCGCTGCGGCCTCGCGCCCGGGCTCCCGTCGCTCCGCTGCATCCGGCCCTCTGGCCTCATGCGCTCTGATGTGCGCGGCGCGGCATCCGACCTTACATGCTCCTGCGCACGTGAGGCACTCTCCTGCTTTATACTCTCTGCTGCCTGCGGCGCGCTCTCCGCCCTTGCATGCTCCTGCACACGTGAGGAACTCTCCGGCCTCGCGCTCTCCGCCGTATGCGGCGCGCTCTCCATTCGCCCATGCTCCTGCACACGTGAGGAACTCTCCGGCCCCGTGCCGCTCTCCGCCGTGTGCGGTGCGCTCTCCGGCTTTGCACCCTCCTTCGCGCGATCCGCCGCCTGCTTCTCCTGCTCATCCAGGTACAGCATGCGCTCGATCACTTCACTTTTTTTCATGCCGGACAGTCCCTTCATGCCTCTGGCCTTCGCCAGATCCTTCAGGACTGCCGCAGATAACGATTCATATTTTTCTCTCATATACACCTCTTTTGGTAAATGAAACATACAGATTCCATTGTATCTCTGTCGATCCGCCGTCACACACTTACGCAGCTTCTCCTCCCGGCATCCCCAACGGCACAGCTGCACAGCCCGCTCCGGCAGCCCAACTGACAGCACGTCCATGCAGTTACAGCTTCCCCCGGCAGCTCAGCCGGCTTCCCTGTCATGCCATCTGTGCCGGTGGCTCAGCCTCTGGCACATCGACGCATCCACTCCGGCACCCAGGTCAGCGGACACAGCCGCGCAAAGCCTGCCGTTGCACAAAGGATCCTGACGCTCCTTCCAGGACGCAGCCTGCCCGCCACACTCCGCCTGCCGTCTCAACTGCGAATGAGGACCACTTTTCCTGACTCCGTTCTCGTCATTCAATTTTCTTGCGCTCTCTTCTTGCTCATGAAATTACAGGGATACTTGTCTGAAACGACGAAGACTTTTCTCTCCATCTTCCAATATAGCACAGTTTCCCGCAAAAGGGAAGGAAAACTTTTCCGCTGTCCGCGTCACGACACCATTCCGCCAAGCATTCCGCCGAATGCGCACAGCACAAACGCCAGCGCCCCCTGCACCAGATCCGACTGCACCGCGCGGTCCCCGAGGCCGGAGATCAGAAACAGCAGCACAAAGTACAGGATGCCGACCAGCAGCCCCTGCAGAAATTTTCTCCGCCCTGCCTTTCTTCCCGCGTACCAGCCCCCCACAAAGCACGAAAGCACATAGACGGCGAGGATCGCCAGCTCCGCCGTCCGGCCGTCCGGCTGCAGTTTCAGCATCGCAAACGCCAGGATCAGCAGCGCCGCCGTCGTCATAAGATAACTAAAAATGAGTGCCCGAAGCAGCACCCCCGCCATTTTCCCTTTTCCCGTCAGATATTCCATGTGCATCCCTCCGCCGCCATACACCGAAAGGCGGCCGCTTTTTACCAATATCCTATTCCGCTCCTGCGGACTTTATGCCTGCGCGCCGCATACGCCGCCTTTTTCACCGTTCTTTCGCCATGCGACATTGTGACCGGCCTTACACCCGCCTGTTTATAAAATTTTCCGTTGCATTTTACCGCAATCTATTGTATGATTCTGCTAATACACTTACATCTGCCGACGGCCCAGCCTGCTGTCGGCCTTATAAAAAAGGAGATGATCTTTTGGCTTCTGATGACGCCATACAACTACTGGCGCTGTTAATCCTCGTAATTCTTTCTGCTTTCTTCTCATCAGCCGAGACCTCGCTGACGACTGCGAACCGCATCCGATTGCAGGCGCTTGCCGATGAGGGAAACAAGCGCGCTGCCGTCGCATTAAAGGTGAAGGAGAACCCCTCCAAAATGCTCAGCGCGATCCTGATCGGAAACAATCTCGTCAACAACTTCGCCGCATCCCTCGCAACCGCGCTTGCAATTAAGCTGTTCGGGAACGGCGCAGTCGGCGCTGTGACAGCGGTTCTCACCATTATCATTCTGGTATTCGGTGAGATCACGCCCAAGACCTATGCCACAGCCAATTCCGAAAAGATGGCTCTTGCGTACGCCTCCATTGTGCTGCTTTTGATGAAGCTGCTGACCCCGGTCATCATCGTCATCAACACGATCTGCCGCTTCTTTCTGAAGCTGCTGCATGTCGACACAGACAGCGCCATGAATCCCATGACAGAAATGGAGCTGCGCACCATCGTCGATGTCAGCCACAAGGACGGCGTCATCGAGAAGGAAGAGCGGGAAATGATTTACAACGTAGTGGATTTTGGTGATTCCCAGGCCAAGGATGTCATGGTTCCGCGTGCGGACATGGTGACAGTCAGCGACACGGCCACCTACCAGGAGGTGCTCGACCTCTTCCGCGCGGAAAAATATACGCGGCTTCCCGTCTATCAGGAGGACCGCGCCAACATCATCGGTATTCTGAATATCAAGGACTTCTTTTTTTGTGGAAGCGACACAGATTTTAAACTGGCGGATATCATGTATGAGCCATACTTTACGTATGAGTTCAAGAAGACCTCCGAGCTGCTGCTCGAGATGCAGAGAAATTCGGTCAGCATCTCCATCGTGCTGGATGAGTACGGCGCATCGGTCGGTATGGTCTCCCTGGAGGATCTGCTCGAGGAGATCGTCGGCGAGATCCGCGATGAGTACGACGAGGACGAGGAGGACTGGATCCGGCATCTGTCCGACCGCGAGTATCTGATCGAGGGCTCCGTCAAGCTCGACGACATCAATGACGCGCTCGAGCTGATGTTCGCCTCGGAGGAGTACGACTCGATCGGCGGCCTCATCATTGAGACGCTCGACCATCTTCCGACCGAGGGTGAATCCATCACGACAGAGGACGGCTGCGTGCTGACCGTCGAGAAGATGGATAAGAACCGGATCGAGACCGTGCGGCTGCTGCTGCCGGAGCGGACGGATATTCTCCAGACGGACTCCGAGAAGACCGAGGAATAAAGCCTCACTAAGAAACATCACTGAGAAAAGCTGAAAAACAAAATCTTTGCTGAAATGAGACGTCCACAGACGGATTCGGCTCCTGGCCGCAAGTGTCTGTGGGCGTTTTGTTGTGCAGCCCCCCTGCCACCGTATGTCAATCACTCACAGCTTTTTCTCCTCTGCGCCTCCGCGCCCGCGCCCAAAAAAGGGAGAAACTATTTTCTTTCGCATTCTTTGCATTCTGCGCTTTCCCCATCTGCCATCAGAAGAAAAGGATGAAACTGTTTCCCTTCCACATTCTTTATCCTCTGAAATCTCTCTATCTGCGCCTAGAAAAAAGAGAGAGACTGCTGTTCTTCCCAGTCTCTCCCTCTATCTATCCTTTTTCTCAGTATACGAACCGACTGTTTTCAGTCACCTCAGAACTGCTCAGCTCTGTATGATCCTCGTCGCCCACACGGCATTGCCGCTGATCCCGGACGTGATGATGCCGACTCTGCGGCCTGCGGCGTGCACCACCTGGCCGTTGCCTATGTACATGCTCACATGGTAGACGTAGCCGTTCTTGGCGTAGAAGATCAGATCGCCCGGCTCTGCCGAAGAGATCGGGATCTGCATGCCGTACACGGACTGCGCATCCGCGACGCGCGGCAGCGAGTAGCCGAAGTACGAGTAGATACTCTGCACGTAGCCGGAGCAGTCACAACCGTGCGTCAGGCTTGTCCCGCCCCAGACGTACGGATTGCCGACAAACTGCAACGCGAAATTCACCATCGCCTCCCGCGTCTTTGCCTCCTGGGAGGCCTCCTTCACCGAAGTCAGGGTGTAGTAGCACGCCTTGTTGTCCTCCGGCTTCACCTTCAGGCTGGCAAGTGCCATGTTATTCTCGCCCTTCTCCGAGACACGCCGGTCCGCACCTTTCCCGGTGATCAGCTCGCTCTTCTTCACAAAGCCGCGCACATCCCCGGACTCGACAAAGATCCAGTCCTTGTCCTGATCCGCCAGCTGATAGCAGAGGCCGCCCTCCGCCAGCGTGCCTGTCACGCGCGAATCGTCCTTGCGCTGCTCGTGGATCTCGAGCGCCTTTACGGCCACAGCGTAGTCCTTCTTCGCCAGCACCTCCTGCACCGTCGTGTGCGTGTAGGTAAACGCAGCGTTCTCGCTGCGCGCCACGATCAGATGCGCGATCGGCAGCTCCTTGATTCCTTTTATCTTCACGATCCGGTCAGCCGGATCACCTGTCAACACATCCTCCGCCTGCACGAAGCCGCGCACATTGCCTGACTCGACATAGTACCAGCCTTCCGACTCCTCCAGGATATAGCAGAGCCCATAGTACTCCAGAGAACCGACCTCGCGGGCGTCCGTCGACTTCTTCTCGTAGACCGATGCGCCCTCCTCACTGCGGATGATCCCGTACTGCTTCTCCACCTGCGTGAAGCGGAACTCCAGCTCAATCTTCGGCGGGACCACGATGTTCTGATGCGCAATCAGCTCCTCGTTCGAGTCGTACTCGGAGGTCTCCGACTCGGACTCCTCCTCGGACTCCGTCTCGCTCTCGCTCTCACTTTCGCTCTCCGAGCTGCTCTCTCCGGTCTCGCTCTCGCCTGTCCCGGTCTCGCTCTCACCGGTCTGCTGCTCCGTCCCCGGCTGCGTCTCCCCCGGCATCTGCGTCTCCGACTGTCCCGGTGTCTCCGACTCGGAGGGCCGCTCCGTCATCCCCGTGGAGGGCGTCTCCGTCTGGCTGCCGCCCGTGGAAGGCGACTCCGTCGAACTACCGCCCGTGGAGGGGGATTCCGTGGAACCGCTGCCTGTCGAGGGGGATTCTGTGGAACCACTGCCTGTCGACGGCGTCTCCGTCGAACTGCCGCCCGTGGAACCGCTGCCCGTCGACGGTGTCTCCGTCGAACTGCCGCCCGTGGAACCGCTGCCCGTCGACGGTGTCTCCGTCGAACTGCCGCCCGTGGAACCGCCGCCCGTCGACGGTGTCTCTGTCGAGCTGCCGCCTGAAGAACTACCACCCGACGACTCTCCCGAGCCACCTGAGGAGCTGCTGCCTCCTGACGACTCTCCCGAGCTGCCTGAAGAACTGCTGCCTCCTGACGACTCTCCCGAGCTGCCTGAGGAACTGCTGCCGCCCGACGACTCTCCCGAACCGCCTGAGGAACTGCCTCCGCCCGACGACTCTCCTGAGCCGCCTGTGCCTGCATCCGGGCCGCCTGACGGCTCCTCCGCCTGCGGTGCCGAACCGCTCTCCTGTTTCGGCTCCTCCGCCTGCGGCGCCGGTGCGCTCTCCTGCTTCGGCTCCTCTGCCTGCGGCGCCGGTGCGCTCTCCTGCTTCGGCTCCTCCTGCAGCGTCAGCTGGGCGCTTGCCGCCCCCGTCTCCTCGAGCCGGTCCATTGCCTCCACCTGCTCTACCGCATCAATCTTTACCGTCGCTTGATTGAAAGCGCCTCCCACTGTGCAGGAGGCTGCCGCAATCAGCGCGGCTCCCACCGTGATGGTCAATAATTTTTTCTTATACATCCTATCCCCTGATTCCTTTATCCGGCGCCGCGCTTGCGCCGCACCGAAGCTGCTTCTCTCCTCCTGTCCGCAGACTGCACACCTGCATGCTGCCCTTCATCCATCATCAGTCTCATCTCTGCGGATTTACTAAAATCATTTTGTTATTCTAACACACCATACCACGCATTGCAAGTTTTTACGGAAATGTTTCGAATTTTTTTACTTTTTGTTACATACTGTATGCTACTTTTTTCTCATCCGATACCCATTTTATATATTATGCGATACCATTCCGCCATCTCCCGCTTCCGGAGCTCCCGCTTCGGTCCCTACTCCGCCCATGTACTCTTGGCAAACAGGATCAGCAGCGGAAAGATCTCCAGCCTGCCCGCCAGCATGTCAAACGTCAGCACCAGCTTTGAGAAGTCTGAGAACATCCCGAAGTTCTGCGTCGGGCCGACCGCCGCCAGTCCGGGGCCGATGTTGTTGATCGTCGCGGCCACCGCCGTGAAGTTCGTCGTAAAATCAAAATTGTCGATCGAGATCAGCAGCACCGAGGCCGCAAAGATCACGAGGTAGGACACCAGGAACACGTTAACCGCGCGCACCACAGAGTGCTCCACCACCCTGCCGTCCATCTTCAGCTTCTTGACGTTGTGCGGGTGCACGATCACGTCGAGCTCCTTGAGCACTGACTTGAACAGGATCACGATGCGGGACACCTTGATGCCTCCGCCCGTGCTGCCCGCACACGCCCCGATAAACATCAGAAGCACCAGGATTGTCTTTGAAAAGCTCGGCCAGAGGTCAAAATCCGTCGTGGCAAATCCGGTCGTCGTGATAACCGAACCGACCTGGAAGGCCGCATGGCGGACCGCCGTCTGGATATTCGGAAACATCGCGTGGATGTTGATCGTGATCAGAAGCACCGCCGTCGCGATGATGCCGAAATACACGCGCACCTCCGTCGACGAGGCCGCGGCCTTTATTTTTTTCTTCATCAGCAGGTAGTAGAGGTTAAAATTCACGCCGAACAGGATCATGAAGACCGTGACCACCCACTGCAGGTACGGGGAGTACCCGGCGATACTGTCGTTTTTGATCCCGAAGCCTCCCGTGCCCGCCGTTCCGAACATCGTGACGAACGAATCGTACAGCGGCATGCCGCCTGCCAGAAGGAAGATCAACTGCAGCACGCTCAGGGCGACGTACATCCCGTACAGAATCACCGCCGTCCGCTTCACGCGCGGGACGAGCTTGCCGACCGACGGTCCCGGGCTCTCCGCCTTCATCATGTACATGTTCGTGCCGCCCGCGAGCGGAAGCACCGCCATCACAAACACGAGCACGCCCATGCCGCCGATCCAGTGTGTAAAGCTCCGCCAGAACAGCAGACACTTCGCCATCGGCTCGACCTCACTCAGAATGCTCGAGCCGGTCGTCGTAAAGCCGGACACCGTCTCAAAGAGCGCGTCTATGTAGGACGGGATCGCACCCGAGAGCGCAAACGGCAGCGCGCCAAATGCGCTGAGCAAAATCCAGCACAGCGCCACCGTCACAAACCCTTCCTTCGCATACATCAGCAGATCCTTCGGCTTTTTCCGGATAATCAGCAGGCCGAACGCAAAGCAGAGCACCGCCGTCACCGCCAGCGCATACCCCTCCTGCTCCCGGTACACCAGGCCGAGCACGCACGACGGCAGCATGAATGCCCCCTCAAAATTCAGCACCCAGCCGATCACGTACAGAATCATTTTATAATTCATATCAGCACCTACTTTGCAAGAATGTCATCAATGTCATTGAGTCCGGTCAGCTGTGTGATGATGACCACGGTATCTCCCTTCCGGATCGAGTCGAGACCGCGCGGTATGATAATCTTGCCCTTGCGGTTGATCGATGCCACCAGGATGCCCTTGCGGATCCGCAGCTCCTGCAGCGGCACATCCGTCACTCTCGACTTCTCACGGATGACAAACTCCAGCGCCTCCGCCTTGTTGTTGATGATCCTGTGCAGCGTCTCGACGTTGCTGCCCAGCGAGTTCTTCATCGACCGCACGTACCGGATAATGTGCTCTGACGTGATGTTCTTCGGGTGGATCACCGTGTCCAGGTCGAGTTCCTGGATCACTTCGTCGAAGGTGATCCGGTTAATCTTCGTGATCAGCTTCATCCTGCCGACCTTCTTGGCGTACAGGGAGAGCAGGATATTCTCCTCGTCGATATTCGTCAGCGCGGCAAAGCCCTCGTATCTCCCCAGGCCCTCCTCCCGCAGCAGATCGCGGTCCGTGCCGTCGCCGCAGACGATCGTCGCCTTCGGCAGGAGCTCACAGAGCTTCTCGCACCGCTTCAGATCCTTCTCGACGAGCTTGACCCGGATCCCGGACGTCAGCAGCGTGCGCGCCAGATAGTAGGCGATCGTGCCGCCGCCGACGATCATGACGCTTTTGACCTGGTTGGTGACAATGCCGACCTGGCGGAAGAAATCGTTCGCATCCGCTGTCGTCCCGACGATCGAGATCCGGTCCCGGGCCTGCAGCACCGTGTTGCCATCCGGGATGATCAGCTCCTCCCCGCGCTCCACCGCGCAGATCAGGATGTCGCCCTTTGTCTTTGACGAGAGGTCGGCAAGCCGTATGTTGTCGAGGATCGACTGCTCCGGCACGCGGAATTTCAGAAGCGCGACACGGCTCTTCGGAAACGCGTCCACATCAATCGCCGACGGGAACTTCAGCACGCGCGCGATCTCGCCCGCCGCCGCGAGCTCCGGGTTGATCACCATCGCAAGGCCGAGCTCCTCCTTGATGAAATTCAGCTCCGTGCTGTACTCCGGGTTGCGCACACGGGCGATCGTGTGGCAGTTGCCGGCCTTCTTCGCGATCAGGCAGCACAGCAAATTCAGCTCGTCCGAGCCGGTCACGGCGATCAGCAGATCCGCCGCCTCAATGCCTGCCTCCATCTGCACCGAGTACGTCGATCCGTTTCCGACGACCCCCATAATGTCGAACTGGCTCGAAAAATCCTGCACGACCGCTTCCTTGTTGTCGATCACAGTGATATCGTTATTCTCCCTGCTCAGCTCTGCCGCCAGCGTCTGGCCGACTTTGCCGAGGCCTACGATGATGATTTTCATAGCTTGTCATTTATCCTCCGGAAATTTACACAAGTTTATCCGCTGAAATACAGAAACGGTACATGCTGCCGGAGCATATACCGTCTTGTATTATATAGAAGTGCGCAGTATTTTTCAAGAGTAAACGTCGATTTCTGTGGTTTCTGTCACCCCCGCGCTCCGAAATACTCCTCTGCCAGCTTTGCGAACTGCGGAAGGGATCTTGTGATCTTCTCGTAGGAGACGCAGTAGGCGAGGCGGACGTAGCCGGGGCAGGCGAAGGAGGTGCCGGGGACCATCAGGATGTTGTACTTCTTCGCGGCTGCGACGAAGTCCTGCTCGTTCGGGACCGGCGATTTCAGCCAGAGGTAGAAGGCGCCTTCCGGCTTCACGCAGGTAAAGCCCAGGGAGGTGAGGCCCTCATAGAGTGCCTTCCGGTTCCGGTCGTAGTATGCGAGGTCGACCTTCGCGTCGACGCAGCGCGCGACGGCGAGCTGGATCAGCGACGGAGCGTTCACGCAGCCGCTGATGCGGTTCGCGATCGTCGCCGCGGCGATCGTGTCCGCGCTGTCCTCCACCTCATCCGGGATCACGACATAGCCGATCCGCTCGCCGGGAAGCGACAGGGATTTGCTGTACGAGTAGACCACCATCGTATTCGCATAGTATTTTGTGACAAACGGCACCTTCGCGCCGTCAAACGCCAGCTCCCGGTACGGCTCGTCGGAGAGGAGGTAGATCGCATGGCCGTACTCCTGCTGCTTGCGCTCCAGGATCGCGGCCAGCGCGCGGATCGTCTCCTCCGGGTAGACGACACCGGTCGGGTTGTGCGGGTTGTTGATGATCACGGCCTTTGTCTTCTCGCTCAGCTTCGCCTCGAAGTCCGCAAGGTTCGGCCGGAAGCTCCCGACATCCGGCGCTACCTCGACGAGCACGCCGTCATAGTTGCGCACGTACGCGCCGTACTCGAGAAAATAGGGGGCAAAGACGATGACCTCCTCTCCCGGATTCACGAGCGTCTTCAGGCAGACATTCAAGGCGCTGCCCGCACCGACCGTCATAATCAGATTGTGCTCCGCAAAGTGCGTGCCAAAGCGGCCGTTCAGCTCGTCGGCGATCGCCTTGCGCACCTGCTCGAAGCCCGCGTTGCTCATGTAACCGTGCACCACGACCGGGTCCTCCTCGTCGAGGATCTCCTTGATCGCATCCTTGAGCTTTGCCGGTGCCGGCACATTCGGGTTGCCCAGACTGAAATCGTAGACGTTCTCCGGTCCGTACTCGGCCGCCAGCCGCCTGCCCTCCTCGAACATCATGCGGATCGCGGAATTGTTCTTCAGGTACGGCTTCATCTTCTCTGCTATCATACTCGTATTCCTCCCTCTGTCCATTTCGGCGCTTACAAGCGAAATCCCGCGCAAAATGGCAAAATTCTTGCTTCCAGTTTATCCGGATCAGGCTGCGCATAAGGAAACTGCGCTGCGCACGCTCCTGCGCGGCCGCTTCTTATCTGCACAGCTCCGCGACTACCTGGTTGATCACCTTACCGTCCGCCTTGCCCTTGAGCTCAGCCATGACCGCCTTCATGATCGCTCCCTTGTTCTTCGTCGCGAGCAGGTCCGCGAACTGCGCGGTCAAAATCGCCTTCACCTCGTCGGCGGAGAGCAGCTTCGGCGCATACGCCGCGATCACATCGTAGCGGAACTGATACTCCGCCTTCAGATCTGCGCGCGCGTCCGGGCAGGTGTCGATCTGCTCCTTCACGGTCTTCAGCTCTTTGAGGATCACGCGGTCCACCATCTCCTCCGGAATGTCGTCCCGGCAGCCTGCGTCGATCGCAGCCTTCTTCACCGCGGAGACCAAAGAGGAGATTGCCTCCTTCCTCGGCTTGTCCTTCGCCTTCATCGCTGCCACCATATCGGTTCTCAATGCTTCAATATTCATCCTTCTTCCTCCTTACATATCATAATTCCTTTTCCCGGCGCTCACCACCGCCAAATATCGCTGCCTGGCTCGTTACCCGCGGGAATAAGGAATGCCCACAGATCGCTCCGCGGGCAAATTCCAAACAGGGCATGTACTAATTCAGGAAATCCTTCAGCCGTTTGCTCCGTGACGGGTGGCGCAGCTTGCGCAGCGCCTTCGCCTCGATCTGGCGGATACGCTCACGGGTGACGTTGAACTCCTTGCCGACCTCCTCGAGGGTGCGCGCCCTGCCGTCGATCAGGCCGAAGCGCAGCTGGATCACCTGGCGCTCGCGGTCGGTCAGCGACTCGAGCGCGGCGCTCAGCTCCTCGCGCAGCATCGAGAACGCCGCCGAGTCCGCCGGGGACAGCGCGGTGTCATCCTCGATGAAATCTCCGAGGTGGGAGTCGTCCTCCTCGCCGATCGGAGTGTCCAGCGATACCGGGTCGCGCGAAATCTTGAGCACCTCGCGCACACGGCTGACCGGGACGCCCAGACGGGACGCCACCTCCTCCGGGGTCGGCTCGCGGCCGAGCTCCTGCAGCAGCGTGCGCGTCATGCGCAGTGTCTTGTTGATCGTCTCGACCATATGTACCGGGACGCGGATCGTCCTCCCGGTGTCCGCGATGCCGCGGGTGATCGCCTGACGGATCCACCAGGTCGCATACGTGCTGAACTTGTAGCCCTTTGTATAGTCAAACTTGTCCACGGCCTTCATCAGGCCCATGTTGCCCTCCTGGATCAGATCCAGAAACGGCATTCCTCTCCCTACATACTTCTTGGCAATACTTACTACCAGACGAAGGTTCGCTTCGGTCAGCTTTTTCTTGGCTTCTTCATCGCCCTGCTCTACTCTTTTGGCCAGCTCAACTTCTTCGTCACCGGACAGCAGCGGTACGTTGCCGATCTCCTTGAGGTACATTCTTACCGGATCCTCGGTGCTGACTCCTTCTAAAATGTCGACATCGTTGATCAGCTCGATTTCCTCATTTTCCGACAGCAGAATATCCTCCTCGGACTCCAAAAGCATGTCATCCGGCATGTCCTCCGGGGATTTGCCCTGCAGAATATCGACGTGGTTCTTCTCGAGATATTCGAGCACCATGTCAATCTTCGCGTCATTCAGCTCCATCCCGTTAAACGCATTCAGAATCTCATCGTATTCCAATGTATTCCTCTTCGTCTTTGCCAATGCTTTCAGGCTTTCCAGAGTCTTTAAAAACTGCTCCTGTACTTCATTCATGAATGCACTCTCTCCTCAAAAAAAATCATTACACCCTAACATATCATTTTTGTCAAACGCTGTCAATGCCCGCCGCGCAGCGTTGCCAATCTATCTTTACAGATCGCCCGATGTGCCCAGAAGCGGCGTCTCCATTCCGCGCAGGGAGATCACCGGGCCGCCCGTGTGCTCGATGTACGCACGGGTGATCCGGACCTTGCCGATGTTGTCGTCCTTTGGAATCTCATACATGATATCCAGCATGAATTCCTCGAGAATCGCCCGCAGCGCCCGCGCGCCGGTCTTCTTCTCCAGAGCGCGCTCCGCGATCGCCTCGAGCGCCCCGTCGTCGAACGAAAGCTCTACCTCGTCGAGCGCGAGCAGCTTCTGGTACTGCCGGATAATCGCATTCTTCGGCTCCCGCAGAATCTGCACCAGCGATTCCTTCGTGAGCCCCTGCAGCGTGAAAATCACCGGAAGCCTGCCGATGAACTCCGGGATCATGCCGAAGCTCCGGATGTCCTCGACCGTCACCTTCGCGAGCAGATCCGGGTCGTCGTCGTACTTGTCCTTCAGATCCGCCAGGAAACCGATGGAGGCCTGCTTGTTCAGCCGCTCCTTGATGATGTCCTCCAGTCCCGGGAACGCGCCGCCACAGATGAACAGGATGTTCTTCGTGTTCACCGTCGTCATCGGCACCATCGCATTCTTGTTCGTCGCCCCGACCGGCACCTCGATCTCGCTACCCTCCAAGAGCTTGAGCATCCCCTGCTGCACCGACTCACCGCTGACATCCCGCTGAGTCGCGTTCTTCTTTTTTGCGATCTTGTCGATCTCGTCGATGAACACGATTCCCTGCTCCGCGCGGTCCACATCGTCGTCCGCCGCCGCAAGCAGCCGCGAGAGCACGCTCTCGATATCGTCCCCGATGTACCCGGCCTCGGTCAGCGAGGTCGCGTCGGCAATCGCAAGCGGGACGTCCAGCAGCTTCGCGAGCGTTTTCACCAGGTACGTCTTGCCGCTCCCGGTCGGCCCGATCATCAGCATGTTCGATTTCTCGATCTCGACCCCGTCCGACTCGTCCGCGGCGATCCGCTTGTAGTGGTTGTAGACCGCGACGGACATCACCTTTTTCGCGTGCTCCTGTCCGATCACGTACTCATCCAGGCTCGCCTTGATCCGGTGCGGCGCCGGGATCGACTTGATGTCAAATACCTTCTTCGGCCCGCCCTCCTGCGGCTTTTTCCGCTTCACCCGCTGCTGGCCCTGCATGCCGCCGAAAATGCTGCCCAGGTTGATCATGTGGATGTTCGGTATCCCGGGGCCGCTCTTTTTTCCGTCCGCGTCGTCCGGCTTCTTCTTGCCGTCCTCCGGCTCCTCCTGTTTCGACGCGCCTGCTCCGCGCTCTGTCGTCTGTCCCTGAGCCGGTTTCTGCGCCGACTGCACCTCCACCGTCATCCCCGCAAGGCCCATCCGCGAGAGCAGCTGCATCAGCTCCTCCATGCTGCCTGCGCCTGCCACATCCCCGTAGGAGATCCCCGCGGACTGCACCGTATCGAACGCCTTCTGCATGCAGTCCGGGCAGACGAGCAGCCCGCCCGGCAGCTCTACCAGCTTGCCCGTCCTGCTCTCCGGTCTCCTGCAGAGCACACAGAAGCGCTCATATTCCGTCTCCCCGTGCCCGCTTTGCGCCTCCTCCTGCGCAGTCACAGCCTGCCGCTCTCCGGCATCCGTTCCATCCGTCACCATTGTGTCCCTCGTCTTGTCGTCCATGTATGTTCCCCGTTTTATTCCATCTGTCTGTCAATATACTGTATCGCTCCGGGCGGTGCGAAGCCTGGCCCGCTGCTCACAAGAATCCATGCGCGCAATTTCCTGCCTGCCCGATTCCACAGGTCAGACGATCCGCCGCAGCCTGCGTCACTCCACCGTCACCGACTTCGCCAGATTCCTCGGCTTATCCACATCGCACCCCTTTCCGAGCGCCACGTAGTAGCCGAACAGCTGCAGCGGAATCACGGCCAGCGAGTTCGTGAAATATTTGTTTGTCTGCGGAATGTAGATCACATAATCCGCCGCCTTCTCGACCGCGGTGTTGCCCTCATTCGTCACTGCCAGCAGAAAGGCTCCCCGCGTCTTGACCTCGACCATGTTGCTGATCGTCTTCTTGTAGAGATCCTCCTGGGTCAGCACCGCCGCAACCAGCGTCCCGTCCTCGATCAGCGAGATGGTCCCGTGCTTCAGCTCACCCGCCGCGTACGCCTCGGAGTGGATGTAGGAGATCTCCTTGAGCTTTAAGGAGCCCTCCAGCGAGATCGCGTAGTCGAGCCCCCTTCCGATAAAGAAGACGTCCTTCGCCGCCACATAGCGGTTCGCAAAGCGCTGCAGCTTCTCCTTGTGGTCGAGCAGCAGCTCGATCTGCTGCGGCAGACGCCGAAGGTCCAGAAGCATGCCCGCAAGCTCCTCCTCCGTCACGGTCCCGCGCGCCTTGGCAAACCGCATCGCGAGCAGGTACTCCGCGATCAGCTGCGTGCTGTACGCCTTCGTCGTCGCGACCGCGATCTCCGGCCCTGCCCAGGTGTACATCACATTGTCCGCCTCGCGCGCGATCGAGCTGCCGACCACGTTCACGATGCCGAGCACGCGCACACCGGCCTCCTTCGCCATGCGCAGCGCCGCCAGGGTGTCTGCCGTCTCCCCGGACTGGCTGACCACGATCACCATCGTCCCCTCGTCCAGAATCGGATTGCGGTAGCGGAACTCGGAGGCCAGATCGACCTCGACCGGGATCCGCGCCAGCCCCTCAAACACGTACTTCGCCGTGACTCCCGTGTGGTACGCCGACCCGCACGCCACGATGTACAGCCGCTTCACCGCGCGGATCTCCTCGTCGGTCATCCCGAGCTCCTCGATCTCAATCCGGTCCTCCCGGATCCGCGGATTTAAGGTGTCCAGCACCGCCCGCGGCTGCTCATAGATCTCCTTCAGCATGAAATGCTCGTAGCCCGCCTTCTCCGCAGCGGAGACATCCCACTCGATCGTCGTCGCCTGCTTCTCGATCGGGTCCTGGTCAATCGTGAAGAATGCGAGCTCCTGATCCGTCATCCGGACGATCTCCTCGTTCTGGATGAAATAGACATCCCGCGTGTATTTCAGAATCGCCGGCACATCCGACGCGATCAGGCAGCCGTGAGCCGAGCGCCCGGCGATCAGCGGACTGTCCTTGCGCACGGCGTACAGCTCTCCCGGATGATCCCGGAACAGGATGCCGAGCGCGTAGGAACCCTCGACGCGGTGCATCATCTTCGTGATCGCCTCCATCGGATCCCCCTTATAGTAGTAGTCCAGCAGATGCGCGATGACCTCGGTGTCGGTCTCTGATGCGAACTTGTAGCCCTTGCCCGCGAGCATTTTTTTCAGCTTCAGGTAGTTCTCGATGATCCCGTTGTGCACGACGGCGATCGACTCCGCCTCGTTAAAATGCGGGTGGGCGTTTTTATCGGACGGAACCCCGTGCGTCGCCCAGCGCGTGTGCCCGATCCCGCAGACCCCCGGAAGCTTCGCCCCGTCGTGCGTCAGCTCGCGCAGGATCTTCAATCGTCCGCGCGCCTTGGCATACTGCAGCTTCTCTCCGTCGTACACTGCCATCCCCGCCGAGTCATACCCCCGGTACTCCAGCTTGTCGAGCCCGTCGAGCAGAATCGGCGCTGCCTGCTCTGTTCCGATATATCCAACAATTCCACACATAATTTCTATGATTCCTTTCTGACTTTCCGCCGCGGCCGCCTTCCCGCCTCACTGCGGATTGCTGTCGCTTCACCGCCTCCCAGTACCGCGGATTACTGTCGCTTCACCGCCTCCCAGTACCCCGGATTACTGTCGCTTCGCCGCCTCCCGGCACCGCGGATTACTGTCGCTTCGCCGCCTCCCAGTATCCCGGATTACTGTCGCTTCGCTACCTCCCGCACCGCGGATTACTGTCGCTTCGCCGCCTCCCAGTACCCCGGATTCATCGTGCAGCGGCGGATCAGCCATCCTGGCAGGCTCCGATACCTTCTGCCCAGCCGGTAGCCGAGAAATTTGCAGCCGCTCTGCCACACCAGCTTCGGCAGCAGGTACGGTTTTCCCGTCCTGCACAGATACCCGGCGGTCTGTTTCACCATGCGGATCCCCTCGCTCTCGGATTTCACCCCGCCAAAGACCTCCGGGTGCTCCGCCTGCGAGACGCCGAGGTCAAAATTGCGGTGCAGCTGCTCGCGCCCGCTGTAGTTGTGCGAGTGCACTACCTTCGCATCCGCGCAGTACGCAACCGCCCGGCCCTGCGCGATCAGCCTCCCGGCAAAGATCATATCTTCATTAAATATGGTATGCCGCACAAAGCCGCCCAGCTCCTTGTACGCGCTCCTGCGGTACATCGCACACACATTCGAGCAGAAAAACGTCTTGATCCCAAGCTGCGGCAGATCCTCCGCCGTCTTGATCCGGCTCTTGGGCCCGTAATTGAACGCGCGCGTGTACCGCTCGATCACATTGCAGTCCGGCGCGGCCAGCTGCCGCGCGTACGCGGCGTCAACCTCCTGCCCGGACGGCCCCTTCCCGGCAAACGCCCGGTGCAGCCGCTCGATCAGGCGGTCGTCCGCCGGCACCGCGTCCTGCGTCAGAAACAGCAGAAACGCTCCGTCAAGCCGCATCGCTGCCATGTGCCGCGTCCCGCCGTGGTCAAACTCCGCCTTCCGGATGTGCACGACCTCCACGCCCTCGGTGCCCTCCAGGCATGACTCGTCAAACAGCGCCTGCTCCGTATTCACAAGCAGAATCCGGTCCGCCCGCACCGTCTGGCGCATCAGCCGAAGCAGCAGCTCATGCAGCCGCTCATCCGGCCGGTACACCGGAATGATCACATCAATTCCATTCATCTCGCCAGCTCCTCTTTCGCCGCGCTCCTGCGGCTGTCCGCATCTGTCCACCGCAGCTGCACATCAGCCACATCTGCCGCTCGCAGCCGTCCGCCGTCACTGGATCCCGGTGTTGCTGATGATCTGGTTGCTGATCGTCTGCACCGTCTCGGACGGCGTGTAGTCTGTGTCGCCGAACAGATACGCGTGCAGCTGTTTCACGTTCGCCGCCAGGTTCACCGGCACGACGCAGTCTCCCGCATCGACGTTGGCCGCCAGCTTGTCATACGGGAAGCCCGACGTGTCCGCGATCGAGTATTTTCCCGCATTGGCTGCGAGGCCGAGGAGCTCTGTGTTGCTCAGGCTCGTATTCACGTAGTCCAGCATGGAATTTACGAGACCCGCAAGCCCGGTGATCCCCTGCTGCTTTGCCTTGTCGAACACCTTCTCCAGGACGATCCGCTGCCGCTCGGTGCGCTTGTAGTCCCAGCCCTCGGTGTAGCGGATCCGGCAGTACGCCATCGCCTGGATGCCGGAGAGATGCTGCATCCCTGACCCGCCTACGTCCTCGTAGGACACGCCCGTCACCTGCGACGTCTCCACGAGGTACGCGTTCAGCCATTTTACCTCCTCGTCCGTCAGCTCGATGTCGACCCCGCCCAGCAGGTCCACGACCTTGATCACCGCGTTGAAATCCACGGTCACAAAGTCCGTGATGTCGAGATCGAGATTTTTGTTCAGCATATTGACCGCGCGCTCTGCGCCGCCGCCCGCGTACGCGGAGTTGGCCTTGCTGTAATGTCCGTCGTACACATCCAGATACGTGTCGCGGTACACCGAGGCCAGCTTAATCTCACCGGTCTTCTCATTGATGCTGCACACCATGATCGTGTCGCTGTTCGTCCCGCTCTCAAGCTGCCCCTCGCGCGAATCGACGCCGAACAGCGCGATATTCCGGTAACCCTTCTTGGCGATCCCGCTGTTGACAATGACATCCTTCAGGTTCACACGCCCCATCCGGTTGAGCTGCGCAAACGCAAACAGCCCGAGCGACACGATCAGCAACAGCACAATCTCGAGCGCAAAAATCAGCTTTCTGTGCTTCTTCTTTTTTTTCTTCTTCTTTTTTCCGCCGTCCGGCTCTCCGTAATAATCCGGTCCGCCCTGCCCCTGATAATAACCCGGATCGCCGTTCTGATAGTAATTCGGATCGCCCTGGCCCTGATAGTAGCCCTGGCCGCCGTTCTGGTAGTAGTTCGGATCGCCCTGGCCTTGGTAATAGCCCTGGCCGCCGTTCTGGTAGCTGTTCGGATCGCCCTGCCCCTGGTAATAGCCCTGCCCCTGCCGGCGTGTCTGCCCTCCGTTCTGATAGTACCTCGGATCCCCCTGGTAGCGCGTCTGGCCCTCGTTCGCGTAGTAGCCCGGTTCCCCCTGACTCTGCCCACTTCGCCCCTGCCCCGGATAGCGCCCCTGGCCGCCGTTCACATAGCGCCCCGCCTCACCCTGGCTCTGTCGGCGCGCCCGGCCGCCGTTCTCATAGCCGCCCGGCTCCCCCCGGCCCCGCTTGCTCCCGTTCGCGTAATACCCCGGATCTCCTTGTCCCCTCTGCTTCCCCTGACTCCCGAAAGCACTCTGCCCGGCACGTTTTCTCTTTTCTTCCATCATTCTCACCCTTTCTCTCCGACATCCCCTCACGCCGGATCATTTTGAATCTTACCATTTACGACCATATCACGATGTCGGGGCCCAAGATCATGTCTCTTCACGCAAGCATGAAACGCATCCCCCTTTGCCCCTGATATCATATCCTTCCACTAAACAGCCTCACCCACGTATCAATACCTTGGGGAAGGACCTACAGGGGCGTCCACCCCAAGGTATTGATACGTGGGTGAGGCGTCCGGATAACATGAACCTACCTGCCTGATTTACAGCACCCCCCGCGCCCAATCACAATCCCGCAATCCGCAACCACATCACCTGAAGCACTGTCAATACGCATTTTTATTTACAAACCCCTTAAACACAGTCAGAAACAGAATCTTAATATCCAGCCCGACCGTCCAGTTCTCAATATAGTAAAGATCACAGTCAATCCTCTTTCGGATCGACGTGTTCCCCCGATATCCATTGACCTGCGCCCACCCCGTCATGCCCGGGCGCACCTGGTGCTTGACCATGTACCGCGGAATCTCCTCCCGGAACTTCTCCACAAACTGCGGGCGCTCCGGCCGCGGCCCCACCAGACTCATATCCCCCTTGAGCACGTTGAACAGCTGCGGCAGCTCATCAATGCTCGTCTTCCGGATGAACCTGCCGACCGGCGTGACGCGCGGGTCATTTTTGACGGTCCACCCCCGCTTCTCGTCCGCCTGCGTCTGCACCTCCATCGACCGGAACTTGTACATCCGAAACGGCTCGTTGTGCAGCCCCACGCGCTCCTGCGTGAAGATCAGCGGTCCAGGCGAGGTCAGCTTGATCAGCGCGGCAGTCACGAGCATCACCGGGGAGAACAGCACAATGCAGACCAGCGAGCCCGCCACGTCCATCACACGCTTTACCATCATATTGAACGTATTAGAGAGCGGAACGTGACGGATGTTGATGACGGCAAGCCCCAAAAGATCCTCCGTATACGGTTTCGTCGGGATAATTTTGCTGTAATCCGGGATAAATTTCGTGTGCACGCCGGCCTTCTCGCACATCGCGACGATCTGCTCGAGCTTGTAATACTCCGACAGTCCGAGCGTGATCGCGATCTCGTCCGGGTGATTGACCTCCAGAAGCGCGCTCAACGTGTTCGTCGCGCCGAGCACCTCGACATTCTTGTACAGCGTGCCGCCCGGCACATTGTCGTCGAGGATTCCCATGATTTTGTAGCCCCACTGGGGATTCTGCGTGATCCGGTCGACGTACTCCTCCGCCGCGCGGCTGTAGCCGACCAGTATGATATGCTTCAGATTCAGCCCGATCTTGCGGATCCGCATCAGCACGATCCGGACCACATTCCGCTCGATAAAGGTAAAGATCACATTCAGGATCAGGAACAGACCGATCTGCAGACGGGACACGTCCGGCAGCCGCAGCATAAAGTACGCCGCCATCAGCACCAGCCCGCCGACGCAGTTCGCCTTTACAATATTGCTGCCCTCGAGGCGGCGCCCCTGCACCCGCTTGGGCGTGTAGAGATTGCACGCATAGTACAGTAGCAAAAAAAATGGTACCAGTACCACAAGTACCATCATGTAAAATTCCGGCGGCAGGACACCGACCTCCTTGCCCTCAACGCTGCGCAGCATCGCAAACCACGCAGTCAGATAGGACAAGATGATCATGAGGCCGTCCAGCACCACCTGGAGCCGATTAAAATATCTCTGATTGTCCTTAATCAATACCCTTCACCTCTTGCAGATGCACCGACTGTACTGCCCGTCATATCCTCCCCTGTGCCGCACGCACAAGTTCCCCGGTCAGCTATCTCTGCCAGTCCACTGCCCTCCGGATCGTATTCGCCCAGAGCTCCCACTGAATCCTCAGATAATGAGGGATGTGTCGGCTCTGAACCCGCACCTTCCTGCTCCTCTCACACAGTCCGATCCCCTTTTTCAGCCCCCGGATATAGACGATGCCGTACCCTTTGGCCGCGAAAAAGAGAAATTTGATCAGAAAGCCCGCCGCCAGAAACGGCAGATTCAGCAGGATCTGTAAAAACGGCATGTTCTTGTAAATCAGGTAAATACTGTTTCTCGAAGCATACCGCACCTTGAACTCATTGTAAACGGAGCCGCTCGTCGCGCTCCCGACATGCCGGACCACCGCGCCCGGAATGTAGAGATTCCGGTAGCCGTAGATCCTCGCCCGGTAGCACAGATCCACGTCCTCGAGGTACGCGAAGTGCACCTCGTCGAACAGCCCGATCTCGTCAAACACGCTGCGCCGGTAGATCGCCGCCCCCGCGCACGCGGAGAAGATCTCCCGCCCCCGCGCATACCGGTCCGCCATCTTTCCCTTTGCCGGCGTAAAGGCCCAGCCGAGCGCACAGTAGAAATCCCCGCAGTTGTCCATCCGTTCAGGCTCCGCCATCTGAACCATCCGGGAGCTGCCCGCAAAGCAGCCGCGCTCGCGCTCCATCGCCGCGACCAGCTCCTCCACAAAGGATGTGTCGCAGACCGTATCGTTATTCAGAAGAATCACATACTTCGTCGTGCTCATGCGGATTCCCTCGTTCACCGCGCCGCAGAACCCGCGGTTCTCCGAAAAGCGCTTCACGCGCACATCCGGATAATGGCTCTCGACGTAATCCGCGCTGCCGTCCTGGGATCCGTTGTCGATCAGAATCACCGAAAAATCCTGACGGCTCTGCTCCATCAGGGAATCGAGACAACCCTTGAGGTACTTCATACCGTTCAGATTCGGTATGACAACCGTCGCTATCTGCATACAATCCCCCACTCTCAACCCTTCAGGGAATAATTCCACTTTTTCAGAGAAAGGTTTCTGTTATAATAGGGATCCCCCTCTTTTAAAATGGAGATCCACCGGCCGCGCATGTACTCGATTTCGCTCTGAAATCTCCGCACCTTCTCCTGCGTGTCCTCTGCGCCGCGCGTCTTCGACTCGTCGTGGTACAGCTCCGCGTAGGGGTCGTACACGACCAGGTATCCGGCCTCCCGCACCCGAAGGCACAGGTCCACATCGTTAAATGCGACGGCCAGCTTCTCCTCGAAGCCGCCGACCTCCCGGAATACCTCACTGCTTATCATCATACAGGCCGCCGTCACCGCGCTCAGGTCCTGCTGCAGAGACTCCCGGTGCATATAGCCGGTGTGCGACCGCTTCATCCCGACAAACACACTGCCCGCGATCCCGCCGATCCCGACGATGATGCCCGCGTGCTGAATCGTGTCATCCGGATAGTAGAGCCGTGCGCCGACGATCCCGGTCCCCGCCCTCTGACAGTGGCCAAGCAGCTCGCCCAGCCAAGCACCGTCAATGACCTCCATGTCATTGTTCAGGCACACCAGATAGCTGCCCTTCGCGTGCCGCGCGCCGAAATTGTTGATCGCCGAATAATTAAAGGCTCTGTCCCAATATACAACATGAACGCCGTTTCGTCCATCTATTTCTTTATAATAATCAAAAATTTCCTGCGTTTTACTGTTATTTTCTACGATGATAATCTCAAAATTGCGGTACGTCGTCTTCTCCAGGACGGAAGTGAGGCACTTCTTTAACGTATCGCGCTCGTCCTTGTTCGGGATGATGATTGA
Organism: Oscillospiraceae bacterium; assembly: GCA_021771715.1. Taxonomy (GTDB): domain Bacteria; phylum Bacillota; class Clostridia; order Lachnospirales; family Lachnospiraceae; genus Choladousia. The sequence continues at coordinate 102,599 of JAETOO010000004.1, forward strand.
GACCAGCGGTTCCCCCTCGATGGGATACTGCACGCGGTAGAAGCCGAAATCCTTCTTGCAGGAGACCGTGCAGCCCGAAAGCCCCACCCGCTCCAGGTGGGCCTCGATCGCGCGCTTCCCCGCCTCGTACGCGTACTGCTTGGAGAGCGGGTTGTCCGCGGTCGACGCGCGGTGCGTGCGCCAGTGGTAGAGCACCCGCGGGATGTGACAGATCCGCCTGGCCTGCTCGGTGCAGCGCAGCACAAAATCGTAGTCCTGCGCGCCGTCATAGCGGCTGTCGAAGCCGCCGACACGGTCCGCCAGAGCGCGGGAGAGCACCAGGAAATGACAGATGTAATTGTTGGAGCGAAGCAGATCCGGGTTGAAGTCCGGCTTCAGATTCGGTTGGAAATACTCCGACAGATCCTCCGCGACCTTGTCCTCGTCGGTGTAGATCAGATCCGGGCGCGGCGTTTTTTTCGCGGCATCCGCATCTGGCCTGTCTGCGGCAGCTTTTGTCACGCAACGGTTTGCCGCACAACTCTGGCCGGAAATGACGCGCGCCACCTCATACAGTGCATCCGGCTCGAGCAGGTCGTCGTGGTCCAGAAGCCCGATGTACGTCCCGGACGCCATCGCGATCGCCGCATTCGTGTTGCCGGCAATTCCCTCGTTCTTTTCAAGCTGACGGACGCGGATCCGCGGATCCTGCGCCGCGTACTCCTCAAGCACCGCCGCAAGGCACTTGTCCTCCGGGCTGCCGTTCGCGAGGCAGAGCTCCCAGTGCGGGTACGTCTGCGCCTGCACCGACTCGATCATCTGGCGCAAATACACCTCCGGCGTGTGGTACAGCGGAACCGCGATGCTGATCGTCACCGGCTCCTTCCACCGGCAGGCGCGCTGGCGCGCCAGCTCCTCCCCGCCGGCCCGGTGCGCCTCAAACCACGGCCCGTACGGCACCTCCTCCGGCTCGAGCCGATCGGAAAGCCGCACGAAAAACTCCTTCACGCCAAAGTGTCTCAGATAGCGCACACCCTTCTGGATATTGTAAGGATTCAGTTTTTTCAGAAAATTGAGTGCTTTCCCCGGCATAGTTCCTCCCGACTGACCGGACACATACGCTCCCAGTCAGCTGCATACTCTGATCACAATCCTGCGCAGATCACCGCCTGCATCCAGCTCGCGGCTGTCTGTCCAGATCACATCCGAATGGAACTTATAGTGATTCTGCGCGGCCACATCCGAATGCAATTTGTGCCTGTACGATCCACACCGCTGCCTGCGCTTGGCTGTTTGGCCAGTGCTTACAGGTCTCTGCGCTATATGCTCCAGCTACCGGCAGTTCAGCGCCGGATCGTGCAGGATCTCGATCAGGCTGTCCGTGACGTACTTGACTTCCTCCATCGTCAGACTGTAGTACATCGGCAGGCGCATGAGGCGCTCGCTCTCCTTCGTCGTGTAAACGTCCTCCCCGGAGAAGCTGCCGTACTTCTGCCCGGCGGGGGAGATGTGGAGCGGGATGTAGTGGAAAACGCACTGGATCCCCTTCTCCTCCTTCATCCGCCGGATCACCTCCGTGCGTGTCTCGAGATCGCGCAGCTTTATGTAGAACATGTGTCCGTTGTGCACCGCATAGTCCGGGACAACCGGACGCTCGATCAATCCCGCCTCCGCAAGCGGCAGAAGATGCTCATAGTAGTAGTCATAAATCTGACGGCGCTTCTCATTGATCTTATCCATCTCGAGAAGCTGCGCATACAGATACGCCGCATTCATATCGCTTGGCAGATAGGACGAGCCGTAGTTGACCCAAGTGTATTTGTCGATCTGTCCGCGGAAGAACTTGCTCCGGTTGGTCCCCTTCTCGCGCAGGATCTCCGCGCGCTCCACGTAAGCGTCGTCCTGAAACAGCAGCGCGCCGCCCTCACCCATCGTGTAGTTCTTCGTCTCGTGGAAGCTGTAGCAGCCAAAATCGCCGATTGTGCCCAGCGCGCGCCCTTTGTAATACGCGTGAACGCCCTGCGCCGCATCCTCGACCACCTTCAGCCCGTGCTTCTTCGCGATCGCCATGATCGTATCCATCTCGCATGCGACGCCCGCATAGTGGACCGGGACAATCACCCTGGTCCGGTCGGTGATCGCCGCCTCGATCTTCGTCTCGTCAATATTCATCGTCTCGGGGTGCACATCGACGTAGACAATCTTCGCCCCCTGCAATACGAAAGCGTCCGCCGTCGACACGAAGGTGTAGGACGGCATAATAACCTCGTCGCCCGGCTGCAGGTCACACAGAAAGGCCGCCATCTCCAGCGCATGTGTGCACGAGGTCGTCAGAAGAACGTGCTTCGTGTGAAACCGCTCCTGCATCAGCTGGGAGCACTTTTTTGTGAACGGGCCGTCACCGCAAAGCTTTGCGTTTGCGATCGCCTGCTGCATATAGCCAAGCTCAGTCCCCAGAAACGGGGCGCGGTTAAAATCTATCATAATCGATCTCCTCTCTGTTTCTCTCTATTTTCCTCTGCTTTTCTCCATTATTTCCTGTTTTTCTCCCGCCATCTCTCACTCTGTGTCCGCATTTTCAGATAACCTGTGCATTTGTGACAATCGACAGGCCGCAGATCTGCAGAGGGCAGCCTGCCATCAGCCCGGTATAAACAGATACAGCAGCTTCACGAGCCAGCCGCGGTTCGAGAACCACGGGAAGCGCACCGCCGACAGATACGAGAGCGATTCACACCAGGCCGGAATGCAGACTGAGACAAATGCGCCCAGAAATACGTGCAGCACGCCGTACAGGAGCGGAATCATCAGAATCCCGATGAACCACTTCCGGAAAAACAGCGTCATGATGCGTTCTGTCCCGGCCGCCGTGAAATACATCAGCGGGATGATGAACGGCATAAGATATCTCCCCTGCGGCTGAAAGTCATCCGTGTAGGAATACACCAGCGACAGGAGCACTGGTATTATCATACAGCAAACGAACGAAAACTGCAATAACAAGAAATTGGCCGGCTCCAGCCGGATGCCCGGAATCGTCATGGACGGCTTCGCGAGCACGGGCTCTCTCCCACACGCTCTCTCTGCTTCCCCCCGGCCATCGGACGATGACCTGCCGGGACTTGCTGACCGCCCGCCACCGGACGATGACCTGCCGGGACTTGCCTGCCGCCCGCCACCGGGCAATGACCTGCCGACACGTTCTGACCGCCCACTGCCGGACGATGACCTGCTGACACGTTCTGACCGCACGCCGCCGAAATGCCTCGCCGAAGACAACCTGCCGCCGCTGGAATGTCCAGCCGATGAAGAGCTTTCCGCGGACGACACACGCAGTGTCTCCGGCAACAGCCAATGCAATCCCGATTTTCGCAGGAGCCACACAACTGCCTCTTTTATATAGTAGAGAAAATACAATCCGATGTGCAACAGCGTGCCGAGCAAACCCATCAGAAACAGCTTTTTGTGAATTTCGTAGATGTCAAGGCCGAGCGGATACTCGAAGAAGCCGAAATAACCAATCGTGCTGCGGTAGGTCGTGATCAGCCATTCCATGCCGCCCTCCCGCTCCGGGCGCAGCATCTCCTCCAACGAGACCCCCTGCTCCTCCACTGATTGTTTCACGGACGGCTTGTACTCCTCCCTCGCATAGAGCTCGGCGCACTTTGCCGGCGCGCTCAGAGTCAGAAAATCGCCGTCATACAGCACGGCACAGCGGACGAACCACCAGCCCGCGAGCAGCAGGACGAGTACCGTGATGTAGATTCCGCGCTTCAGAATCACAGCCGCACAGCACTTTGCCCCGCGCTTCCCGTAGAAGACGATCAGCGAGCCGACAAAGAGGACAATCGAGAACAGCGCGTAGCCGTACGCATTGTAGTACGACAGCGCGCAGCAGGCGACGCCGACCGCGAGGCCCGTGCAGCTCCTCCGACTCCACGTCTCCTTGAGGCCGACCAGCCAGTAATTCACAATCATCGCGCTCGCAAACAGCGCGATCCCATCCGTGTTCACATAGACAAACAGGTACAGCAGCTGCGGCAGCATGGCGAGCAGCGCGACAAAATAGACGCGGAAGATATTTTTCCGGAACAGCAGCTTCGCGATCTGCAGCACGTACCAGTAAAATCCCACACCGAGCACCACATTGACAAACCGGGCCGCCATCAGGAGCGCGTGCTCCGACGTGGTGAACAAGCCCACCAGCTTCATCAGATATCCGCCGAAAATGTAGGGAAGAATCGGGTGGAAGCCGTACGAAATCCCCCAGAGATCATTGCGGATCTCCGGGTCATAGCCCGCCGGGAGCGTCCCGTGCCGGTAGATATACTGCGGAATCAGGTAGCGCATCTTCTCGTCCGGTCCCCCGTTAAACGGGAGAATCCACGCGAGGAAAAACAGGAAGCATCCCATCAGAAAAAGAAATGCCAGCTCAAAGCGATGCGACGCCGCGGCCTCCCTGATCCGCGCGCCGCGCGTCTTCTCTTTCCGGCGCGCAGACGGCTGCGGCGCACCCTCCTCCTGCCAGATTCCATCCAGCCGTTCCCTCCAGCTGTTCAACGTCCTGCTCAATGTCCCCATATCGCTCTCCCACGCTTTCTCGGTCTCATGCAAATTTCACCACTGCTATTTCTCACAGCCCCAAACAAACCTCAACACCGCTGCCCTCTCACAGCTTCAGCGAAAAGTCCGCCTTGTCCAGCGACAGATTCGGGTTGTAGTACGGATCGCCCGCCTTGACCTGGTCGCCCCAGCGCTCCAGAAACTGCGCCACCTCGCGGTTAAAGCGCTCGATCTTCTCCTGCGTGTTCTCAAGGCCCCGCGACTTCGACTCATAGTGATAGAGCTCCGCGCGCGGGTTGTAGACGATCAGATAGCCCGCCTGCCGCACCTTCATGCAGAAGTCAATGTCGTTGAACGCGACGCGAAGGTCCGCCGACATGCCGCCGACCTCCCGGTACACGGACGCTTTGACGAGCATGCAGGCCGCCGTCACCGCGCTGTAGTCCTGCGCGCAGATGATCCGCGAAAAATAGCCGTTATCGCCGCGCTTCTGCCCGATGAACGCGTGGCCCGCGATCCCGCCGAAGCCCAGCACCACACCCGCGTGCTGGATGATATCGTCCTCATAATACAGCCGCGCGCCGACGATCCCGACATCCGCTCTCTGGCAATAGCCGAGCAGCTGCCGCAGGCAGTCCGGGCGAATGATCTCCGTATCGTTGTTCAGCAGCAGATAGTAGTCCCCGGAGGCGTACTGCGCGCCGAAATTGTTGATATCCGAAAAATTGAACGCCCCCTTGTAATAGACGACCTTCACCTTCGGATTCTCGCGCTTCAGCTGCTCGTAGCCCGCAAACGTCTCCGGCTCCGTGCTGTTGTTTTCAATCACAATATACTCATAATTCCGGTAATCCGATTTCTCCTCGATCGACCGGATGCACGTCCTCAGATCCTCCAGGTGATCCTTGTTCGGGATCAGGATCGAGATCAGCGGCTCCCCGGTAATCTCGTAGTCGCTCTCGTACAGCCCCGGGTACTCGCCCATCCGCGCGCGGGCCGGGATTCCCAGCCTGTTATAGTGCGCCTGGATTGCGCGGCAGCCGGCCTCAAACGCGTACCGCTTGCTCTCCGGGTTCTCCGCCGTCGACTCCTGATGCGTCCGCCAGTGATAGAGAATCTTCGGGATGTGGCAGATCTGCGCCGGCGTCGTCTGCTCCGTGCAGCGCAGCACAAAATCGTAGTCCTGCGCCCCGTCAAACGACGGATCCAGCAGTCCGACCCGCTCCTGCAGCTCCTTCTTCACGACCACGAGATGGCAGAAATAATTCATGCTGCAGAGCAGATCCGGGTTGTAGTCCGACTTGAAATGCGGCTGGAAGTACCGCCTGCCCGCGCCGTCCACCTTGTCCTCGTCCGAGTAGATCAGCTCCGCATCGGGGCGCTCGTTCAGAAGTCGCACGCACTCGAACAGCGCATCCGGCGAGAGCACGTCGTCGTGGTCGCAAAACGCGAGAAATTCCCCCGTCGCGGCAGCGATCGCAGCATTCGTGTTCTCGGCAATCCGCAGCGGTCTCTCACTGCGAACCACGCGGATGACGCCGCATGCCGCAGTCCGCCCCAGAGGACCTGCCTCCGCCACAATCCGCTCGAGCAGCTCCGCAAGCGGCGAGTCCGGCCCGCTGCCGTCCGAGAGCACCAGCTCCCAGTTCCGGTACGTCTGCCGCTGCACCGACCGGATGAGTTCACGCAGATACCGCTCCGGCGTCCGGTAGAGCGGCACCACGATGCTGATCTTCGGCTCCCAGGCAAGCTGCGCCGCCCGCTGCCGCTCCAGCTCGCCCCTCGTGACGCCGTATTTCCTGCGCCACCGCTCATAGCTGATCGAGTCCACGCCCAGCACGACATCCGACACGCGCTTCGTGAACTGGCGAAAGCCCTTGCGCTTCAGGTAGAGGATGCTCTTTTTGCAGATCACATCGAGCCCTTCCTTGCCCGAGAGCATCTTTTTGCAGTTTATGACATAGAGCGCTTTCTTGCCGTTTCCTTTCAACGCCAGCCGCAGATGGTTCTCCTGCGGCTTCGCGAACGTCACCTCAAAGCCGCGCGTCTCCTCGATCGCAGCCTCCGGGAACTCCCCGAGAATGTCGACGCGGCTCGCGAGCACGCACTCGGTCTCCAGCTCCTCTCCGTGCCCGTCCAGCAGCCCGATCTGCGCACGGCCGCAGCCCATGTACCAGCCGCGCAGCTGATACCGCCCGTCCGGCAGCTCCCGCAGCCCCTCGACCCAGGACTCCAGATGGCGGCCGAGCTTCGCCAGCTCCCGCGCGGTCGCATGGTAAATGCAGGTGCGCGAATCGCCGTCCACATGGTAGAGACGAAGCACGTGGAACCCGCCCGAATCAAGCTCGCCCGCAAGCGGTACCCGCAGAAAATATTCCACCATCACGTTCGTCTTGTAGCGGAGGTATTTCTTCGTCACCTCAACCCCTCGCTGCGTCTGCACACTCAGCTCGATGCGCCTGCCGTCCAGCTCCGCCTCAAACTGCCCCGCGCCGTCCTGATCCCCCTCGAACCAGCCCTGCACGACCAGCGTATCCGCCTGCCTCGTATCAAACCGAATCCTCTCCCGGTTAAACCTTGCCTTCATCTCATTTCCCCCGCTGCCTCAGATTTCTCGTTATTCTGCCGCTCTTTCTTTGACTCTCTCATTCGGTGCGCCTGCCTGCGGCTTTAGCCTTCTCTTCTGTCATGCCTGCCTGCAACTTTGGCCAGCTCATCTGTCACGCCCGTCTGCAGGCTTTAGCCCTCTCATCTGTCACGCCTGTCTGCGGCTTTAGCCCTCTCATCTGTCATGGCTGCCTGCAGCTTTGGCCAGCTCTTCCGACGCTTCCGCCTCCGTCCGCAGCGAGCAGTCCGTCTTTTTCCGTGTAAAGTTCGGATTGTAGTACGGATCGCCCTTCGAGAGCACCTCGCTCCAGCGCTCGGCGAACAGGGCTGCCTCCGAATGCAGCCGCGCCTGTTTCTCCTGCGTGTCCTCCGGCCCGCGCGACTTCGACTCATAGTGCGTCAGCTCCGCGTACGGGGTGAAGAGCACATGTAAACCCATATTTTGCAATTTCAGGCAGTAGTCGATGTCATTGTACGCCACCGCGAGCGCTTCCTCCATGCCGCCGACTTGCTCATAGACCGCTTTTTTCGTCATCATGCACGCCGCAGTCACCGCGCTGTAGTCCTGGACGGAGACCAGACGCCCGGCATAGCCGTCCTTATCCCCCGCCGAGCCGATCAGCAGATGGCTCGCCACGCCGCACAGCCCGAGCACCACACCCGCATGCTGGATCGTGCCGTCCGGATAATACAGCTTCGCGCCCACCGCCCCAACCTCGCGCTTCTGGCACAGGCCGAGCAGCTCCTCAATCCACGAAGGACTTCGGACCTCCGTGTCATTGTTCAGGAGGATCACGTACTCCCCGTCCGCGCGCGGCACCGCGAAATTGTGGATCGCAGAGAAATTGAACGGCCCCGCATACCGGAGAATCCGCACCGTTCTGCCCGCGTCCGCCTCCAGACTCTGATAGTACGATTCCGTCTCCGGCTCCACGCTGTTATTCTCGATCACCACGATCTCATAGTTGTCGTACGTCGTCTTCTCCCAGATGGAGGTCAGGCAGCGCCGCAGGTCCTCCACATGGTCCTTGTTCGGAATCAGAATCGACACGAGCGGATGTCCCTGCAGCGCGAACCGCGTCCGATAGCGCCCGCGCAGTGAGGTGCGCTCCGTCACCGCCTCGATCCCAACGCGGCGATAGTGTGCCTCGACCGCCCTTCGCCCCGCCTCAAACGCATACTCCTTGCTCGCCGGGTTGCCCGCCGTCGAAGCAGGATGCGTCCGCCAGTGGTAGAGCACCTTTGGGATATGGCGGATCCTCCTCGCCTGCTCTGCGCAGCGCAGGATAAAATCATAGTCCTGCGCCCCGTCGTACGCGGGGTCGAGCAGCCCGACGCGTCCGAGCAGCTCGCGCCGCACCGCGAACAGGTGACAGATATAGTTGTTGCAGCACAGCAGCTCCATACTGAAATCCGGCTTAAAATGAGGTCCGAAGTACGCGTTCCCGGCGCGGTTGATCTTGTCCTCATCGGTGTAGATCACGTCCGTCTCCGGATCCTCGTTGAGCAGGGACGCCATCTCGTAGAGCGCATCCGCCTCCAGAATGTCATCGTGGTCCGCAAACACGACAAACTCGCCGCGCGCCATCCGAAGCGCCGCATTCGTGTTCTCCGAGATTCCCCTGTTCTCCTTCAGTCTGTGGTAGCGCACGCGGCCATCCCTGCCATAGTGCTTCCGCAAAAACGTGTGCACCCGCTCGTCCGTGCTCCCGTCCGCCAGGCACAGCTCCAGCTTCCGGTACGTCTGATTCAGCACCGAATCGACGATCTCCCTTAAAAACGCTTCCGGCGTGTTGTACAGCGGAATCACAATGCTGAACAGCGGCTCCCGCTCAAACCGATGGCGGCGCTGCTCCTTTTGCCGCCTCGCATCCGGCATCTGCCTGCGCATCCAGAGGTCGTAGTCCTCCTGCTCACCGCACGGCCGCCCCAGACGCAGCTGCCGGAAACGCTTCCACGCCCCTGCGTTCACCGGAATCCGCACACGCTGCACCCGCGCGCCGTTTGTGAAGGTCAGATAGACCGACGGAGTGTTCACCACCGCCCGGTCGATCAGAATGTGGATCCCGCTCTCGTAATCCGCCGCCTTCCCGACGGCAGCGTTCACATCCGCGCGCACCAGACGCTCGATATAGACGTGCAGCTCCTGCCCGTCTCCGTCCACGACCGAGACGCTTGTCCGCTCCTTCGGATCGAGATCTGAGACCCAGCCGCGGATCATGATATTCCCGTACTGGCTCTCAATCCGGTCAATGTGATACAGGACGCACTGCGCCCCCTCCCAGAATCTCCTCACGCTCCGTCACACTCCTTCCCCTCTGCTCTCACGCCTCCGGTTTCCGGCAGACTTTCCACACTCTCATCTGCTCACGTCTCCGGCTCCAGAAAGGCCTTCCACTCCTTCATTTGCTCACGCCTCCGGCTTCAGCTTCCGGTAGGCCTTCCACACCTTCGTCTGCTCCATCCACTGAATGCGCCCGCACTGGTTCAGCAGCACCTCGCGCGTCAGCCCGCCGACCGGCTCCGCGCGGTATGTGATCTCGACCGCCCCGCTCCCCGGAAGCGCATCTATGAGCAGCTGCGGATCCTCCGTATCAAAAATCAGATCGCCGTTTGGCGCGGCCGCCCCGTTCGTCCGGAACTCGAGCGTTTTCCCCTCCTGCGCGAGCCGCTCCACCCGCACGACGCTGCGCGCGGCGCACGGATCAATCCGCAGGGCCTTCGTCCCCTCCGGCAGCTCAATCCGCAGGGAAACCCTGCCCTCCGGCTCGACCTGATACCGCCTGAAATTCCAGGTGCCGTAACCTCGCCCGTCGTCAAAATAAACCTCCACCGTGCGCATCGCCCGCAGCCTGCGGTTCTGCTTCTGCACAAGCGGCTGCACCGCAATCACGCCCTCCGAGATGTCCCCGTACAGCGCCCGCAGCGGTTTGTAGTCCCCGAGCATGTACGCCTGAAAATGGCGCTCCATCTTCTCAAACTGCGCGCGCTCCTCCTCGTTGATGTCGAACAGCTCATACAGGTTCTGGTGCACCAGCACATCCCGCTTCGTGTTTCCCAGGATATAGTAGTACAGGCAGCGGTACCGCAGATACCGCACCGGCACCGGAAACGCGAACGTCCACTCGTAGTCAATCAGCTCGTAGCCCTCGTCCGTGTGGATCGCGTTCGAAAAGATCATGTCAATATCCGAGATGCGGCGGCACGGCTGCGGCCGCGAAAATTCCACCGCGCCAAACACCTTCCGGAACTCCTCTGTCTCCTCAAAGGCCACTGCACCCTCGTAAAACATCGCAAAATACTGGCGGATCGCCCGCAGCAGCTCCTCCGCCTTTCCTTTTTTCAGAAGCCCGTCCAGCTCCTCCTCCAGCGTACAGCCCTCCTTGTACGGAAAGCAGACCGCCACAGCCGCCCGGCCCTTCGCCTCCTGCTCCCCGTCTGCCTCACTCAGCTCACACGAATTGACGCGCAGCCCGGTTCCGTCCAGATCCTCGACAAGCAGGCGGTATTTTTCCGCGATGCTCCGAACATGCGCGGCTGCCTCCCGGAAAGCAGCCAGCTTCCGAACGGTCTTCCGCCCCTGCTCATCCACGGCGATCTCCGTGCGGATGCAAAACTCTTTTCTGCGCTCATTGGAATATTTTGTATATATGACCATCTATCCTACCCCCGCACAATTACCAGAAATGAATTTGAGAACTCCGGAAACATCCCGCCCTCGATCAGGGAATCGTACACGCGCTCCTCCTGGAACACCTGCATCCGCTCACGGTCAAAATTCTGCCGGTTCAGGTTCAGCTCCCCTTTTTTCGGCAGATACCGGTCCGAGTAGATCCGGTCCACAAACTTATAGTCCGGGTACGGATAGTAGAATTCCACCTGCTCCATCCCGGCCTCCGCGAACACCCCCGTCAGCTCCTTTTTCGAGAAGGTCCGCACGTAGTTGGTCGTCGGATAGCCCTCGATCCCCTCAAAGTAGACCCCCGTATGGTCCTCCGTCGCGCCCGCCCAGTACTTCAGCCCCAGCCGGTTCTCGATCGCAATCACGATCCGCCCGCCGGGCGCCAGATGACGCCGGATCCGCACGAGGTAGTCGACAAACGGGTTGTCGGAGTGGATCGAGAACTGCGCATACTCGAACACGCCGATCAGCGTAATCAGGTCGTACTGTTCGGTGAGATTCTCCTCTATGTCCTGGAAGTTCCCGACGAGAATGTTCAGATTGCCGCAGTCCCTGTGGCGGTACGCGTTGATGAGACAGCGCTTCCGCGACAAGTCGACACAGGTGACCTGCGCCCCCTTCCTGCAGAGCGCCCCCGTAATCGCTCCCGGCCCGGCCCCGATCTCCAGGACACGCTCCCGCCCGGTCATCGGCAGCCAGCTGATAATATTCTCCCGCAGGTAGGAAAAATGATACAGAACCGGCCAGCTCTTTTTCTCTGCAATCACCTGCCCATACGCGTCCGGCTCACACGTCCTGGCGATCTCCAGCATCTCATCCTCCACCGTGCCGTCCGTGTAGCCGTCCTCCCCCGGATAAAACCGATAGTCAAGTACCACCTTCCCGATCTGCTCGTTCTCCATACGCTCCTCCTCAAAATCCATTTTCTTATGTACGCCGACAGGTGCACAGTCAGATTTCCGACTCCCTCTCTACCTTGATAACGGAGTTCATGTCGTAGAATCCCACCGTGTTCTTGGCCGACACCACCACCAGGCTGCACGCGTCGTACAGTCTGTGGTACACGACAAAGTCACCGCCCCGGTAGCCCGTCAGGCCGAACGAGATCAGATACTCGCCGCCCTGCAGATCTGCCCTTTGCGTGTAGGTGACGACAAACGTATCCCCCTCCTCGCCGGCCTCCGTCGTGATCCGCTCGAACATCGTATTCGTCCCTGTGATCTCGGTCCCGCGCATATCCTTGATCGTGAACGCGAAGATCGGGTCCTCGATCCGCTCGTGGAACCGCACCCGCACCTTCATCGTGAACTCGCTGCCCTTCTCGATCGTGTTCGTCGGCAGCCCCTTCGCATCGAGCACCATAAACCCGAGCATCTCCGCGCGCTTGTCCCCGTACTCCAGCGCCGCGGGGTTCATCTCAAACGGCGTAATCCACCCGGCCTTCTTCACCACTTCACCCTTGGACACGCTCTCCTTCTCCTCGCTGCCCGGCCCCTGGCCGACGAGCAGCTGCTTGTAAAGGTCCACCATCTCCTTGGGCGCTCCCGTCGCTATGACCCGCCCGTGGTCCAGCAAAATCACACGGTCACAGTACCGGCTGATGCTGCCCAGATCGTGGCTGACGAACAGGATCGTCTTTCCTTCCTTCTTGAACTCCTCGAATTTCCGGTAGCATTTTGCCTGGAAAAAGACGTCCCCGACCGACAGAGCCTCGTCGACGATCAGGATCTCCGGGTCAATATTGATCGCAACCGCAAAAGCCAGCCGGACAAACATACCGCTCGAGTATGTCTTGACCGGCTGGTTCACAAACTCACCGATATCCGCAAAGGCCAGAATCGCGTCCAGCCTCTCGTCAATCTCCTGCTCCGAAAAACCGATCATCGTCCCCTGCAGGTAGACGTTCTCGATTCCGGTATACTCCATGTTGAAGCCCGCGCCCAGCTCCAGGAGCGCAGAAATCCTCCCGTCCACGGTGACCTCTCCTGCGGTCGGGTTCAGCACCCCGGTGATAATCTTGAGAATCGTCGACTTCCCGGCCCCGTTCGTCCCGATGATGCCGATCGTCTCTCCCCTGGCCACCTCAAAATTCACATCCGTCAGGGCGTAATGCTCCCGGTAGCACTTTTTCCGCGTCAGCCCCAGGCTCTCCCTCAGTCGGTCGGAGGGCCTGTCGTAGAGCTTATACATTTTACTCACATGATCCACCCGGATCGCAGCTTTCTTCTCCATATCCTATCCTCATCCCCAGCGGGCCCGGCAGCCCTTTTTTGCATGCAGCCCATGCGGCGCATTTCTCATCCGGACTGTGCGCTTCTACAGTACATCCGCGAAATGCACTCTGAGACGTTTAAAGACTGTGCCTCCCAGCCAGAGAGACCCGGCCACAAAGCACCAGAAGTACAGCGTCCACAGCGGCCTCTCCCAGAACCAGTTTTTGTAGATAAATGCATCGCGATAGCCCGTCACTACGTAATAGATCGGATTCAGCTTCAGAATCCTGTGTATCACCGGGTAATTGACCAGCTTGTCCTGGGCCACCCACATGATCGGTGTCAGCCAGACGCCGATCTGCAGCCCGATATTGATCATCTGTGAGAGATCGCGGAAAAAGATCACAACCGCACATGTCGCATACGACAGCCCCAGAATCAGCAGGCACAGCCCCGCCCAGTAATACACAAGCTGCAGATAATACAGATCCGGGAAATACCCGTAAAAGCAGTACAGAACCGTGATAAAGCACACAAAAAACAGGTGGACAAACGCCGCCGAGATAATCTTCACGATCGGCAGCACGCTGATATTAAAGACGACCTTCTTGACAAGATAGCTGTACTCCAGCATCGCGTTTGTGCCTCCGGTCAGCCCGTCCTGGAAGAAAAACCACGGCACAATCCCCGCGATCAGATAGAGCACGAACGGCACCGGCAGCGTGTCCTCCCCGCCGCGGAAGCCAACCTCAAAGACGAACCAGTACACGAGCACCGTCACCACCGGCTGGATGAACGCCCAGACAATCCCGAGGTAAGAGCCCGCATACTTCGTGCGGAAGTCATTTTTTGCAAGTTTATAGATCATTTTCCGGCTTCTCGCGATCTCCGCCGGAAGTGATGTCTGCTTTTTCACACCGTATCTCCTTCTCCAGCCCGCACAGCGCTCCGCATCCCGCGGGCACGGCAGCTGTCTGTCAAAAATCTGTGTCTCAGTATAGCATTTCCCGCCGTGAAATTCAACTGTTCTCTGATGAGGCATTTCTATCAGCGCCAAATCCACTGTACTTTCGCCCGTGACGGTTCAGGAAATAATCGCTACCCGGACAGCAGGGACAGTCCTTCTGTTCATTATGAAAAATGTAAGATGCTCTCCTCGGAGAATCTTTTCCAAGAAGAGCACTCTCTGCTTTTATGCGAATCTGTGACACCAGCCGATTCCTCCGCCACTTCTCCATCCGCAGCAGACAGCCTGATCTGCCGCCTTCGCATCTGCGGCGTCAACTGACTCCGCCGCCGCTACATCTGCGGTACCGGCGTCGGTCTGCTGCTATCCCAGACTGCGTTGACATCGAAGAGGTCGCTGACCATATCCGGGTTGTAGTACATGCGGTAGCCGTCGAGATTGCGCCGGCCCTGACGCATGTAGTCATTGCCAAACTGCACCCAGCACTTGGACGAGTCGACGTTGCAGAAGATGTTAAAGCCCTTACTCTTCATATACGAGAAAAATGCATTTTCGCTCGTGTACGGCTGCCAGTCGCCGATATCGGCCCCGAACGCGAAGATAATCACGTCCGTATTTCCAACCACCGTCGCCACATTGTCCAGCCAGCGCTGCGTATCCTGCTGTGTCCCGTCAAACCCTTTCACCTGCGGTGCAATATGCCCCCACGTATGGCTTGCAAATTCCCAGCCCGACGCTTTCATCGCATTTGCCACCGCAGTCGCCTGGTCGACTTCATTCTGCCATGCCGCCTCATCAAAATCGGGGTGCGCGTCGAAAAACTTCTGCTGGTACTCCGTCACGCGGCCCGGCTCTTTCGTGCGGTACACCTCGTCCGTGCGATACCCGAGCACACCCTCGTAGCCGGTCAGCGCAATAATGCCCTTGTGCCCGTGGTAGGAGAAATCCGGATGCTCCTTCACAAAGGTGTCAATCCACGGAACCATGTCGTAATCTCCGACCGAGATGCTTCCGTCAGCCTCGACGTACGTGTTCTTCACATCCCCGTTTTCGTCGACGATCAGCTTCTGCGCGAAACCGTCACCGTCCATATAGTGGTAATAGCTCACGTCATCCTGCGACAGCACAAACGGTGTCTTGCCCGGCGGCAGCAGAATCTCTCCGCGCGACACGGTGCCGTCCTCGTTGACCTTGCACATATCATGCAGGCTGACCATCACATAGCCCTTCTCATACATCGACCGGATGATTCCCTCAAACTCACTCATCGTCGTCATGACCTGATTATAGCCGCCCTCTTTTGCATCTCCGTCGAAGGCCTTCGCCGTATCCTTGATCATCGTGTGAAAAAATACATGTGTGATCTGGTCGACCGGATACGCCGTACACGTCTGCCGCGTCGCCTCGTATCCTGCCGCTGCGTTCTGCATCTCCTGGCTCCCTGTGTACAGAGAAGAGCTCTTCAGATACTCGATCGCACCCGTGTAGTCATACTGCGCCGCCATCTGATCTGCCTGCGCAATCAGCCCCTCAACGCCCGTGCTCCCCGCAGTGCCTGATACGGAAGCCGCGCCTTGTGCTCCCTGCTGTCCGTCCGTCCCCTCTGCCGGATTCTGCCCCAGCGTTCCGGCATCTCCGGTCTCGTTTTTTACGAGCTGCTGCACCTGCTTCTTTTTGTTCGCGCGATACCGCTCAAAGCCCGGAATCGCCGCATCCTTGATCAGCACCACCGTTAAAAATACAACGATCAGCACGAGCAGGCAAATGATACACTTCATGATCAGCTCATTCTTTCGCCTTCTGGCACGCCGCTGCTGCAGCCGTGTCTCTCTTTCGTCCATACCCTTCTCTTCTTCCTTTCACGCATTCATCCTAACCTCGCCCCTGTTACTTTACCCCATCCATGAACTCTCTATTCCCGCATACAACGAACCAGGCAGCCATGCCTGCATAGATATTCGGCAACTGCTGCGAAGATCAAATACCCTGTCGCTTGCAGCGGGATATTGTATTCCAAGCGGTCAGCTGGATTTGTCCAGTCACCCTGTCACTCCGGTCTGCGATTGACCTGCTCCGTCACTCTGCGACTGATCCGATACTCAAATCTGCGGCTGACCTGCTCCGTCACTCTGCGCCTAATCTGATGCTCAAGTCTGCGACTGGCCTGCTCCGTCACTCTGTGACTGACCTGTCCCGTCACTCTGCGGCTGACCTGCTCCGTCACTCTGCGGCTGGCCTGCTCCGTCACTCTGCGCCTGGCCTGCCCCGTCGCTCTGTGGCTGGCCTGCCTCGTCACTCTGCGACTGACCTGCTGCTCCTGCCTGCGATTGATCCGCTCCGTCACTCTGAGGCTGAGTTGACACTCCGGTCTGCGGCTGACCAAGCTGCCGCTCTGTCTGCGCTGCCATGCGCTCAGAGCCGGTCTGTTTTTTCCCGTTTCCGAGCACCAGCTCATAGATAATGGCCGCAATCAGCAAAACCACCAGCACACCCAGAGCTCCCCAGAGCAGTCTGAGCCTTGCCTCATTTTCCTCTCCTCTGCGCCGCTGCGGCTCAGCCTGAAGCCGCGTTCGATCCGGCTCTGCCTCCCGGCGCGGTCTCCGGTTCCCCTGCTGCGCGCCCGTGTCAGATCTCCGCCCCGGCTGCGGTGCACCTTTCGCTGCGGTGCGCCGCTCCGCGCCCTCCGCAGACACCGCCGGTCGTTTCATGCCCTCCGATGCCACCGGCCGTTTCATGCCCTCCGATGCCGCCGGCCGTTTCATGCTTTCCGATGCCGTCGGCCGTTTCATGCCTTCCGATGCCATCGGCCGTTTCATGCCCTCCGATGCCGCCGGTCGTTTCATACTCTCCGATGCCACCGGTCGTTTCATGCCTTCCGATGCCGCCGGCCGTTTCATGCCCTCCGATGCCGTTTTCGACCGCTCCAGAGCTCTCCCCTGTCGCTCCGCTCTCCCCGCTGATCTCCCCGGTGCCTGATCCTCACGTCTCTGTGACCCGGCAGGCTGTTCCGGCATCCGGTTCTCGCGCCCCTGGAATCCTGAAGGCCGCTCCGGCGCCTGCTGCCCTTCGACCTGGCTTCTCCGCTCGGCGCCGTCCTTCTGTGTTGCTCCCGGCGCTCCGGTCAGCCCTCTGACCGAGCCGCGGCGTCTGCCGGTATCTTCCCCGTATATCGTAGGCCGTCCTGTACGTCTCTCCTCCATAATCCTGCTCCCCTTGTCCTGTCATCCGGCCTTCTGCCTGTCCGTCTCCGGCCGCTCCATCGCTTCTCCTGTACATTCTTCCTAAACTAACATGCCTGCTTCGCAGGCACCACTACGCATGAAAGTCGATTGCTCCATGCTTCGCACTCCCGCAATCGCCCCCCAGTATTCGCAATCTGACCTACCGGTCTGCTTGCTCATACCGGGGGTGCGCCAAATGTCCATAGCCGCTCTCGTGCAAGCACGTCGCAGCTATGCCCACTTGGCTTACTTTCACAGTAAATGACATTTTTTGCATACAGTAAGCATAGTAGATTGCCCTCTTTTTGTCAATCTCACCGCCCCTGGCTTTTCTTAAGAATCCATTATTTTTCCTGCCGTTTTTTTATAATTTTGTCCACCGAAGACGATCCTTATGATTTCTTTTGTTCAAGTCTCCCAGCAAATGAACCGCTTATTTTTTATGGATTTTGAAAACGCGGAAATCAGGGAATTAGAACAGTAAATTCTTGAATTACTCAACCGTTTCAATCGAATCTACAATGCTCATTCGGGCTATTTTTCTTAAAGGAATACAAGTCGCCAGCAAACAGGCTCCTACGGAAAGAACTGTGGCCTCGGCAATCGGGATAATGGGAACAGATACGAATTGGATTGTATCGGTGGCAGCAGCGTCCACAAAGATTGTGCAGATATAGCCAACCATATTTCCAATTACCGCTGCAATGATGCCGTAGTAAGCTCCCTCCCACAAAAAGGTTCTGTAGAGGCTTCCTGCATCCATACCAATCGCACGCTGCACACCGATTTCCATTACCCGCGTGTGAATATTTGTATAGACGGTATTGACGATATTCAAAAGCCCGATCAACCCGACAAATAAAATAAGTCCCCATGCCAATAATCGAATTTGCTCGAAACTTTCTTCTAATTGCTTGTCTGTTTCCTCATAAGACAGGTAAGTTGTCCCGGGAATATCCTGACAAAGTTTCTCTACCACAGCGTCAAATAATTCCCTGTCAACATCCTTGTTTAATGTAAGACACATTTCATTGTAAACAGCGCTGCCGGTCAATTCAGGGTAAACACAATCTGACACAATCACCTGAACGCCATTTATAAAACCGCTGTTGCCTACACTTACATAACCATCGTACCCATCCAATGTTCTGATAATCGGAATATCCCGGCCCGCCACAGAAACGGTTTCACCAGACACAAACTTTGTTCGTTTTATTTCCGTATCTCCGTAGCTCAATGCCAGCGGATTTCTCACAATACAGGCAGTCCCGGATTTCAGGAGGGATAAATCTTCCGCTGAAAGTTCCCCATCCATAAAATAGTCCCAGTATTCCTCATTAAGCCCAGCTACCTGAAATGTTTCTCCAGGCTGCAGTGCAAATCCGAGTGCAATGTCGGATATTTTGCCCGCATCGTCCGGCTCATAAAGTGAAAACTGTATCGCAGCCACAGAGTTTACAGCATTGTCCTGACGCAATTCGTTCAAGTCGTCGGCAGAAAATCCCACGGTTTCATTTATTATTGAATAATCACCCAAATGACTATCCTCCATACCGCTTGCCGCGTTTAGCAAGGAGGTAAAACCTTGCAAGGCTATAAATACAGCGATGCTCATAACCAGCGAAAGAATGGTAATTGCTGTACGCCCTCGGTTACGCTTCAAATTCAGCCTGGCATAATGCGCCTCAAAGCTGCGGATTTTTTTAGCCTTACGATTTCTGCGTTTGATTTTTGTATTCTGGCCCGACATGGCGACTGTAGGTGATACCTTAGCGGCATATCGGGCGGCCGGGATCGCTGCAAGGAAGGCAAAAAACAGAGTAATGACTGCGCTCGCCACAAGGAATGGCAGTTTTCCGGAACGATTGGCCGCAATCAGGCTCTGCAATTCGGATGTGCTCTGCACCATAAATAGTTCAGGGGACAGCAGACTTGTTGCTGCAGTAACAATGCCTTTTGTTGATAAGATACCGACAAGCATACCAACCGGAATGCCAATCAGGCACAGAATCAATATCTGTAAGGAAACAATACGATAAAGCTGGCCTTTTTCACTTCCGATAGCCCTCAATACACCGTATTCTTTGATTCGCTTTGACACGGATATCTTGAGAATATTATAAATCACTAATCCAGCCGCCAGAAGAATAAGGACACCTACCATGACACCTGCAAAAACCATAAGCGAAAAACCTGAACTGCTGCTCTCAGAGCTTTCCTGAGCGTCGAACGGTACTTTGCAAGCCTGTAAATAAACCTGATTGTAGGATGTGTCCAGCTCATGTATTTGGAATTTATCAATGAAATCATTGACTGTGTCTTGAAATGATTTCTTGTCCGCAGTACGAAAATCAACATTGTAATACAGATATTCCTCTGGCAATAACTGATTGGCCGTGCCGTTTCCGACAATTCCGGTAATTCTGCCATAGGCATACCCAAGGTAATTGCTTTTCGTAATGCCGACCAGAACAAAATCAGCCGTAAACTCAATGGATGGAGCAATATCATGGCGCAGGGTTTTTGACACAGACAAAGAGATCGTATCACCCACTTTGCCGTCAAAGCCGAGAAATTGAAGGACATCTTTTGAGAGCGCGATTTCCATCGCAGCCTCCGGTAATCGGCCTTCCTGAATTTGTGAAATTGCCGGATAGGTTTCGAGGCTATGATCCACATACTCCGTCAGGCCAAGAGTAAGTTGATTCCCTAAATCCACCGTACCCAAACTGATCTTAGGCCCGATATACGAAAGTCTGGGATCCTCTTTCAGCTCCGAAAGCTGTTCTCTGGACATTTGCAGGAACGTAGCATACGCTTCACCATTCAAGTTGATCGCCTGCTGTACCCTCATAGCGTTCAAAATACCGATCGATTGTCCGACTACAGTGGTTGTAATGGTAGAAAGAATGACCGCAATTAAAATCAAAATGGAAGTGACTTTTTGCGCCAGCAACTCCTTCCATGCGAGAACACGATAGGATTTCATTTTGCAGTCACCTCCGAAAGAACACCATCCACGATCATAAACTGCCGGTCTGCCATTCGCGCAATCCGACTGTCATGCGTAATGACAACAAGCGTTTTGCCCATCTTCTTCCAGATATGTTGCAGCATTTCCATAACTTCTCCGCCGCTCTTGCTGTCCAGGTTGCCCGTCGGCTCATCGGCAAAAATAACATCCGGCTTTGCGATCAAAGCCCGCGCAATGGCAACACGTTGTTGCTGGCCGCCGGAAAGTTCATGGGGCAGGTGTGTCAGCCGTTCACGGATTCCCAACAAGTCTGTGAGTTGCTTTAGATACGTTTCATCCGGCTGCCGTTTGTCCAACAGCAAGGGCATGACAATATTCTCCTCTGCGGTCAGGACGGGAAGCAGGTTGAATTGTTGAAAGATAAAACCAATGCGCTGACGCCGAAAAGCAGATCGTTCTTTGTCGTTAAAGCGATAGATGTCTTTCCCGTCATACGTCAGGCTGCCGGAAGTTGGCCGGTCCAATCCGGACAATAAATGAAGCAGGGTACTCTTCCCGCTTCCTGACGGCCCCATGATGGAAATAAAATCGCTTGCTGCAATTTCAAGGTTGGCTTTATCAAGCGCAACAACGCGGCTCTCACCGCTGCCGTAGATTTTGGACAATTCTTTTGCCTCAATGTTCATAAAAAGCACTCTCCTTATCTGTGTGATACGGAGAGTGTAAAACAGAAATCTCAAAAAACGCTCAAGGTTTCTCATTTATTTGGAACGATGCTGTAGCCGCTGCACCGTGATCTGTTTTGTTTTCTAATTTGAGTGTCCCTCCATGCTTCAGGCACAGCGTTTGGCTACTGTATAAGCCCATTCCGAAGTGTGCCGCATTTTCTTCCATTTTTCCAAACGGCTTCGGCCCATGCTGTACCAACTCCGCCGGATAGCCGGGGCCATCATCCATAACCGTCAGGAATAGAACGCCTCCCTGGTTTTCAACGCCAACGGTAAGTTCGCTTCTCGCAAAACGCGCAGCATTTCCGATTAAGTTTTCCGCGACGGTCAAAAACAGTCCATGATCTAACTTCACAGTTCCGCGATCCGGCACAGAAATGGAGAACCGCAATGCCCCGGCAAGAAGTTTCATCGTATCTTCTAGTTCCGATCGCAGCATAGCGTATGGACATTCGCTTATCCGAACCGGCAGCTGCTCTAATCGCTGGATCCTGCTCATGGCCTCCACATACTGTTCCATCCGCAACGTGTAGCGTTCCAGCCGATCAAGCGCCTGTTCATCTGAAATGCCTTGCCGCAACAATTTTACTGTCCCTTTCAGCACAGTAATGGGATTGCGTAAATCGTGGGAAAAAGCTGCATTTAACCGCTTGCGTTCCTCTGCCTGCCGCCATAACTCCTGATTGGTTTTAAGAAGTTCCATCCGCATTGTTTCAAACGCCGCACAAATTTGACCAAGTTCATCCGATGAAACGGCCGGAGTCGTAAAATCAAGGTCATGCTTCAAGATGCGCTCTGTGCCAGCCTGCAAAACGGAAATAGGTGTTTTCAGCTTTATGCGGTAAAACAAAATGCCTGCCACACCCAGGCCGCAGACAGGGAGAAAAAGACAGGAAAGCCATTGAACAGCAGTCAATATGGTTAAGATCCGTTGCTGTCCTGATGTTGGCTGTTCTAAAGGTATCACAGCGCCATTTGCGCCCAGTTCCACACCACCGGATGGATAGCTGCCGCTGATCGCATGGCAGACAAGAAACACCAGCAAGACAAGCAACAGCGAGGAGCATACACAGCATACGGACAAGAGGAAAAAAGACTTCTTCAGTCCCATGTTTTTCAAGCGTTCCATTTATATCCACACCCCCAGACCGTATCAATATAGCTGTGGAGTGTACGCGCAGCCAGTTTCGCTCGAATTTTCCTGATATGTTCCATGACCGTATCGCTGTTTCCGTCCCCATCAATCCCCCATACCGTTTCATAGATTCTTTCACGGTCAAACACCTGCCCGGCATGAAGAGAAAGCAATTCTACAATATCAAATTCTCTCTTTGATAAAACAACGGGTTCACCGGCTACTGTAATGGTACGTGCTGAATAATCAATCGTCAAATCACCAAAGAAGCGTGCTGTTGTATTGTTTCTATGCCGTTGCTCTCTCCGCAAATGTGCGGCAACCCGCGCTCCTAATTCATCCAGATCAAAGGGCTTACTAATATAATCATCCGCCCCAACCTGGAATCCATTGATTTTGTCAGCGGATTCCACACGCGCCGTAAGAAAAAGAATGGGGCAGGTAATGAACTCCCGTATCTTCCGGCAGAGGGTCAGCCCATCCATTTCCGGCATATTGATGTCCAGCAAAATCAGGTCAGGCTTATTCGCTACCTTTTGCAGTGCATCGTTGCCATCATAGGCAGTGAATACTTCATAATGAGGGGAAAAATAGCTTGCCATCATATCTACAATGCCGTGTTCATCGTCCACAATCAGTATCTTTTGCTTCAATTATGATCATCTCCATTCCCTGCATATACGATATTATATCAGCTAAATCTCAAAAAACGCTCAAAACAACGTTTTCTTTTTTCCCAAATTTTCCGAACGAAACCTTTACTTAAACGGCTCCCGATGATATACTTTTTAACATATGCGGACAGACGATCCTGAACGGACTCTAATTTGCATCATGACGGAGAAGAGACTACTTCTGTATTGCGGCAGAGAGTATAGGAAACCGTTTCTGCGTCGCCGCAGAGAAGATAGGAGACAGATTCTGCGCTCGGCAGAAGGAAAGGCGGGCTCATGCGCTGGGGAGACAAGCCGTATCACGCTCTTGATTTTGAGATGAAGCGCCGTTTCGGCGAGAAGGTGTACCGGCTCGCGCTGAACGGCGGCATGACCTGTCCGAACCGCGACGGCACCGTCGGAAGAGGCGGCTGCATATTCTGCAGCGCGGGCGGCTCCGGCGATTTCGCGGCCCCGGCCTCTCTCTCCATCCCGGAGCAGCTTCGGCAGCAAAAGGCCGGGATCCGGCAGAAACGGCCGGTGCGCAAGTTTATCGCCTATTTTCAGGCCTACACAAACACGTACGCACCCGTCGAGTATCTGGAGCGGATTTTTACGGAGGCAATCCTCGATCCCGAGGTCGTCGTCCTCTCGATTGCCACGAGACCGGACTGTCTCGGGGACGATGTGCTCGCGCTTCTCGCGCGGCTGAACCGGATCAAGCCGGTCTGGGTCGAGCTCGGCCTGCAGACCATCCACGAGGATACGGCGCGGTTCATCCGGCGCGGCTATCCGCTCTCCTGCTTTGACCGCGCAGTCCATGCGCTCCGCAGGTGCGGGATCGAGGTGATCGTCCACGTGATCCTCGGCCTGCCGCACGAGACAGCCAAACAGATGCTGCAGACCTGCATCTATCTGAACCACATGGACATCCAGGGGATCAAGCTGCAGATGCTCCACATTTTAAAGGGCACCGATCTGGCGCTTTACTATGAACAGCAGGCCGCCAGGGACGCTTTTTCCGTCCTTGGCCGCGACGCCTATATCGATCTCGTCATCCGGTGCGTGGAGCAGCTCTCGCCCGACATCGTGATCCACCGGCTCACCGGCGACGGTCCCGCCGAGCTTCTCATCGCTCCCGCCTGGAGCGCGCACAAGCGCACCGTGCTCAACCAACTGCACGCCGAGCTGAAGCGGCGCGATGCCTGGCAGGGAAAATACTTTGCGGGCGTTTCGCACGCAGACGACTACATGCAGAGCTGAAGCGCGCAATATTCGCCAATAAATTGATTCGCAAGATCGACTCACATAAAAAATACAGATTCACCGAACGAACTAACGCCGGTCCTATCCCCGGCCATACTCAGGAGGCACCCTTATGTCAGAACCAGTCACTCTATACAAGCTGATTATCTTGTACATGCTGCAGAAGGTCGATTTTCCGCTGACCACCTCTCAGATTTCCTCATTTATTCTGGATCGCGGATATACCTCCTATTTTACCCTGCAGTCGGTGCTCTCTGAGCTCTCCGAGACCGGGATGGTGCGCCTCGAAAAGATCCGCAACACCTCCTACTACACGATCACGCAGCCGGGCGAGGAGGCGCTCCGCTATTTCCAGGGCCGCATCTCCCGCGAGATCCGCGATGACATCGACCGGTACATGCAGGAAAACAAGATCCAGCTGCGCGACGAGGTGTCCATCATCTCCGACTACTACCGCAACACCGCGGACGAATACTCCGTTCACTGCGTCGTAAAAGAAAAATACGCCAACCCGATCGACCTGACCATCACCGTCCCGGACGAGGCACAGGCAAAGGCCGTCTGCAATAACTGGCGGAAAAAATGTCAGGAGATCTATGAGTTTGTGATGAAGGAGCTGCTGTGAGATAAAATACGCTTCTCACATAGCACGCTCTGATCGCGTCTATATGACAAAGTAAAAACACAGCAGTTCATGACAAGCTGTATCTTGAAAGCGGATATGGCAGGTTTTTGCATGTATCAGATCATCTCCTCAGCTATCCTCGCTCTCAGAACCTCTACCTTACACCTGTGATGTTTTTTCTCCTTATCATACCCAATCCCAACGCCCAACACTCTGCCTGTATATTGGGCGTTTTCTCCAAGTTTCCCCAAAAACCGCAGCATATAGTTCTTTTCCTTAATTTGCGAAATCGCTTCTTCAGGAGTGTGGTCAACCTTCAATTCAAGAATGATCCCATCGGCGCTCCTGTCCGCTTTTGGATAAAAGATAAAATCCACATACCCAACTCCGCCTTTCTCTTCGCGCTCGACATCATAAGAATCCCTCGCCGACAGATAGACCAGGTTCACAACAGCGGATAATTCGGCTTCACTGTTGTAGGCAAGTAACGGTGATTCTGTATTATGTGCATACTCCAAAATCTCTGCCATCGTTTTCGTGTCCCCGGATAACGTCGCAGCGAGCATACGCTCTGATTCCCTGGCAAGTCGATTGATATATCCCAGAGAAGTTTCCTTATGCACCATATCAGAAAAACGGTCCATCAGCTCTTTGTTGGGAATGCTTACCTTTCCCTTTTCATAACTCAGGAATCCGTATACAACCATCGCTGAAAAAATTTCATCCTTTGTCTGCAAATTCATGGAAGTCGCCGCATACTCCTGTACTTTTGCCGGCACTGCTTCCCCCGCGACCATCAAAGCCAGATCATTGCGGACATCCGCAATATTATTTCGAATGTAATAAAAAATCTCATCATACGGCCCCGAACTGGTCCAATAATTAGCCAGCTGGTTGTATCCCAGCGCCGCCACCACGGAACGGGGGTTATACACTCTTTCCCCGGACGCTGTATGATAGCCGTTGTACCAGTCTCTAAGCCCTTCCATACTCACATTTAATGGAGAGGATGTTCTGTTTCGATATCTCTGATACAACTCACGGACTTCTGCCTCTGTAAATCCAAAATAATTGCTGAAGCTCTGCTGCGTGACCATTGAAAACTCAATAAACATATTCAGCTCGGAACCGCTCGAGTATTTTGCAATCGGCAGAATTCCTGTCATATAGGTCAGCGAAACATAAGGCTTATCCTTCAGCAGATTGCTCAGAAACGAGATATAATCCTGCCGGTCTTCTTTTGTAATAAAATCTCTGTGAAAAATAAAATCCCACTCATCCAGTACAAAAACAAACTTCTCCCCACTGGCTGCAAACACTTGTGTAAGAGCATCCCATACCGCATCGTCTTCCGATATCCTGCATTCAGGATACGTCTCCCGCAGATCACAAATCAGCCTTGTTTCAATCCGGCGAATATATTCCCCGTAGGATTTGCACATCCGGGGCATTTCGTTAAAGGAAATGTAAATCACGTTATACTGATTCACGTGCTCCATAACTGCGTTTTCTTTTCCGATCAACAGCTTGGAAAAAAGTGATCTGCCATCCTCCCTTTTTCCAAAAAACGCGCCTATCATATTCGCCATAACCGTTTTCCCGAATCGGCGCGGTCTGGTAATGCAGACGTGATTATTCCCCTGCTCTGCCAACGGGAGCAGTTCCTTTATAATCATGCTCTTGTCCACAAAATAGGGCTTGCTGCATTCACTTTTGTACATCGTATAGGGTCCTGCACTGTTCAGATAAACTCCCATCGTCTTCCCTCCATTCAGACCACACCGCTTTTCTCTGCTTAATAATATCTCCAATTACTTCCCCTCTGTACAGAAAAAGCAGGAAAACCACTTACCAGAAAGTATAACACAGGATTCGCTGTCCTGCAATTTATACTGGCAGAAAGGCCCTGCGGATGTGCTCATCCACAGGGCCTCGCTATATGGTATCTTCTGCAGTAAAGTCATTAATAGAACTGGTGGGCTCCGATCTTTGTGCCTTTTCCGGATCCGGTGTTGAAGTAGAGGGCTCCGCCCACCGGATTCTCTCCGCCGATCGCTGCTGCCGCCGCGTCATAGCAGGTGCTGGGGACACCGTTTGCAAGCGCGCTGGCAAGTGCGCCGCTCGACGCCGGCGTGAACTGGCCGCCCTGGTAGATGACCTCGCTGATCGTGCCCGGGAAGGACGGGCTGAACACACGGTTCATGACGACCGCGCCTACCGCTACCATTCCCTCATAGCTCTGATTGCCTGCCTCGCAGTAGATCAATGCCGCCAGCAAGGACACATCGTCTGTGCTGCCGCTTGACGCTGCCTCGGTCTGCGGAGCTTCGGTCTGGGGTGATTCCGTCTCCACATACGCTTCCGTCTCTACGTACGCCTCGGTCTGCCATGCCTCTGTCTCGACATACGCCTCGGTGTAGGTCGTCTCATAGCCTGCATCGTACTGATTCGTCACGACATTGCCGTTCGCATCGTAGTACGTATCTGTATCGGCATCGTAATAGCCGCCATCGCTGTCATCCGCTGACGTCTCCTCGGTCCAGGTGCTGCCGTCATCGACCGCCTCGGTCTCCACGTACGCCTCGGTCTGCGTCACCTCCGGCTCCACGTACGCTTCGGTCTCCGTGTAGGAGGTATCATACGACGGCTCTGTGTAGGAAGTCTCGTAGGACGGCTCCGTATAGGTCTCCTCATAGGATGGCTCCGTGTAAGTATCAGCCGCCGAAGCGCCTCCGTCGTACACCTCATCCTTTGCCGCCGCCGTGTCCAGAATCAGGACTCTCGCGACATCCTCGTTCGACACGCACGCTGTATCGTCCGCCGAGCGCTGAATCGTCAGCCAGTGGCCGCCGTCCGCGACCAGCGGATAGTATGCGCCGCTGTCGATCGTCTCCACCACATCCGAGCTGCCGTCCTCGGCCGCATACAGCTTCACGTCATTCCAGGTCGTCGCCACGCCCTCACGCCCATAGTGATCCGCAAGGCCGATCACGTCGCGGCCATACAGCAAATACTCATTCTTCACAAATCCGGTCAGATCGCCGGAACAAATCTCTGTCCAGGTCTCCCCCTTATTGATGACCCAGGCCGCACCGCCCTGATACAGATATCCGATGATCTCCCCGTTCTCATCGGCTGTCGCGCGGATATTGATCCCCGTCGTGACTGCGTCATCATTTGTCATCGCCAGCTCGTCCCATGCCCCTTCCTGCAGGTACGGAACTGCGATCCGATCCGATTCCGCCATCGCCGCGCTGCCCGCCATCGTCGAAAACCCGATCACGGAAGCCGTACACAAAATCGCCCGCACACTCCTTCTCTTCATTACTTATCTCCTCCTCGGAAAGTTTTTAACATTTCATTTAAATTTGTTACGTAATTGTTAAATCATGTTACGGGCATATTATAATATGTTTAATAAGGCTTGTCAAGCCTTTCTTCATAATTCCTTCATAATTGGCCTCACCAGTTCAGCCATGCAAAAAAATGGGAAGACAGACCGCCTGAACCTCACATTTTATCCCCCCGCGAAAAAGGAGCAGGATCTCCATCCTGCTCCCAATATAACGCTTACCCACAAACGCCCTTACGCCTTCACAAACTGCGCCACCTGCTTGTCCCACACACAGATGTGGTTCAGCAGCCAGTCTACGACATTCTTCTTCACAGCCTCCACAAACGCCTCGCTGGGGCCTTCCTCCTCGACCAGCATCTCCTCGAGCTCCTCCACCTGCTTCACAAAAGCAGCGTGCTGCGCCTTGTGCGCATCCAGCAGCGGGTACTGATTGTCCTCCTGCAGCTTTTCCTCATCCGCAAAATGCTTGTTCGTGTAGTCCAGCAGGAAACCGAGCGTGTTCGCAGCCACCGTCTTCTCTGTGCCCGGCTTGCATCCCTCCGTCAGCTTGTTCACTCTGGCGATCAGCTCCTGGTGCTGCGTATCAATCAGTTCATTTCCCGTCTTCAGTGCCTCATCAAATACAATAGCCATTTTTCTTACCTCCTATGATTCACCGGAAGCTCCCGCTCCCTGTTTCACCGTGTATCACCGTCGTTCTGACCGTACACCGGCTCTTGCAAATACCCAGACAGGCGGCGTCCGCCCACAAGGCCTGCCGCAACTCCCTGCTATTATAGCAAACAGCAGGCGGAAATGCAATTATCTCACATACAAAAGTTGCAGTTCAGCTGCAATTACACACGCGCAATCCCGCAACTGAGCATGGACAATTTGAGATACGTAGTTTATACTAAAACGTATGGAAACAACCCCTATATAAATATAGAAGTAAAACAAAAAGAAAGGTGAACCCCCTATGCACTATGAGAAACCGATTCAAAAGGGAGGGAATTTTCCCGAACGTTTCTACGCATTTTCGTACCGAACCATCCTGGCAGTCGTGCTGTTCTGCACGGTCTTTATCTGTATGGGAACGATTTCGCTCGCCCACAACGTCCTCTTCGAGGAGCTGTTTTCCTCTGCGGTACGCCTCCTGTTCCCCTTCCTGCTGACGGGGCTTCTCTGCCTGCTAATCGTCGTGCTCTTTCACTGCTTCCGTCGTTTTAACCGCCGACAGCTCCTCATCAGCTCAGCCGTGCTCTTCCTGTTCATAGCATCCGTCTTCGCGGTCATCCTGTGCAATTTCCGCCCGACTCCCTACTCGGACTCCCTGAATGTCCTGGACGGCGCCATGTATTTCGCAAAGACAGGGGACAGACCCCTTTCTCCTGACTCGTCGCATGCCGCCTATTTCGGGCGTTACGGCAACAATTATTTTATCACATTGGTGTTCTCCCTCTTGTTCCGGCTGCTGGAGCGGCTCGGGATTCAGGACATCACTCTGCCGCTGCTTTTGCTGACCACAGGCGGCATCATGGCGGCGACCGTATTTCTGTACCTCATCGGCGTCCGGACCGCCGGGCTCCGCGGCGGTGTGAGGATTCTGACTCTGTGCGCGCTGAACCCTACCTACTATCTTCTGTCCCTCTGGGTGTACACAAACGTGCTCAGCGTTCCGTTTATGGCTGCCGTGCTCTATTTCGGTATCTGTATCTACCAGGAGCAGCGCAGAGGGAGACGCATCCTTTTCTGCACTCTGGAAGCGATCATGGCCGTCATCGGAGGGTTCGTCCGCCCTACTGTCCTCATTCCTCTCATTGCGCTGATTCTCTGCGCCCTGCTATGGGGAATCCGGGAAAAACAGAATTTCCGCAGACTCTTGTCCTGCGCGCTCCTCTGCCTCCTCGTGGCGGCTCCGCTGTTCCATCTGATCTCCCGGTGGAACGACAGTTATTTCCACACGGTCTCCGACCAGAACTACCCCGCTACCCACTGGATCATGCTCGGCTCACACGGCTCCGGAGAACACAACAAGGCAGACGTAAAATACACCGCCGGCTTCGAGACAAAGGCGGAAAAAACCCAGGCCAACCTCCAGAAGATCGCTGAGAACTACAGTCAGTACGGCATCACCGACCTGGCTGCCTTTCTCCACAGAAAGCTGCTTCTCTCTTGGAGTATCGGAGACAACGGGGAACTATTTTCCAAGGCCTCTCAGGATAAAAAACTGACTGGTCTCTATCCCTGGGTTCTGGGAAAGCGGAGAGACCTCCTGCGCTCCTATTTCTACGCCTTCCGAATCACCGCCTGCATTCTGATGCTCGCCGGCCTTGGGCATCTTCTTGGCAAAAAAGAGAAAGACAAATACCAGTTTCTCTTTGTGCTCTCCCTTCTTGGCGGAATTTTGTTCTACTCCTTCTGGGAAGTAAAGGGTTCCTACTCTGCGCCCTTCCTCACCGTGATGCTGCTGATCGCCGCACACGGCGGTAACGTGCTGGACGATATGCTGATCCAGCACTTCCGGGTCGCCGGGGATGGCAGAAATCTCCCCGTTCACCTGACTGCTCTGGCTTGCGTTCTGTCTGTGTGCTGTCTGATTTATCAGGGCATGTCGCACACCCTCGTCACACACCAGCTCTGGAGTGTCCGCAGCTGCTCGGAAGCTTCCCAGCAGTTTATCAAAAACACAGAGGAGGAATTTTTGATCGAGCAGACCTTTTTTGCGGAAAAGCCCTTCCAGACGATCCAAATACGGGCCGGGGCAGACGAGGCGGCAAAGGAGGCAAACAGCGGCTTTGCACTCACGCTGACAGACGAGGCAGGGCAGACGCTGTACTCCAGTCAGTTTTTTGCAGACCAACTCCCCAAAGACGAAAACCTTCGGGTTCCGGTGGGCGAAATCGTGCCTGCGGGCCGGCAGTCCTACACGCTGAGGCTGACCTCGATTCCGGGCAGTCAGGGAACGTTCCAGTTCCGCGAGCGCACGAACTCCTACATTGATCTCTACGACGGAACGCTGTCAGTCAACGGCACAGCACGCATGAACGACCTGTGGCTCCAGGTGTACAAGGAATACGAGGCCCCCTGGTGCTCCAAACAGGCGGCACTTCTGATTTGCGGCGGGCTCTTTGCACTCGCCCTCAGTCTATATGCCGGACTTTTGCACATCAAAAAAATGATACGAGGATAAACATATGAGAAAAGAAACACAGCCACCCATTCTATATATCGTGATTCCCTGCTACAACGAGGAGCACGTGCTGCCCCTCACCGCGCCTCTGTTTCTGGACAAGCTCAGTCAGCTTGCCGCAAAGGGCAGGATCAGCGCGGACAGCCGCATCTTATTTGTCAATGACGGGTCAAAGGACCGCACCTGGCAGATCATCACAGAGCTCGCCAGAAAGGATCCCCACTATATCGGCATCTCCCAGAGCCGGAACCGCGGCCATCAGAATGCCGTGCTGGCGGGTCTGATGGAGGCAAAAGAACGCTGTGACATCACCATCTCCATCGACTGCGACGGCCAGGATGACATCAACGCGATGGATGCGATGGTCGAGGAATACCGAAACGGCTGCGAGATCGTCTACGGTGTGCGCGCAAAGCGCGATACCGACACCCTCTTCAAGCGGTCCACCGCAGAGCTGTTTTACAAGCTGCTGAACTGGATGGGCGCAGAAGTGGTGTTCAACCACGCCGATTACCGCCTGCTCTCTGCCAGAGTCCTGCGGGAACTGCAGAACTACAGGGAGGTAAACATCTTCCTCCGCGGGATGATTCCCCTGGTGGGCTTCAAGAGCACCTCCGTCTACTATGACCGCTCTGAGCGCATCGCCGGGGAGAGCCATTATCCGCTGCGAAAAATGCTGGCTCTTGCCTTCGAGGGCATTACAAGCCTGTCCGTGAAGCCGCTCCGCCTGATCACCCTTTTCGGCTTTCTGGTAGCGCTGCTCGGCTTTGCCGGAATCCTCTGGGCAGTCGTCGGCTACTTTATGGGAAAAACCGTCTCCGGCTGGGCAAGCATCGTCTGCATTGTCTGCCTGATGGGCGGTATCCAGCTGCTCTGCCTGGGCGTCATCGGCGAGTACATCGGAAAAATTTACCTGGAGACCAAAGGGCGTCCCCGGTATATTATCAGTGAAAGAACCTACGATGCCTCCTGACCATTTCGCAATCATTCCCGAAATTTTTTTTGTGAATATTTCTGATTGACATTCGAAAAAAAAAGTACCTATAATGCTCAACGAAGCAAGGTACAAGATACATAGCAAAGGAGGATTTTTATGCAGTTACTTATCCTTATATTAAAGGAGCTTGACCTCGTCGATGAGCTGATCCGGGAGCTCGCTGAGAACGGTGTGCACGGCGGGACGATCATCGACAGCACCGGCATGGCAAACGTGCTCGGAAATCTCGACGATCTACCGATGTTCGGCATGCTCCGCAAGGTAATCAACAAGGAAGAAGGCACAAAAGAGACCTGCAAGACGATGCTCTTCGTCCTCAAGGAGAACGAGGTCACCAATGTCAAGAAGGTCATCCGCGGTGTACTGGGCGACCTGAGCAAGCCGAACACAGCCGTCATGTTCGCCGTCCCGGTACTCTGGGTAGAAGGGCTCGGTGAGTGATCATGAATTTGAATATACTGACTTACCTCGCGATCTGTCTGTTCGCCGGGCTGATCGCCGGCAAGATCGTCAAGCAGATCAAGCTGCCAAACGTCACCGGTTATCTGATCATCGGCATCATCGTCGGGCCGTGCTGTCTGAAGCTCGTGCCGCGCGAGGTCGTGGAGAGCTTCGACATCATCTCCGAGATGGCGCTCGGCTTCATCGCGTTCTCGATCGGCGGCGAGTTCAAGCTGGACTACCTGAAGAAGATCGGCAAGTCCCCGATCGTCATCGCGATCTTTGAGTCCTTTGTCGCCGTGCTCTTTGTGGACACCGTGCTGATCGCGACCGGCCACAGCGTCCCGTTCTCGCTGTGCCTCGGCGCCATCGCGGCAGCGACTGCACCGGCGGCGACGCTGATGGTCGTGCGGCAGTACAAGGCGGACGGCCCGGTCACCAGAACACTGCTCCCGGTAGTCGCAATCGACGATGCGACCGCGCTGATGGCATTCGGCATCTCGGTCGCTGTCGCAAAGGCTCTGACCGCCACCGGCGGCTCCAGCTTCCTCGCGACGCTGCTCGATCCGGTCTACGAGATCGGCGGGGCATTTCTGTTCGGCGGACTGCTCGGCGTCGGGCTCGCATTCCTGACCCGCTTTTACCACAGCCGCAGCAACCGGCTCTCCGGCGCGATCGCCTTTATCTTCCTCTGTGAGGGTGTCTGCGATCTCGCGGGCTTTTCCTCGCTGCTCGCCTGCATGGTCATGAGCGCCGTGTTTGTCAATCTCTCCAACGAGTACGGCAAGGTGTTCGAGCAGGTGGACCGCATCACGCCGCCGCTGTTCATGCTGTTCTTCCTGGTGTCCGGCGCGGATCTGGACATCTACATCATCCCGACCGTCGGCATGGTCGGCATCCTCTATGTCGTCTTCCGCGTGATCGGAAAGGTGATCGGCAGCAGCATCGGCTCGGCCCTCTCGCACACGGACCCCGTCGTGCGCAAATGGCTCGGCTTCACGCTGATCCCGCAAGCGGGCGTCGCCATCGGTCTCTCGAGCATCGCGATGCAGGTCGTCCCGGCCTACGGAGAGCAGATCCGCGCGGTCATCCTCTGCGGCACCGTCATCTATGAGCTCACCGGCCCGGTCATCACCAAGCTGGCGCTCACGAAAGCGGGGGAAATAAAGGCGTAACTGCCCGTCTCTGCCGATTCGCCTCGTACATCAATATGGCGGAGGCGACTGCGGCGTTCAGGGATTCTACCCTCCCGCACATCGGAATACGGATATAGTAATCGGCGAGAGCCGCGGTCTCATCAGTCAGGCCGCGGCTCTCGTTTCCGATGAGAAAGCCGGTCGGCCCCGTGTAGTCCTGCTGGTCGTGCGCGTCCGTCCCCTTCAGGTGCGCCGCGTACCACCTCACGCCTGAGCGCTTCAGCAACTGCAGTGTCCCACGGAAATCCGTGACATAGCAAAACGGCATCCGGTAGATGGAGCCCATCGTCGAACGGATGACCTTCGGATTGTAGAGATCCACACAGGTGTCCGACAGCAGAATCCCCGTCACCCCAGCTCCCTCCGCCGTGCGCACGATCGTGCCCAGGTTGCCCGGATCCTGCAGGTTCTCAAGTGCCATAACCAGCGGCTGTCTGTGCGCCGATTCCTGCGCACAGCCTTGCACCGCCTCTCGCGTCATCTCCTCCGCACAGCCTTTCACCGCTCCTCGCGCCCCTTCTGGCGCACAGCCTTCCACCGCTCCTTGCGTCCCTTCTGGCGCACAGCCTTCCACCACTCCTCGCGCAGCCTCTTGCACACGGCCTTTCACCGCTCTTCGCACAACCTCCTGCTCGCGACCTTCCACTGTTCCTCGCGCATTCTCTTGCACACAGCCTTCCACCGCAGTTCCCTCTCCCAGCAGCTCCCGCCACGTGTAGTGCGACTGGCGCACCAGGCAGAGGATGCCCTGCGGGGATCTGGTGTCGGAGACGCTCTCGAATACGCGGTCGGACAGCAGCGTAAGCGGTCCTCCGTCCGCCGGAAGCAGCTCCCTGTGCTTCTGGTAAAAGCTCTCGGAGGCGTACGTCGCGATCAGCCGGCCGCGCGGCGCTTCCTGGTACATCTTGATTCCCTCGACGATAAAAAGATCCTGCTCATCCCGCAGCTTCGGCTTTTTCATGAGCTGTGCGAGCTGCCGGATTGCAGGGTTTGATGTGCTCGTTATTTTTTTCAGTTCTGCCATTGATGCTTTCCTCTCATAGACAGAGGGTGTCGCAAAATGTGGCAAATCCACAATGACTGGTATCTGCGCGATTCATCGTACACCAGTCGTGGTAGTTGTCAACAATTTTGCAACACCCTCCTAAATTCTGCCATCTCTTACCGTTCAGCTGACAGCCAAACGATTCAGCCACTCCATGCGTCAGATCGTCATCGCCTTCGCGACTCTCACCATGTAGTCGGAGATCTCCTTCTGCATGTTCAGCGCATCGTCGATGTCGAAATCCGTGTACTCTCCGCCGCGGAACGCCACGACACGGTTCGTCTTGCCCTCGGCGAGCAGATCCGCCGCATAGGCGCCCATCACGGACGCGTAGACGCGGTCACGGCACGTCGGGCTGCCGCCGCGCTGCATGTGTCCGAGGATCGTCGCGCGCGTCTCCACGCCCGTCGCCGCCTCGATCCGGCGCGCCATACTCGTGGAATGGCCGATGCCCTCCGCGTTGATAATGATATGGTGCTTCTTGCCGCGCTTCCGGTTGTTGATAATGTTGTTGATCAGCTCCTGCTCATCGTAATTGTACCGCTCCGGCAGAAGAATGTCCTCCGCGCCGTTCGCGATGCCGCACCAGAGCGCAATGTAGCCGGCATTCCTGCCCATGACCTCAATGATACTGCAGCGCTCATGCGAGGTCGAGGTGTCGCGCACCTTGTCGATCGCATCCATCGCCGTGTTCACCGCCGTGTCAAACCCGATCGTGTAGTCCGTGCAGGCAATGTCCAGGTCAATCGTGCCCGGCACGCCGATCGTGTTGATCCCGCGCGCCGCGAGCTTCTGCGCACCGGCAAAGGAACCGTCGCCGCCGATGACGACAAGGCCGTCGATCCCGTGCTTCTCACAGATCCTCGCGCCCTCATCCTGGCCTTCCTCCGTGCGGAATGCCGAACAGCGCGCAGTATAGAGAATCGTGCCGCCCTTCGAGATCGTATCCGAGACGGAGCGCGCATCCATATCAATGATCTCCTCATTCAACAGGCCTCTGTAGCCCTGATGGATTCCCTTCACCTTCAGACCGCGTGACAGTGCCTTGCGGACCACGGCACGAATCGCCGCATTCATACCCGGCGCATCGCCGCCGCTCGTCAGCACACCGATCGTCTTAACTTCCTTTGCCATATCGTCCCTCCTGCAAAAGCGTTCTCATTTTTATTTATTGTAAACTTTTTTCCCCTGTTTGTAAAGAAAACTTTCGCACGGTTACTGCTTTTTCTGCGTCAGCCTGACATTTTCCTTTCCGAATGCCGCCCCCAGGCGCGCCAGCAGCGATTCGTCCGCTTTCACGGTCCAGTTCTCGCCGAGGCGGCGGACCGCGCGCGCGCTACGCACATAAATCGCGACATAGTCTTTCCCGTCCGAGTCGCGCAGAATGTCAAAGAGCTCCTTTTCCCGCTCACGGTACGCGTCCATGTCCGCAAACTGCACCCAGAGCTCCTGCGGCACCTCCGCGAACTTCCAGATCTTCTCGCAGATCAGCTTGCTGGGCTTGTCGTCTTCGCTGCTGACGCGGCCGCGCACAAAGACACGCTCGTCCTCGTTCAGGTACTGCTGGTTCTTCTCGTAATCCTTCGGGAACACTACGACCTCCACGGTCCCGACCAGATCTTCAATCGTCAAAAAGGCCATCGTCTTGTTTGTCTTCGTGTACTTCACCGTCTTGCCCGTGATCATGCCGCCGATCACCGCCTTGCTCCCGTCCGTGACCTTCGACCGCCCCGTCTCCTCGTCCAGCGCAAAATCCGAGGTCACGTTCGAGATCCCGCGCCGCCACAGCTGCTCATATTTTTCCAGCGGGTGGCCGCTGACGTAGATGCCGAGCACTTCCTTCTCAAAGGCGAGCAGCTGCTCCTTGTCGTACTCTCCGACGTTCGGCAGCTGGACCTCGTATTCCTTCTTCCCCTCGTCGTCCAGCAGGTCAAACAGCGTCATCTGCCCGGTCATCGAGCTCTTCTTCTCCTGGATCACCCGGTCCATAATGTCCGCATAGACCAGCATGAACTGCTTGCGCGTGCCGCCCAGAGAGTCAAACGCGCCGGACTTGATGAAATTCTCGATCGTGCGCTTGTTCGTCTCCTTGCCGGTCAGGCGCTCGACGAAATCCTTCAGGCTGCGGTACGGCCCGCCGAGGTTGCGCTCCTCCACGATCGCGTCGATGACGGGGCGCCCGATGCTCTTGATCGCCGACAGGCCGTAGCGGATATTTTTTCCGTCGACCGTAAAGCCGTACTCCCCGACGTTGATGTCCGGGGGCAGAATCCCGATGCCCATCTGGCGGCAGGTGAGGATATACTCGGCGACCTTGGAGGGATTGTCGATCACCGAGGTCATCAGCGCCGCCATGAACTCAACCGGGTAATAGTATTTCAGGTACGCGGTCTGGTAGGCCACGAGCGCGTACGCCGCCGCGTGCGATTTGTTGAACGCGTACTTCGCGAAATCGGTCATGTCGTCGTAGATCTTGTTCGCCGTCTGCTCGCTGATCCCGTTCGCGATACAGCCCGGCACCTGCTCCTCGGGGTTGCCGTAGACAAAATTCTGCCGCTCCTTCGCCATCACTGCGGCCTTCTTTTTCGACATCGCGCGGCGCACCAGATCGCTGCGGCCCAGCGTGTAGCCGCCCAGATCCCGCACGATCTGCATGACCTGCTCCTGGTACACAATACAGCCGTACGTCGGCTCGAGAATCGGCTCGAGCTGCGGGCAGTCGTACGTGATCGTCTCCGGGTGGTTTTTCCCGCGGATGTACTGCGGAATAAAGTCCATTGGGCCCGGGCGGTACAGCGAGATGCCTGCGATGATGTCCTCCAGGCTCTGCGGCTTCAGCTCCTTCATGAAGCTCTTCATCCCGCCGCTCTCGAGCTGGAACACGCCCTCGGTCTTCCCCGTCCCGATCGAGTCCAGCACTTTTTTGTCATTGTAATCGATCTTCAGCATGTCGAGGTGCACGCCGGTGGCCCGCTCCACGAGGCGCACCGCGTTTTCGATCACCGTCAGCGTGCGAAGCCCCAGGAAATCCATTTTCAGAAGTCCCAGCTCCTCCAAGGTCGTCATCGTGAACTGCGTCACGATCGTGCCGTCGGCGGCCCGGGAGAGCGGCACGTACTCGTCGACCGCCTTCTGGCTGATCACGACGCCGGCCGCATGCATCGAGGTGTGGCGCGGCAGCCCCTCCAGGCGCTTCGACATGTTGATGAGCTCCTTGATTTTCTCGTCCGTCTCGTACAGCGTCCGGAGCTCCTGGTTCATCTCCAGCGCCTTGTCG
The DNA here is from genome assembly GCA_021771715.1 of Oscillospiraceae bacterium. Taxonomy (GTDB): domain Bacteria; phylum Bacillota; class Clostridia; order Lachnospirales; family Lachnospiraceae; genus Choladousia. Next base: position 140,695 of record JAETOO010000004.1, read on the forward strand.
ATCGTGATGTTGAGCTCCTGCGGCACCATCTTCGCGATCGTGTCACACAGGTTGTACGGCAGGTCCATCACGCGGCCGACATCGCGGATGACGCCGCGCGCCGCCATCGTACCGAACGTCACAATCTGCGCGACGCAGTCCTTCCCGTACTTGCGCACTACGTACTCGATCACCTCCTGCCGCCGCTCAAAGCAGAAATCGACGTCGATATCCGGCATCGAGACGCGCTCCGGATTCAGGAAGCGCTCAAACAGAAGGTTGTAGCGGATCGGGTCGAGCTGCGTGATGCCAAGTGTGTACGACACGATGCTGCCCGCCGCCGAGCCCCGCCCCGGCCCGACCGGGATGCCCTGGTCGCGCGCGTAGCGGATGAAGTCCCAGACGATCAGGAAGTAATCGACGTAGCCCATTGTCCGGATCGTGTTCAGCTCGTACGAGAGCCGCGGTTTGAGCTCCTCGGCCTGCGCGCCGTAGTGCTCCTCCAACCCCTCATAGCAGAGCTTGTTCAGGTACTCCCACGCGGTATACGGAGCCGGCACGTCGAAGCGCGGCAGCTTCGTCACGCCGAACTCGATCTCCACATGGCAGCGCTCGGCGATCCGGTGCGTATTCTCGAGCGCCTGCGGCGCGTAGCGGAACAGCGATGCCATCTGCTCCTCCGATTTCACAAAATACTGTCCGCCCTCGTAGCGCATGCGATCCTCGTCGGCCAGCTTCTTCCCGGTCTGGATGCAGAGCAGGATATCGTGCGCCGCCACGTCGTCCTCGTACGTATAGTGGACGTCGTTCGTCGCCACCAGCGGGATGTCGAGCTCCTGGCTCATCCGCAGAAGCTGCTGATTCACCAGCTTCTGCTGCGGAATCCCGTGGTCCTGCAGCTCGAGGAAAAAATTGCCCTTCCCAAAGATCTCCTGGTAGCGCAGCGCCGCCTGCCGCGCCTCATCGTAAAGGCCGCGCGTCAGATAGCGCGGCACCTCGCCCGCAAGGCACGCGCTCAGCGCGATGATCCCCTCGTGGTACGTCTCCAGCGTCTCCTTATCGACCCGCGGACGGTAGTAAAAGCCCTCGACGAAGCCGATCGAGACGATCTTCATCAGGTTCGCATAGCCCTGATTGTTCTCGGCGAGCAGCACGAGGTGGTAATAGCGGTCCTCATCGCTCCCCACCTCGCGGTCCAGCCGCGAATTCGGCGCGACGTAGACCTCACAGCCCAGGATCGGGTTGATCCCCGCCGCCTTCGCCTCGCGGTAAAAATCAATCACGCCGTACATCACACCGTGATCCGTGATCGCCGCGCTGTCCATCCCCAGTTCTTTCACGCGCGCGACGTATTCCTTTATCTTATTCGAACCGTCCAGCAGACTGTACTCCGTGTGGACGTGCAAATGTGTAAATGCCACCTTGGCCTCCCTTCACGCTTCAATTTACTTTTCGGATCCGGTTCTCCGTAATCTCGATCCGGCCCTCTTTCAGCAGCCGTCCGACCGCGCGCTTGAACGCATTTTTGCTCAGCCCGAATTCTCTGCGTATCGTCTCCGGATTCGCCTTGTCGCTAAACGGCAGCACGCCGTCAAACTCCTCGATGACCTGCATCACGTACTCCGCGTCCTCGTCCATCTGCAGATACGCCTTCTCCCGGATGCTCAGGTCGAGCTTTCCGTCCTCCTTGACCCCGGTCACACGCGCGTGGACCCGGTCTCCGACCTTGAGCTCTTCCACGCCGCTCTCCCGCCTGGGGACCAGCCCCGAGTACCGGTCGTCGACCGCGACAAACGCACCGAAATTGCCGCTGAGCTCATACACCCGGCCGTGCACCTCATCGCCCGGGCGGTACGGCGAATTTTTCAAAAGATACGGGTAGACCCGCATCGTCGCACACAGACGGCTGCTCTTGTCGAGGTACAGCGCCACCAGGCACTCCTCCCCCGGATAGACCTTCGCCGTCTGCTCGTGAAACGGCAGCAGCAGGTCCTTCTCCAGGCCCCAGTCGAGGAACGCGCCGATCTTCGTCACGTCCTTCACCTTCAGCACCGCCGTCTTCCCCAGCGTCAGCACCGGCTCGCGCCGCGTCGCGATCAGGCGGTCACTCGAGTCGCGGTAGAGAAAGACCTCCAGCGCATCCCCCAGCCTCGCCTGCGCGCCGACCTCCTTTTTGGGGAGCAGCACGCGCTCCGCGCTCTCCTTGCTCTCCGCCAGATAGACGCCAAAGCCCGTCTCCTTTACAATCACTAAGTTCTGTTTCTCACCTGCCTGCAGCATATGGCCTCCCTCAATTCTTTCTCTTCTCTCTCGTTCTGTTTCCAAGAGCCGTTACCGATCCCCTGTATGCTTCGCCTCTCGGGGTACGGCCTTTCACGCGTCTTATTTCCGCACGACTCCTCTGTGCTCCAGCACCGCGTAGGGCTTGCCCGCCTCGTCCTCCAGGCTCACCGTTACGCAGCCGTCCTCCCTGTGCACGCACGGCACAATCACGTCGTGCAGCCTTGCCTGCTGCCGGTACTCCACCTGCAGCCGCTCCGTCTCAAAGCCTCCCGGCAGATACTCCTCCGCCATCCGGATGTACTGCCCGTTGTTCACATGGTAGTTCGTGTCCAGATGGTGGCGGCACACGGTGAACGGCTCACACTTCACGCACGCCTCCGGCACCTTCAGCTTGCGGGAGCCGTACTCCATCTCCAGCTTTTCCTCCATCGGATAGCACGCGACATGCTCCGGGAGCACCTTGACCGGCTTCCCGCTCTCCATGTCGATCAGCGCCCAGACACTGTTCGCCTTCGCCAGATACCTTCGCTCGCCGTCCAGCAGCGCGTAGTTCCGGTATCCGAAAAACGCCTTAAACCCGTACGGCCACGTCTGCGCGAAAATCCGCTCCCCGAGCTTCGGCCTCCGGAGAATCTCGATCTGCCACGACAAAATCATCCAGGCCTGTCCGAGGTCGCTCAGGTACCGCATCCCGACGCCGCAGTCCTCCGACTGGAACGTCGACGCGTCCTGAAAATAATCCACCAAAGACACCAGCGTCAGTTTCTCCTCCGGATCCGTCTCACTGTACCGGACCCGGCTCTCAAATTCAAACGGCATACCGTCTCACTTTCCTTTCTCTGCTTCCTGCATGCCTCAAAAATTCCCTATTCCATGCCCACGGGATGCCCCCAAACGCTTCCTTTTCCCATATCCGCAGAAGCCCTCAACTGTTTCATTTTCCCATGTCTACAAGCTTCCCTCAAACGTTCCATTCTCCATGCCGGGATACCACAAGGGCCTTCTTTCCGGACATCCAGGACACATTTTATTATTATAGCATCTTTTACAGATTACTTCCAACCATTTTTCCGGCCATTTTACCCGAAAAACGTCTCCGCCCCCGCGATCCTTCCGAACAGGTTCGCGTACTGCAGCGTCTGATACTGCTCCACCAGCTCCAGGCGCGCCTCATCGAGCTGCTCAGCCTCGTCCACGTACAGCCCGTCCGCGTCCACATACCCGAGCGCATCGATCACCGGCACCTCCTGCGCAGCCTTCCGCAGAAACCTCTGATACCCGTTTTCCGGCACGCCCGCCGTCCGCAGGAGCAGCTCTCCGAGATAATTTGCGCTCAGGCGCTCGATCTGCGCCTCCTCGATGTCGTAATTCGCCCAGATGACAAACGGTGTCGTGTACTTGTTCTGGTTCTTCTCGAGCGCGCCGACCTCCCCGGCCTGATTTGCCATCGCGCTGATAAAGCGGTTGTTCAGCCGCGGCCAGTGGTCTCCGAACATCAGAATCACCGTCGGCTCCTGCTCTTTTTCAAAATAGGAGACGAGCTCCTCGAATGCCCGGTCAGACTCCCGCAGCAGGGACAGATACTCCTCCACATCGTCCGCCGTCTGCCCGCCCGTATAGTGCGGCGCATCCGGGCTGCGGTACCCGGAGACGTAGCCGCCGTGATTCTGGATCGTCACGTTAAAGCAGAAGAAATGCTCCGTCTCCCCGGACTCCTTCCACGACTCATAGTACTCCAGAAGCTTCCGGTAGTTCTCACTGTCGGACGGATACCCGTGAATCTCCTCCAGCTCTCCCGCGTCCTCCTCCGACAAATATGTGTCAAAACCGAGCAGCGGGTAGACCTTGTGCCGGTTCCAGTTCGTCCGGTTCGCAAAATGGCAGACGAGAGACGTATAGTCCAGCGTCTTCAGGTAGGATGCCAGCGACGGCAGCTCCCGCTTCACGTACGCCTGGTACGGCGTGCTGCCCCGCGGCAGAAACTGCATCGTGCTCCCGGTCAGGAACTCGAACTCCGTGTTCGCCGTCCCCCCGCCAAACACGGAGACGTACAGGTTCCCGCGCACGGTATTCTCCTCGAGCGAATCCAGAAACGGCGTCACTGGCTGGGACGTCTCAAGGCCGCCGACGGCTGCGAAATCGGCGAATGATTCATTCATCACAACGATGATGTTCGGAAGCTGCTCAGAATCCGATGATTCTGCTGCGCGCTCCTGCTCAGTCTCCCACGTCTCTGTCGCATACTCATGCTCAGTCTGTGATGTCTCTGTCGCACGCTCATGCTCAGTCTCCGATGTCTCCGCCCCCTCCAACCTGGCGATCAGTTCGAGCACTCCCTCCTGCGAGTAGTCCTTGGGCTTCTCGACCACCTGGTAGCTCTCGTAGATGTAGGTCCCCAGAAAATACCCGTACTTCTCATACGACGATGCGAGATCCCAGAAGAATCCCCCGTTGTTCCCCGTCGCCAGCAGCGGCAGAGACCGCAGGTAGAAAAAGCTCCCGACCCCGAGCAGCAGGAGCGCACCCCGGAAGACCAGCCTCCGCCTGACCGGATACCGCCGGAACCGCACCTTGTGCTCCACCGCAAACACGGCCAGCATCACAAAAAGCGCCGCGAGCATCTCGACCGGAATGTCAAACCGGTACGCCCCGCTGACCTCGCTGGCCGTCCCCGCGCTCCGAAGATCGGCAAGCACAAGCGGAGTCCCGCGGAACTCCAGCACATAGTACTCTGCCACCCCCAGCACAAAGCACAGGACGGTCCCCGCCTTGAGCCACACGCCGCCCCTCCAGAGCAGCAGCGACAGCGCAAGAAACAGCCATCCGCACAGCAGCGCGTTGTACCAGTACCGCTTCGCGCCAAGCTCCGCCACCGCCGTCCCGGCCGCAAGTTCCAGCAAAAAGACGCCCAGCACCACATGCACCGCCAGAAACACCGGCAGCAGTCTCGTCTCCCACACCGGCAGCACCGGGTAGAGAGCCGCGTAGAGCAGCATCACCAGCGCGACCGCCACACAGACTCGCCACGCAAAGCTCTGCGTGTAGTACGACTGATACACAAACAGCCCGTAGATCGGCTGCTCCTGCTTTGTCCCGTTCACATAGAGCGCGCCGAGTTCTCCTTCGCTCAGGCAGGGCGCCGTCCGGATCACCGGGTACGCGTCCTCGACGCCCGAGAACGTGATCGTATACGAATATTCTGCCCCGGGCGTCACCCGCACATTCACATGGATTCCCTGCGCACCGCTCTCCACCAGCTGCGCGCACGGAAGCTCCCGCACCGCGACCGTCGCCCCGGCCGCATCGCGGACCGTCACGACCATGCTTCCCGTCTGTCCATGCCCGTCCACCGCGACGTAGATCAGATTCAGAATCCCATCCTGCGCAAAAAACACCTGCCGGATCTCCGTATCCGGACCGATCCCGGCGATCTCACCCGGCGATACCGTCGTATCCCAGCCGATCGCCGTCTCCTTCTGCTCCCCGTAAAAGTCCTGCCGCCGCATCCCGGCGACATAAAATAGAACCAGCAAAAAAACAACCAGCACTCCCCGAAACGGAGTCCATGATTTTCTTCCCAATAGCTTCCTCATATTCCTGCCCTCACAAATTCGCATCTCCACTGTACATCGTCCGGAACTCCGTCGGCGTGCAGTGATTCAGCAGCTTGAACATCCGCAGAAACGCCGACAAACTCGAAAAGCCCGACGCGAGCGCGACCTCAATCACCGTGAGCTCCGGGTTCAAAAGCAGCGATTTCGCATGGTCGATCCGTTTCTGGTTCAGATATTTGTAGAACGACGTGTCCGCATACTGCCGGAACAGCCGCGTAAAGTGATACTTGCTGAAGCCCGCAAGCGCAGCCGCTTGATCCAGCGTCAGATCCTCCGTAAAATGCTCATTGATATAGTTGCAGACGTACTGAAATTTTTCCATGTACTCGACCTGCTTCGTGTGCTTCGCCTCAAAGCTCTGCCGCGCCGACTCCGCATGATTCCGGCCGATCAGCAGCAGAATCTCGAGAAACTGCGCATAAATTGAGACCTCCGAGTACGGCCGGTTCCCCGAATATTCCTTATAAATATCCATCATCAGCCGGTAAATCCGCCCGTGAATCTTCGGGCAGGTCTCCGGCGTGATCAGGATCGCCGGGTGAATGATCGACGTGATCAGGCCGAGATCCCGCAGTCCGATCTGGGCGATCGACGGCTGGAAGAAAATCCGCTGCCCTTCCCCCGGCGAAAACAGCTCATGGATCACGCAGGGGCATATGACCAGGATATCCCCCTCGTTCATCTCAAAATTCTTATCCCCGCACTCCACGCGATACGTATTCTCAAACGGCATGATTACCTCAAACGGCGTGTGCCAGTGCGGCGGAAAGCACTCACTGGACGTGTTATAGTGCAGGCATATCTGCATATCCGTGCGGTAATTGACCGTCTCATGTGTTCCATTCAGATTCTCAATCATAAGTCCCTCTCACTGTCCTTTATCCAATGTCCTGCCGCGGATCAGCAGCTACTAAAAATTGCTCAAAACAGCGGTCTCTTCCTGCTACTATATCAAAAATGCGGGAAAAAGCAAGAATTACAGAGCAAAAAAATTGAAACTCTGGTATACTGGGGGTGTGGTTTGGGTAAGCCGGACGAGAAGATTGCCGATCCGTCTGAAGGCTCCGAATCGCTCGTCTACAAGTACTAAGGCCTCAGAAGGCCTGCGCATCTGCCGCTGGCAACTCGGAAAATGTGCCGAATGCACATTTTCCTCAGACAGGGCCAGCTAAAAATCCTGCAAGAAAGCAGGATTTTTACAGATGCTCCGGCCTTCTGAGACCTAAGTACTTGTAAAGACTCGCTAAAGTCGCGTTCAGACGGATCGGCAATCTTCTCTGACGGTGGCTGACTGAACTGTAACATGGTTATAGGAATCACGCAGATGGTCCGTACAAAAAGGATGTGCAGTAGTGTATTCTTGCTGGACATCCGGTAGATGTCCGTTTAGGAAGAATCAAAAATACCCGCTCTATGCGGTGATATAAGGAGGAATATCTATGAACAGAGAGGAAGCAAGAAAGAAGGCGGAGGCGCTTGTCGCGCAGATGACGCTTGAGGAGAAGGCCAGCCAGCTGCGCTATGATGCGCCGGCGATCAAGCGGCTCAATGTCCCTGCCTACAACTGGTGGAATGAGGGGCTTCACGGGGTGGCGAGAGCCGGGCAGGCGACTGTATTTCCGCAGGCGATCGGAGTTGCGGCGACCTTCGACCCGGAGCTCGTGGGCGAAATGGCGGACGTGATCGCGACCGAGGGCCGCGCGAAGTACAATGCCTACTCCGCGCAGGGCGACCGCGATATCTACAAGGGGCTGACCTTCTGGTCCCCGAATGTCAACATTTTCCGCGACCCGCGCTGGGGGCGCGGCCATGAGACGTACGGCGAGGATCCCTTCCTGACCAGCCGCCTCGGCGTCGCGTTTGTCGAGGGGCTGCAGGGCGACGGCGAGACCATGAAGGCCGCTGCCTGTGCAAAGCACTTTGCTGTCCACTCCGGCCCGGAGGCTGTTCGCCACGAGTTTAACGCTGAGGCGAGCGCGAAGGATATGGAGGAGACCTACCTCCCGGCTTTCCAGGCGCTCGTGGAGGAGGCCGGCGTCGAGGCCGTCATGGGCGCGTACAACCGCACAAACGGCGAGCCGTGCTGCGGCAGCCCGTCCCTGCAGAAAAAACTGCGCGGCGAGTGGGGCTTCGAGGGCCACTTTGTTTCCGACTGCTGGGCGATTAAGGACTTCCACGAGAATCACCACGTCACCAACAACGCGATGGAGTCCGCAGCGCTCGCGATCAACAACGGGACGGATGTGAACTGCGGCAATACCTACCTCCACATCTTAAATGCGTACAAGCACGGGCTTGTGACCGAGGAGACGATCACGCAGTCCGTCGTCCGGCTGTTCACGGCGCGCTACCTGCTCGGCCTGTTCGACGGCAGCGAGTACGACTCCATCCCGTACCTGGAGGTCGAGTCGGCCGAGCACCTGGCCCTGTCCCGGAAGGCAGCCGAGGAGAGCTTTGTCCTCCTGAAAAATGACGGCATCCTGCCGCTTGACAAGTCTGCCTTAAAGACCGTCGGCGTGATCGGACCGAACGCAAACAGCCGCGCCGCATTGATCGGAAATTACCACGGAACCGCTTCCCGGTACATCACGGTGCTCGAGGGCATCCAGGACTATCTCGGGGCTGATGTGCGCGTCCTGACCTCGATCGGCTGCGAGCTCACAAAGGAAAAGACGGAGAATCTCGCGTACGCCGGCGACCGCCTCTCGGAGGCCAGAATCGTCGCCGAGAACAGCGATGTCGTACTGCTGTGCGTCGGCCTCGACGAGACGCTCGAGGGCGAGGAGGGAGATACCGGCAACAGCTACTACTCCGGCGACAAGGGCGACCTGCAGCTGCCGAAGGTGCAGCGCGATCTGATCGAGGCCGTCACCGGGACCGGCAAGCCGGTTGTACTGCTTCTGATGGCGGGCAGCGACATTGACCTCTCCTGCGCAGCCTCCTGCAACGCGATCCTCCAGCTCTGGTACCCGGGCAGCGAGGGCGGCAAGGCGGCGGCGCGCGTCCTCTTCGGGGAAGTGTCACCTTCCGGAAAGCTCCCCGTTACCTTCTATGAGTCATTGGATGAGCTTCCGGAGTTCACCGACTACCGCATGGCAGGACGCACCTACCGTTACATGGACGGCGCCGCACAGTACCCGTTCGGCTACGGCCTGACGTACGCGGACGTCACTGTCACCGATGCGAAGCTGGTCGAGACCGCTGCCGAGACGCCGTGTGCCGGCGCAGCTGCCTCCTGGCGCGGCGCCGCTAACGGACATGCGGCAGACGCAGACCGCTACGGCTGCGGTGTCACCGTGGAAGTGACCGCGACCAACAGCGGCAGCTGCGCGACAGACGAGGTGCTGCAGGTCTACGTCAAGAACCTCGACTCCGCGGCTGCGGTGAAGAACCCGTCTCTCGGCGGCTTCCTGCGCATCCACCTCGCAGCCGGCGAGACAGGCACGTTCCGCGTCGCCGTCTCTCCGCTCGCTTTCACCGTCGTCGACGAGGACGGCCATCGCTCCGAGGCAAAGGGCGACCGCCACACCCTCTACGTCGGCACCAGCCAGCCCGACGCAAAGAGCGCCGCACTGACCGGAAAGAAGCCGGTCGAGATTGGCTATACCCGCTGAGTTACTTACATACCCGCAAGTGACTGGCTAAGTCCCCTGCGGGTATGTACAGATATCCGGAAACGGCGTCTTCGTCCTCTTCGCATAAGGAAGTGAGCGGACGGAGACGCCTCTTTTCTTGCAATCCGAATCTAATTTAATTATTTTTTCTATTTACATCTCTTTGTTTTTCATATATGATAAGATATCATCTCAGGATATAGAAACCAGAATGCATACTTGCAAATACCAAGAGCCATCACTATAATAAAGATATCTTATAGAAGTGAAAGGCGGTGAAAGAAGGTGGAAGAAACGAACAGCAATGAAATGATCGGAATCTACATGGACACTTACAAAGAATTACTGCGACTCAAACATGCACCGGACAAAGACGCCGAAATCGCATTTCAGTTGAAAATGATTCTCGCAAAGCTGGAGGCCTGCGGAGTTGTAACTGAGAATTTTGAAAAGTGAAACCTGTTTTGTATGCATTCACACAGAAGGGGCTGTGAAAAATGAGGGAATCATTTTCACAGCCCCTTCTCCTCTCTATTTATTTGATCACAAGATTGACAATCTTATTCGGCACATAGATTTCTTTGACAACGTTCTTGCCCTCCATCAGCGCCGCGATCTTCGCATCCGCTTTTGCGGTCGCGAGCGCGTCCTCCTTCGAGCAGCCGTTCGGGATCACGATCGTGGTCTTGAGCTTGCCGTTCACCTGCACGCCGATCTCGAGCTTCGCCTCGACGGTCTTCGCCTCGTCGTACTCCGGCCACTTCGCCAAGGACAGGAAGCCCTCGCCGCCGATGCTCTCCCAGATCTCCTCGCACAGATGCGGGGCAAACGGGCAGAGCAGCTTGATGAAGATCACCAGATCCTCCCGGCTGAGTTTTCCGGCCGCATAAATGTCGTTGATCAGCGTCATCAGGCACGCGATCGCCGTGTTGAACTTCGTCGCTTCGATGTCGGAGCTGACCTTCTTGATCGCCTTGTGGAACTTTACCTCCATGTCCGGATCCACCGCCCCGTCGGTCACGAGATCCGTCAGGCCCGCCACTCGCTCGAGGAAGCGCTTGCAGCCCTTCACGGAGCTGTCATTCCACGGAGCCGCAGCGCCGTAGTCACCCATAAAGAGCACATACGTGCGCAGTGCATCCGCGCCGTACTCCTTCACGATGTCAAGCGGATCGACCACATTCCCCTTTGATTTGCTCATCTTATCGCCGTCCGGCCCGAGGATCAGGCCCTGGATCGAGCGCTTCGCGTACGGCTCCTTCGTGTTCACCACGCCGATGTCGTACAGAAAACGGTGCCAGAACCGGGAGTAGATCATATGTCTGGTCACATGCTCCATGCCGCCGTTGTACCAGTCTACCGGCATCCAGTAGTTCAGCTTGTCCATCGCCGCGAGCTCATCGTCATTGTGCGGATCAATGTAGCGCAGGAAGTACCACGACGATCCCGCCCACTGCGGCATCGTGTCCGTCTCGCGCTTCGCATCGTGGCCACACTTCGGACACTTGCAGTTCACATACGACTCGATCCGCGCGAGCGGAGACTCGCCGTCCTCACCCGGCTGGAAGTCCTCGACATCCGGCAGACGGAGCGGCAGCTCCTCATACGGCACCGCGACATCGCCGCACACCGGGCAGTGCACAATCGGAATCGGCTCGCCCCAGTATCTCTGACGGTTGAACGCCCAGTCCTTCATCTTATACTGCACGCCTGCCTCACCGATGCCCTTCTTCTCGATCTCCTCGAGCATCCGGTGAATCGAATCCTTCTTATTTGTATAGCCGTTCAGGAAATCGGAATTGATCATCTCGCCGTCGCCCGCGTAGGCTTCCTTCGAGATGTCGCCGCCCTGGATGACCTGGATGATGTCAATGCCAAACTTCTTCGCAAAATCATAGTCTCTCTGGTCGTGCGCCGGCACTGCCATGATCGCTCCGGTACCGTAGCCCATCATGACATAGTCCGCGATGTAGATCGGGATCTGCTTTCCGTTCACCGGATTGATCGCGGTCAGGCCGTCGATGCACACGCCGGTCTTGTCCTTGACGAGCTGCGTCCGCTCGAACTCCGTCTTCTTTGCGCACTCCGCCCGGTATGCACAGAGCGCGTCGTAATTCGCGATGCGGTCCTTGTACTTGTCGATCAGCGGGTGCTCCGGCGCGATGACCATGAAGGTCACGCCGAACAGCGTATCCGGCCGCGTCGTGTAGATGCGCAGCTGATCCTCAATCCCCTCGACCGAGAAATTCACAAAGGCGCCGGTCGACTTTCCGATCCAGTTCACCTGCTGCTGCTTGACATTTGCCGGGTAGTCTACCTTCTCCAGCCCCTCGAGCAGCTTGTCCGCATACTCGGTGATCCGCAGATACCAGACATCCTTCGACTTCTGGATGACATCGCTGTGGCAGATGTCGCACTTTCCGCCCTGGCTGTCCTCATTCGAGAGGACGACCTTGCACGACGGGCAGTAGTTCACGAGCGTCTTGTCGCGAAATACGAGGCCGTGCTCAAACATTTTCAGGAAAATCCACTGCGTCCACTTATAGTAATCCGCATCCGTCGTGTCAATCACGCGGCTCCAGTCAAACGAGAAGCCGACGCTCTTGAGCTGCTCGGAAAACTTTCGGATATTCTTGTCCGTGATGATTCTCGGATGGGTCGACGTCTTGATCGCGTAATTCTCCGTCGGCAGGCCGAACGCGTCGAAGCCGATCGGGAAGAGCACATTGTAGCCCTCCATACGACGTTTCCGCGCCACCACCTCGATACTGGAGTACGCCTTGATGTGTCCGACGTGCATCCCCGCCCCGCTCGGATACGGGAACTCGACAAGGCCGTAGAATTTCGGCTTCTCCCCGCCGTCTACCGCCTTGAAAATCTCCTGCTCGGCCCATTTTTTCTGCCATTTGGGCTCAATCTTTTTAAACTCGTGTCTCATGCTATTCCTCCATCGTCCGCGCCAGGGCGACACCGCACCCGGCTTGGAATCTGTCTCTTCTATATTATATAAGGTTGTGCTCCCGCTTCGCAGGCACCACCACGTATGAAAGCCACGGATTGCTCCGTGCTTCGCACTCCCGCAACTGGCTTTCACAATAAATCAGCTTTCATTCTAATCCAATGACTGTGGTTTGTCAATGCGGTTTCTCGCCTTCGAGGGCGGCTGGCCGTACTTTTTGCGGAATGCCTTGCTCAGATGAAACTCATCATAAAACCCAAAGTTCAGCGCCGCCTCGTGCAGCTTTGCATCCGGCTGACTGCGCAGGAACTCGCGCACCATCTCAAGCTTCAGATCCATCTGAAACGCGGAAAACGTCATCCCGCACGCCCTCTGAAACCGGTTGTTCAGGGTGCGCGGACAGATATAAAACTGATCCGCCATCTCCTTCGCCCGGTAAAACATCTGCGGATTCGACGAGACCCTCTCCCGCACCGCCGCCACAATCGGATCCGTCTTTGCCGCCCGGGACCCGCAGTCGGCCTGCGCGCCGATCAGCTCCAGCAAAAACAAGTTGAACAGCAGCGTCAGCCGTTCTTCCCGCAGCGGCTCCTGCGACCAGTACGATGCGATCAGCTCCTGAAAACACCGGCGCACCTGCGGCGCGTGCTGACAGTGGACAAGCGTAGCACTCTCAAACAAGGGGGACGGCTGTCGCGGCGCTTCCATTTCATCCATGAACGTTTCTGTTCGGATCACATGCTCCTGCGAAGATTCCACGACCATCTCCAAATTTCCGGAATCCTGCTCCTTTGCGAAACGCATGCCCGCCTTCAAGTCTTCAGCTCTCTTCTTCTGTTCTCGCTCGCAAACTGGACGCGGGTCTTCCTTCAAATCATCAGTGCACATCTTCTCTCGCTCACGCTCCGTCGGCTCCACATGGAAATACATGTGCCGGTTCCCCGCGCTGCACAATCTCTTCCCGTAATGATGTCTCCCCGCAGCGAGGATCAGCAGATCGTCCGTCCGCATCTCATACCGCTGCCCCTCCTCCCAGATCTCCCACTCCCCGTCCAGCACATACAGAAAGTCATGCTCCTCCATCACCCGGTCCGGATGCACCATCCCGTTCACCGCCGTCGTATAATTCGCTCCCGTAATTTTCCGCGGAGCCATTTTCTCAATGTATAGCATCCTCGTCGCCTCCCTATTTGCGCCAATAGCGCCAGAATGTTCCGTTCCCACCCGTATACATCCAGTTTCCCTGCCCCTATCCCTAGCGCATCCCTTTCCATATTTTACATGCGATCTTCCATTATGGCAATGGTTTCTTCCCCCTCCTCCTGCTAGAATATAGCTCACATGGTTACCGTTCAGCCAGCCACTGCCAGAGAAGATTGCGAGACTGTCAGAAAGCGACTATCGTGAGTCTTTACAAGCACTTAGGTCTCAGAAGGTCGGAGCATCTGTAAAAATTCTGCCTTCCGGCAGAATTTTTAGCTGGCCCTGTCTGAGCAAAATGTGCATCAGGCACATTTTGTGAGTTGCCAGCGGCAGATGCGCAGGCCTTTTGAGACCTTAGTGCTTGTAGACGAGCGATTCGGAGCTTTCCGACGGCCTCGCAATCTTCTCGTCCGGGTCGACTGAATTGTACCATCTATTTTCTCACACAGGAGGTTTCTATGGACAGACATGATTTTTCCTCTCCGCTCTCCCTGCGCCAGGTGCAGGTGACGGATGCATTCTGGAAAAAGGAGATGGAGCTGGTGCGCACGGAGGTCATTCCGTACCAGTGGGACGCGCTGAATGACCAGGTCGAGGGTGCTGCCCCGAGCTTCTGCATGCACAATTTCAGGGCCGCAGGAAAGCTGAATCAAAAAAAGCGCAGACAGGGAACTGCCTTCCAACCGCCGGTCTACACCTTCCGCGGCTTTGAAGCGCTGCCGGAGGACCCGGAGCATCTGGAGGAGGACAAATTTTACGGCTTCGTCTTTCAGGACAGCGATTTCTACAAATGGATCGAGGCGGTCGGCTACTCTCTGACCCAGCACCCGGATCCAAAGCTCGAGCAGATCGCGGACGGCGCAATCGACATCGTCTGTGCGGCACAGCAGGAGGACGGCTATCTCGACACCTACTATATCCTGAACGGAAAGGACCGTATTTTCACGGATCTGCGCGACCACCACGAGCTCTACTGCCTCGGCCATCTGCTGGAGGGGGCCGTCGCCTACTACCAGGCGACCGGAAAGGACAAGCTGCTGAACACGGCGCGCCGCTATGCGGACTACGTCGCCGATTTCTTCGGGCCGGAGGACGGAAAGTGCAAAGGCTATCCCGGACATGAGATCGCGGAGATGGCTCTGGTCCGCCTCTACGAGACGACGCAGGATCAGAAGTATCTCGACCTCGCGAAATATTTTATCGACGAGCGCGGCAGCCGTCCCTACTATTTCGACCGGGAGCACCCGGATGAGATCAAGAACGGCCCGGACGGACTGCGCTACGCCTACAACCAGGCCCATCTCCCGGTGCGCGAGCAGGACGAGGCCGTCGGGCACGCGGTGCGCGCCGTCTACCTCTACTCCGGCATGGCGGACATCGCACGGCTGACAGAGGATGAATCGCTTCTGCGCGCCTGCCGCACGCTCTGGAACAATCTGGTGGACAAGAAGCTCTACATCACCGGCGGGATCGGCGGCACGCACATCGGCGAGTCCTTTTCCTTCAACTACGACCTGCCGAACGACACGGCTTACGCGGAGACTTGCGCCTCGATCGGCCTCGTCTTCTTCGCGCGCCGCATGCTCGAGCTCTGCCCGGATTCCCACTACGCGGATGTCATGGAGCAGGCGCTCTACAACACCGTCCTCTCCGGCATGGCGCTGGACGGCAAGAGCTTTTTCTACGTGAACCCGCTCGAGGTGCTGCCTGAGGCCTGCCACAAGGACGCGCGCAAAGAGCACGTAAAGCCGGTGCGCCAGAAATGGTTCGGCTGCGCCTGCTGCCCGCCGAATCTCGCGCGGACCATCAGCTCCGTCAGCTCCTACGCGTTCACCGAGAAGGAGGACACGCTCTTTGTCCACCTGTACGTCGGCAGCGACATCGCAAAGAAGGTCAACGGAACCGATGTGACCGTCCACATCACCTCCGGCTTCCCGTGGGACGGAACCGTGCAGATCCACGCGGACAGCTGCGGAACGCCGTTCACGCTGGCGCTTCGCATCCCGGGATGGTGCACCGGAGCCTCCGTGAAGCTTGGCAAAAGAGACGGGACATCTATCGCCACGATCTCCGGTGCCTGCAGCAGTCAGACACTATGTTCCGCAAACAGCACCGACAGTGCAAAGACAGCGGCTGCCACCACCTGCAATCTGCCGGAATCCGAGTGCACGTTCCGCGACGGCTATCTCTACATCACGCGCTGCTGGTCCGAGGATGAGACGCTGACGCTCGATTTCCCGATGGAGGTGCGCATCTGGCAGGCAGACCCGCGTGTCCGCGAGGACATCGGCAAAGCGGCCGTGACCCGCGGCCCAATCACCTACTGCCTCGAGGAGGCCGACAACGGCTCCAACCTGCACCTGCTCACCCTCGACGCAGACAGCGCTGCCACCGAGCCCGCTGTCGTCTCCGGCCAGACGATAGCCGGTGAGCCCGTTCTCGCCGTCTCTCTGAAGGGCTGGCGCGAGGAGCTCCCGGCGGAGGGCAGCGGCCTCTATCAGCCGCTCACACGCCCGAACAGAACGCCCACCACGCTCCGCTTCATCCCCTACTATACCTGGGCAAACCGCGGGGAGAACGAGATGAGCGTGTGGGTGCGCGTACAGTGATCACTCGTCTTTTTGGCCACCTACAAACGAAATCTTGCGCAAAATAGCGAAATTGGGAGTTCCGGTTTATCCGAGTCAGATTACCATTTACGATTCGGAACCGTGAAAATATTCAAGCACAAACATGGCCACAGCAGACAAAGCTCTCACTTCTATCTGCTGTGGCCGTTTCTATGTCCGGGGACGCCCCTACTCCTGGTAGCACACCTTCCCGTCTATGATCGTGTACAGGATCCGCGTGCTCGAGATCATCGGGTCGCCGTCCGCGATGACCACATCGCCGTCCTTGCCCTCCTCGAGCGATCCGACCCGGTCCTCGATGCCCAGGTGCTTCGCCGGATTGATCGTGATCGCCTGGAGCGCCGCGAACGGGTCCATGCCGCTCTTCACCGCCAGGCCTGCGCACAGCGGCAGATACTGCTGCGGGATCACCGGGGAATCCGTGATGATCGACACGCGGCAGCCCGCCTTCGCCAGGACGCCCGGCGTCTCAAAGCTCTTGTTCTTCAGCTCGATCTTCGTCGCATGCCCGAAGCTCGGCCCCACGCAGACCGGGAAACCCTCCGCCGCGAGCTCGTCCGCGATCAGGCTGCCGTCCGTGCAGTGCTCCAGCGTCAGCTTCACGCCGAACTCCTTCGCAATCCGGATCGCCGTGAAGATGTCGTTCGCCTGGTGCGCGTGCGCCTTGAGCGGGATCTCACCTGCGAGCACCGGCAGCAGCGCCTCCAGCTTCGCATTGTACTTCGGGCGCTCCTTCGCCGTCTTCGCCTCCCCAAGGAGCGCCTGATACTCCTGCGCCTCACGCAGCATCACGCGCAGCTTCGCCGCCGTAGACATTCTCGAGTAATTGTTCTTGTCCTTATAGCACCGCTTCGGGTTCTCGCCGAACGCACACTTCATCGCGACCGGAAATTTCACGATCATGTCGTCCACGCGCTTGCCCTCCGTCTTCAGCGCGGCAAACATGCCGCCCAGCACATTCGCGCTGCCCGGGCCGGTGCCCACGCAGGTCACACCGCCCTCGCGCGCGAGCTTGAACGTCTCATCCTGCGGGTTCACCGCATCGATCACGCGCAGCTCCGGCGTGAGGATCTCCGTCATCTCGTTGCAGTCGTCGCCCTCAAAGCCCATCGCATACCCGTCCACGCCGATGTGGCAGTGCGCGTCCACAAAGCCCGGGTACACCTGCTGCCCCGACGCGTCAATCACCTCCGCATCCGCCTCCTCAATCCCCGGCGCGATCCGCACGATCTTTCCGTCGCGCAGCAGAAGATCCGCCTGATAACTCTCCTCGTGGACCGCATCGTGGATGCAGCCATTTTTGATCAATAAAGCCTTCATAACTAGCCTCCTGTTTATTCATTTTTCGATCTTTACTATACCAGCTTTTTGCGCATCCCACAAGATGCAGCTAAAAAAGCAAGGGCTTCTCAGAAACCTTTTTTTATAGTATGATGTAGGAAATACCACACGCTAACGCGCATACCCCGCGCGGTCAGGAGGAACTATGGAGCACCCGGTAACGCTATCAGAAATGCTTGCTGCGAGAGAAAAACGCGCCTTCAGACAACGGCAGCTGCTGGACAAATACAAGAGCACCCTGATCTGCTTTACTATGAATATTGCAGGCCCCGTCAAAAACAGTCCGCTGATCCAAAGCGGATTTGCCCTGGGAAAGCGGCTTTTGGAAGAACGGTTGGCCGCACAGAACATCTCCCTCCTGCATCAGGAGGAATCCTGCACTGCCACCGGATGCGAGGCTTTCTATGTGCTCGCGCAGGATCCGCTGACGGTCAAGGAACTCACTTCCGACATTGAGGAGGGATCTGAACTCGGCAGACTGTTTGACATGGACGTCCTTGGCACAGGCGGAGAAAAAATCGACCGCTCCGAGCTTGGGCTTGCCCCCAGGATCTGCCTTCTCTGCGGCCGACCCGCAAAGGAATGTGCCCGCAGCCGCGCACATACCGTAAAAGAACTTTCCCTTCGGACCGATCAGCTGCTCTTGGAGGCGGTAGACGAGACAGATGCTGCGGATATCGCAGGGCTTGCCTGCAAATCGCTTCTCTACGAGGTCTGCACAACGCCAAAGCCGGGGCTTGTCGACCGTGTCAACAGCGGCAGCCACAAGGATATGGATATTTTTACCTTCCTGGACAGTGTCTGCTCCCTGCAGCCCTACTTCAAAGTATGTGCCAGGATCGGACGACAGACGGCCGCGCTTCCGGCGACCGAGACCTTTCCGCCTCTGCGCCGGGCCGGAAAAAAGGCCGAAGCCGATATGTTCTCCGCCACCCGAGGGGTCAACACGCACAAAGGCGCTGTTTTTTCTGTCGGCATTCTCTGCGCTGCCCTTGGCCGCCTGTCCAGAGCGCAGTGGACGCAGCCGGAGACGGTGCTCCGGGAATGCGCCGCAATCGCACACGGAATTGTCGATGCAGATTTCTCCGGTCTCACCAGCCAGAACGCCTGCACTGCCGGCCAGCGGCTCTACCTGCAGTACCATATCACCGGAATCCGGGGACAGGCAGAAGCAGGGTTCCCGGCCGTGCGTGATGTCGGTCTCCCCGTGCTCAGAGAAGGGCTTGCGCGGGGACTCACTATCAATGACGCCGGCTGCGCCGCGCTGCTTGCCATCATGACCGCAGCCACGGACACGAATCTGATCACCCGAAGCAGCGTCGCCACGCAGCAGCAGATCACCGCAGCGCTCAAAGCGCTTCTGCAGAAAACACCTTACCCGGACCGGACGTCTCTCGAGAAGCTTGACCGTGCATTCATCGAAAACAATCTGTCCCCGGGCGGAAGTGCCGATTTACTTGCCATCTGCTATTTCCTGCATTTTTTAGAAAGTGAGGCGTAACATGTCCGACTACACCATCTCCCGGGTTTTCCCAACCGACCGGCGCAGCCTGCTGCAAATTGACGCGCTGCTTGAGCAGGAAGGCATTCAAAGGGATGCCAACCTCGACTATACGTGTGCCATGTACGATGAGCATGCTCACGTCATCGCTACAGGGAGCTGCTTCGGCAATACGCTTCGCTGTATCGCCGTCAGCGGCAGCCACCAGGGCGAGGGACTTATGAGCGAGCTCCTCACGCACCTGACAGAGGTGCAGTATCAGCGAGGCATCTTACACCTGTTTGTCTACACGAAGCTGGCAGCGGCTGACTTCTTCCGCAGCTTCGGCTTTTACGAGATCGCCAGAGTCGAGCAGCGGCTGGTCTTTATGGAGAACCGCCGGGACGGATTTTCCCGCTATCTTGCCGCGCTCGCAGACACAAAAAGCGGCGGAAGATCCGCCGCACTTGTGATGAACGCCAATCCGTTCACCCTTGGACATCAATATCTTGTGGAGAAGGCCGCCTCGGAATGCGATGTACTCCATCTGTTCCTCGTCAGTGAGGATGCCAGTCTGATTCCGTTTTCCATCCGAAAGAGACTTGTCACGGAAGGCATTGCGCACCTCCCCAATGTCATCTGCCATGACAGCGGCCCCTACATCATCAGCAACGCCACCTTCCCCAGCTATTTTCTAAAAGATGCGGATTCCGTAATCGAGAGCCATGCCAGACTGGATCTGGCCGTCTTCCGGAACATTGCGCAGGCTCTGTCGCTGACATGCCGCTACGTCGGAGACGAGCCGACCAGCCGGACCACCAGGCTCTACAACCAGGTCATGGCCGAATCGCTCCCGGCCGCCGGCATAGACTGCATCATCGTCCCGCGCAGGGAGGCCCACGGAAAGCCGATCAGCGCCTCCAACGTGCGCCTGCTCCTCCAGCGAAGAGACTTTGACGCCCTGCAGGATCTGGTCCCGGTCTCCACTCTGAATTACTTCAAGAGCCCTGCCGCCCTCCCCGTGCTCGGGCGGATCGACCGCGCATCCCATGTCATTCATGACTGACCCTCCGTCTGCGCAAACGCAAACGGCTGAATCTGCCGTACGACATCCATGATGGTGCCGTCCCGCCCCTCGATGATGCCGACAATGCGCTCGCCGAACTGCACCCGTTCCGGCTCGCCCGCGATCGAGTACGCGATATCGCGCAGCTCCTCAATCGTCCGGAACGGCAGATCGACATTGCGCATCGCTTCGATCAGGTCCTGCCGCCTCGGATTAATCGCAATCCCATAATCTGTAATCACAACATCAATCGACTCTCCCGGCGTCGTCACAGTCGTCACATCCGTGCAGATCGCCGGGATCCTGCCCTGCAGCAGCGGGACGATGACAATCGTACATTTCGCTCCCTCCGCCGTATCGGGATGTCCGCCCTGTGCTCCGGTGATCACCCCGTCTGAACCCACCACCACGTTACAGTTGAACTGCACATCGACCTCAAGCGCCGCCAGAATGACGAAATCCAGCTTGTTCACAACTGCACCCTTGTTGAACGGGTCCGCATATTCCCCGGCGCTGATCCGGAAATGGCGCAGATCCTTCACAGACTCCACCGCATCCAGATCAAAATCCTGTGTATCCAGCAGGCAATCCACCTGACCGTTGATCAGCAGATCGCACATCGGCTTCGTCAGTCCGCCCACACCAAACCGCATGCGGATATTCCGCTCCTTCATGATCTTCGCAAGAGAGATCGTCGACGCGATCGACGCGCCGCCCACGCCAGTCTGGTAGGAGAAACCGTCCCGGAAATACGGTGTATTCACCACGAACTGTGTGCAGTAATCTGCCATCATCAGCTTGCGCATGTCCGTCGTCGGCTTCGCCGCGCCCGTCGCGATCTTCTTCGGATCTCCGATCTCATCCACCACGACAACATAGTCGACCTTCGTCATGGAGATGTGCGCCGGGAAATTCGGAAACGGCACCAGACAGTCCGTGATCGCGACCACCTTGTCCGCGTAGTCTGCATCCACCATCGCATAGGAGAGCACGCCGCAGTTGCTCTTGCCGCCGATTCCGCGGCAGTTCCCGTAATCGTCGCAGGTCGGTGTCCCGATAAACGCAATGTCGACGCGCGTCTCCCCGCTCTCGATGGCCCGCACGCGCCCGCCGTGTGAGCGCATAATCGCCAACCCCTTCAGCTTTCCGTTTGAGATCGCCTCGCCGATCTTGCCGCGCACACCAGAGGACTCGATACTCGTGATGGTGCCATCCTCAATGTAGGGGACGATCGGATCGTGCGCCTTGCCCAGCGAGCTCGCGCAGATCGTGATGTCGCGGATCCCCATCCGGTGCACCTCCTCCATCACCATATTCACCACATAATCGCCCTCGCGGAAATGATGGTGAAAGCCCAGCGTCATGCCGTCGCGGATCCCGCATTTTACGAGCGCGTCGTGAATATTGTCCACCAGCTTGCTCCCGCCGGAATGGATGACGCACCGCGTGACCGGCCCGTCTTTCCTGTACTCATAGCCGTCATAGTAATGATTTCCGTGAAAGACCTCCTTGCCCGTCGCCTGAAGAATCTCCTCCGGAATCTCTCTTCCCACCGCGTTTTTCATCTCACAGCTCCCCCTTATACACACCGGACGCCTTTGCCAGCTCGATCGTCCGCTTTGCCCCGTCGTAAAATGCAATATCAATCATTTTTCCGTCCACCGTGAACACACCGATCCCCATCGCTTTCTTCGCGTCAATCTCCCGCACGACCTTCTCGGCAAACACGATCTCCCGCTCGGAAGGGGTAAAAATCTCATGCACAATCCGGATCTGGCGCGGGTTGATGATCGACTTCCCGTCAAATCCCATCACGTGAATGGTCTCCACATCCTCGCGCAGGCCCTCCATATTGTTCAGGTCCGTGTACACGGTGTCAAAGCACTGCACCCCGGCTGCCCGCGCCGCGATCACAAGATTCTGCCGCGCACCCATCAGCTCAATCCCGGTTCCCGTGATATGCGTCTGCAGATCTTTCGTGTAGTCCCCTCCGGAGAGCGCAATCCCAAAGAGCCGCTCGGACGACTCACAGATCTCCAGCGCCTTCATGACGCCGCGCGCCGACTCGATCGCCGCCATAATCAGCACACTTCCCTCCGGCCTGCCAAACTCCTGCTCCGCCGCAGCCACTGCCTCCTCGACCAGCCGGACGTCGCCAGCGCTCTCCGTCTTCGGAATGCGGATGGAATCACACCCGCCCGCCACCGCACAGCGAATGTCCTCCCGCCAGTACGGCGTGTCAAGTCCATTGATCCGAACCACACGCTCACACCCGTGATAATCGATCGTGCGCAACGCGTGATACAGGGAAAACCGTGCCGCATCCTTCTGATTCTCCGCGACCGCATCCTCGAGATCCAGCATAATCGAGTCCGGCCCGTAGAGAAACGGATCCTTCAGAAGTCCCGGCTTCTGTGCATTTAAAAACATCATCGTTCTTCTCAGACGTTTTTTATTCGGATTGTTCATCGGATTGCACCTCCCCACGGCAAGTCGTCCATCTGACCCGCAGACCGGTAAACGGCGGCCTCCACCCGCGCACGGATCGTGCAGTCAAGCGCGCCCTTGTCCACAATCGCAATGCGCACATTCTCCACACCCAGATCCGACAGCGTCTCATAGACCACCTTGCGGATCTGATTCCCGTACTGATGGATCACCGAGCTCTCCAAAGAGAAGTCGATCCGCCCGTTGCCCTCCTCCACAGTGACCTGGCAGTCACTCGATTCCAGTGTCCCGGCCATCGCCGGCTTTCTTATCTCCATCTCCTGTCCTCCCACACCGACAGCCGTCCGCGCGGCTGTCGTTTCTCTCCTGCATTTCTGTTTCCCAGCTAATGAAACCGTCCAGACCGGAACGCTCACGTTCCTGTCCGCCCCCGCAATCTGTCGGAATCCTCAGTCTGACTTCAATTCGCACAGCAGTGTGATCAGCCGTCTTCCCTCCTCGGGCAGATCCCCTCTCCGATACACCGCCGCAAATCTCCGCCGTACTGTATCGGTCCCGGCAGGATACACCGAGAACACCCTTGGCATCCCACCAAACCGCAGCACAAAGTCACTCACCAGGCAGGCGCCGCAGCCCTGCGCCGCCAGTGCGAGCGCCGTTTGTACTCCGTACTCTCTGATTCCCCGGTACAGCGCCGCCTCTTCTCGGCCCTCACCACACAAAAAGGCGCAGCATGCCGCGCCGCGCGCCACCATCAGCGGCCGCCTCCGAAATGATTCCAGCGCGCAGTCCCGCCTGCAGCAGAAAACCGGCCGTTCCTCCACAAGATCTTCCCTGCACAGCAGATTTCCTCCAGCCTCCGGATTCTCCGCATACATCTGGTCGTCATGCGCCTCCTCACTCCTCGTGTGCCTTCCCGTCTCCCCTTCTCCTGCGTGCCACCCGGCATTCCCGCAGAAGGTCAGAAAAGCCAGATCGACGCGGCCGTCTGCCAGCAGCCGTTCCAGCTCCTCCTCAGGTTCCTCCGACACCTCCAGCTCACACTCCGGGCAGGCCTTTGCAAATGTCTGCGCGAGCCTGGGCCAGAGCCAGGTTCCGTACTCCCCTGCCATCCCGACCCGCAGTCTCCTTGGCTGGATACCGGCCAGTTCCTCTGCTCTCCGCTCAAATTCCCGCCGGATCGCAAGCACGGACCGCGCCATCTCCACGTACGCCTCCCCAAACGGCGTCAGCTGATAGGACCGGTCTCCCTTCTGGAACACCGGACCGCCCAGCTGCTTTTCCAGGCGGCCCAGGAAGCGGCTCAGCGCAGGCTGCGAAATATACAGCCGCTGCGCCGCCCGCGAAATTGATTTTTCTTCCGCCACCGCCAGAACATATTCCAGCTCCTTAAAATCCATCCCGCTCCCTGCCATCCTCCGTCCCGCTGCGCCGTCTCACAGCTTCCCGTCCGCCGGCCAACCGCCTGCCGGTCGTTTCTAATCCGCCTGTCCCTTCAGCTTCATCCAGTTCAGAATCCGCTGGATGTACTCGTCAAAAAACACATCATCGTGCCGCCCGTGTCCGTGCTCGAACGTCAGCGGGACGCCGATCCGGTCCGCGAACTCCTTTAAATCCACAGAGTCCTGATATCTCCGGTCCTCCGTACCGCAGCAGGTGTACAGACGCGGGATCTCGCGCCCGGATTTTTTCAGGTTCTCCAGCATCGTGAAGATATCGTGCACCTCGGGCGTGATCGCGGGCGGGTCGCCGTAGAGCGCCTCACACAGCGTCGACACCGTGTTCACCTTGCCCTGATACCGGTACTCCGCATGATAGGAACCCGCCACGCCGCCGATCGCCGCGAACTTCTCCGGGAAGCTCAGCCCGAACTTGTACGCGCCATAGCCGCCCATCGACATGCCCGCCACGAACCGGTCCTCACGCTTCGTCGACACCGGAAAGGTCCGCTCGACGAAGTCCATCAGCTCCTTCGAGAGATACGTGAAATAATCCATCCCATACTTCATATCGGTGTAGGCGCTATTGTAGACGCTCGGCATCACGACCAGCACCTGGTGCTCATCCGCGTATTTCTCGATCTTCGACGTACGCAGATAGCTCAGATGATCCCCGGTGAATCCGTGCAGCAGATACAGCGTCTGATACTTCACCGGCGTATGCTCACCGGCCTGCAGCTGGCGAACCCGCTCTCCCTCCGGAATCAGGATCGACACGTCAACGCTCATCCGCAGAATCATCGAGTGAAAATTGCAATGCACATATGCAGCCATACCATTCACCTAACCTTTCACAGCGCCCACTACGACGCCCTTGATAAAATACTTCTGCAGCATCGGGTAAATAATCAGAATCGGCAGCACCCCGACGAACGCGAGCGCCATGCGGATCGAGTTGCCAGGCAGCGTCACCGCCGCGCCCTCCGCCGTCATCTCAGCCGCTCCGGTGCGCAGATACTCAATGTTCTTCATGATGCGCATCAGCAGGTTCTGGATCCCGAAATACTTCGGGTCCCGCACATAATACAACGCGTTCGTCCAGCTGTTCCAGTACGCCAGCCCCGAAAACAGAGAGATCGTCGCCACCACCGGCTTCGCCAGCGGGAACACCACTTTCGAGAAAATACCGAACTCTGACGCCCCGTCCAGCTGCGCTGCCTCGTACAGCTCCTCCGGAAGGCTGTTCGTATAGTAATTCCGCACCAGGAAGACATTAAACGCCGTCATCAGAAGGTTCGGGAAAATCAGCGCCGCGTACGTATCGCGGATGTGGAAAAATGTCGTCCACATGATGTACTGCGGCACCAGACCGCCGTTGAACAGCATCGTGAAATACACGAAAAAGGACAGCACATTCCGGTACTTAAAGCATCTGCGCGCCATCGGATAAGCGATCGATGTCGTGAGCAGCACACTCAGGCTCGTGCCCACCGCCGTCGTCCCGATCGTCACCAAGTAAGCGCGCACAATCGTCGGCGCCTGCTTCCACATGTAGGTGTACGCCTCCAGGCTGAGCTTTTTCGGCAGGATCTGATAGCCGTGCACAATCAGCTCATTCTCATCCGTGAACGAAGCGACTACGAGCAGTACCATAGGGAACAGTGCGACAATCCCGACAACTGCCAGGATGAGCGTCGCCGCAAAGCGGAATTTTTTTTCATCAGTCATACCAGTCATCCTCTCATCCTCCCTTTAGAACAGCGCATTCTCCGGATCCTTTTTGCGCACGACAAAGTTTGCAAGCATCACGAGCACAAAACCTACCAGCGACTGATACACGCCCGCTGCGGAGGACATCGCGATATTTCCCTGCTCCATCAGTCCGCGGTATACGTACGTATCGATCGTCTGCGTCGTAGAATACAGCGCGCCCGTGTTCAGCGGCACCTGATAGAACAGTCCGAAATCCGAGTAGAAAATCCTTCCGATCGCCATCAGCGTCATGATGATGATCGTCGGCCTCAGAAGCGGAAGCGTGATCGAGAAAATCTGTCGGAGCTTGCCCGCGCCGTCGATCTTTGCCGCCTCATAGATGCCTTTGTCAATCCCGGCAATTCCCGCCATGTAGACGATCGCATTGTAGCCGGCATTTTTCCAGAGATATACGATAATCAGAACCAATGGCCAGTATGCAGGTTTTCCATACCAGTCCGGTCCTCCGCCGCCCAGCAACGTATTATTCACAAAGCCGTTGCTCGAGCTCAGCAGCGCGTACACCAGATACGCAGTGACGACCCAAGAGAGAAGATGCGGGAACAACAGCACCGACTGAAAAAATTTCCCGCGCAGCATCTCACCCAGCTCGTGCAGCAGGATCGCCAGCAGCACCGAGAACGCCGTGCCGATCACAATGAACGCAAAATTGTACAGGATCGTATTTCTCGTTATGATCCAGGCATCATTTGTGATAAACAGGAAACGGAAATTGTCCAGCCCCACCCACGGGCTCTTCCAGATTCCCTTCGCGTAGCTGAAATTCTTAAATGCGATGAAAATGCCCAGAATCGGTATGTAGTTATTGATCAGCAGATATACCATGCCTGGCAGCCCGATTAGAAACAGCGAAACAGTACTGTTGCTGACGCGCTTTTTCTTTTTTCTTTCCATGAGAACTCCTCCTCTCAGAGAAAGGGATGCGAAAGTCCGCATCCCTTCATAGCTGTCCCTTCTGTCACACTCATGACTGGCTTGCAAGCCAAGCATCCAGCTGGTCCTGCTTCAGTGCAAGCAGCTTGTCCAACCCTGCCGCGTACAGTCTCTTATTCATCTCCTCGAGCGTCTCATCCACGTCGACCGCGCCTACCCACAGTGCTTTCTTGTACTCATTCACAATATTCGTGCACGCCGTGTACTCCGCCTGCAGGCTGCTGTAATCGAACGGGAACCCGTAGTATCTGGAATGCTCGCCTGCGTAGTTGCGCTCCATCGTCGCCTTGAGCGCATCGCCGCTCTCTCCGCCCGGCACCGGATGTGCCAGCCACTTATTGCCCCAGTAGAAATAGTCCATATTGTTCGTGTACTTCACACTGTTCAGATCGGTGTATCCCTCCGGCGCTACCGCGAAGCCTTCCTCGTTCATCACGTAGTCCACGCCTTCCTCACCGAAGATCAGCAGGTTGTCCACATAAGAGTCGGTATAGAGAAGATTCAGGAACTTGCAGGCCGCGGACGGCGCCTCGCTCATCGAGTTGACCATCCAGCCGTCGCTGCTGCCGGCCCACACCATCGACTCCGCAATCTGTACATTGTCAAACGGGTGACCATAGTTGTTCGTGTACTGCGACGCAATCTTCGGATTGCCCAGACCACAGAACGTACCAAAGCAATTTCCGGACATCAGAAGCTCCGCCATCGTCGCCGTCGTCGTCGCCGCGTCGCTCGCATAGTAGCCTGCCTCATACCAGCTTCTGGTCAGATTGCACAGCTCCTTAAAATCATCCGTCTCAAACAGGTTCACGACGGTCGGATCATCCTGGTATGCAACTCCTGCGATCGGGTACGCGATATTATCGCTGAGCGGGTCAATGCCGAGCATCTTGCCCAGATAATTCTCCAGCAGCGCATTTGCACGGTTCGGATCGATGATGATCATATCCGGATACGCCTCTTTTACCGCGGCGAACACTGCGGTCATGTCCATCGGCGTCTTCACCTGACTCATGTCGATGCCGAGCTCCTCGACGATATCCGAACGGTAGATAAAGCCGCCCGGCACATAGTTCGAACCCATGCTGATAATTCCATATACTCTTCCGTCTACCGTAGTCGGATTCAACATGCCGTCGTAGATAATCTCCTTAGTCTCCTTGAGCTCGTCCTCGAAGTAATCGGTGATATCCAGCGCCGTGCCGTCCTGGATGTACGGCAGGTTCGAGGTGCCCTGTGCCTTGAACAGATCGACCTGTTCGCCGGATGCCAGCATCAGATTGACCTGGTTCATATAGTCTGCGTTGGAAAAAAGTACGAGATCGACCTTGGTGTTGATCTTTTCCACCGTGTACTCGTTGATCAGATCCTCGATCCGCTGCAGCTCGCTCGCTTCCGGGATGTTGTTCTGCGTCATGTACGCGAACACGATCTCCTCCACGTCTCCCTCCGCCGCTGCCATCGGAGCCATCGCCCCGGCCATCAGCACTGCCGTCAGCGCGGCAATCCTTGATTTCTTCATTTCCTGTTTCCTCCTTTATGCGTTGTGTAGACAGGCATTCCGCCCCACTTTGGCCACCGCACAGACTTCCATCCGCCTGCGGCGACGCTCTTTTTGATGTCTCTACTATAGCAGGAAAAAAAAGAAAGTTCTTATGCGAATCGGCACAAAAACTTTCATTTTTTTGACTGATTTTCCTGATCGGATTCCGCCCGCGCCGCACTCCAATCTATGAAATTCCCCCTCCTCCATCCTGCCGGCAGCGCCGCTTATACTCGGCCGGAGATACCCCGGCATATCGCTTGAAGGTGGCGGAAAAATACGGCATGTTCTCGTAGCCCAGGTCCAGCGCGATCTCCGTAATCTTCCGGTTCGTCGTCCGCAGCAGCTGCTTCGCCCTGTCTGTGCGCAGTGTGTGGATGTAATCGTTGATATTCAGTCCGACCTCCTTTTTGAATACCTTACCCACGTACTCGGGGGAAAAGTGGACCAGATCGGCGAGCTCCGCCCGCGAGATCGGTTCCGTATAGTGCTGCCGGATATAGTCGATCAGCACATCCGCCACACCCTTTCCCGTCTCCCGGTCGCGGATTTCGTCGAACGCCTTGTTCACAGCACCCGCACACCACCGTATCATGCCAAGCTCTGATGTCAGCGCGCGCTCCCGCATTTTCATATAGCCCTCGTCTGAGATAAATACCCCGGCGTCGAGCTGATGCTTCCACAGAAATATGTCGATCATCCTCGTCAGCTCGAGCTGAAAATACTGCATATACGCCAGGCTGTGATTTTTCCGGTTCTCAGAGAGCACCGACTGCAGATATTCCAGAAGCCGGACCCGCTCCCCCTTTTCCAGATACTGCAGCACCACCTGTCCGTCCAGCGGATTGCCGTCTAAATGTCTGCTCTCCCGCCGCTCCTCGAAAAAGATGATCTCTCCGTCGTCGTACACGTGCGCTCCGTCAAACTCCTGCATTCTCGTTTTCTGATGCGCCAGCTCTGTCAGCCGGCACTCCTCTGAGATATAACCCGCGAGAAGCGCATGCTGCAGCCCTCCGCCGTACATCTTCAGTGTCTCCTGCAGCCTGGAACACCTCTCCTGAAGCTCCTCCCGCGCATACTGCGACGCGAGCGCCATGTAGTACTCAATCTCCGCCCGGCCCTCCCAGGAAACGACGCGCTCCATGTTGATATCCGGCGTGAACAGCTCCGCTGCCGTATTCTCCAGGATAAACTGATAGGCCCGCCTGCTCCCCGGTTCCTCCAAAAGCTCCGGATTGACACGGAACAACAGCAGACGCCAGTGCTCCCCGAGATCGATCCCCAGCTCCACCAGTTCCAGCTCCCGGCGAAGCTGCTCCGGATCCTCCGGCGTCCTTCCCTGCAGCAGCCGTCTCCAGAAATCCTGCTGCAGTTTGCGCCTGCCGTAGCTCTGTTGGCTCTTCATGCGTTCCAGCTGTTTCCGCTTCCGGATCCGCTCGGTCACGGCAAAGAGCGCATTGTTAATCTTCTGCAGGTCGATCGGCTTGACCAGGTAGTTCGCCGCGCCGGTGCGGACCGCCTCCACGGCGTACTCAAACTTCTCATGGCTCGTCAGAAAGACACACTCCGTCCCGGCACAGTGCTCCCGCACCCAGGAGAACAGCGACAGACCGCTCTCCCCGGGCATCTCAATATCACACAGCAGCAGCTCGACCGCTGCGCGCTGCAGGATCTCCCGCGCTCCGCACGCATCGTACGCCGTGTAGATCTCATCAATTCCCAGTCTCTCCCGATCCAGATTCTCCCGCAGCACCTCTGTTGTAATTACCTCATCATCCACGATCAGTAAGTTCATCTTATCCTCCGTCCTCTGTTTCTTTCAGGTCCGCACAAGCTGCCTTTGTCGTGGGATGCTGACCGGTCAGCCCCTTTCGCACGCTGCGAGGGATCCACACAAGGATGCGCTTACCCTCCTCGCTCTCGTTCTCCAGCCGCAGCAGCCCCTCCTGCTCATACATGATCCACAGAATATTCTTCGTGTGTGCCAGCCCGATCCCCTGGCCGTCAGGCCGTTTCTGTACATCCTCCCCCGGACGCTCCACGTCACCCGGCCGTGCATTTTCTCCGTTGATCCGCTCCACCACCTCCTCGGGGAAGCGTTTTCCGGAATCCATGATCGCAATCCGCAGCATCTCCTGCCCATTGTGCAGGTCCGCAGAACACACCACGAAGATATCCAGGAATGCATTCTGTCCCGCCGCGTGCTTGAACACATTTTCCATGAAGGTGTGCAGGAGCATCTGCGGTACCGGATAACCCCGCAGCTCATCCGGCACCTGAAAATACGCGTAAAAGCTCTCCCCATACAGAAAGCGCTGCATACTCAGATATTTTGACACACCGTCAAGCTCCTCCGAGAGCGGCACGGTGTACAGCCCCGCCCGGAACATATAGCGGATATTTTCGGAAAATGCCTGCACAAACCGTCGTATCTCCTCTGTCTTTCCCTGATATGCCATACTGTTGATCGTCGAGAGCGCATTGAGGAAAAAGTGCGGCTTCAGCTGCATGTGCAGGTATTTCAGCTCCGAATCCTTCAGCAGAAGCTTCTCCTCATACTCCCTGACCTTCAACTCCAGAATCGTGTCCAGCATCGTCCCGTACGCCTCTCTCATCTCTCTAAGCTCCCTGCTCCTGCAGACATAGGAGGGGCGTACCTTGAGATCCCCCTGCTGAATCTTCTCCGAGGTCTCAAAGAGATCACGGATCGGCGCCACGACCTCCCGCCGGATAAAGCGCAGATACCAGCCCAGGAACAGCACGGACGAAAGCAGCAGCACCAGAATCAACACAAACAGCGGCGACTGGCCCAGCAGATCCGGCGTTTCCATCCGGCAGACCACATAGTATGCCCCGTCCAGGATCGCTCGCTCCTGATACGCATATCTTGCGCTTTTTCCCTGCTCATCCCATCTCGCCCCAAACTCCAGCAGCGCCTCCGCCTGGTCCGTCCCCTGCTGCTTTGGCCTGCCTGCTCCCTGTTGCGGCAGCGCCTCCGCCGCCCGATCTGCCTCCTGCTGCTCTGGCTGGTCTGCTCCCTGCTGCGGCAGCGTCTCCGGCTCGTCCGATCCCTGCTGCGAATTTGAGCTGCAGATGAGTCGGTGGGAGCCATCGAGAATAAAAAAGTCGACCGTCTGGTCCGGCCTCGTCAGATCCTGCCCATAGGTCAGAATCTGGCGGATCCGGTCCTCCGAAATCAACGCCGCCAGCACCACCTCTCCATAACAGAAGTACGTCTTTACCAGATAGCCTCTTCCATTCAGCTGCGCCGCGCGCCAGCGGCTGTCCTCCTCCTCCCGGTCCAGCTCCGCCCGCAGGTAGGCAGAGACCTCCGTCAGATCCTGGTAGCTGATATTCCCGCTGCGCGAGATCATCAGATCCGAGCTCTCTCCCAGTATGGCGTATGCATCCGTCCGTCCCGAGGCATCTCGGCATTCCTCCAGCCGCTCCAGCAGGCGGTTCGTGATCCGCCAGCGCTGCAGTGAGGAGGCGCTCTTCAGCTGGCGGAACCCGCTGCGTTCCGAGAGCAGTTCCCGCAGATTCCGCTCCGTCTCGACCAACGCCTCCTCCAGATTGGCGCAGTACATATTCTGGATATATCTCATCGCCTCCTCGCTGCGCTCCTGCATCATCATCGACCCATAGCAGCCGTAGACGCCCATCATCAAAAGCTGCAGCACCAAGAGCAGAATCAGCGCCAGTATCAAAATCCGCCCCAACCTCAGCCGTCTGTCCTTCTCCCTCATCACAGCCTCCCCACACACCGCGGCGCAACCCGCGTTTTCTGTCTCTTCCCGGTACAATTCGTTTCTTCTATATATGATTCTTCCCGGTACAATCTGTTTCTTCTATATATATAATCCTTCCCGGTACAATTCGTTTCTTCTATTGTAATTCCTCCCGGTACAATCCGTTTCTTCTATTATAATTATAGTCCGTCTTTGATGCAATTACTCAAAAGTTATGTCTTTCCCGGTAATTATTACACGATGGCATCTTCCTATCTGCCGCGGCAGCCGCTGCACCGGAAATGAAAAACGAGAGGTCGCCTTTCCTCAAGGTGCCTCTCGCTGATTCCTGTTTCTGTCCCTGACTTCCCTGTGCCCGTCTTTTCCTCTGTGTCCCGAAAGTGCGCTGTCTCATCATCAGCCAACCGCGACCGACACCACTTACCTGTCAGTTTCAAGCCTCAATGCTCCAGCTTTTTCAAATAATAGTACCCAAACGCCGGGATATCCACGCCGCACGCCTTCATCTGCCTGCCGGAGATCAGATCGACATAGTCCCCGTCATTCTCGTTGATCCACGCGGTCTTGTCGTACTCGCTGAAATTGAACAGCCCGTAGATCTTGTCCCCGTCATAGTAGCGGCCGATACACAGGACGCCCTTCTCCCAGGTCTCGACCGTCCAGGTGTCCGCGTAGGACACAAAGACCTTCTCCTCCCTGCGCAGCTGCTCGAGCTTTTGCAGGCCCTGGAACAGTTTTCCCTCTACCGTTTCCGGATCGTTTCTCCGCCCGGCCAGTTCCCAGTTCAGCGCGCCGCGGTGGATGTAGCGGGAATCCTCCGCCTTGTGCGGGTCATCCTTGTAGGTATAGTCATTGAGCTGCGCGATCTCATCGCCGGAGTAGAGCACCGGGATTCCCGACTGCATGAACATGTACGCGTGCAGCATCAGATCCTTGCGGATCGCCAGCTCCATCGCCGCGTCGTCCTGCTCAAAGCCGGCCTTCTCCACGCCACACATCGAGGCGGTCGTCCCGCAGAAGCGCGCATCCCCGCTGACCGGGTCAGAATTGTACAGCTCGCCGCGGCTCGTGCTCGCCCCGGCATACCCCTGGAAATAATCGTTCAGGTACTGCTTATGCGAGCGCTCTCCCATGCCCTGGGATGCCAGCGTCGGGTAATCCAGCCCCCAGCCGATATCGTCATGGCAGCGCAGATAGTTCAGGAACACGTACTCCTTCGGCAGACCGTTTACGATATCCAGCTGTTTTTTCAGCAGACTGACATCGCGCGTCGCAACTGTGTGCCACGTCGTCGCCATCGTCGTCACATTGTAGAGCATGTGGCACTCCGGCTTCTCGACCGTCCCGAAGTACGGCACGACCTTCTCCGGCTCCATGACGACCTCGCCGAGCAGCAGGATGCCCGGGCAGACGATCTCGCCGATCATGCGCATCATACGCACGATCGTGTGCACCTGCCTCAGATTGCGGCACTGCGTTCCCAGTTCCTTCCAGATATACGGCACCGCGTCGATCCGGATGATATCGATTCCCTTGTTCGCCAGGAACAGGAAATTGTACATCATCTCATTGAAAACCCGCGGATTGCGGTAATTCAGGTCCCACTGATACGGATAGAACGAGGTCATGACGTAATGTCCGGCATCCGGCAGCCAGGTGAAATTGCCGGGCGCCGTCGTCGGAAATACCTGCGGCACCGTCTTCTCAAACTCCGCCGGAATCGCCCAGTTGTCAAAGAAGAAGTAGCGGCTCATGTACTCTCCATCGCCCTGGCGCGCCTTTTTCGCCCACTCGTGGTCCTCCGAGGTGTGGTTCATCACAAAATCCATGCAGACGTTGATCTTTCTCTCATGGCACGCGCCGGTCAGGCTCTCGAGATCCTCCATCGTGCCGAGCTTCTCCTGCACCTTGCGAAAATCCGACACCGCATAACCGCCGTCCGAGCGCCCCTCCGGCGTGTCGAGGAACGGCATCAGATGGATGTAGTTCACACCGCACTGCTCGATATAGTCGAGCTTCGCCTCGACGCCCTTCATGTTCCCGGCAAAATTGTCGATGTAGAACATCATGCCCATCATGTCATTCTGCTTGTACCAGTCCGGGCGTGCCTCGCGCTCCGCATCGGAAGCGCGCAGCTGCGCATCCCGCTCCAGATAAAACTGCTTCATATTGTCGCACAGCTCCGCGAACATCGAACCGTTATTGTAGAGCTCCATGTACAGCCAGCGCAGCTCCTCCAAATGCCGCGCAAACCGCCGGTCATACACCGCCTCCGCCGACTCATGCATCGCCTGTGCGCCGGAGGGCTTGCTCTCAGCCTTTCCTTCAACGGCCCGATTTCCCTCCTGTGCATCAGTGGGCTCGCTCTCGGCCTTTATCTCGACCGCCTGAGCCTCTGCACGCACCTCCTCGGTCTGCTCCGCCGCTACCGGCTTGCTCTGCGCAGCCTTCGCCTTCACAGTTCTCTTTGTGTTTCCTGCTTTCTTTCCCTTTTTCATCCTTCTGCCTCTCGTTTCCTATATTCAATCGCTTTCGCGTAATTTCCTGTCTTACATGAGCGCTCTGCCGACATTCCACGCTGTATCGCCATCAGTTTCTCAGTCTTTTCCCTGTCTTCCGTCAGCCCAGCTTCTCTTTAAAGAATTTCGTTATGATCTCCCACACCTCTCTCTGGAAAAATGGCAGATCCGCATGGTCTGCGCCCTCGAGGGCGATCAGCGAGACATCGGCGCCCGCCTGCTCCAGCGCCTCGTACATTCTCTCGCTCTGCTCGTACGGCACCGTATGGTCGTCTGTACCGTGCAGCAGCAGCATCGGCGGCGCATCCTTCGCCGCATAGCTGATCGGACTGGCGCTCAGCGCATCCTCTGCGTGGATCACAGCGTGCTTCCCGATCAGAAGCGACTCCGGCGCTGCCGCCAGCTCATCCGGATCTCCGCACGGCATTTTGCTAAGATCCGCGGGCAGATACCACGGGATGGCCGCCTGCACCTCGCTCGAATACTCCAGATACGCGCCCCTGTCGAACTCCTTTCGCTTTCCGGTCAGCGCCGTCATCGCCGTCAGATGCCCTCCTGCAGACTCGCCCATCACGCCAAAGTGCTCCGGATCGATTCCATAAAAATCACTGTGCGCCCGCAGATAGCGGATCGCCGCCTTCACATCCTCCAGCTGGCCCGGGAATTTCACCTCATTGCTCGTGCGGTACTGCACGCTCGCAACTACAAATCCCTGCCGCGCCAGATCGCACAGATACACCAAATGTGCGCTCTTCTCCATCTCCACCCACGCACCGCCGCAGATCCACACGATACATGGACGCTTCTCTGCGTGCTCTGGATAGATGATATCGAGCTTCAGATCCTGCTTCATATGGCCAAACCATTTGTCAACCTGCGCATACGTCACATCGGTATCCACGAGATACTGCGGCTCCTTGACTTCCACCTTGATCAGTTGCTTCATTATATAAGACCTCCTTTTTCTTGCATTTATTTCTCATGCCGTCCTACGCGCCTTCCTCCACAAACATGCCCGTCAAGAGCGGCACGTCAAAACGCTTTGTGAACAACTCGCACTTGCACAGGAACGAATAGAAAATATGTCTGCCCTGTCCGGCCAGAGATTCATAGTTTCCCTGCCCCTTTGCCAGAATCACATCCGCGCCGTCGAGCACTGCCCGCGCCTCGTCCGGCAGCATTTCGTAGATGGTGCCGGCGACGGCGCTCCCATTCGAGCGAAGCTGAGCCTCCCGGTCCAGCCCCACATAGACTGCATCCTCCAAAGTCGCATCGTTTAACGCCTCCGCTCCGCGCACCAGCACATGCACCGCGAGCTGTGGAAAACGCTTCTTCAGCTGACGCACAAACAGCTTGTCCAGAACGATCTCCCCGCAATTATCCGCAATCAAAAGAAACCGCCGCGCCTCCTCACACTGCCTTACAAAAGAGCGGTACGTCTCCTGATCCCCGGCGCTCACGCGGACACTGTGCACCAGCTCCAAAAAGCAATCCTTGTCTACGTGGTTCATCGCCCCAAAATCAATATAATTTCCGACCCTCGCATAAAACAAGGCCTCCGCAAGCGGATCCTGCGCCCGCTCAATCTCCGCCTCGATCTCCTGCTCGATCGCCAGCACCAGGTCATTGTACTCCTTTTTGATCGCAGTATAGCTCTTCTGCCCGCCAAACCGCCGCTCAAACAAATCATTGAACCGGTACACCATGTAGGGCGACGTATCCGCCTCTCCCCGGTGCGCCAGCAGCTCCCTGACCTCCTCCAGATATTGCTCCCGCTCCTCCTTCGGAAAATCTCTGACCCGCGCGGTCTGCTTGTCATAGAGACATTCCGCGCAGCTGTCCGTAATTCTCATACATCTCCCTCCGTCTCGCAGCCGGCCGAACCCATCCCTACTGTCGCTTTGCCGCCCGCTTTTGCCCGAATCCACACCAAACACCTGGGATACTTTCGTCGATGCTCCGTTCCGTCTGCTTTCTTCGCATAGCCCTCCTGCGGATTCCGCTCAAACCTCGTTCTTCACTCCGCATTGATTCTCTGCCAAATTCCGATTCTTCCCTTGTCCGGCTTCACAGATTTTCTCAGTTTGCCTCCGTCCATGTCCACGGCTGCCTCATACGCTTCCCTTGTCCGGCTTCGCAAATTTTTCCTGCTACATTCTGCAAGGTTCTTTTCCCGGCTCACACACGGCCTCCGCCAAATTTTTACCGCACACTTTACGACCTGGTCGTTCTCTCCTGCAGCCCTGATATCTTCTGCAGCAGTTCTTCACAGATTTCCATCACATGCTTCCCCGACGTGTCGACAATCACGTCCGCCGCGGCAACGTACTTTTCGCGCCTGCTCTCCATCAGCTCCTGGATATACTCGAGATTCATGTGTCCGTTCAGAAGCGGCCGCGCGGTGCTGTGCTTTACGCGCGAAAGAATCGTCTTCGGGTCCGCAGTCAGCCACACGGCATAGCCGTTTTCCTTCATCAGCCGCACATTCTCCGACCGAAGCGGCACACCGCCCCCGCACGAGATGACCACATGATCCTTCTTCCGCAGTTCAATCAGCGTATTGCTCTCACAATTCCGGAAATACTCTTCTCCGTAGACCTCAAAGATCTTGCTGATCTTCATGCCCTCCTTCGCCTCAATATAGGCGTCCATCTCAACCGTCTCCATCGCGAGCATCCTCCCGAGGCAGGCCGCCACCGTCGACTTCCCGGCTCCCATAAACCCGATCAGCAAAATATTCCGGTCAAACAGCGATTTCGCCTGAATCTTCCGGCTGTTCTCGATAATCCCCTCAAAAATATGTAAAATTTCTTCTCCAAACGGAGCGTCCTTCACCATCCGCCCTACCGCATCGAGCTGCACCTTCTCCTGCTCCGGCTGCAGCACCGGCATACCATGCCTCCGCTTGTACTGAATGATCCCCTCAATACATTCCATGCGCTTCTTCAGTGCGCGCGTAATCTCCTCATCGCACTCCCCAAGCACCGCTCTGAGTGCCGTCAAATCCTGTTCCATCCGCATACTCCTGTTCTCTTCCGCAGATCCCCACTGTTTTCCGTACTCTCTGCGAAATCCTTTAAAGTTCAAACTTCTATTCAAAACCGCTGCATTTTCAACACCTATAGCTTACTATAAACGCTTCCAATGGTCAACTCAACTTTTTTCACCATCGAATTTTTACTGCCGTAAATCTCCCCGATTTTGTCCATATTCATTTTCTCCGTATGGTAATTTGTGATGTGTTTCATCTGCTGTCTACAGAAAAGAAATCAAAAAAGCCCGCTGGTTGCCCTCCTTCCGACAGATTTCTCTGCCGGTTAGATAGCCGTCCGGCGCGCTGATCATAAAAAATCTTATCTCTTAGTTATACTCTAAGTGCCAAGTTTCTCAATCACAATATTAAGTATATTCCTATCGTCATCTGTAAAAACCGGGAAGGATACTACATCTTTTAATCAAAATGATAAGCATTCGTTTCTCCCATGTCGACTTCCTCACATGGCACATCTTTCAAATCAATAATTGAATTATGCCCTACCGGAACAGCTCCCATAAGTAATGCCTGATACACCAAACCAGTTATCGCAAAACCTCTAAGTTTATATGATAAAGCATCCGCATACCACATAAGCTTCATAAGCTTAACCTTATATAAGGAGGTTATTATTGGAGAGGCAGCAAAATATCGAATTACATCCACCACTTTATCTAATGATAGATTTGTATTTCCATGAAAAAGTTGATTTCCCTGAAATCTTGCATAACTGGCCTCAATAGCTTTTCTAAGGTAGGAATCCTGATTTTCTTCATACAATGCTGTAGCCGCGTTCAAATACTTTTGATAAGATTCCATCGATTGTGATTGACTCCATTATACTTGATTCCACCTGAAAAGTATAGCAGGTTTTCAATGAAGCGCTGTTCCGTTGCCGCAGTCAAACGGCGCCCCTCCCTCTTCCTGCAGCGCCCGAATCCCAACCATCAGTTGGAAAAAAACCCTCCTTTTTGTCCTGATCGTCCGTTCCGTTTTCCCCTCCTCCATGCTACAATAGTTCCATAAACACGGAGGTGATTCACCATGAAGTCAAGCTTCTCAGAAAATATCAAAGCGCTTCGCAGGGAGCGGCGCATCACCCAGGAGCAGTTCGCGGAGGTCATGGGGGTCTCGGCGGGGGCAATCTACAAGTGGGAGCAGGCGATTTCCACGCCGGACATCGAGGTAATCATGGAGATCGCCGGCTTCTTCGGGGTCTCCGTGGACGCGCTGGTGGGGTATCGGATGTGCTCCAACGACCGCGGCCGCATCCTGCAGGAACTAAAACGCATCAAGCTGGAAAAGTCCTATGAGGGCTGCTGGGACGAAGTGGAGAAATGGCTGCGCCGGTATCCCAACGACTTTGACATCGTGTACGCAGGCGGAGTCCTCTACACTCTGGCGGGCATCGAGACGGGAGACCGGACGCAGCTCCTTCGCTCCGTCGATCTCCTGAGCCATGCCTGCACGCTCATCGCGCAGAACCGGGACCCCAAGCTCAGCGAAACCGAGCTTCACCGGGACATCGCCATCGCGTATCTGGCTATGGGGGAATGGGAGAAGGGAATCGAGCAGCTGAAAGAGAACAACCCCTGCGGCATCCACGACGACATCATCGGGCAGGAGCTGGCCACAAATCCCAGGCGGCGGGCAGACGCGCTTCCTTATCTGACAAGCGCGCTACTTCGCTGCACCGCCAGCCTGTACCGCACCGTCATCGGCTTTGTCAATCTGTTCGTTTCCCGGAAAGACTACGCTTCGGCCATTGAAATTCTGAGCTTCATGAGCCGGTATCTGAGCGGTCTCAAGACAGAGCAGCGCGTAAGCTTTCTGGATAAGGACCATGCGCTGCTGCTGGCTCTGTGCGGAGCGGTGTATCAAAAGATGGGGGAATCAGGCAAGGCGAGGGAGTGTCTGAGAAAGGCCCGCCAAATTGCCGTGGAATTTGACGCAGCCCCGAGTTATACCAGCCGGAACATCCGTTACTGTGAAAACGCCGAGCCAAGCGCGGCCTACGACAACATCGGCAGGACCGCTATGGATTCGATCTCGAACGTTCTTGCCGGGGAATTAGAAGATCCGGAGGAATCGCTTCTTGGATTATGGGAGGAGATATGCCATGAGACATCCGCTGCGCCGTGACTATACCGCACAGTTTTACAGACGGAACCACATCCTCTACTGGATTTCGATGAGTATGTCCGTCTGCACCATCACCTTAAACTTCGGCATCACCTGGCTCATGCAGCAGATGCTGGACACCGTTTCCAGGGTGCAGGGCGCGCTTTCCCTTGCAAGCCTTGGGATGCTGACAGCCGGAATCCTCCTGCTGATCGTCCTCTTCAAGCAGATTGATTACTGGACCACGCCGCGTTTTATCCAGCGGGCTATGGTGCAGTACAAGGACTACGCCTTCGGCAGACTCACGAAAAAAAATCCGGCCGCCTTCCGCCGGGAGCGTGTCGCCGACTATCTCTCCGGTTTTTCCAATGACCTCCATACCGTTGAAACCGACTACCTGAGAGCGCAGTTTGAGATTGTAGTCAATCTCATCACGCTCGCAGGAGCGACGCTGATGATGCTGTGGTACAGCCCGGTTATGGCGGTCATCGCCGTGGGCTTCTGCGCGCTGCCCGTTGTGGCGGCGATCTTCACCGGCAACAAGCTGGAGGAGGCCGAGAAACTCGTCTCCTCGAAGAACGCCGGTTTTCTCGCCGCACTCAAGGATGCGCTTGGCGGCTTTCCCGTCATGAAGAGCTTTCAGGCGGAAACAGAGATCGCCCGGATTGTAGGGCAGGGCAGCCGCCAGGCAGAAGAAGCCAAATGCCGCAGGAACAAGCTCCACACACTCCTCGACATGATCGGCGCGGTGGCCGCTGTGATCGCCCAGCTCGGCACGTTTCTCGCGGGCTGTGCCCTGAGCCTCTCGAACGACGCGATCACGCCCGGCAAGCTGGTCGCATTTCTTGACCTGACCGGTCTTTTCATCATGGGCGTGCGCGCGCTGCCGGTTCTCCTTGCAAAGCGCGGCGCTGCCCTGGGACTGATCGACAAGCTGGCGGCGACCCTGGAGGAACACACCGAGGACCACGGTTTGGCGCTTGACGGGCCTCTGCATCAGGAAATCCGGCTTTCC
The DNA here is from genome assembly GCA_021771715.1 of Oscillospiraceae bacterium. GTDB lineage: Bacteria > Bacillota > Clostridia > Lachnospirales > Lachnospiraceae > Choladousia. The sequence goes on from JAETOO010000004.1 coordinate 181,438, forward strand.
CACCTGTCTTTCGCATACGACCCGGAACGGCCGGTGCTGCAGGACATCAGCTGCTCCTTCGAGATGGGGAAAAGCTACGCCATTGTGGGAGCCTCCGGCAGCGGCAAATCCACCCTCTTGACGCTCCTTGCGGGCTGCGACCGTTACGAGGGAAGCATCCGCTTCGACGCGCAGGAGCTGCGGGACATCAGCAGCAAATCCCTCTGCGACGCGATCTCCGTGATCCAGCAGAATGTCTTTGTCTTCAACGCCTCCATCCGGGACAACATCACCATGTTCAAGGAGTTTCCAAACGCACAGGTGGACGAGGCCATCCGGCTCTCCGGGCTCCCTGCCCTGATTGCCGAGAAGGGCGAGCACTACCTCTGCGGTGAAAATGGCTGCAACCTCTCCGGCGGCGAAAAGCAGCGAATCTCCATCGCCAGGAGCCTCCTGAGAAACGCCCAGATCCTGCTGGCCGATGAGGCAACCGCCGCGCTGGACGCCGAAACGGCCTACCAGGTCAGCGATGCCATACTGAACCTCTCGGGGATGACGAGGATCGTCGTGACCCACGCCCTGGACCAGGCGCTTCTTCGCCGGTATGACGCCATCCTCGCGATGAAGTCCGGCCGAATCGTGGAATCCGGAAGCTTTGACGAGCTGATGAAGCGGAAAGGCTATTTCTATTCGCTCTACACCGTGTCCCAGTAAATGGCACAAGCCGGAACCCATGCATATGATAAAGCAAAATCCCCAAAAGAGACATTTCCTATGTATCTATTTTCTGGCTTGTTATTCCTCGTATGCGTGGTCTTTTTTATCATAAATCATCACCGGAAAAAGCGCATTCTGAAGAAACTTTGCTGCATGGACTCCTGCGGGAAAATGCAGCTGCTCGATAAGCTGGCGGAGCCCTTTGGATTTTCCTATCTCTGCCAGGACGATATCCTGACATCCAGGCAGGATGCCTGGCAGCGGCAGTTCGGCTACTGTTCCCTGTTCGACCGGTCGGCTTCCCGGTTTCACATGGTCTTCGACTGTGAGCCGGTCTATTTTTTCTATGACGACCGGACGTGGCTGATTGAATTCTGGAAAGGACAGTACGGAATCAACACGGGCGCGGAGATCGGCATCTACCAGGCGGACGCGCACGTCTCCCCGGAGCACTGCTCTGACACCCTGTTCCACAGCATTTCAGACAGCGAGCTTCTGCCGCTCTCGATGGAGCTCTCTGTGCACGGGAAACGCCTGTTTCGCGTCGACGAAGCGCACTGGTGGCTGACCGGCTTTTGCATGGGGCGCTATTCCAGGCCGAAGGACCTCGTTCTGAACTGCTCCCTCACGTTTCCCAACCCCTGCATGATGGAGCGCTTTCTCTCCGGAATGCTCCGCGCGGGCTACAAAAGCTGCGACTTGACGGTCTGCAACCTCACGGTCTCCTTCTGCTTCTCGTCGCCCAGAACGAGACAGCCGAGACGTTGCCGTCTTCGCGTCTGGTGGGTCAGCCTGCAAAACCGCCTGTTCTGCCGCATCTACCGGATCATCACCCGGCCGTGCGACTGTACGCTCGATCGGATCCTCTATCTGTACTACTATCTGCCGGCTGCGTTCCGCCGCATGCTGCGCCTGAAAAGAGGGTTTCGCCCATGAGCATCGATTCCCGCCTTTCCAGAACATTTGAGGAAGCCCTGCGGCTTCCTCTCAATTACCAGACACACTATATTCTGTTCTCCGACTGCCACCGCGGAACCGGCAGCGCGAACGACAACTTCCTCAAAAACGAGTACCTGTACCTCGCCGCTCTGTCGCACTACTACCGCAGAGGCTTCACCTACCTGGAGCTCGGCGACGGGGATGAGCTCTGGGAAAACCGCTCCTTCAGGAAGATCAAGGAGATGCACCGGCAGAGCTTTGACCTGATGGCAAAATTCTACGAGTCCGGGCGGTTTTACGCCGTCTACGGCAATCACGACATGGCAAAGAGCCGTTCCGGCTATCCCGAAACCTACTGCCGCACCTACTACTGTGACCATGCGCTGGGAGAACGCCCTCTTTTTCCCGGAATCCGATTCTACCCCGGCATCATCCTCTGCGACTGTCTGCACAAAAGCGATATCTACCTCACCCACGGCCATCAGGCCGATCCGCTCAACAGCACCTTCTGGCTCCTGGCGCGCTTTCTCGTGCGCTACCTCTGGAAGCCGCTCGAGCGCATCGGCGTCCCCGACCCGACCAGCGCAGCAAAAAATAACAAGAAGAAAAAACAGTCCGAACAGCGCTTAGCCGACTGGGCCAGGCAGAATCACCATATTCTGATTTCCGGCCATACGCATCACCCTATGGCAGGGAGCGCCGATTCGCCCTACCTGAATACCGGGAGCTGCATTCACCCTTCCGGCATCACCGGGATTGAAATTGAGAACCGCTGCATGACGCTTGTGAAATGGAGCGTCGCCGCCCGCGATGACTTGTCCCTCTGCGCCTCCCGCGAGGTCCTGGGGAACACCGTCTGCGTCGACGAAGTGACCGGCTTCCTGCCAAAGTCAGATCCCCCGCAGTAAGCTACGGGGGATCTGACCCTCGCGGCAGTCGCAAAATACCCATGCAAGCATGGCTACTTGGCTCGTTGCTCGCGGGAAGAAAGACCGGGACGCGCTCTCCCCCGCATTCGGTTCAGGTAGGGCACGAACAGGCAGAGCGCCACGAACAGCGCGAGCCAGTCCGCGAGCGGGATGGCCCAGGCGATGCCCCGGATGCCGATCAGGCCATTCAGGCCCAGCATGAGCGGGATGTCCAGGCTGCCCTTGCGCAGAAAGGAGAGCACGAGCGGCTGTATTTTCTGCTTCGTCGCCTGGAACACCGTGATGATCATAAAATTGACGGCGGTCGATGGGCATGTAAAGCAGATCACCTTCAGGAACGCTCTCCCGTAGGCTACCGTCGCATCGTTGTCGATAAAACACCGCGTGATCGGCGCCGCGAAGAGAAACAGCGCCACCGTCGCGGTGCACGCCATCACCAGCGTGTACGTAAGCGTCACCCGGATCGCCTGCGTCATCCGCTTCTGATTGCCCGAAGCGTAGTTATACGCGATCAGCGGCAGCACGCCCTGCGTCATCCCCTGTGCGACGGAGAACGCGATCATGTCAATTTTCTTGGCAATCCCCATCCCCGCCATCGCCTCATTCGAGTAGGAGGTCACGAGACGGTTCAGGACGTTGTTCGACAGACAGCCCAGCATCATCATGATAAAGCTCGGCAGCCCGCCCACCACCACATCGCCCGGAATCCCGCCGGATATCCTGTAGTACCTCGGGTCCGGCGTGATGACAGTCTTTCGCCTGATCTTGTACAGGAACCGGAAGAAGTACAGCATCGCGGCCGTGTTGGAGAGCATGGTCGCCACGGCTGCGCCTGTGATTTCCATCCGGAACAGGAAGATAAAGACCGGGTCAAGCGCAATATTCAGCACTCCGCCGAAGGCGACCCCGAACCCGGCCTGCCTCGCGTAGCCCTCTGTGCGGATCAGATGCGCCAGCTCCGCATTCAGCACCGTGGGCACGGCCCCCACGACGATCGTCCAGAAAATGTAGTCGGAACAGAATGCATACGTCTCCGCGTTCGTCCCAAGCATGGACAGCAGCCACGGCCGCGCCGCGAACACCAGAGCGCCGTAGCACAGCGCCACCGCAAGCGCCGTCCAGATGCAGAACGAGGCCGTGCGCTTCGCCGTCTCGTCTTCTCCCTTCCCGAGGCAACGGGCAATCTTGCTCGCGCCTCCGATTCCGAACAGGTTCGAAAGCGCGGTCAGTGCGACAAACGCGGGCATCGCCACCGTCGCGGCAGCCACCTGGTTCGGGTCATTCAGTTGCCCGATAAAGAAGGTATCCGCCATATTGTAGATGACGGTAATCATCTGGCTGATCACAGTCGGAACTGCCAGGGAGAGCACTGCCTTCCGCACAGGCATCTCACGAAATATGGAATCATTGTCCCTCATATTGACCTCCTTCGATTTCTGCGTGGAGTCCGCTCAAAAAGCATCGAAGCGCCATCTGGTAGCTGACCTCCACACTGGCCGGATAGTGCCGGAAGAACCCCGCCTCCTCCTGCGTCAAAAATCCGTGTATGATGCTGCGCAGGATGCGCTGCCAGTGTATCATCTGCTCCTCGTCAAGCCCGTATTTGGAAAGCGCCAGAAAAATAGGCTCCGCGATCGCTGCGGCGGCCTGTCCGGACGCGTCATCCCGGAGATCGGAGAGCGAGACGGTCACCTTGTACAGCCCTGTATGCTCCTTGGCGAATCTGCGGTACGCAGACGCCAGCGCGCCCAGTGCCTCGTCCCTGCTTTTCCCTTTGATCGCGGCGAGCTGCGCCTGTCTCAGCTCCTCCGCCGCATAGCGGCTGATGTCCGCGTATAGCTCTCCCATACTCTTCACGTGGTTGTAAAGGGACGGCGTCCTGATCTCCAGCGCCTCCGCCAGCTCCCGCATCGAGAGTGCCGCGGTCCCGTTCCTCTCAATCAGCTCAATCGCTTTCCTGAGAACTGTCTCCCTGCTGATTCCCTTCTGAGCCAAAGAAATCCCTCCTTACATAAAACTAACGCCATTTGCATTATATAACTAACAGCGTTAGTCTGTCAACACGCTCTGCGCAAAACGGGCGGCAGCTCCCTCTTTCTGGGAAAACTGCCGCCCGCCGAATTCTATTTTCTGTTATAGATTCCCTATCCTTCGCGGTTCCGGTCTCCTCCTCTTACCTGGCGGATATCCTTCACCAGAAACAGCTCCATCGGCTGCTCATATCCCGGCACATCGACCAGCAGGCCGCCGCAGTCTCTGTAGCCCAGCCGCCGGTAAAAGTGCTGGGCCTCCTCGTCCACCTGCGTGGAGGTCAGCAGCATCCCGTAGCCCTGCGCCCGCATGTCCTGCTCCCAGTGCTCCATCAATTTCCTGCCGTAGCCCCTGTGCTGGAACTCCCGGGCCACGTACAGCAGGGTGCAAAACGGGGTATTGTCCCAGAACAGGTTGTACCGCAGCACTCCGACCGGGATTTCCCCCTCCCGCAGCACGTACCCGCGCCGCTCCCGGACCTTCCGCTCAAACTCCGCCTCCGGCAGATGCCGGTCAAGCTGATACCAGAACGCTCTGTCGCTCTCCTGCACATAACTGATTCTTGTCATTTTATCCCACGACCCATTGATCCCTTCCGCTGTTCTTCGCTCTGTACAACGCCTTGTCCGCCTCCTCAATGTACGCCGACCATTCCGGCGCCTCCGCGGGAAGCCTCGTGTAGATCCCGATACTGATCGTAATGCCGCGCCGGTCCTGCTCAGAGGGGCCGATGATCAGCTCCCTGATCACTTGGTTGAACCGCGCTCCCTTCTCGAGCGCGCGCTTCGCGTCGACTCCGACCCCGATGTAGAGAAATTCCTCCCCGCCGTAGCGGATCAGATACTCGGTCTCCTCGTCCACCTCCTGCTCCAGTCTCCACGCCATGCGGCGCAGACACTCATCCCCCTGCGGGTGCCCGTACGTGTCATTGTAGATCTTGAAATGATCGATGTCCATCATCATCACCGTCAAGGGGACCCCTGCATCCGCACACCGCCTGTACAGCCCTTCCATCTGTTCATCCAGAAACCTGCGGTTCCACAGCCGCGTCAGAGAGTCCCGGACCGCCGCATCGGACAGGCACCGGTTCTGCTCCATGATGATCTGCTCATCGAGGTAGTGCCTCCGGCCCGAGATATAGCGGTAGACGCTGATGAAGACAGCCATCAGCGTCATGACCGCCAGATTGACCTGATTTCCGTAATTGTCTCCCGGCACGCCCCGGAGCACAGGGAGCAGGAAGTACAGCGCAATCAGGAGGCCGCCGTACGCCGCCACGGCCTGAACCGGCGTAAAGTAGACAAGCATCGCCACGGTGAGCGCGATCATGAGGTAGACACTGATGCTGTCGGACACGCGCTGGTCATAGACGGTTACGCACGCGCCCCAGATCATCAGGAGCATCCCGTACGCCACCTGCAGCCGGACGGTGCATCTGGCACGCTCCGGCAGATGTTGTTTCAGATACCGCCTCAGCACCAGACCGATCACCGACACCAGAAAAAGCGCCACGTAAAGCGTCATATAGACACGGCTCGCCCTCGAGTGCAGCCTCCAGCCCGTGTACGCCAGCGTGTAGAGGATGTTGTAACTCTGGACTCCCAGAATCGCCAAAAGAAAGTATCCGTTGTAGCGCAGAATGCGCTCTGCGCAGGACACGGTGTAGCCCGCCTCCTGCTCCGGAGACAGCACGCACACGCGCTTTTTCCACATCGAACCCATATGGTTCCTCCCATTTCTCTATAGAACATCCGCCAAATCGCAAAGATCCGATGCAAAACAGCCTGTCTTTGCCGCGAATTCTTCTCTCCGCCCTGAATCTCATTCCTGCTCCATGAATTATATCAGACATCCCGCCAAAAGAAAACATTTTTTGAAAAAATAACAGGCCGCCGACAGCTCTTCTCTAAGCTGCCCTGCGGCCTGTTCTCTTTTCCAATCACATAAGCTTTGACGTGACGCAACAGAACCTGACGTACCGACGGGTGTCACCTCTGCCGCTAAAAGATCTCTTTGTCTCTGTTGCACTCCCGGATGACCTCGATCTCCTCCTCGTCGTACGGGGTGAAGTCCGGGTGGAAAATGTCGTGCATCCAGAGTCTTGTGTCGATGTCCGGCAGGTCCTTGATGAACTCCCAGACGTAGTTGAACTGCGACTTGCCGTTCACGAAGCCGAAGAAGTAGCTCCCGATCTTCTCCTTTTTCCAGAGCGGGAGATGCGTCTGGATCAGGCTGCGGTACGGGCGGTGCATCCACTCCGTGTTGATCAGCGGCCTGCCGTACTGCTTCAGACAGTCGATGTACATCCGCGCGTGGGAGTAATCGCCATAGAAATGGAAGGTCACGATGTCGGACAGCTCGATCGCCACCCGCTCGACCTCCGCGTAGATCCCCGGATTTTTCAGCCAGCCGTACGGATGGTCCGCGCCTGCGCCCCACACGTCGGCCGTCAGGGGCTGCATGACGTCCTCCTCGCGCATCCAGCCAAAGACCTTGCGCATCATCGGCACGGACTTCTCCATCCGCTGCGAGTTGCCCGCCTCGTTCCAGATGTTCCAGATCAGGATCCGCGGATCCTTCCCGTAGGTGCGCGCCATCTCCCGGACGTACTGCTCCGCCACCGGCTCCATATCCGGCTCGTCCAGCTCATTGTACCCGACCGTGTCGCCGTTCTGCGTGTCCTCGTCAAACGGCGTCACCGCGGTCCCGCCGAAATAGCCCGGAACCGGCTCCGGCTGCGGGCCGAGGACCGGGTCGGCGTACTTTGACTTTGCGACACAGCAGTCGTTGAACAGGATCGGCATCATCGTCATGTGATACCGGTCGAGCAGCGCAAGGAACTGCTCAAAATGCTTCATAAAGCTGTCGTGCTGCACCCGCCACAGGTAAAACGGCACGAAAAACCGGATGCTGTTGAAGCCAAGGCTCGCCGCGAGCGCGATCTCCTTCGACGCATCCCGGAACGCGTTCTCGTGATCGTACTCCTGCAGCATCCACAGCGCGCCGTCCATCGCCCCGCTCGGGATAAAATTGAATCCGGTGATCCACGGCTGCCCCCGATACCAGTCCCAGATCTCCTCCTCTGTCCATCTTCGTCTCATGTTCTGCACCCTCCGTTTCTAACTTGCGTTTTCTACTCTACTTTGTTCTTGCCATCTTGCGTATTCTCACCTGGCGCGGCCATCCGCCGCATCCCTCTCGCCACCCTATCCCGCTTACGACTTCACGGCCCCCGCCGTCATCCCTGCGACGATGTATTTCTGCGCGCAGAAGTAGATCACCACGGCCGGGATCATGACAAGCAGCGACGCGGCGAACGCCACGCTGACATTGGCGGAGTACTCGCCGAAGAAGTAGAACTGCATCAGCGGCAGCGTCCGGCGGTCGAGCCTCTGACAGATGATCATCGAGATAATAAAGTCATTCCACGACGCGAGGAATGCGAGCACGATCGACGTCATCGTGATCGGTTTGAGCAGCGGGAAGACCACGTACAGGAACGTCTGATACCGGTTGCAGCCGTCGATCGCCGACGCCTCCTCCAGGGAGATCGGCACGTTCTTGATGAATCCCGTGTACAGGAACACGTAGTAGCCCACGTTCACGCCCGCCTGCGCGAGGCACAGCCCCCACAGCGTGTTCAGCGCGCCAATCGTGCTCAGCTCCTTGTAGAGCGGGAACATGATCGTCTGGAACGGGATCAGGATAATCAGCTGGAAGAGATAGTACACGGCGTTGTAAAATTTGTTGTTTTTCCGCGCGATGATGTAGGCGCCGGACGAGCAGAACACGATGATCACGATCACCATCAGGACTGCCACGACCGCACTGTTGCGCACCGAGTCAAAAAAGTTTCTTACCTCCAGCGCGTCCGCGAAGTTCCCCAGGTACAGCTTTGTGGGGAACGCCAGCTTTGTCTTCGCAAAATCTACCTTAGACTTAAACGCATAGCAGACGGCCACATAGAAGGGCGCCAGGCAGATCAGGGCCAGGAAGGACAGCGCCAGAATCCGGATCGCGTCGATGATTCTGTTTTTTGGTGTCTTGATCATTGTTCAAACTCCCTCTTTCTTAAAGTCCTGGTCACGACATTCGAGAGGATGATGCATACCACGAGATAAATCACCGCCACGGTCTGTCCGTACCCGACCTTGTTGTACGGGAACAGGTAGCTGTAGATATAGTATGCCATCGTCTCTGTCGAGTGCTGCGGTCCGCCTGCAGTCGCCACAAAGGAATAGTCGTACATGCGCAGCCCGGCCGCGAGCCACAGCGGGATGCAGTACGTAAATGCCGGCGCGAGGAACGGCACCGTGACATTCCGGAAGCGCTGCCAGAAGTTCGCCCCGTCGATGATCGCCGCCTCGTTGATCTCGGACGGGATATTTTTCAGCCCGGCCAGGTAGATCATCATCGCCAGGCCGCTCTCCCTCCAGATACTCATGATGCACAATCCCAGCATCGACGTCTTCTTGTCGATCAGCGGGCTCTGCCACCCCAGCATGGAGAAAAAGTCGCTGTACACGTACATCCACATCTGCGACACGAGCACGAGGCTCACGACCAGCGGGATGAAAATGATACTCTTGATGATGTTGACGCCCTTGAATTCCCTGTTCACCGCCAGCGCGACGCCAAGGCCGATCACATTGATCGCCACCACCGTCACCAACGTGAACAGCACCGTATTGCCGATCGGCTGAATCAGATCCTTGTCGTGGAACACGGTGATATAATTTTTGAGCCCCACATAGTTGAGCTTCGGCATCAGTCCGTCCCAGTTGGTAAAGGTGTACCGCACCCCCTTGATCAGCGGTATGATGATAATAAACAAAAACAGAATCAGAGAGGGGGCGAGAAAGCTGAAGTCAATCAGCTCCTTTTTCCACTTCATTCTTTTTTTCATGTGTCATCCTTTCCCTGTAAAATGCTTCCCCACAACTGACAACAGGGCATCTTCTGGGATGCCCTGCTGAAACCGTTCTACACTGTCTTACTTGCTGGCAGCTGCAAACCCGCTGTCCATATTCTCACACCACTCCTCCACGGTCATCGTGTCGGACAGTGCAAAATCCTGCAGGCAGTTGTAGTACGTGGTGCTGTACTGCCCGCTCGGAGCGCCGTACTGCGTCCACATGGAAACCTTGCAGCCTGCGTTCATCAGATCTGCGATGTCAGCAGCGCCCTGCGGAAGGGAGCTCGCCTCGACGCCCTCAAGTGCGCTCAGCTGTCCAACCGTGCCGATCCACTGTGCATTCACTTCCGGTCTGGTCATGAACTCGAAGAATGCCCGTGCGATCTCAACGTTCGGCGAATCCTTCATGATCATCCACGTATCGTCCGTGTTCAGCGGAAGTGCGTTGTCCTCTGCCTTCTCCTCCGACGGGTACAGGAAACCGCCGCAGTTCAGCTCCGGATTGTAGTTCATGATCGCGCCAAGGCCCCAGGTACCGATAATAATCATACCGGACTCGCCGTTCGCGAAGATCTGCTCCGCGCGGTCTGTCGTGATGGTCTTGCAATCCTCGTTCTGATAGCCGATGATCTCACGGAACTGTGTCAGCGCCTGTGCCACGGTCGGGTACTCGCTCCAGCTCTTGCCCTGGTTCTGTGTCTCGTCCGTGTACTGCTCGCATGCCAGGTACGGTGTGCCGTAGAAAATGGTGAAATAATTCGCGCCAAGCGAGATCTGATCCTGGTAACCCGCCGCACACGCCGCATAGCCTGCATCCTTGAGTGCCTTACAGGTGTCAATAAACTCTGTGTACGTCGTCGGAACGCTCAGGTTCAGCTCCGCGAAGATGTCCTTGTTGTAAAATACTACGTTTGCCATCTGGTCAAGCGGGATGCCGTAAACCTTGTCGTCCATCTTCATCAGGGACAGGGAGCCCTCCGCAACGCGCTCTACATACGGCTCCTCCGTCAGATCCATGATGTAGCCCGCATCCACCAGCTCCGGGTAAGAGCTCGGTCCGCCAAACATGACATCCGGCGCCTCACCGGACGACAGTCTGAGCTTGATCACGTCCAGGTAGTTGTCCATGCTCACTGCCTCTGCGTTTACCTTCACGCCCGGGTTCTCCGCCTCAAAGCCTGCGATCAGGTCGTCCAGCGCCTGCAGCTTCGCATCCTCCGTCAGATAGTGCAGAAGGGTCAGCTCCCCCTCCAGCGACGACGCTTCCTCCGCGGCAGCCGGCACAGCCATCAGGCTTGCAGCCAGCGCCCCGCACAGTAACAGACTTGTCAATTTCCGTTTCATGATAATTCCCCCTTCAATTAAGATGGAACCATCATAGCGCAAAGAGAATGCGAGATAAATTCACTTTTCTGCCATTTTATCAGGAAAAATGATACAGAATTTTGATCTTTTATGTGTTATTTTGATCGCTCACTGCGGCTGATGATAGTCTGTGGGGGACGTCCCGGTGATTTTTTTGAATACCTGGTAAAAGTACGCGTAATTGTTAAACCCGACCCGGTCGGCCACCTCGTACACCTTGTAGCTGCCGCTCTTGAGCAGCTGCAGCGCGTTCTGGATCCGGATCTTGTTCAGAATATTCACAAACGTCTCGCCGGTCTCGTTTTTCAGCAGCCGGCACAGATGCCCCTCGGAGATCCCGGCCTCCTGCGCCGCATCCTTCAGCGTCACATGTTCCATGAAATGCGTGTTCAGGTAATCGAGCACGCGCCGCGTCTGTGCGGAGGCTGGAGCCGTCTCCTGCTTCGTGCGCTCCCTGCAGCTGCCCGCGTACGCGCGGATCCACGCGATCAGATCCTGCAGCCGCCCGATCCGCTGCACCTCCTCCTGGATCGTCGCCATCGTCTTGATCCGCCTGTCGCCCGGGCTGCAGCGGTCCAGGACGCACGAGATCTGGAACGCGATCTGCGCGAAGATGGCACGCACATACTCCGCATCGTACCGGTCGTCCTGCTCCAGCAGGTCGATAAACGCGTCCAGGCACTCCGTGAACTCCTCCGGGCTGCGGTTCGCCGCCCGGTACAGCTCCTGCAGCTTCCGGCTCAGCAGATACTCGTTGCGCACGCTCTTGCTCATCACACTCTGGTAGTGGATCACCGATTTGTTCTCCAGGAAAAACCGGCTCTCAAGGGCAAACTTCGCCTCGTCATACTGTTTCTGGGGGTCCGACAGCCGCTCGGCGTAGTTGCTGATCCCGATCGAGAGCTGCAGCCCGGCGCGCTGCCCGCCCCGCACGATCTCGTTCGCGACGTGCAGCGCCTCCATGTCGTAGTCCCGCACCAGCCGCAGCGTCTGGAAGCCCAGCAGAATCAGGCTTCCGTCGCGCGTCTGTGCGTTCAGGCAGCCGATCCGCTCTCTCTTGAGCAGCTCGCCCATCGCAGGCCAGAAGTCCTCAAATTCCAGCTCACACTCGTTCTGCTTCCGGGCCAGCAGCAGCGCATAGCCGTACGGGTGCCACCACTCCTTGAGATACCCCTCCAGCATGACGGCGGACGCGGCGCTGCCGCCGGTGCTCTCCATCAGCAGCTTCTCACACCAGGCCCTGCGCCACAGCCGCTCACTCTCCTGCGACGTCTTTTGCAGCTCCTGCGAGGCCTTGTCCAGAACCAGCTTCAGCTCATCGTTGTCCAGCGGCTTGAGCAGGTAGTCGAATACGCCAAGGCGCAGCCCGGTCTTCGCGTACGCAAACCGGTCGTAGGCGGACAGCAGAATGATCAGCGGCTTCTCCGGCAGCTTCTGGAGCTCGGACGCCAGATCCAGCCCGCTCATCCCCGGCATATGGATGTCGAGGATCACGATATCCGGCCGGTACCGCTTAATCTTCTCCCACGCCTGCGCGCCGTTCTCCGCGCAGGCGACCAGCTCATAGCCCCACTCCTTCCAGGGGATCGTCGTCTGCATGGACTGCAGCGTCAGTAAATTGTCATCTGCGATCAATATTCTCTTCATGCTTTTTCTCCACATACGGCAAAAACACGCGCACCGTCATACCGTTTCCAGGTTCGCTCTCCATCGTCATCCCATAGTCCGCCCCGTACAGGATATGGATCCGCTTCAGCACACTCCGGATCCCGATATGGGCGTGGCTTTCCTCGTCCGTCTCCAGATACTCGTCGGACAGCAGCGCGTCCAACACCTCCTGCTTTGCCCCTTTTCCGTTGTCGCTGACCGTCAGCACGAGGCGTCCCTCCCGGACATCCGCCGTGATGATCACGATCGCGTCGTCCAGCATGTCGTCGAGGCCGTGCAGGATCGAATTTTCCACGATGGGCTGCAGGATCAGCCGCGGCACCATGCACTCGTACAGCTCCCGGTCAACCTCGATGTCCCACGTGATGCGCCCGCCGGTGATCATCCGCTGCAGCTCCAGGTAGCAGGAGATGTAGTCCAGCTCCTTCGCGAGCGTCGTCTCCTGCCCCCCGTCGCTCAGAGAGCCGCGCAGCAGATGGCTCAGCATCCGGATCACGCGGACGATCCCGTCCTGCTTCTCGAGCTTCGCCATCGCGCTGATCGTCTCCAGCGAATTGTACAGAAAGTGCGGGTTCATCTGCGCGAGCAGCGCGCTGTACTCGGCCTTTGCGAGAAGGGTATTCGTGCTGATCATCTGTCTCGCATTCTCCTGCAGCTGGCTGTACATCGCGTCGAACTCTTCGCACAGGTAAGCCGTCTCGTCGTGCGAGTGCGGCTGGATCTTCTCGACCTCCTGCGACGCGTGGATCCTCCGGAAGTTCTCGGCAAGCGCCGTCACATTCCGCAGGAAGCCGTCGGTGATCGCGCGGACAATGAAGACGATCACCAGCCCCAGCAGCAGCTCGGCAAAAATCAGCATCCGCATCAGGGCGGAAAGATCGCGAAACGCCTCCTCCTTCGCGATCAGACTGGTCAGTCTCCAGTTCCCCCTGCGGCGGTAGATCTCGGTCGCAGTGATGAGGTAGTCCCCGGAATCCTCGCCGGCGGTCCACTCTGTCTTCCGGCTGCCGTAGAGCGGCCCGCCCTCCTCCTCCTCGATGCGGATGTCAAAGTTGTACTCGCCCAGCAGCGTCCCCAGATGCTCCCGGTCGATCGTCAGGCAGACAATTCCGCAGTCCTGCAGCGAGACGGGATCGATGTAGGATTTGATGATGCAGATCTCGTCCGGCGCGTCGGGATAGCATCTCCACAGTGTGCAGCCCCGCGCCGGGAACAGTCGCTCCTGCTTCGCGACGATCTCCTGGTACACCGTTCTTTGACGGAACTGCGACAGTCCCACGCCGGTCCACCCGTAATCGCAGTAAAAGACGTGGTCGTTGCAGTCAAACACGAGGATGTTCCCGCACTCCAGCCCCTGAAAGTGCATCAGCGTGCCGAGCCCCTTCAGCTTCCGCTCGACGCTCGCGGCCCACGGCTCGTAGCCGCCTGTCAGGTAGGCAAACACGGCGCTGCGGTTGATCTCGCTCATCAGATTCTGCTCGATTCCCGAGATCAGATTCCGGATGTTGTCCGAGAGGATCTCGCTGCCCGCCTGCATCGACGCCATCTCCTTCTCCTCGATGTCTCTGCGGTAGATCTGAAAAACCGCGACGTCGATGAGGGTCGTCACGATCACCATCAGGCCGATGAAGCAGACTGTCAGCTTCGCGCGGATTCCCCAGAAATGCCGCTTTCTCGGCCCGGTCATGTGCGCACCGCCGGCACAATCCGGTCGTGCTCCGCAGGCAGTTCCGGCGTGATCGCAGGCGTCCGCTTTTTTACGTAACAGTCGGCGCAGAGCAGACGGGGGCGGGTTGGGTGAATGGCGGGGGGACGCAGGGGGGAATGTAAAGGTAGAGGCAGGGGGAAATGCGGGTGTGAGTAGGGCTTCATGACGTTCTCCTTTCGTGGACAGTTGGGGTTGGGTTGGGGATGAAGGGATGGATGGTTATTCTATTAATTTTATCATTATCACGAAAAATATGCAAGTAAGCAATCGAGGGTTGGTGAAAAAGCACATAGGGAGTGGCGGGTTGGATGGACCGGACGAGAAGATTGCAGGGCCGCCGGCGGGATCAAAAAAGCCCCAGGACACTGGCTTGTATGGGGCAGTGGCCTGAGGACTTTTAATTGTAGAAATATACGATATAGGATTCTAAACTGAGCTGTAAAAAGGGACGTCGAACAGTTGTACTTCTGAACCACCTTCCCACGGCGTCTTCTATATTGCACCGGCCGAATCAGTTCTCAAGCGCTCCCTGGATCGCCGTGAACAGTTCGTCGTACGTCTCGTAGGCCGGGATCTGCGGGTAGCGCGATTTGATCTCCTCGGTGCTGCGGAACAGGAAGCCTGCCTTGCTGGCCTGGATCATGCCTAGATCGTTGAAGCTGTCTCCGCTCGCGATCGTCTCGAAGCCGATCGACTGCAGCGCGCGGACGGTGGTCAGTTTCGTGTCCTGGATCCGCATTTTGTGGCCGGTGATCCTGCCGTCCTCCGCCACGGTCAGGGAATTGCAGAAGATTGTGGGCCAGCCCAGCTTGCGCATCAGCGGCGTCGCGAACTCGGAGAAGGTGTCGCTGATGATGATCACCTGCGTGATCGCGCGCAGCTTGTCGAGGAACGCTCTGGCGCCCGGCAGCGGCTCAATCGTCTCGATCGTCCTCTGTATCTCCCCAAGGCCGAGGCCGTGCTCCTTCAGGATGTCGAGCCGCCAGCGCATCAGCTTGTCGTAGTCCGGCTCCTCCCTCGTCGTCCTCTTCAGCTCCGGAATGCCGCTCGCCTCGGCAAACGCAATCCAAATCTCCGGTACAAGTACCCCTTCCAGATCCAAGCATACAATATTCATAGTCAACCTCCCTGGCCTACGCCAAACGCCGGCACGATTTTTTTCCTATTATAAATGTCACCCTGCACACTGTCAACAAAGATTTCCCGCAAACACATTTTGACATGGCACGCGCCTCGTCCGGCGACACTTGCTCCGCAAAGGATCATCGCGCCTCTCTTCCAGACAATATATGCGCGCCGGACGCCTGATATCCCCGCAGGAGTCAGGGTTTCCCCGTCTTGACTTTTTTTTAACAAAATCCGAAATTTTAAAGATTTTTTATTGATTTTATTGCCCAATCATGTATAATATAGGGCGGGAAGCGAGGAAATGTTCCCCGCTTCAATATAGATACCGTAAAGTCCTGCGTTTGCAGGGACTACCATTAAGAAAAGGAGTAAAGTAAGATGGCAGAGATCAATTTGACCAAGTATGGCATCACCGGCACTACTGAGATCGTGCACAATCCTTCCTTCGAGTACTTGTTTGAAGAAGAGACCAAGCCGGAGCTCGAGGGCTTTGACAAGGGCCAGGTAAGTGAGCTCGGCGCAGTAAACGTTATGACAGGCGTTTACACGGGCCGTTCCCCGAAAGATAAATTCATCGTTATGGATGAGAATTCCAAGGACACCGTATGGTGGACTTCCGACGAGTATAAGAATGACAACCACCCGGCTTCCGAGGAGACCTGGGCAGCGGTCAAGGAGATCGCTCAGAAGGAGCTCTCCGGCAAGAAGCTGTACGTGATGGATGCGTTCTGCGGCGCGAACAAGGATACCCGCATGGCGATCCGTTTCATCATGGAGGTTGCTTGGCAGGCTCATTTCATCAAGAACATGTTCATCCAGCCGACCGCTGAGGAGCTGGAGACCTTTGAGCCGGATTTCGTTGTGTACAACGCTTCCAAGGCGAAGGTTGAGAACTACAAGGAACTGGGCCTCAACTCTGAGACCGCAGTTGTATTCAACATCACGAGCCGCGAGCAGGTGATCATCAACACTTGGTACGGCGGAGAGATGAAGAAGGGTATGTTCTCCATGATGAACTACTATCTGCCGCTGAAGGGCATCGCTTCCATGCACTGCTCTGCAAACACAGATATGAACGGTGAGAACACCGCAATCTTCTTCGGCCTTTCCGGAACAGGTAAGACCACGCTGTCCACAGACCCGAAGCGTCTCCTGATCGGCGACGACGAGCACGGCTGGGACGACAACGGCGTGTTCAACTTCGAGGGCGGCTGCTACGCGAAGGTAATCAACCTGGACAAGGATTCCGAGCCGGATATCTACAATGCAATCAAGCGCAACGCTCTGCTCGAGAACGTTACCCTGGATGCAGAGGGCAAGATCGACTTCGCTGACAAGAGCGTGACCGAGAACACCCGTGTATCCTACCCGATCGACCACATCGAGAAGATCGTTCGCCCGGTATCCGCTGCACCGGCAGCTCAGAACGTGATCTTCCTGTCTGCTGACGCATTCGGCGTACTTCCGCCGGTATCGATCCTGACTCCGGAGCAGACACAGTACTACTTCCTGTCCGGCTTCACAGCAAAGCTGGCCGGCACAGAGCGCGGCATCACAGAGCCGACTCCGACCTTCTCCGCTTGCTTCGGCCAGGCATTCCTGGAGCTGCATCCGACCAAGTATGCAGAGGAGCTCGTCAAGAGAATGGAGAAGAGCGGCGCGAAGGCTTACCTTGTGAACACCGGCTGGAACGGCACAGGCAAGCGTATCTCCATCAAGGATACCCGCGGCATCATCGACGCGATCCTCAACGGCGACATCAAGAACGCTCCGACCAAGAAGCTTCCGTACTTCAACTTCGAGGTACCGACCGAGCTTCCGGGCGTTGACACCAACATCCTGGATCCGCGCGACACCTACGCGAATGCTTCCGAGTGGGAAGAGAAGGCAAAGGATCTGGCTTCCAGATTCATCAAGAACTTCGCGAAGTACGAGGGCAACGAGGCTGGTAAGGCACTTGTCAGCGCAGGCCCGCAGCTGTAATCAGAGCTGGATCAGAAGGACTTCGAAAAAGATAGCATAAAATAAAAGGCTGCAGCCTAGCGGATGATCGTATCTGTCAGGCTGCAGCTTTGTTCTGCGCTCCTGTCCTGCGTTTCAGGGTGACGCCCCTCTTCTATCCCGCATATACTGTAAGAAGCACACCTCAAAAACAGGATTGAAAAACGTATGGATATTCCCAATTATGGCTATGACTGGCCGCTTCCCTTTGTCCGCGGAGAAACCGTCGCCACCACCATCGGCAACGTGGAGGCCGTCCAGATCGCCATTCAAAATCACTCCGAAATCCGGTACGACGCGCGCGCCCAGTTCTCCTATTTTCAATATACACGGGATGGGATCGCGCACGAGGTCTGGTTCGAGGATGTGCGGAGCATTCAGAAAAAAGTTGATCTGATCAAGGAATTCGGGCTGCGCGGTGCAGGCTACTGGCAGATCATGCGCTGGTGGAGAGCCAACTGGGTGCTCATGGCGGAGGCGTTTCAGATCCTATGAGCAGAATGGAAACACTCGTTGCCCGCAATTTTGCAACACCCTCCTTCATTTCTACGAATGACTCGCGACTTTTTCCGTAAATAGATTGACTATATACTTCTTTAGAAGTATACTGATATCAGAATAACTCTAAAGAAGTATGGGGTGACAAACATGAGTAATGTAATTTTATACCACGGTTCACCTGAAATCATTCAAGTCCCCGTGTTTGGAAAGGGCAAATCTTATAATGACTATGGGAAAGGATTTTACTGTACCGAACATTTAGAGCTTGCGAAAGAATGGGCTTGTACCGAAAACACAGACGGTTATGCCAATAAATACGAACTTGATACCTCCGGGCTCTCCATTTTGGATCTCTCATCTGATGAATATACGATTCTTCATTGGTTGGCCTTGCTTATGGAATACCGCAAATTCCGTATTTCCACCCCTGTAATGAAACGAGGTGCGGATTGGCTAAGGGAGCATTTTCTAATCGACCTGACTCCGTACGATGCGGTTATTGGATACCGCGCGGACGATTCCTATTTCTCCTTTGCAAGAGCATTTGTGAATAATGAAATCTCACTGACGCAGCTTTCTTATGCTATGCATCTTGGTACGCTCGGTGAACAGTTTGTCTTGAAAAGTCTTGCTGCTTTTGAGACGATTCGGTTTCTTTCTTATGAGCTTGCGGACAACACAGAATACTATGCAAAAAGAAAAGCCCGCGACGATGAGGCAAGAGCTGCCTATCGTGAGGAGCTTGAAAAAGATGATTGGAACGGTCTGTACATGCGAGACATGATCCGTGAGGAGGTGCACCCTAATGATCCGCGCTTACGATGAAGTGTATCTCGATGATGCCATGAAGTGCCTTGGCGAAGCGATGGACTATGCGGCAAACAGTTGTCAGATGGACATGGACCGTTTTCTTGAACTGCTTATCGGCACAGGCTACGCCAAACAATTTGCCGCAGGTGTCCCAAAATATGTGTCGGGTATGTCCGGTACAGAGCTTGTCATGGATGTTCTCACAAAGTCCGGCACAGCTATTGACTATCCGCAGGCGTCGATCGATTACGACTATTCCCCGCAGTATTGGTGCGGTTGGATCCTGGCGTATTATCAATGGTACACCGGACGAAGTTTCATGGAAATTCAAAAGCATATCACTATGCGGGAAATCGAGAAGCTCTATCCTACTCTCCACGAAGCATCCGAAAAGAAATTCGTGGATACGGTCAACCGTAGGATACGCAAAAAGAACCCTCCGACACGGCTGCAGGCGCAGCGAAAAATCAGCGGGTATTCTCAGCGCGAGCTGGCGGAAAAAGTTGGTGTTAATTTGCGCACTTTACAGCAGTATGAGATTCGTGCAAAGGACATCAACAAGGCTGCGGGCGTAACTCTTTTGTCTCTTGCTAAAGTGCTCGGCTGTCGCGTGGAAAATCTGCTGGAGTATGATAACAGTGAGATTGAGGAAGGAGAATAAATCGCTCCGCTTACCCCGCTTCCGTAAGGGTGAGCGGATCTACTATGAAATCATTTCTTGTTGTTTTTATCCATTGTTGCGGCGTCAATGTAACTGCGTTATCCCCTGATTCCGTTTTAAACCTATCGAATTTGATAGGTTTAAAATGCTTCTCCATCCAGTCCACATATCTTCCATGTACTTTAACGCTTCATATGCCTTATCTATCGTTGTTTCATCTGGATATTCCCACATTCCTACTATCTCTTTAGTAACCGCCAAATAATAATGCGGTCAGTCTTAAAATTACCCCAGCCCTTTGCGAGTTGGAGTAATTCACATGCGATTTTTGATAGATTGAAGTTTTTCACTCCAGGGTGCCAGCTCTGCGAGCTGCTCATCGGTCATATCTTTGTCCGGCCTGCATTTTGCGCCGCCGAGCGGACACCGGTGCGTTTACGGTCGGACACTCGGCGGTGCCAACGGACAGCACTTAATCGATCACTTTCCGCTCAATCATAACGTTATAATGCTTCGTTACCCGCTTCAGCAGAGAGTTGGATGAAACCTCGTCCTCCATCAGCATGGATGGCCATGCTTTGGACTCACACTGTGAGCAGATAATACAGCTCCTTGACAACTCATTGCGCTTCTCCAGGATATCATACAGCGCCTTTACCTCATCATCTTCCGTGATCGGGTGTAGAAGGAAATCGTCCAGAATCACAAGATCAAGGTTGATAATGGACTTCAGCTTTTTTTGATACTGCTTATAGGCCGTCTTTCTGACGGCGGCGAGTTCACTTGCAAGATCTTCGCAATTTCCAGCCTTATTACCTTTGAGATACGGGTCGGGCATATCTTCAAAAAATTTATCCTTGATAATATAAAAGCCTGTTTTCTTCATTTGCCTGTCCTCATTACAGAAAAGTCCCTCGCCTTGCGGCGAAGGACTATACTTTCAACCCAACCATTTATATACCGCATATCGGTCAGCGGTAAACTTTCAACCCGACCATTTATATACCACATATCGGTCAGTGGTAAACTTTCATTGTACCTACATTCTAGCAAGCACAAAGAGGAAAGTCAATAGGGCTTTCCATTAAAATTTTATGTGAAAATTTTATGCAGAGAGGCACTAATTATTCCCGTTACGCAGCAAAAGCTGAATTTGAGTGATATAAGTGCAAAATATCGCCAACGCCACTTTTGCACTCTCAAACCCTTATAAAATAAGAGTTCCAGATGCTCTAAAGCGTAACATTGTTCCGCAACCATATTGTCCGGCAAATATGTATTTGTGTTTTTATAATTTTTGTATTTTTTTCAATGCTTTTTGAATATCCTTATAAACCAATGGTTGCATACTATTGTCATAACCAGATATATCTGCCTTATGAAGTGCTGAAAGAATATCATTATTTAATTCCGGCTTATACTTTGCAATAATCGGCAGCAACTTAATACATTACCTTGCTGTACATCTGTTATGTGTTTTAAATATCGTAAGCGACTAGTTTCAGGGTGGATTCAAAACCCCCGAGAAATCTGCCATAATTACAGATGATAGATGCCAGCATTATACTACAGTATCGGCGCTAGATACTATGAAATGCAAGCGTTTTACTATAATTACGGAGGTTTCCTATATTGAAAGCACAAAGACGCACAATAGAAAAACAATACCAACTTATCATGGAATGCCGCAGCAGCGGTCTTAGACCAATGGTGTACAGAGCATGACATCAATCCTGGCACCTTTTACAACTGGGTCAAACGGCTGATGAAAAAAGCCTGTTATGATATCCCATCTGCCACAGGACGTGGCGATTATAGGCCAGCTCCTAAACAGGATGTTGTAAAGCTTGAGGTGATACCTGATCATTAAAGCTCACTCATTCCATCGGCAGGAAGCACAATTCTTCCTGTAGAAGAAACCGGCTCGGCCATCGAGATCATGTTCGGGACTGCTTCATTAAAAATCTCGAATAATGTCGCTCCGGAACTTTTGTCACAGATTCTTAAGACTGTGGCAGGGGCATGCTAGGGGATATCACTGTCGCAAACGAGATCTATGTGATCTGTGGTTATACAGATATGTGCAAATCCATTGATGGATTGTGCGCTGTCATAAAAGACCAGCTGAACATGAATCCTTCCACCTCAAATGCAATCTATCTCTTTTGCGGCAGACGTAATGACCGGATAAAAGTGCTTCTTCATGAACGCGAAGGATTCGTACTTTTATATAAGCGCCGTGATGCCAACGTGGGAAAATACCGTTGGCCGCGCAACCGTAATGAAGTAAAACCCATTACATGGAGGCAGTTTGACTGGCTTATGTCAGATCTTGAAATCGAGCAGCCAAAGGTAAGAAAAAGTGTCGGAAATGCTTGACCGTGCCCCGCAGAAAATGCTGCAGGAACGTGATGCCAGAGACAGCGAAAAGGACAAGATGATCGCTAATCTTCCGGCACAGCTGGACTACTTGAAGACCAAACTTTTTGGCTCCACCAGTGAAATCCGTCATGATCAGCTCCCCGGACAGTTAAATCTGTTTCATCTGCCTGCAGAGGACGAACCGAAACCAGTGCCCCTTGAGTAAAGGCTCACAAAAAGGCTCGTAAACCGAAAGCAACTTATGATGAGATCTTTGCTGATCTTCCAACAAAGCTGGAGCGCATTGATTATTACGCGACTACCTATGAGTGCCCGCAATGTAAGGAAACAGAAGATCCCCAATTCATCAAGGATGAAGGAACCCCCTGCACTGATCCCGGGCAGCTATGTATCGCCAGAACTTGCAGCACATGTAATGTATGATAAATATGTCATGTCCATGCCCTTATACCGTCATGAAAAGGATTATACACATCCAGCTGTCCAGTGGTTGTCGGCCGTAAAACTGGCTTTTTAGTGATACCCCAGCCGGGGCAGATGCCAGTATGAAAGTCTATTCAATGATAGAAACAGCAAAAGCCAATGAACTCGATCCGCAAAGGTATCTGAGCTTTCTGCTGGAGCATCGTCCAGGTGCTGAAATGTCAGACGATGAGTTGGAACAGCTTGCCCCATGTAGTGAACTGGCTCAGGAAACTTGTAATTAAAATGGAGTGAAATACTCGCATGTCTGACATCCTAGCGTAGGGTGTCAGATTTTATTTATGAGGTACACCCTAAAGCTACGCGTTTACGAATCTGCTAACAACTCATCACTATAATCTTCCTTTCACCCTTGCTGCTCCTTATTTCTTCAAGGCGCCATTCTAGATACCGCTCATTCTACCATACTTCTAAGATCATTAAGATCCATGAGTTGAATCAAGTATTGTTCCTCCTGTGCGAATTTAAATGCCCCTTTGGTGAAACGTGACGTGGTTACAACTATCACCTTGTCATGATGGTGGACACCTGCTACCACTCTTACAATGCTCACACCTACCGGATTGTTCGGATCATATTGTTTACGTTTGTATGTCGTCTTTCGAAATCTTATATTCTCTTCCGCAACGGCTGCAGCGGATAATAGGATCATCTAATAATATCACTGTCTGCGCTCCGACAATCGTATACTTCCCAACCGACAAAGGCTTTGCCCGAAGCTTCATAGGTTTCTGCTCTCATAGCGACACACAAAAGTTTGCGTGGTCTGCTGAAACCAACATAGACACACTTGCGGCTGTAATTGTCAATCCGTGCGGTTCCGACTTTGGTTCCTTTATAATGCGGAATCACCCGTTCCAGATCTGATTTCCTGTTATTTACCGTTTCCAGATAGAGCGTCGCGTCGTGTGTTTCTCCTTTTACCTTGTGGATCGTACTCACTTGAAGCCTTCTGCCTCTGATTGGATCCAAGAAAACGTTGCTGCCCTCAGATTTCTTCCTTGCCTCGACCTTATCTTCCATAAAATGCGTGGGCAATCCAGAAAAGGCATCCGCAGGCTTTTCATCAGAACCAAGCATTGTGTTTATCGCTCTCCTCACCACCTGATCAACAAATTCTCGGTTATATTCAAATAGTTCCAAGAGGTCCAGCACCGCTCCACGATATACGTCAAAGTACTCTTCGTCGAGCGTTTTCTTGACTGAACTATATGTGAAGGTACTGCCGTCATCATCCTTGCAGTT
The DNA here is from genome assembly GCA_021771715.1 of Oscillospiraceae bacterium. Taxonomy (GTDB): domain Bacteria; phylum Bacillota; class Clostridia; order Lachnospirales; family Lachnospiraceae; genus Choladousia. The sequence continues at coordinate 204,900 of JAETOO010000004.1, forward strand.
ATGGTACTTCAGAATCCTGACCAGTATCTTTCTCAATACATTCTCTGCTCTGTAAGCCTTACCTTGCTTTAGCTCCCCGCAAATTGCGTCAATCATGCTCCAATACTTCGTCTCAGCCAATCCACCTGTGTCCGCCTGAAAGTTCTCCCAGTAATCTCCGATCTTTAACCCTTTGCTGGTCTCTGATTTTATCCAGCCGATAATCTTATACGTACCACCCGGATCATTGATTTGATGTTTCTCCAGGAGACTGATAAACATTCCGATTACTTTCTGCCGTGTCGTATCATCAAATACGATGATTGCGGGAACGATGCCGTTACTTCCACGGAGCGAAACAATCGGGGATCCGCCACTCCTCAATGGAGTCAGAATATCCGCAATTTCCTGTGAGTATCGATTGGAGGAAGCAATTGTTAAGGCATCTTTCTCCGGTACCCAGTCCTCCGTCTTGTCTCGATCTGAATTATAAATTGCCTGATCCGGATCGCCGATTCGCATAACAGAACAATGAGTTTTATCAAACACCAGATCTAATATCCTGCGCTGATTACTGTCACAATCCTGAAACTCATCTATGAAGACAAACCTGAATCTTCTGCTCAGCAGTCCAGGAAGATCCGGCCTCTTGTCTATTGCCTCAAATGCGTACCGATATGCGTCACTGTACGTGAGCAGTCCCTCATCAATGAGCAGTTGCTGCCTGGCTGATGCATACTGCCGGGCAGACGGAGAATCATTCCCTGCTAATCGAGTCTTCTGCTTCTCATGGTATAGATCTCCGTTTGACAGATACAGCCCTTTCACGTAATCCACAATATCTGTAATATTATCATTACTCTGCTGGTACCGCTGCCTGATAAAAAAGCGCAGCTTGCTATACTGCTGATGACTGGTCACAGCAGACCACAAATGCTGCGCACACGTCCTCTCATCCACAACCTGCAAAGGCTCTTTTGTAAGACTTCTCAAATATGGAAATGTGACATAATGATCGATGAAGGTCTGGATTGTGCCTACATAATTCGGATAACTCATCAGTCTGTCAGCATAAACCGCAAGTTTTGACTTAATCTCATTTACAGCAACATTCGTATGAGATAAAACGCAGATCCCGGCGCCGTCTTCCAACGGCATCCGATCAGCTATGATTTTCAGTTTGGCAAGGAGGACCGTTGTTTTCCCGCTTCCCGGGCAGGCCGACACATCGGTAGAATTCCAGAAGCGTATCACTTCCTTTGCATCCTCTGCAAAGCTGCATCCTTCCTGCAAAAGCAGCTTTTCAGCCGCATGAATTTCTTCTTCCGACACTTCCCAACTTGCCAACTGCGCCACCTCCATCCCAGATTACTGCTGCGTAACATATCGAATCGCATCAACAATATACTTAAGATAGCGATCCTTCTCAATCCTCTCCCTAAGCTCACACCTCTTCCGATCATCAACCTTGAGCCGATACAAATCAAGATCAAACATCTGCTCCATAGTCAGACCTTCAGGAACCACTGAAATTTCCCAACGAAGTATGGATGCAAGGCACTGTGCAACGATTGCCTTCAGGCCACTTTTTCCTTCTCCGTCAAGCATCTGACCATATATCTTATATGCATATTCTGCCTGAGACAAAGCTTGCCAGCTTTCATCTTCTGCATCAATTTCCTGGTCAGCTCTCTGTATTTTTTGATCCGTCAGTGCGTATTTATCGCTGTTCTTCACTTTCATCCCGTAATGAACTGCTTTGTGGAACTCATCACACAGGCATCCCATTGCGAGACAATACTCAAACGTCCATCTCGGCGCAATGAAAGCCTTCACTTCACCAGTGCTATAATACCGCTCTTTCTTTACGACCTGTTCTGCCGTCTCATTTTTCCGTACTTCAAACCGGCCAGCCTCATCATATGCCGGCTTTACGTCGCAGTCCGTGATTACAGCAACCGGAATGCCGATTGTACTGTCATCCGCCCTCGTGAAAATCCGGGAATACCGGAGAAATGCTGTGCTTCCCACATTAACGATGGACACGCCATATTTCTCTAACGGTAATCCAATGATGTCTGCTATCACGGGGATAAGAAGATTCTCTGCGTCTCCCTCCACCATAATAACACCTTTGGCGAAGAAAAGATTCGCTTTGGAAGAATCCAGAAAACGCTGCAGAAAGAGATAATCTCCCTTCTCAAGTTTCGTCCTTCCGGGAGTGAGATCATACCCTTTTCCACCCTTTAGTAAGATCAGGTTCTTCAAATTGATCTTGCTTGCCAGCACAGGGCTGTGTGTCGATATGATGATCTGAATCCCGGATTCGTTGTATTCCTTCTGAAGGTACTGAATCAATCGTAATTGCGCCTGTGGATGCAAATGAGCTTCTAATTCTTCGATCAGCGCAAGCCGAAGGCCACCATTATCATCGTGCTGAAGGAGCAGGAGCTCTGCAGCAATAAAGAGCAGGTTCAGTTCTCCAAGCCCCGGGCGAATCTCTGCTGCGGAGAGCGACAGGCTCTCCAGAATCGATTTCAGCTGAATTGCGGAGGTTTCAAGCTTCGCGTTGCTAGGTGTGTCTTGCTCATTGAAGGATGTAAGCGTTTCTCGGATCGCCGATAGGATCACTGTTCCGTCCTGTTCTGTAAAATACCTCTCAATATCCTCATTCGCGGTCTTCAGAATCTCGATCAACCGATGCTCTGCACCATCTTTCATCTTGAATACAGGATGATTGAAAAGAATCTGCGAAATCCGGGAATTTCTGCCGGAACGCATCTCCCGCTCTGCATCTCGCAGCGGCCGAAGATAAACACACTTGAGCAACTCTCTGGCTTTGCCATCGAGAACAACACCGTCACTGATCTCTCCGGCTCTCAGTTCTGTAAAAACACGAAATTTTTCCTTCCACGCCCTGTAATGAAGATGTATGTAGTAAGCTGTAGCTCCAGCAACCATTTTAAACTCCAGAAGCTCTACAAAATTCTTTGCCTCATTCTCTGTAAAGTCCGATAAGGTCAGATCAATCCGGAATTCATTCACCGAGATGCCGTCTTCCGTGTAAAAGTCCTCATCAACCACACGAAGATACTCATTGCTCTGAGTCAGAAGCACCAACTTGATTGCATCAATCACTGCACTCTTTCCGGAATCATTCTCCCCAATCAAAGCATTTAATCCTCTATGGAAGGAAACAGAAAGTCCAGGAGCATCAGATACTGCTTTGAATTTTCTAAAATTATAGAGTTTGAGTTCTGATATTATCATGATCTGCTCCTTTTCATTGCGCACACTAGCCAAATTTAATAACGAACCATAATAAGGAACAATACTCTTCGACTTACCTGTGGTTCGCAAAGGAAAATCAGTGGAGCGGAACTCCATTCCGCTTCTGATTCCTCGGTATAAAATAATCAATTATTGTCCAAAGATATTGCTCTAGCCCGCAGCTTTTCGCAAAAAGCCTTTTTGGACTCATCTGTAAAAAAGGCAATATTCTTGTTAAAATACTCTACCGCATCATCAATACGATTCTGATCTGCAAGCAACTTGCTTCTACAAATAACCAGTGTATTTTCATTCGTTCCATCTGCCTCCAAAACCTCAATCACTCTTTCCATTTCATTAATTTGTTGAAACAAACGAGCAATATCAAATTTCACAGTAAGTGCATATCTTTTATCTTTTGGAAAGTTCTTTATCGCTCCATCAATGCAAACTAACGCTGCAGTATAATTACGCTCAACATATGCCAAATACAATGCTCTGCACCTCTCATACATGCTTTGAGCTTTCTCACTTCGTATCCGCCCAAGTTTCTCGAGCAAATCAAGTAATAGATCATCTTCAGGCTTATTATGATATGTATTAATAAGACAATCAAAATACGCCTGAATATGATATGGATTATCTGAATATAGGTAATAATTTTCTTTAGCCAGCCCCGTTGCTTCCTCAAATTGTTGCAAATTTTTTAAAACAAGCACTTTTTCTCGTTTTGCTTTTGACATCTCAGGTCTTCTTCTGAGCAATTCGTTTAAGAAATCAAGTGCCCGATCATTCTTACCTATCTGTCGATAGTAAAATGCTGTCAGAAACTTTCTAGCATCATAGTCAAGTTTCTGCACTTCCTCCATAAAATGTGAATGCTTTAATTTTGCTAATGCCGAACATAATGAATATTGAATCTCGTATAGAATTTTACTATCTGTATTCTCACTATTATTTAAAGCTAATTTAGCCAACTTAATCACATTTTCATATTGCATATCTGAGTAGAGATCCGACATACTTTTTAAATACACCGAAGGTATAACATATTCTGGAGCAACCTTTTTTCCCTTCGTTACGCTCTCACGAATTGCCAGCAAAAAGTCATTCGAATTATACCATGAACTTCTATCATCAGTGAACATTTTTTCAAATAACTGCTCAGCTTTCTTTCGATGATCAGGAAGTATTTTCACGCCTGACCTGGAAATATAATTCCGCACAACTTCATTCAATCTAACATATTCTTTATTTACACCTTCTAGCTCAAATAATGATTCTTGATAAAGTGATTCATAGCACGAAGTATAACCTGGTGTTGAGTTTAATATTTCATAAAGCATTGTGATGCTAATCGCATCATATTTTCCAATCAACGCAAGAATTTCCAACACTCTCGGATCATCTTTATGATTTTCTAAAAGCGATGATACTTCTTGTTCATTATAGTCAGAAAGCATCCTAAAGTTTCTAGACAAATAAGGGAAACCATTATATTTAATAATATCAACTGCATAGTGAACTTGTGCGGGGTATCCAGTAAGATGACTGCTAATTTGCTCAAGCTCTGCGCGTCCAAGATCTAACTCCTTTGCGTCTGACAATCGACGCAGCAAACCTTTCCTTTCCTGCTGATTTAACTCCGGAACATTCATATAAGCTGCAAACGGTATACCACGAATTGACTCAAAAGTTATTTTATATTTTGTAATGACTAAAAATGTAATTCTGTCAAATAAATCCTCTGACATAATAATTCGTTTAAACCACTCCGACAAATTTCCTCTATAATCCACGATACATCCATCGTCTTTGATTAAAACAATCTCTGAGAGATTAGAAATTGCTTTAGACAATCTTGACGCACACTGAATCTTTTCCTCCAGTGATTTTGACAATAACCCTATCGTTTCATCCCCATCAGTAAAACCAAGATCGCTTACCTTAATAATAAAATCTTCTATACTCTCCTGATAGCTTAATGAAATTGTCGGGAACTCATAGTATTGAGGAATAATTGTACCTTTAATGAAACATTGTCTAGCCAAACTCTTTCGTCCAATATTAGGAAGTCCACTAACAATGAATGTATTAAGCGGCGGTTTCTCAAAATCATCAATTCTTGTTTCGAAATCATTTATTAAATCATTTCTGCCAACAAAAATAAAATTTCTGCTTTGAAAGCCTGGATGCCTTGACCAATTTGCATCCTTAGCCCGCTCAATAATCAATTTTACAGCCTTAGCTGGTCTCGCAATATACTTTAGATTATAATCTTTTAACCATTCAGGAATCCTTTTGTCTGAAAATTTTAGAGACTTGTCAATTAACAGTGGGTAAATCCTGTTAAGTTTTCTATCAGTAAACTTCTTATAAGCTTCTTTTAGTTCATACTTAACCCAATCACTTTCGACAGCATTAACAGAAAGCAAAATCACATATAGATCAGAAAAAGCTAAAGTCCGATTAATCTCATCAATAGACTTTTCTCCAGCTTCAAATGTAACTGCATCATATACTATTGAATCTTTTCCTAACTTCTCACTGAGTTCCCTTGCCACTGCATCACAATATGGAACTTTGTCTTTACTACTGTGTGAAATAAAAATTCTCATATCTCCCTCCCTTGAAATATTTTTCATAAAGGATTTCTGTCATGACACTCGGGAAACAATACAGTGGTTCAGCAGCGGCCTGGGAACAGCTGCACTGATAAAGTGATCCATGTCGCTTCCCCTTTCATACTTACCACATTCTATACATTTATAAACACACTGGACATACTGGCGGACCTTTACTTGATCTTTGATATATTCCACTTCATTGCGGACAATCTTCTGGCCAATTTTCTTTAATGGAGCCCCGCATACATCGCAGGTCTCCTGCGGATCCAGCTCGCAAATCGTTACTTCAACCGGAAGGCCGGCCAGCCTGTCACGGCTGACGCTGGATTTTTTGCTACAGAAGGCTTCTTGTCCGGAACAGCCATTTCCTGCTTCTGTTCCTCAAGGGCTTCTGCCAGTGCTTCCATCTGCCTGCTGCCGGATGATGGCGTCCTTTTCGGCAATCAGCTTATTCAGTTTTTCAACTTCCGTTTGCAGTTCTTCCCGGGTCATGTCGCAGCTCCTGTCTCTGGTTTTGATAGGACAAGTATACCACCAAATGGGCAAAAGCGAAAGAATGAAAGGCCAGAAAACAGCTCTTGAAAATTTTCAAGTGGCAAAAAATCAAAACCGCCTTGCAGTCAAGCCGCAGTCCGTTTAAAATATAGACAGGATTTTTCAAGAATGGCAGTGAAGCAATATTCCTGATACAACGAATATGGCGAGCCTGCGCTTTTCCACGAAACAGCAGATATTTCGAGGACATTCCTGTCCGCAACGCCATGTTAGACGATATTGACCTGGATTTCATAAAAGAATATGCGCACAAGATCGGCTAAGGAAAAGTCCACTGGAATACTCGAGAGGAAATAATGATTTCATCGTAGCACGAAACGGACAGAAAGAGATCAGCGGGGCAGCGTCCATTTTATCCGCTATGAAGACACAGAGGCAAAAGTCGGAACGGAAATGAATGTGATTAAGGATCTCATTTTCGAAGGAAAATCCTGGATATGGTGCGCAATTCCACAGAATTTGTGAACGGACAGATCAGGGTGTTGACCATATGTACCAGCCGCCAATACTGTCAATCAGCCGCAGGTCACCACCATAGACACCGCCACAGTTGATGTCATAGACGTCACCACATATAACATTAATGAAGAAGGAGTATTCGTATGCTAACCCAATCACAGTTTGAAGAAATCACCCGTTATAAGGAACTAATAGAAAACTGTTCGTCAAATAAAGAAGCTCAAAACTACCTGAAAGAGCTCGATTTCTTAAGTACTTATGTGGACGGTCCTGCCCGCTTTATTCTTGCGGAGCTTTGCTCATCGCTCAACGAATATTGCAAACGCAACAGTGATAAAGAACATTGGCGCTACTTTGTATTGCTGGACTACAGCAAGCTTGAGCGATACGTTAATTGTGACTAATCCATGCCACCAATACACTGAAATCCAAAAATAAGGTGTATTACAAATACATCTGATGGGAAATATATTGTTTGCCTGGATTCCGTAGACGGAGCCAATGCCAGTGCAGTTGTTTACACAATGGTTGAGATAGCAAAGGGCTGGAGTAATTTTAAGTTTAACCGCATTATTATTTTGCGGTTACTTAATAGGTAAGCGATGAATAACCTACCGGTTTTTCATTATAAAAAAATTATGAGATAATCTCTCTATGGAGTGGTAGCTCTGCTGTTTTCTGGTTTTGCACTTAGGACTATTTTACTTCAATTCTTTTTAGACCTGTGCTAATTCCACTCCAAATTTAACAACAGGAGTTGATTATACATATGACAAAAAGACATCCCAGACATACTGATGAAGAATGAATGAACCTGATCCAGGAATGCCGTTCAAGTGAGCTTTCTGATAAATGCTAGTGTGAGGAACATCATATTCACACAAGTAACTTCTATTACCAAATCCGAAGGCTGCGGAAGATGGCCTGTAAAATCCCAGAACCGGGACACTCTTCTTCTACTGGGAAACAGGAAATCGTACAGCTGTCCTTTGGCACCCCGGTTTCATGTCCAACACAGGCAGAACCATCCATTGTGAATGCATCTTCGGAAACAGCAGTAAGGATTACGGTTCGTGGTTTTCAGGTCGAAATCACCAATGCTGCAGTCAGTGAAACAGTCTTTTTACCCTGTCGGCGCTGCAGAAGCTATGTTAGGTGACTTGTCCGGTGTATCAAAGATTTTCATAATCACCGGGCGAACAGATATGAGAAAGAGTTTCGATGGTCTCATGGCAATCATCCGTGATGTTTACGAGCTGGATTCTTATGCGAATGCCGTCTATTTATTTTGTGGAAGGGCAGCCAAAAGATCAAAGCTCTCCATTTTGATAAAGATGGAATCGTACTCCTTCAAAAACGGATTGATGGCAACGGACGGTTCCAGCGGCCCTGGAATGCTTCAGAGGCCCGCCTCCTGACACGATTCTTAAAATGGACGGCTTCATTTTCTTCATCCCAGGTGAAGGTCACATTTTCATCGCATATTTTCACAGTTTTTAAAATGTTAATTATTGAAAACCGTTAAATATGGTTAAACTATTACCCTTTTTGTCAAACTCACTCGAAACTATCGTTATAATATATTTTTTTCACTAGATTTCTATCGTCATTGTATTCAGTAAATCTGGTTCTATCCAATTCTTTTATCATCTTAGCAGGATTACCTGCGACCATACAATATCCCTGAGGAAAAGAATGGGTTACAACCGCCCCAGCTCCAACTATAGTATGATCTCCCAATTCAACTCCAGGAAGCAATATGCTATTCATACCAACCCAACAGCCCTTACCTATAACCACATCCGCTGCACCACTTCTTTGTGTCAAATCATAAACATCATGATTGCTTGTTATTATGCCCACCCCAGGTGCAATATATGTACCATGACCTATTTCTATATTTGCATCATAAGACTGAAAATAACAATTATTCGATTGGAAATTATTTAAGTCGTCTACATCAAAAACAATATTTCTTCCGCCTATCTTTATATATGGCGAGACCGGCCATTTGATTCCTCTATGATGCCCCCAAAAAACTCTCGACCAAAAATCTGGTATAATCCATTCCCATCCCTGTGATTTCCAAGTAGCAAACCATCTCCCTTTAGGAAAGTACGTTTTTGAGTACATAAATCGGCCTAGAATACATCCCATCAGATAATAATACAGCTTACGTATGCCTTTCCGTATTCTATTCATCCATAGACTCCCTCTTGATATAAATTAACCAAATCGTATATGAAAAAGTAATAATTGCTGCTATAGCCTCTGATATAATAGTAGCATATGCTGCTCCATATGCCCCTTGCTTTTTTATCAGTATATAGTTTAATAATATATCTGCTCCACTTGCAACAATATTAATGATCATATTTATGTTGACTTTTTTTAATCCAAATAGAATATTTGTGCCTAAGGTTCGGAACGTGGCAGAAATGGCATATCCTATCATCAGAATTCTAAATAAAGGGACAGCCGATGTATATTTATCACCTGATAGAACAAGAACGATAATAGGTGCCAATGCCACAACCGCAACTGTGATTATTATGTTTGTAAAGCCTAAATATGTATAGTATTTTTTTACTCTATCCCGAAGCCACGTTTTGTCTTTATTATGAGAAATCAGGTTTGGAAGGATATATATCACGACACTGGTAGGTATAAAAGAAAGTGCATTGGGTGCAAATGTCGCCACCTTATATATTGCAGTTTGTTCTGCACTCTTCATCAAAGAAGCTACCATTGTGACATCTATTAAATAAAGAAGGCTGTTCATTGCAGAACTGATACATGACATTATTGAAAAATGCCATAATTCCTTCAGTTCTTTCTTAATTAGCACTTCTGTGTTCGAATAGACTAACTGCATCTCATTTTTCATTAATTTTGCTAATACTACCAGCGAAATAATGAACGCAAGATACTTACCTATAATTACTCCGCTTATTCCCCCAAAAGCGCCTGCGCATGTACCAATGCTAATTAATATTGTATTGATATTTAAGACCTTTGCATATTCTTTTATTCTATTTTCACAACGCAATATCGTTGTGAGAATATTCATTGCATATTCAAGAATCAATACAGGAATATATGCTATTATATATAATTCCGCACCAGGTAATGCCGGCTCAACCAGATATGAACGTAAGGCCCCTACTATTACAAGTCCTAGGTTAATAAACAATCCGATTTTTAAACAGTATTTATAATATGCAAACTCTTTATTATTCCCTCTGTTTTCCGCTCCAAATTGGAAAGCACCACTTAAAAGACCTAATGCGCTTATAATAGAATAATATGAATATTGGTTTAGCACATAGCTCCAAGTACCATAATCTGTTGTTGTGAGAACTCTTGTAATCACCATGTTGCTTAAAACTGCAACAATTTTGTTAAGTAAGTTTGCTCCCACTATCTGGAACATTCCATTTCGGAATTTTGCCCATAGTTCTGGGATTTTATTTTGAATCATAATACCAGCTTTCTTTATAATAGTGTTCTCATAGTCTCCAGAACCGCAGGCCTGATGCCTTCAGCTCGTCCATACGGTAAAGGCTCTTCACATCGATTAGAACCTTCTCATCATCTAGAGTGCTTTCCTTGAACTTCTCTTTGATCTGCATCAAACTCATAGAGCGGAACTCGTTGTGGCCAACTGCCACGATTATGCAGTCTGCCTTCGGCAGTTCATCAAACGAAACCAGGTCAACACCATATTCCTTCCTCGCCACTTCCACATCTGCCCATGAATCCGCCACAATCGGTTCGATCTCATATTCCTTCAGACGGTTGATGATATCGACAACCTTGCTGTTACGTGTATCTGGACAGTTCTCCTTAAAGGTAATACCCCAGATTACGACAGTTGCCTTCTTCGGAGCAAGCCCAGCTTCAATCATTTGCTTAATTGCAGCATCTGCTACATATGCTCCCATGCTATCATTTACTTTACGACCATTCAGGATGATCTGGCTATGATAACCGAGCATCTCCGCAGCATTTGTCAAATAATAGGGATCCACACCGATGCAGTGGCCGCCAACAAGACCCGGTTTGAATCCCAGTGCATTCCACTTTGAATTCATCCCGTAGAGAACCTCATCCGTATCAATGCCAATGCGGTCACAGATCATGGCGATTTCATTCATGAAAGCAATGTTTATGTCGCGCTGGCTATTCTCGACGACCTTAACCGCCTCAGCTGTTTTAATTGTGGACACCGACACAGTACCGGCTTTGATCACAATGTCATAGACCTTCTTGATTTCGCGGGCGGATTCTTCATCCATACCAGAAACAATCTTGCGGATAGCGGTCAAAGTATGCACACGATCACCAGGATTGATACGCTCCGGGCTGTATCCAATTTTCCAGTCCACGCCGCACTTCAAGCCACTTTCCTTTTCAATAATTGGAATGCAGATATCCTCGGTAACGCCAGGATAAACCGTGGACTCAAAGACCACGATTGTTCCAGGTGTAAGATTCTGCCCCACAGTACGGGACGCACCTTCTACAGGACGAAGATCCGGGGTGGTGTCTGGATTAACGGGGGTCGGCACAGCTACGATGATGAAGTGAGCTTCACGCAGCCTGGTGGGATCAGCGGTAAACTCCACTGTTGTATCCTTAATAGCCTCGCCTACCTCGTTAGTCGCATCGATGCCATTGGCATATTCATTAACACGCTTTTCATTGATGTCGAAGCCTATGACCTTGACATGCTTCGCAAACTCAACGGCAATAGGCATGCCTACATAGCCAAGGCCAACGAGAGCCAGTTTGTCAGTACCAGAAATCAGTCCCTTGTAGATATTGTTCATTTCCATTTGATTCTTACTCCTTCATTTTTACATTCGGTCAGATGATTTCTGGCCTACAAGTTATTGGTGCGTCAGGAGACCCAGCACTCGTTCTTTATTCTTGATTCGTATTTTTCTACTATCTTGTTTACACCAGCGCCTTCTTCATCACGGCCACCACAAAGTCAATCTCTTCTTTGGTCTTATAGGGATCAAGAGGCAGACTCAGAACTGTTGCGCAAAGGCGCTCTGTCACATGACAATCTGCAATTGCGCTATCTGTGCCAGCAAATGCTCCCTGCTGATGCATGGGTTTCGGATAGTACACCATGGACGGAATATCTGCTTCCTTAAGCTTTGCTTGTACTGCCGTACGATCCACACCTTCCGGCAGCTGTATCGTGTACTGCGCCCAGGAGCTATAGAAACCGTCTTTGATAATCGGCAGCACCAGACCGGTATCCTTGAGTCCATCTGTGTACCAGCCAGCGACCTTATTAATATCCGCCAGTTCGTAGTCCACAAACGCTTTGAACTTCGGAAGCAGAATTGCTGCCTGTAAAGTATCGAGGCGGCTGTTGAAACCGAGACGAATGTTGTTATACTTAGCGTTGGGATCGTTAAGGTTGCCCGTATCCTTACCGTGTACACACAGAGAGCGGATCAAGATCGCCCACTCATCGTTATCGGTAAAGATTGCACCGCCATCTCCGTAGCACCCTAGAGGTTTTGCCGGGAAGAAGGATGTAGTGGAGATGTCACCAAAGCTGCAAGCCAGCTTCCCGCCAATGCTTCCGCCAAAGCCCTGTGCGCCGTCCTCCAGCAGAAGCAGTCCGTACTTGTCACAAACCTCTTTAATCGCCAGATAATCCGCTGGAAGACCAAACAGGTCAACAGCCACAACTGCCTTTGCATTATACTTGCCTTCAGCAATGACCTTCTTGACTGCCTCTTCTAGCTTGACCGGATCGAGGTTATAAGTATTTTCATCCACATCAACATAGATGGGAGTTCCATCTTCTTCAGCTGGGCATTCTCCAGAAGAAAAGAACGTGAAATCAGGGACGAAAATCGCATCGCCTTTGCCAACACCCCAAACTCTCATGGCGATAGTGATGGCATCTGTTCCGTTTGCGCAGGTGATGCAGTGCTTGACCCCAACATATTCAGCCAGCGCTTGCTCTAGTTCCTTGACTTGCGGTCCGGAGATGAAACGCGCAGATGAGGCAACCTCTATCATTGCTGCATCTATTTTTTCTTTCAGCACTTCGTACTGCTTGGGTAAATCTCTAAATTGCATTACTCTTTCTCCTCCAGACCTTCCTCTATTTCAATATATTGCCTTCCGCACTTCGTGCAGGTAAGACCATTTTTAAGTAACTCGCCACACTCACATGCCCAACCAGTTTTACGAGCAGGAACTCCGAGCATCAATGCATGATCAAGAACATTGGATGTTACTACTGCTCCGGCACCGATCATGGCCCACTTACCAATCGTGTGACCACAAACGATAGTGGCGTTAGCACCTATAGTTGCTCCTTCTTTTATTAGCGTTTTTTTGTATGCTACATGCCCTTTCGGATATCTCGCTCTCGGGGTAAGGTCGTTGGTGAACACGCAGGAAGGTCCGAAAAACACATCGTTCTCTGCTTCCAAGCCCTCATACAGGGAGACATTATTTTGAAGCTTGCAACCGTCTCCGATGGTCACGTTATTGCTCACATTCACATTCTGCCCCAGGGAGCAGTGTTTTCCTATTCTTGCACCAGACTGTATATGGCTGAAGTGCCATATTTTTGTACCTTCTCCGATTTCCACATCATTATCAACAATACTAGTCGGGTGTACGAAATAATCGCTCATCTTTTCTCCCCCTCACCAAAACGGCCAACAAAGTCCATCGTGGAGCAGCTTTCCAGCGGCAGCTTCACCGGGCGATGCTCTGCGGCAGACTTGTAAATTGCAAGGACGAGCTCAAGCGCACGCTTACCAGCTTCACCATTCACATAAGGCTCACGGCCTGTCTGGATTGCATCAATCACATCAGCATACAGCGGTGTGTGACCAAAGCCATACACGTTCGGCGGGTTCTCTCCATAGGTCTGCATGACGTACTCCGGATCATCCTTGCCGTCAGCAAAAGCCCATGCTTCGATGATGTTATCGCTCGTGCCGCCTGCTTTGACCGTACCGTTCTGACCGAAGATATAGAGGGTCTCTTCCAGGTTTTTCGGATAAACATTTGTAGTACCCTCAATCAGACCATAAGAGCCGTTACTAAACTTCACCAGCGCCATGCCCAAATCTTCTGCTTCCAAATAAGGATGCTCAAGCTGGTCGGTGTACGCCATAACCTCTTCCACATCATCGCCCATCATCCAACGGAGAAGATCAATATTGTGAATGCACTGATTCATAAGGCAGCCGCCATCCTGCGCCCAAGTGCCTCGCCAAGGAGCCTGATCGTAGTAACCCTTGCCTCGATTCCAACGGACGTGCGCTGCACCATGAGAAAGACGACCAAAGCGTCCTTCTTCCAAGGCTTTGCGGATGTACTGGACGGATTTGTTGAAACGGTTTTGATGGTTCGCACACACCGCGATGCCCACTTCTTTCCCTGCCTTAATAATCGCATCAGCATCTGCAATGGAGAGCGCGATAGGCTTCTCGATGATGATGTTACACCCGGCGGCGATGCAGTCTAGCGCGATGGCCGCATGTTTACCGGACTCTGTAGCGATGGCAACCAGCTCAGGCTTTTCCTTTTCTAGCAGTTCCTTGTAATCCGTGTACTTATGGACGTCTTCCAAACCGAAACGATCCGATTTTTCCTGCATAATCTCCGGAACAATATCACACATAGCGACGAATTCCAAATGATTATTCTTTGCTGCTTCAATATGATTTGGACTAATACGGCCACATCCGATTAATGCGTATTTCATATTATTATTCCTTTCATTCAATATTTATACTTTTATGATGGATCTTTGCCGGGACTCCCACCGCAATACAATCATCTGGGACATCGCACAGAACGACAGCATTAGCCCCTATTACTGCATTATTTCCAATCGTAATTGGTCCCAACAAGCAAGCGCCCGCATATATTTTCACATTATCTTTTATTATAGGAACGCGAGGCCATGACGAATCTTTTTTTCCATTTCCTCCAATAGTGACATTTTGATAAATCTCACAATTGTCCCCTATTTTACTACGTTCATGAATTACACATCCACCCCCCATGATGGAAAACACATCCTTTTCCTATGTCCGTTGTGGGAAATATATCGCAAGCATAAAGGACTCTTATCATCTTTTTCATAACCAGTGCAAACAGTTTTAGCTTATGTAGATAAAACCACCTCATACAATAATACATCTTTGTCATAGGCGCTCTCCCTTTTATGTGTTTATTTACGATCTCCATATATCCACTTTTCCATACTTAATCATGCGACGAATATTTCAAGCAAGATTATAGGATCTAAATAATAATGAAGTATCTTCTATTTTTGTATTCATTTCGCGAATGAGTAGGTGTCATAATAAGTTCTTTCAACTCATGATGCATCGTCCCAGATGCTATTCTGAATTTTTTATCCAACTTCGTTCGGAAAATAGTTGCTTTCCAGATTTATTGTTGTTTCCTGTCATTAATTAAATTACCCATCACTATCAATTCTCATTATCGGATCAGAAAACCGTCCATATACCTGTTACATCTTATTACTAATTACCTTCACTTTCTACTAGTTTAAAGAGTAAGCTCTTAAAATACTCTTTGCTATTTATTATATTGTAATTTCTTTCTGCATACTCTCTTGATTTTTTGATTATACTCAACTTCTCATCTGCGCTTTTCTCAATAAATCTCCTTATCGCATTTGACAATTTCTCTGCATCTGATGGTATAAACTCAGCAAATTCTTCTGTCGCAGACAATCTGCTGTCGCCCACATCAGTAACGATAACATAACATCCACAACCAGCTGCTTCCGCTAGACTCTGAGATGGATAGTTTTCTATTTTTTGAAGTGACAAAAAAACTTCAGCTCGAGGCATTACTTCACTCGTTTTAACATACCCTATTATTTTAACAATATCAGATAGTTTCTTTTCTTCAATGAATTTTTTTAGTTTATCTTCATCATAATCCTTGCCAAGCAGTTTAACACTATATCCTTGTTCTCTCAACAATTCTTGTATTTGTTCCGCTGCTAAGATTGCCAACATCGGATTTTTCGAATCTTCCAACCTTGCAGCAGCGAATATGATTATTTTTTCTTTCGTTTCCGGCTTAAATATAGATAAATCAGTAAATGTTCCAGGCGTAATTGTTACCTTATCTCCGGCCATCTTATGTATATACTCATAAGACGCAGGATAAAGTAAATCAACATGATCTGATATCTTCAATAATCGTCGTGTTATTTTTCGCACTGACTTTGGTGACAGATTTTTTGCGATAAAGTAACTGCATATGCTAAATAGAATTCTGATATGCTTTATTTTACATATATACGCCACTAATAAATTAAAACTGCTTGTGTCCACAAAATGTATAATATCATACGATGAGCTATGAATTATATGTTTTATGCTTTGTATTTTTTTCTCAAATACGTAAATGGCATTAAAAGATTTTATGCTACAATCGGCTTTTTCGAGAATCTTCTCTATGCTATTTTCATTACAGCCATACACAATAACATCACATAGCACTCCCTCATTAGCAAACTCGTTATATATTCGTAATAATCTTCTTTCCGCCCCGCCAAAGCTATCTTTAGCATATATCATTAGTGCTGTTCTCATTAATCAGTTCTCCTTAATTCTTTTGTCCATTGTAATGTCTAATATACGCTTATTATTCATAACCCCACTTTTATTATTCCTAACTCCACTTGATACTAATACCAGAATTAATGCCAACAAGGAAATATGATCAAAATAGATATCAAATATACAAGAACTGAATAGGAATAGTACGAGTATTCCGTATATAGACTTATTTGCCCATTTCCCCCATATATATGTAATAAACAATAATCCTATAAGCCCATTTTCTGCCAGAAAAGCAATTACCGAGCTAAAAGGATATGTTAATACCGCACTTCGCCATTTTATTGTATCAACTAATGATTGTGTATACACAGAAGCATACTTTGCATAATTAGGCAGAATCACTGAATCAAAGTGAGAAGAGACAAAGTTGTTAATAAAATTGTTCTCTCTATACATGTATTTATACCCGAACAGATTTGCAAATCTACTTCCATATTGTCCTATCCCATATCCAAATAAAGATCTAATTCCACTTAATTCTTCAAAAATTGTTCCTTCAAAATATTTGGTTTTAAAAGCATAACGTGAATCATATAAATATATACTAAAATTTATAAAATTTCTTCTTATAAAACTCTCTACAATCGGCAGATGAAGAAACAACAATATTACAAATAAGCTTGTATATAATATGATTATGGACAGAATAACCCTGTTTTTTGTTTTTTTCGAGAAAAGATATGAGAAGCCATAAACCAATGTCGCCACCAGAAAGCCAAGTAATACATTTTTCCCATCTGACATTACTATCAATATGATTCCAATAAAAAAACAAGTCCAATTCTTCCGTAAATTCTTGCTAATTGATAATCCTCTTTCTCTATAATAAATAAACATATACAAAAGAACACAAATCAACCAAAATGTAAAATGATGCGCATTTGAAAAGGTTCCCTTATGTAAATCACCTGGATGAAGTGATCTTGTAGACAATATAATTGCAATCCCTGATACAAACTCGATAAATAACAGACTTTTTATGCTACCAATCAACTTTTCCTCATCAAATGCTCCCTTTATTACAGCCGCAATGAGAATAACTGCAATGTAATATATAATCCCAAAAAGCGTATTATAATACGCTTCGTTGATTATCATATTTACAAGAGAGCTTGTTAAAATCATGATTGCACATAAATATATCTTAAAATTCATGTGTCCTATTTTGGGGCGATGTTTGGTCATCAAATAAATAATACATGCTAATATCAGTATAATACTTGTTAGTTCACTATTCATAACCAACGATGTCATAAATGCGAACTCAATGGACAATATATTAGTAATCAATCCAAGTACCGTAAGTGCACATATCACAAAACCAATTGACTGAATATTTGTAAATGCAAGCGTCACAAACAATACTAAGTATACCAATATAAGTACTTGCTTTTTCTTCTTTTTCATAGGTTCATTTCCTTCTGTTCAATTATGAAGGCATTTTCTATAATACATAATAGTTTTATCTATAAATCGTTCTACAGAAAAACTTTCACAAGCCTTCTTATATTGAATATCACTTATCTCTTTTCTTAATCCAATTGATTGTTCTATATTAATAATTTCTTCTGCTAATGCTCGGCTATCTCCAGGATTAATCAATCTATCTGTCCTCAACAACTCTGGCATTGTCGAAATATTCGTTGTAATAACCGGAATGCCCCTAGCCATTGCTTCAAGAACTGTCATACTAAGTCCTTCATAATAGGATGGAAGCACATCAATCATTGCATCCTGATAAATCCTCTCTTTTTTTTCCCCGGTAACCCATCCCGGTAGTTCAAACCTATCCTTTAATCCCGATTTTTCAATCACCTGAGGAATATCTCCCTCTAAATCATTTCCACACATCACTACCTTTGTCTCTTTTGGCAGTTGATCATTAATAAGTCGGATTGCTTCAATAAGATCGTATGTTCCTTTTGCTTTCCTCATCACGCCAAAATACACAATATTTCTGGCATTGAGATTGTATGGATTCTTTTGAGGACACTCTATACCATTGTATAACACCAACATTTTTTCTTCTGGTATAATCTCTGCCAATTCTCTTTTCCAATACTCACCAAGGACAAATATTTGATCAGAACATGTAAATATTTCGCGAATCCGGTTTTGTTTATCTTCTGATAATGTTTTGTACCAAGCCAAAAATGGGCCTGCATGAAGGTGAATAATGACTTTCTTTCCTTTCTTTCTTCCCCACCTTGCAACTCTCCCCTTTCGGAAAGCACT
Organism: Oscillospiraceae bacterium; assembly: GCA_021771715.1. Classification (GTDB taxonomy): domain Bacteria; phylum Bacillota; class Clostridia; order Lachnospirales; family Lachnospiraceae; genus Choladousia. Next base: position 223,690 of record JAETOO010000004.1, read on the forward strand.
CCCCTTCTCCGCCATATGAATATGAATAATATCTATTGGCTTCGTATTTAAAATCCATAGTATCTTTATATATCCCTGAATCATATACAAGAATCTTGCTATTATTGATCCGTTTGTAGATGTTGCCACATAACTGAGATTAACCTCATCGTTATACTTTTTGCTCTTAATATACTGTTCTGCAACAGTCCACATTCCACCGACACGTTTAGGACCAACGCCAACCATCAAAACATTCATTTTTATTCTACTTTCTCAACTTAATCACTTTAGCGGGTACACCTGCAACAATTGAAAAACCTGGAACATCCTTGGTAACTACTGCTCCTGCCGCAACTACAGCTTCATCTCCAATTCTTACCCCAGATAAAACTATTGATCGAAACCCAAGCCAAACATCGTTTCCAATTTTTATTGTTTCTCCTCTTTCACCTTGTTGATTCATCGGTACGTCTGTATTATCAAAAACATGATTCATAGCGATTAGCGCAACTTCTGGTGCCATCATTACATCATTTCCGATTTCAATCTCACCTTGAAGTCTACACATATCCCCTATACCAGACCAATCACTGATACTTATTTTTGAAAAGCACTTAGCTTTCCGACCAATTTCAACACTTTTCCGCATCGCTGAAAATATAATTTTGCGCCTAATTGCCGTATAGCTTTTGGACTTCTCCATGTATATACCCAAGTGTATAGTGCAGTAGTATACCACCAATGCCGATTAATGCTTCTCCTATTGCCTTTTTAATTAGCATGTCGTTTCTCCTCTTTTACTGCCCTAATAAAAGTCCAGTTTCCAACGAAATATCTCTTAAACAATCTGCGTGGTTCCTGAATGACTCGGAACAACCATTCTAACCCGCTCTTCTGCATCCACAAAGGAGCGCGTGGAATAGCTCCGGAAATTACATCAAAGCTGCCTCCCACTCCCATGAACACAGAATCATTCCCGTCATCCTGTAAGAATTCAATAAGGTATTCCTTCATTGGACTTGTGATTCCTACAAATACGAAATCAGGATGCAAGGTTTTTATTTCTGAGGATATTTGAGGCCAGTCTTGTTCCTTAAAATACCCATTATGGATGCCCACAAGGTTAAGTTTAGGATAATCTCTTTTAAGCACATCAGCAGTCTTCTCAACTACCTCTTGTTTTGCACCGAGGAGATAGACCGAGTACCCCTTCTTTTCACTTAAAGTTACAAGGCTCTGCATGAGATCTATCCCGGCAACTCGCTCAGGTAGGGGTTTGCCCAGGTACTTACTGGCTTTAATTACGGATGCTCCATCAGCATTTATTATTCCGCAGCTATTAACAATCTGTTTGAGGCGTTCGTTTTCATTTAGTTCGTTAATCTTGTCGGCATTTACCCCCATGAGATGTAACGGTTCTTTTTTCTTGACATACTCTTCAACAAGATCAATGGTTTCCTGAACATTTAGTACATCAATGAGGGTGTTTAAAATAGTAATCCTTTTATTTTGGCCAAGAATTGTTTCTTGTTTTGCAGGTGTCCAGTCAGCCATCATTTTCCTCCTAATGATACAATCATTTCTTTTTAAATTGACTTCGCCACCCAAGGCTCATACGTTCCCTTTTCCAGAATATCCGCTATACGCTCACAAGCATGTCCATCACCATAAGGGTTGCAAGCGTGCGACATTCTGTTGTACTCTTCCTCATTCTCCAGCAAAAGCTTGAATGCATTATATATAGTCTCTTCATCGGTTCCCACAAGCCTCAACGTCCCCGCGTCTACACCTTCTGGTCGCTCGGTAGTATCACGCATTACCAATACTGGTACGCCATAGCTCGGGCACTCTTCCTGGATTCCACCGGAATCAGTCAGGCACAGGAAACTTCTCGCTTCAAAGTTGTGACAATCAAAGACCTCTATCGGCTCAATGATATGAATGCTCTCGCATCCGCCCAATTCTTTCTCAGCCACCTGCCTTACCACAGGATTCATATGAATTGGATATACAGCTTTGCAGTCAGGATGCTCATCGAGTACGCGCCGTATTGCCCGGAACATATGATGCATAGGCTCTCCGAGGTTCTCCCGCCGATGTGCTGTAATGAAGATAAGTTTTCCATCGCCAATCCAGTCAAGTTCTGGATGCGTGTAATCCTCTTTCACCGTATGCTGCATAGCATCTATAACTGTGTTGCCTGTGATATACACAGTCTTTGGATCCTTGCCCTCTTGAATTAAATGATCAGCGGCGAGCTGTGTCGGAGCAAAGTTGAACTGAGAAACAATGCCCACAGCCTGACGGTTGAATTCTTCCGGGTAAGGGCTATAGATGTTATAGGTTCTGAGCCCAGCCTCAACATGTCCCACAGGAATTTGCAGATAGAAGCATGCAAGTGTAGTCACGAAGGTAGTTGATGTATCGCCATGAACAAGAACCACGTCCGGTTTTTCAACTTCTAACACCTCTTTGATGCTATTAAGAATATTCGTGGTGATATCAAAGAGAGTCTGACGATCCTTCATGATATTGAGATCGTAATCAGGAACGACACTGAATGTTTCGAGAACCTGATCGAGCATCTGCCTGTGCTGCGCTGTTACGCACACAACAGTCTGAATGCCAGATCTCTTCTTGAGTTCATTCACAAGCGGACACATCTTAATTGCTTCCGGTCTGGTGCCAAACACCAACATTACTTTTTTCATCTGCTTCTATCCTTTACTGTTTAGCCTTTCACAAGGTCTGTTCTGAAAGATACTCTCACTATCCCTGATGCCGCATTTGCCTGGATGCTCATTGACGTGAACATGATCATGTTAATCAAAATGGTTATCAATAATCTCTTCATTCTTACTATTCTTTTTAATGTGGACATCCTGTGCTTACTGTTTTCTTAGGAGCAATAGCAAAGTCCTTACTGTTTTCTAAGTCACTTCTTACTGTTTAATTGAAGTTCCGAAAAGCTTCTTAAGAATCTCATGTTGCACCGAAAATCACCTAGTCGTCAGTTTTAGGCCATTTTCAGGTCATTTTCATCTCGAAACAGTCCTGTCTCATACAATTTTCTCAACATATATCCCCCAAGCATTATATTCCACAACAATTTGCTATCTTACATACCTTTACTCGTCTGCTTTCCTTCCCAGTCTCACATTGCCCCTTCCCCTTTCACCACCACCTGCACCGTCTTCAGCAATATCCTCAAATCCATCCCTATCGACCACTCCCTGATATACTTCGTATCTAGCTTCACGACTTCTTCAAAATCAAGGATATTTGATCTTCCACTGACCTGCCACATGCCGGTAATGCCGGGTTTTGTGGCAAGCCTGGCGTAGTGGTGACCAGAATACTTGGCCACCTCTTCCACTGTCGGCGGTCTGGTGCCGACGAGACTCATATCTCCCTTCAGGACATTAAAGAACTGCGGAAATTCATCAATGCTATATCGTCTGCATCGATCCATGAACCCCTTTTTTTGTGTGCCATCCGGAAGCACCTTATTACCAATGACTCTGGGATCGAAATCCATCTTGAACATAAAATCGCTTTGAATACGATTCTGAGCCATCAGTTCTTTTTTGCGCTCCTCCGCGTCCAGATACATGGTTCGGAATTTGTAGATTTTGAACTTCTTTCCGTTTTTGCCTACCCGTACCTGTGTGAAAAATACAGGCCCTGGAGACTGCGATTTAATGACTGGTGCGATAAACAGGTACAGGATACCTGTCAATACACACCCTACCAACCCTCCGCAAATGTCCAGCACTCTTTTATAGAACGCCTGTGACGGAGTGGCGAAGTTCAAACTGGTGGTGAGTACCGTGTAGTTGCCAATCTTTTCTACCGACTGCTTGTTTTCTGAGACTCCGACTGCTTTTGCCAGATTCAGGTGAACTGTAATGCCGGCCTCGACCAGCTCATTCAACATTTTCTGCGAACATGGATAGCCTGAATCCAGGATAATGAATACTTCATCCACCCACTCTTTGCAGGCGTAATCTACCATCGTCTCCTCAGAGGCCACCACTGGTACTCCTCCGATCGTCTCTCCGACCCGAGCCTGATCCATGACGGCAAGTCCTACCACGCGAAACATCTCGTAATTGTTTTTTCGGATATTCTCCACAACAGTTTCGGCTATCGGAGCGGTGGTCACAATCAGCAGTCTGCTGTCTCCCCCTCCCGTCATCTTCTGCTTTAGATGACGTTTCCAGATCAGCCTGACACAGTATGAAAATACAACATACAAGATCCCTGTCAAATACAGAACCGTTCTCGAAAACGCCTCGCTCTCCTGCAGAGTGAACAGGTACAGCGCAGAGAGCAGGACCATCTTGATTGCGTGCTTGATCGTGGCTGCAAATTCCAGGTAATACCCTCGCTTCAGCACATCCCGGAACGGGGAAAACAGGAGAATCAGCGCAATATCCGTCAGAAAAAGGAAGATCGCCACATTCAGGTACAATGGATTCCAATACATGCGAAATCCGTTCTCATGCCGGATCGCATAGGAGACCAGAAATGCCGCCTGCAGACACACCAGATCCAAGACCATAAAATCAAAATGTTTTAGCCATCCCTTTGGACTTCTTCTGTACATCGTCTCACTTCTCCCAAAAACTCACATTCCCAATTTTCTCAGTTAGAGGTCGTTTTTTATATCAAGCCTATTCAACGAAAAAGACATGTGAAACCATCAACCCATTCTCCCACAGTAGTCTCGTCTCAGCACGTCTTTTTCTTATCCTGGTTTTCTGTCGATTATTGTTGTCAACTGTCGGTCAATTACCTGCATTTTCTCTGCTGTCAAGCGCCTGGTTTTTTTTCCACCGTCAGCTTCAGCTTCGCCTGATTGGACCGGTTTCCAGCGGAATCGATCACGTAGTAGGTCAGCACATAGGTACCTGCCTTCTGTACATCGTAATCTCCTGTGATCTGAATGTCCTGCCACAGTGCGTAGATGTTATCGTAATCGTCCTCCACCGAAGCGACATAGTTCAGCGGCACAAAATTGCTGCCTTCCTGAATTTTCACCTTATTCTCCGTCAGGCGGATGACAGGGCTGCCGGCTGGCAATATTTCGCTTTCTGACTCAGACTCTGTCTCTGTCTCACTCTCAAGATCCGACTCTGAATCTGCGTCTGATCCCAATTCTGAATCGGACTCATTTTCTTCGTCCGCGCTCATTCCATCCGTTCCGACCGAATCCTTTTGCGTCGAATCCGTGCCGGCTTTTGTCCCAGCGTTCTTTCCATCTTTTTCAGTCTGCGCCGCCTTGCCCGTCTTTGCTGTTCCTGGTGTCTTTGATCCCGATCCTGACACTTCCTCGCTTTCGGTCTCAGCATCCTCGATCATTTCTCCGGAACACTCCAGAATCCGACTGGCCTTTGAGACATTGTTCGAATTGTCACGCGCGGCGTAGACGACCATCGCTCTCTGCTTCGCGTCATCATAGGAGACAGACTCGACGATCAGACTGTCGGACACATCCCCATCCTGGTCATCTTCTGCGCGAACACCTTTCAGCAAGTCATCCTCAGAGAAGGAGCCCGTGTATTCTTTTTCTTCGGGGAAACGAATGGCAGGTGCTTCCCGGTCAATTTTCGCCATTTTCCAAGCCGTAAATCCGCCAAGTCCGACGCAAAGCACGATGCCCAGCGCTAAAATCAGTTTTTTCAATCCTCTCGTCCCTCCCTTATTCTCCCAAAGTTAAATCTCCATTTATGCCTATCAGCTTTTCCACATGTCAGCAGCTCCATATGCATATGTACTCTAAATATGCCTGAACCTCGCAATACATTTACCGCTCACAGACAACTAGTATACCGGCTCATTCCTGTATAAAATCAACCGTATTCGGTATAACCAGCGCACTAGCTCTCCATCTTTTCATCCTCTCCGTACTTCCCGTACTTTCCGTATTTCCCATACTTTCCATATTTCCCATACCGTCCATAATACTTCTGGCTGGTGATGTCGACTTTATTCAGGATCGCGCCCAGGATCGGGGTGCCTGCTTTTTCGAGCTGGTTCTTTACTTCCTGCTCGAAGCGCCAGCTGTTCCAGCCGGCTTCTATTACCAGGATCGCGCCGTCGCATTTTCCGGCGATGACTGCGCTGTCGACCACGCTGCCAAGAGGCGGGGAGTCAATCAGGATATAGTCATACGCATCCCGCAGGTTGCGCATCATGATATCAAAGAGCTTGTCGCTCAGGAGCTCGGACGGGTTTGGCGGCACCGGGCCTGCAAAAATCATATGTAAATTCGGGATACCCGACTCGTACACCACGTTTACGAGCACCTCCTGCCGCGACAGGAAATGCGTCAGCCCGCGAATCTCCTCCGTCACCTTCGTTCTGCCGAGAAGCACGGACTTGCGCAGGTCCGCGTCAAGCAGAAGGACCTTCTTGCCGATCTCGGCCAGCGAGATAGCCAGGTTCAGCGCGATCTGCGTTTTCCCCTCATTCTGCGTACAGCTCGTGAACACGATTGCCTTCTTGTCGCCTCCGCAGAACAGCAGATTCGTCCGCAGCGTCTTGTACGCCTCCTCGCTGTAGTACGTCAGCTTCGGTTTTTTTATCTCCACTCGTTTCATTTGTCTCTCCTCTTGCTCTGCTCCCACGGTTTTCTCGCCGCAGTTCATCTTTCCCTCTACTTCTGCCGCTTCCGCGCAGCTTTCCGCCGCTTCTCCGCGCGCTGTCTTACCTTTTTCTGCTTGAGCTGCTCCTCGTCGATCGGCATGAGGCCAAGAACGCTCAGTCCGAGGTAGCGCTCGATATCCTCCGCGGTGTTCACCTTGTCATCCAGCAGGAAGATCACGACGAACACGGCTGCAGCCAAAACGAATCCGAGAAGTCCCGCGATCAGCACATTTTTCCTGACGCTGGGGCTGGATTTCTTGGTGGGGATGTTGGCCTCGTCCACAGAGTTCACCGCCTCAGTGTTCATGACCGTCTGAATGTGTGACGCCCCGGCGATCCGGATCGCGTTGGCAATGTCCCGCGCCAGATAGGGATCCGGGTACGTGACGTCAATCGTGACGACTCGCGTGTCCGATTCCGTCGACACATCCATGATGTCGAGCAGTTCCTCGTACGTCATGTCCAGCCCGAGCTCTGCGATCACCGACTCGATCACGGTACGGCTCTTGATCAGCACCATATAGTCCTTCGTCAGGTAGGTACTGCTCTGCAGGTCGCTGTTCGTCAGACTGTCCGTCGCCTGGCGGTTCAAAATATACATTTTCGTTGTGGAAGTGTATTTCGGTGAAATGAAAAGAACAGTTACGGCCAGCGAAATAACCGCAAAGAGAACTGCCGTAAGCAAAATATAGCCTGCTTTTCTCAGCAGGAACTGAACAATTTCTAACAGATCAATCTCGATCTCATCTTCCGTATACGTCGTCTCCATGTTTTCCTCCTTGTATTTTCCTGCATTCTATCCTTTGAATGAACTTCGACACCTGTCATCCGAAAATACACGGCAGAAATCCGATCTCTGCTATCGGATGCGGCGCCCGGCGCACATCACGATGCTGTTTTACGATGTTCAACTAAAGATGCTCTACTATTTCTGATGGATTGCTGCACATGACCGTGCGGGCATAGTCGGCGCCGTACTTCTTTTCCAGAAATTCTGCACACGCGCCGAGCAAGGGCGGACGCACCTTTCTGTCATGTGCGTCACTGCCGATAAAATCGAGCAGGTCCTCCTCGATCAGTTTTTTGCAGAACCGCTTTGTCCCAAAGCCGTCCCTGCCCAGAATGCTCCCCGCGTTCACCTGCATCCGGCAGCCCAGCTCCGTCAGCGCTCCGATCTGATCAAAATCCTTGGTCAGCGCCGGATAGCGCTCGATGTGAGCCAAAATCGGGGTGAACCCACTGCTGATGAGCTGATAACACCGCTCATTTATATATGCGGCCTTGTCTTCCGATGAAAATTCGCATAAAACAAAGGAAGAGCCCGCCATCGTCGGACGCCTGCCCTCAATCAGATCCTCTGCCATGTTCATATTGACATGGTACTCGCAGCCCAGATAGAGCTTCAGGTTCATGCGCCGCACAGCAAACGTCAGCGCATCAAATGCCTCGTAGATCTGCTCCATCTTAGGCTCAAACATTCCCCTTCGGAAATGAGGGGTCAGCACGATACTCCGCACTCCGTCCTCGTACTCCTTCCGGATCAGCTCGATCGACTCTTCCATCGTCTTGGCGCCGTCGTCTACTCCCGGAAGAATATGACAATGTACATCGTATATTCCACGCATAGACTCAAAAGCCCTTCCCGCAGCAAATGCCGCTACGTGATACTTTCCATAAATCTTTTATTTTTTGTGACTTACACACCGCGTCGAAGTCAATTATACATTGACTTTAGTATTTTGTAAATAGTCTTTTTCTGAATTACGCTAGAACAAATTGGTAAAAAATGGTAATAGCAGAACACCTTTCAGAGGTCTTACCTGAACTGCACAACGAGGAACCTAAGCTGATACACGAAGAGAAAGGAAGATCAATGTTGAGTGAAATTATACAAAAGCTAAGAAAATCTCGCGGGATGAGCCAGGTGGAGCTGGCCAAAAAGCTGGGCGTGACTAAACAGGCTGTCTCGAACTGGGAAAACAACAATATTTTGCCGTCTATTGATATGCTTGTGAGAATTGCAAAATTCTTTTCGGTCAGCACCGACTATCTGCTCGAGCTGAATCAGACGCATTACATCGAGGTGGAAGGGTTGTCGCAGGAGGAAATCGTCCATGTCCAGCAGCTGATCAACGATATCCGCGAGCGCAATCCGTTACCGAAACTATAAGGGCACCGCAATATGCAATGCAGCCACAGGATATGGTATCCAAAAAACTTCGACCGATACCAGAATCTGCGACTGCATTTCATTCTACGGTGCCTATGTCTCTTCCGCGCTTCTCTGCTGCTATTTATCCTTTTTGCATACTTTTCTTATTTCTCGACCGTGTTTCCCTCTTCGTTCTCTTGCTCTTCGTAAGAAAATATCCATGCCATTCTCCCGTCAAACCAATATCACGATGTACTACACAACCGAAATCAATGGATAAGAAATTTCAGCACACAACTGGCAAATAGTTCCTTTCTACCTCTGCAGATTCGTCCCCGCCGATTTCATCACGCGCCGGATATCCGCCTCGGTCACGACATTGAAATCGCACTGGATCATCAGCTTCAGCACACTCGACGAGATCGCAAAGTCGATCAGCTGCTGTTCGTCGTACCCGTGTGCGAGTGCGTGCAGCAGGCCGCCTGCAAACGCATCGCCGGCGCCGACCGCCTCGAGGCTGTGCACTGTGTGAATCGAACTCTCGTAGTACACGCCGTCCTTCAGGTAGATGCCCATCCACTCTCCGTCCTCGACCGAGTGCAGGTTGCGCAGCACGCTCGCGACGGCATGGCAGTTCGGATAGCGGTCCAGAATCTCCTGCATTCCTTTTTTATAGGAGTCAATCTGATCAATGCCGCGCGATACATCGCCGTCGTACGCATGAATCCCGAGTGTGGCCTCAAAATCCTCATCGTTTGCGATGCACAGCGTCACGTACTGCATCAGCTCACGCATCACGCGCTGTGCCTGCTCCGTGCTCCACATTTTTGCGCGATAGTTCAGGTCGCAGACGACCTCGATCTGATGTGCCCGGCAATACCGCAGCGCCTGACGGACCGTCTCCTCGACGCTCGCGCTGACGGCCGGTGTTATCCCGGAAAAATAAAACACATCCGCGTCCTTCAGAATCTGCTCCCAGTCAAACTCTGCGGCATCCGCCAGCGAGAGTGCACTGTATTTCCGATCGTAGATCACGTTCGTCGGCCGGATGTTGCAGCCCTTCTCAAAAAAGAAGATGCCCAGCCGCCCGTCTCCCTGCACGATCTGCGACGTGTCGACGCCGTAGCGGCGCATCTCATTGAGCGCGGCAAGGCCGACCGGGTTATCCGGCAGCTTTGTCACAAACGAAACCTCATCCCCGAGCATCGCCAGCGATACGGCCACATTCGCCTCCGCCCCTCCGTAGCTCGCCTCATACTGATTTATCTGCACAATCCGCAGATGCCCCGGCGTCTTCAGCCGCAGCATGATCTCTCCAAACGTCACAATTTTCATCTCGAATCCTCCCTTTCTTTTATTCCCGTACGCATACAAGCCAAGCGGTCCTGCTCACATGAATATTTGGCAGTACTGTGTATCTGTGGCACACGCTTAGCACCGATCAAACTAAAACATGGGCCTGTCGCTAGGAACGCATGTGCCATCAATGCGCGTTTAACACCGACTGTAACACACACCAAATCCTATCTGCTCTGCATGACTGCAGACCGCACATAACCACCTATTAACTTCTACAAGATATTTTTCTAAATTGCTGCGTGGTCCCATCCATCCAGCTTATCCTCTATTTTACCACGACAAAAAGCAGTTGCAACCTGTTTCGCAACTGCTTTTTCTGAATTTTTTCTAAGTTGCCGGTGATAGTGCAGCTGAAGTTAAACTGTAACGAGCTTCTTTCTGCCGACGCAGCAATTTCTTCGCCATACGCACCGACGAATTTCTCTCTACAAACGCAGCATTTTTCACCATATGCACCGACGAATTTCTCTCTACCGGCGCAGCAATTTTTTCCTCGCCATGCGCACCGACAACATGCAGATCACCGTGAATACTCCCAGCACGGCCCCGGCGCTCCAGAGGTTGACGCGGAACAGGTCTTCGTGCATGACGCTGCCGAGCGCGCGGATCGAAAAGAACGAGGCCACGGCCATCAGAACGAACGGGCAGTAGTACGTGAAGCAGATCTCGCTGCGCAGCGAGCGTGCCAGCACACGGCGCGGGATGCCGAGCTTCCCGAGGACCTGGTACCGCTCCCGCTCCTCGTATGCGTCGTTCCCCGTCTTCATAAAGATGATGCTCCCGCTCGCGAGCAGGAAGGTCGCAAACAGAAACCACCCGAGGGAATACATGACCCGGATCCAGCTGTCCTCCCCGCCGTCATACTCCGTGAAATTGACGCCCGTGTACCGCCCCTCCTCCTCATTTGTGTCCGTCTGGGCCAGGTCTGTCAGATACGGCCGCGACGCATCCGCGTTCGACACATCCGCAATGCAGTAATTGTAGATCCAGTTCTCGACCCCCTGCGCGCTCAGCCGCTCATACACCGCATCGCTCACAATGTACAGGCTCATGTAGGTCTGCAGCTTTCCCAGATACGGCGTCGTGTCGTCGCATATCACCTCGTACACGTCCTCACCGATCTGCTGCCTGCGCCCCTCCTGCTCCTCGATCAGACTCATCAGAATCTCATGGCTCAGCTCAATCACCTGCGAATCCTGCAGCGGCTCATACGCAAACGGCAGCCCGGCCCGCCTCGCCGCCTGCTCCACCTGGGAAAACGCGGTCACTCCATGTGGCATATCGACATACTCCGTGTCGAACAGCGCGGAGTCGAGTATCGTCACGGGAAGTTCATTCCAGAAGAGCACCTCGTTTTCCTGCCCGATCCCGGCTGCGATCTCGTCCCCGTCCCATGTGTGGGAGCTGACGATCTGATACGTGTACGTCTGGTCGAAATGAACGATCCGGTCATACCGCTGCTTCATCGCGATCGAGAACGCCATCACGGTCACCGAGCAGATCATCAGCACCGTCACCATCGCGTACGTCCGGTAATTTTTCTTCATCCGAAACGCCAGGCTGTTGACCCACAGATTGCGTTCCTTCCTATATAAAAATGCCTTGTTCCGCGTGAACGCCCGTAGCAGCGCCGGGATCAGCCCCGAGTACAGCAGATACACGCCGGCAATCACGAGGATCACCGCCGCCAGCGCATACCCGAACGACTCCATTCCTCCGGTCCTCCAGGACACCCCAAAACCCGCCGCGAGGATTCCCAGCCCGACCACAATCCGCAGCGCCGTCACAAACGCGCGCTCCGGTTTCAGTTCCTTCTGCTTCGCCCCGGAGAGCAGTGCGAGGACGCTGCTCGTCTTTAAGGTGTGGTACCCCTTTGCGGTCATCAGCCCGTAGATCGCCAGGAACATCGCCGCCGTGATCGCGATCGCCCGGGGAGAGAAGGAAAACCGGACATCGACGCTGATCTCGGAAAGCTTCAGCAATGCCATCTGGAACAGCTTGGAAAAGGCGACGCCGAGACACAGGCCGGCTGCGAGCGCCGTCAGCCCGACCATGCAGCTCTCGATCACGTACATTTTCCCGATCCGCGCGTGGTCGAGCCCCATGAAAATGTAGATGCCGATCTCCTTCTTTCTCTGGTTCAAGAAGACATTGGAGGCATACCAGACAAAGAAAAACAGAAAGACGGCGAACACCACCGAGAGCGCCTCGATCACGATATCAATGTACCTCTTGTTGAACTCCTCGAGCACCTTCATGGAGTCAGCGTAGATCACGTTCTGAAAATTGAAAAAAATGAACACAGAGAAGGCGAGCGACAGGATCATCATTCCGAACTCCCGCACACTCCGCCGGAAGTTCGACCGCGCCAACCCGAACAGCGTCATACGCGTTTGTCTCATTCCTGCTCACCTCCCAGCGTCGCGAGCATCGAGAGGATCTCCTCGTAAAATGCCCGCCGGTCCGCCCCGCGGTTCAGCCTGCACTCGATCCGCCCGTCCTTCAACAGGTAGACCTGCTTCGCGTAGCTCGCCGTGTAAGCGTCGTGCGTCACCATGAGAATCGTCGCCGCACCTTCCTCGTTCACCGTCCGCAGGCTCCGCAGCAGATCACGGCTCGAGCGCGAGTCCAGCGCCCCGGTCGGCTCATCCGCAAACAGGATCCGCGGCTTCGTGATCAGCGCCCGCGCGGAGGCCGCGCGCTGCTTCTGTCCTCCCGAGAGCTGATACGGGTACTTGTTCAAATGCTCCGCGAGCCCGAACACCTTTGCCTGCTCCTGCACGCGCCGGATCACCTCGCCGCCTGGCACGCCGTTCAGGGAGAGCGGAAGCGCGATATTGTCCTGCAGCGTCATGTTGTCGAGCAGGTTGTACTCCTGAAAGATGAAACCGATCTTGTCGCGGCGCAGCACCGAGAGTTCCTTGTTTTTCATGGCGGTGATATCGGCGCCGTCCAGCAAGATCTGCCCGTGCGTCGGCTGGTCAAGCGTCGAGAGCAGATTCAGAAGCGTCGTCTTCCCGGCGCCGCTCGGCCCCATGATCGCGATAAAATCCCCCTCGCGCACGGTCATGTTAATGTCGTTTAGCACCGCAGTCTGATATCCCCTGCGCCCGTAACTCTTTGACAAATTCTTTACCACAAGTAACTGATCCATAAAATTCCTCCTGTCTCCGATTTTCGTCCGGCATTCAACTGATTCTGCCGGACTTCTGCTCAGATTTTTCTGGCGTTCACTCGATTTTCTGACACCCGCCCAGATTTTTCTGACCTTTGCTCAACCCTCTGGCTTTTACTCAGATTTTCTGGCGTTCACTCGATTCTCTGGCACCCGCCCAGATTCTTCTGACCTTTGCTCAACCCTCTGGCTTTTACTCAGATTTTCTGGCGTTTACTCGATTCTCTGGCACCCGCCCGGATTCTTCCAGCTTTCCTTCACGGCTTAGGAGCGTCTGCCAGATTGCGCCATTATCTTCGATATTTCTGGGTGAAAAGCATCCTGCCCGATCATTTTATCAAACAAGCAGGACGAAAATCCTTACAGGACGGAAACATATCGCACTTGAACTCTTACTTTTTTGTTAGATTGCACAGCATAGCAACACTTCCTATTTTTCCATTCGTCAACGATCTTGTCATTACAGTTCAGCCAACCCGGACGAGAAGATAGCAGGGCCGTCCCAAAGCTCCAAATCGCTCGTCTACAAGTTCTAAGGTCTCAAAATACCTGCGCAACTGCCGCTGGCAACTCGAAAAATGTGCCTGATGCACATTTTCCTCAGACAGAGCCAGCTAAAA
>JAETOO010000018.1 GCA_021771715.1 Oscillospiraceae bacterium
GTAGAGCCTGTTATCGTTAAAAAGTATATGAAAACCCTTGCAAATAGGAGCTTTTACAAAAAGAAACTGGACACCAATCAAGATACCCATTGTATCAAAATTGGTGTCCAGTTATGATGGGATTGCATAGTGTCGGTTTGCGTCTGCGGACAACGGGCGGTGATATCCGTGTTATAGGACCCGGAGGAATTAGGCAGCAAGAGGTTAGACTTCTATATCATACAGGTAAATGAGTGGAAATAAAAAGGAGGAAGAGTTATGAAGCGAAGAAAACTTGCTCTGGTGATGGCTGCGGCGATGGTGCTGACATCCGTCCCCGCAAACGGTTTCATCGGCTACGCGGAGGAGCTGCCAGCAGAGGTGCTGGAGCTGGAAGCATCCGGCGGAGAAGAGATCCTTCTGGAGGAAGGGCTGCCGGAGGGGGTAGGAACAAACGTGTCTGGAGTGTCCGATGAGGGAATTCAGGGATCAGGAGGAGCGGCTGCAGTGCCGGATGGCATTGCGGAGAACAGCGTTCCGGAAATTGCGCCCGCAGGAGACGGAGGACTCGTGATCGAGTCTATCTCAGAACTGGAGACGGCGGAGGAATTATCCGGACTCGGAGAGCTGACGGAGGAGGATCTGCTGGAGCTGCAGATCGCAGATGCGCTGGCAGCTGAGAGCACAAACGGCTCAGTGACCGAGGTGGACGGCAAGAAGGTGGCGACGGCCGCGCCGGGAGAATATGTAACTGCAGAGGTGAAGCCGGGAGAGACGCTGACCTTATCAATCGCTGCGGAAAACACGGAGGGCTGGAGTTTTAAGTGGGTAAACAGGAACAGTAACGAGACGATCAGCGACGCGACAGGCAGCAGCTATGACGTCTCGAATCTGGCGCAAAATACAGAATTCTGGTGCAGTATGACGGACGCCGAGGGACAGTCTAAGCTGATGGCGCGCTTTTATGTGAAGGTGGACTCCGGTCTGGAAATTATAGGCGGGAATATTGATGCTCAGGCGGAAATCGGCGGCTCTGCGTCGGTGTATGTGAATGCGTCAGTCGACGTGGATAGCGAGATTTCTTACGAATGGCATTTTTGGAATTTTGATACAGATAATTATGAGGCAGTAGAAGGATTAGGCGGAGATGCGGCTGTTGAACCAAATGAAAACGGAAGCCGTCTGACCCTGTCCAATCTGCAGCATGAAATGCGGGGAGACTGTGTGATCAGCGATTCTTATGGAAATACCCGCAACTACTACTGGACGGTAAGGGTGAAGACTTTTACTGTGGAACATGTGTCCGAGACGATTCCTGTCCTGGTTCAGAGCGGAGAGAGCACAACGCTGTCAGTGTCTGCGACGCCGGTTGCAGCGGGTGTGAATCTGACTTATCAGTGGTATACGGTAAAGGAAATGGAGCCGCTTACACCGATTGAAAACGAGACGGGAAGTTCGTTTGAAGTAGCGAACATAACAGGGTATACAGGCTATTGCTGCGGAGTGAGCGACGGGTATACGTATGAGTATGTTTATTTTGATGTGTCGGTAGACAGCGGGCTGCAAGCGTCTGCGGAAAACACCTCCTTCTATGTGAATGCAGGGGAGACGGTGAAGATGCAGGTACAGGCGTCCGTCACGAGCGGATCACTTCACTACGAGTGGTACAAGGGGCTCTACGGGGAAAGAGAACTGATTTCGGACGCGACTGCGGACATTTACACGATAACGGCGAAAAAATCCGGGGACTGGATATGCCGTGTCAGCGATGATTATGGGCGGTATGAGGACATTTCTTTCCGGGTGCAGGTACAGACCCTGACTGTGCAGGGAGAGGGAATGCAGCAGCAGGTACCTGCCAGTAGAGGGGAGACGAAGACCCTCTCGGTAACCGCATCGACGACTTCAGGCGAGGAAATTACTTATCAATGGTATATCGAGAAGAATATGCGTGCAGAAGAGATTCCTGGGGCAACGAAGTCTTCCTATACTACGGATGCGATTACCGGAACGGTGACCTACGGTTGTTATGTACGCGACGGCAATCAGACAAAGACAATATCATTCAGAGTGATGGTCGATACCGGGCTGGCGCTTGATTCTTCCAAAACAAAGACGTGGTATGATGTGACCTATGGCGAGCCGGTGACGCTTCTGGTGGCGGCGTCGGTCAATGAAGGCTATGACGTCTCCTATCAGTGGTTTCGCTATACCGGTATGGGATATGAGAAGATCAGCGGGGCAAATGAAGGCTCGTATACGGTGGCGGCAGCCAGCGGACAGGAACAGTATCAGTGTCAGGTAAGCGATACCGGTGGGAATACGCTTTACGTGTACGTTACGGTTCATGCGGATACGCTGGTTTTTGAGGAAGACACCGAGCAGGAGATCACAGCGGAGATTGGTAAGCCGATTACACTGGAGGCAAAGGTCAGAACAAGCATCCCGAATGCTACAATCAATTATCAGTGGTACAAAGGGGAGTATTTAGAAATCACCGAAACGATTCCAAATGCAAATGACCGTACTTATATGATTGACAGTATGAAGGAGACCGGCTGGTATTGCTGCGTTGTGGGCGACGGAACGAACAGCGAAGAAATCTGGTTTCATGTGATAGCGGACAGCGGACTGACCGTGTCGGAAAATTCAGACCTGATTGTTTTTCCGGGAGAGTCAAGGACACTGCGTGTCGAGGCCTCGACAAAAGTCGGGACACCGAGCTACCAGTGGTATCAATATGAGCCGGAGAGTGACGGCATCTTAATTGAAGGAGCGACTTCTTCTGAGTATGAGCTGAAAAACATACAGGGAAATAACGCTTATTTTTGCAGGGTCACAGACGGATATAATACAGAAGATGTCTGGTTCCGAATCGACGTCGAGAGTGATCTTGTCTGCAACGCAGCCACGAATACTGATTTCCTGGTATCAAAGGGAGAGACCGTGACGATGGGGGTTTCAGTCACCAGTTCACTTTCGGGAATCACTTATGAGTGGATGAGGCGTCCGTGTTATGGTGAGGATCCACAGTGGGAGACGGTGGAGAACGCCACTGGTAGCACACTGACTGTAACGGCGGATCAGAGCATGTATTATCAGTGCTGGGCGACGGATGGCTATGGAGAAGACTATATGAGCTTCAGTGTGCTGGTGAACAGCGGACTGGAGATCAGGGAGGTATCCGCAGAGTGGGTGGAATATCCTGGCTCAGACGGCAACTATGAGATCCATGCAAAGCCAGGAGATAATATTTCGGTGTCGATTGACGCGACCTCAGAGCTGGGGAAGTTGACATACAAGTGGGCAGGATATGACGGTATATCCAATGTGACCGGATCGTCTGTGACGCTGGAGAATGTCGCCAAATCCGGATGGTGCTACTGTATTGTCCGGGACGGATATCAGGAAGAGAGGATTGAGATCGAAATTATTCTGGACACTGGGCTTACGGCGTCGGCGGAGGCTGCTGAGGTAGAGGCAGAGAGCGGCGCGGATGCCACATTGCGGGTAAACGCTTCTGTGGATGCGGCGTACGGGCCGGTGACGTATACCTGGTATAGGGGGCAGCTTGAGGAAACGGATACCAATTCGTACTACGAGTATGTCGAGATAGAGAATGAGACCGGATCGTCTCTTGTGGTAAAAAATGTGACAGGGATACAGCAGTATTACTGTACTGTCAGCGACAGCGGGCAGTGGAATACGAAAGATGTTTATTTTACCGTTGCGCCGAAGGGGGTGCTGGATTCCCTTGCGAACAGCTTTGAGCGTGCCAAGACGCTGACAGAGGGCACAGCGCAGAGCGCGGTGATCGGGATCTTGTATGACAAAGCGTATTTCAAGTTTGTTCCGGAGCGGTCTGGGGTGTATACGATCGTATCTCTGGGCGATTCGGATACTGTCGGATCGCTGTATGACGGGCAGCGAAATGAGCTGGCATACAATGATGACGGATCTGAGAATCTCAATTTTGAACTGGAATATGAGCTGAATGCCGGAAGAACGTACTATATTGCGGCTGGATTTTATAGTGAGGACGATGACGGCAGACTCGGCGAGTTCCAAGTGCTGGCGACGTATCAGGGCGCGGGCGAGATGGAGGAGCATCAGTGGGATGACGGAACCGTCACGCAGGCGGCGACCTGTACGGAGGATGGCGTGAGGACGTTCACGTGTCTGATGCACGGGGAGACCTATGCAGAGACGATCGACGCACTCGGACACGATTACCCGCAGGAGTGGACGACGCAGAAGGAGGCGACCTGCACGGAGGCAGGCAGCAAATACCGGGCATGCGCACGGTGCGGTGAGGTTGAGAATGAGACGATTGCACCGAAGGGTCATACGTTTGGCGAGGAGTTGAGGCAGGATCCGACTGCGACAGAGAACGGAATGGTGTATAAAAAGTGCTCGGTTTGCGATCAGGAAGAGATTCTGGAGATCCTTCCGGCGACAGGTGTCAGTGACAGCTTGAGTGAAGTGCAGGGCATTGTAGACAAGTTGGGCCAGGAAGGTTCCGATGCGAACATAACGGATGCGGTAGATAAAATCACGGCGATCGACAACGATGCGCTCGCAGAGATCATGGATCAGCCGATCGGAGATACGAATCCGAAATCTCCGATGGAAACGATCAAAGAGCTGGAGGAGAAGCTGATCGCTGAGGACGCACAGACCGGTCTGACCGGAAAGATCACGGCGAGCAGTGTGGCGGCGAATCTGGCGGACCCGACAGTTGCACCGGAGAAAGTTCAGGTGGAGGGTGCCGCTGTCACAGTGGCGGCAGCATTGAAGAATGAGATTACGCCGGATGCGAATACGGTATATCAGGCGCAGCTCTCGATCACAGAGGATAAAGAGGGAACCGGGACAACGGAGGACGGGAAGAAAGTCTATGCACTGGATATCTCTATGGATATTGTTGCAGTAAAGGCAGACGGAACCGGATCAGCAGATCCGGTAAAGGAGAATGTACAGCCGGCGGCCCCGATCCGCATCACGATGCCGGTTCCGCAGGCATTCCAGGGAGCGGAGTTTACGCTGTACCATACGGTGAACGGAACCGATGTGCCGGTCTCCTATACGAAGAATGCGGACGGAACAATCAGCTTCTATGCGGCGTCGCTCAGTCCATGGCAGCTCGTGCTGGAGAAGTGCGCGGAAAATGCTCATAAGTATGTGGAAGAAACCACAAAGGCCCCGACTTGCACGGAGACGGGTGTGAAGGTCAGCAGATGCAGCATTTGCGGTGATGAGAAGACAGAGATTGTCGGAAAGGCTCCGCACACCTGGTCTGAGTGGATAACTGACAAGGCGGCTGATTGTACGGAAAAGGGCAGCCAGACACACAGTTGTTCGGTTTGTAATGCAACGGAGACGCAGGAGCTTCCGCCTCTTGGTCACGATCTGAAGACAGTTGTTGACAAGGCAGCGACGTGCAGCGCGGCAGGCAGCCAGCACAGAGAATGTGCGGTCTGCGGCTACAAGGAGGCAGCGACAGAGATTCCGGCGACCGGCGCACACACGATGAAGACGGTTGTCGACAAGGCGGCGACATGCGGCGTGGCAGGCAGCCAGCACGCAGAGTGTACCGTCTGCGGTCACAAGGAGGCGGCGACGGAGATTCCGGCGACCGGCGCTCATACGATGAAGACGGTTGTCGACAAGGCGGCGACATGTGGCGTGGCGGGCAGCCAGCACAGAGAGTGTACGACTTGCGGCTACAAAGAAGGAGCGACAGCGATCTCTGCGACCGGCGCACACACGATGAAGACCGTCACCGATAAGGCGGCGACATGCGGCGCGGCGGGCAGTCAGCACGCAGAGTGTACCGCTTGCGGCTACAAGGAGGCGGCGACAGCGATCCCGGCGACCGGACGCCACACATTTGGCAACTGGGCGACGACGCAGGATGCGACCGTATTTGCGGACGGCATATCCGCGCGCAGCTGTACGGTCTGCGGCGCGCAGGAGACGACCCGGATCGCAAAGCTCACCCCGACGATCACGCTGAATGCGACAAGCCTTCCGCTGAAGGTGAAGCAGTCGACGACGAAGCTGAAGGTGTCCGGCCTGGCGGCTGGCGATTCGGTCGTATCGTGGCAGTCGAGCAACCAGAAGATCGTGAAAGTAAACGCAAGTGGAAAGATCACGGCGCAGAAAAAGACCGGCAAGGCGGTGATTACCATCACACTGGCGAGCGGCCTGCAGGCAAATGTGCAGGTGAAGGTCCAGAAGGGCACCGTGAAGACCTCGAAGATCACAAATATTGTGAAGAAACTGACGTTGAAGAAGGGCGAGACGGCGAAGCTTGAGCCGATCATCACGCCGATCACGACGACGGATAAGCTCAGTTACACGAGCTCGAACAAGAAAGTGGCGACGGTCTCCAAGAAGGGCGTCATCACGGCCAAGGGCTCTGGAAAGGCGAAGATCACCGTTAAGTCCGGCAGCAAGAAGGTCGTTATCACAGTGACAGTTGCGAAGACAGCGCCGACCGGAATCACCGGCGTGAAGGATGCGATCACCATGAAAAAGGGCAAGTCGACGACCTTGAAGCCGAAGCTCGCGCCCAAGGGAGCGGAGGCGAAGATCAAGTACAGCTCTTCGAACAAGAAGATCGCGACCGTGAACGCAAAGGGCAAGGTGACGGCAAAGAAGAAAGGCACCGCGGTGATCACGATCACGGCAGGCGGTATCAAGAAGACCTGTACGATTACCGTGAAATAGCCCACAGGTTTACAGGACTGCTGCGGACAGCAGTAAATCCGTCATGAATTGGCGGCAGACTTGCCTCAGCCTCGGAAAAGAGCAGAATCATCTGCCGGGAGTCCGGCGAGACATTATGATCTGAACAGACAATAGAAAAGCCCCTTGTACAGATGAAGAAATATCTGTGCAGGGGCTTTTGTCCCTGGTGCCGGAACGATGGCATCCTTTCTGCGATCATATGATTCGTACAATGCGGACGCGGGATTCCGCCACTGTTGCAGTTAAAAATGAGTTCTATCAGTAACCAATCCGCTGCGCATACTTTTTCGGCGAGATGCCGACGGACTTTGTGAAGGACCGCAGGAAATTGCTGTAATCGTTGTAGCCGCACTCCGCGCAGGCCTCTGTGACCGAGCAGCCCAGGGAGAGCAATTCCTTGGCGCGGGTGATCCGTTTGGCCGTGATGTAGCGGTTGATGGTGGTGCCGGTCGCGTCGCGGAAGAGCTTGCAGAGGTACGAGCTGCTGATATAAAAATGGCCTGCGAGCGCGTTGATGCTCAAATCTCCGGTGAGATTTTGATTGACGTAGGAGAGGATCTGGTCAATCTGCGCATGGCGGGCGGCTGAATCACCGGGTTTGGAAGTCAGATCCGAGTCGGATCTGACATCTATTGCTCCGGGAGAGAGCGCGGGGACGGAATGTGCGGCAGGCCATGCGGAAGAGAGCGCGGGGACGGAATGTGCGACAGGCCATGTGGGAGAGGACGTATCTGCGGCGGCCTCCTGAGCGCGCAGAAGAAAACACCGGTTCAGAAAGGTCATCAGCTCGAGAAAGCAGGACCGTTCCAGAATATCCTGGCCGAAGCCCGCGTCCCCGGAGAGGCGGTGGATCAAGGACAGAAACTGCCCCTGTTCGTCGGGCGTCAGGGACAGTCGATGGCCGAACGGGGTGTTTCGGATTGAGAAGCACAGATTCAGATCGGTCTGCGGCGTGCAGCACTTCTTCAGATACTCCGGCCAGATGGACACGATGATCCGCTCGTGCGTGACATGGTCGATCTGCGTCAGATAATGGCTCTCAAACTGGTTGATAAAAAAGATATCCCCGGGGTGAAAGTTGTACAGGTGATTGTCGATCAGGAACTGTTTGCCGCCGGAGATCGAATAGTAAATTTCATAGCAATCGTGAATGTGGATTGCCATAGGCTTTTCGTCGTTGTACAGATGTGCGATGGCGAAATTTTTTTCGCTCAGGCAGGCGTTGATTGCGTCTTTGCAGGAAGAATAAAACTTCATAAAAATTCCTTTCGTAGGGTGAGCGCGGAGCAGTGCGATCCGGCACGGCAATTTATGAATTCAAATACCGGAAACGGTCGATAGCAGGCTTTTGTCCTTGTTCTGCTATCTGAGGTTATCGTTTATTTACAGTATATATGCGAAAAAGAAGATTTGCAAGATTTTGAATAAAATAAGACAGGAAAAGGAATATCGGATATGATAGAGTGTAAGACAGTAGGAAAAGGTTCCTGTTCATGCATCGCGAAGCGCGCTGCTGTGTGCGCGGCCAGGATGCCCGTGAACAGGAAAAGTAAGATCGGAGGAAGGACATGGAGATGGACAGATTATTTTCCCTCGAGGGAAAGGTAGCCCTTGTGACCGGGGCGGCCTACGGGATCGGGTTTGCGATCGCCGAGGCGTTTGCCGGCGCGGGCGCGAAGATTGCGTTCAACTGCCGCGGGCAGGAGCACATGGACAAGGCGCTGGAGCAGTACGCAGAGAAGGGGATTGACGCGCGCGGCTATCTCTGCGATGTGACCGACGAGGCGCAGGTGCAGGAGATGGTCGCAAAGATCGAGCAGGAGCTCGGGACGATTGATATCCTTGTGAACAATGCGGGCATCATCAAGCGGATTCCGATGACGGAGATGAAGGTTGAGGAGTTCCGCCAGGTGGTGGACATCGACCTGAATGCGCCGTTTATCGTCTCGAAGGCGGTGCTTCCGGGGATGATTAAAAAGGGGCACGGCAAGATCATCAATATCTGCTCGATGATGAGCGAGCTCGGCCGCGAGACCGTGTCGGCGTACGCGGCGGCGAAGGGCGGCCTGAAGATGCTGACGCGGAACATTGCGTCCGAGTACGGCCAGTACAACATCCAGTGCAACGGCATCGGACCGGGGTACATTGCCACGCCGCAGACCGCGCCGCTGCGCGAGGTGCAGCCGGACGGCAGCCGTCATCCGTTTGACCAGTTTATCATCGCAAAGACGCCGCAGGCGCGCTGGGGCACGCCGGAGGACCTGATGGGCCCGGCAATCTTCCTCGCATCGGACGCGTCCGACTTCGTGAACGGACATATCCTTTACGTGGACGGCGGCATCCTCGCATATATCGGAAAGCAGCCGTGAGAATGTCGGCAAAATTTAAAGACAAGAATACTGCGAGGCTGCGCAGGGATGCGATCTGAAGGTTGCATATAAAGTGTGAAGCCGGGATGCAGATGAAGTAGTATGGGAGTCGAAGAACAGAGCGACTAACGTACAGAGACAAGAAAGTTACATATCAAAAAGACGCCACACAGGCGGTCTAAAATCATACAGGAGGACAGGACTATGAAAATTGCACTGATTAATGAAAACAGCCAGGCGGCAAAGAACAGCATCATCGAGAACGCGCTGCGCAAGGTCGTGGAGCCGATGGGGCATGAGGTGTTTAACTATGGGATGTATGCGGCGGATGACGCGGCGCAGCTTACGTACGTGCAGGTCGGCATCCTCGCGGCGGTGCTGCTGAATTCGGGGGCAGCGGACTATGTGATCACGGGCTGCGGCACCGGCGAGGGCGCGATGCTCGCGTGCAACTCCTTCCCGGGCGTGATCTGCGGCCATGTCGAGGACCCGCTGGACGCGTACACCTTCGCACAGATCAACGACGGCAACGCGATCGCGATCCCGTTCGCGAAGGGCTTTGGCTGGGGCGGAGATTTGAATCTCGAGTATATTTTTGAGAAGCTGTTCTGCGAGGAGAGCGGACAGGGCTACCCGAGGGAGCGCGCCGTGCCGGAGAAGCGCAACAAGAAGATTCTCGACGAGGTGCGTGCGGTGAGCTATCAGAAGCTGCCGGACATCCTCAGAAGCATCGACCGCGAGCTCGCAAAGGGCGCGTTTGCGACCGAGGGCTTCCGGAAATACTTTGCGGCAAACTGCAAGGACGAGGAGATCAGGAAGGCCGTGGAGGAAGTGATGGCCTGACGGTTGCGGAAGAAGGGGACAGGACAGGCTGGCCGGGAATCCGTACAAGCATGGCTGTGGCTGCCTGGCTCGCTGCCCCGGGGAATAAAAGGCAGAAATAAAAAAGCTGCCGGAATGCATGGCGTGAAGCCACACTGCATTCCGGCAGTTTTTTGTATAGGTTCGCAGCACGGATGTACAGAACGTCCTGAAGATGCTTCAGGAAACCGCCGCTTCGTCCGCCATGAGCGCTTTCTTTTTCCAGGTGCCCTTGCGGAAGAAGAAGAAATTGATGATGGCGCCGAGAACCCATGCGGAGAGCAGCGAGATCCAGATGCACTGGTATGCGCCGTTCGGGAGCTCCGGAGTCCGGGTCAAAAAGGCGATGCCGTAGGCGAGCGGCACGCGGATCACAACGGTCGTGATCAGGGAGATCCACATCGGGGTCATCGTGTCGCCGGCGCCGCGCATGACGCCGGAGAGGCACTGCGTGACAGCCATCGCGATGTAGCCCGGCGCGAGGATTTTCATCATGTTGGCGCTCAGAGTGACGAGCTCGTCCGTCTCCGTGAAGATTCCCATCAGATTCTTTCCGAAGATCAGGATCAGTCCGGTGATGGTCGCGGAGGTCAGGACTGCGAGCAGCGTGCCCTGGCGCGTGCCCTGCTCGACGCGGTCGTAGCGCCGCGCGCCGACGTTCTGTCCCGCGTAGGTGGTCATCGTCGTGCCGAAGGAGAAGTTCGGCATCATCGCAAAGCCGTCGACACGCATGATGATGACGTTCGCCGCGATGACGAGCTCGCCGTAGCTGTTGGTCAGCGACTGGACGACGATCATGGCCATCGAGAAGATCGCCTGCGTCAGTCCCGACGGGAGACCGAGGCGGATGATCGTCTTGGCATGGTGGCCTGTGAATTTCAGATGCCGCAGCTTCAGATCGAAGATTTCCTGCATGCGTCCGAGCTTCACGATGCAGAGGACGGCGGAGACCGCCTGGGCGATCACCGTGGCGAGCGCGACTCCTGCGACACCCATCCCGAAGCTTGCGACGAACCAGACATCAAGGATGATATTGATCACGGTAGCCACGAGCAGGTAGACAAGCGCGGAGACCGAATCGCCGAGTCCACGCAGAATCCCGCAGAGGATGTTGTAGTAAGCGCTTCCGGCGCAGCCGAGCAGCAGGATCATCAGATAGGAGGTACACCAGTCGATGATCGACTCCGGCGTGCCGAGGATCTCGAGCAGAGGCCGGATGCCGAGGATGCCGAGCACCATGATGATGATCGAGGAGAGCGCGGTCAAGGTGATGCAGTTGCCGATCGTCTTGGAGAGCTCCTCGCGCTGCCTTGCGCCGAAATACTGCGACACCATGACGCCCGCGCCGACCGAAATTCCGACAAAGAGCACCTGCAGCAGATTCAGAATCGGGCCTGCGCTTCCGACTGCGGCGAGCGCGTTGTCACCGACATAGCGTCCGACGACGATGCTGTCGACTGTGTTGTAGAGCTGCTGCGCGATGTTTCCGATCAGCATCGGAATCGTAAAGAGTACAATTTTTTCCCAGGGGCGCCCCTCGGTCATGTCGGAGGGGGCGAAAAGCTGTTTCAAAGTCATAAGTACACCAGATCCCTTCTCAGTTTGTAGTCTGCAAGAACATTTTGTGTTACAGTTTAGCCATGCATAAAAAATGGGAAGACAGGCCGTGCAAGCTTGCTTGCTAAGGACTGTATTTCCATTTTTGAATGGGCGAAACGCCCATTCAGCCACAGACAGAAGCCGCATAGCGGCGGATAGCTTGCGTAGCAAGCGGGTCTGCGGCTTGCATGGCGTCGCGGCTGAACTGTACATTTGCACGCTAAAATTAGAGAATCCGCAAGCGAATTCTCAGGAAAAAAGAATGATAAATTTTCTACATTGTATCATGAAACAAATGGAAAAGGAAAGAGTTTTTTTAAATTATTGCAGAATAGTTTTCGTGTCATCGGCATGTATGTGCGGCAGCACCAGGTCATATACTGATAGAAAACGTCTGTTTCCGGCAAGAATGCGGGGCAGGCGGCGCAGGGCAGGGATCATGGGCTATGGCGGAGGAGAGATCGGGGGAAATCGGGATAGAGGAGAGGATGGCTGATGCCGGGGAGATAGAGTCGGGGAAAGGCGGGAGGAGCCTTTGGGGGAGGTGTAAGAACGCCGGGGAGGCGTTTTGCCGGACTGCCGGGGAGGAGCTTCACCGGACCGCCGGGAGGCTGCTTGGCGCACTCGTGATCTGGGGACTGGCCGGAGTAGCGCTGATGACGGTGGGCGATGCCGGAGAGGGACGCCTGCGACGGGAAAGAGTGAACGCGGCAGCAGAACAGGGTGCTGTTGATGCGACAGGAGTGGCAGGAGCAGCAGATGCGCCAGGAACGGCAGATATGGCAGGCGCAGTAGGTGTGGCGGAAACGGCAGATACAGGCGCAGCGGGTGTGGCGGAAACGGCAGATGCAGGAGCAGCGGGTGTGGCGGAAACGGCAGATGCAGGAGCAGCGGGCGTGATGGAAACGGTAGGTGCGGCAAAGCCGAAGGGAGAGACCGTTTTAGATCATATAGTCTCCCCAGGAACGCAGAGTCTCCAGGACGGAAGCGAAATCTGGTCCGGCGGGGGTGGGGACACTGCGGTGCGGCAGACAGAATCGAACGACAGAGCGGACCGGGAGGACGGCGCATGCCGTCAGGTGGCGCTGACCTTCGACGACGGGCCGCATCCGGTCTACACGGCAAAGCTGCTGGACGGCCTGTCGGAGCGCGGAATCTGCGCGACCTTCTTTGTGGTCGGGAAAAATATTCCGGGAAATGAGGAGGTGATTGCGCGCATGGCCGCGGAGGGTCACCTGATCGGAAACCACACGTATGACCACGTAAAAATTGCCGGCATGGACAACGACGATGCGTGTGCGCAGGTCGAGAAGACGAGCGCGCTCGTGCGGGAGATCACCGGGAAGGACACCGAGTTCGTCAGGCCGCCGTTTGGCAGCTGGGATAAGACGCTGGAGTGTCCGTTTCAGATGATCCCGGTGCTCTGGGATGTGGACCCGCTGGACTGGACGACGAAAAACACGGAGCTCGTCGTACAGCGCGTGCTCGACGACGTGGAGGCGGGCGATATCATTTTGCTGCACGACTTCTATGAGTCGTCCGTCGACGCGGCGCTCGAGATCGCGGATCAGCTGATGACGCAGGGCTATGAGTTTGTCACCGTGGACGAACTGATTCTTGAATAAAAAACAGTTGAAAGAACATACGTTCTGTTATATAATAGCAGGAAGCAGGCCAGGGCTCACAGTCTGGAGCGGAAAGCGGCAGCGCATGGATTCTGGCGGTGTGCGCTCTGAACGCGGCCTGGGTGCGGTGGCACTCGCCTGGCAAAGACCGAACCGGCAGGCGGCGGTGCGAGGATGGCAGTGTGAGCAACAGTCGATGGCCGGAATTCGTTTCACAAAATCAGGATAACAGGAGAAAAAAATGAATTTATTTGAGTACGCAAGGTCGAAGGCCATGCAGACGGAGGCGCCGCTTGCCTCGCGGATCCGCCCGCGGACGCTCGACGAGGTGGTGGGGCAGCAGCATATCATCGGAAAGGATAAGCTGCTTTATCGCGCGATCCAGGCGGATAAGCTTGGCTCGCTGATCTTCTACGGCCCGCCCGGCACCGGGAAGACGACGCTGTCGCGCGTGATTGCGAACACGACGAAGTCCGAGTTCACGCAGATCAACGCGACGGTCGCGGGGAAGAAGGACATGGAGGAGGTCGTGAAGGCGGCGAAGGAGAACCTCGGCATGTACGGGAAAAAGACGATCCTGTTCATCGACGAGATTCACCGGTTCAATAAGGGACAGCAGGACTATCTGCTGCCGTTTGTCGAGGACGGGACGCTGATTCTGATCGGCGCGACGACGGAGAATCCGTATTTTGAGGTCAACGGCGCGCTGCTCTCCCGCTCTGTGATCTTCGAGCTGAAGCCGTTGCAGAAGGATGACATTGTGCAGCTGCTCCAGCGTGCGGTCACTGACACGGAGCGGGGAATGGGGGCGTACCACGCGGTGCTCGAGAAGGATGCGGCGGAATTTCTGGCCGATGTCGCGGGCGGCGATGCGCGCGCGGCGCTGAACGCGGTCGAGCTCGGCGTGCTGACGACCTCGCCCTCTGAGGACGGGCAGATCCATATCACGCTCGACGTGGCCTCCGAGTGTATTCAGAAGCGCGCGGTGCGCTACGATAAAGACGGGGACGGGCACTATGACACGATCTCCGCGTTCATCAAGAGCATGCGGGGATCGGACCCGGACGCGGCGGTTTATTATCTGGCCCGGATGCTGTACGCCGGCGAGGACATCAAGTTTATCGCGCGGCGCATCATGATCTGCGCATCGGAGGACGTGGGGAACGCAGACCCGCAGGCGCTGCAGGTGGCGGTGGCGGCCTCGCTCGCGGTGGAGCGGATCGGGATGCCGGAGGCGCAGCTGATCCTGTCGCAGGCCGTGACCTACATCGCGACCGCGCCGAAGAGCAATTCCGCGACGAATGCGATCGGAGCCGCGATGCGCGCGGTGCAGGACAAGCCCGCGCAGGTGCCGGTACATCTGCAGGATTCGCATTACAAGGGCTCGGCGAAGCTGGGCCACGGAGCGGGCTACGAGTACGCGCACGATTGCCCGAAGCATTTTTCACGCCAGCAGTATCTGCCGGACAGTCTTGTCGGGAGCCGCTTCTACGAGCCGTCCGACAACGGATATGAGCGTCAGATACGGGCGTACCTGGATTGGATTCACGAAGAGCTGTGAGGAGGTGTACAGATAATATGAAGATAGAAGAGCGTTCCGGCCTGGAGCAGACAGAGCACAAGGTCAATGTCAACTGGGTGAAGATCGCGGTCATCGCCGTGATCAGCTGCCTGTGCGTCAAATACTCGGACCGGATTTTTTCGCTGGTATCCCTGGTCCTGCACACGATGAAACCGCTGGCATACGGTTTTATGATCGCGTACGTGCTGAATATTTTCATGAAACGGCTGGAGAAGCTGTATTTCCCAAAGCGCACGGACGGCTGGGCGGCGCGCACCCGCAGGCCGGTCTGTGTCTTTTCGAGCATCCTTCTGGTGCTGGCGATCGTGGTTTTCATGATCGTGCTGGTCGTGCCGTCCCTGGTGGACTCGATGCAGGTGCTCACACGGGATATCCCGCGGTCGTTTGGCCGCTTCCAGAAATGGCTGATCCGGCTGCTCGAGGATGAGCCGGAGATTCAGGAGTACGTGATGGGTCTCGAGATCAACTGGAACACGCTGTTTGGCAAGATCGGAAATTTCCTCTCCAAGGGGATCGGGAACCTGTTCAACTCCGCGTTCTCGGCGGCAAATGTGATTGCGGGCTTTATTTTTACCGGGATTATCTCGATTATTTTTGCGATCTATATGCTGTTCGGGAAGGAGCGGCTGCGCGTGCAGCTCTCGAAGCTCTCCAGCGTCTACGTGCCGCAGGGCATCACTGGGGGCGTGTCGCGATTCCTGGCGCTGGCGCATGAGACTTTTACGAATTTTATCACGGGGCAGATTACGGAGGCGTTTATTCTCGGGTCGCTCTGCGGCGTGGGCATGGCGGGGCTGCGGCTGCCCTACGCGCTGATGACGGGCGTCATCGTGGGGGCGACTGCGCTGATCCCGGTCATGGGCGCGTACATCGGAGCGATCGTCGGCGCGTTCCTGATCGTCACGATCAGCCCGCTCAAGGCGGTGGAGTTCGTCATTTATCTGGCAATCCTGCAGCAGATTGAGGGAAATGTGATTTACCCGCGCGTCGTCGGGGGCTCGATCGGTCTGCCCGGCATCTGGGTGCTGGCAGCTGTCACAGTCGGCGGCGGCCTCCTGGGGATTCCCGGGATGCTGCTCGGCGTCCCGCTCACCGCGACGCTGTATAAGTGGATCCGGAACGACGTGAATGCGAGGCTGGAGAAGAAGACAGAGTGAGGCCGGGGAGGCGTCTTTCGGGCGAACGGCGCGGAAGAGAGTAAAGGGGAATACAGATGAGCATTGTAGAATTATTTTTGCTTGCGGTGGGGCTGGCGATGGACGCGTTTGCCGTGTCTGTCTGTAAGGGCCTGGCGATGGAGAAGTGCAGTCTGAAAAAGGCGATGGTCTGCGGTGTGTGGTTCGGAGGCTTTCAGGCGCTGATGCCGGCGATCGGGTATCTGCTGGGCGTCCGGTTTGAGCGCTACATCACAGCCATCGATCACTGGATTGCGTTTGTGCTGCTCGGCGTGATCGGCGGCGGCATGATCAAGGAGGCCTTCGCGAAGGAGGAGGAAGCGGTCGATGACGCGATGGACGCGAAGACGATGTTTTTGCTGGCCGTGGCGACGAGCATTGACGCGCTTGCGGTCGGCATCACGCTCGCGTTTCTGCCGGACACGAATGTTCCGGTGGCCGTAGTCTTCATCGGCGTTGTGACGTTCGGGATCTCGACCGCCGGGGCCAGGATCGGCAACGTGTTCGGGGCGAAGTACAAGGGAAAAGCCGAGCTGGCAGGAGGCGCGCTCCTGGTTCTGCTCGGCCTGAAGATTCTGCTGGAGCACCTGGGGGTGCTGTCGTTTCCGCTGTGAGTGAGGGAACCGGCCGGATTCGCGTTGTTTCTGCTGCGCGAGAGATACGGGCCGGATTTGCGTTGTTTCTGCTGCGCGAGAGATACGGGCCGGATTCGCGTTGCTTCTGCTGCGCGAGAGATACGGGCCGGATTTGCGTTGTTTCTGCTGCGCGAGAGATACCGGCCGGATTCGAGTTGCTTCTGCTGCGCGAGAGATACCGGCCGGATTTGCGTCGGTTTACCGTGTGAAATCGCAGAATTTTCCCTTGCTCGCCGCGGCGAGGTCGTCCGGCGAGAGCTCGATCTGAGCGCCGAGCTTTCCGCCGCTGACGGTGATCTGTGGGAACGATCGGGCGTGGGCTGAGATAAAGACGGGATACTGCTTTTTCATCCCGATTGCGGTGCAGCCGCCGCGGATGTAGCCGGTCACGTCATGAATGTCCTTGACGTGGATCATGGCGAGCGATTTGACGCCGGCTTCGTGCGCGCATTTCTTGAGGTCGAGCTCGGAGTCGATCGGGAGCACGAACACGTAGTAGCCGTGCTCCGGGCTGACAGTCACAAGTGTCTTGAACATCGTCTCGTGCGGCAGGCCGAGCAGGTCCGCGGTGTGCTGTGCATCCGTGAAATCGTCGCATTCATACGTATAGGTTTTATAGGAAATTTTCATGCGGTCGAGAATCCGCATTGCGTTAGTCTTCACTTCTTTATTTTTTGCCATTTTATATTCTCCCCGGAATTGGATCATGATGTGATACTGTCCTGATACATGGATCAGTATACCGCTCCGCCTGTGATTTGTACAGGGAACGGAAGGGAGAAATTTACATATATTATAAGGAAAAATTTAAGAAGGAACCAGAGGAATGGATTATTATAGAAGCGGCAGGCCGGGAGGCTGTGCGGGTAAAAGAAGGACGGACTGCCAGGAGGGCGTGGAGCCGAGGCCGCGCGTGTGCAGGGGCATGTATATGCGCGCGGAGGAGATCGACCGGGAGCGGGCGATGAGCGGATGGAACCCATATGTGGGCGAGGAGGAGCCGGTGGAGCGGACGGCGGGCGAGCAGATGCCGCAGCCGATGCCGCTGACCCGGAGCGAGGAGGATACCTGGAGCCGTCAGCCATCGCCGTCGGAGGCCGGCTCCAATCAGAGAAAGGCATCGCCGGGATGGACGCAGATGGGGAATGACGGGCGGATGATGGACGGCGGAGCAGGGATGGATGATGGCCGGATGGTGGACGGCAGAGCAGGGATGAATGACGGATGGATGATGAACGGCGGATCAGGGATGGATGACGGGCGGATGATGAACGGCAGATCAGGGATGGATGACAGGCGGATGATGAACGGCGGATCAGGGATGGATGATGGCCGGATGATGAACGGCAGAACGGGGATGAATGAAGGATGGATGATGAACGGCGGATCAGGGATAGATGACGGGCGGATGATGGATGGCAGATCGGGGATGGATGACGGCCGAATGATGCACGGCGGAGCATGGATGGACGAAGAGCGAATGATGGGCGATAGGTCAATGGCGGGGCAAGAACCGATGAGGAACAGACCTTCCGGAGCTATGGCAGGGAACGGAGCTATGGCAGGGAATGGAGCTATGGCGGAGAACGGCTATATGGCGGAGAATGCGGCGATGGCGGGCCGTGCGTGCGCGATGGAGAGAGAGCAGGCGATGAACGAAGAGCAGGCGATGGAGCAGGATCTGCGGAGGCTGCAGACGATGTACCCGGAGGCGGCGAAGCGGCTGCTGCCCTACGTGGAGGACGCGTGTGATAAGCTGGAATATGCGGGCAGCGAAATGTATATGGAGCACCCGGATCAGGAGGCTGTGCTGCGGCTCGGCGAGACGATCTACGAGCAGGTGAAGGAGCAGTTTCCGCCGATGTCAGAGCCGGAGCCGGATGAAGTGCTGTCAATGCAATTCGAGCGGAACCGCCGGCGCCCCGGCCAGAACTGGGTGCAGGACATGATTCGCGTCATGCTTCTGCAGGAGATGCACCGGAGACGATGCAGGTACGGGCGATGCAGAAGAAGATAGGAATACCCACTTGTTCAAAAGGGGAAGCGATAGTATACTGAGAGTAATAGTCCAGCCACAGACAGGAGCTGCGAAGCAGCGGATAGCTTGCGTAGCAAGCGGGGCACTGAGTGCCAGTGTTGCTGCGTGCCAGTGTTGCTGCGTGCCAGTGTTGCTGAGTGCCAGTGGCACTCGTTTAGCAACGACCGAGCCGGGAGGCGAGACCACTCGTTTAGCAACGACCGAGCCGGGAGGCGAGACCACACGGTTAGCGCCGACCGAAGCGGAGCGCAGATCTGCGGCTGGTATGGCGTCGAAAAAATGTGTGAAGAAGAACTATGAGGACAGAATGGAAGAATTAAAGAAATTATTGGATACGATATTAGACGAGGAGCTGATCATGCTGGTGGTCAGTGCGCCCAGGACGAAGGATGCGTATCAGAGGATCCGGATTCGGCCGGTCCGGCATCGCGGGGAGGTCGTTTTTCAGGCGGCGCTCTGGGACGGGAAAAAGGAATTTCACAGGAATTATGACAGGGAGAGCTTGCTTCCCGAGCTGCTTGCGTGGATGAGCCGCGATTACCGGCAGCTGCAGGCGGAGACGACGAGGCTGACCGCATCGGCGCTGGTGAGCAAGAAGGGCAAGGTGACTGCGAAGCTGAGGCACCGCCAGCAGCCCGCCAAGCAGGCCGATCTGGAGCACAACCGCACGAAGCGCTACCTGCTGCCGGAGGGGGAGCCGGTACCGTTTCTCGTGAAGCTCGGGGTGATGACGCCGGAGGGCAGGGTGGTAAAGGCAAAGTACGATAAGTTCCGCCAGATCAACCGCTTTCTCGAGTTTATCGAGGACATTTGCCCGGTGCTCGCGAGGAACCGGGAGCTCACGATGATAGATTTCGGGTGCGGCAAATCCTACCTGACGTTTGCGATGTACTATTATCTGCACGAGAAGAAGGGCTACGACCTGCGGATCACCGGGCTCGACCTGAAGGAGGACGTGATTGCGCACTGCAATCAGCTTGCCGCAGAGTTCGGCTATGAAAAGCTGCAGTTTTTGACCGGCGATATCGCGGACTATGAGGGAGTGGAGCAGGTGGACCTCGTGGTCACGCTGCACGCCTGTGACACGGCGACGGACTACGCGCTTGCGAAGGCAGTTGCGTGGAACGCGCGCGCGATCCTGTCCGTGCCCTGCTGCCAGCACGAGCTCAACCGCCAGATCACAAGCGAGGTCCTGCAGCCGGTGCTCAAATACGGTCTGATCAAGGAGCGGATGGCAGCGCTTGTCACCGACGGACTGCGCGCCGCCATGCTCGAGGAGTGCAGCTACCAGGTGCAGGTGCTGGAATTTATCGACATGGAGCACACCCCGAAGAATATCCTGATCCGGGCCGTGAAGCAGCCGGAGCGTATTGGGTATGATAGGAAGGAAGACCGGTCGTCGGAGCTTGAGGCGTGTATGGAATTTCTGCATGTGCAGCCGACGCTTCGCGGATTGCTGCCGCTTCCACAGCCTCAGGCAAAGAGTGCGGCGGCAGGTGAGATCCTACCGGATACCGTATCGGAGCGTAAAGGAGCAACCCGGAGCCTATCGGATGAAGAATCGGAGCGCAGAGGAGCAGTCCAGAGCCTATCGGACACAGCATTGGAGCGCAAAGGAGCAGCCCAGAGCTTATCGGATGCATTGCCGGAGCACAAAGGAGCAGCCCAGAGATTATCGGATGCATTGCCGGAGCGCAAAGGAGCAGCCCAGAGATTATCGGATGCATTGCCAGAGCGCAAAGAAATCGTCTGGGGCCCGTCAGACGCAGTGCCGGGGCGTGGCGAAACGGACATGACACAGAAAAAGAAAGGGCGGCAGCCGGAAGGGACGGGGGATCGGCAGTAAGATGCGAAAGAGATGGAAGACAGTAAAGAATGTGGCGGTGCACGTCGCGGTACTCCTTGTGGTATTCGTCGCCGCGCTGGTGCTTTTTGAAAAATATATCAATCAGACGACGCCGGGAGGCGCCGAGACGATGGCGAGCTCGACGTTCCCGCTGGTGTATATCCGGAACAAGGGCGTGAGCTACAACTGCCTGCACGGCTACGCGTACGAGATGGACGTCAACTATATCCGGGACACGGTGACGGTGCTCGACGACAGCCACGAGCTTGACATCCGCATCCAGCCGTTCAGCACGAATGTCGAGAGCGTCTCCTACGAGGTGCTCTCGCTCGACGGGACGGAGTCGCTCGAGAACACAAACGTGATCAAGCTCGAGGAGGACAACGGCTACCTGGACGCGACACTGCAGATCCAGAACAATATGCTGCTGAACCAGGAGTATATCCTGAAGCTGAAGGTGACGGCGGGCGGTCGCGACGTCTACTTCTACACGCGGTTTCTGCTGGAGGACGGACTGCACCTCGAGGCGTACCTCGATTTTGTCACCGGCTTCTATGAAAAGTGCGTGAATAAGAGCGATGAGTCGACGCTCGGCTCTGTGGTGGAGCCGGACGCGACGACCGACGCGATCGACACGCTCGCGACAATGAACATCCACAGCTCGGTCAACCGCCTGATGTGGGAGGATCTGAACCCGCAGATTTTTTACAAGCCGACACCGAGCCTGGTCGATATCAACGGGACGACGGCCTCCTTCGTGCTCGACTACCGGATCTCGGCGATCAACGAGGAGGGCGTGACGGAGCTCTACAACGTCAAGGAGTTCTACCGTCTGCGCTACACGGACACGCGTGTCTTCCTGCTCGACTTCACGCGGACGACGAGCGAGATTTTCGACACGGAGGGCACTGTGCTCGACTCGAAGGGAATCAACCTCGGCGTGACGACGCAGGAGCTGGAGTACGCGTTTGACAGCAAGAAGAGAGTCGCCGCGTTTGTGCAGGAGGGCGAGCTCTGGACGTACCGCGTAAACGGCGGGCGGATGACGCGCGTATTCGGATTCCCGCAGAAGGAAAACATGGATTATCGCGATTTCTATGACAAAAACAGCATCAAGGTGCTCCGGGTCGACTCGGACGGGAGCGTCTGGTTTATCGTCTCGGGCTACATGAACCGCGGCGTCCACGAGGGGGAGAACGGCATCTCGATCTGTTACTATGAGGAGGCTTCGGCGACGGTCGAGGAAGTGCTGTTCGTGCAGACGATGGAGTCGTACGACATGCTGGAGCTCGACATCGGCGCACTCGCCTACATCACGGAGGACGAGGAGGACTGCTATCTGCTGCTCGAGGGCGTGATCTACCGGATCAATCTGGTGACGCAGGAGTACGAGCGCGTCGTGGAGGGCGTGCACAGCGAGTGTTACGCCTCCTCCGAGTCGAACCGCTACTTCGCGTGGCTGAAGGAGGGCGAGCGGTACAATTCGCGGACGCTGTATGTGATGGATTTTGAGACCGGCTCCGTGCAGGAAATTACGTGCGGGGAGAACGAGCGCATCCGCCCGGTCGCATTTATGGAGGAGGATCTGGTGTACGGCGCGGCGTACGCATCGGACATCAACATTGCCCGCGAGGGGAGCGAGCTGTTCCCGATGTACCGGCTGACGATTGTGAACAAGGACGGCGAGGAGGTCAAGAGCTATCAGGACGGCGTCAATTACATCCTCTCGGTCGAGCAGTCGGAAAGTATGCTGCTGCTGAACCGCGCGGTGAAGACGGAGAGCGGGTATCAGGAGACGACGGAGGACCACATCGTGAGCACGAACACGGAGGAGGACGTGACCTACGGCGCCTCGACGCAGAAGTCGGCGCGAAAGTGCTCCGAGATCGTCCTGAGGCTCGGGACGATCGTCAACGAGAGCCGTGTGCAGACGGTAAACGCAAAGCTGCTCTCTGACGGGGAGACCGTTACGATCCGGATTCCGACGAATAAGAACCGGGAGAAGCTCTACTACGTCTACGCGGGCGGCAGCCTGGAGAGCGTGTGGACGACGGCGGCAGAGGCGATCCGCCGTGCGGATGAGCAGGTCGGCGTCGTGATCAACGATGGGAAGGAGTTTGTCTGGGAGCGCGGAAACCGTGCGGACACGAGCAGGATCGCGCCGGAGAAGCTGCCTGCGGCGCTGCACAGCGGGACGATGGACGCGGCCAGCCTGGAAGCTTCGCTTGGTAAAACGGTGATCGACCTCACCGGCTGCACCCTGGATGAAATTCTGTACTTTGTCGGAAATAAGCGGCCGGTGCTGGCGTGGACCGGCACGGAGATCGTGATCATTACAGGGTACGACGATTACGGCAACCTGATCCTGCTGCGCCCGGGGGAGACCGAGACGTACTACAGCGGCCCGGAGGACAGCAAGGCGATGTTCGAGGCGGCAGGCAACTGGTTTGTGACCTATCTGGACACGGACGCGGAGTAGAGAACTGTCTGAAAAAATAGGCCAAGTTCAGAAAACAAAAACAGCGGTTTCGGCGAAGAAAGAGAGACGGGATCGTAATTCTGCACAAAAAATCGAAAACGGGAGTCATGTTCGGTCATGGCTCCCGCTTTTTTATACACGTGTTATCCACAGAGGTGTGGACGCGAAAGGGCCGGAAAACGGAGTTATGCACCGAATTATCCACATTGTCCACATTTTCGGGTGTGGAATAACTGGTTTACATAGTTTTTGGAGAGGAACGCGTGTTTTGTGAACTTTGATAAAATGGCGAAAAAGAAGGGACGGAGAGGAAAAAAGGTCGGCTGGGAAAATGACAGAAAATAGAGACGCAAAAATTCCCCCGCAGAACCCTGCGGGGGAGTGATGATCCGGATCATGACCAGTAGCGGATGGCCTTGAGCGGAGTCTGGTAGTTGTAGTTGGAGATCTTGATGCCGCCTGCCGGGTACGGCTGGGAGTTGCTCGCATGTACGATCTTGCCGTTGCCCATGTAGATTGCGACGTGGCTGGCATAGTTGCCGGAGCCGTAGAAGAGGAGGTCGCCCGCCTGAATGCTCTTCATGTCGACAACGATCGCTTTTTTGTAGCCGTAGTTCTTTATGTAGGAAGCTGACGGTCCCTTCATCTGATCGTCCGCAATGCGGAGCAGCTTGATGTTGAAGTGCGAGAACACCGTCTGTACGAAGCCGGAGCAGTCCGCGCCGTTTGTCAGGCTGGTGCCGCCGTAGACGTACTTGTTGCCGACGTACTGCAGCGCGAAGTTGACGATCTGCGTGCCGGTGGTGTTGCCCGATACCTTCAGGCTGGTCTCCTCGGTCACGATGCCGTTTGCGTTTAATGTGTACTGCTTCGTCCCGACGATCACCGTCGTCGATACCGCCATGTTCCCTTCCGGATAGAAGTAATACTTTGCGCCGCCGATCTCGAGCAGCCCGGTCTGCATTGCGCCGGTGGAATTGAAGTAATACTTCTTGCCGCTGATCGTGGTCCAGCCGGTGGCCGGGTTGCCGTTCGCGTCAAAGTAATACTTGACTCCGTTCAGCGTGGACCAGCCGGTCGTCTTCTTCTGGTCCGTACGCGCGCCGTTCGCATCCACGTAGTATGCGCCGACCCAGGTCGCCTTCGCCATCTTTCCGTCATTTCCGAAATAGTAGTATTTGGACTTGATCTTTACCCATTTATTCTTTGCGGCGGTGCCGTTTTTCTGGAGATAGTAGCTGTCGGCGCCGACCGTGGTCAGGGAGTTCGTGACCTTCTTGCCGGTCGAGAGGTTGAAGTAGTAAAGATTTCCGCCGATCGCATTCAGCCCCTTGAGCACCGCTCCGGAGGCGCTTGCGTAGTACGTCTTGGACCAGAGCCAGCGCTTTTTCTGAAGCTGTCCGTTCTTGTTGAGGAAGTAGCGGCCGCCGTCCACGGTGATCCATCCGGTCTTCTTTACGCCCTTCGCGGTGAAGTAGTAGGTGTATTTGCCGATGGCGGTCCAGCCCTGTGCGCGGGAACCGTCTGCGTTGACATATTTTTTGCCGACCCACTTGTTCTTCTGGAGGACGCCCTTGCTGCTGAAATAGTAGACCTTATTGTTGTACGTGATCCAGCCGGTGCGGCGCTTACCCGCGGTGGTGAAGAAGTACGTCTTTTTGCCGACGGTGGTCCAGCCGGTGGCCATCGAGCCGTCGCTCTGCAGGTATTTGCCGCTGACCCACTGCTTTTTCAGGATCACGCCCTTCTTGGGGCCTGCGTAGTACGTCTTGCCGCCGATCTTGAGCCAGCCCTTTTTCAGGACGCCGGTCACCGGGTCCATGTAGTACGTCTTGCCGTCCACGTTCAGCCAGCCCTTGATCGGGAGATGCGTCCGCGCGTCGTAGTAGTACGTCTTGCCCTTGTCCGTGACCCAGCCGACGTTGTTCATCACGCCGGTGTATCTGCCGTCGGAGCCAACCCACTTGCCGTTGATCCAGGTGTTGACCGCCATCGTGCCGTCTTCCTTGAAATAGTAGTTGTCGACCCACTTTGCCGCGGCGAGGACGCCGGTCTTGCTGTCGCCGTAGTAGACCCGCCCGTCCGGCAGCTTGATCCAGCCCTTCTGCATGATACCCTTATCATTAAAGTAGTAGAGCTTTTTGTCTATCTTTTGTACTCCGACCAGGTAGCCGGGGGATGCCTTTTGGGTGTACATCTTGCCGGCGGAGGTAGTCTTCCACGCGGCATTCGCTGTCACGACCGGAGAACCGACGGTGAGCAGGCCCGCAAGCGCAAGCATGACAAGCGCTTTCCTTTTTTTCATAATAAAATCCTCTCCAAAATGAAAACCAAAGATTACAAAAGTTTTAAATCTTATTTAAAATACTAACTGATATTTAACAAAAAGTCAATAACTGGATAACAGAAAATAAAAAATTAAGAGGCGGAATTGGTATAGGGTGGTCGACCCGGACGAGAAGAATGCAGGGCCGCCGGAATGCTCCGAATCGCTCGTCTGCAAGTACTAGACTCTCAGAAGGCCTGCGTATCCGCCGCTGGCAACTCACAAAATGTGCCGGATGCACATTTTGCTCAGACAGTGCCAGCTAAAAATCCTGCAGGAATGCAGGATTTTTACAGATACTCCGACCTTCTGAGAGCCAAGTACTTGTGAAGACTCGCGATAGTCGCGTTCCGGCGGCCCTGCATTCTTCTCTGGCTGTGGCTGGAGGAACTGTGAGGAAGTAGTTCGGTTGGAATCTTGCATTTTGTTGTAAAGTTCGTGAGAACACGTAAATTTAGCTAAGGGGGAGTCTGCTTGAAGGAGAAAGTGCTTGACATTTTGGTGCTTTCTGAGAAAATGGCAGTATACCATATTAGGAAGAAGAGGGAGAGATTCAGATGAGGCTTAGGAATATACCTGGGTCGCGCGATGTGATTGCGGCGAGTGAATTTGTGGTGCACGAGGATGTGATGCGCGAGATGTGCGGGAGATGGAATACGGTGTTTGGGAACGACCGGCCGATTTACATAGAGGTAGGAATGGGGAAGGGGCGGTTCATCACGGAGCTCGCGGGGCGCAGGCCGGAGAATAATTATGTCGGGATCGAGAAGTATTCGAGTGTGCTGCTGCGGGCGCTGGAGAAGCGGGAGATGCTGCCGGAGCTGACGAACCTGTATTTCCTGCGCATGGAGGCCGAGGATCTGACGGAGGTGTTCGGGGAGCAGGAGGTGTCCGGGATCTACCTGAATTTTTCGGATCCGTGGCCCAAGGACCGGCATGCGAAGCGGCGGCTTCCCAGCAGGGAGTTCCTCGCGCGCTACGACCGGATTCTGAAGCCGGAGGGGCGGGTCGAGTTTAAGACGGACAACCGCGCGCTGTTTGATTTCGCGCTCGACGAGGCCGAGGCAGCGGGGTGGAGGCTGGAGGTCTGCACGTTCGATCTGCATCAGGAGGAGGAGCTGATGGCGGACAATATCATGACGGAGTACGAGGAGCGCTTTTCCGCGATGGGGAATCCGATCTGCAAGCTGGTGATCGCGAGGTAGAGACCGGGCACATTCCAAGGAGGCGTTGCATAGGATAGTGTAGAGAGTCGTGCAGAGCGTGCAGCGCAGGGAGGAGGTTCCTGGATGCGGGTGAAGGGGATGCGCAGACGGCTGTATCTTCTGACGTATGATAAGCCTGCGATCAACAAGAAGGCGCTGAAAATCAAGCGGTCGTTCGATGAGGTAAAGCGGCTGCTGAATCCCTCGGGATGCGGAAAGTAGAGAGAACAGGATTGCAGAAATGTGCACCTGCGTGCGGAAACAGCCTGCCGGGCGGGGAGCGCCGGACGCGGATTGTAAAAAAGGAGCCGGATGTCAGTCATCCAGCTCCATATTTTTTATAGCGTCATCCACCATGCGCTCCGGGATCTTTTTCTTGTCGAGGCGGTACTGCAGGTAGCGGTCCAGCAGATAGCTGATGATCGCGACGACAGGCACGCCGAGAAACATGCCGACGACGCCGAAGATGCTGCCGCCGACCGTGATGGCGAAGATGATCCAGAGCGGCTTCATGCCGGTCGAATCCCCGAGGATCTTCGGGCCGAGGATCAGGCCGTCAAACTGCTGCAGGCACAGGATCATGATGACAAAGATCAGCGCCTTGACCGGCTTCACGAAGAGCAGGATCAGCGCGCCCGGGATCGCCCCGATGAACGGACCGAAATACGGGATCATGTTTGTGACGCCGACGATGACACTAATCAGCAGCGTGTACGGCAGCTGCAGAATCGTCATCAGGATGAAGCAGAGCAGGCCGATGATCGCGGAGTCGATGAATTTGCCGACGACGAAGCTGCTGAACAGCCGGTTGCACTCCGTCAGGATCTCATGGCTGGCCGGGATATGCTTGTTCGGAAGAAACGCATAAATAATCCGCCAGCTCGCCTTCATGAGCCGTTTCTTGTCATACAGCATATAAATGGACACGATGATCGTCAGAAGCAGATTGACGATCCAGTTCGCGATCCACATCGACACGGAGTAGATCGCGGGCACCATGTTGGTCGCAAAGTTCCGCAGCGTCGAGATGAGATCCGGCATCAGGTCTGTCAACGGCTTCGTCAGCGCCTCGATGTCCAGCTCCGGGAACCGGGTCTGGAGCTCGGAGATCATATCGAGCAGGGAATTGTACGCACTCGGGATGAAGTTCACGAAATCCACGATATTGTTCATGATCTCAGGCAGCACATAGACGAGCACGAGTATGAGGAAGCCGAGCACGATAACATACGTAATCAGGATCGCGATGACCGTGTGGATGCTGTGCTTGAGCTTGAGGTTCAGCTTTTTCAGCAGCAGCCCGATCCAGCGGTAAAACATATGGACCATCGGATTCAGCATGTACGCGAGCAGGGCGCCGAAGATAAACGGGCTGAGCACGCCTGCGATCTGCCCGAGCCATGCCTTTGTCTTGTCGATGTCAATGATGGCCTTGAAGATCACAGCGGCGGCCAGAATCATGATGATGCCGTAGACGCAGATCGTAAAATAGCGGCTGTTTTTGATAAAACGCTGGCTTTCACCGGGTTGGGTGTCACCGATCTGCCTGCCGGCGGCCCTGGAGACCGGAGCCGAAGCTTCACGCGGGGGCACTGCCTCGCCGCCTGCCTGAGCTTCCGTTCTGGCTTTGGCGGGAGAAACCGGCGGTGTTTTCTGTCCGTGAGAATTAGATTTTGTGCGCATAGGATCCTTTCTGATAAATAAGTCATTCAAAAGTTGTGTTCATAGTACCCTATTATAACGGGTTTAGCCAGCAGATTCAAGATCGCGCCTTTCAAAAAGGACATCCCAAATCTAAAAAAATTATAAAAAGCAAAAAAGCGTCTGTAAAAAAAAGAGGCGAAAAAAATAAAAAATTTTAAAAAAAGGGCTTGCATTTTTAAAAACCTGTGCTATAATAAGTCTTGCTTGTGAGGGAACAGCTCAGAGCAAGGAAAAATGAAGAAGCGCGATTAGCTCAGTTGGTAGAGCACCTGACTCTTAATCAGGGTGTCCAGGGTTCGAGCCCCTGATCGCGCACTGAAAGCACTGTTTTTGGCAATCGAGATTGCCGGGGACGGTGTTTTTTTTGCGCGTTGGCAATGAGCCGTGCAAAATCAGGAAAGCAGTCACAGCCAGGGCTGCTTGCAGTTCTGCCTGAGGCTGCTTTCCTGATTTTATAGGGCGAAGCCCGCGACCGAGGAAATGCGAAGCATTTTCGAGGTGCGCAGCACGGCTCAGATACACCTGTTGGATTTATCGCTATTCATGAGGAGGGATTTGTGCTAATATAGAGGAGGGGGAAGAGGGCAAGGGATTGCCATATGATACGAGAATGGGAAGAGCTGGAACTAAAGGATGATTTCATGTTCGGAAAGGTCATGCGTGATACAGAGCTTTGCAGGGAAATGCTCGAGCGCCTCCTGGATTTTAAGATATCCAGGATTGAGTACCCGGAAGAGCAGAAGGTGATCGACGTCTCTTACAACAGCAAAAGTGTGAGACTGGATCTCTATGTGGAGGATGATAAGGACACTGTATATAATGTAGAGATTCAGACGGTCAACACAAGCGAGCTGCCAAAGAGGAGCCGCTACTATCAGGGAATGATAGACCTGAACCTGATCGAGAAGGGAGAACTCTACCGGAAGCTGAATACAAGCTATGTGATTTTCATCTGCACGTTTGATTTGTTTGGAAAGGGGTATTATCGGTATTCGTTTGAAAATCTCTGCAGAGAGGATGCGGATATTGCGCTGGGAGATCAGGCCTACAAAATCTTTTTTAACACGTCCGGCACGGCCGGGAATATATCAGAGGAGGCCAAAGCATTTTTGCGGTATGTGGGTGGCTTTGCCAGCGAGGATGCCTACGTCAGGAAGCTTCAGGACAAAGTCGAGAAGGTTCGGCAAAATGAGGAATGGAGGCGGGAATATATGATGCTGTTCATGCGTGACCTGGAAAACAGGGAAGAGGGCAAAAAAGAGGGCAAAAAGGAAGGAATCCTGGAGGAAAAAACGAGAATTGTCAGGACGCTTCTTCAGAGAGGGGGCTTTTCTGAGGAGGAGATCAGTTCGATTGCCCAGATACCGCTGGAGCGGGTGCTGGACATGAAAAAGGAATGCGGACTAGCAAATTTGACGGATTGATGGTAAACTATCTGTAAACGGATCGCTGTTTTGTGGAAAACGAGCTCGCGCGGCGGTCCTTTTACAGATATTTTTTATAAAAGGGGGATATGCTATGCATCCAATCAGAATTGACTCACCGGAAGTTCAGCCATTTGAGCGTGCGCACATCGAGGCAGTGCGCAAGGTCGCGCCGGAGTGTATGGTGCTGCTGAAAAATGACGGCACACTGCCGCTCGCCAAGGCGGGGAAGCTGGCGCTGTACGGGAGCGGTGCGCGCAGCACGATCAAGGGCGGCACCGGCTCGGGGGACGTGAATGTGCGCCATTTTGTGAATGTGGAGGAAGGGCTGGAACATGCCGGGTTTGAGATCACGACGAAAGCGTGGCTCGACGGGTATGACCGGGTAGTCACCGACGCGAAGAAAGCATTTTTTGCCGGGATCCGCAGGGAGGCGGAGGCGGCGGGCGTCACCGGAGGCCAGATGATGCTGTTTGCGATGGGGCGCGCCTGCCCGGAGCCGGAGTACGAGCTCCCGCTGGACGGGGAGGGCGACACGGCGCTCTACGTGCTGTCGCGCAATTCCGGTGAGGGCGCGGACCGCAGGCCGGAGGCGGGGGACATCAACCTGACCGCGACCGAGATCCGCGATATCCTGGCGCTGAACCGGAAGTATGAGAAGTTTGTGCTGGTCCTGAATGTGGGCGGCATGATCGACCTGAAGCCGGTGGAGGAGGTCGGCACGGTGCTGCTCCTCGGACAGCTCGGCAGTGCGACGGGTGACGCGCTGGCCGACGTCGTGCTGGGGAAATCGTATCCGTCCGGCAAGCTGACCATGACCTGGGCGCCGATCGCGGACTATGCGTCGACGGAAGGCTTCGGCGATCCGAATGACACTTATTATAAGGAAGGAATCTATGTGGGTTACCGCTATTTTGACACGATCGGGTACACGCCGGCCTATCCGTTTGGCTACGGAATCGGCTATACGACGTTTGCGGTGGAGCCGAAGGCGTTCGCGGCGGACGAGAAGACGGTGACGGTCACAGCGACGGTGAAAAACACGGGATCCGCGGCGGGCAAGGAGGTCGTGCAGGTCTACTACTCGGCCCCTGACGGGAAGCTGGACAAGCCGTACCAGGAGCTGGCGGGCTATGCGAAGACGCGGGAGCTGCAGCCGGGTGAGAGCGAGGATGTGACGGTAAGCTTTGAGACCGCGTCGATGGCGTCGTACGACACGGCTCGCGCGTCCTACATCATGGAGTCGGGCGTATACTATGTCCGTGTCGGCAACTGCTCGCGGAGCACACAGATCGCCGGGGCGGTGGAGCTCGACGCGGAGGCCGTGACCGAGAAGGACAAAAATATCTGCGGCGACTGCGGCTTCGAGGATCTTAAGCCGGAGCGGAAGCATATCACATATGCAGGAGAGACAGAAGAGAAAGAGAA
This sequence comes from Oscillospiraceae bacterium, assembly GCA_021771715.1. Lineage (GTDB taxonomy): Bacteria > Bacillota > Clostridia > Lachnospirales > Lachnospiraceae > Choladousia. The sequence goes on from JAETOO010000018.1 coordinate 31,029, forward strand.
GGCAGCGGTGATCCGGATTCAGGCTGCGCATCTGGAGACGAGGGAGATTGCGTACCAGGAGGTGCCGGAGGAAATTCCGGCCGGACCGGTGTGCACCTGGGATCAGGTCGTAAGCGGCGAGCGGTCGCTGGATGACTTTGTGGCCGGGCTGACGGATGAGCAGCTGGCCTACCTGTGCATCGGGGCATACAAGGAGTCGGAGGATCTGATGGAGGTCATCGGAAATGCGTCCAGCACGGTGGCAGGCGCCGCGGGCGAGACGACCCAGCAGCTGAAGTCGCTGGGCACGCCGGTGCTCGTGATGGCAGACGGACCGGCAGGGCTGCGCCTGAGCCCGACCTACCAGTATGAGAACGGAGAGGCGAGAGCGACGTCCTCGAATATGAATGGAGATGTGATGCTGGTCTTCACGGACGAGGAGCGGCAGGCGATGGGCGGTGCTATGACGGCGGCAGGTGCGGATCAGGCAGAGACAAAGGCGCCGACCTACTATCAATACTGTGTGGCAATTCCGATCGGCACCGAGCTGGCGCAGTCGTGGAATGACGAACTCGTGCGGCACTGCGGCGATCTGGTCGGCGAGGAGATGGAGCTGTTCGGCACACATCTGTGGCTGGCTCCGGCGATGAATATCTACCGCTCCCCGCTGTGCGGAAGAAACTTTGAGTACTACTCCGAGGATCCGCTGCTCTCCGGCTGCATCGCGGCGGATGTGACGCTCGGCGTGCAGACGCACGAGGGCTGCGCGACGACGATCAAGCACTACGCGTGCAACAACCAGGAGACGAACCGCTACTTCTCGAACAGCAACGTCAGCGAGCGGGCGCTGCGCGAGATCTACCTGAAGGGCTTTGAGCTCTGCGTGAAAAAGTCACAGCCGCACTTTGTGATGACCTCCTACAACCTGATCAACGGCGAGCACGCCTGCAACCGCAAGGACATCCAGACGTACACGCTGCGCGATGAGTGGGGCTTTGCGGGCGTCGTGATGACCGACTGGCTCGTGACCGGCGGCATGGGCGCGTCGGGAGAAAAGTGGCCGTGCGCGTCCGCGGCGGGAAATGTGAAGGCCGGAAACGATATCACGATGCCCGGCATCCCGGCTGACAAGACCGACATCCTGCGCGCGCTCACAGACCCGTCGCATCCGTACGCGCTTGGCAGAGCGGAATTGCAGCTCGCGGCGAAGCGCGTCCTTGGAATGATCCGGAAGCTGGCATAGACGCAGGAGAAGGAAACAGCGGCTTCCGTTTAACTGCCGGAGGCCAATGATGGAAAAGCGGCCGTGAGTAAAAGATAAACTGGAAGAACACAGGCTGAGAAACAGGAGGCCCACTATGGGAAAAAAGAACATTCTCGTCACCTGGGAGCTGACGGAGGCGCAGCGGCGCCTCCTGGAGTCGGCCTGCCCGGACGGCGAGCTACGGTATGTGCCGTCCGGTGAGGTGACGGCGGAGACACTGAGAGATACGACGGCGGTGCTCGGGAACCTGCCGCCCGCGCGGTTGAAGGATGCGCCGCAGCTCGAGTGGGTGCAGCTGGGGAGCGCGGGGGCGAACGGCTACTGCGACCCGGGCGCGCTGGAGGAACGTGTCGTGCTGACGAACGCGTCGGGGGCGTACGGGCTGGCGATCTCGGAGCACATGATCGGCATGCTGCTGATGCTGCAGAAAAAGCTGGACCGCTACTACGACAATCAGAAGCGGCAGCTGTGGCAGGATGAGGGCAGCGTGACCGGAATCTGGAACAGCCGGACGCTCGTGCTCGGGATGGGAAACCTCGGCACGGAGTTTGCGAAGCGCATGGCCGCGATGGGGAGTCACGTCGTCGGCCTGCGCCGCAGCGAGAAGCCAAAGCCGGACTGCTTCGAGGAGCAGTATGGGATGGAACAGCTGGATGCGGAGCTCGCGAAGGCGGATGTCGTCGCGCTCTGCCTGCCGGGCACCGGCCTGACCGCGCAGATTCTGGATGCGCGCAGGATCGCGCTCATGAAGCCGACGGCGATCCTGCTCAACTCCGGGCGCGGGGTGCTCGTGGACAATCTGGCTCTGGCGCGCGCGCTCGGTGAGCACCGGCTCGCCGGGGCAGCACTCGACGTGACAGACCCGGAGCCGCTGCCCGCCGGCCATCCGCTCTGGGATGCACCCAACACGCTGATCACGCCGCACGTTTCCGGCGGCTACCACATGAAGGAGACGTTTGAGCTCGTTCTCTCCATCGCGGCGGAGAACCTGAGCCGGTACAGCCAGGGTCTCCCGCTTAAGAACCAGGTAGACCGGAGCGTGGGATATTAAACACAACAGAAAATGCCTGTCAGGGATCTGTGTCTGCTGTGCTCTGCAAAAGAAAAGGAAGTCGTATGCAGAGCGCGCCGAGAGATGCCCGGCAGGCATTTTTGTTTGCTGTGCGCGGAAAAAAAGAGGAAGCGCCCCGTGCATTGCTCTGCTATGTTGCACAAAGGAAAAGCGCTTTTTGCGCTGTGAAATGTAAATAATTCTACAGCATCGTCATGCCATATGCGGTATCGGCGGTCGGTGCGTTTCAGAGCCGTCAACGACCGTGTAAGCAGTTACACCCTCGCGGAGCAGGAGAAAATATGCAAAATGTCTGCATATTTACACTTCTATATGACGTGGCCCACGCTTTTACATGCGGCACTGCATATTTGGAGATATGAATAATTGCTGTAACTTTTAAAAATTGCGAATGGTCATAATGGATAAAAAATGGGTTGACAAATAGCTGTTATGGTGGCATAATAACAACATTAAATGACTCGTTTGGTTGTGGAACGAGCATTTTGCCAGCTTGTTGGAGAATTTCGACAGCTACTTTGAAGGAGAAATTTTCCATCTGAGCAAAAAATAATAATATCTAAGGAGGTAATTTATTATTATGAGAAAGAAAGCATTAGCTACGCTGCTGACAGCTGCAATGGTTGGGTCCATGTTCTCCGTTACGGCAGGCGCTGAGGAGGCGAAGAACCTTCCGGAGCTGACGACCGAGCCGCTGACGATCACTCTGTGGGACATCGCTACCGAGGAGCCGACGAAGGGCATCCAGGAGGGCGCAGTACAGAGATTCATGGCTGACTACCCGAACATCACGGTAGAGCAGGTACATCAGCAGAACGACAACTACAAGCAGCAGCTGATCGTTGCGATGAGCTCAGGCGAGGCTCCGGATATGTACATCCACTGGGGCGGCGGCCCGATGGCTGAGTATTACAAGTCCGGCTTTGTAAACGACATCACAGAGATGTACAATACATACGATCATCCGGATTTCATCGACGGCGCAGTGGCACAGTCCACGTATGACGGCAAGATGCTGGCGATCCCGTTCGGCGGCCTGAGCGGATGCGATATCTTCTACAACAAGACGATCTTCGCAGAGGTAGGCGTAGAGGTTCCGACGACGATCGACGAGCTCGAGGCAGTCTGCGACAAGCTGATCGAGGCTGGCTACGTACCGTTCTCTCTGGCAAACGGTTCCAAGTGGACAGGCTCCATGTACTATATGTACCTGGTAGCACGTCACTCCGGAAATGAGCAGTTCGATGCGGCTTATACGCAGGCGGACGGCGGCTCCTTCACATCCGAGGCATTTATCTGGGCCGGCGAGAAGATCCAGGATTGGGTAAAGAAGGGCTACTTCAACGAAGGCTTCAACTCTCTCGTGACGGACAACGGCGAGGACAGAGCGCTTCTGTATGACAACACCTGTGCAATGATGCTTCACGGTTCTTGGCAGACCAGATCCATCGCGGCAGACAGCCAGGAGTGGTATGACGCGAACCTTGGCACCTTCCGTTTCCCGGAGGATGCAGAGGCAAAGGAAGCAGGCGTTGACCAGAACGTAGAGGTAGGTACCGCGATCGGTAACGGCTTCTCCTTCAACTGCTGGAACGAGGATGGCTCTGTAGACCAGGCGAAGCTGGATGCTTGCTACGTGCTGGCTACTCAGTACTACAGCGACGACACCTACAACGAGGAGCAGATGGCTTCCAACACGATCCCGTCGATCAACGGCTATGACGCACAGGTTGAGGATCCGAACATGCAGATCGTTGCAAAGGTATTCTTCGATGCGACCAGCGTACAGTTGTGGTATGACCAGTATCTGCCGGCATCTGTAACCGAGGTTCACAAGGATACGATGACAGAGCTGTTTGGTCTTGAGAAGACTCCGCAGGAGATCGGCGAGCAGATGGATGCGGCTATGCAGGAGTACCTGGCACAGTAAGTCTTGAGATGTGCGCAGCAGGAGTCGGACGGCCATGCGGGGTGCATGGAGATTTGACAGCTTGCTGACAGTGAATAAGCATTTGAGGCCCGCAGGAAGAAATCTCCTGCGGGCTGTTTTTTCAGATGGCAGATATCGCAGGGACAGTCAGTCTGCACCGTGTGCGGACGGCCTGTCGGAAAGGAGTAAACGTGCCTAACAATAGTACGAACAGCCTTGCGAAGGCAAGGGCAAAGAGCACGGCAATCGCGGCGAGCATTTTTCTGGCGCCGGCGCTGATTCTGATTGTCGTGTATATGATATATCCGGTGATTGATACGTTTGTGACCAGCGCCTACAAGTGGAACGGAATCTCGTCGGACAAGATTTTCGTCGGTCTGGGCAACTGGAAGACGCTTCTGACGGATACGAAATTCTGGTCCGCATTCGGACACAACGTCGTGGTCATGATTTTCTCGATTCTGCTGCAGATTCCGCTCGGCCTGATGCTGGCGACCTTCCTCGACGCGGGCGGCAAGAAGTTCAACATCTTCAAGATCATCTGGTTCTTCCCGTACCTGATGAGCTCTGTGGCGATCGCGTTCCTGGCGAACTACATTCTCGCGACCAACGGAGGCCTGTTCTCCTCGATTGCGACACTGTTTTCCGGTCATAAGGTAAACATCGACCTGCTCGGCAAGAGCCCGTCGGCGCTGTTCTCTGTCATCGGCGTAATGGCATGGCAGTTCACGCCGTTCTACATGGTGTATTTCATCGCAGGCTACGGCAACATCGACACCTCCCTCTACGAGGCGGCTGTGATCGACGGCGCGACGCGCAAGGACTACCTGTTCAAGATCGCGATCCCGCTTCTCGGGCCGATCTTCAAGACGGCATGTACGATGTCCCTGATCGGTTCTCTGAAGTACTTCGACCTGATCTGGAACATGACGCAGGGCGGACCGGCAGGCGGCACCGAGCTGATGGCGACCTACATGTACAAGCTGTCGTTCCAGCAGTTCAACATGGGCTACGGCTCCTGTGTGGCTGCGGGTATGTTTATCCTGATCACAGTTATCGCGCTGGTGTTCCAGAAAATCTTTGTGGTAAAGGAGGACTACTGATATGAATGACAAAAAGGCAGATTACCGCAAGTCGAAGACGAAGAGCCGGATCGCGTGGGTGATCGCGACGGTTCTGGCGATTTTCTGGATGTTCGTGGCGCTCATACCGTTCGCGTTCATGATCCTGAACTCCTTCAGAAAGCAGTTCGACATGCTCTCGCAGGGCGTGTTCCACCTGCCGGATCCGTGGTTCTTTGACAACTATCCGGGCATCGTGGCAAACGGTTTCTTCGGGTACTTCTTCCGCAGTGTGATCATTGTGGTGGTATGTATGATCCTGATGCTGACGATCGCGGCGTTCGCGGCGTACCCGCTCTCGAGAATGCAGTTTAAGCTCAGGGGCCTGATCTATGCCGGCATCGTGGCGATGATGTCGATCCCGATGCACGTGACGCTGATCCCGATCTTCAAGATGACGACGAACATGGGTCTGTACGACAACCTGTTCTCGCTGGTCGGCCCTTACGTGACGTTCGCACTGCCGATGTCGGTGTTCATCCTGACCGCGTTCATGATGACGATCCCGAAGGAGGTCGAGGAGTCCGCGGAGATCGACGGGTGCAATAAGTTCAGCAATTTCTTCAAGATCATTCTGCCGCTCTCCAAGTCGGGACTCTCGACGCTGGCGATCTACAACGGCGTATCGATGTGGAACGAGTTCGCATTCGCAAACACGCTGCTGCAGACGGCTTCCCAGAAGACGCTGCCGCTGGCGCTGGGACAGTTCAAGGGCGAGCATGCGATGGATATGCCGCTGATCCTCGCGGTACTGGTGCTCTCGGCGCTGCCGATGATCATTCTGTTCATCATCTTCCAGGACAAGCTGGTTAAGGGTATGATGGCAGGCGCGGTGAAGGGCTGATACAGGCAGGACGGTTTCAAAAATACTGTACGAGGCTATAGAGAAAAGAAGAGGCTGCCGTGTATCGTATGATATTGCGGCGGCCTTTTTTATAGTTTAAGGAGGAGAGGAAACAATGCAGATTTATGTAGATGCAAGCGCGCTGCGCAGCGGCGACGGCAGCAGGGAGTATCCGTTCCAGCGGATTTCGGAGGCGGCGAAGGTGGCCGTCGCGGGCGACGAGGTGCTCGTGGCGCCGGGACTGTACCGGGAGTATGTCGACCCAGTGAACGCGGGGACGCCGGAAGCGCGGATCGTGTACCGCTCGGTGGAGAAGGGCGCGGCGGTGATCAGCGGCGCGGAGCAGGTGAAGAGCTGGGAGCCGTACGAGGGAAATGTCTGGGTGGCCCGGATCCCGAACGGCCTGTTTGCAGATTACAACCCGTACACGACGCTGGTGAGCGGCGACTGGTTCATCGCGACCTACATCGCGCACACCGGGGAGGTCTATCTGAACGGCAAATCCATGTACGAGGTGACAGAGCTTTCGAAGGTGCTCCGTCCGGAGGTGTACACAAAATCCTGGGACCCGGAGTTCACGGTGTACACGTGGTATACCGAGCAGGATGAGGCGGCGGATGAGACGGTAATCTACGCGAACTTCCAGGGGGCGGACCCGAATGCGGAGAATGTCGAGATCAATGTCCGTGAGAACTGCTTCTACCCGTCGAAGGAGGGCGTGGGCTATATCACGCTGTCCGGCTTTACGGTGCGGCAGGCCGCGACGCAGTGGGCGCCGCCGACAGCGTATCAGGAGGGCATGGTGGGCCCGCACTGGTCGAAGGGCTGGATCATCGAGGACTGCGAGATCTCGGATTCGAAGTGCTCCGGCATCTCGCTCGGAAAGTATAAGCAGCCGAACAACGACAACAAGTGGCTGCACGGAAAATTCAAGAACGGCACGCAGACGGAGCGCGACTGCATCTGCCAGGCGCAGCGCGAGGGCTGGACGAAGGAGCGGATCGGCTCGCACATCATCCGCCGCTGCAACATCCACGACTGCGGGCAGACCGGTATCGTCGGTCATCTCGGAGGGGTATTCTCGATCATCGAGGACAACCACATCCACCACATCAACAACAAGCAGAACCTTGCGGGCGCGGAGATCGGCGGCATCAAGATGCACGCGGCGATCGACGTCATCATCCGCAGAAATCATTTCCACCACTGCACGAGAGGGCTGTGGCTCGACTGGCAGGCGCAGGGCACGCGCGTGACGCAGAACCTGTTCCACGACAACACGCTGCCGAACCGCGCGGACCCGAACGAGCTGGACGGGGTCGGCGAGGACATCTTCATCGAGGTGTCGCACGGACCGACGCTGGTGGACAACAACCTGCTGCTGTCCGATTTCAGCATGAAGCTGCCGACGCAGGGCGTGGCGGTCGTCCACAACCTGATCGCGGGAGGCTTCACGGCGGTCGGCCGCGGCGTCGACAACGGATCGGAGCATTTCCCGTCGCCGCGCTACACGCCGTACCATGTGCCGCACCGCACCGAGGTCGACGGGTTTATGACGATCTTGCACGGCGACTGCCGGTTCTACAACAATCTTTTCATCCAGAAGCCGATCCGTCCGGGCATGCAGGCGATCCACGAGGTCATGAAGGACAGCGAGTGGATGGATGCGAACCTGATCGCGGGCACGCACCCGTATGAGGGGTATCCGACGTATGAGCAGTATGTCGCAATGTTCGAGGGCTACTGCGGGATGGGCTCCACGAAGAGCAGAGATATCTACTACGAGAAGCTCCCGGTGTGGGCCGGCGGCAACGTGTACTTCAACGGCGCGAAGCCGATGTCGACCGAGCAGGACGCGGTGGTCGACAGTGAGCACACGGTGACGGTCGCGGTGGCAGAGACGGAGGACGGCTGGAAGCTCGAGACGAATGTCTACGACTGCCTGCCTAAGACGCGCTGCGCAGTGATCTCGACGGAGACGCTCGGCATGGCGTTCGAGCCGGAGGAGAAGTTCGAGAATCCGGACGGCACGCCGATCGTGTTCAACTACGACTATTTCGGATGCGGCCACGCAGTCAACCCGCTCCCGGGACCGTTCGCGTCGAAGGATGAGGCGGAGAAAGTGCTGGCGGAGTAGGACCAGGAGACCGTTTGTGTCGGAGGAGACAAGACAGACGAAAGAGAATTAGCAAAGTATTGCTTGCGGTCGCCCGGAGTGTGATGCCGGGCGGCCGCGGCCAGCGATGCTTTGTCTGATTCGATTAATATATGAAGTGAGAGGAACAGAAGTATGTCCAGAGAATATCATGTAGCAAAGAACGGAAATGACTGGGGCAAGGGCACGAAGGAGGCTCCGTTTGCCACGATTTCGAGGGCGGCGGATGTGGCGATGCCGGGCGATACGGTCATTGTGCACGAGGGAGAGTACCGCGAGTGGGTGGATCCGAAGATGGGCGGCAACAGCGAGCTGGAGCGGATCACGTACTGCGCGGCCCCGGGAGAGCGGGTCGTGATCAAAGGCTCTGAGCGGATCACGGGCTGGGAGCGCACGGAGGGAACGGTCTGGAAGGCGGTCGTGCCGAACAGCCTGTTCGGCGATTTCAACCCGTATGACACGTACCTCTACGGGGACTGGATGGTGGGGCCGCAGCTCCCGACGATCCACCTCGGCGATGTCTATTTAAACGGAAAATCATTTTTTGAGGCGCTCTCGGTCGAGGACGTCGTGAAAGCGGAGCGCAGGGAGACGGGTTACTGCCTGCCGTGGGATACGTACTGCGAGCCGATTCTGAACGCGGACGACACCATTTATCAGTGGTACGCCGAGGTGGACGCGGACAACACGACGATCTGGGCGAATTTCCAGGGCGCAGACCCGAATGAGGAGCTCGTCGAGATCAATGTCAGAAAGTGCGTGTTCTACCCGAAGCAGCCGAACAAGAACTACATCACGGTGTCCGGCTTTGAGATGGCGCAGGCGGCCTGCCCGTTCGCACCGCCGACCGGGGATCAGCCGGGCCTGATCGGCACACACTGGTCGAAGGGCTGGATCATCGAGGACAACCAGTTCCACGACGCAAAGTGCAGCGCGGTCAGCCTCGGAAAGGACGAGCGCACGGGGGACAACCTGTTCACGAAGACGCGCAGGAAGCCGGGCTACACGTACCAGTTCGAGGCGGTCGGGCGCGCGCTGCAGCTGGGCTGGAGCAAGGAGACGGTCGGCTCGCACATCGTGCGCAACAACGTGATCCACGACTGCGGACAGAACGGCATCGTCGGGCACCTCGGCTGCGTGTTCAGCGAAATCTGCGGCAACGAGATTTACCACATCGCGACCAAGCATGAATTTTTCGGCTATGAGATCGCCGGGATCAAGTTCCACGCGGCGATTGACACGCAGATTCACCACAATTACATCCACGACTGTACCCTGGGCGTGTGGCTCGACTGGGAGACGCAGGGCACGCGGATCAGCAGCAACCTGATGTGTGACAACACGCGGGATCTGATGGTCGAGGTATCGCACGGGCCGTACCTCGTGGACAACAATATTTTCGCGTCCCCGTACAGCTTCGAGAACGCCTCGCAGGGCGGCGCGTACCTGCACAACCTGGTGCTCGGCAACATGAAGCACTGGACCGTGCTCGACCGCTCGACGCCGTACCACTTCCCGCACACGACGGCGATCATGGCCTCGTCGTTCATCTACGGAGGCGACGACCGGTTCTACCAGAACATATTTGTCGGCGGCGCGGACATGCTGGGGCAGAAATCGGATTCCTCTTGCGGCACGGACGCGTTCGACGCGCACCCGGCCTCCTATGAGGAGTATATCGAGCTGCTGGAGCAGGAGAACCGGGAGCGCCCGGCGGACGAGGCGCTGTACGTGAGAGTGCCGCAGCCGGTCTACATCAACCGCAACGTCTATCTCGCGGGCGCGAAGGGCTACGCGAGAGAGCAGGACAGCTACCGCGGCGATGCGCAGCTGAAGGTGGAGATCAAGAAGGAGGGTGGCGCCGTCTACCTCGAGGCGGACGTGGATCAGGCGATCCTCGACCAGGCGGCCGTCGTGCTGGAGACGAAGGATCTCGGCTGCACGCGTGCGGTGGAGGGCCTCTTCGAGAACCCCGACGGGACATCGATCACCTTCGACGAGGACTACTGCGGCAAGAAGCGGAGCGCGAAGGATGTGATTGTCGGGCCGGTCAACGGGCTGAAGGCCGGGCACAACCGCGTGCGGATCTGGTGAGAACGGCAGAGAAAAAAGGAAACATGGGATGTGGCTGCCGGAGTAAAAGGCAGAGCACAGCCGACAAAGGATGCAGGAAAGTATAGTAACAATAAAAATAGAACAGGAGGGTTTTGTCAATGAGAGCAACGAAGGAATACCGTCTCGCGCTGACCGCGGAGGCGAAGAAGATCGTGGAGAGTCTGACCCTGGAGCAGAAGGTGGATCTGATGGGTGCCAACTTCTATATGGACAGCCTGCAGGATCTGCTGGACAGCCTGAACAGCGACACGAGCCATTACAACATGACGCCGTACCCGGCGGGCGGGATCGAGGGTGTGATTCCGCCGATGCAGTTCTGCGACGGGCCGAGAGGCGTGGTGTGCGGAGTCGGCCAGACGACGTGTTTCCCGGTGTCGATGGCGCGCGGCGCTTCGTTTGATCCGGAGCTCGAGGAGGAGATCGGACATGCAATCGGCCGGGAGACGCGGGCGTTCGGCGGCAACCTGTTTGCGGGTGTCTGCATCAACCTTCCGTACAATCCGGGCTGGGGCAGAAGCCAGGAGACGTACGGCGAGGAGTCGTTCGCGATCGGTCAGATGGGCGCGGCGCTGGTGCGCGGTGTCCAGAGCGAGGACGTCATGGCGTGCGTGAAGCACTTCGCATTCAATCAGATGGAAAATGCACGCTTCAAGGTCAGCGTCTACGCGGACAAACGCACGGAGCGCGAGGTCTTCCTGCCGCATTTCAAGGACTGTATCGACGCGGGCGCGGCGTCCATCATGAGCTCCTACAACCTGTACAACCAGGTACAGTGCGGACACAGCAAGTACCTGCTGAGCACGGTGCTCAAGGGTGAGTGGGACTTCGACGGCTTTGTGATGAGCGACTTTATCTACGGAGTCAAGGACACGGTCGAGGCGGCGAACGGCGGACAGGATATGGAGATGTGCATCACGAACTATTTCGGCAGCAATCTCGTGAAGGCAGTGAAGGACGGCTTCGTGCCGGAGAGCAAGGTCGACGAGGCGGCGCTGCGCATCGTCCGCACGATTCTCGCGTTTGACCGCGGGCACAAGGAGTACGACATGTCGGTCGTGGGCTGCAAGGAGCACATCGCGCTGGCAAAGCGCGCCGCCGAGGAGTCGATCACGCTGATCAAGAACGACGGCGTGCTGCCGCTGGATCGGAGCAAGGTGAAGAAGCTCGCGGTGCTCGGCAAGCTGGCGAACTATGAGAATATCGGCGATCACGGTTCGAGCTGTGTCTACCCGAAGTATGTGGTGACACCGCTGCAGGGTATCGCCGCGGTGGCGCCCGAGGTGCAGGTACTCTACGAGGACGGCTCCGATCTGGAGGCGGCAAAGCGGGCAGCCGCGGAGGCGGACGCAGTGCTCTTCGTGGTCGGCTACAATTTCGACGATGAGGGCGAGTACATTTCCGGCGATGATTTCGGCAGCATGTCCGGCGCGGCAGAGAGTGTCGGCGGCGACCGCAAGCCGGGCCTGGGCCTGCATGCAGACGAGGTCGAGCTGATCCGCGCGGCAGGGCCGGTCAATCCGAAGTCCGCCGTTGTCATGATCGGCGGCAACACGATCACGATGAAGGAGTGGCAGGACTGTGTCGGTGCGGCGCTGATGGCGTACTATCCGGGCCAGGAGGGCGGCACGGCGATCGCTGAGATCGTGTTCGGCGACGTGAACCCGAGCGGCAAGCTGCCGTTTGTGATCCCGGCCGATGAGAAGGATCTCCCGCAGGTAGACTGGGAGGCGACCGAGCAGTATTACGGCTATTATCACGGCTACACGAAGCTGGAGAAGGAGGGCATCGAGCCGCTCTACCCGTACGGACACGGCCTGTCCTACACGACCTTCGCGGTAGACGGCGCGTCGTTCGCAGCGGACGGCGAGAACGTCAGCGCGACGTGCAAGGTAAAGAACACCGGCGCTGTCGCAGGCACGCAGGTTGTTCAGATGTATGTCGGCTTTGGCAAGTCAAAGGTAGACCGTCCGGTCAAGATCCTCAGAGGCTTTGCGCGCGTGGCGCTCGCCCCGGGTGAGGAGAAGGAAGTCACGATCACCTGTCCGGTGGAGAAACTCGCATACTACAATGCGTACACCCGCCAGATGGAGGTCGAGAAGATGGAGTATGAGATGTACATCGGCACAAGCGCAGCCGACAAGGATCTGCTCAAGGGCAGCGTGAGACTGTAAGGATCGCTGTATAAGGGAAGCATCCCGTGGAGGAGCCGGCATCGGAGGGTGCGCGGCTCCTTTCCAGAGCATAGAACGGAGGGGCACAGATGAGACAGGATGGATTATTTTTTACGAAGGAAGAGTTTCAGCCGGAGGTGCTGGACAACGGTGTGGTGCGCACGATCAAGGGCTATATCAATGACCTGATGGTCGCGGAGCTCGTCTGGAAAAAGGGACAGGAGGGAGCGGTACACACGCATCCGCACCGCCAGTGCGACTACATCATAAAGGGGACGTTCGAGGCGAATCTGAACGGCGAGAAGAAAATTCTCGGCGCGGGCGAGTGCTTTTATATAGAAGCAAATGTCCCGCACGGCCTGATCGCGCTCGAGGATGACGGCGTGATTCTCGATATCTTCACGCCGATGCGCGAGGATTTTGTGAAATAGGGATGAGATGACAGGGAGGAATTGCTTATGTACTGTACATTGAAGGAGGCGCGCGCGCTGCTCGCGGCGAAGCCGAAGTATCCGCTCGGATTTTTCCCGACTCCGCTGCACCGGCTCGACCGGCTCTCAAAGGAGCTGGGGGTGGAGCTCTACATGAAGCGGGACGATTTCACGGGCCGGAATCTGTTTGGAGGCAACAAGATCCGGAAGCTCGAGTATCTGATCGGGGAGGCGCTCTCACAGCGTGCCGAGTACGTCTTTACGTACGGCGCGACGGAGTCGAATCACGCGATGCAGACGGCGGTCGCCTGCCGCAAGGCGGGGCTGAAGCCGATTCTCTACCTGACGGCGGTGGTCCCGGTGGATGAGGCGGATGTGCGGTCGAATCTGCTGCTGGATCAGGTGCTCGGCGCGGAGGTCCATATCGTGCGGATGCTGGACGGCGAGACGGAGGACGAGGCGGATGAGCGCGCCCTGCAGCTGGCGGCTGTGCGGCGGGCCGAGCTCGAGCAGGAGGGGCACAGGTGCTACGACATCCCGATGGGCGGCGCGAACCGTGTCGGCTCTGCGGGGTTTGCGGAGGGCTACCTGGAGCTGACGGAGCAGCTTGAGGCGCTCGGGCTGCGCGCGGACTACGTGTACCATGCGACCGGGACCGCCGGGACGATGGCGGGGCTCGCGGCCGGGCGGAAGCTCATCGGGAGCAGCGCGCAGATCGTATCGGTGAACGTGAGCCCGAAGGATGACTCCTACCTGACGAAAGCGGCCAATCTCGCGAACGAGGTGCTCGCGTGGATCGGCGCTCCAAAGGAGCTGAAGGTCGACGCGGCGAAGGACGTGGAGCGTGAGAGCAATTTCTATCAGCCGGGTTACGAGAAGCCGAGCAGGGAGTCGACGGAGGCGATCAAATACCTCGCGCGGACGGAGGGACTCTTTATCGACCCGGTGTACTCCGGGAAGGCGTTCGCCGGGCTGCTCGCGCACATCCGCTCCGGAAGAATCGCACCCGGCAGCACGGTGGTCTTCTGGCATACCGGCGGCGCGACGGCTCTGTTCGCGGAGAAGGAGATCGTCGGGGAGCTGACGGGAGAGCTGATTTACGACCGATAAGCGGCGCCCTTAGCCCTTAACAGGCAAGCTTGCACGGTCTGTCTTTCCATTTTTTTGCATGGCTGAACTTTGTGAGAAAAAAAGTCAATAATACTTGACCTCCCACTCGCATTAGCATATACTAACCACAGCAAGGCATGACAACCCTGCGCACCGCGCGGGCAGAGAGATAAGGTTGGGCCTGCGGTGCAGTCGAATGAGGAGGGAAAGGAACATGACACTGAAAGATTTGCCGGTTGGCAAGACCGCCACGATTCTGGCGGTGGGCGGCGAGGGCGCGCTGAGGCAGCATTTTCTCGACATGGGGATCATTCCGAAGGCGGAGGTCACGATGGTGAAGTACGCGCCGATGGGCGACCCGGTCGAGGTCCGCGTGCACAGCTATGAGCTGACGCTGCGTCTGGCCGACGCGGAGAAGATTGAGATTGAGGATATACATGAGGAGCGCACGCGCGAGGCGAGCCCGAAGAAGCGGGTGATTCCGCACCCGGGTCTGGGCGAGGGCGGAAAGTACCACAACAAGGCGGACGAGAACCCACTGCCGGACGGCACCGTCCTGACGTTTGCGCTCGCAGGAAACCAGAACTGCGGCAAGACGACGCTGTTCAACCAGCTCACCGGCTCGAACCAGCACGTCGGCAATTTCCCGGGCGTGACCGTCGACCGGAAGGACGGCATGATCCGCGGCCATAAGAATACGCTGGTGACGGATCTGCCGGGCATCTACTCGATGTCGCCGTACTCGAGCGAGGAGATCGTGACGCGGAACTTCGTGCTGGATGAGCACCCGCAGGGGATTATCAATATCGTGGATGCGACGAACATCGAGCGGAACCTTTACCTGACGATGCAGCTGATGGAGCTGGATGTGCCGATGGTGCTCGCGCTGAACATGATGGACGAGGTGCGCGACAACGGCGGCTCGATTCTGGTCAATGAGATGGAGGAGCGCCTTGGTATCCCGGTCATCCCGATCTCCGCCGCGAAGAATGAGGGAATCGGCGAGCTGATCGAGCATGCGCTGCATGTGGCGAAGTACCAGGAGCGCCCCGGGCGCAAGGATTTCTGCGACGCCGACGACAACGGCGGAGCGGTGCACCGCTGCCTGCACGGCATCATGCATCTGATCGAGGATCACGCGAAGAAGGCCGGCATTCCGGTTCGGTTCGCGGCGAGCAAGCTGGCGGAGGGGGATCAGCTGATTCTCGATGCGCTTGCGCTGGATGAGAATGAAAAGGAGACGCTGGAGCACATCATCGTCCAGATGGAGGCGGAGCGCGGCCTGGACCGTGCGGCCTCGATCGCGGACATGCGCTTTACGTTTATCGAAAAGATCTGCCGGGAGACGGTGGTGAAGCCGCATGAGAGCAAAGAGCACCTGCGCAGCATGAAGATGGACAAAATTCTGACCGGAAAGTACACGGCGATCCCGTGCTTTATCGCGATCATGGGCGCGGTCTTCTACCTGACGTTCAACGTGATCGGCGCCGTGCTCGCAGACCTGCTGGATCTGGGGATTTCCTGGCTGACGGAGCTGGTCGACGCAGCGCTGGGCGCATGGCATGTGAACGACGTGCTGCACTCGCTGATCATCGACGGCATTTTCAACGGAGTCGGCAGCGTCCTGAGCTTCCTGCCGATTATCGTGACGCTGTTTTTCTTCCTGTCGATGCTCGAGGACAGTGGCTACATGGCGCGCGTCGCGTTTGTGATGGACAAGCTGCTGCGGAAGATCGGTCTCTCGGGCCGCAGTATCGTGCCGATGCTGGTCGGCTTTGGCTGCACGGTGCCGGGTGTCATGGCGAGCCGGACGCTTCCGTCCGAGCGCGACCGGAAAATGACGATTTTGCTGACGCCGTTCATGAGCTGCTCGGCAAAGCTTCCGATCTACGCGTTCTTTACCTCGGCATTTTTCCCGAAGTACGGCGCGCTCGTGATGATCGGGCTGTATTTCGGCGGCATTGTGACCGGAATCCTGATGGCGCTTCTGATGCGCGGGACGATGTTCAAGGGCGAGGCCGTGCCGTTTGTCATGGAACTCCCGAACTACCGGATGCCGGGGGCAAAAAATGTCGGCCAGCTGCTCTGGGAGAAGGCGAAGGACTTTTTGCAGCGCGCGTTTACCGTGATCTTCATCGCGACGATTGTGATCTGGTTTTTGCAGACCTTCGGCACGCATCTGAATATTGTGACCGATTCGCAGGACAGCATTCTGGCCGTGGTGGCAGGCGCGATCGCTCCGGTCTTTGCGCCGCTGGGCTTTGGCGATTGGCGCATCTCGACGGCGCTGATCACCGGCTTTATGGCGAAGGAGAGCGTGGTATCGACGCTGTCTGTTCTGTTTGGATCGACTGCGGCGCTGACGGAGGTGCTGAATCCGCTGGCGGCGGCGAGCCTGCTGGCTTTCTGCCTGCTGTACACGCCGTGCGTGGCCGCGGTCGCCTCGATCAAGCGTGAGCTCGGAAGCAGATGGGCGGTTGGCGTCGTGATCGGACAGTGCGTGATCGCGTGGATCATGGCGTTCGCAGTGCGGCTGGTCGGGATGATGTTCTGAGCAGGACGCAGAGAGGATACCGCAGTTTTGTGACAGAGGATGATTACGAAGCAGGCAGCGCAGTTTTGCGGCGGGAGACAATCACTGAGCAGGGAGTGTAGGTTTGCTGCAGCAGTCGGTCGAAGAGCAGGTAACGCAATTTTGCGGTTGGAGATGGCTGAGAAATAGATACTGTGTTCTGATCGGAACATGGATCTGAGAGATGAGAGGCTACATATGATAAAAAACATAATTTTTGATATTGGAATGGTGCTGGTGGACTTCAACCCGAAGCAGGTGATCGAGTCGCTTGGCATTTTCGGGGAGGAGGCGGAGACGATTCTGGATGCATCCATATGCTCGGCGCTCTGGGCGGAGCTCGATCGCGGCGTGCTGCCGGAGGAGGAAGTGATCGCGCAGATGCGAGAGAATGTGCCGGAAGCTCTGCGGGAAAAGTATGACCGGTTCATCGTGGAGGGCAAGCCGATCCTGGCAAAAATGTACCCCTACGCCGAGGATTGGCTGCGGGGAATGCGGGAGCGCGGGTTCGGCGTGTATATCCTGTCGAACTACCCGGTCAGCTATTTCGAGATGCACAAGTCCGGCTTTCCGTTTTTGCAGTACGCCGACGGGCAGGTGGTCTCTGCCTACGTGAAGCTGCTGAAACCGGATCCCGAGATCTATCGCTGCCTGC
Source organism: Oscillospiraceae bacterium (assembly GCA_021771715.1). GTDB lineage: Bacteria > Bacillota > Clostridia > Lachnospirales > Lachnospiraceae > Choladousia. The sequence goes on from JAETOO010000018.1 coordinate 48,448, forward strand.
TGAACAAATATGGGCTGAAGGCCGAGGAGTGCATTTTTATCGACGATCTCGCGCGGAATGTCGCGGGCGCGGAGTCGGTGGGAATCCACGGGATACAGTTTACCTCGTACGAGGAAGTGAACCGCCGGATCGAGGAGATCATCCAATCCGTGGAGTAGGTACGGTCATCTTGAGTGGAATAGCGCTTAAATACGTTAGCGCATCACAAAGCGCGGTATGGTCTGCGGCCTACAGAGCAGCAGGCCATAACCGGGAAAACGGAGGCAGATATGGAGTTTAGGACAGATCGGCTGCTGCACGGCGGCGATTACAATCCGGAGCAGTGGCTGGACCGCCCGGATATTTTGGAGAAGGACATTGAGATGCTGAAGGAGGCGGGCTGCAACGCGGTGAGCCTCGGCATTTTTTCGTGGTCGACCCTGGAGCCGGAGGAGGGCGTGTTTCACTTTGAGTGGCTGGAGGAGATCATCGACCGGCTCTACGCGAACGGGATCTCGACGATCCTGGCGACACCGTCCGGCGCGCGGCCGAAATGGCTGGCGGAGAAGTACCCGGAGGTGCTGCGCGTAGATGAGTCGCGCCACAGGAATCTGTTCGGCGGGCGGCACAATCACTGTTACACGTCCCCGGTGTACCGTGAGAAGGTCGCGCTGATCAACCGGAAGCTCTCGGAGCGTTTCGGGAAGCATCCGGGCGTGATTCTCTGGCATATTTCCAATGAGTACGGCGGCGAATGCCATTGCCCGCTGTGCCAGGATGCGTTTCGCGGCTGGCTGCGGGAGCGGTATCAGACGATCGACCGGCTGAATAAGTGCTGGAACACAACGTTCTGGAGCCACACGTACCAGAGCTTTGACCAGGTGGAGAGCCCGTCGAGGCGCGGGGAGCGGGAGCTGCACGGGCTGAATCTGGACTGGAAGCGCTTCGTGACGGAGCGGACGGCGGACTTCATCCGCCATGAGGTAGAGGCGATTCGGGCGGGCGGCAGCACGCTGCCGGTGACGGCGAACCTGATGTACTATTTTGAACAGCTCGACTATTTCCGTCTGGCTAAGGAGCTCGACATTGTGTCCTGGGATAACTACCCGATCTGGCACAAGAAGGAGCTGATCGAGACGGCGTACGATGCCGGGATGTGTCATGACCTGATGCGCTCTCTGAAGCGGAAGCCGTTTTTCCAGATGGAGTCCTGTCCCTCGGCGACGAACTGGCAGGGTGTCAGCAAGCTGAAGCGGCCGGGCGTTCTCTTCGCGCAGTCGATGCAGGTGATCGCGCACGGCGGCGAGGGCGCGCTGTATTTCCAGATCCGCCAGAGTCAGGGCGCTTCCGAGAAGTTTCACGGGGCGGTGATCGACCATTACGGCGGGACGGATACGCGCGTGTTCCGCGAGGTCAGCGAGGTGGGAGCGGCGCTGAAATCGCTCTCGGAGCTTGCAGGCAGCACGGTGAACAGCAAGGTGGCGATGCTCTACGACTGGAACAGCCAGTGGGCGATGAACGACAGCCGCGGGCCGAGAAACGACGGGCTGCACTATCATGAGGTACTTCTGAAGATTTACCGCGCGTTCCGCAGGAGGGCGGTGGATGTCGATTTGATTGATATGGAGCAGGAGCTCTCCGGGTACCGGGTGCTGGTGCTGCCGATGGCCTACATGTTCAAGGCGGGCTTTGCCGAGAAGGTGCGCGCGTTTGTGGAGAATGGCGGCGTCCTGATCACGACGTACTGGTCGGGGATCGCGGACGACACGGATCTCTGCTACCTGGGCGGCACGCCGTACGGGCTGATGGACGTGCTCGGGGTGCGCAGCACGGAGATCGACGGGCTGTTTGACTGGGAGAAGAACCGCTTCGTCCCGGTGGACGGGAATGCGCTCGGATTGTCGAAGGAGTACGATTGCCGGTATCTCTGCGACCTTGTAGAGCTGCGCGGCGCGACGCCGGTGATGACGTACGGCAGTGATTTCTATGAGGGCTATGCGGCGCTGACGGTGAACCGTTATGGTGAGGGAAGCGCGTGGTACGTGGCCGCGGACGCGGACCGGGAGTTCTACGCGGACTTCATCGCGCGCGTGCTGCAGCAGAACGGCATCGAGGGCGCGGTCGCAGACGAGATCCCGGAGGGGCTCGAGATCACGACGCGGGAAAAGGATGGCGTGCGATACTACCTGTATCAGAATTTCGGCACGCAGCCGGTACAGATTCCGCTGCCGCAAGGAGCGGTGGAGGCAGTGTTCGGCGATCCGCAGAAAGCGCTGAAGCCGTGCGGGCTGGTTGTGCTGAAAGGCGGCTGTAAGTAGATAAGCGGCAGGAAGCGCTGAGGCTGTGCGGGCTGGTTGTGCTGAAAAGCGGCTGTAAGTAGATAGGCGGCAGAAAGCGCTGAGTCTGTGCGGGATGGTTGTGCTGAAAAGCGGCCGTAGGTAGATAAGCGGCAGAAAGCGCTGAGGCTGTGTGATCTGGTCGTGCCCGGAAGTGGCTGCAGGCAGAGGTGAAAAATTCAGAAGAGGTTGCCGCGAAATGGTCGGCGGCCTCTTTTTTATGGAAAAGAAAGAGACGTATGAGCTGGTGGTTTATTCCCGTGAGCAACGAGCCAGGTAGCCATGCTTGTACAGATATTTGGTAACTGCTGCGAGGATCAAATACTCCGTTGCTTGCGGCGAGGCACCTGATTCGAAAAATGCTTGATTAAACGAACAGAAGCGTCTATACTGTAAAAAAGCGTTGGTTGAGGTGGGAGCGATGGAAGAAAAAGAGGCTCTGGAGCGAGAGATTGAACGGCTGAAAAAGAAGGTGGAATCCCTGTCGGCGGCTTATCAGCGGGCGGTGGAGAAGCTGGACGAGATACAGCGAAGGGACGTCGGGCCAAGAAAAAAGGGCCGTCCTTCGATAGACAGGGAGAAAAAAGCAGGCATACTTGCCTTGTATCGCCAGGGAAATACCATGCGTGAGGTTGCCGCCAGGGAGCAGGTGTCGGTGAGCACGGTGCATAAAGTCATTCAGGACGCATCCGCAAAATCAAGAGTCGTCTATGTTTTCGCAGACCGGGAAGCGCCTGCCACCGTGATCGACGCGTGTGGACTGACAGAAAAAGTGAGAATCGTAAATCTGACCGAGAATCTCGTGAGCCGGGCATTTGGAGTCAAGGAAAAGCCGACGTGGGAGGACTATGAGGAGTTCCTGGAGAGCAGATGTATGCCGCGCACCAGGTTCGGCATTCGGGAGGAGCTGAAGTGTCTTGGATTGGATGCGTATGACCCTTTTCAGATCGTTGCCCTGACGCGGGGGCGGGTGTACGGGGACCATCAGTACCTGACCAGGATGACGGAAGACTTTATCCGGGAATTTGACGAGATTATGAAGACGGCCGCCGGTGCAGGAGAGAAGCGGGAGTGGCTGCTGGAACTTCTAAAACAAAGGGAAGAGGAGTGGAAGCTGGGTGAGGGTGAATATTGAGCTATTGAAAGATGAGAAAACGCCGGTCTGGACCTCCTCGAAGGGGAATCAGAATAAATGGTGTGCGGACGGTGTATGGTATAAAGAGGACGGTCTTGGATATGAGGCCTTGGCAGAGGTCTTTGTATCCCGGCTACTTGAGAAGACCAATATCGACCATTATGTCGTGTACGAATATGAGTGGCTGGAAAAACACGGTCGCATGTGCCGGGGCTGCAGGTCAAATAATTTTATGCTGCCGGAGGACGACAAGGTGATATCTGTGGACCGTCTTTTTCAGATTTATTATGGAGAAAGTGCGGCAAAAGCGGTTTTGAAATTCCCGGAGCTTACGGACAGGATTCAGTATGTCGTTGACAGTGTGGAAAAGGCTACAGGGCTAGAAGACTTTGGGATATATTTGAAGAAAATGATCACATTGGATGCCCTTTTTCTGAACGAAGACCGCCATTTCCATAATATTGCTGTGATACAAAAAAAGGATGGAACCTACCGGGAATGCCCAATATTTGATCATGGTGCAGCGCTTTTTTCGGATGTAACGGAGGATTATCCGTTGCATATGAGCGCGGAAGACTGTTATCAGACAATACAGGCAAAGCCTTTTTCCACAGATTTTGACAGCCAGCTGGATGCCTGCGATGTATTATTTGGCGGATTCCGGTTTCAGGCGAAGTTTACGGCAAAGGATGTGGAACAGATCCTCGCAGAGTTTCAGGGGATCTATGAGGATGAGATTTTATATAGAATCCGGGAAACGATGAGGATTCAGATGAGAAAATATTCCTATTTGTTTTGTGCGTCATAAATTTACCGGCAATAAAAAAGAAACGGGCGGCCCGCATGAGTCATAAGACTGTACGGTGCCCCCGTTTCTCGCTTATCGTATGGAGGATGCGACGGGGTATGTCAGGAAAAAAGTATCGGAACGGCAAGCTGTTAAAAATCGTTACAAATGCTTGAGCTATCGTTTCATTTGGGAGGGGTCACAGCTCTGTCTCGAGCCGCTCCGTGATCTCGACGGCGCGCCTGGTGGCGGCGAGGCCGCCGTGACCGGTCTCTCGCAGGGAGACGTCCATGAGGTCGCCGACCTCCTTCATGGCGTCGATGACCTGGTCGGCGGGGATCGCGCTGCGGATTCCGGCGAGTGCCATGTCCGCGGCGGACATCGCGTTGACGGCGCCGATGACGTTGCGCTTCACGCACGGCACCTCGACGAGCCCGGAGACCGGGTCGCAGACGAGGCCGAGCAGATTCTTCAGGCTGATGGCGACAGCGGTGAGGATCTGATCGGGGGCGCCGCCCTGCAGGTAGGTGAGCGCGCCGGCCGCCATCGCGGAGGCGGAGCCGATCTCCGCCTGACATCCGCCGGAGGCTCCGGCGATGCTCGCCCGCGTCGCGATCACCTGTCCGATCCCGGCAGCGACGAAGAGCGCCCTGACGGCGGGAAGCTCTTCGGCAGAACGTTTACTCCCGGAAGATGCGCGGTCAGTGTCATTTACAGGAAAGCCAGCCACACTGCGGTCATCTGTCGTTAGGGCAGCAGCATCTGGCTCATTTGCCGCAGGATAGATATCATTTGCGGCAGCGCAAGCATGCTCAGACTGCGCGGTACTGTCCGTGCCCTCCCGAAACAGCGGGATCAGCACCGCGGGCAGCACGCCGCAGGCGCCGGCGGTGGGCGCGGCGACGATGCGCTTCATGCAGGCGTTGGACTCGCCCATCTGGAGCGCCTGGGCGATCACGCGGCCTATCCGGTCTCCGCACAGAGGATTGCCGGCTGCAACGTAGCGCGCCATCTGTCCGCCTGCGCCGCCGACGAGACCGCTGCGCGAGCGGCTGTTTTCATCGTATGCGTCGCTGGCAGCGCACATATTTTCCCACATGGAGGTCATCTGCGCGACCGTCGACTCGCGCGTGACCAAGCGGTCCTTCATATCCTCGCGGATGATTGCCTCCGCGAAGTCTATTTCTTCTTCTTCGCAGACCGTTATGATCTGTTCGAGAGCTTCAAATGCCATAGCTGTTTCCTCACATTCTGGAATGATTTATCACGAGTTTTCCGGCCCGAGGTATGTGACCTTGATTACTCCCTCGAGGCGGGACAGCCACTGCAGCGCCTCCTGCGGGACATCCTGATCGGACTCGATGACCATGACGGCATATCCGCCGCGGCGGTTGCGGTAGAGCTGCATCGTCGCGATGTTGACTGCCTTGCGGAACAGGGTGGAGGTGACCTCCGCGACGTACCCGGGCTGGTCGATGTTGTGGACGATCAGCGTCGGGGAATCTCCGGTGAAATTAACCGTGATTCCGTCGAGCTTGTTGACGCGGATGCGCCCGCCGCCTAGGGAGGCGGCCTGAATCTCGAGGCGGCGGTCTCCCTCGCCGGTCAGGGACAGGACGGCGGTGTTCGGGTGCGCGTCCTTCAGGTTCGCTTTTTCAAAGGTAAAGTGCAGTCCCTGCGCGGCGGCGACCTGAAAGCTGTCCGGGATGCGCGTATCGTCCGGGCGCATCCCGAGCAGTCCGGCCACGAGCGCGCGGTCTGTGCCGTGCCCCTGCCCGGTCGCCGCAAAGGAACCGGAGAGGACGATCTGCGCGGTGAGAGGCGCTGTGCCGAGCAGCCTTCGCGCGATCAGCCCGATCCGGACCGCGCCTGCCGTGTGAGAGCTGGAGGGCCCTACCATGACCGGCCCCAGGATATCATAAATATTCATAAGTGCGTCTGCCTTTCGTGTGGGGAGCCGCCGCAGGAACGGTGATACTCCCGGATAAAGTATTTGCAGCGATTGCTGCGGTTATGCGGAGGAAGGGCGGAGTCTGTGGGACTTATGGATGTGAGAAGTCCCGCGGGGAACCGACGCCCTTTTTCTGAATTATACCATGTCCGGAGGGGAAACAAAACCTTTTTGTGCCATATTGTGCAGACTGTGCGGACACTGTTATCGATTCGTTACAGTTCATCCAACCACTGTCAGAGAAGGTAGCAGGGCCGTCCAAAAGCGATTTGGATCTTTCGGACGGCCCTGCTATCTTCTCGTCCGGGTTGGCTGAACTGTAACATCGGTTCATCTGGGATACCATGCAAGCGGCAGAAAATTAAGAATTTCGAAAGAACGCGGGCTGGGAGGCATAACTGCTTTGCGTCGCGTTGCCGGTGTGCTAGAATAAGACAGTTCGGAGCGTGCCGCCGGTCTGCGGCAGAACAGTATGGAGTAGAGTACACAGAACGTTTGTGACGGATGGAATTTATTTGGCAGGAGAGATATGATGAGCTATCGGATTTTGGTGGCGGAGGATGACCGCAGTTTAAATGAAGGGATTCGCCTGGCATTGGCACAGGAGGGAGTCGTGCTCGAGGCGGCGTACACGGTGGAGGAGGCGTACGACTGCCTGAGGCGGATGCAGCCGGATATGCTGCTGCTCGACCGGGGTTTTCCGGACGGGAGCGGGCTGGAGCTGTTGCGGCGGCTGCGGAGAGATTCGGATATTCCGGTCCTGATGATCACAGGGGATGACCAGGAGATTGACGAGGTGAAGGGGCTCGCGCTCGGGGCGGACGACTATATCACGAAACCGTTTGGGCTGATGGCGCTGCGCGCGCGGGTCGAGGCGATCCGGAGGCGCACGGAGCAGCGGGGCGGCAGGAAGGGAGCGCAGAGCGCGGTCTATGAAAAGGGCGGCTATCGGTTTGATTTTGAGCGGCTGCAGTTTTTTGCGGACGGGCGCGAGGTGAGTCTGAGCAGTGCGGAGCAGAAGCTTCTGCGGCTTTTTACCTCGTATCCGATGCAGACGCTTCCGCGGGGGCGGCTTGCGGAGGCGCTCTGGGTGGACGGCACGGAGTATGTGGATGAAAACGCGCTGTCCGTGACGGTCAGCCGCCTGCGCAAAAAGCTGGAGATCCAGGGTGCGAAGAGCCCGATCGGTACGGTGTACGGGATCGGGTATGTGTGGAACGTGTGAGGGATGAGAAACGAGGACACGGAAAATGCGGGAAAACGGCACTGATAAAAGTGGGGAAGGGCGTGTGCGACAGCGGAAGGATGGCGCGCGTAAACTCGTAGGAAACGGCGCGGATGAGAGACAGGAAGCGTGGGATGAGAGTGAATGGCTGCAAGGAGGGTGGGAAATGTTCGGAAGATCGAGGACAATGGAGAGGCTGGACAATATGTTGGAGGATGCGATCAACGGCTGCTTTACGGAATCGCGGTACGACGAGACAGAGCTCTCCCGCCTGGAAAACCGCTTTCGCCAGTATCTGGAGATGCGGGAGCTGCAGGCGGAGGCCGCGAGGCAGGAGCGGGAAGCGCTGAGGGAACTGGTGACAGACCTGTCCCACCAGATGAAGACCCCGCTCGCCGCGCTGACCTTGTACGCGCAGATTCTCGAGGAGCAGTGCGTGGGGGAAAGCGTCGACGCATGTGAAGCGCAGAGTGGCGGATGGAGCACTGACCGATGCGGCGGGAAAAGGGACAGCGAGCATGCTTGGTTGAGTGATAGCCAGGATGCCAGCCAGAGCATTGATCGATGCGGCGAGAAAAGTACGTGCGAGCATGCTCGGCTGAGTGATATCCAGAGTGGTGCCCAGGGCATTGACCGATGCGGCGGAAAAAACGCGTGCGGGCATGCAGGGCCGGTCGAGGGCCACTATATCAGCGCGGAGACCGTGCACTGCGCGGGGCAGATCCGGCTGCAGGCGGAGAAACTGGAGAGCTTGATCGGCGCGCTGGTACAGCTCTCCCGCCTGGAGACCGGCATGGTGGAGGTCGTGCCCAGACCGCTCTCCGTGAAAGGGCTGGTGGACGGCAGCGTCCGTCTCCTGGAGGCGAAGGCGGCGGCAAAGGGAATCTCCATCCAGACAGGGTGGGATGAGAAGACACAGAGCGCAGGAGAACAGGAGAACCGGGCGTGTCACGGGAGCGGTCAAGATAACCAAGCGTGGTATGGGAGCGTGCAGGAGAACCGGACGCAGCACGGGAGCGTGCAGGAGAACTGGGCGTGTCACGGGAACGTGCAGGAGAACCGGGCGTGGTACGGGAGCGGTCAGGAGAACCGGGCGTGGCACGGGAACGAGCAGGAGAACCAGGCGTGGCACGGGAGCGGTCAGGAGAGTCGGGCATGCTACGGGAGCGGTCAGGAGCTCCTGGCTATGTACGACGCGCGTTGGACGCAGGAGGCGCTGGTCAATGTGCTGGACAACGCGGTGAAGTATTCGCCCGCCGGGAGCACGGTGACGGTCATGGTCCGCGCGCTGGAGCTGTTCGTCTGCATCAACGTCGAGGACGAAGGCATGGGTGTGCCGGAGGAGGAGCGCGCGAAGATTTTCGGCCGCTTCTACCGCGGAGCAAACGCTGTGCAGGAGGAAGGCTGCGGAGTCGGCCTGTACCTGACCCGCATGATCCTGCAGAAGGAGGGCGGCTATGTCCGCGTGCAGCCGCGCAGGGAGGGCGGCAGCAGCTTCCAGATATATCTCCCGAGAAAGTAACATGCGTCGACAGCCTCCGTGTCCTGCCCCGTCCGAAAGGCGGAACGCGCCGGCAGCCTCTGAATTCTTGCAGAAGTGTTAGATTTCAGAAATACTCTCGAAAGGATGGCCTGCTATAGTATGGTACAGAAAGAGCAAGGACTGAAAGGAGAGTTTTTATGGAACTGCTTAGGACAGAGCATCTGAAAAAGTATTACGGGGAGGGCGAGACGTGCGTGCGCGCGCTGGACGACGTGAATTTCTCCGTGGAGAAGGGGGAGTTCGTGTCGATCGTCGGGACGAGCGGGAGCGGAAAATCGACGCTGCTGAATATGCTGGGCGGCCTGGACCGGCCGACGTCGGGGCGCGTCATTGTGGACGGGAAAGATATTTTTTCCCTGAAGGAGCAGGCGCTGACGATCTTCCGCAGGAGAAAGATCGGCTTCGTGTTTCAGAATTACAATCTGGTGCCGGTGCTGAATGTCTATGAGAACATTGTGCTGCCGATCGAGCTGGACGGCAGGCAGCCGGACAAGCGCTTTGTGGAGGAGGTCATCGGGACGCTGGGGCTGCAGAAACGGATCTACGCGCTGCCTTCGCAGCTCTCCGGCGGACAGCAGCAGAGGGTGGCGATCGCGCGCGCCCTCGCGAGCAAGCCGGCGATTCTCCTCGCGGACGAGCCGACCGGCAACCTGGACTCGGCGACGAGCCAGGATGTGCTGCTGCTTCTGCGCACCTCGAGCGAGCACTTCGGGCAGACGATGGTGATGATCACGCACAACGAGGAGATCGCGCAGCTGGCGGACCGGATCGTGCGCATCGAGGACGGACGGATCACGACCTCCAGAGACGGGCGCGGGCAAAGCAGAGGCGCGGAGGCGACGGCAGGCCGACATCGGATCGAATCGGATGCGGGGGAAAAGGACGGTGAGCGCCATGCGTAAGGTGGGAAATGCAGGTGTGATCCGCCGTCTTTCGATGAAGAGCTTCCGGGAAAGCCGCACGCGGAACCGGATTGCCGCGATCGCGATCCTGCTGACGGCAGTGCTCTTTACGGCGGTTTTCACGATCGGGATCGGGCTTACCGAACATGCGCAGCGCTCTATGATGGAGCAGGCCGGTGGGGACGCGCACGGCGCGATCAAGGGACTGAGCCAGGAGCAGTATGAGATCCTGCGGGAGCATCCGCTGATCCGCGAATGCGGGCGGGACGTTCTGGTGGCTTACGGCGTGAAAAATCCGGAATTTTTAAAGCGCCATGTGGAGATGCACTACATTGACCCGGAATTTTACGGGCACTGGTTTTTGGAGATTGTCGACGGAAGAGCGCCGGAGACGGCGGATGAGATCCTGCTGGATGAGCGGTCGATGGCGCTTTTGGGTCTTGAGCCGAAGGCGGGGCAGCAGGTGACGCTCGACGTGCTTGTGCACGCGCTCGACCCGGACACTGTGCCGCGCAGGCTTACGGTAAGCGGCGTGCTCAGGGCGAAGGAGGCGATGAATGTCGGCTTTGCGATCGTGTCGGAGGCCTACCTGGAGGAGCACGCCGGGGAGATGGCCGAGGGCAGGACGGAGACTGTGCTGAACGGTGGCGAGACTGAGTCACTGATCGCAGGCGAGAGCAGCAGCGAGGCGGAAAGCATGGCTGCAGGTGGGCCAGACGGCGAGCCCGGGATTGTATCTGCAGGGGAACCAGACGGTGAGCAGGGAGAAGCGACTGCAAGTGAGTCTGACAGTGGATCTGGGTCACCGTCCATAGAAGGAAACGGCGCGGACTGGGACGGCGTCGGAGAGATTTCGATGCAGATTGTGTTTGCGGATTCCTCCGATATCCAGGGCCGGCTCAACCGGGTGATTACGGAGAGCGGCTTTTCGACGGACAGGAGCGCGCCCGGCTATATCGAGTCAAACGCGAACTGGGCGTACCTCTCGGAGAGCGCGGGCGCCGATCCGATGACAGTGATCGGCATTGCCGGGGCGGTGGTTCTGATCCTCGTGGCGGGCTATCTGATCATCTACAATGTGTTCCAGATCTCGGTTCTCAGGGATATCCGCTATTATGGCCTGCTGAAGACGATCGGCACGACCGGGCGGCAGATCCGGCGGATCCTGCGCCGCCAGGCGCTGCTGCTCTGCCTGATGGGGATTCCGGCGGGACTGCTGATCGGCTATTTTGGCGGCGCGCTGCTGCTGCCCGTCATGCTGCCGCCGAATACCGGCGAGCGCGAGGTGCAGCTGGTGAGCCCGCATCTGTGGATTTTCGCCGGGGCGGCCGTCTTCACGGTGCTGACGGTGCTGATCTCCGAGTGGAAGCCGGCCCGGGTCGCGGCAAGGGTCTCCCCGGTGGAGGCGCTGCGCTACACGGATCAGACGCATGGCCGAAAAAAGGGAAAGCGTTCCACGGACGGCGGAAAGCTCTGGCGGATGGCGTTTTCAAATCTGGGGCGCAGCCGCATGCGGACGGCGGTGGTGATCTGCTCGCTGTCTCTGACGATTGTTTTGCTGAACAGCATTTACACGGTGACGCACTCGATCGACCGCGCCGGTTTTCTCTCGAAAATGATTCTGAGCGAGGATCTCATAGGCAACGCCGCTCTGTGGAACTACAATTACCGTCCGTACGACGAGGAATCGGCGGCGGAGGTATCGCTGACGGAGAGTTTTGTCAGTGCGGTGCAGGGGCAGGAGAGCTATCTGGACGGCGGGCGGATTTATCAGATCGACAGCGCCGTGTCCATGCCGGTGGAGAGCTGGAGGATTCCCGACTATATCCCGAAAAATGTGGCCGGAGCTCCGGTGGACATGACGCCGGAGGGACCGATCGCGTACAATGGCTATGAGGAGGGTGCTTACAGGGTCGCGCTGCACGGAATTGAGCCGTTTGTGGTCAGGAAGATGGAGGTCGCCGAGGGTGAGACGGACCCGGACGCGCTCTGGGAGAAACTCGCCTCCGGCAAGTATCTGCTGTACGCGGCGCCTGTGGATGACAATAATGTTGTGGTGGAGGATGAGCTGCTGCACCATGCGGGCGATTCCGTGACACTGCAGTATCCCGACGGGACAGAGAAGACGTACGAGATCGCGGCCGTGACCAGGAACCACACATTCAGCCTGACGAACCGCATGAGCAGCAACTTTACGTACTACGTGGCTGCCAAGGAGTTTCAAGCGCATCTCTCGGACGCGTATCTGATGAACTTCCTGTTCGACGTAAAGGAAGGACAGGAGGATGCGATGGAGGAGTTCCTGGAGGATTACACGGAACATGTGGAGCCGCAGATGTCGTTCGAGTCGAGAAAAACGTACGAAGGCTCTTTCCGGGAGATCATCGGTATGATTACGCTGGTCGGCACTGCGCTGACCGTGGTGGTCGGCCTGATCGGACTTCTGAATTTTGTCAACGCGGTGCTGACCGGGATGGTCACGCGCGCGCACGAATTTGCGATGATGGAGGCGATCGGGATGACCCGCGGCCAGCTCGTGCGGATGCTGATGGCAGAGGGCATCTTCTACGCCCTCCTGACAGCCGTCACCGCTGCGGCAGCCGGAACGCTCTTCTCCGTGACCGCGCTGCGGGCGATCAGCGGCGGAATCTGGTTCATGCGCTACCGCTTCACCCTGCTGCCGCTCCTGCTCACCTGCCCGGTGCTTTTGGCGCTCGGCGCCCTGATCCCCAAGGCGGCATACGCCCTGCAGAAAAAGCAGAGCATCGTGGAAGGGCTGCGGGAGTAACGACCGCAGGGAACCGTGTGAAGCTGCATCCGGCGTGATGTGCAGGGAATAAAAAGTACGTATAACAAGTTTCAGCAGCTATCGTAAATCATGGAAAAGAAAACGGAGCAGAGAATGTCTTATCAGACGGAATCTGCTCCCTTTCTTCACTTTCAAGACACCCCCCCCAATTTCCGGAATATCAAAGCCAGAGACATGCCGAAATGAAAGCATACCGCAGTCAGAGAAGAACCCAGGGTCGCCCTGGTTTCTTCTCGTCCGGTTATCTATCCCCTTCTATTTACTTTTTTAGTGTCAAAACCTCCGTCATCTGCTATACTACAGATAGGAAGCAATGACAAGGAGGGGGAATATGCGTACAGAGAAGGAAATGCTGGACATGCTGCTGGCGGTGGCCGCTGCGGATGACAATATCCGCGCAGTGTATATCGAGGGCTCGCGTGCAAACCAGAAGGTGCCGCGGGATCTGTTTCAGGACTATGATATCGGCTTTGTCGTGAGAGACGTGAAGCGCTACAGCGAAGATCCGGTCTGGATCGACCGCTTCGGGGAACGGCTGTACATGCAGTGCCCGCGTGACAGCAGGACGGACGAGTGCTGCTACTGGCTGATGCAGCTTGCGGACGGCAACCGCCTCGATCTGCACGTGGGCACGCCGGAGTACACGCTCTCGGACCTCGAGCTCTACCGGGTGCTGCTGGACAAGGACGGGATTCTGCCGCAGCCGGATCAGACGTCGGATGAGCGCTACTGGGTCCGGCGGCCGTCCGAGGAGGAGTACGACGCAGCGTGCAACGAGTTCTGGTGGTGCCTGAACAATGTGGCGAAGGGGCTGTGGCGCGGGGAGCTCCCGTATGTGATGTACATGCTTGACTGCGCGCTGCGCCCGATGGTGCACCGGCTGCTGGAGTGGCGGATCGGCTGCGAGCACGATTTTTCCGTGAGCCCCGGCAAGTGCGGCAAGTACATGAGCCGGTATCTGCCCCGGCCGGTCTACGAGGCGTACCTCTCGACCTGGGCCGAGGCCAGGACGGAGGCGCTCTGGCCTGCGGTCCTCGGAATGTGCGACCTGGTGGACGAGACGGCGGCCTTCGTCGGAGAAACACTGGGCTACTCCTACAACACGGAGGAGGCGAAAAACAGCCGCGCATTTTTGCTCTGCGTCAAGGAGCTGCCGGAGGACGCGACGGAGATCGACCCATAGGAGAACCGGACAAATGAGGTCATGTGGGAGAGAGAGGAGGGGTGTGATTTTATGGGAAGTTTTTTTAATCCGGGAAAGCGTTTATTCGCCGATACGCGGCGATCCGAGATCTATATTGACAAATCAGAGATGATCGAGTACCTGAACCGTTGTATTGACACAGAGCAGCGTTTTGTCTGTGTGAGCAGGCCGCGCAGATTTGGAAAGTCAATGGCGGCCAAAATGCTGTGCGCCTACTACGATCAGTCATGTGATGCACAGGAGCTGTTTGATGGGCTGAAAATAGCCGGAGCGACTTCGTACCAGACACATTTGAATCGATATCCGGTGATCCATCTGGATATTCAGTGGTTCCGATCCAACAGTCAGGACGGCACGGCGGCGGTAAGGATGCTGGAGAAGGGCGTGTCAGCGGAGTTGCTGGCTGCATACCCGGAAGCTGCGGAGGAAATTTGTGCCGACGGAGAATACGTACCTCTTCCGGTTGTACTCGAACAGCTGAGCCGCCGGATAGGAAAGAGATTTGTGATCATCATTGACGAATGGGATTGTCTGTTCCGTCAGGATAAGAGCGACCATAAAGCGCAGGAGGCGTATCTGGCACTTCTGCGCGGTCTGTTTAAGGGAACGGTGTCTGAGCAGTTTGTGAGTCTTGCTTATCTTACGGGGATTTTGCCGATAAAAAAATACGGAACGGAATCCGCGCTTAACAATTTCGATGAGTATACGATGGCGGATCCGGGCCCGTTGGCAGAATACGTGGGCTTTACGGAGGAGGAAGTTTACGCGCTCTGCGCAGAGTACAAAATGAATTTCGAGGAGGCACAGCGCTGGTATGACGGCTACCGCTTTTTTGAGAATAGCCATATCTACAGCCCGAAGTCCGTGGTGGATGCGATGCGGAGACACCGCTTTGGCAATTACTGGACAAAGACAGAGACATACGAATCGCTGAAGCTGTATATTGCAATGAATTTTGACGGGCTGAAGGATACGGTGATCGACCTGCTTGGGGGAGCGCACCATCGCTGTGACACAGAGGCATTTCAGAATGATATGACGACCTTTGAGTCAGGTGATGATGTGTTGACGCTGCTCGTTCACCTGGGCTATCTCGCGTATGATGTGGAGCAGGGTGAGGTGTTTATCCCAAATGAGGAGGTGCGTTCTGCCTTTGTTCGGGCAATCCGTGTAAACGGATGGAACGAGGTAATGCAGGCAATCGGTGACTCAGAGCGTTTGTTGCAGGCGACGTGGGCGAAGGATGAGGAGACGGTAGCCGCTATGATTCACGCAGTGCACAGGCAGAATACGGCGAGTCTTGTCTATAATCATGAAATCTCTCTTGCAAGTGTGATTACGCTCGCGTATTACAGTGCGGCAAAGGACTACACAGTGATAAGAGAACTGCCGGCGGGGGAAGGGTTTGCGGATATTGTTTTTTTGCCGAGGCGGGTGTCGGAGAAACCGGCGCTTGTGGTAGAGCTGAAATGGAACCGGTCTGCAGAAGGAGCGGTGAGGCAGATCCGGGAAAAACGATACGTAGAAGCGCTTCGGGAGTACAGAGGAAATATTCTGCTTGTCGGGATCAATTACGATAAAAAGACAAAAACACATCAGTGCCGGATCGAGGAGGCTCTGATCTGAAAAATCAGGAGGGAATAAAATGAAGGAAATGCAGTTGAGAGAGCTGCTGCAGGAGATGTCCGTCAAGGAGAAGGTCGGACAGCTGGTGCAGCTGATGGGGGCATTTTACGAGAAGGATGTGGAGAGTGTGCTGACCGGGCCCGGGAAGGAGCTGGGGATCGGGGAAGAGGATATCCGCCTTTGCGGCTCGATCCTCGGCACCAGCGGGGCGGAGAATCTGATGAGGATCCAGAAGGAGTACATGGAGAAGCAGCCGCACCACATTCCGATGCTGTTTATGATGGATGTCATTCACGGGATGAAGACGATCTTTCCGATGCCGCTCGCGCAGGCGGCCGCCTTTGAGCCGGAGCTGACGCGGGCAGGGTCCGAGATCGCCGCAAAGGAGGCGGCGGTGACTGGGCTTCATGTGGCGTTTTCCCCGATGTCGGATCTCGTGCGCGACGCCCGCTGGGGCCGCGTGATGGAATCGTTCGGCGAGGATCCGTACCTGGATGCGCAGTACACGGCGGCGCAGGTGCGCGGTCTGCAGGGCGAGGACATGGGAGAGCCGGGGCGGCTCTGCGCCTGCATCAAGCATTTCGCCGGCTACGGCGGCGCGGTGGCAGGGCGCGACTACAACACGGTTGAGCTTTCCGAACACACCTTCCGCGAGTTCTACCTGAAGGGCTATCAGGCAGGAATCGACGCGGGCGCCGGGATGGTCATGACGTCGTTCAACACGATCAACGGCATCCCTGCGACGACGAACCACCATCTGATGCGCGACATTCTGCGCGGCGAGATGGGCTTTGACGGCGTGCTGATCTCGGATTTCTCGGCGATTCTGGAGACGATCGCGCACGGGTACAGCGAGGACGAGGCGGACGCGGCGAAGAAGGCGCTCGCGGCAGGCGTGGACATTGACATGATGACGAGCGTGTACGCGGGACACCTGGAGCGGCTGATCGCGGACGGCGCGGTGGAGGAATCGCTGCTCGACGAGGCAGTGTGGCGCATGCTGGCGCTGAAGAACCGGCTCGGCCTGTTCGAGAACCCGTACAAGGATGCGGATCCTGAGCTGGAGAAGACGTACCTTCTGTGCGAGGAGAACCGCAGGGCGGCGCGTGAGGCGGCGGCGAAGACGTTCGTGCTGCTGAAAAACGACGGGGCGCTCCCGGTGGATCGAAAGCAGAGGATTGCGTTTATCGGACCGTACACCGACCGGAAACAGCTGCTGAGCAGCTGGGCGTTTACCGGAGACGAATCGGCCTGCGTGACGATCAAGGAGGCGGCGCAGGAGGTTTTCGATCCGGAGCGCACGGTTTACCTGGCAGGCTCCCCAGTGCTCGGAGCGGGAGAAGCGCTGGTCGGTTTCACGGGCGCCGCGGAGGCAGAGGTGTCGGAGGAGGAGCAGGAAGCGATGCTGCGCGAGGCGGTTGCTGCTGCGCAGGCGGCTGAGCTTGTGATTATGCCGATCGGTGAGCACTATCTGCAGTCCGGCGAGGCGACGAGCCGCGCAATGATTGAGGTGCCCGAGGTGCAGATGAAGCTGTTCCGCGAGGTGGTGAAGGTGAATCCGAATGTGGTCGTCGTGCTGTTCAACGGCCGACCGCTCGACCTGCGGGAGATCAGCGAGAAAGCGCGCGCGGTGCTGGTGGCGTGGCTGCCGGGCACGGAGGGCGGACATGCCGTCGTCGACGTGCTGACCGGAAAGGTGAACCCGTCCGGCAGGCTCCCGATGAGCTTCCCGTACTGCGTCGGCCAGGTGCCGGTCTCCTACAACGCATACTCGACCGGCCGCCCGGAAATCCCGGGTGTGAAGGAGCGCTTCAAGTCCAGATACATAGACATCCCGAATGCGCCGCTCTACCCGTTCGGATACGGGCTCGGCTATACGACGTTTGAGATCTCACCTGTCAGGCTGGAGCAGTACGACGAGGCCGCGGAGGAGAAAGCGTGCGAGGTGGCATTTAAAACAGCGACAGAGGATGCGCAGGTAGCGACCGGCGGTGTGCAGACGGATGTTGCACGGGTGGCGGGCGGCAGCGCAGCGGCAGAAGATGCGCAGGTAGCAGCCGGTAACGCACAGACAGACAATGCGCCGGCGTCATGTACTGCAGATAAACGTGTGGTGATGGAGGATAAAGGCAGGCTGAGCGCATCGGTGACAGTGAAAAATACAGGAAACTGCGCCGGCACGGAGACGCTGCAGCTCTATATCCAGGATGTCGCAGCGAGCGTCGTTCGCCCGGTCAAGGAGCTGAAAGGATTCCGGAAGGTAACACTGCAGCCGGGAGAAAGCCAGGAGATCGCGTTCCTGATCGACGAGCCGATGCTCCGCTTCCTGCGCGCTGACGGCACAACCGGCAGCGAGCCGGGCCTTTTCCGCGTCTGGGTCGCAAAAGACAGCGCATCCGGGGAGGCTGCAGAGTTCATCCTGTCCCGCACCAGCGCGTGACGCTCCCTGGAGAACTTGCTCTGCGCCCCACTAATGCGTGACGGCCCTGTAATCTTCTCGTCCTGGTTATCCAAGCCGTAACGAGGAATGAACTACTTTGTGCGACAAAGCCCCAAATACCTTTTGACGTTTTGGGAAGAATGTGATACGATCCCACTTGGCAAATATTGTTGATGACTCAGTATCATTTCAAGGCCAGCTATGACCGCTATGGTTTTCCGGGAAAGCGCTTGCAGGCATTTGTTCGAGGAGCTCATAGCGGTTGCTGCCGAGATGATACCGATTCAAAAGGGAAAATCCAGGAGGACAAGAGAGAAGACATGGAGACCAGGAGGGACAGGCTGCCAAAGCGGATTGGCATGGCCTTTTTCGGCGTAATCGTAACAGGCTTTTGTGTGGGCGCATTTCAGGCGGCGGATCTGGGAGCGGACCCGTTCACCTGCTTCGTGACAGGTGTCGGGAACTTCTTCCACTCGACGTACAGCACATTTTATGTGATTCTGACCGGGATACTGCTGGTCGGCGTCTTTTTTGTCGAGAAGCACTACATCGGGATCGCGACCGTGATCAACCTGCTGTTTACCGGCATGGCGGCGGACTTTATGCGGGGGATCCTGGAGCACTTCTTCCCGGATCCGTCTCTTCCGGCACGGATCGTCATGATGCTGTTCGGCATCTTCGGGACGTGCTTTGCGGCGTCGATCTACTTCACGGCGGACCTGGGCGTGTCGGCGTACGACGCGTGGTCGCTGATCGCCGCATACAAATACAAACTGCTCGCCTTCCGCCTGTGCCGGATCGTCAGCGACTGCTTCTGCGTGCTGGTCGGCTTCGCCGGGCACGCGACAATCGGAGTCGGCACCGTGATCACAGCATTTTTCATGGGCCCGGTCGTGCAGTGGTTCAACACAAATGTGTCGGAGCCGTTCCTGTACGGCAAGGAAGAGGCAGCTTCCCGCCAAAAGTGATGGAAGACAGAGCTACCGGCTCTGCGGCGAAGCATCCAAATAAAATGACCGTGATGCATCCACTGGTGCAGAAAAAAACAGGCATTGCAAGATGACAAGTTACGTCAAGGAGCAATGCCTGTTTTTTGTTTCTCTGTACGTCTCTACGCGAACTGGAACACACAGAACGCCGCATAGATGACGAGCAGTCCGATGCCCTGCGCGCGCGTCAGTTTCTGGCGGATGAGCGCGGGCAGCGTCAGGAGTGCCATGACGGCGATCATGACCGGGATGTCGACGACCAGGGAGGCGTTCATGCCGTTGATCGTCTTGCTGGCCGGGATGTCGAAGGGGGCGAGCGTAACGGAAATTCCGCTCACGAGCACGAGGTTGAACAGGTTTGCCCCGATGACGTTGCCGAGCGAGAGTGCGCCGTGCCCTTTGACCAGGGACGTGATCGCGGTCACAAGCTCCGGCAGGGAAGTGCCGAGCGCGACGAAGGTCAGCGCGATGACGGACTCCGGCACGCCGAGCGACTGTGCGATCAGGGTGCCGTTGTCGACGAGCAGATCCGCTCCGAAGGCGATGAGCACCGCCCCGAGGATCAGCAGAAGAATATCCTGGAGCATGGAGGAATCGTCCTGCTGGGAGGATTCCTCACTTTGCAGGGAGACCGGCTGCGGGCTCTTTTTGATTTGGAGCACCGTGGTCAGGATGTAGGCGGCGAACATCGCGAGCAGCACAAGGCCGGTGGTGCGGCTGAAATGTCCGATCAGGTAGGCGGTCAGCGAGTAGAACGAGGCCGCGACGAAAAAGAAGAAAACCGGCGTCCGGAACGTGCTGCGGTCGACGGTCGAGGGCCGGATCGCGACGGTGAGGGCTGCGATCAGGGCGGTATTGCAGATCACAGAGCCGATCGCGTTGCCGTAGGCGATCTCGCCGTGGCCGCCGAGCGCGGACGTCGCGGAGACCATGACCTCCGGGAGCGTCGTCCCGATGGACACGACCGTCGCTCCGATCAGAAGCTCCGGGACGTGGAACCGGTGCGCGATCCCGGTCGCGCCGTCGACGAACCAGTCGCCACCCTTGATCAGAAAGAGCAGACCGAGGATAAATAAGAGAATGACAGAAACAGGAACAGGCATACAGATACTCCTTTCTTAATCGAGGCCCGGTGCAGACGAAAGCCTGTGCGGGGCATGAGCGGTGATAAGGTTACAGCTCAGCCGGGACGCCATGCAAGCCGCAGACCCGCTTGCTACGCAAGCTATCCGCCGCTATGCGGCTCCTGTCTGTGGCTGAATGGGCGTTCCGCCCATTCAAAAATGGTAATACAGCCCTTAGCAAGCAAGCTTGCACGGTCTGTCTTCCCATTTTTTATGCATGGCTGAACTGTAACATGGACATCATAGCAAACCAGCCGGAATTTGTCAATAAAATTTTTGTGACCGGCAGCGTGGGTATATTTCCGGATCATAGGATGTCATCATCCTGGCGGCCAGCCAGCGCGCCCGCAAAACAGATAGCGCTAAGGGCCAGCAGCATAAGCCAGAGCGTCAGGTTGACGGGATCGTCGGTCTGTGGGGCATGTCCCGGGGCAGTGGAAGCTTCTTCCTTCCGGTAACTGTTTGTAAAGGAAATGTGATCGGCTTTTTCACCACTTTCCGTGTAGGCTACGGTGGAGGCGGTCAGGCCGCCGTCCGCGGCGTTTGTCACATAAATCTTTAGGGTATAGACTTCCCCGTCACAGGTATAGCCCTCTTTCCGGTTTTTGGCGGTCTGCTTTAGCTCATAGCGGTAGATCCCGGTCCTGGTAAACACGATCTGCGCCAGCTTTACGTCCTCCGTCCCTTTCATGGTGAACGAATAGCGGTCAGCGCCCTGCTCTGGCATGGGGGTTTCTGATTCCAGCGGAGTCAACACATACGAAAAGGTATCCTCTGCCTGCAGCGTCGTATAATTGACGAACGTCTGGCTGACCGGCAGGCTCACACTTACGCTGTCCGAAGCCGCATAAGCCGGGCTTGCCAGAACGGCCGCAATCAGCACGGCTGTCAGGGCGCGGAAACACGTTGCGATTACTCTTTTCACACAGCTCATACGCTTCCTCCTTTCCGTTTTCGATTTTTCCTGAACCTGCGGTAACTGCAGGCGGCCAGGAAAAAGAGCGCCATCAGAATCATAAGTACTGTCAGGACAACCAGCCACAGAGGGAGTTCCTGCAGGCGTTCCCTCAGCGTAGCGTTCCCGTCAATTCCTGTCAGGTGTTTTTCCTCGGGTTTCTGATAGAAGGGATCCTCCTGTACCTCATCGGTGATCCGGCCCACCAGTACGTGACGGCCGTTGGTGGCCTGCGAGGAGCAGGTGCTGAGCAGCACCAGATGCGGATCCTGCATCTGGGGAAGCTCCCGGAGATTCCGGGCATGTTCCTTGATCCGCCCCAGATAGGCTGCCTGCTCATCGACTCCGGTGATGCTGGGCCGGTACAGCTCGTCATAGGCGTCGATCTCCAGGAAAGCAAAAAATTCGATTCCGTGTTCTGCACCGGCGTAATAGAGTGTCCCGTACCGATGTGTATTGAAATAATCCGCTTCCCTGAAATCGGCGATCTCCCCGAACATCACCTGTTTGTCCATGTGATGTCCGTAGATAATGCTGTTAAAGTCTGTGAAATCGTTCCGGTTCCGGTAGTCCAGAAACAAGCTTCCCGACAGAGAGTAAGTCCCGTCGGCAGCGGTGTTCACGTACTTGTCGTTATCCGCTCCCTGAACCAGCGGGTAGTCGATGTTCGTTCCGTACACCGTCAGCCAGCCGAACACGTCCGGATTCCTCTCCTGCAATGTCTCAAAGGATACGCTGTCCTCGACGACCGGCCTGTAAATTTCATATTGCGTGTTGTCCGCCGCTGCATAGAGCTGCTGAGAGTCCCACAGCGCGTAGCAGCCGTAGGACAGGAGCAGCAGGAGAACGGACAGCACCGCAAGATTCACAGCGCCGTCCAGCAGCCGGATCAGTTTTCTGCCAATGTTCATGGTTTATTCTTATAACTTCTTCTTTTGAGTACGATATATCCGGCAAAGCCGCATACAGCCACGAGAATCAGAATGATGAACGGGAGGTTGTTGACAAGGATGCCGGTGGGAGCAGGATTATTTTTTGTGTTGGTGAAAGTGACACGGTTCGTGTCCTCGCCAATCACAGCATTGGTCGGTGAGACCGCAGTGCTCTGTCCGTTTACCATTGCCTCCACTGTGGTGCTATAGCCGTCTGAATTCGTCTCTGCAACGGTGTAGATCGTACCGACAGGCAGATGGTCAAACACCAGAGACTCACCGTCAGCCAGGGTAAAAGTATTGCTTACCGCGGACAGTTCGAAACTGGTGTCGGTGGCCAGCGACCCATTCGCACGGGTAATCGTACCTGTGTACGTAGTTCCCGGCGTCTCCAGGGCAGACAGCGTATTGAG
Organism: Oscillospiraceae bacterium; assembly: GCA_021771715.1. GTDB lineage: Bacteria > Bacillota > Clostridia > Lachnospirales > Lachnospiraceae > Choladousia. The sequence goes on from JAETOO010000018.1 coordinate 70,798, forward strand.
GTTCATGGTAAAAGTAAATTGTTTGGTCTTATCGCCCAAAGCACCGGTAACGGTCTTGGAAATGGTCAGAGCATTGTTCGCGTTTGTGCCGCCATTTTTAGCGAATTTATTGACAAAGATCCAGTCGCTTAAATCGTCGCCTGTGCCGGGGGTAGGGTCAACTTTGCCGGTCTTTGAATTGTCATCGTCATCCTTGACATAATTCACATATATACCGCTAATTTCCAGACCATTGGTACTATTTTTAATGTGGATTTCCATGTTGTATACCGCTTTGGAGTAGGTCAGGGCCGTACCTGCCGCTGCGGCATAGCCGCTGTGCTTTTCTGCTATCTCATATTGGTACACACCGGCGTGGGGAAACTCGTTTATGTCAGGGATAATATTTGCCGTTTGTTTTTTTACTTCCTTCAGGTTGCTGCCGGCAGCCGTGGTTCCGGCATCTGAGGAACTGTATGATATGGACGGCACTGTAATCGTGGGCATTTCCGCCAGCGCGGTAGGATCGTTACTGCCATCCAGGGAAACCTTCTTTACATCAAAGGTAAAGGTTACATTTGGGGTGGTTACATTCTCATCCATCTGCAGATTCTTGGTGATCGCGGCTTCTGTCACACCGTCACCGGTCGCTGCGAACACGCTTGTGTCGAATCCCAAGCTCAGCATCAGAGCCAGGGCCACTGCGGACAATTTGGCGACAAAGCTCTTTTTCATCATCATGTTCCTCCTTAAAATTAGGTTAAATAGAGTTTGTATAAAGAAAAGGGAAGCCCTTTCTCTTTCTGTAAGTAAGTGTGCCGTGGGTCTCTTCACGGCAATGCTAAAATTCTCTGCGCCGGATGATCATCATGACCTTGCCCAGCGCGTCCTCTGCCCTGACCGGGCCGTACACCCGGCTGTCGGTGGCGTTGTCTCTGGCATCCCCCAGAACAAATACCTCGCCCTCCTGCAGAGTGACAGGGAAATCCCATCCGCTTTCATAGCGAAAGGTGCTCTCATAGATATCCGGCTCATACTGTGCAACGCCGTTGATGGCCAGGCCTTCGTCGGTGATATCCACTGTATCCCCGGCCACGGCCACGACCCGCCGCACCTGCCGTCTGCCCTGGTAATCCAGCACCAGACAGTCAGAGGCATGGTAATCGTCGTCCAGCCGGTAAAAGATCACGAGATCGCCGTCCTTCACCGAGGGGAACATATCCCCGTCCTGGTTGCGGAACAGCCCGAACACAAAGGTGAACAGCAGTCCAAAGGCGGCGGCCAGTGCAGCGATCTTCAAAATCAGCGCCAGCAGATCCTTCCACAGGGGTGGGGCTTTGTTGGGCGCAGAGTCGGTCTGCCCCGGTTCCGGATATAAACTCATCATCGTCCACGCTTTCTGCGCGCTCTTGCGCTGCACACGAGATACACGCCGGAGCCGAGCAGAGCGAGCACCAGCATGACCATAAGCTTCCGGATCTCCATGCCGTCACGGATCCCGGTGGGAACCGCTTCCTTCCGGGTGTTGGTAAAGGCTGCCACTGCAGCTTTACCGGCCTGAATCGTACCGGTATCACCAATGGAAGTGGGCGTATAATTCGTGTCTGCCGTCTCCGTCACGGTATATGGAATGCCGGCCGGCAGCCCGGAGGCAGTTTTCGTCTGCCCGTGTTTCAGGGTAAAGGTGGCTGTGCCATCTTTAAATTCCATATCCCCGTATGTGCCGCTGAACCCATTGGTGTCTGCAGGATACCCGTAGATGCCTCTGAGACTGGCATCGTCCAGTGTCACCGTAAAAGTAAACTCTTTTTCCCGGTTGCCCAGGTCGCCCGCCACCGTCTTGGTCACGGTCAGATCACCCGAAGCCTTCTCCCAGTTGGCTACAAAGGCCAGTGCTCCGATTGTTCCGGCGCTGACCTCCAGGGTGGGATAAGAGCCGGTTCCTGTATTCGGAGCCGCCGTTGTCCCGACGCCCAGACTCCAGTAGGAGAACCGGTACAGCTTGCCGTTTACCCACACCGGTCCGGGATTTACCGCGGAAAAGTGATCCTTTACCGTATACTGGGTAGGATTCTTGCCGGACGGAGTATGTTCGACCGGGGTGTCTGCCGCTGCGGTCACTTCAGCCAGCGCAGCGTCCAGTGCAGTCTTCGCCGCCGCAGGAGAACTGTCAGCGTTCTCATAGGTGATGGGATACACGATAGGCTGCACCAGATAAGTGATGGTGTCGGGGATATTGTCTCCGGCCAGTGTATCCATATTCCGTATGTTGCCTCCCTGATCGAGCCAGGTCAGATCCTGGTACGCAGTTACCGCCGTATAGGTTCCTCCGTCGGCATTTCGGTTGACCAGCTCATAGCCCATCCCGGTCAGCTCCTCTACAGCGGCCGCGCCGGGCGTTATCACAATCTGGTCTGCATTTACCCGGAGCGCATGCACGACTGCGGGATCTGCCCCTGTCTCTGTCCCGGCCTCCACAAACTTTACCGTGTAGCTGCCGGTGGCCTGAGGAGCGTAGAAAAAGACAACGTTATAAGTTTTGCCGGACTCTGTGACTTCCACTGTCTTGTTTGTCTGTTCCGGGACGTATCCGGGCCACAGCTTCGCTGTCAGATTCAGGACCAGGTTGGGAATATACACCTGATCAGTCCACTCATCCCTCTCCAGCACATAGTAGGAAGTCCCGCCGTCATCAACGATCTCCCCAGCGTCATCGATCTGCACGGTTTCAAAGGTTTTGTCTTTGTCTGCGTCACTTAGCGCCTTTGTCACATAGCAGACATTGTAGCTGTACGTTTCTGTGGTGTTCGCCGTCCATACAGCGGCAACGTGGGTGTCTTCTATGATAACAGAATCAAAGCTGAAGGGGATCATCTCTCCCGGTACATGGGTTGGCTGCCCGTTTTGGTCGACGGTCTGTCCATGCTCGTCTGACAGGAACCATCCTGCCAGTGTGTAGCCGCCGCGGACAGGGCGGGGAATGGTGCCGACGGCGGTGTACACGGTGTTGGAAGGAATCGGCACTTCGGTGTGCTCCCCGCTGCTCACATAGCCTCCGTTTAAGTGAAACGTCACCTTCAGAATCGGCGCTTCCCAGATGGCATAAAGATCCAGGTTGCTGTCGATATAGAAATCATTTGCCGCCTGGCCCTGTGGAGTGTACGCGTCCGGCATCATCCACTGCATGTTGACGCCTGCCGGACCCAGGCCCCAGCCCTTGAATCTCCACACTGCCGTACCGTTTGGATTCCGGTCAGGGCAGACCGGGACCGCGTCGCCCGTGGGATAAGTCCACAGGTATTTTGGGGTATCGCCGTCCTGCGCCTGGTTGGTATCCGTGTACAGCAGGTGAAAAGCGTAGTCGTCCTCGGTCACGTGGGCGCCGTAGGGCAGGTCGATATGGCCCAGTTCGTGGATATTATGGTTGGTACCGGACGTCATGTAGGTGATCCGGTAGCGATCCCGGTTGTAGTAGAAATAGAGATCGTAGGGGGCATCCGTGGAGCCCACAACTTTTTCCTTTACTTCTGGTCCTCCCCAGGTCCGGCCATCCGTATCCTCATGCCGGCTGGTATGGTCGGCATTGTCGTTGGCACGGGTCATGTGCTGCCGGGCGCTCGGGTTCTGCGCGAGAATCCAGTTGGAGGACGGCGCTGTCACCCGCCGGGCGACGGCATAATAGCTGGTCTCGCCGCCGGAGGTGTACCCGCGCACAGCGTAATATCCGCCGCCCTTCACATTATATGTAACCGTGCCGGACCCGGAGTCGTAGGCCACCTCCATCAGGTCGGTAAATCCGAATCTGGTAATTTTTTCCGTATCGACAGGCACCAGATACATGGTATCCTTCAAGGCTGTGGAGCTGTTGTAAAGGCTGACTGTCTGCACATCCGCCGCATCGATATCCAGCCCCGGCACCTCGTAGCAGTGGTTGTAGCGGTAATAGCTGATAGCCTGATTGTACCAGTAGGCCGGCAGATGGTGTACGGTGCGAGGGTCAGCCGGATCGGCGATGACCTCGACATCCATAGTGGTATACAGTCCCATGATGGTGGGCTCGTCGGTATGGCTGGTGTTGGGAGTTACCGCGTCGTCCCGGTATTTTCCCTGAGTGGTGGCCCAGGAGACCATTTTGGCATCGCCGCCGTTTGTCGCAACGTGCTCTTCGAGCCGGGCGGCAGGCCAGACGTCCCGCAGATCCGCGCCGTACTTGGCCGTGATGGTAATGGTCTGCGGAACTGGCATCTGATCTGCACTGTCCAGGTTCGTTGGCCGTAAATATACGTTGTATTTCCCGGAGCTGGGCTCTTTGGTGTAATAAAACTTCAGATCCCCATTTTCTATAACTTCATCCGCCCTGGCATAGCTGAAGCCGTTTGTGTTGATAGCTACGCAGTAGGGAGATTCCTGATTATCAACGGTAGCCGTGCCGTAGTAGTGAAACTTGAGGGTGTAGATATTCCTGGTGAAGTACACGTAGATCATGGTTCTGCCGTCGGCATTGGCTGTGGTGGTGGAATAGTCCATCACATTGCCGGTCTCGTGCAGGATCTCAAAGGAATCCTGGGCATAGAACCGGCTGACCGGAGTGCTGCCCGCAGTTCCCATGACGGTGAGGAAATTTTGGGCAACTTGCGCCTGAATTTCACTTGTCAAAGCTGCGCTGCCATTTTCTACCAGGGAGGAATCAGTGGGCACTTCTATGGTAAAGCTGCCCATATTGCTGTAATTCGCGTTATTGCTTTTCGGCACGGGGGCATGGGTCACCGGGCTGGCGCCATAACCGCTGTATTTCTGAGTGTAGTAATCCGATACGCCCCCGGATACCGCTGCCTGCACGTCGTCCACACCGGTCAGATCCTCCGTCCAGAAGAGCACCGTCACCTGGGTGGTGTCCGGTTTCCAGATGGGATAGAGGTACAGCACCGGCACACCGTCCATTTCCTGGAGCTTTGCATCGTGCGTGATCACTTGTTCACTGATGGTAAGCTGATAGTGACCGCCCTCTTTTGATACAGGTATGTATGCGGAGGAATCATATGCTCCGTTTTCGTCCGGCACAGCGTCCTTTTTCAGATACTGCCAGCCGTCAAATTGATACCCCTTGCGCGTCGGGGTCGATGTCTCCATAAAATCAAAGTTCACCGCTTCCCCCAGCTTGACCTGCTGTCTTGGAATGTAGGTATTGTCGGTATTGAAAATGACGCGGTAGGAATCCGCTGCCTTGTAATAGATGTCCACCGTCGTGCCTGTCCCGGTCCCGGATTCATTCTTGATGAGCTGCTGGGAGAAGCCCAGCGGGACGAGCAGATCGTACACGCCTCCCGTCTTCGCGGAGGCCCTTGTCAGGCCGCCCACGCGGCCCTGCAGCCGTTCCGTATCCAGAAGGACATAAGAAACGCCATCTGCGGTCTTTATTTCATTTTTTTGTGCCTTTTCCTCAAGCTTTTCCTCTGACAGACCTGAGAGTCCGGTGGGAACCCAGTGGTATACCGTGTACCAGGTGGCATTGCGGCGGTAGTTGACGGTGAGGTTGAGGACGGTTGCCTGCGGGCTTTGGAGCTGCGCCTCGATAAGCGCCGCCAGCTGATCCCCGGTGAGTATCACCTTCAGCTCGGGATGTTCCAGAGCATTCGCGCCGTGATCCCCGACACCCTGCTCGGGTGCATTCCCGGAAATGGCCATCGCTGTATAGTCCTTTTCCGTGAGGGTGCGGGCAGTGTTCCATGCCTCATTGTAGTTGGTGGAGTAACGGTTGCCATATTTGGGGTTCGTAGTCCCGCCGGGGACTTGCTGATAGTAGTAAACGGTGTTTTTTTTGATATCCACGCTGAAATCACCGTTCTGCAGCATCTCATGAAGTTGCTGCTGCGTCTCATTTCCCGTCGGCGGGTTCACGAGGTACTCATTCAACGGTTCGGGATTCAGCACGATGCGGAAACCCTCTACGGTAGGGAGCGGAAACTCAAAGGTATACGTGTCATCGTTCTGCTTCACGAACAGCGCCTCCACGATCTCGGGAGATGCCGCGTCGATCCCTGCCAGGCCGCCGGTGCTGGAGTACTTGTATTCCACCTGCAGCCGGATGACGGATGCAGGTACAAAGATGTAGTCGGAGAGCTGTCCCTCAAACACGTCCCGCAGAACGGAGCCCTCGTTCCCGGTCTCACCCGCAGGGATCATCGTCCAGCCGTCGGCGACGGCATATACGATCCGCGCACCGCCCTCGCGGCTCTCGCCAAAGGCTTCCAGGGGGAGGGGCTTCGCCTCCGTGACCGTGAGCTGTCTGGCATCATAGGCGAAGCGACTCAGGTCGCACACACCATCCTCAAAATCCGCCTCCGTCAGCTCGAGCGTCTCCTCCGCCTTGACATTCCGGCCTTCGCCATTCACGGTAAACCGGAAATAGTGCGTCAGATACAAGGTATAGACGGCCTCTGTCTCTTCCGCTGTCTGCTCCTCCGTTTCAACTGGCTCCTCTGACTCGGGAGAAGTCTCTTCCGGATCTGCCTCGTCGGAAGGATCTGTCTCTGTTCCGGTTGCCTTATCGGAAGAAGTTGTCTCGTCGGAAGGATCTGTCTCTGTTCCAGTTGCCTCAGCGGAAGAATCCGTCTCCGTTCCGGTTGCCACGTCGGAAGAATTTGCCTCCGTTCCGGTTGCCGTGTCGGAAGAATCCGTCTCCGTTCCGCTTTTCGCGGGGGAGGTGTCTGTGCCCGTCTCGCTTTCCTCAGCGGAAGTGCTGTGCTCCGCTTCGTTTTTTCCAGCGGAAGTGCCTGCCCCCGTTTCGTTTTTTTCAGTAGAAGCGCTCGTTTCCGCTTCGCTTTTTCCAGAAGAAGTGTCCGCTTCCGTTTTGATTTTTCCAGAAGAAGTGTCTGGCGCCGGCTCGGTATTTTCTGAGGAAGTGCTCGGCAATGTCTCGTTTTTTTGTGCGGGAGTGTCCGGTTCCGTCACGGCCTCCGCGGGAGTCAGGGCATCCTCACTGATCGGTTCCTGGTTTGTGACAACAGCAGAACTGTCATCCACTGCGGTTACCGTTCCGGTGATGCCTGAGCCAAGCAGTACAGCGCAAAGCGCTGCACTGACCACCCTTCGCCATTTTTTTGATCCACGCGTTTGGCCGCTGCGTTTTTTTGAAGAGAAATTCATGTTCATTTATAGTCCCACCTTGCTGCTTTACCGTTCCGTCTTCGGTTTCCTGCCGGAACGTTTTATATCACAGAAAAATGCAGAGTGATTTGTATACTCACATTACCATAGTTTTTTTTAGTATAGCATGTTTTCTGACACTGAAAAGCCCCCTGAAGCACGAAAATCACGAAATCATCCGGCCCGGACGGTGTTTGCCATATCGAGGTAGGAGCCTCTCGCCCAGGAGCCTCCCGCGGGTGCGAGGAGGACCTGGATCTTGGTGACGGACTTGCGGAAGCTCCAGTTCCCGAGTGAGACGGACAGACGCACCGGCTGGTTGGCCGGGATGGTGCCCGAGCTCTCGAGTATTCGCTTTCCGCTGTAGAAGCGCAGCTTCACAACGACCTGTCCGCTGGTGGGCCCCACGGCAGTGAGCGTGGTGCAGAAGCGCGGCGCTTTGTCAAAGGAGAGCTTTTTCTTGAAGCTCTGCGTGAAGCCCCAGAGGCTGTTGCGGTTGCGGCTTCCGTCGTGGGTGACGCGCCAGGTGCCGCTGGACTTCCTGGCAGAGGAGGCCGCACCGTATTTGCTCCATTTGGAGGAGATCGAAGCTTTTTTCTGATAGCCTGCGCCGATTTCCATCGGGACGGAGACGAGGCTCGTCTTGCTGTAGAGCGAGGCGTTATAGCCGGGGATGAGCTCAGACCAGCTGGATGCGCCGATTTGGGCGAGCGCAGCATTGGCCACGGACGGAGACTGGTTGGTGTCCATGTACTTGAAGACATTCCAGGAGTCCTTTTTGGTGTTTGCCCACTCCGGGTTGGAGCCGTTTGTCGTCGTCCAGAGTCCGAGATTCAGCCCCTGGTTGACCTCGACGCGGTGATCGACATGCCGGTTCATGATAAAGGAGTCAATCATGTCGTCCGCCTCTGTCAGATAGTAGCTGTAGACGATGGCGGCAGACTGCTCTTTTTCCACGTTCCGCTTTTTCTGGACGGAGGTAAAACCCTGCTCGGACAGGATCACACGCGTGCCGGGGCCGTACGTGCTGCGGATGTAGGAGGTCAGCAGGCCGATGTTTCCCATGTTGATGACCGGGGTGGTCAGGGACTGGGTGAGCTGGCCGTTTTTATTTTCCCAGAACTTCGGCTCCGTCAGCGGAGAGCTGTACGGGTGGTAGGCGAGATTCCACGGGATGCTCCCCTGCCGCGAGAGCGCGGCTGCGAAGGAGTCGAGCATCTTCCGCGAGGCGTACGTGCCGCGCACGGTATTCGTATTCCAGAGATGGTCGAGCGATATGTACACTCTTGCATTTGCGTATACGCTTGCGACGGTGTTGTAGGTCATCCGGAACGCGTTTGCGTAGATCTGGGCGTACTGGCTCAGCGTCTTTGTGCCGGCGTAATTGTAGACCTTGTAGTTGTTGACCTCGTTCCCGACGATCCAGTTTGCGATCCTGCCGTTTTTGGCGGAGGAGGAAGCGTAGCGGCCGGCGAGGAAGGACAGCGTGGCCTGAAGCTGTTCCCGGGCCGACGCATCCGCGGTGTTCCAGGCGTAGAAGGAGTGGCCCTTCTCGCGGCCGGACGGATAGATCAGGTAGGTGAGGTCCTCGCGCCAGCCGAGGAGCAGGATCGCACTCACGACGGTGTCGGATTCCTTCAGCGCCCGGAGCTGCCGGTCGTAATTTTCGACGACGGATTTGCGGAACCAGAAGGTCTTCCCGTGATATTTGTAGGCGTAGGAGGCACTTTTATTCCGCTCAGACGGGGCGGAGATCACCTCGGAGAAAACGATATTCAGTACCGAGTGCCGGACGTTGAGCTCGACGGCGTCCTCGACCATCGCCGCGCAGACCTGCAGGCCCTTCTTTGAGGCGGCCGTCGGAAATTTGTACCGGTATTTTGCGGCTTTGCCGGGGTTGGACAGATATCTGGTGTCGCTGATCATCACATACTTGCCGTTTTTCCTGGCGGCGACTGCGAAATGAGAGTACAGCCGGCTGGAAGCCTTTGATTTGTTCAGCGCAAAGGAAAAATTCATGGTCTTTGCCTTTTTCTTTGTCTGAATCGGCTTGGCGCCGCTGGGGATCTTGGTGTCCGCGGGGGACAGGGCAAACAGGTAGCACTTGCTGCCGGGCACCGCCTTGGTGTTGGAGAGCCTGGCCGTGACTTTTACCTTTGAGGCGGAGGTCAGCTTGCACGTTGTGATCTTTGCGGGCTTCGACGCCGCACGGACGGTTCCCGACGGAAACAGCAGCAGGAAGAGCAGCAGAAGCGGCAGCAGCGCGCAAAGCCCGCGGCCGTGCCGGGCGGTGCGATGGGTCTGGTTCATGACATTCATAATAAACTCCCTTTATATAATGTAGGTTTACAGTTCAAAGTTCCGCCGGGAGCGGGGAGGCCCTTTGTATCGGAGCCCCGGTGATCGGCGATGCCGGAAGCAATAGTTCAGGCGAGCATGCCGGAAAGCGTCTGTACCGGGTGCCGGGTGGTCGGCGATATCAGCAGCGTTGGTTCAGGCGAACATGCCTGAAAACGTCTGTACCGAAAACCGGATAATCGGCGGATATTCTGAGAATATAGTAGTACGGAGCGAGGGGGAAGTAAAGAAAATTTTGTCATGGCGTCGGAACTCCTTCTATAATAAATGCGTAGATTTTAAAATTTGCGCATTGCCAAAAACGGAAAAATAGTCTATAGTAACTGTATACATTCGAAAATCGAAAACGAAAAGGACGTGGTAAAAATGATTTCCAGCCAGATTTTACAGAACACGATAGATGAGCTGCATGCGATCACGCGTGTGGATTTTGCCGTTATGGATATTGAGGGGAATGAGATTGCGACGACACAGCAGCCGGGCTTCGTGCTTCCGCAGGCGGTCGCGCAGTTCGCGGATTCCCCGGCGGACAGCCAGGTGGTGCAGGACGCGCATTTCTTCAAGATATACGACGAGAAAACGCTGGAATTTGTGCTGGTGTCAAAAGGGACTTCGGAGGATGCGTACATGCTCGGGCGCGTCGCGGTCAGCGAGATTCAGAATCTGATCGTTGCGTACAAGGAGCGTTTTGACAAGAACAATTTCATCCAGAATCTTCTGCTGGACAATATGCTCCTGATCGACGTCTACAACCGCGCGAAGAAGCTGCACATTGACACAGAGGTCCGCCGGATCGTGTATCTGATCGAGACGAAGTATGAGAAGGACAACACGGCGATGGAGATCGTCAAGGGTCTTTTCAGCAGCCGGACGAAGGACTTTATCACGGCAGTCGACGAGAAGAGCATCATCCTTGTGCAGGAGCTGCGCGAGCAGGACGGTTACGAGGAGGTCGAGAAGACGGCCAAGATGCTGCGTGATATGCTGAATACAGAGGCCATGTCGAGCGTGCGCATCGCCTACGGCACGATCGTAGGGGAGATCCGCCAGGTGTCGCGCTCCTACAAGGAGGCGAAGATGGCGCTGGATGTCGGCAAGATCTTCTACATTGAGAAGTCGATTATTGCATACAATACGCTCGGAATCGGCCGTCTGATCTATCAGCTGCCGGTGCCGCTGTGCCAGATGTTTATGAAGGAGGTCTTTACGGATGCGTCGCCGGATTCGTTTGACGAGGAGACGCTGACGACGATCAGCAAGTTCTTCGAGAACAATCTGAATGTGTCCGAGACTGCGCGTCAGCTCTACATTCACCGGAATACGCTGGTGTACCGCCTCGAGAAGCTGCAGAAGAGCACGGGGCTTGATATCCGCAAATTTGATGATGCGTTGACGTTTAAGATCGCGATGATGGTGGTCAGCTACATGAAGTATATGGAGCAGCAGATGTGAGAGGTCCGGTGAAGGGAAACGGCGGAGCCGGAGGAGTGGTTTGCGGTAGGGAGTAAATTGAGTTTGGGAATGAAGTAGATGTTAGGAATGAAGTAGATTTTAGGAATGAAGCAGATTTTAGGAATGAAATAGGCTTTGGGAGTGAGTAGGGAATACGGCTTGTCTGTCACGAGTGGGTGATGGGCAGGCCGTTTTTTATATTGAGTTTAAGGTAACTTTTTATAGTAAGTTTTTGGGTGTAGGTATTCCGGACGAGAAGATTGCAGGGGCGGCCGTAAGCTCCGAATCGCTCGTCTATAAGTACTAAGGTCTCAGAGGGCCTGCGCATCCGCCGCTGGCAACTCGGAAAATGTGCCTGATGCACATTTTCCTCAGACAGTGCCAGCTAAAAATCCTGCCGGAAGGCAGGATTTTTGCGGGTGCTCCGGCCCTCTGAGACCTAAGTACTTATGAAGACTCGCTATAGTCGCTTACGGCCGCCCCTGCAATCTTCTCTGACAGTGGTTAGCGGTTACTTGTTTTTTGTGTTTGGATAGCTTTTTCTTCTGACAATTCTTACATTTCAAAATCTGATAAAATTGTGCCTCTGTAGTTTGATCCATTGGAACAATCTCTCCGCTAAAACTTTTTTGATTGAGGTTTGCACTAAGGATAAAACAGTTGTTTTCTCATATAATATAATACATTTTATTTACACGGAGATATAGATAAAAGACATTATGTAAAAACAAACAAATTAGAGGCTTCTGTATTATTGTATGTTTATGTAAATCACACAAACTTAATTTAAATGCATCATAACCACTTTACAGATCAGAAAATTGTGATATACTTAGTGGCAACAAAGAGGTTAAGATAAATAGTAAGAGAATAATAGAAACATAATTTGATAATAATGGGAGGGGAAAACGAATGAAAAGAAGATAAAAGATAACGTCAGGAAGAAAAGCAAAGAGGAGGAAGGATGATGAGGGTTGGAGAATGTGAGACAGTTTGCTTTGTTGAGCATTGCGGTTGTGGCGGCGCTCAGGGACCTTAGGGAGGGGCGGATTCCGAACAGGTTGATCGTGATTGGTCTGGTTTGCGGAGCGGTCTGGCAGTTTGCGGCAGCTGGCCAGGCGGGGGTGGTCTTGTTTGTGGGTGGTTGTGTACTGCCGGTTTTGTTGTTCGGCGGGTTGTATTATTTTCGTATGTTTGGCGCGGGAGATATCAAGCTGCTCTGCGTTCTGGGAGGTTTTCTGGGCCCGATGGACGGATTTAGGTGTATCGCGGTGTCTGTCTTTTTTGGCGGGTGTATTGCGCTGGCGATTCTGATAGCCGGGGGAGGGCTGCGGGAGCGGCTTGGATACCTGGCTGGGTATCTGTTGGACTATGCTGTGGACGGACAGTGGCGAAGTTACATGGCGGGGGTCAGGAGACAGGATCGGTTCTGCTTTTCTGTTCCGGTTCTCTTGGGAGTGTTGTGTTACATAGGAGGGTTTCTTTGAAGAAGAATATTTTTGCGGTCTGTGATCTGGATTCGTCGTACGCATGTAATCTCACAGACTATCTGAATGAAAAGAGGAGTACGCCGTTTGAGGTGCAGGCGTTTACGAATGTGGAGAGCCTGCAGGAGTTTGCGAAGGATCATCCGATCGAACTGCTGCTGATCTCTACCCGTGCGATGTGCAATGAGATCCGGGAGCTCTCGATCGGAAGGATTGTGATTTTGTCTGAAGGAGAGCGGCTCCAGGATCTGAATCTGGATCAGTACCCCTTTGTCTACAAATATCAGTCTTCCGATCAGCTGATTTGTGAGGTGATGGAGTATTATGCGGAGACGCACCCGCATACATATCTGTTTCCGAGCGTGACGAAGACGGCGATTATCGGCGTCTATTCCCCGATTGCGCGTGCGCGGAAGACCTCTTTTGCGCTGGCGCTTGGGGAGATCCTGGCGGAGACAAAGCAGGTGCTCTACCTGAATCTGGAGGAGTATTCCGGTTTCGAGGACCTGTTTGACATCCATTACCGGGCCGATATCACGGATCTGATTTACTTTGCGCGGCAGAAGGAGGATGGGCTGGTTTTCAAGCTCAACTCGGTGATTCAGTCGTTCCACGGCCTGCATTATATTCCGCCTGCGTTCTTTTCCGCTGATCTGCGGGATGTGACAGGTGAGGAGTGGATGAACTTTTTACAGGAGATTGCCACGTACTGTGAGTATGACGTGATCCTGCTGGATCTGGGCAGCCAGCTCGACGATCTGTTTGGGATCCTGCAGAAATGTGACAAGATCTATATGCCGGTGCAGGACGACCTTATGGCTTCGGCAAAGCTGTCGCAGTATGAAAAAGTTTTGGAGATGATGGAGCTGCAGGAGATCATGGAGAAAACCAAAAAGCTCTACGTGCCGGCGCAGACACTCGTGAAGGGCGAGGGGGATATCACACAGCAGCTCGTCTGGGGCGAGACGGGGAACTATGTGCGGAAGCTGCTGTGGGAAGAGGGAGAGGTGTGACGTGGATGAACGGAAATTTTTCCTGCTGAGGGAGCGTCTCATGGAGAGTCTTGAGGAGTATCGGGAAATCCGGGACGACGAGATTTACCGGAAAATTGATGAGCTGATCCTGCAGAACAGTATGGAGTTCTACATCCGGCTGTCCGAGCGGAATGCTCTGCGCCGCGACCTGTTTAATTCCGTCCGCAGGCTGGACATCCTGCAGGAACTGATTGACGACAATACCGTGACGGAGATTATGGTAAATGGAACCGACGGAATATTTATTGAGCGCGCAGGTAAACTGTCGCGCTGGGAGAAGTGTTTCCACTCTGTGGAGAAGCTTGAGGACATTGCGCAGCAGATTGTGGGACGAGTGAACCGGATTGTCAACGAGTCTGTCCCGATTGTGGATGCGAGGCTGGAGAACGGTGCGCGGGTCAATATTGTGATGCCGCCGGTCGCCCTGAACGGTCCGATTATCACGATCCGGAGGTTCCCGGACGAGCCGATCCACATGGAGCAGCTCATTCGCTGGGGAAGTGTGTCGCAGGAGGCGGTGGACTTTCTGCGGAAGCTGGTGCGCGCCGGCTACAATATCTTCATTTCCGGCGGCACCGGCTCCGGTAAGACGACGTTTATGAACGCATTGTCAAACTACATTCCAAAGGAAGAGCGCATTATTACGATTGAGGATAATGCAGAGCTGCAGCTGCAGGGAGTGACGAATCTGGTCCGCCTCGAGGCGCGCAGCGCCAGCACGGAGGGGCGGATGGAGGTGTCCATCCGTGATCTGATTAAATCGAGTTTGCGCATGCGCCCGGATCGAATCCTGATCGGGGAAGTGCGCGGCAGTGAGGCGATTGACTTGCTGCAGGCGCTGAACACGGGCCACGACGGCTCTATCAGCACCGGGCACGCGAACAGTCCGGAGGATATGCTCGCGCGGCTTGAGACGATGGTCCTGATGGGACTCGAGATGCCGTTGCCCGCCATCCGCAGACAGATCGCGTCCGGCATTGATCTGATCATACATGTCGGACGGCTTCGGGACAGATCGCGGAAGGTGCTCCAGATCGTGGAGCTCCTCGGCTATGATTCTTCATCAGGAGAGATCCGGACACAGGTGCTCTACGAGTTTGAGGAGGAAGGTGAGGACGAGTGCGGAAGGATCGCAGGCAGACTCATACCTCGCGCCGCCCTGAAAAACAGGCGGAAGCTGAAACGGATGGGGTACGAGGCGTAAAAGAGCGGACGCTGCAGCCGGAGGCAACCCGCGCGGGCGGAAAGAAATTACGGTCGGCAGAGCAGAGCGCGGAACAGAAAAGAGACTGTGTGGGCGGAAAGAACTTGCAGTTGACAGGACAGAGAGCAGAACAGAAAAGAAATCGTGCAAGTGTGAAGATTGGGCAGAAATTACGGTCGGCAGAGCAGAAAACGGAACAGAAAAGAGACTGTGCGAACAGGAAGACAGGGATGGAACTGTGTCACGAAAAACAAAGAGACGGGCTGGAACTTGCGCACACCAAGAAGCACTATAGCTCGAGAAAGAGGACATCAGGAAATGGCGAGCGTGCAGATTATACGGTTTACCAGCTTTCCAGAAAGGAATGGGCAAAATATGCTGCATTTTATCTCGCGCTGGATGGGAGCATCAGCTATCTGTTTTTTAATTCCTGGATCGCATTTTGTATCCTTTTGCCCGGAGGCATTCTGTTTATCCGCGAGCAGAGAGCGGTGCTGCAGCGCGAACGTGCTGCCCGGATGGCGCCGCAGTTCCTTGACGGAATCCAGATGGCGGCGGCTTCTCTCCAGGCTGGTTATTCGGTAGAAAATGCATTCCGGGAGGCCGGCAAGGAGCTGGAGAACATATACCCGCAGGATGCGTTCATCGTTCAGGAGTTCCGCATACTGGCAGCCGGGCTGGATGTCAGTTACAGCCTTGAGAGTCTGCTGATGGATTTGGGACGGCGCAGCGGTGTTGAGGACATCAGGAGCTTTGCAGAAATATTCCTGACGGCCAGACGCACCGGATCTGATCTGCTGGCGATTATACGCAACACAGTCTCCTGCATTCGGCAAAAGCAGGAGACGATGCAGGAGATAGAGACCTGCCTTGCCGGAAAGGTGATGGAGCAGAATATTATGAGCCTGGTGCCGATCCTGATTCTCGCATACGTAAAGCTGACATCGCCGGAGTTCCTTGAGCAGATGTATGGAAATGTAACGGGCGTGGCAGTGATGTTTCTTTGCTTTCTCGTCTATGCACTTGCGTACTTCTGGGGAAGACGGATCGTTCGGATTGAGGTGTGAGATTTTTGAAAATGTACTTACACCGCCGCTTTTGGTATGCGTACACAGAAGATATCTTGTGTGATCTGATTCCGGTTGCGCGGAACATTGCTGAATGGTGCTGTCAGGAAAATAAACCGGAATATTTGCACAGGCGTTTTCGGGACACGATTCTCCAGGTTTCGGTGTACAAGAAGGGGAAACACGGATACGTCTGTATGGAGGAGCGAATCAGGAGTATAGCCCGGAGGAGGGATGCGGTTGGGCGGTATAGAACAGATTTATGAAAAGATGGGTGTATTCCTGGTAGAACGGCTCAGGCTGGATCAGCCGGGAAGGGGGAAGCAGGAGCTGCGGCAGGAACTGGATTCCCTTCGCGCCGTGAGTGATGAGACCGTGAGGAGCTATTATGTAAAAAAGGTGTCAAAGGCTTTGATGATAGTGACAGCAGGGTTGGTGCTTGCGGTGGTGAGTTTCCTTGCGTATGCGGGGAGACAGGCGGGAGTCGAAGGGCAGAGGCTGGCGCGTCCTGACTACGGTGAGGGTGACAGGAGGGAAGCACTTGCGGTGCAGATCGACGGGGAGGAGGTGCAGAAGCTTGAGGTCACGGTACAGGAGCGAAGATACACGGATCAGGAAATACAGGAGCTGACAGACCGTGCGATTGCAGAGCTGGAACGACTGCTTCCAGGCGAGAATACATCTCTGGATGAGGTGCGGCGGGATCTCGTGCTGCCGGAGCGTTTGGCGGACGGTGCGGTGAAGGCAAGCTGGATGACGGTTCCATATGGAGTGATTGACGAGAGCGGGCGTCTTCTCGGGTCCGAGGATGAGGATGGCGTGCTGGTGGAGCTACAGGGAACTCTCACCTGCTGCGGAAAGGAAACGCTGTACACAGCGTATGCCAGAGTATTTCCGCGGGAATTGTCAGAGGAGGAGCGCCTGCGTCAGTCAATTCTGGACGAGGTTCGGGAGGCGGACGAAGAGGGAAGCTATGGGACGGTGCTGGAACTGCCGAAAGCTGTCGGAGACCGCGGCCTGTACTGGCTGCGCAGGGAGGAAAATCCCTTTTTCAAGGTGCTGGCCTTTTCCGTGATTGCTGCGGCGATTTTTTATCTGGAGATGGACAGCCAGGTACACAGCAGGGCGGAAAAGCGAAAGGAGCAGCTGCTGCTGGATTATCCGGATCTGCTGTGGAGGATGACAATGCTGCTGGGAGCAGGACTGGGAATCAAGGCAACCTTTGTGAAGATCGCAGAGCAGTATTTGAAGGAACAGGGAGTGTACCAGGGCAAGGGAAGGAAGAAAAGGAGGGCGGTTCGCTATGTCTATGAAGAAATAGCATTTGCCTGCTATGAAATGCAAAGCGGAGTGCCCGAGGCGGAGGCGTACGAGCGGTTCGGCAGGCGCTGCCAGCTTCCCGAGTACATCCGGCTTGGGACAGTTCTGGCACAGAATCTGAAAAAGGGCGCGAAGGGCCTGACTGCTCTTTTGGAGACAGAGGCAGCATCCTCCTTTACCGAGCGAAAGAACAATGCCCGAAAGATGAGTGAGAAGGCGGGGACGAAGCTGCTGCTGCCTATGGTTCTGATGCTGGGAGTTGTGCTCGTTGTCCTGATGGTGCCGGCATTCTTGTCCTTCTGATGAAACAGAACTTATATGCAGGAAGGAAACCGTTGCACGTACGCAGGACACTTGTGTGAACGGAGGGAACAGATCGAGAAATGGTGTGCAGTGCGTGTGCAGAGCGCTTGTGCATGACCGAGGAGAACAAGTTGGAAAATGATACATGGTGAATCGTATGTATGTAGAGTACCCGTGTACGAGACGGAGAGGAGGAGTTGTATGGAACACATAAGAGCATTTTTTAAGGAAGAGGATGGCGTAGGCGTGGTGGAGATTATTCTGATTCTGGTGGTATTGATCAGTCTGGTGCTGATTTTCAAGAGCCAGCTCACGAGTCTTGTCACAGGCATTTTTGGAAAGATTGTAAGCCAGAGCAACAGCATATAAGGAGGAACTGTGGACAGAAAGGGACAGAGAGGATCCGTCACGGTATTCCTGAGTCTGACCTGCATCCTGTTTCTCTGCCTGATCTGTTCAACTGTGGAATCTGCGAGGATCCAGGGGGCGAAGGCGCAGGCAGCGAACATTGTGGGCATGGGTAACTTTTCTGTACTGGGAGAGTTCGAAAATGCACTTTTGGAGGACTACGATGTCTTTGCGGTGGATGGCTCCTACGGGAGCGGGAAGTTTGGAATCAGTAAGGTGGAGGAGCGTCTGGAATCCTTTCTGGTCCGCAATGCAAATCCCAGGGAGAGCCTGATTGCCGGGTGGTGCTTTGACCCCTGGAGGCTGGAGCTCGTCGACAGCGAGATTTCAAAGTATGCGCTTTTGACGGATGAGCAGGGAGAGCCGTTTTACCAGCAGGTGGTTTCGTATATGAAGACAAATTCCGCGATGCTCGCGGTGGACGCTCTGATGGAATACACGAAGGACACGGAGAAGATTCAGAAGTGGGAAGAGGAGTATGAGCGGCGGAAGGAAGAAAGCGACAGTGGACTGTCCAGTCTGGAGGAACAGCGGCAGGAAAAACAGAAGCAGCTGGAATCGGAAGCGGAGGAGGGCGGCGATGTTCAACTCCCCGAGGAAAAGAGCAATCCACTCAAGGAGATTGCAAAGCTCAGGAAGCGGAGCATTCTGTCTATTGTTACCGGAGACGCTGCGGTGTCGAAAAAGAAGCTTTCTGCGAGCTCTCTGCCGTCGAAGCGCAGGCTCAGGAAGGGAAATCTGAAGCTGGAACGGGAGCATGCCGGCGTTCTTGCAAATGTGCTGTTTCGGGAATATCTGCTTTTGCATTTCCCGAATTATCGGACAGAAGCAGATGGAGAGACGCTGAAGTACCAGGTGGAATATATTCTCGGCGGTAAAAATACCGATGAGAAGAATCTCAAGTATGTCGTGAACCGTCTTTTGCTGCTGCGTGAGGGCATGAATTACCTATACTGCCTGGAGAACGGCGAGATGGGAGCAGAGGCGGGAGGTCTTGCACTGACACTGACCGGTTTCCTGGGAATCCCGGCGCTGACGTCGGCGACAAAGCACGCGCTGCTGCTCGCTTGGGCCTACGGAGAAAGCCTGCTTGATGTCCGGACACTGCTTCAGGGCGGATCGGTTCCGATATTTAAGGACGCATCGTCATGGACACTGACGCTGGAAAAGCTGAGCATGCTCACGGAGCTGCTCAGGGAAGGAAAGCCGAACCAGGAGGGCGGAATGGATTATGAGGGGTATCTGAGAAT
Source organism: Oscillospiraceae bacterium (assembly GCA_021771715.1). Taxonomy (GTDB): domain Bacteria; phylum Bacillota; class Clostridia; order Lachnospirales; family Lachnospiraceae; genus Choladousia. Next base: position 89,806 of record JAETOO010000018.1, read on the forward strand.
TCTGTTACATATGGGACGGCTCTCGAATCAAAAGCTGCGGGCATTAGATATGATTCAGTGCAACCTGCAGAAAAAGGACGGGAGCGGAAAATTTAAGGCGGAGAACTGTGTCGTGGCGATACAGACGGAGACAAAGTGGAATTGCAGTCCGGTATTTTTGGGCCTTCCACAGATTGTGATGGGAGTGCGCGGCGGAAAGGTCACAGTGCAGCAGAATGGAAGTATTGCGTATTGAGCACGAAGAAGAGCTATCGTGGGTATTCGGATCAAGGAGTCAAATATCTGAGTAAGCAAGACTGCCAAGGTTCGCTGCCCACGAAGAGAAATGGAAAGCGGGGTGAAAAAGAATGTTTCTGTGCTGGATTGGATTATTGGTATTTTGCGGGCCAATAGTCGGTTTTACGAGCTGTGGATTATACCGACACAAGTTCACGATCAGCAGAAAGGATAAGCTCTCTCCCCCCTATAATACAAGCTTTGTCTGCCGACAGCGCAGGAGCATTCTTTTTTGCCCCGCTTTTTCCGGCACTCTGACGGTGGAGACAGCCTTGGTCCTCCCGATCTTTCTGTTTTTCATGATTGCCGCTCTGCAGTATGGAGCGGTTATGGAGACGGCAGTCAAGTTTGGGACATCCCTGTCGGAGACCGGAAAAGCGATGGCGACAGCCGCCTACGTGTCAGAATATGGCGGCGAGTCCAGCGGCGGCACAGATCTGGTGGTAGGGGCACTTTCTGCGATCTATGCGCAGCACCGCGTCTTGTCGGAGGCGGGAGACACCTCATCGGTGAAAAATGCGAATATGGCGTTATCTTCTTTCCTGGGCGAGGACGAAGAGATTGATCTTATTCTGACGTATCAGATCAGGAGTCCGATTGCGGGTATCCGTCTTCCGGGCCAGTTTTTCCTTCAGCGCGCCTGGGTGCGGGCGTGGACCGGACGTACGGGAGGCCGCAAGGCGGATGGGGAAGGAGACGGGGAGAGCGGAGACGATTACGTGTATGTCACGGCAACGGGAGGTGTCTGCCACGAGGATCCGGACTGTACGTATCTGAAACTGTCAATCCGCGAGGTGGATCGCAGCTCTCTCGAGACGCTGCGCAATAGCGGAGGCAGTATCTATCATGCGTGTGAAAGGTGCGGCGGAGGCAGCGGATCCAGCGTATATATCACAAAGGACGGCAATCGCTACCACAGCTCACTGACTTGCAGCGGCCTGAAGCGGACCGTAAAGCAGGTGCGGCGAGACGAGTGTACACTCCGAGCATGCTCAAAATGCGGAAAGCATTCAGGGTGATAAGATGACAGAACAAATGCGTAGAAGAAGTTCAAAGAGAAATATATGGCGGGAGAAATATGAAACGATTGGAGTACATGCGGCAAGAAAAATGTCCAGTAGCCAAGATATGAAGTAGAGAAAGTTGCAATGAGAAAGGCACGTACGAGAAAAGAAGGTGGGGAGACACGATGGCAGGGATTGGAATGTATCAGCAGTGCATAACGGCAGTGGCCTTGTCTGTCTGTGCTTATACGGACGTACGGTATAGAAAAGTATATGGAAAGGTGGCGGCAGTCTACGTGGTGTTGGCCGCAGGTGGTTGGATCGTATGCGGCAAAAAGAATCTTTGTGAGCTGCTTCTGGGATTATTGCCAGGTGCGGTATGCCTCTCCCTTTCGTGGATTACGCGGGAAGCATTGGGGTATGGGGACAGTATGCTGATTCTGGCCTGCGGATTGTCGCTTGGGCTTTGGCAGTGCCTGAGTTTGTCTGCTATCGCATTTTTTCTGGCCGGAGTCTGGGGTGCAGTTCTGCTGATCCGACACAGAGGAGACCGGAAGAGAACCTTTCCATTTGTCCCCTTTTTGCTGGCAGCACTGTTTGTGCTGGAATTTTTACAGAGGCTGGGGAAATGAGGAGGATGCAAAGCGGTCGCCAGAGGGAACTACAGGATGAGGGATGCAGATCGGTCGTCAGAGGGAACTACAGGATGAAGGATGCAGATTGGTCGCCAGAGAGAACTGCAGGATAAGGGATGCGGGGCGGTTGTCAGAGAAAACTACAGGATGAGGGATGCAGAGTGGTCGTCAGAGAGAACTATAGGATGAGGAAGGCAGAACGGTTGTCAGAGAGAACTACAGTATAAGAAGTGCAGTAAATGAAAGTGAAAAAGAAAAAATGGATTTTGGAATAAACTTGATAGGGAAGGGTTGTGTTCTGGGATACTCGGAAGTCAATGTTTCACAGTAAGGTAGAAATAGGCCGGAAAAAGAAGTCTGGAGCAGAAAAGAACTGTGGCATAAATGTTTTGAAGCTGAACAGTTTGAGAAACGTGCGGAAGGAAAAGTGAGTTGAGAGAAAGGGCAACCACGGAAAGGCAGGTGAAAGAATTGAGGATTGGAAAAAAGGACACAGGCAGCAGGTGGACAGAAGAGAATGGGAATCTATCTGCGTGGCAGGGCAACTACACGGTGGAGGCTGCGGCGGTAATCCCGCTGGTCTTTCTTGTTTTGGCGGCGCTGCTCATCTGTGCATTTTATGTGCACGACAGCGGCGTGTTTCAAAGCATGGCCTGTGAGGCGGGCGCGGTCGGAAGCAATTTTATCACGGCAAAAGAGCGGCAAAAGGCGGTAAAAGAGATGCGTGCTCAGGCAAAGGCCTCCCGCTTTCTCGGAAGCAGAGGGATCTCGGCGACTGTTTCTGCGGGGGAGCAGGCTGTAGATGCTTCCTATCACGCTTCCTATCCGGTGCCGGGGATTGTGATGCGGTATTTGAACAGAAACAGGCTCAGCATCCGGAAGAGTTGGCACACCGATATTCCGGATCCGGCAAAGACCATCTGGCTTGTGCGCGGGGTAAAACAGTTGATCGACGGAGGCACGAAGTGAAAGCGGAATACAGACGGGATCTGAAAAATAATTATCTGGTCATTGAAGCGACGGAGAAAGAGGAAGACGAGGACTACTGTATCCATATGGTGGAGCAGAATAAGATCCCGGGTCTTCTGCCCTTCCACCGGTCGCGAAGAGACGGAAAACTGTTTCTGAATTATGAGATTACAGGCCGTCAGGCGGTTGCCAGTCTGTTCGAGAAGCGGTATTTGGGATATGCGGACATTTTGTTTCTGCTGTCCGGAATCAGTGAGCACCTGGATACGCTTTGCCGGTATCTGCTCAGCCCGGAAAAGCTGATCTTTGATCCCCAGTATATTTTTACAGAGCCAGAGCGCCGGGGGATCTGGCTTTGCTATGCTCCCGGTGTCGAGCAGGAAACTCCGGTGGCGCTGCTCGCCGAGTTTATCCTGAAGCACCTGGATCATGAGGATGGGAGCGCTGTGGCTCTGGGCTATCGCTTTTATGCAAAGACACAGGAAGAGAATTTCAGTCTCCAGGCTGCTCTGAGAGATCTGCTGTTGGAATGCCGCGCAGGGATTCAAGATCCGTCGGATGCGGACGCGGAGATGCCAGAGTCCGGAAATGCGTGGGGGAGTGGTAGGGATGTTCCGCCCGGTGATCCAGCGTCGCTTTCTGGTGGTACATGGAATACAAAAAACAAAGGAAACGCACTGCCTCAGGGGATGCCGTACATAGAGGAGGGGAAGACTGTTTTTCCGTCAAGTGTGCGTCATGAAATCGGGAAGACAGGAACTCCGTCATCAGATGCATGCTATGGAACCGGAAGGGCAGGAGATTTATCGTCAAATGCGCGGCGGGAAGTTGGGAAGGCAGGCAGTTTGGCGTCGGATGCTCAATATGGAACGAGGCAGTCAGACGGTTTACCATCGGGTGTGGGAGGAGGAACCAGAACATCAGGAGCCTCGTCATCAAATGCGCGCTATGGAACCGGAAGGTCGGGAGGATCATCATTAAATGCACGCCAGGAAGCTTGGAACGCAGGTGGTCCGGCGTCGGATCCTCGATATAGGTCTGCGGACAGCGGGAGGTCTGGTTCCGGACAGCGGGGATGGCAGGGGCAGAGCGATCAGGATCCGATCTGGAAAGAGTATGAGGTCATTCATAAGTCCAGAAGTGATCGCGGAGATGCGGCATCGAAGGAGCTGAGGCCAAAAGGCGGAGAATCCGACAGTCCGCGTCTGGCAGAGCGCATTTTTCGTGTGGTGCATCCAGCGGTGCTTCTGTCAGCCTTGTTTCTGATAGCAGCGTCAGAGGCTGCGTTCTATTTTGGTTATTTGGAGGTGACGGAGGCCGGAGGAGTGTTTTTCCTGATTTTGTCGGCGGAGCTGCTTGCGAATAGCTACTGGCGGAGAGCAAAGGAGCGAAAGGAACAGAAACGATACGAGGGCTGGGACGATGAAGAGGATGAGGATGAGGATGGAGAATACTTGCGTCTTCAGGCGGAGATGTATGAAACTTCGCGTGCCGGAAGGATGGAGAAGGAACAGATCGGAGAGACACGCTGTCTTACGGAAAGTGAAGAGGCTGGACAAATGCGTCTGATCTATGTGCCAGCATACGGCAGCTTCAAGGAGGGTACGGCCAGCTTTCCGGATATCGTAGTCGGCGGCGATGCAGTGACCGTCGGTAAACTTCCGGAAGCGTGTGAGATTGTGCTGCCGGCACAGACGGTGAGCCGATTGCATGCAAGACTGGAGCGCAGGCAGGAGAAATATTTCCTGCAGGATTTGAACAGCCGTAACGGCACGTTCGTAAATGGAGAGCGCCTGGATCCGCAGGAGATCCGCGAGTTTTCCGGAGGTGACCGGATTGCCTTCGCGGATATCCAGTATCGGGCGGTGTGCCTGTAGCCGGAGCCTTTTTGCAGACAGAAACCAAAGGATAGCTGCCGCATTCGAAATAGATGATTGCCGGGAGGCAGTCCGCTTACTGTGGAAGACTTGCCTTTGCCCGGAACCAATAGGTGTACAAGTCCTCAAACCCGAGCGATTTGTACAGTGCCTTTGCGTAGGTATTTCCCTTGACGACCTGCAGATAGGCGCGCGTCGCCCCCTTTTTCTGAGCCTCGGAGAGAATCGCGCTGCAGATGGAGCGGGCATATCTTTTGCGGCGGCAGCTCGCATCGACGTAGATGGCATACAGGCCGACGTGCCCCCGGTCCATGATCCCGAGACCGGAAGCGACCATCCGGCCGTCAATCTCGATGCTTGCGACAATCGTCTCCTTTGGGATCGCCTTGAACATGGACGGGACGATCCTGCGCAGAGTCGGATTGGTGGTGCCGTTGAGGCGGAAGAGCGAGGTGATCCACTCATCCGTGATGCGGTCCTGCAGCAGGACAATCACATCGTCGGGATAGACGATGAACGACGGCAATCCCGAATTTCTCCCGTAATACTCGTACTCCGCAGATACGGGCAAATACGGGCGGAAGTTTTGCATATCCATCGTCATGACCTCTGTCGTGTGCTGAATTTCATAGCCCTTGTCCTCAAGCAACCGGTCAAATGACGGATCAATCAGGGGACTGATCTTAAAAATAGACGGGGTGTGATAATTTGCATACACGGCTTCACAGTATTTGATTTTCTCTTCGATTGGCACGAGAGATGCGCCTACCTGTGTGACGCTGTTCGTTCGATGGGTATAATTGTGTGAAAACCGGATCAGCCAGCCGTCATACAGCTCGATTTTGTGTGAGGGCCAGGCGTTCAGGGAAATCTCCTCAATTAATTTTATGTAGGCTTCTTTTTCTGATTCCGCGGCGGTGTCGGAGATCGGAGAAGAGATAGTGTCAGATAAATTCATTGCAATTACTCCTCTGTTTTTTTGCATTGACTCATAATACATGAAATTTTCAGGAAAAGCAAGAATAAGTTAGAACACACGTTGCGGGAGAGTAGCGGCAGATCTGTAAAAGTGATAGAAATCATCTGCGCCGGTTGCCATACAGGGAGATCGTGCTATAATGGGCACAGCAAGATTACCTGGACAGGGGGAATAAGATGCAGGAGTTTACGGATTTTTTGAAGTCGAGACAGAAGGTGAATCTGGCCATTGTCATTGCAAACATTCTGGCCTTTGTAGTGCTTACTTTTCTGGGAAATACGGAGGATGCGCGTTTTATGCTGGAGCACGGCGCGTGTTTTACCCCGCTGATACGGGAGGGGGAGTACTATCGGCTGTTTACCGGAATGTTTCTTCACTTTGGAGCGGAGCACCTGCTTTACAATATGCTGCTTCTGATCTTTGTCGGGGATACGCTGGAGCGCATAGTCGGAAAGGTGCGCTATTTGCTGCTCTATCTGGGTGGCGGACTTGTCGGGAATATCGTCTCCTGTGCATGGGAACTGTACCGCGAGGATTATGCAGTGTCTGCGGGGGCATCCGGTGCGATTTTTGCAGTGATCGGCGCCCTGGTGTACATCGTCGTGCGAAACAGAGGAGATGCCGGGGAGATATCGGGCCGCAGATTGCTCCTGATGGCCGGTCTATCCATTCTGCAGGGACTGACGGAGAGCGGAATCAATAACAGCGCGCATATTGGCGGGTTCCTCGGCGGCTTTGTGCTTGCCTGGCTGCTTGGAGCAGCAAGACGGAGAAAATAATTAAAAAAAGTGTAATATATTACAAAATGGCCCTGAAAAGTTTACATAATTGTTAAATCGTATTCGTTGACACAGGCAGGATCAGACAGAAATCGGTATAGGAATCGGGAGCTGTGGTGGAGGTATCCAGAGTCAGTGTGCCGTGGTGCTGCCGGGCCACTTCGCGGATGATGGAGAGGCCAAGACCGGTTCCAGTGGCCTTATGCGTGACGAAGGGTTCAAAGATAGAAGTGCGGTCACAGGCTGGGATGCCTGCGCCGTTGTCACGGATATGAATGTGGATTTGCTGGCCGCGAAGATAAGCACGCAAATAGACCTTGCCCTGCGACAATTCTGCATCCGGTGAGGGGACAGATATAGATGATGTAGGGGTGGAAGTTGCATTAGTAGCCGGGGACTTTTCGGCTGTAACGTGGTGATTTGCAGCCGCATCACAGGCGTTCAGCAGAAGATTAATGATTGCTTCTTTCAGTTTGATTTCATTTCCGGAGATGGGCGGCAGATCGCTGTCGATTTCGGGTATGAGTGCAACATTCTGTTCCGCCATAAAGGCATGACAGGAGCTTACGATTTGGTCGAGAAGGGAGGACGGCATGACAGCGTGCAGGCGGGAACTGCTGCTATTTTCCGGGTGAGATAGATCCCTTAGAAGGTAGATGGTACTGCGCACATCCTCCTTTACCTGCCTCCAGAGTAAGACTTCACAGACCTCCGGACAGCGCTTCTCAATCAGCTGAAGAGAGCTGTAGATGAGAGTCAGGGGATTGCGGATTTCATGTGTGAGAGAGGAGAGAAGATACTGGTAACGGCGGTTGGCCTGGTTGATTTTGATGCAATTATTGCAACTATTGTCAAAATTTGAGTTCATAATACTACGCTTTCTGTAAAATTGTTAATTTTACTGTGATTTTTGTATGAAAAGTGTAGCATTTTATTAACAAAATGGCAATTAGAATTTATTGACAATTTGCGACAGAATTCTTAATATAAAAATACAGTACGACTTTACGCAATCACATATGGAAAGGAAGGGACTGATTTTGGAAACAAATTGTATCTTTTGCAAAATAGCAAATGGAGAGATTCCGTCCGCTACGATCTATGAGGACGAAGAGTTCCGTGCGATCCTTGATCTTGGCCCGGCATCAAAGGGACACGCACTGATTCTTCCGAAAAAGCATGCGGCGAATCTGTTTGAGCTTCCGGATGAGACAGCTGGGAAGGCAATGATTTTGGCGAAGCGGCTGGCAAAGACACTGAAAGAGGGTCTGCATGCGGATGGCCTGAATGTTGTGCAGAACAACGGAGAGGCAGCTGGTCAGACTGTGTATCATTTTCATATGCATCTGATTCCGCGCTATGCAGATGATACGGTAAATGTGACGTGGACACCTGGGACTTTGACGGAGAGCGATAAAGCGGAGGTCACAGAGCTGTTTTAAGACGGATATAGGGATTTACAATGAAAAACTACAAAAGAAGAGTGAATGTAAAAAATGAAGAACGAAAGATTCGAGGCGTATTTCCTCAAGTATAGAAATCTGGTAATACGCATTGTGATGGACAAAACTGGAGATTATCAAACGGCGCAGGAAATCTGCCAGCAGGTATTTGTGGCACTTTATGCAAACATGGATAAGGTGTCGCCGGATTTAGTGAAGGCTTGGCTGATCCGCTGTACACAAAATGCGGTGATTGACCATCTTAGAAGTGGGAGAGTCAATCATGAGATCGTATCAGATTCTCCGCTCAGAGAGGTTGGAGAAAGCGGCAATGTTTTGCCGGAGGAATGTATTTCTGCCTGTGAAGACCGGGTAGTAGACAGAGAACTGGCAGGCAAAATTTTGAGAGAGGTACGGGAGGTGAATGAGCGCTGGTATGAAGTGCTCGTGCTTCACTGCATTGATGGTCTGACACATGCAGAGGCAGCGAAGAAGCTGCGGGTTACGGAGGCGGTACTTAGAGCCAGATTGTGCAGGGCAAGATCGTATGTCAGAAAGCACTTTGGCAAAGAGTACGAGGATTCCTGATCCTAACCGGGGCTGCTGCAGGATGTACAGAAGTCGGATCTTGGCGCTGGTGTTCTCGGGATTTTTGTGCATGCTGCACGAGAACACTTCACGGACAATGGATGCGTGAACGGTGGCGGAGAGCGACTGCACAGCCTGCAGCAGCCTTTCTTTTTACTTTGTAATTTCTTCGATTAGCTGTATAATAGTGTTGACAGCGTTGCTTGCCGTGCTCTTTTCCATCGCAGCGATATAGGTTGCACGGTTTTGATAGAGAGAAGAGATGGTGGTAAGCAGCAGTTCCGGTGTGATCGTCTCTTCCTGGAGGACTTCACTGAAGCCCTGTTTGCGGAAGGACTCTGCATTGAGCAGCTGGTCTCCGCGGCTGGCTGAGGCGGGAAGCGGAATCAGCAGATTCGGCTTGCGCAGTTCAAGCAGCTCGCAGATGGCATTTGCCCCGGCGCGCGACACGACAACGTCGGCAAGAGCGAAGAGATCGGCAAGCTCCTGCTTGATATATTCATACTGCACATAGCCTCTTGTGCCGTTTAGAGACTCGTCGAGGTTTCCTTTGCCGCAGAGATGGATGACCTGGAAGGTTCGGAGCAGGTCAGGGAGAATGCTGCGGATCGCGTGGTTGACTGCGACAGAGCCAAGGCTTCCGCCGATCACGAGAAGAACCGGTTTGTCGGAGGTAAATCCGCAGAAATCCAGGGCGGCGAGCTTGTTTCCGGAGCGCAGTTCCTCGCGGATCGGGGATCCGGTTACGACAGCTTTGCCCGCCGGAAGATAGGGGATCGTCTCAGGAAAGTTGCAGCAGACCTTCGTGGCAGCTGGGATGGCCAGCTTGTTTGCGAGTCCCGGTGTCATGTCGGATTCGTGGATGATCACGGGGATATGCAGCTGCTTGGCTGCCTGAACCACAGGGACGGACACAAAGCCGCCCTTGGAAAAGACGATATCCGGCCGGACTTCCTTGAGCACTTTTTTCGCCTGGAAGAAGCCCTTTACCACGCGGAACGGATCTGTGAAATTTTTCAGATCAAAGTAGCGGCGCAGCTTTCCGGATGCGATACCGTGATAGGGGACGCCGAGTTCCTCGATCAGCTTTTTTTCGATTCCGTCGTAAGAGCCGACATACTGTACTTCGTAGCCGAGCTCCCGGAGCTTTGGAAGCAGGGCGATATTCGGTGTCACATGTCCGGCGGTTCCTCCGCCGGTGAGAATGATTCGCTTCATGAGAAAATACCAGCCCGCGCAGAAGCAGTGAAAACTCTGCAGGGCGCAAACATAAAGGGTGAAGGAAGGGGTGTCTGCATTCCTTTCCGATAGATTTTCTTTCACCCGCTGTAATACAGTTTAAACGTTGGAGTAAAAAAGTCAAGAAGGGACTGAGGGGTTTATGGTGAAAGAGGAAAAAAGAGGGAAGCCGTCCCAAAAGATCATGCCATTTCCAACTGCGACGGAAGAGAAGCTGGAGGGCTTCGAGGACGCGGCGATGGATCAGTTTCTGCGGGAGAGTGTGAAAAAAGAAGCTGATGAGATTGAAAAAGCGCTGAATGAGGATCCGAAGCTGATAGGGGTAGGGGCGTCGGATGATCTATTTGAAAAAATAGTCGCGGAGCTGAAGGAACGCGGGGAGTGGGAAGAAGAGGAAGCGGGAGAGGCAGGATCAGAGGGAGATAGGCAAAAAGAAAAGCAGAAGAATGGGCAGAAAGAGAAAGAAGCACAAGAAAAGCAGGAAAACAAGCAGGAAGAAAAGATGCCGGAGGGGAGCGGATCGGAGGAAGAAATATATAAATTACTGTCAGAGGAAGACAGAGACGCTCTGGAATATGGGTGGCGGATGAAAAAGGAAAAGGAGATCAAGGAGCAGAGGAAAAAGTATAGAAGGAAAAGATGGCAGCGGGTTGGAATGACTGCTGCGGCACTGGCCTTGGTTATGGGAGTGGGGCTGAGGAGTGAAGCAAATAGAAGATTTGTTCTGCAGGTGTGGGGATCGGTGGCGAATAATTTTGGAATACGAATGCCAGTAAACTTTGTGGAACAAGATGAATTACATATAGAAAGTGATGAAGAACAAGAAGCTTTTGCAGAAATAGAAAAAAAGCTTAATATAGCTCCAATATATTTTGGGTATTTGCCAGAGGGAATGTTATATCAGCGTTACTCAATAAACGAAAAGGCAGCTCTTGCTGTTGTCACATATTCTTACCAAGATGTATTCATGGATATCTATTTGAAAAGTGGTGAAAGAGAAAACGCGATATATGGACAAATTGATGGAAAAGAAGAGAAGAAGGAAACGGTAATAAATGAACAGAATCTTGAAATGCAAGTATACAAAATTGTTACGGATACAGAAGCATATAGCACAGTGATATTTGTAAACGGTGATGATTATTATTGTTTGAGTGGGATGGTTCCTTTTGATGAAATGAAGAAAATTTCGAAATTTCTTGTGATTTCTGAAAAATAGCGTAACATAGTTGAAAAAAATACGTTTATATCTATGTAAAACGCAAAGAAAGGAGGGAAAAGGAATGAGAGGAAAAAAGTGGCTACTGATGTTTTTTATAGGTTGTCTCTTATTGCAGGGGATAACAGTGGCAGCGGCGGATGATCAATTGGGAACGGTTGTGGATGGCTCGCTCTTAACAGAGGAAACAGAGGTAAAAGGGATTGCTCAGCCTATTGCCAGAGGTACCTATCTTGGAATGGGATGGGGTTTTTTGACAATTAATTCTGGGCGTAATGTCAATGTTTCTGGAACGACTTCATGCAATCGTACGAGTGACCAGGTAAAAGTTACGATACATTTGCAGCAGCTAAGCGGTGGCAGTTGGCACACTATACGGACAGTAGGTCCGACGGTTGCGTACAACACGAACTTTGTTTCAACTTCCAGAGACTATAATGTGACTGGTGGCTATTACTATCGTGTGTCCGGAACTCATACTGCGATCAAGGGAAAGACAGTTGAAACTCTTTCTAGCTATTCCGACGGTATATGGATTCCGTAATGCATGCCGCTACAAAAGACCGCTATTTGAGTAGATAAGTTTTAAACAGACGAGTTTGAAAAAATAGCAGAGATTCACAAAAGAAGTTTCATCAAGTAACAAGGATCCCTTGGGATATACCAGGAGAGAGGTTTGCTTCTCGTTCCGGTACAGGATGCCAGGGGGATCCTGCCCAGAGATGGGCGGATGAAGGACGTTTTCTGGCGAATCTGTCAGAGCGCTCTGAGGTACACAAGAAAAAGACTCTGTTGAGTCAAATTACAACTGAATATGGAATTTGTGTCCGCCTGCGGGATTCCGGAGCGTATGTGATCTGGGATTTCGCGCGGTGGCACGGAAAGCAGTTTCTATACGTGGGGAAACGAAAAATCATGAATCGTGATTGCGTGCGTACTGTATTTGCTCACGGATAAAAACTGGAACGACAAAAACGGTGGAAACAGATCTGAAGCAATAAAAGCGTCAGAGGAAACAAAGCCAATGATAACAAGTAACATTAAGCAACAACAGAATTGGTGATGAGAACAATCCTGTAAGGGAACACACATCGGGGAATTAGGGCCTCCCCGATGTGGCATCACCAGGAGATTAATACGGGGAAAGAATTATGAAAACAAAATATTTTCGGTTTCTTTATGGTGCACAGAAATTGTGCATGGTTCACTTTGGAGAATTAACAGATACGCTCACGGAGGAGCGGTTTACCTTTCTGTATATCAGAAGGATGGGACGGGGAGGAAGCGTCCCGAAATCTGGCAAGTCTCTTTTTTTATGTCCAAAACAGGTAGATTTGGTCGTTTTGGGCAGTGCAGATAAGGATGCAGACGCTGTTTTGCAAGAAATCTTGCAGGTGACAGAGGTGAAGCTGGTTGTGCTGCCGAAGAGCGATTACTCCTGGAAGACGAAGCTTGCCGATGTAAAACAGGTAGAAATGCTCAGCCCGGAGGCAGAACAGAAGTGCACGGTCGATAGAGTTGCAGAGTTCGCGGCGGGCAGTAAGCCGGTGAAAGAGATGGTGCTGAGAGAAGCCGGATGGAAATTTTTCCTGAAGAGCTACACAGTGGGAAGCATTGTGATGGCGCATAGTTTGGATGGAAATCTGGACATGGTCTGTAACGCGAATCCAGAAAGAGAAACCGATAAAGTTTGTGAGAAAAGGTATGAGGACTGCATCATGAGCGTCAAGGTGCTGGAGGAGGAAGCAGCCTGCTGTGCGGAAGGATCACCGGACGGTTACGCGTGTGCGCTGGGATGTGTGCAGAAACGGGATTCTGATGTATGCAGATACCAGCGGAAAGCGGCAACCAACTCATATCTGACAGGAGCCTTGCTGTACGGAAGCCGGATGTCGCGCCAAGAATGCAGCCAGCTGGAACAGGATATGGGAGCGTGGATGGAGGAGATGCGTTTCTTCTGTCTGCCGGACTGCACAGTTGCAGCAGAAGAGACATCAGGAGAAGAATCTAGAGGAACAGACAACTATTTTGAACGTCTTGCGCGGAAATTTAAACGGTATTATTTGGCTGGCAGGGAGGAACTGAGCGCAGAGACGGTCAAAGAAATCTGTGACAGTGGCTTGTATCAGGTTCCCGGACTGTTTGGAGACGGGGACGGAATTTGCTGCTCGGGCCTGCTGAAATACAGAGAGCTCTGATCGGACAGCAAAGCGTATTCTGGCATCACAGAGGAGTACATAGGTCACGATAATCTGCAGTATCGTTTTCACAAAGGAGAAAAGATAGCGCAGGAGACGAAAGAAACAGCAGAAGAAGAAAACAAAAGAAGAGATAGAAAAAGATACAAAAGAAAAAACGAAAAGGTACAAAAGAAAAAATAAGAGAAAAACAGAAGAGAAAACAAAAGGTCATAAAAAAGTCATAGAAGTAGAGACAGGAAAAGAAAAAACACAAAAGAAGAGAAAAAGACACCGAGGTAGAGACGGAAAAGATACAGGGAACGATACAAAAGAAGAGAAAAGACACAGAAGAGAAGACTGAAAGCCACAAAAGAAGAAAAAGGCATAAAAACGAGACAGAAAATTATAGAACAAGATACAAAAGAAGAAACGAAAAAAGAAACATACGAAAAACTAAAAAAGAGGTCAAAAAAGAGCCCCGCAGGATTTTATGATGCATGGAAGCATTGTAGCCTGCGGGGTTCTTTTGGCAAAATGAATGGAGTATCAAATGAAAAATGATTGGTTACATTCCTCAGTGATGTGTTTCTGTGTGGTGCGCTTCTGGATGGTGGCCGTCATAATATACAGAGGAATTATCTGAGCTCTGCGTATTATCTTGTGCCAGGCCCATGCTCTGCAGATTCTCCTGGGCCTGAGTCGCATCCGGATTTGCGGCCTTCCAGGCGAGATAGCGCTCTCCGTCGTAGGACCAGGAGAGGATCAGGCCGGTGTCGCACGTGATCTCGTACTCATACTCTTTTTGATTCTCCGTGAAAAATTCCAGATCCCAGATGCGCTCGCCGCCCTCACGATCTTCCTCGGCCTTTTCGAAAATTGCATCTTCCAACGCTATGCCGGCGTGATCGGCGGCGAGCTGTTTTGCGTCGTCGAGCGAGATGGCCGTGCCCTTTCCGTCTGCCGTACCCCATTGCTCCCAGGACGCTTCAAGGATTTCACCGGTCTCGGCGAGAATTTCATACTCGTACTCTTCTTGCGTGTCTGTGAAGAGCTTTAGCTTGTAGAGGTCGAGCCCATCGTCGGTGTCCCTTTGTATATGGATCGTTACATCTGCTTCCTGCAGACCTGCCGCATCCAGAGCAATCTGCGTTGCATCCTCCTCGGAAAGCGGAGCAGCGGAATCTGTGCTCAGCAAGGTGGCGGAATCCGTGCTCAGTGAAGCGGCAGAAGTAGTGCTCGGCGAAACGACGGGGATGGCGATCAGGGAGGCGGTCAGAAGTCCGGTGGTGATGCCTGCGAGGAAGCTATATTTGTTTTGGATTCGTTTTTTGCCTGTATATTTCATGAATCGTTACCTCCTTTTCTTCGTTGCTTATCTTGCATCCAATTACAGTTTCATTATACATGGCGCGAAGAAAAAATCTAGACGAAAATGGTTTCGGCAAAATCTTTCGGCGTGCGTTTTGCGGGATTCATTATATCTTAAATTCAAATATTTATTTCAAGATTTTCTTGATTTTCGAGGAGACATGTAGTATACTCGGGTTATAGTTAGGGAGAGGGGTGGTTGTTTGTCGACGCTAGGCGAACGTTTAAAATATGCCCGGGAGACGAAAGGCTACTTGCAGAGTGAACTGGCCAGGCGGATCGGGGTAAAGTCCTCCGGAGTCATCAGCAACTGGGAAAATGATCTGAATAAGCCGGACGCGGAGAAGATCGTAAAGCTTTGTGACGCGCTGGATATTTCTGTTTCCTTTTTGTTAGACTATTATGGAAAGTCCGCGTTCGAGCTTCATCCTCTCGAGCGGGACTTCATTGCGAAATACCGCGCGCTTGATCCTTACGGGCAGGAGACGGTAACTATGATATTGGATCGGGAGAGCACCCGTGTTCAGCAGCTTGCCGAGCTGCATGGGCGGCCTGCTGCAGTGATCGATTTTGCGGAGCGCAAGACTACGCACATGTGCAGCTATTCTTACATGCACAGGATTGCCTCGGCAGGGGTTGGGTTTTATTTTGACGATATTCCGACCGACACGATCAGGGCGCCATACTGTGAGCATGCGGACTTTATCATCGGCGTGTCCGGGGACTCTATGGAGCCGACCTACTCGGACGGGGATCTGGTGTATGTGCAGAAGCAGCAGGTTATCGGGGTGGGAGAGGTTGGCATTTTCGTGGTAGACGGGGAATGCTTCATAAAGGAAGCGGGGGAAGACACCCTGATCTCCCACAACAAGAGGTATGCGCCCATCCCGGGAGGCGAGCACATCAACTGCGTGGGAAAGGTTTTGGGGAAAGTGCCAGAGTAGAGGCAGCAAACGGGCGGCGTGAGACATATGGTAGAGCAGAGCACTTTTGCAGATTTTGCGAAAGAGCCTGCGGACAACTGGTATCGCGTATCCGAATTTCTGCAAGGGGGTTCGATCCGCTGTGCCAGGAATAGGTAGATCATAGAAGGAGCGTAGAAGTATGAGACTGACATTTCTCGGGGCGACACATGAGGTGACAGGGAGCTGTTTTCTGCTGGAGGCGTGCGGGAAGCGGCTGCTGATCGACTGCGGTATGGAGCAGGGACAGGATATCTATGAAAATGCAGAGCTGCCGGTGAAACCGTCGGATATTGAGATGGTGCTGCTGACGCACGCGCATATGGATCATTCCGGAAAGCTGCCGCTTTTGTATAAGAACGGATTTCAGGGCCAGGTATTTGCGACGGCCTCGACGGCAGATCTGTGTGAGATCATGCTGCGTGACAGCGCGCACATCCAGATGTTTGAGGCAGAGTGGAAGAACCGGAAGGGGAAGCGCGCCGGCAGGGAGGCGGTGGAGCCGCTTTATGACATGGAGGATGCGGTCGGAGTGCTTGCGTGCTTCGTGAGGTGTCAGTATGGAGAGGAGATCAGGATCGCTGAGGGGATCCGGATCCGGTTTATTGACGCGGGGCATTTGCTCGGATCCTCCTCGATTGAGGTGTGGATACAGGAGGACGGGATCGAGAAGAAGATCGTCTTCTCCGGCGATATCGGCAATCTGAACCAGCCGCTGATCCGTGATCCGCAGTACCCGACGGCGGCAGACTACGTGGTCATGGAGTCTACCTATGGGGACCGGAGCCATGAGACGCCGACCGACTACGCAGTGGCGCTTGCGGAGGTGATTCAGCGGACCTTCGACCGAGGGGGAAATGTAGTGATCCCGTCCTTCGCGGTCGGCAGGACGCAGGAAATGCTGTACTTTATCCGCAGGATCAAGGAGGAGGGGCTCGTCCGGAACCACGACGGCTTTGAGGTGTGGGTTGACAGCCCGCTCGCGATAGAGGCGACGAACATTTTCCGGCAGCATATGTGGAGTGATTTTGACGATGAGGCGATCGCGCTGATCGAGCGCGGGGTGAATCCGATCGGTTTCGCCGGGCTGAAGACATCGGTGACGAGTGAGGATTCGCGTGCGATCAACGAGAATATGCACCCGAAGGTGATCCTCTCGGCGAGCGGCATGTGTGACGCGGGCCGGATCAAGCATCACCTCAAGCACAATCTCTGGAGAAAGGAGTCGACGATTCTGTTTGTCGGCTACCAGGCACACGGGACGCTGGGGCGTGCGCTGATCGAGGGCGCGAAGAATGTGAAACTGTTCGGCGAGGAGATCGAGGTCCATGCGGAGATCTGCCGCCTGCCCGGCATCAGCGGGCATGCAGACAACCAGGGACTGATGCGCTGGATCCGTTCATTTCAGACAAGGCCGCAGAAAGTGTTTGTGGTGCACGGAGAGGATACGGTGTGCGAGCTGTTCGCGTCGCGGCTGCAGGAGGAACTGGGCTATGATGCGTATGCGCCATACTCAGGCACGGTGTACGACCTGGCGAAGGATGCTTTCGTCACAAAGCCGGACGGAGTGCGGATCAAAAAGGCCGGACAGATCACAGCCGCGTCCGCGAAGGTGGCGCGGGTATACGCGAAGCTCGTGGCTGCGGGACAGCGCTTGGTCGGTGTCATCCGCAAAAATGAGGGCGGTGCGAACCGTGATCTCGAGCGGTTTACACGGGAGATCCATGCACTATGTGATAAGTGGGAGCGGTAGAGATGTATGGTTCCGTAATGCATGGAGAGATAAATACGAGTATATATAGGAAAGACGCTGATGGATGATAGGAGAGATATGCGGATATGGAAGGATAAGAGTAAGTTATGCGAATGTGAAATGGTAGGAGAGAAATATTCGCATATGACGTGATAAATATTAGGAGATAGCGAGTTCAATGGAAACGATAGGGTGCGGTGCAAGGAGGAGCGAAAGTGCGCTCCGGTGGCAGCCCTCGGAGCGTGCGGTGGGAGCGCACACAGGATTTGCGGAAAAGGAATGAGAGGATGGATAAAACGAGTTATAGAAAGAGGGAGAGACATACGTTTTTGTTCCGCCTGGCGGCGGGAGCGGGGGCGGCGGTGCTGCTCGCGTCCGCCCTTGGCGGCTGCAGCGTGGTGGAGCGCGTGCAGTATCAGTGGGCGGATGCCGGTGCGGAGCACTGGGAGGAGGCGGCCGTAGAGGCAGGGGTGGTGAGTGAGGTGGAGGAATACTATTACAGTCACCTACCTGAGAAGCTCCAGGAGGCGTACCGGGAGATCTATGTGCATCTGATGAAGTATGAGGACTCCGGGCCGTTCATGGCGGGGATCGGGGTCGATGATTTCTGGAAGAGCTACTATGCGGTGCTGGCGGATCACCCGGAGATTTTCTGGATCGGTACGAGTGCGCAGGTGGAGGAATCGGGCATCGGAAAGCAGGTCGTGTCGTACACCTGCGAGACGACGGTGGACGCCAAGGAGCGCGCATCGATGAAGGCGCAGCTCGAGGCCGCGGCGGATGCGTGTATCAGCCAGATTCCGGCGGCTGCCTCCGACTATGAGAAGATCAAGTATGTGTATGAGTACATTATTGACACGACAGACTACGATCAGGGAGGCGCAGACACGCAGAATATCCAGAGCGTGCTGCTGTACCGCCGATCCGTGTGCGCCGGGTACTCGAAGGCGTTTCAGTATATTCTGAACCGGATGGGGCTGTTCTGCACCTACATCACGGGGACGATTCAGGGCGGCGGCGATCACGGCTGGAATATGGTGCGCATCGGCGACCAATACTACTATGTAGATGTGACCTGGGGCGATCCGGTCTTTGCAAATCAGGTGGAGGGCTCCGGGAGCAACGCGATGAATTACAACTATCTTTGCTGTACGGAGACGGAGCTGTTCAAGACCCACGTTCCCTCCGATTCGATCGCACTGCCGTCGTGCACCTCGGATGATTACAATTATTACAAAATGAACGGCTACTACTATGAGACCTTCGACTATGATACGATTTACAATGCGCTGATGAATTCTGTCTGGAACGACAACGCGTATATCGTGATGAAGTTTGGCAGCAGTGAGGCGTATGAATCCGCAAAGTACGAGCTTTTTGAGGGCAATATGCTGAACGACCCGGGGCAGTACCTGATGGAGATCAACGGGGTGGGGAGCTGGAACTACCGCTACCATACGGACGACGAGTTCCATCTGATCACGCTGTACTGGAAGTGATCGGCACCACTTTTTTTCCTAATATTCATGATCAGGGCTTGCATTTTTTGATGCTGTCCCATATACTTGAAATTGACGCTATGCGTTGTAATACAACTGAATAGGAGAAAGAGAATGAAAAACTGGAAAGCTGTTTTGACGGGGTTTTTAGTTCTTTGCCTGCTCATATTTGCGCCAGTAGCTGCGACATTTGCGGAGGAGGATGCAGAGGGGCAGGAGGAAGAGACGGAGGAAGCGATTCCAGATTCATACTACTATCCGATCGAGTCGAACCAGATCAAGGACTGGCCGCAGGGGCCGGCGATTGAGGCTGCGGCGGCGACCGTCATGGACATGGACACGGGCACCTTTCTGTACAGCAAAAATGCGACGGAGAAAATGTACCCGGCCAGCATCACAAAGATTATGACGACATTGCTCCTAGTGGAGAATTGTGACTTGGATGACGAGATCACATTTTCCGAGATCGTGTATGATCTGGAGGAGGGCAGCTCACACCAGGGGATTCAGCCGGGGGAGAAGATGACGCTGCGGGATGCCGCATATGGGATTATGCTGGAGTCCGCGAATGATATCTCGAATGGCGTGGCGGAATATATGGGCGGCAGCATCAGCGGGTTTTCGGACATGATGAATGCGAGAGCCGCCGAGATCGGATGCGTCAACACTCATTTTTCCAATCCGCACGGACTTTACAGCGACGATCACTATACGTGTGCGTACGACATGGCGCTGATCGCAAAGACTGCCTACCAGAATCCGACGTTCCGCGAGATCGCGACTACGCGATACCACACGATTCCGGAGACGAATCTGGTGGAGGAGGAGCGCTACCTCATGAATCATCACAAGATGATGCATGAGGACTCGGAGTACTACTGGCAGTACGTGGCCGGGGGCAAGAACGGCTTCACGTCGCAGTGCCTGAACACGCTTGTGACGTACGCCCAGAAGGACGGCAGGAGCCTGGTGTCCGTAATCCTGCGGGTGAACGGCGCGGGGAAAGCGTACGATGAGACGAGGACGATTCTCGGGTATGGATTTGACAATTTTTCCACGGTAAATTACAAAAGAAACAACTCTTCGCGTACCTTTTATGATATAATGGGGCTGAGTGCACTGGGTGCAAGCACCTGGTTTCAGTCGGATGTCTGGAGGAGGACACCGGCGGCCGATTGCTCCATATCGCTCACGCTTCCGAACACGGTGTCGGCGGATCGCCTGGCATTGAGAACGGGTGAAAAGGCTGGGAACAGCAGGTCTGTGATCTATGAGTATGAAGGGACGGCCGTGGGAGTTTCCAGGGGGACATTTTATCCGATCTACGCTCCGGCACAGCTTTCATTTGAGGGGGAAGCGGTGGTTGCCGAGCTTGCGCAGGAAGAGGAAGCGGTATCCGCGGGAGGCATCCGGATTGAGAATCTGGATGGAGTTCTGGCACAGACGGCAGCGATTTTTGAGTCCGGCTTTGCGGCGCTGGAAGGGTATACCAGCGAGCATACGGTGACAGTGCTGGCAGCAGGGGCCGTGGTCCTTGTGATTCTGATCGTCTTTATCGTAGTTCTGATCTTCCGATGTACTTCGGATATGAGGATTAAGAGGCGCAGAAAGCAGGAGGAAAAGGAGCGGAAGCTTCGCGAGGAGGAGATCGAGCGGATGACGACCGCCGAGATCGAGGCCGAGCTGCGCGCGGTCATGGAGCAGGAGCGAATCCGAAAGGAGCAGGAGGTACTCAGACAGGAGGAGGCAGTGAGGGCTGCCGAGGAGTCCAGGCGACTGGAGGAGGAGGCTCATGAGACAGAGCGTCTTTTGCAGGAGCTTGAGGAGGAGCGTCTGCAGCGCCGCGCCAAAGGGGATGCACCGTCAGATCGCAGAGAATAAACAGGGGTTCTGCGGCAGTCTGACGTGTACAGTGCAGGATAACACGAGTATAAATAAATTAGTAAGAAGGGAAGGATAAGGTATGAACTGGGTTGCACCTATCAAGGATGAGGAGACATTGGAGAAGTTTAAGGCGAAGCTGCGCGAGATGGATGACAAGTATTATATCATGTTTGAAATCGGAGTCGGTACAGGGCTTCAGCTTCAGGAGATCTTAAAGTTCAAGAATAAAGACATCCGCGGAAAGGACAGCATTGAGGCGAGCATCGGCACGAAGAATATCAGAAGGACATTCCAGATTCCGACAGAGCTCAAGGAGATTATCACGCAGTATACGGAGGGCAAGGATCCGGAGGCGTATCTGATTCTCGGACATGCAAGCTCCTCTGCGCCGCTCTCAAGGGAGCAGGCGTACCGCGCGTTCAAGAGCGCGGGCAAGAGCATGGGGCTGACCTCGATCGGCGCGCAGACAATGCGAAAGACATTTGCGTGGAGGTACTACAAGTCTACAGGTGACATCTATTACCTGCAGAATCTGCTGAATCACGCATCGCCGTCCATCACCTACCGCTACATCGGGGAGAAGCCGAATGTGGAGGTCTATCTGAAAAAGATGACGCCGGAGGAGAATGAGCGGAGCCGCTACCTGCTCTACAAGAACGGCAACGGCAAGAAGCGCGTCAAGGAGCTACAGAAGGTGCTTGAGGCGATCGAGGCTGAGATGGACAACCCGCTCAACAATGATGCCTACTACGGAAGAGTCGACTGCCTGCTGACCGAGATGGAAGACCTGGTGGAGAACTTTAAAAAGACAAGATAAGAGAAAATAGAAGAGAATAAAAGGACAGCCGTCGTATCGGAAAACCGATCGGCGGCTGTTTGTGCGTCTAATTGATTATTACGGGATTTATCTCCGCAAGGTGTTCGGCGCGTTGAAATGCGCCTCGATCCGTGTCGTCTCGGGATTGACGATCAGGAGCTCCTTGCCGAGGTCGGCCGCCTGGCGCACCTGGTCTTCGGGCGCGCGCGTGTCGGTGATGATCAGGTCGATATCGGCGAGCCGGACGCTGTTGCAGATCGAGTTGACGCCCCACTTGGAGTAATCGAGGAGCAGGATCCTGCGGTCCGCGATGGAGGCAAGGGAGCGCTTCGTGTCGGTCAGAAGCTGGGTGTGCTCGAAGGTGCCCTCCGGGATGCGCAGGGAACGGCAGGAGATGAAGGCGAGGTCCACCTTGTACTGCTTCAGGCCGCCGAGATCGTTCAGCAGCAGGGTGCGGTTGCTGTGGTGCACGAAGCCGCCGGGCAGGAGGACCTGCACATCCTTCCGGTCGCAGAGGGACATCGCGGCGACGAGGCTGGGCGTGATGACGGAGAGCGGAAAATGATCCGGGATCAGATTCACGAGCTGCTGAATCGTCGTGCCGGAGTCGAGGCAGATGCTCATGTCGGGCTTGAGAAAGGTCATCGCGATCGTGGCGATGGCTTTTTTCTCGCGCACATTTTCTTCGATTTCCTTATAATAATCCGTCGATTTTGCCGGAGTCTGCAAGGTGGCATAGCCATGCTCGCGCCGGACGAAGCCCATCTGCTGCAGCTCGTCCAGGTTGCGGCGGACGGTCATATCCGTACAGGAGAGAAGCTGTGCAAGCTCTTTTACACTGACAACATTTTTTGATTCCATGATCTCGATAATTTTCGAGTGTTTATCTCTGCTCATACAGAAAGCCCTCCAAACTGGTAGATGGTTACAGTTCAGCCATGCATAAAAACGGGAAGACAGGAGCTGCGTTGCGCCGACCGAAGCGGGGCGCAGACCTGCGGCCTGCATGGCGTTCTGACAATAGTCTGATACATACGGTCAGTATAAGAGAAACTGGTAGAAAAAGCAAGGAAAGAATAAAATGTTTGAAAAAGAACGAAAAATGTGTTGACAAACAAACTATTAAGTGTTATACATAAGACATAGATAAGTAAATAAAGAACAAAACAAGAATGAACGAAACGAGGAGGTAACGCAATGAGTTTATCTTTGGAGAAAAAGAAGCAGCTGCTGCTTCAGGCATCGGAGGTGCGGGAACGGACGGCGGAGTTGATTGTGCACGGCGGGGGCGGGCATATCGGCGGCGATCTGTCGGAGACGGATGTGCTGGTGAATCTGTTCGACTACATGAAGCACGACCCGAAGAATCCGAAGTGGGACGGCAGAGATTACTTTGTGCTGAGTAAGGGGCACTCGGCGGAGGCGTACTACGTGTTGCTGAACGAGTACGGGTACGTGCCGCAGGGGGAGCTGGACGCGTTTGGGTCCTTTGGGGCGAAGCTCGGGGGACATCCGACGAAGAAGGTAAACGGCGTCGAGGCGAACACGGGCTCCCTGGGACACGGGATGGGGCTGGCGACCGGCATGGCGCTGGCGCTGAAAATGAACCGGAAGGATAATCGCGTCTTTGTGCTGACCGGTGACGGTGAGCTGGCGGAGGGCAGCAACTGGGAGGCGGCGATGTCGGCGGCGAAGTTCAAGCTGACGAATCTGACCTGGATCGTGGACCGCAACCGCCTGCAGATCAGCGGGAGCACGGAGGATGTGATGCCGCTGGACGATCTGGAGAAGAAGGCGGAATCGTTTGGCTTCCATGTGATTGTGATCGACGGGCATGACATGGATGCGATCAGGGAGGCGCTCGAGAGCCGCACGGAGGGTAAGCCGACATGCATCATTGCGAACACCGTCAAGGGGAAAGGGCTGTACTGCGCAGAGAATCAGGCATCCTGGCATCACAAGACCCCGACGGCGGAGCAGCTGGAGCGGATGAAGGCGGATATGGAATCGTACAGAAAGGAGCTGGCATGATGGAGAAGGAGACGTGCAGAGGTGCATTTTCAAAGAAAATTCTCGAGGAGGCAAAGAAGGATCGCGACATCGTAGTGGTCTGCACGGACTCGAGGGGCTCGGCATCGCTTGGCAGTTACCCGGAGGAGCTTCCGGAGCAGTTTGTGGAGATGGGGATTGCGGAGCAGAATTCCGTGACGGTGTCGGCCGGCATGGCGTACATGGGGAAAAAGGTCTACGCGATTGGACCGGCAAGCTTCTACAGCATGCGCTCGGCGGAGCAGGTGAAGGTCGATATGGCGTACTCGCACAATAATGTCAAGGTCATCGGCATCAGCGGCGGTATCAGCTACGGCGCACTGGGCGCGACGCACCACTCTCTGCAGGACATTGCCCTGATGCGGGCGATTCCAAACCTGATCGTCGAGATCCCGTCGGACGCGAGTCAGATGACAGGGCTGGTCGACGCGTTTCTGGCGACAGAGACACCGGCGTATATCCGGATCGGCCGCGGTGCGGTGCCGACGATCTACCCGAAGGATGTGAAGGTGGAGATCGGCAAGGCGATCCGACACGGAGACGGCACGGATGCGGCGATCATGGCCTGCGGGCAGATGGTATGGCGCGCGCTGGAGGCGGCGAAGCTGCTGGAGGAGCAGGGAATCCACGTGAGCGTGTGGGATGTGCATTCGCTCAAGCCGTTTGACGAGGCGGCGGTCATCGAGGCGGCGCGCGCGTGCGGCTGCATCCTGACCGTGGAGGAGCACAGCATCTACGGCGGTCTCGGCAGCGCCGTGACCGAGGTAGTCTGCGCGAATCATCCGGTGCCGGTAGCGGTTGCAGGCATCCCGGATGAGGATGTACCAAACGGCAGTGACTCGGAGGTATTCGAACACCTGGAATTGGATCCGAAGGGAATCAGCGAGCGGGTGAAGAAACTGATGGAGCGAAAATAAGGAAAAACAGGTGACAGGACAGGCGCGCCGACAGCGAGAACGCGGAGACGGATGACATGCAGGCGTGCTGACAGCGAGAACGCGGAGACGGATGACATGCAGGCACGCTGGCAGAGAAAAAGTGGCGGCGATGGAATAACAATGGCCCCGGAGAGTTATCTCCGGGGCCTGCGTTTGCTGAAAATTCTTATTTTTTCTTTTTGCTCTTGCTCTTCTGTTCCTTCGCTTCCTCTTCCTTGAGCTTCTTCTCCGCTCTCGTGAGCTTTGCTCTGAGCTTCTGCATCATGCTCTTTTTCTTCTGAGGAGTCTCGAGCGGTCCGCGCACGCCGCGCACCTCCATGATGTAGATGCCGCTGACGACTGCCTTGACCTCCTTCTTGACCGGGATCGTGTCGAAGATCGCCGAGTCGGCGACGAGCGTCATGATCCTGGGGCCGACCTTCGCCTTGACGATCGGGAGCTTGGAGCGGCGCATGAGCTTTGGCGTCTGGTCGATCACCATCTGCGGCAGCCCGGATTCCTTGATCGGCATGAGCTTTTTATCAATGATCAGCATCGAGACGGTCTGCTTTGCGGCTTCCATCTGCTCCTGCTGGGCAGCCTGCTTTCTCTGCATTCTCCGTCCGAGCACGTAGAGGACGACCAACGCGATCACGAGAAGGATCAGGATAACGATCAGTACCTTGAGAAATGTTGACATATGTACCCTCCCACAAACAAAATTCGGATTTTATTTTAGCATTGTTTGGTAAAAAGTGCAACCAGTAAATGCCACAATCCCGTATTACGACGTCTGTGAGGGGAGCTTTGTTGAACTGCTTCAGGTTGACCGCCGACTGCCCGCGGATCAAAGCGGCAGTGTCACCCCTTCGACCCCACCGGAGCGCCGCCGCCCATCAGTTTTCCGTTCTTGTCGTAGATTCTCCCCTTGGAATCCACCCGGCCGCCCTCGGGAACCTGCCAGCCGCCGTCGTCATCGAAGGTATTCCCCTGCGGATCGACAATATTTCCTCTGCTGTCCCTGTGGGAGCCCTCCGGCGGCTGGAATCCCTGACCGGTGACAGAGTCAGGCTCCGCAGAGGAGTCCGCCGGAGTGTCCTGCTCCGTCTCATCCGAGGCGGATAACTCGGTCATTTTCTCTGTCTCCTTGACCTCCGGAGTCCTGCCGCATCCGGCCAATCCTACCACGATACAGGAAACCAGAATCATTTGTCCTACACTCTTTTTCATAAATCGCATGCCCCTTTCTCCGATCCGGCACCGTTGATGCAGGATGACTAAGCGTGATTTTTTCCGAAATCCATTTCATATTAGATCGCGGAAGAGAGAAATACTACAGGCTTTTTATTAGGGGTTTATTGAGATTTTATTAAGAAGCTTGATCACGGATAGCATCTGTATCGATCCTGCGCCGTGTCTATAAATACGCTGCAGGAGTTACAATCACCCTTGCCATTGTATCTCTGCGGAGATATAATTGAGAAGAGGTGATGAAAATGGGGAAGGTACTTTATCACGGCTCGGACCATATCATTGAGCGGCCCGAATATGGGAAGGGCATGAGGACCAATGACTACGGGAAGGGTTTTTACTGTACGGAGAATCTGGAGCTTGCGAAAGAGTGGGCCTGCGCAAAGCAAACGGATGGATATGCCAACATCTATGAGCTGGATATGGAGGGACTGGAGGTCCTGAACCTGAATGCTCCACCGTACCACATTTTGAACTGGCTGGCCCTGCTGGCGGAGAACAGGACGTACTGGCAGAATGGCAGTATTGCGCAGGAGGCGAAGCAATATCTGAAGGAGCAGTTTCTGATCGATATTTCCGGGTATGATGTGCTGATCGGATACCGGGCGGACGATTCCTATTTTTCTTTTGCGCAGGATTTTGTGTCAGGCGCGATTTCTCTGCAGAAGCTGTCAACGGCGATGCGGCTTGGAAAACTGGGAGAGCAGGTGGTGCTAAAAAGCTGCTCTGCCTTTGACAGAATCCACTATGTGGGGAACGAGCCGGTTGACGCCGGGGAGTATTATCAGAGGAAGATGCAGAGGGAAAAAGAGGCGAGAAGGGAGTACCGCAGCACAAAGAAGCGTACCTCTTATCTGGATGAATTGTTTATCATTGATATCATGAGGGAGGGGATGCAGAATGACGATCCGCGCCTACGATGAGGATTACGTGATGTCCGCGCAGCGCATCCTGGGAGATATGATGGATTTTGCCATGAACACGCTGAACTATGACGGGGATACGTTTTTTTCGATGTTCATCGTGTCTGGCCTGGCACGCCAGTTTGGGAGGGGGAATCCCACCTATGTGGCGGGTAGAACGGGGTGTGAGCTGGCAAGGGAGGTGCTGCGGGAGAGCGGCTTGAAAGAGCCCGCCGTCCCGGATGAGATGTATATGGATAAATCCCCGGAATACTGGAGCGGGTGGGCGCTTGCGTACTATCAGTGGTATACGGGGAGGAGCTTTGCAAGGATCCACAAGGCAGTTCGAATCGGAACAATCCTGGATATGTATCACACGCTGCACGAGGCGGACATCATGAAATTTGTGACAGTCATGGATGAGAAGCTGCAGGACTATTATACGGATACCAACCTGAAGCGGCTGCGCACCGGCATGGGTCTGTCCCAGAGGGAGCTTGCGCAGTTATCCGGCGTCGCACAGCGGCAGATCCAGCTCTTGGAGGAAAGGCACAGGGATATCAATAAGACACAGGCGCTCACACTTTATAAGCTTGGAAAGGTGCTGCACTGTGCGTGTGAGGATCTGCTGGAGATTTAGAGCTGCAAAGTACAGCGCAATCGCTTTGCATGCGCAATGGTGCCTGCAAAGCAGGCATGTAAGTTTTGGTTTTGGTCTGCAACTTGGGGGAGATTTTGCTCTTGACGGCAAAGTTCGCGAGAACACGTATATCAGGAGAAGGAGGATGGGCACAGATGAGTTACAAAGTGAGAAAACACGAGGAATTTACGCTCTTTGAAAACGAGGGCGGCGCGGTGCTCGGGATGCGCAGGCCGCGCGTGATCGAGCAGGACGGGTATGTCTTTAAGGATCTCGCCGGGACGGGGGAGCTGCTGCCGTATGAGGACTGGCGGCTGGACGCGCGCACGCGGGCCGAGGATCTGGCGGGGCGGCTGTCGGTTGAGGAGATCGCGGGGCTGATGCTGTATTCGTCGCACCAGCTGGTGCCGTTTCGCAGCACGGGGCCGTTTGCGGCGCATTATGACGGGAAATCGTATGAGGAGGCGGGCGTGCCGAAATGGGCGCTGACTGACGAGCAGAAGACGCTGATCTGTGAGGACAATATCCGCCATATCCTGCTGATGAAGGTCGACGATGCGGACACCTCCGCGCGCTGGAGCAACGCGCTGCAGTCGCTGGCGGAGGAGCAGCCGTGGGGGATTCCGGTGAACCTGTCCTCTGACCCGAGGCATGGGGCGTCGGGCGCGGGGGCGGAGTACAAGTCTGCGGGCGTCGATGTCTCGAAGTGGCCGGAGGGGCTGGGGATGACCGCGACGTTTTCTCCCGAGCTGTGTAAAAAATATACGGAGGCAGTGTCGAAGGAGTACCGCGCGCTCGGGATCACGACGGCGCTCGGGCCGCAGGTGGATCTCGCGACGGAGCCGCGCTGGATGCGGTATGAGGACACGTTCGGCGGGGAGTTTGAGATGACGCGGGCGATGGCGAAGGCGGTGTGCGACGGCCTGCAGACGACGGAGGGTGCGCCGGACGGCTGGGGACGCGACAGCATTGTCGCGATGGCAAAGCACTGGCCGGGCGGCGGCACCGGGGAGGGCGGCCGCGATGCGCACTATGCGTTCGGCAAGTGTGCGGTGTACCCGGGCGGCAAGTTTGAGCAGCATATGCGCGTGTTTACGGAGGGCGCGCTCTCCCTGGACGGGCCGACCGGGCAGGTGGCCTCGATCATGCCGTACTACACAATCTCCTGGGACCAGGATCAGAAAAATAAGGAGAATGTCGGCAATTCCTACAGCGAGTACCTGATTCACGACCTGCTGCGTGAAACGTACGGGTACGACGGCGTGCTCTGCACGGACTGGGGGATCACGGGGGATCCGGCGCCGGTGATGGACTCGTTCGGGAGCCGCTGCTACGGGGTCGAGCAGCTCTCGGAGGCGGAGCGGCACCTGCGGATTATTCTGAACGGGGTCGACCAGTTCGGCGGAAATAACGCGAAAGCGCCGATCATCGAGGCGTACCGGATCGGCTGCGAGCGGTACGGGGAGCCTGTGATGCGGGCGCGGATGGAGCAGTCGGCGGTGCGGCTGCTGACGAATCTGTTCCGCGTGGGGCTGTTTGAGAATCCGTATCTGGATCCCGAGGAGAGCAGCCGGATCGTGGGCGCGCCGGAGTTTGTCGCAGACGGCATGGAGGCGCAGCGCGCGTCGGTCGTGCTGCTGAAAAATAAGAACCGCTGCCTGCCGCTCGCGAGAGGGATCAAGGTCTACATTCCGGACCGGAGGATCCGCGCGCGGAAGAATTTCTTCCGGGGCATGGACGAGGAGCAGGTGATCACGCCGGTGACGGAGGAACTGATCGCCCGAATGTCAGATGGAGTGTCTGGGTGCGCAGATAAGGTGACGGGAGAGCCGGAAGAGACGGCGAACAGCGCGGGACAGACGACAGGGAGCGTAGAACAGGCGGCAGGGAACGCGGGAACGACATCAGGTGGTAAAGGCCAGTCGGAGGGGGCGGCATCGGAGCGTTTGTTTTACTTGGCAGATACGCCGGAGGAAGCGGATGCGGCGATTGTCTTTGTCGAAAGTCCGCTCTCGGACGCCTACTCGGAGAACGATGTGAGAGGCGGGGGCAACGGCTATTTGCCGCTGACGCTGCAGTACCGCCCGTATACGGCGAATGCGGCGCGGGAGCACAGCATCGCGGGAGGCGATTTCCGGGAGCCGTCGGCGGACCGCGGCTATCGCGGGAAGACGAACACGGCGGCGAACGAGGCGGATCTCGACAACATCCTGGAGACAAAGCGCGCGATGGGCGACAAGCCGGTCATCGTCTGCATGCGGGTGCACAATCCGGCGGTCGTCGCAGAGTTTGAGCCCGCTGCGGACGGCATTTTCGCGGAGTTCGGCGTGCAGAAGGAGGCGGTGCTCGACCTCATATTCGGAAATGCAAAGCCTGCGGGCCGTCTGCCGGTCATCCTGCCGGCGGATATGGAGACGGTGGAGCGCCATGCGGAGGATGTGTTTGACGATATCATGCCGTACACGGACGAG
Source organism: Oscillospiraceae bacterium (assembly GCA_021771715.1). Lineage (GTDB taxonomy): Bacteria > Bacillota > Clostridia > Lachnospirales > Lachnospiraceae > Choladousia. Next base: position 119,506 of record JAETOO010000018.1, read on the forward strand.
GAAGGACAGGTGTATGCGTTCGGGTACGGGCTGCGCTACGAGGAGTAAGGAAGAGCTGGGCCGCCTATGAGCGTTGCTGCTGCGGGTGCAGGGAGAGCCAGGCGGAATCGTGAAAAAACTGTGTGCTTTTTCTTAATTCTTTATTTTCCAGTGCAAATCCGGGAAAGGTATGGTATACTGGTTAAAGTTTTACGAAAAAAAATTAACAGATCAGGAGAGGTTTTATAAAATGAGAAGAAAGCATTTATTTATGGCTCTGATGTGCGCAGTATCGCTGACGATGACGTCTGTGATGCCGATGGTGTCAATAGCGGAGGAGACGGAGGCGGTGACGGAATCTGCAGAGGACGCGACGGAGGGCGCGGAGAAAGCGACAGAGGCTCCGGAGGGTGATTCCGAGGCGGAGACCGGGGATGAGGCAGAGTCAGAGACGGAGGAGCCGCTCGAGCTCGTCGAGCGCCCGGACTATCAGGCATCCGAGTACGTGGAGCTCGGAGAGTACAAGGGGCTGACGGTGCAGGTGAGCCCGCTGACGGTGTCGGACGAGGAGGTGGTTCGCCAGATTCGCGCGAACGGCGGAAGCGACATCCTCGAGGAGATCACGGAGGGCACGGTGGAGCTCGGCGATACGGCGAACATTGACTATGAGGGCAAGCTGGACGGCGTGGCGTTTGACGGCGGCACGGCGCAGGATTATGATCTGGAAATCGGCTCCGGCACGTTTATCGACGGGTTCGAGGACGGGCTGGTCGGCGTCGCAGTCGGTGAGACGGTAGATCTGCCGCTGACGTTCCCGGAGAACTATACGGAGGAGCTGGCGGGGAAGGATGTCATCTTTACCGTGACGGTAAATTCGGTGAAGCGGATGCCGGAGCTGACCTCGGAGGTTGTGGACAAGATTACCGATGGTGAGTATTCCGATGTGGATACGTACAAGGAGTCGGTGCGCGCGGAGCTGCTGCAGATCAAGGAAGATTCCCGTGAGAGCGAGATCAACAATGCGCTGCTGACGCAGATTGCATCCGCGTCCACGATTAAGGATTACCCGCAGGAGCTGGTGGATTACGTAGTGGCGAATATGACGAATTACTACAAGCAGTATGCGGACATGTACAGCATGGAGTTTGAGGAGTTCCTGGATTCCTACATGGGCCTGACCGAGGAGGAGTTTGAGGCGCAGGCAGAGCTGGCGGCGAAGCAGGGACTGCAGGCGGAGCTGTATCTCAAGGCGATCGCGGAGAAGGAGGGCATCGAGCTCTCCGACGAGGAGTACACGGCGAAGTGCCAGGAGTATGCGGACCGGAACGGGTATTCCTCTGTGGAGGAGTTCACGGCTGCGTATGAGGAGAGCGAGATCCGTCTGAGCGCGCTCCAGGAGAAGGTGCTTGCCTTCATCACGGAGAATGCGACCGTGGAGGAGCAGACCGAGGCGGAGTCCGAGAGCGACGGCGCGTCAGAGGGAGAGAGCGAAGCTGTCTCAGAGGGACAGAGCGAGGAAGTCTCAGAGACCGAGAGCGAGACTGCTGCAGAGTCCGGGACGGAAGCGGAGTCTGAGGGTGAGTCCGAAGCGGAATGAAGATAAGTCAGGAGCCAGACCGGCGGAAGCAAGAGAAGTAAGAAAAGCCAGACTGGCGGAAGCAAGAGAAGTAAGAAAAGCCAGACCGGCGGAAACAAGAGAAGTAAGAAAAGCCGGGCCGGTCGAATCAGGATAAGGCAGAAAGGCTGAGTTAGAGACACACAGGAAAGGGTATCACGGCGGGAGGGTTGTGAGCGCCCTTTTTCTGTTGAGGGACTAAGCCGGAGAATTGGAGTAAATCGCGAAGCGCGTTCCTATTCGTGGCCGACAAAGCTGCGAACGGAAACGAATTATCGGATGTGTCTCGGAGCCAGGAACAGAGTGCCAGGGAGACGTACGGTATTGTGCTAGGGAGTTCAGAGCCGGATAACATTGTGCCGGATATCTGGAAGTCGGTGTTAGTTAGAGCAGGGTGAGAAAGGGAGAGCTACATGAAAAAAGCTGGATTGATTCTTGAGGGTGGTGGACAGCGCGGCATCTTCACGAGCGGCGTGCTGGATTATTTTATGGAGAAGGGGCTGGTGCTGCCGTATGTGATCGGCGTCTCTGCGGGGGCGTGCAACGCGGTGGATTACGTGTCCGGCCAGCTGCTCCGGACAAAGGAGTGTATGCTGGACGCACAGCTGGACAACGAGCTGTTCGGCGTGCGGACGATGCTCAGGACAAAGTATTTCATGAATATGGATCTGATTTTTGACGAGTTTCCGAATCATCTGTACCCGTTCGACTACAAAGCTTACGTCCGGTCGCCGACACGCTGCCTGCTGACGACGACGAACTGCCTGACCGGAAAGGCGGAGTACATTGAGGAGTACCGGAATGAGGAGCGGATGATGCAGGCGTGCCGCGCGTCGTCGAGCCTGCCGTTTGGCTCCCCGATGGTGAAGGTTGACGGAGTGCCGATGCTCGACGGCGGGATCGCAGATTCCATTCCGGTCAGAAAAGCGATCGCCGACGGTTTCGACCACAATATCATCGTGCTCACGCGGCGGCGCGGCTACTACAAGGAGGAGCGTACAGACGCATCGGTGCGGATGGCGAAACTGTATTATCGCAGATATCCGCAGCTTGTAAAGACGCTGAGTGAGAGGGCGCACGTGTACAACCGGACGTTGGATTTGCTGGATCGGTTGGAAAAGCGGGGGATGGTATTTGTCATCCGGCCGACCGCTCCGTGCGTGAGCCGGACCGAGCGCGATCTCGAGAAGCTCGAGGACTTCTACTGGCATGGCTACGAGGAGGCGAAACGGCTGTACCCGTCGCTGCAGAAATGGCTGGAGAAGCGGGAGGAGTGCGTGAGCAGGAAGCGGCTGCTGCGGTGAGAGATGCCGGAGCGGAAAGCTTCTCTGAGGATGGATTGCTGAGCTGTGATTTGATGGCAGTCATTTTGAGGCAGCTTCCGCTCACCTGCGATAAAATCGGAGAAGCGCTGTGCGGCTCAGAGGAGCATGAGCAGGGTTCCTGCGGTGACGAGCGCGAGTCCTGCGGCGCCGCGCTTTGACAGCCGCTCGTGCAGGAAGACGCAGGAGAAAGCGACGGTCACAAGGATGCTCAGCTTATCGATCGGCACGACGATGCTCGCAGGGCCGTCCTGCAGGGCGCGGTAGTAGCAGAGCCAGGAGGCGCCGGTCGCGAGGCCGGAGAGACAGATGAACAGGAGCTCAGAGTGCGGGATCGTTCTCAGGGCATCCTGTTTTTTTGTCGCGAAGACGACGACCCATGCCATCACGAGCACGACGCAGGTGCGGATGGCGGTGCCGAGGTTCGAGTCGATCCCGGTGATCCCGATCTTTGCGAGGATCGAGGTCAGGCTCGCAAACACCGCCGAGAGCACTGCATAGAACAGCCAGCGGTGGGAAGCATGCACGGCAGAAGTGGAGGCGATCTGCGGTTCGGAAGCCTTGTGGTCTGCAGTGGTTGTCTGTGACTCGGGAGTTCTACGGTCTGCAACGGATGTCTGTGACTCGGGAGTTCTGCGGTCTGCAGCGGTTGTCTGTGACCCGGGAGTTCTGCGGTCTGCAGTGATTGACTGCGGTTCGGAGTCTTTGCGGCCTGCTGCAGTTGAGCGCAGAGGGTTGGTCCTATGGTTACTGACAGGGATTTTCGTGCGCTGGATCATCAGGAAGGTTCCGGCGCCGATCATGACCATTCCGAGGACCTTGAAGAGGGACACTGTCTCATGGAAGATGACGAACGCCAGCAGAATCGTCAGGATGATGCTGGATTTGTCGACGGGCGCGACCCTGCTGACGTCGCCGAGCTGCAGCGCGCGGAAATAGCAGAGCCAGGAGGCCCCGGTCGCGAGGCCGGAGAGCGCGAGGAAAAGCAGCGTTTTCGGCGTCAGGTCGGCGAGACCGTTCTGTGCGCCGGTGACAAAGACCATGATCCAGGAGAACAGCAGCACGACGATCGTCCGGATCGCTGTGGCGACATTCGAGTTGGTCTTTCGGATCCCGCATTTCGCGAGAATTGAAGTGACTCCGGCAAAAACGGCGGAGCCGCAGGCATAGAGAATCCACATAAATCTTCCTTCTTTCTATTTTGCACCGCAAAAAGATGCTGTCCCGGTAGAATAGCAAGAATCCACCGTCGATAAGGCAGCAGTACAGCTTCAGGGCAGCGGCCTGCGGTCAAGACTACAGCGCACACTCCAGCTGACAGTCATAAGGCTCCCGCTCCACGTGCTCTGTCTGGTATTCCTCGGCCTCCGTGCAGCCCATTGCGCGGTAGAAGGCCTGGCTCTCCACCGCCGAGTGGGCGGAGATGTAGAGCTTTTCGGCGTGCTGCTCTCTGGCAAAGCGCTTTGCGGCGGCGAACAGCTCCCGGCCGATCCCCTGTCCGCGCATATCCTCGGATACATGAATGCTGGAGAGATCCGCGTACTGCGCGCGCGAGCCGGTCAGCGGTCCTTCCACGGAGACAAAGCCCTTCAGCTCTCCGTCCACAAAAGCGCCGTACACCAGGCCGCCTGTGGCTGCCGTGTTTTTGAGGCAGCGAATCAATACGGCGTAGTCGGCCTCACTCCAGTCGTCAACGAAGGGATCCGGCTGAATGGTCCACCGGCCGTCGACTCTCCGCCAGCAGTCCGTCACAACCTGTCTGCGCCGAAACGGGCGAAACAGGTCCCTGGTGATTTCCGTTTCTTCTATTTTTCTGTAAAAAATCATAAGCACCTCCATAGATCGTTGATTCCCGGTATCGTAAGTCGCAGCGATAAAAATGATTCCCGGCATCGTAAGTCAGGGCGGAAAAAATTTCTGGCATGATGAGCCGGAGCGGAGAAAACGCGGGATGCCGCCACTCCTTCCAGACAGTGTACTGCGAATAGAACTAAAATGCAAGAGGAGCAAGATTTGATATGGAAAGAGAAGCAAGATTTGATGTGACAATTCCGGGCAGAACCCTTAAAATAAAGCTATCTAGTTCCATAAAAAATCATGCAAAAAGGAGGCCCAAAATGAAAATTTATGTGAACGTCAATGCCGCCCTGGATGGCTGCGGCAGCAAAGAGGCGCCCTTCCGCCGGATTCAGCAGGCGGCGGATATCGCAAAGCCAGGTGATGAGGTCCTGGTCGCACCGGGAATCTACCGCGAGTACGTGAGCCCGGTCAATGCCGGAACGGAGGATGCGCGGATCACCTACACGAGCACGGAGCCGCTGGGCGCTGTCATTACCGGCGCGGAGGAGCTGAAGAACTGGGTTCCCTATAAGGGGAATGTGTGGACTGCGAGCGTGGACAATTCTATTTTTGCAGGCTACAATCCGTACACCACGTATGTGTACGGGGACTGGTATTTTGCCGGGCGCACGAAGCACACCGGCGTGGTGTACCAGAATGACAGGATGCTCTACGAGGCTGCGTCCATAGAGGAGTGTATGGCCGGGGAAGTCTGGAAATGCTCCTGGGAGCCGGAGGAATCCCGCTATAAATGGTTCGCGGTTCAGGAGGACGGGCGCACGGTATTTTACGTGAACCTGCTCGGCGCGGACCCGAACAAGGAGCGGATGGAGATCAATGTTCGGGAGCAGTGCTTCGTCCCGGAAAAGACGGGTATCGGCTACATCACAGTCAGCGGCTTCACGATTACGAAGGCCGCGACGAACTGGGCTCCGCCCGCAGCGTACCAGAACTGCATGATCGGCCCGCACTGGTCCAAGGGCTGGATCATCGAGGACTGTGAGATTTCCAACAGCAAGTGCTCCGGCATCGGCCTGGGCAAATACCTGGACCCGGAGAACAATCACTATTTCACGTACAAGCATGTGAAGAGCCCGACGCAGATGGAGCGCGACGCGGTCTGCCGCGGCCAGTATCACGGCTGGGTGAAGGAGAAGGTCGGCAGCCACATCATCCGCCGCAACAATATCCATCACTGCCAGCAGGGCGGAATTATCGGGAGAATGGGCTGCGTCTTCTCCGTCATCGAGGACAACCACATCCATCACATCAACAACATGATGGAGCTGGGCGGAGCTGAGATTGCCGGAATCAAGCTCCACGCCGCGATTGACGTCATCATGCGCCGCAACCACATCCACCACTGCACGATGGGAATCTGGACCGACTGGGAGGCGCAGGGCACCCGCATCACGCAGAACCTGCTGCACGACAACCAGCGTCCGGAATTTGCGGAGCAGCTGGACGGCGGCATGATGAGCCAGGATATTTTCGTGGAGGTAGGGCACGGCCCGACGCTGATCGACCACAACCTGCTGCTCTCCGACGCGTCGCTGCGCATGGCGACCGAGGGGATCGCGATGGTACACAACCTGATCTGCGGCTCCTTCACAGCAGTCGGCGCCGGCTGCGATTCCATCGTGGAAGGAAAGCTGCGCCAGCGCTACACGCCGTACCATATCCCGCACCGCACGGAGGTGATGGGCTTCATGACGATCCTGCACGGCGACGACCGTTTTTACAACAATATTTTCGTGCAGAAATGGCCGAAGCAGGCGACGGTGGTCAAGAGCGACAGCGAGCAGGGCGTCGTCATGACGGAGAACCGCGAGGTAGGTACGCATGTCTTCGATGAGTATGTGACCTACGAGGAGTGGATCAAGTGCTTTGACATGGACAACGATACCCCGGATATGAAGGGGCTGGAGCCGTACCACTTCCGTCCGCTTCCGGTATGGATTGACGGAAACGCGTATTTTGCCGGGGCGGCGAGCTACAAAAAGGAGAAGCACAACCTTGTGGATACGGAGCACGAGATTCAGGTGGAGCTGACCGAGGAGAATGGTCATATGGTGCTTCACACGAATGTGTACGAGTTCATGAAGGGCTTTGAGGCGGAGCTGATCTCGTCCGACACGCTGGGGAAGGCATTCCAGCCGGAGGAGCGGTTCGAGAATCCGGACGGCTCGGAGATTGTCTTCCGGGCAGATTACCTGGGAAGCCAGCGTGCAACCAGCGTGATCCCGGGACCGTTCGCAGAGCCGGTGTCCAGCCAGATCGTATATTAAATGGAAGATTGAGCGGCTTGTGCTGCCGCGTTCGGCGTTACTGAGACAGGAGAAATCGGCGCCCTCCGCCCTGATTTTGGGAGCGGAGGGCGCTGTCTGTCGTCAGGGAGGGTTCCGGTCTGGTTTCAGAAGGAGCAGAGAGAAGACGGTTCGCGGCAGCTCAGATATGCTGCGGACGAAAAGGTTCGAGAGTCAGGAATGTGTAACAATTCGCTGAGCTGCCGCCGTGCGGCCCTGGGATCTCTCTGCCTGTAGCTGGCTGAGTGATTGGAAATGACGGGAGAAAAGAGTGATAAATGTTCCGGCAAAAGGACGATTGCCGAAACGAGTGATATGTGGTAGGATAGGGGACGGCCTGTCTTGTGATAGAGAGAAATGATAAAAATGACAGAGAAAATAGCACAGAGACGGGCAGGTCAGGGGGAAGAAGGATGACACAATCACAATCGAAAACACTGTTGACGGAGGGGACGATCTGGAAGAAGATGGTCGCGTTTGCGTTCCCTCTCTTTTTGGGAAATCTGTTCCAGCAGCTCTACAATACGGCGGACTCGCTGATCGTCGGAAATTTCCTCGGGAGCAATGCGCTCGCGGCGGTCAGCTCGTCGGGCAGCCTGATTTTTCTGCTGGTCGGATTTTTCAACGGGATCGCGATCGGGGCGGGCGTCGTGATCGCGCGGTACTACGGCGCGCGTGATATGGAGAAGCTGCAGCGGGCGATCCACACGACGGTCGGCTTTGGTATTCTGTCGGGTCTTCTGCTGATGGTGCTCGGGCTGCTGCTCGCGCCGCAGATTCTCGTGCTGATGCGGACGCCGGAGGAGGTGCTGCCGGAATCCATCTCGTATTTCCGGATCTATTTTCTCGGATCGCTCGCGTTCGTGCTCTACAACAATTTCGTCGGGATCCTGCAGTCGGTCGGCGACAGCCGCCACCCGCTGTACTATCTGATCTTTTCGTCGCTGGTGAATATCGTGCTCGACCTGTTCTTTGTCGGGGTGCTGCACCTCGGCGTCGGATCGGCGGCCGCGGCGACGGTGATCTCGCAGTTTGTGAGCGCAGCGCTGTGCCTGTACCGGCTCACGAGGAAGAGCCCGGAGGAATACCGCATCTCCCTGCGGCGGATCCAGCTGAATCCGTTTATGCTGAGGCTCATCGTGCGCAACGGTCTGCCCGCGGGAATCCAGAACTCGGTGATCTCGCTCGCGAACGTGTTCGTGCAGTCAAATATCAACAGCTTCGGCAGAGTCGCGATGGCGGGCTGCGGGTCTTACTCCAAGATTGAGGGGTTTGCGTTCCTGCCTGTGACGTGCTTCTCGATGGCGCTCACGACGTTCATCAGCCAGAACCTCGGGGCGGGGAAATATGACCGCGTCAAGAAGGGCGCGAAGTTCGGGATCCTGATGGGGATCTCGCTCGCGGAGCTCGTCGGTGTGGTGCTGTACTTTGCGATGCCGTCGCTGATCGCGCTGTTCAACAGCGACCCGGAGGTGATCGCGTACGGGACGCGGCAGGCGCGGATCATCACGTTGTTCTATTTTCTGATGGCATTCTCCCACTGCATTGCCGGGATCATGCGCGGCGCCGGGAAGGCGACCGTGCCGATGGCCGTCATGCTCGTGTGCTGGTGCCTGATCCGCGTGACGTACATTACCGTGGCGCTGCACTTCGTCCCGCGGATTGAGGTCGTCTTCTGGGCCTACCCGCTGACCTGGACGCTGAGCGGGGGCGTATTTTTGGCGTATTTCCTGAAGGGGGACTGGATGCATCAGAGGGAATGAATGTGGGGACAAGTGACAATTTGCATACGCAAGGAGAATGAGGGTGTTGCAAAATAAGTTGTACGATTTTCTCGTACAACTCGATTGCGCCCTCTTTTTTTTAATTTTTTCTTTAAGTCACTCCAATACCGGCGAGGATTATCTGTGCCGGCCAGAACAGAAATCACATCTACAATGGAAAAAATATCATTCTTCCCGTTCTGTATCCCATGCGGTGCGGGTTTGTTTATCTTCAAATAGCCGGATAGCATCGTTATCTTTTAACTCACCCATACCTATGTCTCTCTTTCTCGTAGGGATAGTTCTTGTTTATGGGATCTTTTTAAGAGAAATTACTTATCTTTTTTTATCCATAAGGGACCAGATTCTAAAATTTTTTTCATAAACTGGACCGTTTTTTTGTGTTGCATTTACTAAATGAAAAAATGAGAGGCAGACACTTTTTACTATCTGAAGTAATCATTTTCAACCGCTGACAATTTGTCAGCAATTCTCTTGTACTGTACGATTTGCTCGTACACTTTCAAAATTTTTATCTTTCTCCCACCGTATAACCTCAATTATTTTCCCCCTACCTATTGCATTATTTCCATATCTGTGTATAATCAACTTTGTTATGCAATTTTAAATAAAAAGTTCAGTATTTAAAAACAGGAGGGAGCATTTTGAACATCGGGAGGAAGCTGAAGGAACTGAGGCTTCAGAACGGACTGACACTGAATGACCTGGCGTCGAGGAGCGAGCTGACGAAGGGATTTTTGTCGCAGGTCGAGCGGGATCTGACGATGCCGAGCATCGCGACACTGGCGGATATTCTCGAGGCGCTCGGGACGAATCTGTCGGAGTTTTTTCACGAGGAGCCGGAGGAGCAGATCGTGTTCACGTCGCAGGAGTTTTTCGTCGACGAGCAGGAGGACTACAGCATCGAGTGGGTGATCCCGAACGCGCAGAAGAACCAGATGGAGCCGATTCTGCTGACGCTGCACCCGCACAGGAAGAGCCGGGAGATGACGAGCCATCCGGGCGAGGAGTTCGGGTATGTGCTCAAGGGCGCTGTGACGCTGGTGCGCGGGAACAAAAAGTACCGGGTGAAGGCGCATGAGACCTTTTACCTGGACGGGTCGAAGGGGCACTATTTGTATAACAATGGGAGCACGGACGCGAAGATCCTTTGGATCACGACGCCGCCGTGGTTCTGACAGCCGCGGATGGCGGTTTGCACTAGAATGAGGAGGAGAAGGTGAGATGGAACAAAAGAAGCTGATCGAGTTTCGGAATGTCGTCAAGAGCTTTGACGGGCAGATTGTCCTGAAGGGTGTGAATCTTGACATCTACGAGAAGGAGTTTGTGACGCTGCTGGGGCCGAGCGGGTGCGGGAAGACGACGCTGCTTCGGATCCTGGGAGGGTTTCTGGACGCGGATGAGGGCGAGGTGATCTTCGACGGGGAGCGGATCAATGACCGGCCGCCGTACGAGCGCGAGCTGAACACGGTCTTCCAGAAGTATGCGCTGTTCCCGCATCTGAGCGTCTATGAGAATATCGCGTTCGGGCTGAAGATCAAGAAGATGAGCAAGGACGTGATCGAGCAGAAGGTCATGAAGATGCTGAAGCTGATCGGACTCGAGGGCTTTGAGAATAAAAATACGACGCTGCTCTCCGGCGGCCAGCAGCAGCGCGTCGCGATCGCGCGGGCGCTGGTGAACGAGCCGAAGGTGCTGCTTCTGGACGAGCCGCTCGCGGCGCTGGATCTGAAGCTGCGCAAGGAGATGCAGTATGAGCTGAAACGGATCCAGCAGGAGGTCGGGATCACGTTTATCTTTGTCACGCACGACCAGGAGGAGGCGCTGACGATGTCGGACAAGATCGTCGTCATGAAGGGCGGCGAGATCCAGCAGATCGGGACGCCGGAGGAGATCTACAACGAGCCGGCCAACCGCTACGTGGCGAACTTCATCGGCGAGAGCAACATCATTCCGGGCGTGATGCTCGAGGACTACCGGGTGCGGTTTGACGACATCACCTTCGACTGCGTGGACTACGGCTTCAAGCCAAACGAGCCGGTCGACGTCGTGATCCGCCCGGAGGATATCGACATCGTCGCCGTGGAGGACGGAAAGATGACGGGCCAGGTGCTCAGTGTGCTGTTCAAGGGCGTGCACTATGAGATCATGGTCGAGACGGTACCCGGCACGAGCGTGACGGTCAATATGAGCGTGATCCGCAACCACGACGTGACGAGCGAGAACGGGAAGGAAAAGATCAGCGCGACGGATTTCTACGTGGATATCGAGGATGTCGGGAAGCTGGACGACAGGGAGGTGATCGCGCGCGCGAACGCGCAGGCCTGGGACGCGCAGAGCGACGACTACATCTCGATCGCGAAGCTCGAGTACGAGGTGAAAAATGAGATCGGAGCGTACCCGGTGCGCTTTGCGACGGCGAGCGGCACGAGCGTGGAGCGGACGATCTTCGTCGTGAACCAGCCGTTTGTCAAGAACGAGAAGGCAAATGAGGGCGTCATGGCGTTCAGCTTCACGAAGACGGTCGACGAGCTGCAGGAGTCGCAGACGCTGGACGTCGATCTGAAGACGTGGGCGAATGCACAGGGCTGGAAGCTGACGGACGAGGATCAGAGCGTCGAGATCTATGTGGACTACGATTTTGACCCGGAGCATATCCGGGAGGGCGTCTACCGGATCACGTTCTCGACGGAGGGGCGCGAGTTCAAAATTCACACGACGGACTACACGGAGGCAGGTCAGGAGGTCGGACTGACGTTCTTCCCGGAGGATATTCACGTGATGTCAAGGATGGTGTACTAGGATGAAACGGTTTTCACAGCTTGCGCTGCCGTATATCGCATGGGCGGTGATGATGCTGATCCTCCCGATGGGGCTGATCGCGCTGTACTCCTTCACGGAGCAGGGCAACACCATCATCTCCTTTACGATTACGCTGGAACATTACGCCCGCTTTTTTACCGACCCGGACTTTCTGATTGTCCTGTGGCGTTCGTTCCTGATTGCGGCGAAGACGACCGTGGTATGTCTGCTGCTCGGCTACCCGGTGGCCTACTTTATCTCGCGGAGCAGCGAAAAGACGCAGAACCTGCTCGTGCTCGCGATCACGATCCCGATGTGGATCAACATGCTCGTGCGCACGTACGCGTGGATCGGACTGCTGAGCGAGGGCGGCCTGATCCAGAGATTGCTCGGCCTTTTCGGACTTGGCGGCGGGGAGCTTCTGTACACGGAGGGCGCGGTGATGCTCGGCATGGTGTACAATTTCCTCCCGTTCATGGTGCTCCAGATCAACACCTCTCTGTGCAAGATGGATCACTCCCTGCTCGAGGCGAGCGCCGACCTGGGCGCGAATCCGCGGCAGACGTTTCTGCGTGTCACGCTGCCGATGTCGCTGCCCGGAGTGATCAACGGGATCACGCTCGTCTTTTTGCCGGCGGTCAGCTCGTTCTTTATCCCGAAGCTCCTGGGCGGCGGTCAGTATTTCCTGATCGGAAATCTGATCGAGAACCAGTTCATTACCGTAGGGGAGTGGAATTTCGGCAGCGCGATTTCGATGATCATGGCGGTGATCATGATGCTGCTGATGATGGCGGTGCGCCGGATTGAGGTGCGCAACAGCGGCGGAAAGGGGGGAGCGTGACGATGAAACATGCAAAGGATCAGCTGCCCTTCCCGGTGTTCGGCCGCAGGGATGCCAGGGAGAACGGCAGCCCGAAGCGGGAGCGCGAGCGCGCGCAGGAGGGGCAGGAGAGCACGGTGCGCAGAAATGGGCGGCGGACGGCCGGGACGGCGCTGATGGCCGGGATGCTTGTGTTTTTCTATCTGCCGATTGTGTACATGGTGATCTTCTCGTTCAACGACGGGAAATCGCTGACGAATTTTACGGGTTTCTCGCTGCGCTGGTACAAGCACATGCTGGAGTCGCACACGATGATGGAGAGTTTGTACACGACCTTCTCCGTCGCGCTGATTGCGACGGCGGTCTCGACGGTGGTCGGCACGATCGCGGCGATCGGGCTCTCGAAGTCGAAAAAGATCGTCCAGGATGTCATGGAGCAGGTCAACAACCTGCCGATGATGAATCCGGAGATCGTGACGGCGATCGGCTTCATGCTGCTGTTCATCACGTTCCGGGTCGAGAAGGGGTACGTGACGATGCTGCTGGCGCACATCGCCTTCTGCATCCCGTATGTGATGCTCTCGGTGATGCCGAAGATCCGCTCGCTGGACCCGAACCTCGCGGATGCGGCGATGGATCTGGGCGCGACGCCGTACCGGGCGCTGACGAAGGTCATCGTGCCGCAGATCATGCCGGGCATTGTCTCGGGGGCGCTGATCGCGTTTACCATGTCGATCGACGATTTCATCATCTCGTATTTCGTGACGGGCGGCGGGGTCAAGAACCTGAGCATCACGGTCTACACGATGAGCAAGCGGGTGAACCCGAGTATCAACGCGATCTCGACGCTGGTGGTCGTGATCATCACGCTGGTGCTCGTGCTGATCAATGTCGCCCCTGTGGTGATGGCGAAGCGCCAGAAGAAGGCGGAGATCAGCAGACGCCGTCTGGCGGGCCCGGCCTGTGCGCTGGCGTGTGTGCTTGTGGCGGTCGCGGTCTTTGCACAATTTGGAGGCGGCGGGGCGTCGCGGCCGTATGAGGGGCAGACGCTGCACATCTACAACTGGGGGGAGTACACCGGGGAGCACATCCTGAATGACTTCGAGGAGAAGACCGGGGCGACGGTCGTGATGGAAAATTTTGAGTCGAATGAGCAGATGTACATCAAGGTCGCGAACGGCGAGGCGTACGACATCCTCGTGCCCAGCGATTACATGATCCAGCGGCTGATCCAGGAGGGCTACCTGCAGAAGCTCGACCAGTCGAAGCTCACCTGTCTGGATAAGCTGACCGACGCGGTGCGCGGGCTGCCGTATGACCCGGACAACGAGTATTCCATCCCGTATTTCTGGGGAACGGTCGGGATCGTCTACGATACGACGAAGGTGGACCGCGAGGATCTGGAGCGGGAGGGCTTTGACATTTTCCGCGATCAGAAGTACCGCGGCGACATTTATCTGTATGACTCGGAGCGGGATTCGTTCATGATGGCGCTCAAGGCGCTCGGCTACTCGATGAATACAGACAACATGCAGGAACTGGAGGAGGCGTACGCGTGGCTGGTGGACTGCGTGCAGACGATGGAGCCGGAGATTGTCACCGACGAGATCATCGACAATATGGCGCAGGGCAGAAAGGCGCTCGGCCTGATCTACTCGGGGGACGCCTGCTACGTGATCAGCGAGAACGAGGATATGGGCTACTATCTGCCCGAGAGCGGCACAAACATCTGGTCCGACGCGATGGTCATCCCGGCCAACGCGAAGAATCCCGAGCTCGCGCATGAATTTATCAACTTTGCCAGCGACTACGAGGGCGCGTACGACAACTCGAGCTTTGTCGGCTATACGTCTGCCAACGAGGAGGTCATGGACGCGCTGTACGGAGCGGGCGGGGACTACGAGGGGATCGACGCCTACGTGCCGCGCTCGGACAACCCGAAGGACGAGGTGTTCGACTACAATGAGGACACGCGCAAGGTGATCGCGAACCTCTGGAGCAAGGTGAAGATCGTGGCGAGCAACGCGGAGTAAGCATGGGTATGTGCGTCGGAACGTGCGACGAGGTAGCTGATAAGAAATGTGCCAAAATGCTGGGAACAGTAGATAGAGAAATGCCGGAAAAGTGGATATGCAAACCGGCGGCGCAGAAATAAAACGATTATAAAAAGAAGCATCCTGGAAGGCTGACAGATCAAGCCGCTAGGATGCTTCTTTTTGTGCATAATGCAGATGGACAAGGCTCCGCAGTGCGTGTATCGGATCGCACGGAGCTTTGAAGACGGTGAGAGGCCTTCTCTGTCAGAACGGCTTCATGGTAAAGACCGCGACGGAGCGCGGGCGCATGATGAAGTCCTGGTGGATGCGGATTTCCTGCGGCTCCGGGTAGCAGTACCGGCTCTGGCCGTCGCCGAAGGTGTTGACACTCAGGTACCAGTAGCCGAGGCGGTGGGCGGCGGGCAGGGAGATCGTGACGTCCTCCCAGTAGGTGTTGACGGCGAGGTAGACGATGTCATCGCGGCCGCGGCTCGCGTCGTAGCCCGCGAAGCAGACGCCGAAGGTGTAGAGATTGTCCGGGTCGTCGATCGCTTCGGCCCTGGTGTTCATCGTCTGGAGCGGGGCCATCCCGCAGACCGCGTTCGGCAGCTGCCGGCGGATGACCGGGTGGCGCTGCCGGAAATGGATCATGAACCGGAAGAAATCGAAGAGATCGCGGTTTTTCTCCAGCAGGTTCCAGTCGAGCCAGGAGATCTCGTTGTCCTGGCAGTAGCCGTTGTTGTTGCCGTACTGTGTGTTGCCGAATTCGTCCCCGGCGAGAAACATCGGCGTGCCGCGGCTGCACATCAGCACGGCACAGGCGTTGCGGATCATGCGGCGGCGCAGAAACATCACCGCGGAGTTATCGGTCTCGCCCTCGGCGCCGCAGTTCCAGCTGCGGTTGTCGTTCGCGCCGTCGGTGTTGTTCCAGCCGTTGTTCTCGTTGTGCTTCTCGTTGTAGGAGTAGAGGTCGTACAGGGTGAAGCCGTCGTGGCAGGTCAGAAAATTCACGCTGGAATTGTAGCCCGCATACTCCCCGGCCGCACCGAAATAGTGCCCGCCGTAGAGGTCGCCGGACCCCGCGATGCTCCACGCCGCGCTCCGGGACTGCCAGCAGTCGCCCTTCAAAAAGCTGCGCATGGCGTCGCGGTAGCGGCCGTTCCACTCGGCCCAGCGGTGGTTGGCGGGGAAGCTGCCGACCTGGTAGAGCCCGCCGGCGTCCCAGGCCTCGGCGATCAGCTTGACGTTGCTGAGGACCGGGTCGCAGGCGAGCGTCTTCAGAAGGGGCGGGTTGTTCATCGGCGAGCCGTCCTCATTCCGGCCCAGGATGGTCGCGAGATCGAAGCGGAAGCCGTCGATCCGGTAGTTGATCGTCCAGTAGCGCAGACACTCCAGGATCATCTGCTGGACGATCGGGTGGTTGCAGTTCAGAGTGTTGCCGCAGCCGCTGAAGTTGTAGTAGTTGCCGTTCGGCGTGAGCATATAGTAGATGTTGTTGTCGAGACCCTTGAAGCTGAAGAAGGGGCCCTGCTCGTTCCCCTCTGCCGTGTGGTTGAACACGACGTCGAGGATGATCTCGATTCCGTTGGCGTGCAGCTCCCGGATCAGCTCCTTGAGCTCGGTGCCCTCGTGGTTGTACTCGATCGTGGAGGCGTAGCTGGTGTTCGGCGCGAAGAAGCCGACGGTGTTGTAGCCCCAGTACTCGAGCAGCTGCTTGCCGTCCACGGTGCGCATATTCATGCACTCGTCAAATTCAAAGATCGGCATCAGCTCGACGGCATTGATGCCGAGCGCTTTCAGATAGGGAATCTTCTCCTTCAACCCGGCGAAGGTGCCCTTGTGGGTGACCTGGGAGGAGGGATGGCGCGTAAAACCGCGCACGTGGAGCTCATAGATGATGAGGTCGCTGAGCTCTCTGGAGGACTGAGGCGTGGCGCCCCAGTCGAACAGATCCTTCACGACGCGTGCGTGGTAGTGCTTTTTATTTTTGATGCCCCAGACATTCTGGCCCGTGACCGCGCGTGCGTACGGGTCGAGCAGGATCGCCTTCCGGTCAAAGATCAGCCCCTTTTTCGGATCGCAGGGGCCGTCGATGCGGTAGGCGTACTCGAACTCCTCAATGTTGAGGCCGAAGACGATCATGGAGTAGACGTCGCCGATCTTGTAGGAATCGGGGAAGGGAAGCACGGCATAGGGCTCCTCCTCGTCGCGGTGGAAGAGCAGGAGCTCGCAGGAAGTGCCGCCGTGCGTGTGAACGGTGAAGTTGACGCCGCAGGGGATCGCGAGGGCGCCGTTCGTGTCGAACATGCCGGGCCGCACCGGATAGCCGGCGATCTCGCCCATCGGGCGGTAGGTGAGCGGCATGTCAGGAATATATTCGTGATTGAGTACAGACAATAGGAATCCTCCGTTCTGGCCGCAGGGTTTTGGGGCACTGCCCCGGCGAAGCGGCACATGCTATGGAGTATATACCTTTTTGGGCGGGATGGCAATGGAAACGGGGATTTATTTGTCGAGCAGGGCGCTGTAGTGCGCTCGCTTGTCGGCGGAGATATCCAGCGTCTCCATCGCCTGCTCAGCGGTCATTTTCAGTTTCTGCATGAGATTTTTGATGGCGGAGAGCTCGGCTTTTTCGAAGCCTTTCTCTTCTACTCCTTTACTCAGATTGCACATATCATACACCTGCCTTTGTAAGGTCTCTGTCATCGGAATAGAAAAATCACGTTCCAGTATTTCCTGTTTTTGGTCGGGCTTTATGTCTGAGGAGAGCAATACGCCCAGAAGCTTTAAGATTCCCTCATAGGTTCCGTCCTCCGGAGTGCCCAGACCGATCATCACTGCGGCCAGGAGGTCGTAGTTTTGAGCAGGCTCCTTCACCTGTCCGATGTAGTTCTTTTCCGATATAGAATATCCGGTAATCGTGTTCCGCCGCTTTTTGGGAGGATTCATACAGATCCAGATCGAGTATACCTTTTTTATTTTTTCGTAATGTGATTTCGTAAATACGGTTCCGTACTGTGACGAAATCATCCGGCTGCAGTAATATAGGCCGCGCTTCACGAGGGGATATCCCGGATAAAAATCATTCTGAGCCTCTAGATTGATGATCAGACTGATTTTTTCTTTTCTGCCCGGAACGGTTGCCTCAAAGCGGATATCAAAGGTAATGGTCCCTTCGGTAAGTGTGACGTCCTCCACGCCGGTTGCGGATATTTTTGTGCCGGGCCCGGCTTCATCTGGCAGAACCGGAACCTCCGCGATCTGTGGATCTCCTTCGATATAGACAGCAGCAATTTCAGGAACTGCTGTCTCGCGAAACTCGTCGACGCAGCTTTTTAATATCCACGCAAGAATCATCTTATCAGCCAAAAGGCATTTCACTGCTGCGTCATATTTTGCATTTTCCCCTGCAGTTTCAAGCGTGTTTGCCAAGGCGGTAGCTAACTTCATTCAGGAATCCCCTTTCTCAGTTTTATTATATGCAGGAATAAAACCAGAGACAAGTAAAATCTTTCTAAAGAAAAGCCACACAAAATGTCACATAAAAGATTGATTTCAAATCTTATAAAAAAAGAGTTGACAGCAAGGTGAATTGGTGGTATGGTTAATTACACAAGTAATGAACCAATGAACAAGCGGGAAAGGATGTGAGAGTTCTTGAATGAAATCCTGACGCAGGAAAAGTCGATTTATATTCAGATCAAGGAAATGATAGAGGATGACATCTTGCGCGATGTGCTGCTGGAGGAGGAGCGGGTGCCGAGCACGAATGAGCTGGCGAGGCTGTACGCGATCAATCCGGCGACGGCGGCGAAGGGTGTGAATCTGCTGGTGGACGAGGAGATTCTGTACAAGAAGAGGGGGATCGGGATGTTCGTGGCGGCGGGCGCGAAGGCGCGGATTGCGAATAAGAGGCGGGAGCGCTTCTATGACGACTATATCAGAAGCCTGATGGCGGAGGCGGCGAGCCTTGGGATCACGAAGGCGGAGCTGGTGAGGATGATAGCGGAGGCCCCGGAGGACGGCGAGCCGGGCTGAAAAAATACCCCGCAGGCATGACTGCCTGGCTCGTTGCCCGCGGGAATAAATATCGGCGCGAAAGCAGATTGTGCTCTGTGTAGCCGGGCGGAATCGCAATCGTCTGACCGGGAATGCAGAGACAGCATAATAAGTAGAAGAAGAGAGACGGCAGCGCCTCAAGGCATGGCTGCCGGATGAGACGGAGGATTTGCAGATGAGTATTTTGAGTGGAAAGGGTATCACGAAGACATACGGCGGCAGCGAGGTGCTGCACGCGGTGGATCTGGAGCTGGAGCCGAACAAGATCTACGGGCTGATCGGGCGCAACGGCGCCGGGAAGACGACGCTGCTCTCGATCCTGACGGCGCAGAACCCTGCGACCGCGGGCAGCGTGACGCTGAACGGCGAGCCGGTCTGGGAGAACCCGGAGGCGCTCTCGCGTTTGTGCTTCTCGCGGGAGCTTGGCCTGCTCGGAGGCAGCAGCGCCAGCGCGATCAAGGTGAAGGAGTACCTGCAGGTTGCGGAGACGTTTTTCCCGCACTGGGATAAGGAGATGGCGGAGCATCTGATCAAGCTGTTCCACCTGGATATCAAAAAGAGGATCAGCAAGCTCTCAAGGGGCATGCAGTCGATGGTGACGATCATCGTCGCGCTGGCGAGCAAGGCGGAGTTCACGTTCCTGGATGAGCCGGTGGCAGGGCTGGACGTGGTGGCCAGGGAAAAATTTTACCGGCTGCTGCTCGCGGAGTATGAGGAGTCCGGGCGGACCTTCGTCGTGTCGACGCATATCATCGAGGAGGCAGCGGACGTGTTCGAGGAGGTCATCCTCGTCAATGAGGGGCGCATCATGCTGAAGGAGAACACACAGGAACTGCTGGACCGCTGCTATCACGTCAGCGGGCATGCGGACGCGGTCGCTGCGGTCTGCGAAGGGCTGGAGGTCCGCCATGAGGAGCGGCTTGGCAGGAGCAGAGGCGCGACGGTGCTGCTTGCCCCGGGGCAGAGCTTGCCGGAGCGCGCGGACGTGACGGTGCAGAAGATGAGCCTGCAGAAGGTGTTCGTGGCGCTGTGCGGTGAGGAAGAGGAGGAGAGCGTATGAGACATCTGAAATTCTGGGTGCGCTGGGGCCTGCAGACAATCGGGATAGCAGCAGGTGCGGCCGCCGTGTACCTGGTCATCAATCTGTTCTCCGGTACGATGAACCGGGGAGAGGAGACTCTGTGGGAGTGGATGCTGAACTGGTATCCGATCTACCTGCTGGTGTGCGGAACGCTGGTCGTCTCCATTATCGGCATCTCATTTTTCCAGGTGTACATCTCCCTGTTGATGGCGATGAACTGTACGCGCAGAGAGGTGACGCTGGGCGGGTTTGTCACGATTACGGCGGATCTGCTGGTGCTGCTTTGCGGTTCCGCGCTGCTCTGGGGATGTTACCGGGACAGTTTTTGGCGGATCGGCGGATCGGTGATCCTGCCTTTTGCGGCGGGGGCGATGCTGGGCGTGACCTCCCTGTTCGTGGCGCTCGGGGTTGCGATCGTCCGCTGGGGGAAGATCGGCCTGGTGCTGGCGTCGATCGGATATGCGGTGATCGGCGGCTGTCTGGGGGCATTCTTTGCACTGAGCGGCAGCAGCCTGCTGTCCGACCTGCTGGGAGGCAAAGGGGCAGCGGGGAGCCGGCTGGCAGTCGGCCTGGCTGTGCTGGCCGGCGGCGCGGTGCTCTATGGGATTGCATGGATCTTCGCGTTTTTCTCGATCCGGACCATGCAGGTAAGAGCGTAAAGGAGGAGTACGATGAAAAAAGCGATGAAAAAACAGCTGCGGCTGCAGCGAAGCGACTGGCTGATCGGTGTGCCGATGATCCTGGGCGGAATGCTGTTCGGCATAGCGGTGATGGTGTTTCTGGTAAACATGGAGGGAATTTCGGAGATCAAGGGCTATATTCCTGTGGGGACGCTGCTTGGCATGATCATGTGCGGAGTCTTCTGCGGGCTGGTCATGATCGGGGCACTCCCGGTCAACTTTAACCTGCAGGTGTCTCTGGGCTGTACGCGGAAACAGTTTTTTGTCTCCTACTATCTCACCTGGATGCTGGGCGTGCTCGTGTACTACGCGCTGCTTCTGGTGCTCTGGCGGGCGGAGTGTCTGCTGTACGAGCGTCTGTGGCCGGCGCTGGAGTGCGGGGCGGACTTTGGCGGCCCGATGCTGCGCTGGGGCATCCCGGTGTGTGTGGTGTTCCCGATCGTCGGGGGCTTTCTGGGAGCGATGATTATGCGCTTCGGCAGAAAGGCAGGCATCGTGCTCTGGGTCGTGTGGATGGTGGTGTGTCTGGGTGGACCGAAGGTCGCCGAAGCGATGGAGGAAGCGCCGGACTCCGTCTACGGCCGGATCGGCACGGGCATCCTGGAACTGTGCAATACCGTGCCGGGCGGCGTCTGGGCGGCAGGCATCCTTGCGGTGGCGCTGCTCTGCCTGGCAGGCGCATACGGGATCGTCCGCAGGCAGCAGGTGACGCTGTAGGTCTGAACTGGTTCGAAACGTCGGAAGACATGGCTCTGTGCAGGGAAGCGAAGACCTGCGCGGGGCCTTTTTATGCCGCAGGAAACTTGGAGTGGAAATCGGGATGGTTTCATGGTAAGATAGCGGATAACCAGACGATCTGGAGTGTGTTGACAGCAGAAAGGAGGATGTGTGATATGGCTTTTTTTGAGAGAGAGGACAGAGGTCTTTTGTTCCGCGAGAACGGCGAGATGGTGCTGGTGTCCCCGTGGGGGCGTGACGGCCTGCGGGTGCGCGCGCGGATCCTGGAGGAGATCGGCGAGGAGAGCGCGGCGCTGCTCGCACCGCAGGAACAGGATGACGCGGTGATCGAGATCGGGGAGATGGAGGCGACCATCACGAACGGGAGGATCCGGGCGCGGCTCGCCGTGCAGCCGTGGGGCAGAGCGCTGCAGATGACGTTCTACAATGAGAAGGGCGAGGTGCTGCTGCAGGAGATCCCGAACGGAGGGGCGCTGCAGAAAAAGGCGCGCGCATTCCGTGCGCTGCCGGGCGGGGCGTTCTCGCTGAAGGCGAGCTTCGTCTCGAACCCCAAGGAGAAGCTCTACGGCATGGGGCAGTATCAGCAGGAGCGGATGGATCTGAAGGGCTGCAGCCTGGAGCTGGCGCACCGCAATTCCCAGGCGAGCGTGCCGTTCTACATTTCCAGCCTCGGCTACGGCTTTCTGTGGAACAACGCGGCGGTCGGCGAGGTGCATTTCGGGCTGAACACGACCGAGTGGACGTCGATGGCGACGCGGCAGCTGGACTACTGGATCACGGCGGGGGACACCCCAGCGCAGATCGAGGAGGCGTACGCAGAGGTGACCGGCAAGACGCCGATGATGCCGGAGTACGGGCTTGGCTTCTGGCAGTGCAAGCTGCGCTACTACAACCAGGAGCAGGTGCTGGATATCGCGCGGGAGTACCGGCGCAGGGAGATTCCGGTGGACGTGCTGGTGATCGACTACTACCACTGGCCGAGATGCGGCGACTGGCGGTTCGACGAGGAGTATTTCCCGGCGCCCAAGGAGATGGTGCGCGAGCTCCACGAGCTGGGCATTGAGACGATGGTGTCGATCTGGCCGCAGGTGGACTGGCGCAGCGAGAATTACGAGGAGATGAAGCAGCAGGGACTGCTGGTCAAGAGCAACACCGGGCTGGACGTGCAGATGCTCTTCCACGGCAACAACGTCTTCATGGACGCGACGAACCCCAGGACGAGGGAGTACGTCTGGGAAAAGTGCCGGAAGAACTACGCGGATCTGGGAATCCGGACGTTCTGGCTGGACGAGGCGGAGCCGGAGTTCACGACGTACGACTTTGACAATTACCGCTACTGCGCGGGGCCGGTCGCCGAGATCGGAAACATCTACCCGAGAGAGTACGCGCGGCTGTTCTACGAGGGGCAGCGGGCGAACGGGCAGGAGGACATCGTGAACCTGATCCGCTGTGCCTGGGCGGGCAGCCAGCGCTACGGCGCGCTGGTGTGGTCCGGGGACATCATGTCCACGTACGAGGACTTCCGCAAGCAGATCTGCGCGGGCATCCACATGGGGATCGCGGGGATTCCGTGGTGGACGACGGACATCGGCGGCTTCCACGGCGGCGTGACCGCGGACCCGGATTTCCGGGAGCTGCTGGTGCGCTGGTTCCAGTTCGGCACGTTCTGTC
Source organism: Oscillospiraceae bacterium (assembly GCA_021771715.1). Taxonomy (GTDB): domain Bacteria; phylum Bacillota; class Clostridia; order Lachnospirales; family Lachnospiraceae; genus Choladousia. Next base: position 142,238 of record JAETOO010000018.1, read on the forward strand.
CGGTGATGCGGATTCACGGGTGCCGCCAGCCGGTGGAGCAGATCGTCAATCAGGCGGGTGAGGTGCGCGAGAATACAGGCGCGGACAATGAGATCTGGAGCTTCGGCGAGGAGGCGTACCCGATCCTGGTGAAGTTTATCCGCCTGCGCGAGAAGATGCGCGATTACACGCGGGAGCTGATGCGGGAGGCGCATGAGAAGGGAACACCGGTGATGCGCGCGCTGTTCTACGAGTTCCCAGAGGATGCGGCCTGCTGGGATCTCACGGATGAGTACCTGTACGGCCCGGATCTTCTGATCGCGCCGATCTGTCATCCGCACGGGACGAGCCGCACCGTGTATCTGCCGTCCGGCGCATGGTGGGTCAACGCCGCGACGGGCGAGCGCGTTGCGGGCGGACAGTCGCTCACAGTGGACGCGCCGCTATCGACGCTCCCGGTCTTCGTGCGCGACGGACGGCAGGCGTGGATTATCGGAGAGGTGTAAGCGCAGAGGGAGAGCCGGCCTCGCGCGTCTGCTCCTGCTTCCTGGCGGCCTGCTGCCGGTACTCCCTGGGAGAGAGCTGCATGGCGCGGTAGAACTGCCGGTTGAAGCTGCTCAGCGTGGAGAAGCCGGTCAGCTCCGCGATGGAGAGGATCGTGTAGCTCGTGTTGAGCAGCAGGCCGCAGGCGCGGGTGATCCGGACGCTGTTGAGGTAGGCCAGCGGGCTGACGTGCATGAGGGACTGGAACGTCCGCCGAAAGTGCGTCGGGCTCAGATGGCACAGCGCGGCGAGCTGCTCGACGGAAAATTTATTCATATAGTTGTCCTCGATGAAACCAAGAGCCGGCGCGATGCCGAGAATGCCGGCTCCGGGCGAGGACGTAAATTCGGCGTGGGGGGGGGTATTTTCGGGCTCATCGGCAGGTGCGTGCTGCTCCTGATAGCGGGTGATTTCCGTGTGCAGGGCGAAGAGATAGGCTTTGCACAGCAGCGGATCAAACGTCTCGCGGGAGAATTCCTCCCGGGCCGCATGGGCCAGAAACGAGATACGCGTGGACGCCCCGGCCGGGATCAGGTAGTACGGCGCATCGTGCAGGGGAGCAAGCGCCCTCAGACCGGTTGGCAGCAGGTCGAGAAAGAGCTGGCGCGGGTTAAAAAAGAGCCAGGACCAGTAGCTCTCATCGGGGGAGCCGGGCTGTGTGGCGTGCGGGATATTCCTGGGGATGCAGGTGATGTCGCCCTCGGAAAAGGGGATGTTCTGTCCGCCGTAGAAGGTCAGAAGACCGCTCCCGGAGTGGCAGATCCCGATCTCGAGGCAGTTGTGAAAGTGGAGCCCGTCCCCGGATAGCCCGCAGGTCCCGCAGATGCTTCCTGTTGTGAGAAGTGCGGGGAAATCGGGCGGGAGATAAAAATTTCTGTATTCAATGTTCGGTTTTTGTTTTCTGGCAGTCATGAAACGCTTCCTTATTACAATTCATTCCGGCATCGTCGGCCGGAGATTTTTCTGTTCTTGTGCCTCTGGGGGGCTCCCGGGGAGCCTTCGTTAAGAAGATCAAAAATATTCCTAATTATACTATAAAAACAGATCGTTGACTAGAGCGGGGATGCGGTAAAGCTACGGGGGGTGGTGATGGTTGTTACAGTTTAGGTGACCCGGACGAGAAGATAGCAGGGCCGTCCGAAAGCTCCAAATCGCTCGTCTACAAGTTCTAAGATCTCAAAATACCTGCGCAACTGCCGCTGGCAACTCGAAAAATGTGCCGGATGCACATTTTTCTCAGACAGAGCCAGCTAAAAATCCTGCTTGAACGCAGGATTTTTACAGTTGCTCCGGCATTCTGAGACCTAAGAACTTGTAAAGACTCGCTACAGTCGCTTTTGGACGGCCCTGCGGCCCAGTCGGTGTGTGAAAATGTGTCAGAAATGTGAATGTGGTTGAAATTGCACAGTTTTCGAACGAAAAAAGTAGGAAACAGGGAATGGAATATACCATAATAAATATGGTGATTTTGGGCAAAGAGAGGGCGCAAAATGAGGAAATAAAGAGCAATTTATATAATCAAGAAATGTGAATTTCTGTTTTTACAGAAAAACAGATGTAGAAATGCCGGAAAGAAGGGGAGATTATGTCAGTAAAAATGACAGGGGAGGATGCCAGGTATCCGTATCATATCAGGGACGTACATATCAGCGATCCGTTTATCCTGGCTGACCCGGCGAGCAGGAAATATTACACCTACGTGCAGTTTGTGGACCGGGGCCGGTTTCCGGAGATTCAGGAGACGGAGCCCTGTTTTTTTGTTTTAGAGAGCTGTGATCTGATCCACTGGTCAAGGCCGGAGGTCTGCTTCCGGAAGGGGGACTTCTGGGCGGACAGGGACTACTGGGCGCCGGAGGTGCATATCTGGAAGGGGCGGTACTATCTGATCTCGTCCTTCCGCGCGGCGGGGACGTACCGCAGATGCCAGTGTCTCGTGGCGGACTCGCCGAAGGGGCCGTTTGTTCCGGTGAGGCAGGAGGCTGTGACGCCGGAGGGCTGGCACTGCCTGGACGGCACGCTGTACGAGGACCGGAAGGGCAAGCCCTGGATGGTCTTCTGCCACGAGTGGCTGCAGGTGAACGACGGGCAGATCTGTGCGGTTCCGCTCTCCGACGATCTCGGGGAGGCGATCGGGGAGCCGGTGATCCTGTTTCGGGCCTCGGACGGGCCGTGGGCGTCGAAGAGCCTGCGGTTGGGTGCGGGCGGCGGCTGGGTCACGGACGGACCGTTCCTGTACCGCTTAAAGAGCGGCAGGCTGATCATGCTCTGGTCGAGCTTTGCGGAGAACGGCGGCTACACGACCGGCTACGCGACCTCCCTTAGCGGGGATGTGCTGGGACCGTGGGTGCAGAAGGAGCAGCCGCTGTACGCGATGGACGGCGCACACTCGATGCTGTTCCACACGTTTGGCGGACAGCTGATGATGTCGCTGCACTGTCCGAACCGCCACGAGGCAAAGCGCATCCTTCTCTTTGAGATGGAGGAGACATTTGATGGGATTCACATCGTGAACGAGGTGACCGGGAACTGGTACAACAACATTGCCGGGATCGCAAAGGGCTACGCCTATCAGGAGCGGTGTGTGGAGGATCCGTGCTTCAGGGTGAGCCCTGTCGCGCAGGAGGCCCATAAAAAAGAAAATGCGAAAGGAGTCGACGGCGTATGACGCAGACTGCGGTGAAACAAAAAAAGGAACTAACAGGTAGACAAAAAAAGAAGATCAGGCTGGTGCTGCTGCTCCTGCCGTTCATGGTGATGGTGGCGATTTTCTCCTACGTGCCGCTGTTCGGATGGAGCTATGCATTCGTGGAATTTTCACCGGGAAAGTCGATCTTCGAATCGCAGTTTGTGGGTCTGAAGTATTTCCAGAGAATTTTCAGCAATCCGAAGGATTTCCTCATGGTCATGCGCAATACGCTGTGCATTTCCTTCCTGAACATCTGCTTCTCCGTCCTGCCGGCGATCTTCGCGATCGCGATCTCGCAGCTCAAGAGCAAGCGCTACGCCAAGATCGTGCAGACGTGTACCTCCATCCCGAACTTCATCTCATGGGTGCTGGTGTACTCCATCGTCTTCATGCTGCTCTCCTCGGAGGACAGTGCCTTAAATATTATCCTGAAGAATCTCGGACTCATCACCGAGTCCGTCAACCCGCTGGGCAATGTCGACCACGCCTGGGCGATGCAGGTGGCGATCGGCGTGTGGAAGAGCCTCGGGTATAACGCGATCATCTATCTGTCCGCGATCACCTCGATTGACCAGGAGCTGTACCAGGCGGCCGAGGTGGACGGCGCGAACAACTGGCAGAAGATCCTGCACATCACGGTTCCGGGCCTGCTGCCGACGTTCTTCGTGCTGCTGATGCTGGCGATCTCCAACATGCTCTCCAACGGCTTCGAGCAGTTCTGGCTGTTAGGAAACGGCATGACCTGGGACAAGCTGGAGGTGTTCGATACGTACGTGTACCGTCTGGGTATCAAGAACATGGAGTACTCGCTCGCGACGGCTATGGGTATGTTCAAATCCATCGTAAGTATCCTGCTGCTGACGTTTGCCAACTGGTCCTCAAAGAAGCTGAGAGGGGAATCCATTTTCTGATGGGTGGCTTTGAGGCAGTGTGTGCGGCGGTTTTGAGCCGCAGAGTATCGGCAATTCGTTCAATATGGCCTGCGCCGGGGCGGCGCTCCGGAATCGGCACGGCAGAAAGGAATCAGACATTATGAAGACAAAAAAAGTTTCGATAGCGAATGTGATCAATATCATCGTGATGGCTTTGCTGACATTTATCTGCATTTATCCTATGTGGTACATATTCATCAACTCGTTCTCGTCGGCGCACGCGATCAACCTCGGCGTGTACATCCTCCCGAAGGAGTTCACAGTGGAGGCGTACAAGGAGATGTTTGAGATCGCCGGGCTGCCCGCGAGTATCAAGATCGCGTTTATGCGCACGATCATCGGCACGACGCTGACGCTGTTCTGCAGCAGCTTCTGCGCGTACCTGCTGGCGGACAAGGATCTGCCGAAGCGCAAGCTTCTGTATCGGTTCTTTATCCTGACGATGTACGTCAATGCGGGCTTCATCCCGTACTACCTGACGATCAGCAACCTCGGGCTGAAGAACAACTTCCTCGTCTACGTGCTTCCGACCGCGGTGCAGGCGTACTTCATCATCCTGATCAAGACGTACATCGAGTCGATCCCGAGTGAGCTGATTGAGTCCGCGGAGATGGACGGAGCCGGGCTGGTCAAGGTCTATATCAAGATCATCCTGCCGCTGGCGAAGCCGATCCTGGCGTGTATCGTCGTGTTCGCGGCGGTGAACCAGTGGAACTCCTGGGCAGACGACATGTACTTCATGCAGGGCCGCAAGGCGGTTGACCTGCACTGCCTGCAGTACGTGCTCTACACGAAGCTGCAGTCCAACATCGTGACCTCGCAGGCCGGCGCGGCTGCGGGCGCGATTCCGAAGGTGTCGTCGCAGAGCCTGCGCATGGCGATGTCCTTCATCACGATCGTGCCGATCCTGTGTGTGTACCCGTACATGCAGCGGTTCTTCACCAAGGGCATTATGCTGGGCGCGGTGAAGGGCTGATGACCGGAAGACGGGGAGAATTGTTACCGTTAGTGGCCTTGTTGACTGCGCGCAATTACATGTTTTGCGAGGCGTGACTGTAACAGATGATTCCCTCCCGCACTGCCGCGGCAGATCCGTTTTATGCGGTGCGGGAAATGAAGCAGTTCTTACTTTCATAGTGAGCGGTATCCGGGGCAGATCCCGGAGGCCGCCATCATGAAACCAGAGATAGAAAGTAAGAAGCGGGCGCTGCCCGCGAACACAAAGAAAGGAGACAGTATATGAAAAGAAAGACAGTTTCAAAGGTACTCGCCGTCACGATGGCAGCTTCCATGCTGAGCGGACTGATGGTGTACGCTGAGGAGGCGGAGACAGAGGCTCCCGCTACCGAGGCAGCGGCAGAAGAGGCAGAGGGGGGCGCAGCCTCCACAGAGACGATTTTCCAGGATTTCTCCGGTGAGGACCGCGTAGAGCTCGACGTTGTGGCTTTCGTATCGGACAATGAGCCGGACGGACTCAGAAGCGACCCGGTCACGAAGTGGCTCGAGGAGAAGCTGAATGTGGATCTGTATCTGACGCACGTGACAGAGGCGGACTGGCCGACTCAGCTGTCTGCGATGCTGGCGGACAACGATCTGCCGGATGTATTCCTGCTGAGCGACCCGACGAAGCAGCTGCCGATGCTGCTGGAGGCAGGTTCCGTTCTGGATTACAGCCAGTATCTCGACGAGTACGCTCCGAACACGATGAATGACCCGGCGGGCAGACTGATGATCGCAGGCAACTCTACCCCGGCGTGGAGCCCGGACGGCGGCACGTATCTGTGGGGCCTGTGTAAGGGTTCCTGGGACGACGGCACACAGCCGACCTGCGGCCACTACATCAGATGGGATCTTTATAAGGAAGCCGGCTATCCGAAGCTCGAGAACTTCGACGAGGATATGCTGGATGTGATGCAGGCGATGGTAGACCTCGAGCCGGAGACGGCTGACGGGCAGAAGACGTACGGCCTGGGTTCCTGGTTCGGCAACGGACAGGGCTGGGGCGAGTGGTTCTTCATCTACGGCATGGCTCCGCAGGAGGGCGCTTCCCTTCAGGAGGTAACGGGCCTGACGCTTGCGATCAGCACAGTGGACTCCACCCCGATCAACAGCAACCAGCTGACCGACCCGAACGGCTACTTCTGGAGAGCAGTGCAGTTCATGAACAAGGCGAACCAGAGAGGCCTGCTCGATCCGGACTCCTTCACACAGCAGTCTGACGTGTACGAGGAGAACCTGAAGGCCGGCAAGTACATGTTCAACTACCCGGGCTGGATGTCAGGAAATGCGAACGCAGAGTTCAACAAGACCGAGGGCAACCAGAAGATGTTCATCTCCCTCCCGGCGACCGGCGTGGATGCTGAGGACCGTTTCGGCAACATGTACAGAGGCGAGAGAGAGTACGTCATCAATGCAAACACCGAGTATCCGGAGCGCTGCGTGGCTCTTCTGGACCTTGTCTCCACACATGAGTTCTCGAGAATCCAGTACAATGGCTTCGAGGGCGACTACTACACGGTAGAGGACGGCAAGCCGGTTCCGACACAGGAGTTCCTGGATCTGACGATTGATCCGGAGTTCACGACCAACACCGGTATCACCGTTTACCATCACTTCATGGGCTACGGCAACGGAACGATCGACCCGAAGGACAAAGAGGTAACGGATCTGAAGCTGTACTCTGCGGCTGCGATCGAGAGCAAGACGAACGATACGCTGGCAGATTTCATCAGCCACTACGGACAGGAGAACTGGGGCGATGTATACCGCGCTGAGACTCCGAACTGCAATTCCATGAACTTCATCGCTCTGACATCTGAGGGTGACATCACGTCCTATGTAAACGAGATCAACGCTTACAGAGGAAAGAACATCTTCAACTGTGTAGCGGCGAAGACGGACGAGGAGTTCGAGCAGCTGCGCGACGAGATGATCGCAGAGCTGCAGAACACCTATCATGTGGACGAGGTATTCCAGTTCTTCTATGATCAGGCGTCGTCGCAGAGCGACACGGTGGCAGAGCTGGCTGCAATGCAGGAAGAGGTCAACGCACAGCTTCAGTAATCAATCTTATGCAAGGAAAAAGAAACCCTGGGCGGGATGCCGGAGGGAGAGGGGGGACTGCCGCGTGAGCGGCGGTCCCTTTTTACGAGGGGTACTGTTCGGTGGCACGCGGACGAGAAGTACACCGGGCCGCCCGGAAGTTCCGAACCGCTCGTCTACAATTCCTAAGGCCTCAGAAGGCCTGCGCGACTGCCGCGGGCAACTCGAACCATGTGCCGGATGCACATGGTTCTCAGACAGTGCCCGCTAAGAATCCTGCTGGATCGCAGGATTCTTACAGTCGCTCCGGCCTCCTGAGACCTAAGGAATTGTAAAGACTCACTATAGTCACTTCCGGACGGCCCGGTGTACTTCTCTGTGGGTGGAGAGCGGGTGGGATGGACTGTTGAGGATGGAAGGGAAATGTTGTAATATGAGGAGAAAGGGAAATAGGATATTACAGATGAAATTTGTCTGTGTTTAGACAGGCGGACAGGTGAATACAGGGTTTTGTTTGTGTATCAGTTATTAGTATTTTGAAAAATAGAGAGAAAGGAAGTGGGTGTATGAGAAGAATTCCGATTACGGAGGAACTGCTGACAGGAGAGGCTCGGATCGTGAGGCAGGCTGGCACAGAAGCAGTTGAGGCACAAAAGCCTGACGCGGAGGTGGTTGGTGCAGATGTGCGCGGAGCAGAGGATGTATGTCTGCGGCTTGGCAAGGATGGCGCGGGGCTGGATGTGACGTGGCTGAGGGATGTGCCGGAGCGGTATTTTGTGTTTTGGCTGGAGGCGGAGACGGAGCACAGTGTGCCGTTGTGGCTGCAGGTGTACAGCAGGCGGGAGGAGAGCGGAGAGGCGGTTTTTGATATTCGGTTCGGCGTGCTGCCGGGTGTGCGCACGGGGATCTGCCTGGATCTGAATTGGCTGGACGCGCATGTGCTGTTCCCGGAGACGTGCCCGGGGCAGCTCAAGCTGGTCTGCCACGGGCGGCGGGTTGAGCGGGAGGAGATCGAGCGGATCGAGCTGGTGACGCTGCCGCTGGACGCGGATATCCGCATGCGCTGGTCCGAGCTCTGTCTGACGGAGGAGTACCCGGAGGCGCAGATCCCGGTGGACGGGAGCGGCCTGCCGGACGCGTGTCTGGTCGACGAGCTGGGGCAGAGCAGGCAGAAGGAGTGGGGCAGCAAGCTGCATGGCGTGGAAGAACTGCGGCGGATGCTCCTTGCGCAGGAGCAGGAGGTGACGGACGGCTATCCGTTTGCGGACTGGTCTGCCTACGGCGGCTGGAAGAAAAAGAGGCTCACAGAGGGAAGCGGCTTCTTCTCGCGGAAGAAGGAGAACGGGCGCTGGTGGCTCGTGGACCCGGAGGGGTACGCGTTCTTCAGCATGGGGCCGGACTGTGTGGTGGCGCGCAGCGACTGCCGGATCGACGGCGTGGAAAAGTGGATGGAATGGCTGCCGGACCGGGAGGATCCGGTCTACGGCGCGATGTACCGGGAGCAGGCGGGATGGCCGCAGGGAGATGTGAGGAGGAGGACGTGCACACTGTTCTCGTTTGAGCAGGCGAACCTGTACCGCGCGTTCGGGGAAGGCTGGTACGGGAAATGGAAGCGGATGATCCCGGGCCAGCTGCGCAAGTACGGCATGAACACGCTGGGAAACTGGACCGATGAGAAGCTCCTCGGGACGACGGGGACGCCGTACGTGACGTCACTTCCGCATTTCCCTGAGACGGAGCAGACGATCTTCCGGGATTTCCCAGACGTGTTCAGCGAGGAGTACCGCAGGAATGCGAGGGAGAGCGCCCGTGCGCTGGAAGCGCGAAAGGACGATCCGCTGATGATCGGCTACTTCCTGCGCAACGAGCCTGCCTGGGCGTTCGTGGATCACCTGGTGCTCGCGGATGAGGTGCTCTACAACGCGGCGCAGACCGCGTGCAGGCGCGAGCTCATCCGGACGCTCGCGGACAAATACGGGGAGATCGGGCGGCTGAACGATGCGTGGAACACGTCGTTTGCTTCCTTTGAGGATCTGAAGGGCAGCCTCGCGCACGTGTCAGAGCGGACGGAGGCGTCCTGCCGGGACATGCACGAGTTTTCCAGGCGGATGATGGAGGAGTACGTGGGCGTGCCTGCGCGCGCCTGCCGCGAGGTGGATCAGAACCACATGATCCTCGGGATGCGCTGGGCGTGGATCTCAGATCCGGATGTGATCTGCGGCTGGGAGAATTTTGACGTATTCTCGATCAACTGCTACTCGTTTGACCCGACGCCGGCGATCCAGAATGTGGTGGAGCTGGGGGTGGACCTCCCGGTGATGATCGGGGAATTTCACTTCGGCGCGCTGGACGCAGGCCCCACGTCGACGGGGCTGGAGGGCGTTGCCGGCCAGCGGGACCGCGGCATCGCCTACCGCCGCTACGTGGAGTGCGTGGCATCGCATCCGCACGGCGTGGGCTGCCACTATTTCCAGTGCTACGACCAGTTCGTGCTGGGGCGGTTCGACGGGGAAAACTACAACATCGGGCTGTTCGACATCTGCTCTCAGCCGTACCCCGAGATGATGCAGGCAGTGCGCGCGTGCAGCGCCGGGATCTACGAGGTGGCAGCAGGCGGGAAGGAGCCGACGCAGGAGCGGGCGAGGGAGACGGCGATGATCGCGTTTTAGGAGCGTGCCTTCGAGTGTAGGATTACTGCGGTCTGCAGGCGGGCACGGAGAACGAGGATAGGAGGAAGGATATGAAAGCATCGGAAAAGATTAAGGGAATTGTCTATGCGTACAATACGAGCGGCGAGTATGAGATGGTGCGCGGTCTGGGCGTGGAGTGGATGCGCTTGGGGATCTGCTTCCCGTGGGAGGATACCATGTTCGGGACGCTGAGCGAACCGTATATTCGGATGCGGCAGGAGATCCGCGACACCCACGCGAAGGGGTTCCAGGTCATGCCGGCGACGCCTCCGCTGGGCGGTTTTACGTACGATGAGCAGGCGGGGAAAAATCTCTGGCATGAGGAGTTCCCGGCCTTTCTGGGCGAGAAGGGCACGCCGGAGTTTTATGAAAATGTGAGAGAGAGCATGCGCTTTATCTGTGAGGATCTGGGTGATGCGGCAGGTATCTACTGGCAGTGCATGAATGAGATTGATATCCCGGTGTTCTCCAACGACTACCCGGATGAGATCGTCGCGGACACGGCGAGGGCCTGCGCGGAGGGGATCCGGCGGGGCAATCCGGAGGCCAGATGCGGCATCAACATTTCCTGTTACAATGAAAATGCGCTGCGGATCGCAGACCTGGTGTACCGTGAGGGACACAGCTTTGGCTACTGCGGCGTGGATCAGTATTTTGGCTCGTGGCAGCCGGGGGACGTGGAGTGCTGGAACGGGGTGATTGACGCGCTGTATGAGCGGTATCAGCTTCCGGTGCTGGCGAACGAGTGGGGCTATTCCTCGGGAGGCGAGCTGGCGGCAGAGCGCCCGGATCCGGCGGAGGTACCGTTCGGCTTCCCGGATGTGTGCTATGTAAAAAAGTGGTTCTGCGAGGTGGAGGGCGGGCATACACCCGAGGTGCAGGCGGACTATCTGCGGCGCGGCCTGAAGCTGTTCGCGGAGCATCCGCACTGCATCGGCTCGTTTCTGTTCTGCTGGAGAGACGCCTACCACTGCTATCACTGCGGTGAACCGGACTGCCCGGCAGAGTGCTACTGGGGCCTGGTCAGCGCAGATTGTGAGCCGAAGCCGGCATACTATGCGGTGAAGGAGGCGCTGGAGGAATACTACAGATAGGAAGATCTGGATTTGCGGCCGGAAAGACGATATAATAGAAAGAAATTTCGCGCACGGTTTTGCGGGTGATGAACGGGATCGGCGATGCAGATTAGAGAACCGATTTGCAGAAGACGAATCGGCGATGCAGATTAGAGAACCGATTTGCGGGAGACGGATCGGCGAACCAGACTTGAGATACTATTTTACAGGAGGACAAGGGACGATGAGTGAGACGAGACGGACAGGCGGCTTCACGCTTCCGGGGGAGGCAGGGTATGAGGCGCTGACGCTGGAGATGGCAAAGAAATGGGGCGCAGACGTGATCCGCGACAGCGACGGCACGGTGCTGTCCGATGAGATTCTGGACGCGGGCTACGGGATTTATTCTACGATCTGCATCATCCGGGATCACAATGCATGGGCGAAGGAGCACCCAAAGGAGCTGCAGCAGTGTTTTCTGATGATTGCGCCGCAGGTGGCGGATGGCGGGGAACTGACGATCCCGCTGATGAAAGATTTTTTTGAGGAGCAGTTCGCGGTGAACGACAGCCCGGAGGCGTTCAAATACTGGCAGGTGTACGACCGCACGACAGATACGGTGGTGCCTGCAGAGCGTTGGAGTTACCGGGCGGCGGACGGCACAGTCACGGTGAAGACGACACCGTGGCACAGCTACACGGTGAGCTTCATGGCGTACCGGATCTGGGAAGAGATCTCCATGTACAACCACACGACGAACAACTGGGATAAGGAGCATCTGATGCAGATCGATCCGATGTACCCGGAGACGCAGGCGTACCTGTTGGACTGGATGCGGCGCTGGTGCGAGGCGCACCCGGCCACCACGGTGGTGCGCTTTACCTCCATGTTCTACAATTTCGTCTGGATCTGGGGCAGCGACGTGCGCTGCCGCAACCGGTTCACGGACTGGGGCTCCTATGATTTCACGGTCAGTGCGCGGGCGCTGGACCAGTTTGCGGAGAAATATGGCTATTCCCTGACGGCGGAGGACTTTGTAAACCAGGGGAAGCTGCATGTGACGCATATGCCGGGCACGCAGCGCAAGGCGGACTGGATGGCGTTTATCAACGAGTTTGTGATCGGCTTCGGCCGGAAGCTGGTGGACATCGTGCACGAGTACGGCAAGAAGGCGTACGTGTTCTACGACGACAGCTGGGTTGGCATCGAGCCGTACAACGGCAGATTTGGGGAGTTCGGATTTGACGGGTTGATCAAGTGCGTGTTCTCCGGCTATGAGGCGAGGCTGTGCGCGGGCGTGGATGTGGAGACGCATGAGCTGCGGCTGCACCCGTACCTGTTCCCCGTAGGGCTCGGCGGGCTTCCGACCTTTATGGAGGGCGGCGATCCGACGTTGGACGCGAAGCGCTACTGGAACAGTGTGCGCCGGGCGCTGCTGCGCGCGCCGATTCAGCGGATCGGGCTGGGCGGCTACCTGCATCTGGTGCAGGATTTCCCGGATTTCTGTGACTACATCGAGGAGGTCGGCGACGAGTTCCGCACCTTTGCCTCGTTCCACAGCGAGGGCGAGCCCTACACGATCCGGACGAGGGTGGCGGTGCTCCACTACTGGGGGAAGCTGCGCTCCTGGACGTTGTCGGGCCACTTCCACGAGACGTACATGAATGACCTGATCCACATCAATGAGGCGCTCTCCGGGCTGCCGGTGGAGGTGTCGTTTATCAGCTTCGAGGATGTGAAACACGGTGCGCTCGACCAGGTGGACGTGGTGATCAACGCGGGCTTCGCGGGCAGCGCGTGGAGCGGCGGCGACGTGTGGAAGGATGCGGAGATCGTGGAGCGGCTCACCCGCTTCGTCTACGAGGGCGGCGCGCTGATCGGCGTGAACGAGCCCTCGGCCGTGGACGGCTATGACACGTTTTTCCGCATGGCGAACGTGCTGGGCGTCGACGAGGACACGGGCGCGCGCGTGTGCCACGGCAAGTGGCAGTATGAGGTGCAGCCGGTGGACGGACTGATGCCAAAGGGAAGCTTCGTGAAGAAGAAGGGCGATTACCGGAAGGGGATCCCGTACCTGATGGGCGGGGACGTCCGGGTGCTGGCCGAGGACGCAGGCGTCCCGGTCTTCACGATGAACCGGTTCGGTCGGGGATTTGGCTTCTACCTTGCCTCGTTTGAGAAAACGGTGGAGAATACGCGTCTGCTCCTGAATCTGATTCTGCTCGCAGGCGGAGAGGGGCTGGACGGCTTGTATCTGACCGACAATGCGGCGACCGAGTGTGCCTACTATCCGGGCAGCGGCCAGCTCGTGGTGATCAACAACAGCGAGGAGGAGCAGAGCGCGAAGGTGAGGACGGAAAAAGGCGACGTGAACGTGATGCTGGCGGCGTTTGAGACGAGGATCATCAGGCTGTAGGAGAGTGGTGTTTCCGTCGGTTTGCGGGCGGCAATGATCCGTACGGTTGGATGTCAGAGTGTGAGCGATTGAGGGATCACTGGCGTAAATGCAAGGAAATAAAATAGGAAGCAGGGCAGGCATGAGAAGGTGCCGCCCTGTTTTTTGTTGGTGAATGCTTTTCTCTTTTTCGTGTGTACATTTTTATATCGGAATCATATATAATATGATTTTATTAATATATAAAATATTGACTATAAGTATATATTATGATATGTTTTGAGAGAAAAGAAATGAAAATACATAACTTAGCAAAAGAGTTCGCGTGAGTGGAACGAAAAACGGAAGCTGCCGCGGATGAAGGGAAATAGAAACGTTTTCGCGGGCGGGGAGCAGGACCGGCGGGAAAAAGAGACGGAATAATCGTTGTAATTGCAGGAAAAACCGGTATAATGGAGGCAGGGAGATACATTGGGAAAAGCGGATACGAAGACGAAGGAATTTTGGCGGAATAATGAGCATTTTGCTGATTTGTTTAATACGGTGCTGTTTGGCGGTCAGCAGGTGCTGCGGGCGGAGGAGCTGCAGGAGAAGGATTCCGATCTGTCGGCATCTGTACCGGCAAGGAGCAGGAGCGACTATGTGAAAATGCTCGCCAAGGCGAGCGATGTGGTCAAAAAGCAGAGCTTTGGCATCGAGTTTTCCATATTCACCCTTCAAAATCAGTCGAGGATTGATTACTCGATGCCGGTTCGCGAGCTCGCGGACAGTGCCTTGATCTATCTTGGAGAGTGCCGTGCGATTTCGGAGAGAAACCGTGCGAGGAGGGAAGGGATTCCATTTGACGAGCTTTTCTCGATTGGCAGGGATGACCGGATCCATGCAGTCATTTCTCTCACCGTGTATTACGGGGAGAGGCCCTGGGACGGGCCCCGCTCTCTGCGTGGGATGATGGCTGACATGCCGGCTGCGCTGGAAAAAATTGTCCCGGACTATCCTCTGAATCTCGTAGAGGTGCGCAGCAGCGATCAGTATGCATTTTCGAATCCGGATGTCGCGACGCTGTTCGCTCTGATTCGCAGTATTTACCGAAAAGATGTGAATGCCAGGGTGCTGCGGAGAGTGAGTGCGGATATGGCCATGACGGTGGGTGAGATTGTAAAATCAGAAAAAATTGTGACGTTGGCGAGGAAGAGCAGGAAAGGTGGGGAGATCAATATGTGTCAGGCGCTGGATGAAATGATGCAGGACAGCAAAGAAGATGGAATAAGGCAAGGGATGAAAGAAGGGGTCAGCAAGGGCAAACTGGAGGCTTATAAAGACCTGGTGCGGAAGAAGCTTGCGAAGGGCAAGACGGCAGAGCAGATCGCGGAGGAGCTGGAAGAGCAGGCGGATAAGATTTTTGAGATCATAGCGATGCTGCAGGGCGAGACGGCCTGAATGGCGTGCGCCGTGGATGGCGAAAGGGAAGCGAAGGGGGCATAGGAGAATGGAGAATCGAGTGATACGATGGGGCCTGCTTGGGGCGGGGGCGATTTTAGAGCGCTGGATGAAGGGCGCGCGCCAGGTTGACGGAATGGAGATTGCGGCGGTGGCCTCGCGGACAAGAGAGAGCGCAGAGCGGGTGGCCAGAGCGTGGCAGATCCCCAGAGCGGTGTCGTACGAAGAGCTGCTCGCGATGGAGGACATCGACGTCGTGTACATCCCGGTGCCCCATCCGGCGCACAAAGCGCTTGCACTTGCGGCGATGCGCGCGGGAAAGGCTGTGCTTGTGGAAAAGCCGGCCGGCATCAACGCCGCGGAGTTCGAGGAGATGATATCGTGTGCGCGCGAACATCACGTGTTTTTTATGGAGGCAGTTTGGACAAAGCTCTTCCCTCTGATGAGGAGGCTGGAGGCGTATTGCAGCGAGGATGGGATCGGGGAGGTGCGGATGGTCTGCACGAGCTTTTCCTACCGCACGGAGGATCCCACGTCGCGGGTGCTCGACCTGGAGAAGGCGGGAGGAGGACTGCTGGACACAGGCGTCTACAATCTGCACTTTACGCAGATGATTCTGGGCAAGAACCCGGTCCGCCTGACGGGGCTGGCGTCGATGGATACGGATGAGCTGCATCTGAAGCTGGACGAGCAGGCCGCCTACCTGGCGCAGTATGACAGGGGAGAGCTGGCGATGATGAGCAGCGCGGTGCGGACGACCATGATTGATACGGCGTATATCTACGGCACAAAGGGCTACATCGTGGTGCCGGTTTTCTGGAAGCCGACGCGCGCACGCGTGGTAATCGGAGACCAGGTCACAGAGCTGGAGGAGCCGGTGCCGCAGCGGATCGAGGGCATGGAAGATGAGGGCTATCAGTATGAGGTTGCACATGTGAACGAGTGCCTGCACCGCGGTCTGTCGGAGTCCCCGGTTGTGACGTGGGAGGACAGCCTGGCCGTTCTGCTGCAGTGCGACCAGCTCAGGAGAGAGTGGGGGCTCGTCTACCCGCAGGAGATAAAGGAGTGCTGAACGGCAGATTGTCTGTCCGCAGGAGTTCAGGTATCACTGAGCGGTAGATGGTTGGCAAATGGAACAGAGAAGAGAAAAACCGACAAATGAATCAGATACACACGGAGGCAGTACAGATGAAGCAGAAGCAAAAGGAAACAATCCTGTCAGAGGATAGAGAGACAAAGGGGTGCGGTACACCGACCGCCGGGACGGACGCGGGGAACGGCGGTGCCACACAGCCTTCCATGACAGAGCAGGAGAAGCGCGCCCTTGCGCTTGAGGTAGTGCGGCGGCTGAAGGAGGAGTACCCGGATGCCGGCTGCACGCTGGACTATGACGACGCATGGAAGCTGCTGGTGAGCGTGCGGCTGGCGGCGCAGTGCACGGACGCGCGCGTGAATGTTGTGGTGGAGAAGCTGTACGAGAAGTTTCCGGATGTGGATGCGCTCGCGGCCGCGCAGCCGGAGGAGATCGAGGAGATCGTGAAGCCGTGCGGGCTTGGCAGGAGCAAGGCGCGCGATATCAGCGGCTGCATGCGGATGCTCAAGGAGCAGTACGGCGGCAGAGTGCCGGACGACTTTGACGCGCTCCTGAAATTGCCCGGCGTGGGCCGCAAGAGCGCGAACCTGATTATGGGGGACGTGTTCGGGAAGCCGGCGATCGTCACCGACACGCACTGCATCCGCCTGACCAACCGGATGGGCCTGGTGGACGGCGTCAAGGAGCCGAAGAAGGTCGAGATGGCGCTGTGGAAGCTGATCCCGCCCGAGGAGGGCAGCGATTTCTGTCACCGCCTCGTATACCACGGGCGCGAGGTCTGCACCGCGCGGACCCACCCGCACTGCGAGCGCTGCTGCCTGGCGGATATCTGCGCGAAGGCAGGCGTGGAGGCGACGGCGGGCTGAGCGGTGAGAAACCGGCGGTTCGAAGTCCTTCGGAAGCGGAAGAACCGATGGGACTGGGGCGTGAAGTGTCTGGCGGAGTGGGTGAGCAATGTGCCATCAGGTGTATCGTGTCTGATACCCTTGTAGTTCTGAACTTTGCTTCGGTCGGCGTTATGCGGGAAATGGAAGGCAGAAAATGGGGAGGACAGATATGAGGCATTTGCAGGCGGCCGGGCAGGAAGCCGGAAAGAAGACAGCGTCAGGGCAGAGACTGAAGGCGTCGGTGGCGACGAGAAGTCTTCTGCTCTTGATCCTGCTCACCACCATCATCCTGCTGTGCATGGAGGTGGTCAGCCTGTACAACATGAACGTCTATCGGCGGCAGACGCTGAAAAACTATGAGAGGTCCATCCAGGACTACTGCGACTTCTGGGATGCGAGGCTGTCGGCGGTGAACAGCTCCATAGTCAATCTCATGAACGCGGATAACGGCGGGGACCTGTCCTACTGGACGCTGTGCAACCGAAGGAGCGGCCTCGGGTTCGAGACAAGCAAGGTGATGGTGCGCGACCGCATGACGGAGATCGCGAAGGAAAGCGGAGAGAACATCATGCTGTTTACCTGCGTGCCGTCCGGAGGCTTGTATGTGAAGTCCATGAATCACCTGGTCGGACCCGGAGCGCGGGCGGAGCTCGACCGGGCGCTCCGCAGCTATGTGGAACAGCTTACCAGCAGCAATTCTGTGAAGTGGGCTTATTTCCAACATAACGGCATTTCTTATTTTATCAACACGTTCGCGCTCTACGGCGGCTATGTGGGGGCGCTGGTCCCCTGTGAGGATATCCTGGCAGGACTCTTGGAGGAGAAGGAAGTGATCTGTGAGACCTCCTTCCTGAGCGATGACGGGAAGGTGTTCTGCGCGCTTTACGAGGATGAAAGCGATCAGAGGGAAAAGGTCTATTCGTTCTCGATTCCGATGGAGCATGTGAGCTGTCAGATCCGGGTCGCCATGCTCGAGAACCGGCTGCTGGCCGGGCAGGGAGTCGCGGCTGCGCTTCTCGTGGGGACCGTTGTGATCGGCCTGGCGCTGATGGTGTGGAATATCCGCTTCCAGATCTCGCAGGTGCTGGGCCCCTTAAATCAGCTGAAGAGGGCGATGGAGGAGTTCAGCCGGGGGCGCCTGGAGACCAGGCTGGACGAGAAGAAGCACACAGGGGAGGAGATGAAGATCCTGTTTCGGACCTTCAACAATATGGCGGAGCAGATCACGGATCTGAAGATCGCGGTCTACGAGGGGCGATTGGAGCAGGAGCGGATTTCGGCCAACTATATGCGGGTGCAGATACAGCCGCATTTTTATACGAATATTCTGAATCTGATCTATGGCCTTGCACAGTGCAGGGACTACCGGGCAATCCAGAAGCTCTCCATGACAACCGGCGCATATTTCCGGTATCTGATGGGAGAGAAGGGCACCTTCGTCCGGCTTGGCGAGGAGCTCGCGTGTGTGGAAAATTATATAGAAATCCAGAGGCTGCGGTACGAGGGCTGCTTTGCCTTTTTCCTCGAGGCGGAGGAAGGGCTTGAGAGGGAGCTCGTGCTCCCGATGGTGCTGCAGACGTTTGTCGGGAACTGCATCAAGCACAACATCTCGCTGGTTCCGCTGCTCTCGGTCTCCGTCAGGATCTGGAGGGAGGCGGGGGAGCTGTATCTGCGGATCGCGGACAACGGGACCGGGTTTGAGGAGGAGATACTGGGCAAAATCGAGCGGGAGGAGGATCTGGGCGCACCGGGAGAGCATATCGGGATTCGGAATGTCCGCGAGCGCATCCGGATGTTCTACGGCGGGAAGGGAAGCGTGACGATTGAGAGCGGCAAGGCCGGCTCCGTGGTCACAGTCCGGCTCCCGGAGGTGCTGACAGAGGAGGAGCAGGATGAATATCATATTGGTGGATGATGAGACGGCGATGCTGCAGATCCTCAGGCGCGTGCTCCCCTGGCAGGAGATCGGGATCCGCGAGGTGTACACAGCCAGGAATGCCGGGGAGGCCAAAAAGCTCTTCTCGGAAAAAGAGATTGACCTCTCCCTGTGTGACATCGAGATGCCCAAGGAGAGCGGGCTGGAGCTGATCCGCTGGGTGCAGGGCCTGTACCCGGACGTGATTCACATCATATTGACCGGGCATCCCGACTTCAACTATGCGAGGAGCGCGATCTCCCTGGGCGTGTACGAGTTTTTGCTGAAGCCCGCCGCCTTCGATGAGCTGGAGCGCGTGCTGCGCGCGGCGGTGGAAAAGCGGAGGGAGGCAGTTTTCGCGGAGCGGCCGGCGCGCGTGACGGGCGGAGAACGGGACGAGGGAGCGGTCGGTGAGGTGAAGCGCTATCTCGAGGCGCATTTCAATGAGGACATCACGCGGAATGAGATTGAGAAGCTGGTACATCTGAACCGCGATTATATCAACCGGGAATTTAAGCAGAGCACCGGGTATACGCTGATGGAGTACATTCAGTATTACCGGGTCCGCATGGCCAAAACGTATCTGAGAGAGAGCGACATGACGGTCTCGGAGATCGGTCTGGCGGTGGGGTACGATTCCCCCGCGTACTTTGCAAAAATCTTCAAGAAGAGGACCGGAATGACGCCGGTGGAGTACCGGCAGGCTCGCTGAGGCGGCTGCTAAAAAGTCTGTTTTGTTATAGGATGGGTCTGTTTTGCAATTGGAATCGGAGGGCAGAACCGATAAAATGAGAGCATCAAAACAGACGGACAGTCGGAAAGGCGAGGTAAAAAAGTATGAAGAAGAGATGGGTAAAGACGGCATCCTGGCTGCTTGCGGCATCGACGGTATTTGGCTGCTGTATGACCGGCATGGCGGAGGAGGCAGCTGCAGATCCGATCCTGAAGGACGGGGAGATGACATCCCTGCGCGTGGTGTTTCCGGGAGGAACCTCCTCGCCGGCATCGCTGGAGGCTGTGGAGGAGCGGCTCAATGAGATCATTGCGCCGTACATGGATGCGACGGTGGACCTTGAGATTCTCGAGTGGGGCGTGTTCAGCGACCAGCAGAATCTGATGCTCTCCTCCGGGGAGGATGTCGCGCTGATGTTTACCTTTACTTCCTCAAGAAATTATGCGGCGTCGAATCAGGTCAGGGACATCACGGAGCTGTGCGAGACGTACGCGGGGGATGCGGTGGAGGCATTTGGCCGCTACATGGACGCCTGCCGGATCGACGGCAAGCTGTACGGTCTGCCGACCTTCCACGAGTATACGAAGGACAGCGGCCTGATCTGCAGGACCGATATCCTGGAGGAGCTTGGGATCGATCCTGAGACGGTCACATCGTGGGAGGACATCGAGGCGGTGCTGGCTAAGGTGAAGGAGGCTCATCCGGAAATGAACGTGCTCAGCCCGGTCGAGGTGGGCTCCGGAATCCTGGACTACTACAATGAGGGCAAGTTTGACGTGCTGACGGACGGCATCGGGGTCCGCATGGATGCAGATACGGCGGAGGTCGTCAACATGTACGATACGCCGGAATTCATGGAGCTGGCGAAGCTGGCCTACGACTGGAACCAGAAGGGATATTTCATGGCGGACGCCACGACCGTCACAGATACGAGACAGGATCTGCTGGCAGCGGGCAGCACGTTCGGCTACATCGGACAGATTCATCCGGGAACCGCGACGCAGGAGCTGAAAAATTCCGGCGTTCCGGTGACGACGATCACGGTGGGCAGCCGCGCGCTCACGACGGGCAACGTCAATTTCGCACAGTACATGGTGCCGACGGCATGCCAGACCCCGGAGAAGGCGGTCAAGCTTCTGGATCTGATGCTCACGGACAGCGAGATCGCGAACCTGCTGATGTACGGAGTGGAAGGAACCGACTATGTGGTCAAGGATGAGGCGAACGCGATTGTCGGATATCCGGAGGGCGTGGACAGCTCGTCCGTCGGCTGGAACAACGAGACCTGGCTGGCAGGAAACGGCGCGCTGGCGTACGTGTGGGAATCGGACGAGCCGGGGCTCTGGGACAGGTACCAGGAGTTTAATGACAGCGCGAAGTTGTCTCCGGTCTATGGCTTCACCTTCAACACGGAGAATGTAAAGACAGAGATCACGGCGATCTCCAATGTCATCAAAAAGTACAAGGCGGTCATCTGCGCCGGATACTCGGAGCCCGAGGAGGCGGTCGCGCAGATGGTGGACGAGCTGAATGATTCCGGAATCGAGAATGTCATCGCAGAGGCGAAGGCTCAGATTGAGAGCTGGCAGGCTGCGAAGTAGAGAGGGGTAGCCGCAAAGAGACTGCGGAAAACGGAAAAGGTGGGGCGCTGCAGAACGGCGAATGCTGCAAATGGTCTGCGGCGCTCCCTTTTTGACCCTAAAACAGATTTAAGCGCCGCAAAAAAGAAAGAGGAGATGGTCATATGAAGACGAAGCAGACCCAGATCAGAAACTATTGGCCGATCTATGTCATGCTGCTGCCGGGGTTTCTGTACCTGCTGATCAATAATTATATCCCGATGGCGGGGATTATCATCGCGTTTAAAAATGTCGATTTCGCAAAGGGAATCCTGAGAAGCGACTGGGCGGGCTTTGCGAATTTCGAGTATCTGTTTAAGACGCCGGATGCGTTCCGGATCACGCGCAACACGCTGCTCTACAATTTTACCTTTATCGCGGTCAATCTGGTGATCGGTGTCCTGCTGGCGATCCTGCTCAGTGAGATCAGAAACCGGATGGCAGTCAAGGTCTACCAGACGGTGATTCTGCTGCCTTACATGATCTCGATCGTGATTGTGAGTTACCTGTCGTATGCGTTTCTCGCGAGCGATACCGGTCTCATCAACGGGATTCGGACCTCGCTGGGGCAAAGCAAGATTTCCTGGTACACGACGGAAGCGTATTGGCCCGTGATCCTGGTGGTCGTCAACTGCTGGAAGAATGTGGGATACGGCGCGATCGTCTATCTCGCCTCGATTCTCGGGATCGACCGGACGCTGTACGAGGCGGCTGCGGTGGACGGGATCTCAAAGCTGCAGTCCATCCGCTATATCACGCTTCCGATGATCCGCCCGACGGTCATCACGATGGTGCTTCTGAATGTAGGGCGCATTTTTTATTCCGATTTCGGCCTGTTCTACCAGGTGCCGATGAACTCCGGGGCGCTCTTGAACGTGACGAATACGATTGACACGTATGTGTACCGGGGCCTGATCACGCTGGGAGACATCGGGATGTCCTCGGCGGCGGGCGTGTATCAGTCGATTGTGGGATTTGTGCTGATCCTGCTGGCAAACTGGCTGACCAGAAGGTACAGCGCAGAGAATGCACTGTTTTGAGGAGGCGAAGAGATGTACCGAAAGGAACGAAAATTTCAGATCGTATGTAACGGAATCATGACGGCAGTCACGGTGGTCACGCTGCTGCCGCTGATCCTGCTGTTTATCTCCTCCTTCACGGAGAATACGGATATTACGCTGTACGGGTACTCCTTTTTTCCGAAACATCTGAGTTTGTCGGCGTACGCGTATATCTGGAAGGAGCGGATGCAGATTTTCCGGGCATATTTTGTGACCGTTTTTGTGACAGCGGTGGGGACTGTGACAGGGCTGTTCCTCTCGATTCTGTATGCGTATGCGCTGTCACGGCCGCATTTTCCCGGGAAAAAGTTTTTTTCCTTTTACGTGCTGTTTACGATGCTGTTCAACGGCGGGCTGGTGCCGACCTACATCATGTATACGCGGTATCTGCACCTGAAAAACACGGTCGCGGCGCTGATTATCCCGTCTCTGCTGATGAACGCGTTTCATGTGCTGCTGATCCGGAGCTATTTCCAGAACAACGTGCCGCAGTCGCTGATCGAGGCGGCGAAGATCGACGGGGCGAGTGAATTTGCAGTGGTGTGGAAGGTCGTCGTGCCGGTGAGCAAGCCGATCATCGCGACGATTGGGCTGTTCATCGGAGTCGCCTACTGGAACGACTGGATGAACGGTCTGTACTATGTGACGGATGTAAAGCTGTACAGCATTCAGCAGATTCTGAACAATATGCTCAAAAATATCGAGTACCTGTCGAAAAACGCCTCCTCTATGGGAAAATCGACCAGCCTTGCCGGGACGCTGCCCGCCGCGACCGTGCGGATGGCGATCGCGGTGATCGGACTGCTGCCGATTCTGGTGATCTATCCGATGGTACAGAAATATTTTGTGAAGGGGATTGCGCTGGGAGCGGTGAAGGAGTAGAATGACCGGCAGATATGCGGGAGATAGAGGAAGCGAGCAGGAGAAGAAGTCGATTGGGAAGGAGAGAGGATATGACGGAGAAAAAAACTCTGGCGCAGAATGGAGACATACAGGCCCAAGAAGAGGAAAAGCCGGTGGAGCAGGCAGGAATTCGCGCGGACGAGGAGAGATACCGTGACCCGGGCGCTTCCCCGGACGTGCGCGCGCGGGATCTTCTGGCGCGGATGACGTGGGAGGAGAAGCTGGCGCAGCTTGTAGGGTACAATGAGGCGGTATGGTCGGCGGATGACTTTGACCGCGACTATCCGCTGGGAGCGGGGCAGGTCTCTTTTTTCGGGGGAATGGAGAAACAGGATATCTGTGAGGCGGCGAGGTGGCAGCGTGAGCTGCAGGAGCGGATTATGGAGCGGAGCAGGTTCCGGATCCCGGCGCTCTTCCATGTGGAGACGCTGTGCGGCGTCATGCTGCCGCAGGCGACGAGCCTTCCGAGCGGGATCGGGCAGGCGGCGACGTTTGACCCGGAGCACCAGGAGCGGGTGATGCGCATGGTCGGCAGACAGGCGCGCGCGGCCGGGGCCACGCAGGGATTTTCGCCGGTGCTGGATGTGTCGCGTGACTCCCGATTTGGCCGCCAGGGGGAGACGGGCGGCGAGGACCCGACGCTGATCGCGGCTATGGGGTGTGCCAGCGTCCGGGGACTGCAGCAGGACGGCGAGTTCGCGCACGGCGTCCTGGCGACCGCGAAGCATTTTCTGGGCTATCACGGTGCACAGGGAGGAATCCACGCGGCGGCCTGCGATATCCCGGAGCGGCTGTTGCGGGAGGTCTACGCGAAGCCGTTTCAGGCGGCGGTCACGGAGGCGGATATGCGGGGGATCATGCCGTGCTACGGGTCGGTGAACGGTGAGCCGGTCTCCGGGTCCGGGCAGATCCTCCGCGGGCTGCTGCGCGAGGAGATGGGCTTTGACGGGCTGACGGTGTCCGACTACTGTGCGGTGCAGGAGATCTGCGAGCGGCAGTGCGCGGCGGAGAGTCTGGCGGAGGCGGGAAAGAGGGCGCTGCTTGCCGGCATGCAGCAGGAGCTGCCGTCCGGGAACTGCTTTTTGCCGGAAACGCTGGAGGTGTACCGGGATGAGGCCGCCGTCTGTCAGGCTGTCGACGAGGCCGTCGCAGAGATTCTGGAAGAGAAATTCCGGGTGGGGCTGTTTGAGAATCCGTATGCGGCAGCGGAGGACGAGCTGCGGGAGCTTTACGGGCGGCCCGAAAATCAGGAGCTCACATACCGGTCGGCGCTGGAGTCTCTGGTTCTGGTCAAAAATGATGGAGTGCTGCCGCTGAAGCGCCGGGCGCAGAAGATCGCGGTGATCGGCTACCACGCAGGCGCGACGCGCGCGCTGTACGGAGGCTACACGTATATGTCGATGACGGAGAGCGTTCTCGGCGCGAAAACCACGATGGCAGGTGTGGGACAGCCGGACAGCAAGAAAGTCCCGAGCACAGCTTGGATCGACGGCAAGGAGAAAGCGAAGCCGGATGACAAGCGTATGGCTCAGTGCGCGGCGCAGGCAGACGACGGGAAGAACATGCAATCCGGCGGCAATCCGGCGGTGTGGAGCGGCAGCATCGTGGAGCGGGAGCATCCCGATGCGGAGCGGCTGGCGAAGGAGCTGGCGCCGGGAGGAAAGAACCTTCTGGAGGCGCTGCGGGAGACGGGCGGGGAGGTTTCGTTTACGTATACCTTCGGCTATCCGTATGCCGGGGACGACTGCAGCGGCCATGAGGAGGCCCTGGCGGCAGCGAGGGAGGCGGATCTCCTTCTGCTGACGGTCGGAGGCAAATACGGGACGGGCACGACGGCCTCGATGGGAGAAGGGATCGACGGGACGGACATCAATCTCCCGTGTTGCCAGGAGCGCCTGATTGAAAAGCTGGCAGGACTTGGGAAGCCGATGGTGCTGGTACATTTCGGCGGCAGGCCGATCTCAAGCGACGCGGCGGATCAGTATGCGGACGCAATTTTGGAGGCCTGGAACCCGGGAGAGAAGGGGGCGGAGGCAATCGCGCATACGCTGTTCGGCGACTACAATCCGGCGGGGCGGATGCCGGTGACGACGGCGTACTGCGCGGGGCAGATTCCGGTCTACTACAACCATCCGAACGGATCGTCGTACCATCAGGGAACGGTGAGCGCGTTCCGGCAGTATGTAGACTGCCCGCATGAGCCGAGGTACTATTTCGGACACGGGCTGTCCTACACGCAGTTTGACTACAGCAATCTGCGGGTCTCGATGAAGGATGCGGATACTATCGCAAAAGAGGACTCCGGGAGCGCAGAAAAGAGCAGGGGCGCATTCGGAGCTGAAGGAAAGAAGGGGAGCAGAGAGGTCGGAAGAGAGCCCGTGGCGGTGGGCAAAGAAGCCGGAGGAGAGTCTGCGGTGACGGGCAAAGAGGCCGGAGGAGAGCCCACGGTGGCAGGCAAAGAGACAGGAGGAGAGCCTGCGGTGCGGATCGAGCTGGAGATTCAGAACACTGGCGGAATGGACGGGGATGAGGTCGTACAGCTGTATGTGCGCGACGAGCGGGCGAGCATGGTGCGTCCCGTCATGGAGCTGGCAGGCTTTCGCCGGATTCATCTGAGACAGGGCGAAAAGAAGTCGGTTGCCTTTGTGATGAGGCTCAGCCAGCTGGCCTTCCTGGATCAGGAGATGCGCTGGAAGGTCGAGGCAGGCAGGTTTGAGGTGCTGGTGGGAGCGTCGGCGAAGGACATCCGCCTGCGCGGCGAATTTACAGTTGAGGAGAGCTTTTGGGTCGACGGAAAGAAGAGGGGCTTTTTCGCAGAAACCATAGTGTGACACGTGTTGTGAAACGGCAGCCGGAGTGTTTGTCTTGTGGGACATCATCCCGGCTGTTGCTGTTCACGGCTTTGCTGTCCGTGAACAATAACATGTTTCGGGACAGCGGCTGCGCGAACAGTAACCGCTGGCTGCCTTTGAGCGACCGCAGATTTCTGTGGAAAAACGGCGGGAAGCCTGCTATACTGGACATAGAAATAGTTGGGACAGCTCCTGCGAGGGGCCGTCCGCCGTGTATCTGCGCCGGGGCGGAGTGGGACTGCGTGGCGCATGGATTCTGAGGATGTAAAGGAGGGGTTTCGTATGACAGGTGAAGCAAACAGACGCACAGGCCGGGTGACGATTCCGACGGATGTGGACGTCGTGCCGGAGACACTGGAACTGTTGAGACGGTGGGGTGCGGACGCGATCCGGGACTGCGACGGGACGGAGTACCCGGAGGCGCTCAAGGCGGTGGACGCGAAGGTGTACTCGACGTACTACACGACGCGCAAGGATAACGCGTGGGCGAAGGCGAATCCGGACGAGGTGCAGCAGTGCTATATCATGACCGCGTTCTACACGGCGGAGCAGGGCGCGCTCAGGATTCCTCTGATGAAGGGGATCAGCCGGGAGCTCCTGATGCCGAACACGCGGGATGACATCAAGCGCTGGTGGGAGGTCGTGGACCGGACGGCGGGAGAGGCGCTTGCGCCGGAAGCGTGGAGCTACGACGAGGCGGACGGCTGTGTCTACGTTTCGGAGCCGGAGCCCTACCATGAGTATACCGTCAGTTTTCTCGCGTACCTGATCTGGGATCCGGTGCACATGTACAACGCGGTGGTCAATGACTGGAAGGACTTCGAGCACCAGATCACGTTCGATGTGCGCCAGCCAAAGACACACGCGCACTCGCTGGAGCGGCTGAGGAAATTTGTCGAGGACCATCCGTACGTGGATGTCATTCGCTACACGACGTTCTTCCATCAGTTTACGCTGGTCTTCGACGAGCTGAAGCGAGAGAAGTACGTGGACTGGTACGGCTACTCCGCGTCGGTGTCGCCGTATATCCTGGAGCAGTTTGAGCGGGAGGTCGGCTACCGGTTCCGCCCGGAGTACATCATCGACCAGGGCTATTACAACAATCAGTACCGGGAGCCGAGCCGGGAGTACAAGGACTTCATGGCGTTCCAGCGCCGCGAGGTGGCCGCGCTGGTGCGGGAGTTCGTCGATCTGACGCATGAGCTCGGGAAGGAAGCGATGATGTTCCTGGGGGATCACTGGATCGGGACGGAGCCGTTCATGGATGAGTTTCGGACGACGGGCCTCGACGCGGTGGTCGGCAGCGTCGGGAACGGCTCGACGCTGCGGCTGATCTCGGATATCCCGGGCGTGAAGTACACGGAAGGGCGGCTGCTGCCGTACTTCTTCCCGGACACGTTTCACGAGGGCGGGGATCCGGTGAAGGAGGCCAAGGAGAACTGGGTGACGGCACGGCGCGCGATCCTGCGCAAGCCGATTGACCGGATCGGATACGGCGGATATCTGAAGCTGGCGTGCGAGTTCCCGGAGTTTGTATCGTACGTCGAGAGCGTCTGCAATGAGTTCCGGGAGCTGTACGAGAACATAAAGGGGACGGAGGCGTTCTGCCTGAAGCGGGTGGCGGTGCTGAACTGCTGGGGCCGCCTGCGCTCCTGGGGCTGCCACATGGTACACCACGCGCTGTACCAGAAGCAGAATTACAGCTACGCGGGGATCATCGAATCGCTCTCCGGCGCGCCGTTTGACGTGTGCTTCCTGTCATTTGACGAGATCCGCAAGGATCCGTCCGTGCTCGACGGGATTGACGTGATTCTGAATATCGGGGACGGCGACACCGCGCATACGGGCGGCCGGGAGTGGGAGGATCCCGTAGTCACGGCGGCCATCCGCGGCTTCATCTGCCGGGGAGGCGGTTTCATCGGAGTCGGGGAGCCGTCCGGCCATCAGTACCAGGGGCACTACCTGCAGCTGGCGTCCGCGCTTGGCGTCGAGAAAGAGACCGGCTTTACCCTTGGGTATGACAAGTACAACTGGGAGGAGCACCGGGATCACTTTATCCTCGCGGACTGCGAGGGGGAGGTGGACTTCGGCGAGGGCAAGAAGAGCATGTACGCGCTGGAGGGCACGGAGATTCTCGTGCAGAGAGACAGAGAAGTGCAGATGGCGGTCCATACGTGCGGGAAGGGCCGCACCGTCTATCTCTCCGGCCTGCCGTACAGCTTTGTCAACAGCCGGATTCTGCACCGGGCCATTCTCTGGAGCGCGCACAGCGAGGAGCGCCTGCACGAGTGGTTCTCGACAAACTGCAGCGTGGACGTCCATGCGTACGTCAGAAACGGAAAATACTGCGTCGTGAACAACACGTACGAGCCGCAGCAGACGACTGTGTACCGCGGGGACGGCAGCAGCTTCGCGCTCGCGCTTGCGGCGAACGAGATCCGGTGGTATGAGATCTGAGAGCGCAGGAAGATTTGGGCGGCCCGGTGGAAAACATGATAACCGAGAGGAGGAGCGGGATGGATCAGAAGGAACAATGGCTGGAGTGGGCGGTTGAGCTGCAGAGTCTGGCGCAGGCGGGTATCTTTTATGGGAAGGACCCGTATGACCGCGAGCGGTACGAGCGGATCCGGGAGATCGCCGCGGAGATGGTCAGCTGCAAGTCGGGCCTTTCTCTGGAGACGGTGAAGCATCTGTTCTGCTCGGAGGTGGGCTATCAGACGCCCAAGCTCGACACAAGGGCCGCCATTTTTCAGGGCGACAGGATTCTGCTCGTGCACGAGGCGAACGGTACGTGGGCGCTGCCGGGCGGCTGGGTGGACGTGAACGTCTCCGTCGCGGAGAATACGGTGAAAGAAGTCAAGGAGGAGGCCGGGCTTGACGTCAGGGTGAAGCGCGTCATCGCCGTCCAGGACAGGGAGAAGCACAATCAGCCGGTCTACGCGTACAAGGTGTGCAAGATTTTCCTGCAGTGCGAGGTACTCGGCGGCGCGTTTGTGCCGAACATCGAGACAACGGGATTTGACTATTTTGGACTGGACGAGCTGCCGCGCCTGGCGGAGGAAAAGAACAACCGGGAGCAGATCGAGATGTGCTTTCAGGCGATGCGATCGGAGAACTGGGAGGCGTGGTGCGACTGATGCCGGTTTTGCGAGGATGCACTTGTCATGTTCCCGGTGATATGGCATCGCTTAACTTGTATACTAGTAGACAAGACGGGAAAAAAGTGGTAAGGTAAGAAAAGAATCGGATGGGAAAGAAAGCATCCGCGGAGAGGAGAAAAGAGAAGATGAAAATGACGTTTCGGTGGTTCGGGGAAAACAGTGATGTGGTGACGCTGAAGCAGATCCGGCAGATCCCGGGGATGACCGGTCTGATGGGCTTTCTCGACTATAAGGCGGCCGGGGAAGTGTGGACGGAGGAGGAGATCAAACGCTATGTCGATGGAGTGCATGCGGCCGGGCTGGAGTGCGAGGTGATCGAGAGCGTCAATGTCCACGAGGATATCAAGCTGGGGCTTCCGACGCGGGATGATTACATCGAGAACTACAGGATCACAATCCGCAACCTCGCAAAATACGGGGTGAAGGTGATTGTCTACAATTTCATGCCGGTCTTTGACTGGCTGCGCACCGATCTGGCGCGCGTGATACCGGAGGACGGGTCGAACAGCCTGTACTTTGATGAGCGCGAGCTGGGGGAGATGGGGCCTGTCGAGATCGTCCGCCGCACGGCAGAGGGCTGCAACGGCTTCTCGCTTCCGGGCTGGGAGCCGGAGCGTCTGGCAGAGCTGGAGGCAACGCTTGCGCAGTACCAGGGAGTGACGCCGGATCAGCTGCGGGAGAATTACAAATACTTTCTGGACGGGATTATTCCGACGTGCGAGGAGGTAGGCGTGTCGATGGCCTGCCATCCGGACGACCCGGCGTGGCCGATCTTTGGACTGCCGCGGATCGCGCACTGCCAGGACGATTTTGACAAAATCCTCGCACTGCACGACTCGCCGTGCAACGGTCTGTGTCTGTGCACTGGCTCGCTCGGCTCGAATCCGGACAACGACATCCCGGCGATGATCCGCCGTTACGGCGCAATGGGCCGGATTCACTGCCTGCACATCCGCAACGTGAAGCAGCTCGGCTACCACCACTTCCGCGAGGCGGCACATCTCTCGTCCGCGGGAGATCTGGATCTGTTCGAGATCGTAAAGGCGATGTACGAGACATGCCCGGATGTCTATGTCCGCCCGGATCACGGCCGGATGATCTGGGATGAGACCGGCCGCCCCGGCTATGGACTCTACGACCGCGCGCTCGGCGCGACGTATCTCAACGGACTGTGGGAGGCCATTGACAAAATGGCCCGGAGCCGCTAAATCCTTTTAAAGGCATTCAAGACGTATTGCGTGTGGAGATGGGAAGTTAGAAGCGGAAATTCAGAAGTTGGCTCCGAAAGTGTAGAGCTGGAAATAGAATTCCGAAATTGCCCCGGAAGTAGGAAGCCGGAAATAGAATTTTTAAGTTGGATGCAGAAGTTGGAGTCAGAAACAGAATTCCGAAGATGGTTTCGGAAGTTGGGGCTAGAAGTGAAAATTTAGAAGTTGGAGACAGCAGCTGAGGAGGTCTTTGGTGGTGCGTCATCAGGAGGAGGTGCGGGTACATTATATGGAAAGAAAAGCGAATGAGTCGGGGCGCGATTATGCGCTGCGCGTGCTCCGCGGGAGCATCATCCGGCTCGAGCTCGCTCCGGGCAGCAGGATCAGCGAGAATGAGCTCTCGGCGAAGCTGGGGCTCTCGCGCACTCCGGTGCGCGAGGCGCTGCAGGAGCTGGTGAAGGAGAAGGTCGTCGAGGTCTACCCGCAGCGGGGCAGCTTTGTGTCGCTGATCGACTATGATCTCGTGGAGGAGACGCGCTGGATGCGCAATGTGCTCGAGTGCGCCGTGATCCGGCTGGTCTGCCGGCTGGCGACCGATCCGCAGCTTGAGCAGCTGGAGCAGAGCGTGAAGCTGCAGCAGTTTACGCTCGAAACGTTCGGGCCGGAGCGGCTGATGGAACAGGATGATGCGTTTCACCGGCAGCTCTTTACGATCGCAAACCGGACGCAGAGCTACGAGGTGATGACGGGACTGACGATCCATTTTGACCGCGTGCGCAGCATGGCGCTGAGCGCCGTGAAGGATATCCGGCTGGTCGAGGATCACGCGGCGATTGTGCAGGCGGTCAGAGCGCGGGACGAGCAGCGCGCAGAAGAACTGATGGATCAGCACCTGAACCGGTATCGGATCGACCGGGAGGCGATATGCGGACAGTATGCGCAATATATGAAGAAGGTCTGAATCAGCTGCAGATCTGGCAGAAGTTTCTGAGAATGTCGGAATTATATAGCAGGATTTTGCCGGGGATGGGAAAATATAGTAGTGAGAGATTATGGCTGAAATCTTGGAGAAAATAGGAAAGCAGACCACGGTCTGCGGGAAGGATAGCGGAGTTACTATGGAACTGACAAGGAGAGGGATCTGTGAGGAGCGCCAGTGCTTTCTCGATGCGGGGTATGCGCTGCCGGAGTTTGACATTGAGACGGTGACAGCGAAGACGAAAGCGGAGCCGGTATGGCTGCATTTTGGTACCGGAAATATTTTCCGCGCGTTTCAGGCGAATGTCGTGCAGCAGCTGCTGAATGAGGGGGTGATGGACCGCGGCATTATCGCGGCGGGCGGCAGCAGCCCGGAGATCGTGGAGCGCGTATACCGGCCGCATGACAACCTTGGCGTGCTGGTGACGCTGAAGGCGGATGGAAGAACGGAGAAGACGGTGATCGGGAGCATTGTGGAATCGCTGGTGACAGGCAGCGATTATGCGGAGGATTACGCGCGGATGCAGGAAATCTTCCGCTCGCCGTCGCTGCAGCTGATCAGCTTTACGATCACCGAGAAGGGCTATCGACTGAAAGACGGGGACGGGAAGTATCTGCCCGCGGTAGCGCAGGACATGGCGAACGGCCCGGGGCACCCGGTGAGTTATCTGGGAATCGTGACGGCGATGCTGTACGAGCGGTACAAAAACGGTGCGCTGCCGCTCGCCTGCGTGAGCATGGATAACTGCTCGCACAACGGAGACGTGCTGAGAGAGTCGATACTGGAAATCGCAGAAGCGTGGGCAGATGCTGGCTTCCTGGCGTACCTGAGCGACGCAGCGCGCGTGTCCTTCCCGTGCACCATGATTGACAAGATCACACCGCGCCCGGATGCGAGGGTGGAGGCGATGCTCGCGGCGGACGGCATTGCGGGGCTGGAGCAGATCGCGACGGCAAAGGGCACGTTCGCGGCTCCGTTTGTGAATGCGGAGGAGTGTGAGTATCTGGTCATAGAGGATCAGTTTCCGAACGGCCGGCCTGCGCTGGAAAAAGGCGGCATCCTGTTTGCGGACCGCGCGACCGTGGAGCGGGCGGAGCGCATGAAGGTCTGCACCTGCCTGAATCCGCTGCACACAGCGCTCGCGGTGTACGGCTGCCTGCTCGGCTATGAGCGAATCTCGGACGAGATGAAGAATCCCGTGCTGCGCCGCATGGCGGAGCGCATCGGATACCAGGAGGGGCTTCCGGTCGTCACAGATCCGGGCATCCTCTCGCCGGAGCAGTTTCTGGATGAGGTTCTGAGGCTCCGGCTCCCGAATCCGTTTCTGCCGGACACGCCGCAGCGGATCGCGACGGATACCTCGCAGAAGCTATCCGTGCGCTTCGGGGAGACGGTGAAGTGCTATCTGGCCTCGGACGCGCGGGCGGTCGGGGAGCTGCGGATGATTCCGCTCATCTTTGCGGGCTGGCTGCGCTATCTGATGGCGGTCGACGATGAAGGGCGCGCGTTTTCCCTGAGCCCGGACCCGATGCTCGGGACGCTGCTTCCGTGTGTGGCCGGCCTGAAGCTCGGTCAGACAGAGGGTGCAGGGGAGAAGCTGCGTCCGATTCTGGAGAATGCGGCAGTCTTCGGAGTGAATCTGTACGAGGCAGGGCTGGCGGAGCAGGTGCTCGCGTATTTTGCGGAGCTGTCGGAGGGAACCGGCGCGGTGGCGCGCACGCTTGAGAGATACGTGCAGGAGTGATAGTTTATTCAGGACGCCATGCAAGTCGCAGACACGTTTGCACGGTCTGTCTTACCATTTTTTGTATGGCTGAACTTTTTTCACACTTCAAAAATAAGGAATCAGGTGGTATAGTTAAAAGAAAAGAGGAAACGCCAACAGAGAGAAGGTAATTATGGAAGAACGGTATTTTGCACTTTTGATTGATGCGGACAATGTCTCCGCAAAGTATATTACACCGATCCTGACCGAGCTGTCGAAGTATGGTGTGATTACGTACAAGCGGATCTACGGGGATTGGACGAGCACGCTGCACTCTGCGTGGAAGGAGGTTCTGCTGACGAACTCGATTACGCCGATTCAGCAGTTCAGCTACACGACGGGGAAGAATGCGACGGACTCGGCGATGATTATCGACGCGATGGATATTCTGTACACGAACGATGTGAACGGCTTCTGCATTGTGTCGTCGGACAGCGATTTTACGCGGCTGGTGAGCCGCCTGCGCGAGAGCGGCAAGATGGTGATCGGGATGGGGGAGAACAAGACGCCGGAGCCGTTTCGAAAGGCGTGCGACAAGTTCACGATCCTGGAGAATCTGCTGCTTGAGCAGAACCCTGGCACGCCGGAGACGGAGGAGCCGAAGGACGGCCTGAGCCGTGAGATGATCGAGGATGAGATCATCAAGATCGTGCTTGACAACGAGGACAACAACAAGACGACGGGGCTTGGCGAGGTCGGCAGCCGGCTCGTCAGCCTGTACCCGGACTTCGACACGCGCAGCTACGGCTACAATATGCTGTCAAAATTCCTCGAGCAGTTCTCGCGGCTGCAGCTTGTGAAGCACGGCCATATCGTCAATGTCGCGCTCCGGGAGAACGCGGGGCAGAAGGAGGTCATCGACGCGTACGTGCTGAACCTCGTGCGCAGCGCGGGCAAGGACGGCATCGAGCTGTCGATGATCGGGAATAAGGTGTACGAGAAGTACAAGGATTTCAAGATCCGGGACTACGGCTACGCGCAGTTCAACAAGTACGTCAAGAGTCTGTCGCACATCGCGGTGACACAGGAGGGCGCGCAGATGATCGCCCGGTATGTAAAGTAGAATGCACGAAAATCCCGGGGGTAGCAGGCAAAAATGTATGCCTGAAAATAACCGAAAAGAGGAATGGAAGAATCATGGAAAATGAACTGTTTGAGCGCGCCCCGATCCCGAAAGCGTATTTCAAGATGGCGCTTCCGGTCGTGTTCGGCATGGTGGTGAGCCTTGTCTACAATATGGTCGACACATTTTTTATCGCGCGTACGCAGAATACCGACCTCGTCGCCGGGGTGTCCTTGTGCGCGCCGGTCTTCACGATGATGATCGCGCTCGGCGACATCTTCGGGCTGGGCGGCAGCTCCGTGATCTCGCGGCTGTTCGGCGAGAAGCGGGATCAGGAGGGGCGGCGCGTCAGCGGCTTCTGCTTTTACGCGGCGATCCTGTGCGGCGTGGCGGTGACGGCGCTGATGCTGGTGTTCCGGGAGCCGATCCTGCGCCTGCTGGGCGCGGACGCGTCCACGGTGGAGTATGCGTCGGAGTATTACCGGTACATGGCGCTCGGCGCGCCGCTCATCATCGTGTCCCTGACGCCGAGCAATCTGATCCGGACGGAGGGGATGGCGCTGCAGTCGATGATCAGCACCGTGACCGGCTCCGTCGCGAATATCATCCTCGACCCGATCTTTATTTTCGGCCTGGGGATGGGGGCGGGCGGCGCCGCGATCGCGACCGTGCTCGGCAACCTCGTGACGGATCTTCTGCTCGTCTATTTTGTGAAGGCAAAGAGCCGGAAGCTGACCGTCTCCTGCAGGGACATCCGCGTCGAGAAGGCCGTCGTCGCGTCGATCTTTGCGATCGGGATCCCGGCATCGCTCACAAACATCATGCAGAGCTTCGGGATCACGCTGATGAACCGCTACCTCGTGCGCTACGGGACGGAGAAGGTGGCGGCGATGGGAATCGCCCTGAAGGTGAACATGATCGTCGTGCTCGTGATGGTGGGCTTCGCGTTTGGCGCGCAGCCGCTGCTCGGGTACTGTTACGGCGCAAAAAACAGCAGGCGGCTGTCCGCGATCCTGCGCTTCGATCTGCTGGTGGAGCTTGTGTTTTCCGCGGTGACCGCGCTGCTTCTCGCGGTGTTCGCGCCGCAGATTGTGCGCATTTTCATGCAGGACGAGGCGATCGTCGGGGCGGGGAGCGTGATGCTGCGCTGCCTGCTGGTCTCGACGCCGCTCATCGGGGTCGTGCTCGTGTTCACGACGCTGTTCCAGGCCGAGGGCAAGGCGCTTCCGGCACTGCTGCTCTCCGTCAGCAGGCAGGGTGTGCTCTTCGCCCTCTGCCTGGTCGTGCTGTCGGCGCTGCTCGGCTACCGCGGCGTCATCTGTGCGCAGGCCTCCGCCGACCTGCTGACGGCAGCGCTCGCTCTCGTGCTCTACCGCATTGTGTCCAAACGAAACCGTTGAAGTGAGAAATAAAATTTGCAGTGGCTCTGGGGAAGTTACTCCGTCTCAGATTCCAGCGGATAGACCTTCGTGACTTCGGTGTAAAAGCAGCCGTCGTCTCCTAAACATGTGACGGTTTCCGTCTCGTCGTCCGTCGCTTTTATGACGTCGCCCGGCGAGACGATGCAGGAAAAGAAGAGGGGGGTGAGCTGCTCCTCCTCCCAGTAGCCTTCCTCGGCCTGGTCGGGCAGAAAGGTGTAGCACAGCTCCCTCTCATAGATCTCACCCTGAACATCCGCCTCGGTGCGGACCTCCGTGATCTCGTAAAGCCCGGTGGACCGCAGGAAATCCGATACATTCTCCGCGCAGAAGGTGCCATCCTTAGCCACCTCGGTCACAACGCGCTTTTCATGCGGATAGACAGACGCGTCAAATAAGGTAAACACATCGTAGCGGTCGATCCGAAACAGGCCGTCCCCGAGGCTCTTTGCCTGGACAGGCATAGCGCCAAGGGCGGTCAGAAGGGAGAGGGTCAGGGCTGCTTTTTTCATTCGATTTTTTCTCATATCGCTGCCTCCTGGATTGCAAAGCGGAGCTGTCTCGCTCCGGTGACGGGTAAAATATACTACTCTATGTAGAATTATAAGAGCCGCGGCAGGGGGCTGTCAAGAACTTTTTCTAATATCAGTAGAATAATTTGATTGACTTCCACATGGCCGCCTGATAGACTGTGTATAACGGAATAAATATGAGGTAAGGATGTGGATAAATTGAGCAATCATCTTGGTCTGTCGGATATTGAGTATGAGCTGATGTGCTTTTTCTGGGATCGGCCGTCGCCCGTCACCTTTGCCGAGATCCTGCAGTTCTGTAATGAGCGCATGGGCTGGGGCTGGGCGAAGACGACGGCGCACACGCGCGTCACGAGGCTGATGCAGAAGGGGCTGCTGGATATGAGGGATGTCAAAGGAGAGCGCCGCACGTATTTCGCGAAGGTCAGCCGGGAGGAGTTTGTGCAGGGCTCCTTTGAGCGCCTGCTCGACTTCTCGGCCGCGGGCTCGGTCGGCAGCTTTCTGCTCTCGTTCGTGCCGCGCGGGCGTCTGTCGCGGCAGGAAGCGGAGGAGCTGCACCGGGTGCTGGACGAGCTCGCAGAGTCAGAGGAGGAAGAATGAAGCTGTTTGTCGAGATCATGCTGTCTGTTTCGCTGACCGGGACCGTCCCGGTCTGTATCTGTCTGCTGTTCAACCGGTTTTTCGATGCGAAAG
Organism: Oscillospiraceae bacterium; assembly: GCA_021771715.1. Lineage (GTDB taxonomy): Bacteria > Bacillota > Clostridia > Lachnospirales > Lachnospiraceae > Choladousia. The sequence goes on from JAETOO010000018.1 coordinate 178,883, forward strand.
TGACGGCTGCCTTTCAGTACAGGCTCCTGAAATTCTGCCTGGCGTGCTTTTTCCTCCCGCTTGCGCTGGGGAAGAGTCTTCTCTGGAATCTGCTCATGCCGAAGCAGCCTCCGATTTTTAACGAGTATGTCTTTCTGGACAACCGGATCGTGCGGACGACGGACGGGTTCCGCCTGCTTCCGAGCGGAGGGTTTTATCAGGTTCTGATCCCGCTGTGGCTGGCGCTTCTTGCGGTCGTGCTCGGCTGCAGGCTGTGGGGATATCTGCGGTTCCGGAAACGGGTCGTGTGCAGGCTGAGGCCGGATGACGGACATGCGGAGGAGTTCGAGGCGCTGAAGGAGCGGCTGCGGATTCGGAGGAGGGTATCGCTGCTGTACTGCGACGCAAAGGTCTCGCCGTTCACGCTGGGCTTTTTCCGCCCGTGCGTGGTCATCACGGCTGCGATCCCGGACGACGCGTGTTCCCTCGCGATGCAGCACGAGCTGCAGCATATCCGGGCGCACGACTTTCTGTTCCGGATTCTCGCCTTCGCCGCGGTGCTGCTGCACTGCTGGAACCCTTTTATCTACCTGTTCTGGAGGGAATTTTGCGAAATACAGGAGCTTGCCTGTGACGAGAGAACGACGGCGGCCTTTTCCAAAAGCCAGCTTTGCGGCTACGGACACTTGCTGGTGGATGTGTCGGCACAGGCGGAACGGAGGTTTGGTTTTATGACACAGTTTCACTCTGCGAGCAAGAAGCTGACGGGGAGAAGGATCATCCGTCTGGGGAAACGGTTTTCGAAAAAGCGCGGCAGCATGAAGGCGCTGCTTCTCGCAGCATGTCTCGCGGGCAGCTGCGCGACGGTGTTCGCCGTGTCGCCGCAGGTCCTGGATCTGGAGCCGATGACAGGGGAGTTTCTGGATGCTACACAGTGGGTTTACATGGAATTGACAGATGATATCTATGGGGATGTGCCGGAAGATGAGCGATGGTTTCAGGCGGCGAATCCATATCTGCTGTTCGAGGACGGGTCTGTAATTGCCTTGGAGGAAAGCGGGCTGACAGGCGGTATGTTGAGGCTGCCCTGCGCGCACAGGTGGAAAAATGCCGTGCTGAAGAGACACATATCAGAGGGCAGGGGCGGATGCTCCGTCTATACATATGGCGTCCAGGTGTGCGTAAAATGCAATGAGCGAAGAAATCAAACTTACATCAGCAAAGCAAGCTATGCCGAATGTCCGCACTGCTTGAGAGCCGGTTTCGGCCATCGTATCAGTCACGGCAGTGTGTGATGAGAACTTTCGTAAAATACAAAATTAAGAAACTCAGGAAGCTTTGTTTTTTACAAAGCTTCCTTTTTTGATGTATGCTATTCTGAAAAATGAGAAAGCTGGTAAGTAGGTGCAAAGGAGGGACTTACAATGGAAAAACAGATATCAGAACCATTGATCATTCAGTTTCGAGACCGGCTGGCGAGGGATGAGAGAAGTGAGGCGACGATTCAAAAGTATATGCGCGATCTGGAATCCTTCCGGAGGTTTGTGGGGAAAGCAAAGATCACGAAGGAGCAGGTCATCGCGTACAAGCAGTACCTGCAGGAGCGGTATCAGCCCGCGAGCGTGAACTCGATGCTGGCCGCCGTCAACTGCTTCCTGAAGGAGATGGGTTGGTATGACTGCGTGGTGAAAGCGCTGAAGCTGCAGCGCGCGGCATTCCGCAGCCAGGAGCGGGAACTGACGAAGCAGGAGTACTACCGCCTGCTGCGGGCCGCAAAAGAGAAGGGCGACATCCGCCTGTATCTGCTGATGGAGACGATCTGCACCACGGGAATCCGGGTCAGTGAGCTGCGCTTCATCACTGCGGAGGCGGTGCAGGAGGGCCGAGCGGTCGTCTCTCTGAAGGGAAAGACGCGCACGGTGCTGATTCCCGGGAGCCTCTGCCGGGAGCTGCAAACCTATATAAGGAAGAAAAAGATCCACAGCGGCAGCATTTTCATCACGAAGAGCGGACAGCCGATGGATCGGAACAACATTCTGCACAGCATGAAAGAGCTGTGTGAGACGGCGCAGGTGGATCGCAGCAAAGTGTTTCCGCACAATCTGCGGCACCTGTTCGCCTGCCTGTATTACAAAGCACAGAAGGATCTGAGCCGCCTTGCAGACATCTTGGGCCACTCGAATATTAATACGACGCGTATCTATACGTGCGTCAGCGGGGCGGAGCAGAGCAGACAGATTGAGGGCCTTGGCCTGGTGCTGCACGAAAAAATAACCGCATAATATCCATTATGCGGTACGGTGTGTGAAGCTACATATCTGTCGGGCTTTAAATAAGTTCAGTATATCATAGGAATTTTAAAAAATCAATTCTTGAAGTGGGGCCAATCCTTGGAATTTTCCATAATAATCAGACCGATATGGGACAATAAATGCATGTCGGTCTGATTGTTATGCTTTTTTTCAGAAAATTAAAAAAACCGTGGCGAAACGGCTGCGGATCTCCGGGAATCCGGCGCCGGTGGGGTACATGCGTCACTGATCTGCGGTTCCCGGGGGCGGCGGCTGGCGTCCGCCGTACCGCATAATGGATATTAAGCGGTATCCGGGGCGGGAGCGAAGCGCACCGTGGGATAAGCGATGAAAAAATACTGTTTCGATAGGGAAGAAAATCGTTTTAGGGAGGACGAAGCGTGATGGAAGCGAGAAAGACACAGGAGTTGGAACCATTGCTGGCAAAGATGAGAGAGGAGAATCCCAGGGGAGCATTTGTCTGTGACCTCTCGATGTTCTGCCAGATCTTGCGTCTGGAGGCGAGACAGATTCAGCGGATGGGGATCAAGGAGTACGTGCTGCTGCTGACGCTGCAGGGGGCAGAAGAGTCCGGCGGCGCGCAGCTGACGGATTCGCAGATCGAAAAAGGGATGGAGCTGCTGGCGGCAGTCCTGCAGCAATCCTTGAGGAGCGGGGATGTGATTACGCGCTGCAGCGCGAGGCAGTTTCTCGTGATGCTTCCGTGCTGTACATACGAGGCGACGACAAAGGTAGCACAGAGGCTTCAGGAGAAATTTGAAAACGCGTCCGAGCGTGCGGAGGTATCTGTGCAGTATGAGCTGGAGGAGCTCCCTGTGACCGGGACAAAGAAAGTGTGAGCAATGAAGAAGGAGATAGAGACGACGCTTGTCAGATTTCCCTGCCGCATCCGGCTGTGCATCGACCGGTACGAGGGGGATCTGGCCGGAAGGATTTACAGCGACCGGTATCCGGGGACGCTGCATTTTAAGGAATGCAGGGAGTTGCTGCTGCTGGGAGATCTGCTGTTTGACCAGTGCGGATATCCGCAGGCGTTCCAGGAGAGGCGGAGTTTTTCGGGAGAGAACGCGCGATTCGCAGCGTTAGCCCCGCAGGAGGAGGCCGGCGACAGGGTCGGCGCGCTGGCAACGGTCGAGCTGGTCATCACGAGCCGCCGCAGAGCCGGATGGCAGGGATTTGTGCTGCGGCCTGACGAGACGTTCGAGGTCAGATTTGAGAGCGAGCTGGAGCTGCTGCGGTGGCTTCAGGAGATGTTGAAGATAAAGGAGGAGTAGGTGGAATGAGACGATGTGTGAAGAGCAGCATTTGTGAAAAATGGATTGCATGGTTTCTGATAGTCTGCCTCTGCCTGAGCAATATCGGGGAGCTCGGTGTTGCGTTTGCGCAGGAAGAAGCGCAGGAGACGGAGATTGTGACGCTACCGGCTTCGGAGGCGGGGGAGCAGCCGGATGAGGAGCTGATGGCGCTGGACGAGGAGTTCGCAGGGGAGCCGACGGTGCTGGGTGAGGAGCCTGCGGGAGAGCCGACGGTGATCATTGAGAAGCTGGAAGAGGAACCGGCGCCGACCGGGATCCCGAAGGTATCAGAGAGCCCGGAGCCGACGAAAGATCCGGTGCCGGCGGAGGAACCGGCAGCGGCGGAGGAGTCGGTACTGACGAAGGACCCGGCGTCATCGGAGGAGCCGTCAGGAGAGCCGAAGCCTGCGGAGGATCAGGAACCGGCGGCGGAGGAACCGTCAGGAGAGTCGAAGCCGACGGAGGGTCAGGAACCGGCAGCGGAGGAACCGTCAGGAGAGACGAAGCCGACGGAGGGTCAGAAACCGACAGAGGGTCAGAAACCGACGGAGGATCAGAAACCGACCGAGAGTCAGGGGCCGACGGAGAGCAAAGAACCGACGGAGAATGATACGACGACGGATAGCCAGACGCCGGGCGAGACGACACCGGATGAGTCGGGATCGGATGAGACGGAACCGCAGAGCGGCAGCGAGTCGGAATCGGATGAGACGGAACCGCAGAGCGGCAGTGAGTCGGAATCGGATGAGACGGAACCGCAGAGCGGCAGTGAGTCGGAATCCGGAACGGAATCGGAGTCCGGAACTGAGTTGGAATCCGGGACGGAATCAGAATCCGGGACAGAATCGGAATCTGAGACGGAATCCGAGTCGGAGTCTGAGACAGAGACAGAGGTGATTCTGGTGGGAGAGACCTGCGATCACCACCCGATCCATACGCAGCAGTGCGGCTATGTGGAGGGGGATGAGACCGCTGTCTGCGGCTTCTTGTGTCCGATCTGCCACAGTGAGCTGTTCCCGTTTCTGCAGGACTCCGGCGTGAGCATCCAGGTGCCGGAGGAGGAAGAGGCAAACCTGATCAGCGAGCGCACCGATCTTTTGGAGGGAGTGACGCTATCCAGAGCGGACGGCAGCGACACCGCAGATCTCTCCGTGAGGGTCTACTCGATCATCGACAGCGCGGCCTACCTTCCGGTGCAGCTGGAGGAGGACCGGTATCTGACACCAGCGGAGGGCCTGAACTATCTGATGCTCTACGCTGCGTACGACGCCGAGAATCACCTGGTAGCAGCCGCACAGCGGGTGCTGGCGGCAGTGCCGGCGGTGGCGGCGGAGGACCGGTTCGTCGCGTATGATATGGGAGATGAGAAAACGGCCGCCGTTAAGATTTTTGTAGAACTGAAGGATGAGGATGTCAAGAAACAGATAAATGACGAAAGGTATCAGCTCACTATTAGTAGTAAGGATACTGCTGATTTCGCGGAAGAGATCAAGCGCGTGGTCGACGAGACGAATGATGGAGGCCTCCAGTGCTATGAGTTGTGCTGGAAGGATGAAAGCGGAAAGGTGGTATCAGAACTTCCAGGTTTTAGTGAAGGGACGGAGGCGACCGTCACCGTAGAATACCTGAAGCCGGAGGCGAGGCTGAGAGGCGAGGACGCCTGCCGGAAGCTCATGGTCCTGAATGTGCAGGACGGAAAGCTGATAGAGGATTCGCACGTAACGGATGTTCAGGTCACAGGGGCGGAGGAGAAGCCTGAGGGCTATACCAGCTTCAGCTTTACGACAACGGCCAAGGGCCCCTATGTGTTCGCCAGCAAGAGGGTCTACAAGGGCTATATCGCAGGGCTGAGTATCGAGAGTATGAAGGATGGCACGGAGGACTTTGACACGGTTGAGGCTCCGGGCAATGACGTCAGTGCGACGAACCAGATAGTCCGGTCCTTTGATAAGATAGGGTATGATCTGCGTGTGGACTTTGGGGCGCGCAGCATAAAAGCTACGGCGGAGAGCACCGAACTATATTTTGAGATGACGATGAATGCCGGGCTGTATGACGCGCAGTTTGATACCAGTGCGTTTCTGTGGCTGGGACAAACGTATGAGATTTCCTATCTGAATGCGGCCGGAGAGGTAGTCCTGACCAGGAGAAGGGACGGGAAGTACTATCAGGATGACAGGGAGATCAATCTGAATGCCGTGCTGAAATCGAATGAGGAGAAGTACGAGGATACGCTCGGAATTGTGACTCAGAGGCTCACCGGATGGGCCACGGTGCACCCGAAGGATCCTGCGAGTAAGAATGTGCTCAGCGGCTATCAAACGTACTCCGCGGGAGTTCAGATGAAGAATGCCAAGAACGGCAGCAAGATTAGCCCCTCCTTTAAGGTGTGGCTTAAGGGAAATGAGGACAACTACGGTGCGGAGAGCGGAGAGGGAGGCAGCGTACACCCCTCTGTGAAGATCACGAAGAATGAGACGAAGTCGAAGGAGGTGACCGTATCTGCGGGAGGCAGCTACAATCTCCAGCTGAAGCGGTGCCCTGATATCAGCTACAAGAGCTGGTTTGATTTCAGGACCGGCGACGAGGTCGACGAGACGATAGTCAGTCGGCTGGATACGCTGGCAAAGAAAGAGGTAAACTGGGGAATCTCGGATCCGTCGAAGTGGACAGGAATTACGAAGGAAGAGGAGGAGGAGTTCAAATATTACCGCTATGGCCGGATTATTGGCTACGGTCTGACCCTGCAGCTCTACAACGATCCAGGAAAGAATTTCAAGGGGCTCTCTCTGCCCTCCGGAGATATTACATTTGATCTGACACTGACCTCTGATATCGAAGGTGGGGAGGATAACTTCACCCCGCTTCTGTGGGAGTACAATGAGAACGTGGTCTCGAACACGGCGTATAACTACCACGACTACGTGGACAGAGGGGCGGTGACGACGCCGGGCGATGGAAAGGGCCACTGGGGCAGGCGGCTCTACTGGAATGAGGAACCCCGGACTGCCTACGCAAAGGGCGGCGCCCCCAGCAATTATCGTTTCTATTTCGACGGGTGCTATTACGGCGGAACGTGGACGGTGAATGAAGCGGACAAGGTGAAGGATCCTGGGACGGTACTTGGAACCGGTAAAGATAAAACGTATAGTTTCACTGTCAGCGGCTATGATTTTGATCTTGACGGCGAGAAATTTCCGCTCAAGGATGCAGGGAACAGCGGCAATGTTACGCTGTACGAGAACCAGGCGCACTGTTTTTCAGCAGGCTTTATTCAGGTGCTGAATGTGTTTCCTCGGGTACAGAAGATGTCTGTGGCAAGCCTGCAGGAATATACGGAGGTAAGTAATCTGAATGTTACCACCTGCGGCGGCCAGGAGATTGCCCCGGAATACGAAAAGAATAAGGAAGATAATAAGATAGAATATAAGGTCACACTGTATTCGCCGGGTGGAGTCACGAAGGGAAATTCATTTAATAAATTTTTTGAGCTCGGTCCTAAGAGAAATGAGGGGCTTGCGATGAGTGTAGGGGATGGGTATCTGGGAACGAATTACTGGGACCATCCGAACGACTGCAGCACCTTTGCGGGGGACAAGATCACTCTGATGGGATACGGATTGCTGGACTCCAGCTCGGATGCGCATATCAACGCGATGAATCTTCTGCAGCTCTTCGACAGCAGGGCGCTGCGCATTGACGGCGAACCGAAGATGTTTCAGGAGCGTACTACTGCCTCGGAATTGGGAACGTATCGCATCCTTTATGCGGGTGATCCGGACTATCCGGAGGGCTACGATACCAACAAATCGGATATCATGCACTATATGAACGGGGTGCGCGAGGAGGATCTGGTCTACGCGGACGAGTTAGGCGCTGATGGCAAAGTTCATGTAGAGGGGATGCAACCGTTGACCTGTATCGGCGTGCTGGTGGAGCTGCGCAACTGCGACATTCAGGGCGGCAGATATCAGTATCTGAGCATTCCGATGAAGGTGAATCCGGACGATGAGCGTCTGGTAGGTAAGACGGTCGGCACCGTGAACGCGGTGCGCATCTGGAAGGGCGAGGGCGCCATGATGAAAGAGGGCCGGCCGATCACCTGGACGGACGGAACGTGGAATGGCAGCGAGAACGTGCTGGAAGGCTATCAGGACAACGAAGAGATCAAGGACATGGGAGATCTCGAGGACGAAGAGATCAGGCTGTGCCGGGTTGAAAATGGCGCAGCTCCAGGAAAGACGCACTACATAAAGTGCGAGTTCGAGAACGGCCTGCTCGCCCCGGGTACGGCTGATGCGGGCGTTCTGTACGGGAACAGCCTGATGATCCTGAGCTATGAGGCCAGCGTCGGAATCAAGGTGGATAAGCAGAGTACGGGCGGAAACGCGACGTTTGACGTGGGCAACAATGAGACGGTGGTGGATTACACCATCAACGGGATCGAGACCAAGATCTCCGATCCGACAAAGGCGGCGGACAAGACGACAAACCTGACGATCCAGGTGAAACTGGACGGAGGCGACAAGACGGACGAAAACAGGAGAATTGCGATCTCCCCGCAATCCTATAGGATAAAGGGCTACCGTGTGAATGAGGACGGCAAACCGGTGGATAAGCAGGGAAATCCGCTTCCTGTGGATACGTATGGCTGTCCGATGGTCGAGCCGGAGGTGATTGAGATCACCGGATCGAGTGAGGCGCCTATGAGGTTCGGCATAATCTATAAGTATGAGACGCCGCAGGGAGGCACAGGTCCTGCCAAGCCTCCGAAATTCTGTCCGATGGAGATCTACCCGGTGCTGCCGAACGTGAACAACCAGCAGATCGTGTTCGAGATCAAGGATGCGCCTGTGGGAATCGCCCTTCCCGACATCTCGTTCTCGGCGAATATCCAGGTGGGAGAGCATCTGCACAACAACGACACGATCGAGGCGCACGTCTACATCTGCGGAAGCGGCGATAATCGGGCCTACACGGAAGAGAATGTAGGGGGAAATACCGCCACTGCGGATATCGGTATCATCAAGGGGATGGGCGCATTCCTGAATAAGACGGTGGACCGCAGCATCATGGAGCTGAATGACTACTTTACCTATACGGTGAGGTACGACAACAACAGCAATAATGAGAAGGAACTCGTGTATTTCTACGATCTGCTGCCCAGCAACGGCGACAGCCGCAAGTCACGTTTCAGCGGCAGAATAGAACTGGATAACTTCAGCGCGGATCTGACGAAAAAGGAAGGCGATACCGAGGCGTTCAAGGCGGACGTGACGATCTACGGCAGCACGACCTCGTATTCGGAGCTGAAAGATCGGGTAGACGGTTTCAACGGAAAAGACAAGGCTACCATCGACGAGATGCTTGAGAGCGGTGAGAATGAAGACGGGAAGCCGCTGTTCGTGAAACTGGGGACGATTGACAATACGACAGGAACATTCCGGCCCAGCGGAAGCGGGACAGACGACGTGATAAGAAATATCACGGGTATCTACGTCAAGGCAGAGCACCTCGGAAGCAACCGCGTGCTCTCTCTGGTGATGAAGCTGCGGGCGGATGACAATGAGGCGGGAGATGTCTACAAGAATACCGCGTTTTGCTGGGAAAGCGGCGCGAAGGGAGATAGCTCCGCCATGTCCACTGTTCAGGTGGAGACGATGGTAGTGGCCCGCGATATCTCCGGACAGGTATGGTACGACAGGAACGCCGACGGCAGGCGGGAGAGCGGGGAAGCACTGCTGAGCGGAGTGACGGCGACACTGTTCCGGAAGGACGGTGACGCTTACAAAGAATGTACAGAGGATGTGACCGGGAAGACAATCGAAAGTGTCTTGACAGATCAGGAGGGCAGATATTCCTTCGAAAACCTGCCGGCCGGCGAGTACATCGTGGCATTTTCCGGTGACAGCCTGAGCGTGTACACGGGAGCAGCCCCATATCAGAAGGAGGGCGTCAGCGCGTCTGAGAACAGCGACAGTGTGGCAGTTACCGCTCTGGGACTGACAGATACAGAAAGGGGAGAGATTGATCCGACTGCCTATGCGTATGCCGTCAAGTACGATTTAAATGCGGCCGGCATGAACATGCATACGCTCGACCAGATGGTCAGCGAGAACGTTCCGCTTGAGAATTTCCGGGAGCGGTACAAGAATCAGGACCTCGGCCTGGTGAAGACCGGAAGCCTGAAGCTGAAAAAGACAGTAGCGCCGGATGTAAATGAAATCATCGACACAGAGGAGACGTTTACCTTTAAGGTGGCGCTGAGTCTGGCAGATCCGGAGACCGGGAAAGACATCCCTCTCACGGGTCAGTACGGCGCGCATACCTTTGACGAGCACGGTGAGACGACCATACAGCTGAAGCATGGAGAAGAAGCTGTGATAGATGGGCTTCCGGTGGACGCCAAGTTCACGGTAACGGAGACGGAGCATGAGACGTATGTCAATATCACAGAAGCGGGAGACGCCGGAGCCAACAATAGCGATGCGCCGGACGGCAGCATCGGCTATGAGGAGTCGAGTTACACCGGAACAATTGTGCAGAACATGGAACTAGTGTGCAGCTTTACGAATAGGCTCGGCGATGTTGACAGCGTACCCACCGGCGAGGCATCCTTTGCAGGACGCAAGCAAGTGATCAACGGGCAGATGAAAGCCTTCTCCTTCGAGGTGTACGCGGAGGACGCGTACCCGGGCGGCGCGCCTCTGACGACGGTGCGGAATGATTCGACGAGCGGCGCGATCCATGTGGCACTCCCGAACAAGAAGGATGGCAGCGGCAAGGAGTTGGACTACGTATTCGACATGACGGATATGACGGTAGAGCGCAACGGCGTCAAAGTATATCCGACGAAGGTGATCGACGGGGAGACGACGATCGCGAAGGAGTTTGTGTACTACGTCAAGGAGATTCCGCCGACAGGTTCCGGGTCCGCTGAGGTCGGCTACGAGAGCAAGGGCGAGGTATACCAGGTGACCGTGACGATCGCGCTGCAGAAGATTGCGGCCGGGAGCGGTACGACAGGATCCGGTAACAGCATGCGTCTGGTTCAGATTCCGGCTGAGACGAAGATCGAGAGGCAGGATGCTTCCGCTGCAGGCGGCTGGAAGGACGTTACGGAAGACGGCGGTATGGTCTTCACGAATGTGTACAAGGCGAAAGGCGGCTTTGAGCTCTCGGCGAACAAGAAGCTGCTGCACCGCAATACTCCGGTACATGCGGAGGAGTTTACGTTCGAGGCATACGAGCTGAAGAGTGATGGAACTCTGTCCGAGTCGCCGGTCGCTGTGGCGAAAACGGCGGAAGGTGCGAGCGCTGAGGCAGGCGCAGAGGTGCACTTCACAGACTTCGAGGATGATTTCTTCGAGATCACGGAGAGCACGAAAGATTGTGACAGCGTCCTGTGTGAGCATGCTTACATTGTCAAAGAGAAGGACGAGAGCGCGGAGGCCGGAAAGGGCGGCATCCGTTACAGTGAACAGATCTACAAGGTGGTCGTAACCGTGACCGATGGAGAAGACGGCAGTCTGAACGTAACCGCGCCCGAGATCTACGACATCACACCGGCAGACGGACAGCCTGTAGATTACAAGGCAGAAGGAACATCTGTACAGTCGATGGCGTTCACCAACGACTGGCTCGCGGAGGGCAAGGCAGTACTCGAGCTGGATAAGACGCTGACGGGAGGCCGGAAAGACGCGATTGGGGACGGTGAGTTCTCGTTTACGGCGGTGAAGCTTGCGGTTCCGGAGGGAGCGGCAGAGGATGAGCCGACGACTTATACCGAGCTGAGCGGCAAGGAAAACAGATACACCGGACGTGTGAGCGCATCCGGGTCTGCAGGGCAGACCGGGGGCGGGCAGCCGTCCGCGGAAGCGGCACAGACGGGCGAAGAGCAGGCAGCCGAGGGCATAGAGTCCGGCGGTACAGGCGCTGTCGGGCAGGCAGAGGAGACCGCCTGGGACGGAACGCACCATGCGTCGGCGCGCATTGAGATCCCGTACACGCAGGCTGACCTGTCCGAGGACGGGACGGCGGTATTCTGGTACAAACTGACGGAGGATCCTGTGACAAGTCCGAAGGTTGACCGGGATCCGGCAGTCTTCTACGCAAAGGTAGAGGTGACGAGTGTGGACGCTCCGCTGCCGGAAGGAGAGACGAAGCATGTACTGACGTCAGAGGTCACGTACTATGACGGAGAAGGGAGACCGCTGCCGAACGTCGCCGGGACGACTCAGCAGCAGAGACCGTCCTGGACCAACAGCTACCATGCGGCAGGAGGCATCAACCTTGAGGCAAAGAAGAAGCTCATCGGAGGTGCGATCGGCGCGGGCGACTTTACGTTCGAGGCAGTGCTGAAGGGCACGAAGGAGGAGTGGCTGAGCCGGCAGAGCAGCGGCACGGCTGCACCGGAAGGTCACGCGAACGAAAATGCGGGCACGCCGGAAGCAGATCTGCCGCAGAATGAAAACGCGGGCACGCTGGAAGGTCACGCGAACGAAAACGCGGGTGCGCCGGAGGCAGACCCGCCGCAGAGCGCGAATGCGTCGAAAGAACGCGCGGTCGGAAGCACATCGGAGGGCAAGCTGAGTGATAATGTAGGCGAAGCGTCGGTTACGTTTGCAGCGCTCCGGTTCGATGAGACGGATATCGGTCGGACATACGTCTATGAAATCAGCGAGGTGAACGAGGGTAAAACGCACATTGCGTACTCGGATGCAGTGTTCTACGCGACCGTGACAGTCAGCGATTCCCAGGAAGCCGGGGGCGATCTGACGTTCGAGGTAGCCTATTACAGCGACGCAGCGCTGACGGCTGGTGTCGAGAAGCCGGAATTTACCAACACTGTCCTGTACGAGCTGCCGAGCTCCGGCGGTCCGGGCACACTGTGGCATACCTTCGCGGGTGTAGCCATGATGCTGACGGCACTGCTCCTCATACGGCGGAGAAAGAGTCTGCTGTCGGGAGAGGATTAGAGTTATAAATGTTCTGCTCTGCCATGCGGGAAAAAGGGAATATGCCATCCCGCATGGCGGAGAGGAGATTTATATAAAAACAATAAAGAAAGGGGAATGATAATGAAAACGTATCTCAAAAAAATCAGTGCACTGGTTCTGACGGTCATCCTGGTCCTGTCCATGTGCACGGCAGCCCTGGCGGAGGGCACCAAACCGCAGGAAGGTGACAGCAAAGAAGTAACAATTACCAACGTAGTGGCCGGCGATACGGTTATGGCGTACCAGCTGGTAGATGCAAGGTACAATGAAAATGGATTCATCGGATATGAGTGGACCGCACTTGCCGGGAAAGGGACTGATCCTGTGTTTGTGGATGTCACAGATGCAGGAACGTCCACAACGACAAAGCAGCTCAACCTGTCAGATACAGAAGTGACTGCGATTGCGTCTAAGATTACTGCTTCAACGCAGGGGACAACGCTGACACTGGACGGAACAACCGGTAAGTCATCTGAAAAGCTTGGCGTGGGTACATGGCTCATTCTGGTAACAGGGAAAGGGGCGAAGATCTACAACCCAATGCTTGTCAGCGTGTACTACAGCCCGACAGGTTCAGGTTCGGAGAATGGCATGATAACGGATGAGCTGGATGCAGACAGCTCCTGGACATTAAAGGAGAGCGGGGCGTACGCAAAGTCTTCCGAAGTGACCATCGAGAAGACCGTGAGCGATATGGATGTGGAAGCAGGGAAAGACACCGTAACATATACGATTAACGGCACGATCCCGTCCTATAGCACAGAGTATCAAAATGCAGTGTACACAATCACCGATACTGTGACGAATGCACAGATTGTCACGAATACCCTTCAGGTAACTGTTGGGACTGCAGTGGAAGGCGGAACAGGTGTTACAGCTGTTGTAACAAAGGGAGCGGTTGTAAACAGTGAATTCTGTTCTCTGACAGCGACGGAGACGGGCATTACACTTGAATTTAAGGATGGTTATATCAAAGAACTTGCAGATAAAACCGCAGCAGAGCGAGCGGTCACTGTGACTTACGATGCAAAGATCACAGCGGGTGCAAAGAATTTTATCCCGGCTAAGAATGATGTAACTTTGACTTATTCCAATAACCCTGGTCAGACCTCGGATAAAAAAGACACTACGTATACATACTCTTTTGACCTGGACGGACAGGTGACAAAGGTCGACGAGAAGAATGGGAAACTGAAAGACGCGACCTTTACGCTGTACAGAAAATATGAGGCAGATGAGAACGGCGAGAAAGTGTTGTCTGATGTGTTCGGCACGTGCACAACAGGTGAGGATGGAAAGGTGACGTTTGCGGGGCTTGATGCAGGTACTTATTACCTGAAAGAGACAGCAGCGCCTGACGGATACCAGCTGACGAATAAAATATATGACGTTACGATCGCACCAAAGTATGAAGGAAAGGATACCGACAATAACAGCATGCTGTCGGAATATACGGTAACCATTAAGGCAGAGGATGAAGAGAACGGAATGACAGGAACGTATACGGTGGAGAACCAGACGGTCACAAACTTACTGGATATCCAGAACACAAAGCTCTCCGCCCTTCCGTCGACCGGTGGTATCGGTACGTACCTGTTCACGATCATCGGCGTGGTGATCATGGCCGTGGCGGCAGGAATCTTCTTCGTGAAGCGCCGTCGTGATGCGGAGTGAGGAAAGAGTGTGTTTGAAACAGCCTGCTGAGCATCAACGGTGGACACATGTGGGCATGTTCACTGAGCATCAGCGGTAGATGTGGGAACGTATTCATTGAGTATCCGCATCCGTCACGGAACGGCCGGGGAGAGCCGCGGCAGGTATGATTGAAAGAGTAGCCCAAGATCTGTCATCAGAGGGAAGGCCGGGGGATGTGCGCCGCAGGAAGCGCCGCCCCGGCTGCCCCTCCGGGGACAGCCGTATGGAGAATCTTATGAGAGAGAAAAAGAAGAATATAGGACTTGTCCTGCTATTCGTCGTAGGGCTGTCCATACTGCTGTACCCAACGGTCAGCAATACCTGGAATGAATACCGGGCGAAGCGGCTGATCAGTGCGTACCGCGCGTCTGTGAGTGAAGAGGCGGAGCCGGAGATGTACACGGAGATGCTCGGGGACGCCAGGGAGTACAATGGCAGCCTGGCCCGCGAGGCAGTGCCGGATGCATTTTCCGTGCGGGATGGGATTGAGGACGAGGAGTACGAAGCGCTGCTGAACCTGAGAGGGGACGGGGTGATGGGCTCCGTGGAGATCCCGGCCATCGGCGTGGACATCCCGATCTACCATTACACGACGGAAGACTCCCTGCAGAAAGGGGCAGGGCACCTGTTTGGGAGCAGCCTTCCCGTAGGAGGGGAGGGGACGCACACGATCCTGTCGGCGCACCGCGGACTGCCGAGCGCAGAGCTGTTTACCGACCTTCCGCTGCTGGAAGAGGGAGATGTGTTCTACCTGCATGTGCTGAATGAGACGCTGGCCTACGAGGTGGATCAGAAGCTGACAGTCCTGCCCGGGGAGGTGGGAGCGCTGGCGATCACGGAGGAAGAGGACTACGCGACGCTGGTGACGTGCACGCCGTACGCGATCAACTCACACCGCGTGCTGGTGCGCGGCCACAGGATCCCGTTTGTGGAAGAAGTGTATGTGCAGGAGCAGCACCAATCGTCGAGGAAAGATACCGACCGGATGCTGCTGCAGGTGCTCAGTGCAGCGGCAGGACTCGCCGTGGCGTCGGTGATTGTCTGGGTGGTCAGCATTTTGGATGACAGAAAGCGGAAGGAGCGCTGGAATGACAAAGGATGAAAAACAGAGGCGTTATTCAGATGGCAGAGGAGGAGCGACGGAAACGTATCGGATAGCAGGAGATAATGGATGGAAGAAATATAGAGATGGCGGAGAGTGAAAAGCAGAAAAACCACCGAAACAGCAGAAAATGAAAAGACGGAAGTAATATTAAATGACAGGAAAGGCTGGAATATATGAAGATAGCGAGGGTTGAAGGTGTAGGTAGGAGATAGTGCAGGATGAGGAAAAGGGAAGAGAAAAAGAAAAGGAAAGAGAAACGGAAAGGGAAGAAAAAAAGCTCCTGGCTGTCCTACGTCTTCCTGGCCGTCGCTTTTCTGGCAGGGGCAGGCATCCTGCTGTATCCCACGTTCAGCGATCTGTGGAACAGCTACCGGAACCGCCGGCTGATCAGCGAGTACAGCACGGCAGTTGACACGCTCGACCCGGTAGATTACTCGGACATCTGGGAGGAGGCCCGGGCGTTCAATGCACAGCACAAGGTCAACACGATCCTGGATGCGTTTGACGAGGAGACGAATGACTATGTGCTGAGCCATCCCTACGACCAGGTCCTGAATCCCACGGGAAACGAGGTCATGGGCTATCTTGACATTCCGAAGATCCATGTGAGGCTGGCGATCTACCACGGGATCGGCGTGAAAGCGCTGGAGAACGGCTGCGGGCATATCGAGGGAACCAGCCTGCCGATCGGCGGGGAGGGGACGCATGCGGTGCTGTCTGCACACCGGGGCCTTCCGAGCGCGAAGCTGTTCACGGATCTGGACCAGATGGAGGAGGGAGATCTCTTTTTCATTACAATTCTGGACCAGAAGCTGGCATACCGGGTGGATCAGATCAAAACGGTCCTTCCGGAGGAGACGGAGGACCTGGCGATCGAGGAGAACCGGGACCTGGTAACGCTGGTGACGTGCACGCCGTACGGAGTGAACTCGCACCGCCTGCTGGTGAGGGGAGAGCGGACGGAGTACACAGAGGAAGAGGACACGGCAGGCAGAGGCATCCTGCTGCGCAGCCCGCTGGAGGGCACAGACCGGACGCAGACGCTTCTGGTGGTCGGACTGCTGGCCTTTCTCCTGTTTCTGTTTCTCCTCAGTATCGTGCTGAAGATCACGGATTGCCGGAAACGAAAAAAGAAGGTGGACAGACAGACGGAAGATCCGCCGGAGGAGAAAGGCGGATGAGCGGGAAGAAGATGGAAACTGCGGTCGCTATCATTCAGAAAAAGAAGAGGGGGAGGAAATCATGGTTCGTAGGATTTCGGATAGAAAAAGAAAACTAAACGTGCGGGCAGTGTCGGCTCTGATAACGGCAGTGCTCCTGGTGGGGCTTGTGGTAATGGGAGTCTTTGCTCAGGAGGCGGACCGGATGCCGGACCTGGAAGCGGGGGCGGAGGGGACGCTGAAGGTGCAGATGACCTACACGGACCCGAACCTGGAAAAAGACAACGTGAAGCCGATGCCGGAGGTGGAGATCAGGCTGGCGCAGGTAGCCCGTCTGCAGGTAGAAGGCGGCAGCGCGGAGTATACGCTGCTGGATGCCTATCGGGAGACGGGAATCCGCCTGGCAGGCATGACCGCAGCCGAATCCAATGAGGCGGCGCAGAAACTGGCCGGCCTTGTGGATGCAGGCGGAAGCGTGCTGACGCGTAAGACGGATGCGGATGGACGGACAGTCTTTGAGAATCTGGATCCGGGCATGTACCTGGTGTTTCAGAGCGCCGGCGCAAACACGGCGTACCGGGTGGATGCGACCGCCGCTTTCCTGGTAGCCGTCCCGTACCCCGTGCAGTCAGAGAATGGGAACGGCTGGCAGTACGAGGTGGAGGTAAAGCCGAAGACGGAACTCGCGGGGCCGAAAAACAACGGCGTGGTGCGGGTGACGAAGCAGCTCGTCAACCGTGAGAACCAGCTGGCCTACTATCCGCCGGAGGATCAGGAGCTGATCTTCTATGTGGGCTTGTTCACCGACGAGGCGTGCACGGTGCGCGCGGAGGGGACGACCGACCAGCCGCTGCGGTTCCACAACAGCAGCGCGGCGACGGCAGTCTTTGAGAATCTGACGACCGACAGGACGTACTATATCGCGGAGACAGACGGGAAGGGGACCGTGATCGGGGCCGCGGAGAAGGGGGAGGTCCTGTTCGAGGCGGAGTACCCGGCCGGGCAGGCCGTGTCGATCACGCGGAACGCCCCGGAGGGAACGGCAGCGTTCCAGAACGTGACGAACGGCGTGCCGATCGGCTACTATTACGGCGGAACGCTGACGGTCACAAAAAAGACGCTCATGGACGGGGCAGAGTACAAGACCGGAGATGTATTCTACGCGGGCCTGTTTACGGATGAGAAGCTGCGGAACCGGTACGGTGATGTCATCACACTCGACCTGGATGGGAAGAGCAGCGTGAGTGTACCTTTGGAGGTGAGTATCGGCAGGTCCGAGAACGACTCGGTGACGTACTACGTGGCGGAGACGGACGAGGACGGCAATCCGCTGGATGACAGCAGGGAAGCGTTTACGATCTCGCTGAATAAGGAGAACGGAAAGGTGACGCTCACACCGGCGTCACCGGACGACGAGATAGTGATCACGAACCGCTTTACGAAGGAACGGCGGGACGGCGGTTCGTCCAACCCAGAAACAGGCAGGTCAGGCGGCAGCCAGGTCGTGAGAACAGGGGATGAGACGCCGATCGCGCTCTACGCAGTTCTGTTTGTGGCGGCGGCAGCGGTGCTCCTGATCTTGCTGGGAAGTAGAAGAAAGTATAGGAGAAAATAGAAACGAGCCGCGCACAAGGGGTGCGAAGAACAAAAAGCGAGTTGTGCACAAGGAGCGCAATGGACAGAAAAGTGAGTTACGCGCGGAAGTTGCAGAGAACAAGGAAATGAGCCGTGCACAGAGAGGGCGGTGTACAGGAGGGATGTCATGAGTGCAAGCAGACCGAAGATCCAGGAGGGTTATCGTGTGGGCAGGCTGACCGTGGCAGCTCCCACTGCCCGGCGCAAAAATGGCTACATGGTCTGGCGCTGCCGGTGCGACTGCGGCGGGGAGATCCTGCTGGACACCCGCTGCCTGCAGCGCGGTACCGTGCAGGACTGCGGCTGCACGACACCCGTCCGGCCAGGCCAGAAAGACCTTACCGGCCAGCGCTTCGGCCGGCTGGTATGCATAGCGCCCACCGAGGAGCGGGGCCCCGGAGGAGGGACCGTGTGGAAATGCCGGTGCGACTGCGGTCAGGAATGTCTGGCCGTCAGCACCCAGCTGACGCAGGGCTACAAGAAGAGCTGCGGCTGCCTGAGCCACCCGCCGCTCAAAGATCTGGTGGGAAGACGCTTCGGAATGCTGACCGTATTGGAGTATGCGGGAAAATGGGATGGAATGCACCGCTGGCACTGTCTGTGTGACTGCGGTAACGAGACGGTCGTCGGCCAGACGCTTCTGCAGTCCGGCAGGACGAAGAGCTGCGGCTGCAACGGCCATCCGCCGATACAGGATCTGACCGGCCAGCGCTTTGGGCAGCTGACGGCACTGGAGGAGGTAGAGCGGAAAAACGGGGCAAGCTACTGGCGCTGCCAATGTAGCTGCGGAAACGAGACTGTCGTGCGCTACACCTACCTGATCTCAGGACACACGAGGAGCTGCGGCTGCCTGCAAAAAAAGCAGATCGTCGAGAATCTCCGCCTGGTGGACGGAACGTCCGTGACGATCCTGGAGACGATGAAGCACCGGCTGATCAAGAGCAACACGAGCGGCTACAACGGCGTGTACCAGGAAAAACGAACCGGAAAATGGAGAGCGCAGATCACCTTCAAGGGAAAAACATACTACCTGGGCTGCTTTGACAAGATCGAGGAGGCAGTGGAAGCCCGCAGACGCGGCGAGGAGATGCACGAAGAATTTCTGACCTGGTATTACCAGACACACGGGCAGGAGAAGAGCGCACAAAAAGAAGACGTGCAGAAGGCGGGCCTGCAGCAAGTGAAGGCCCAGAACGTGCAGGAGGCGGACTATTCTCGAATGATGGAATTAACTGTATTGAAACGTAACCAGCTAGCGAGCCATTCGGAATGAGTGGCAGTTCAAATATGAGATTTTTTTAGTGTAACAAGGAAGCCTCGTCGCAAAACAAGGCTTCCTTGTTGCATGGTGCGCCTGGCGGCGCACGTTTCTAACGGATGAAAGTTCCGAATCCGCCCGGTAGTGGGAAGGATATAGTCGAAGGCAAGGGTGTCCATCGTGAGGTGGAATCTGAAGGAAGCC
>JAETOO010000038.1 GCA_021771715.1 Oscillospiraceae bacterium
CTGCCGCTGGCAACTCGAAAAATGTGCCTGATGCACATTTTCCTCAGACAGAGCCAGCTAAAAATCCTGCTTGAACGCAGGATTTTTACAGTTGCTCCGGCATTCTGAGACCTAAGCACTTGTAAAGACTCGCTACAGTCGCTTTGGGACGGCCCTGCTACCTTCTCTGGCAGTGGCTGGCTGAACTGTAACGTCTTGTCTACGCTGAGTATTTTTTGCCCTTTGCAGCTGGAAAGCGGGTAAGTGCTTTGGTATAAGGATTTGCGATGCGCTATACTAGGACAGCGGAAGCTCACCCGCCAGACTTGCGAAGCGCAGCTCAAAGGTTGTCCCGGTTCCCTCCTGCGACCTCACGTGGACGGAACTATGCAGAAGCTCCGCTGCCTGCTGCACGAAATACAGCCCCATCCCGGTCGAGCGGCTGCCGCCGCTGCGCTGTCCCCGGCCCACATAGCCGCGCTCAAAGATATACGGCAGCTCCTCTTCCGGAATCCCGATCCCGTTATCCTCGACGGTCAGGCAGATCACTTCCTCCGATTCCCGGCGCGCAGCAAAGTGCAGCCAGGACGCGCGCTCCCGGCTCCTGTATTTGACCGCGTTTCCGATCAGCTGATCCAGAAGGTACACCAGCCAGCGCTGATCTCCGTAAACGCTCCACTCTCCCAGCTCCAGCCGGAGCTCGACCTGCTCATGGATCAGATACCAGGAGTGATTTCTGATCGCCTCGCGCACCGCATCCGCCAGCAAAACGCGCGCATAGCGCACGTCATGCTCCGGCTGCCGCAGCTTGCTTCCCATCAGAACGCTGCGGATCAGGCTCTCGAGCTGCACCAGCGGGCCTTCCATGTCACGTCTGAGTGATTCGTCCTGATTTCTCCGGTTCATCAGCCCCAGCGCCGCCAGCGGAAGCTTCGCCTCATGCGACCAGCGTGTCACATAATCCGACAGATTTGCCAGCTCCTCCACGCGCTGCCGCAGCTCCTCCTCCCACTTGGCGCGCTCCTGTGCCACATAAGCGGCCGCCAGACTTCCCAGGAGCTCCTCTTCCTCCTCCGCCGTCAGGCTCTCCCCGGCTTTGATGCACTGGTCCAGGCGGCGCCACCTCCGATAGTCCCTGACGAGCAGACAGCCTCCTGCCAGCGCCAGCAGCACATCCAGATAGATCAGATCCTCCATATATAAATGCGTCGCACAGAATACACACAGATAGAGCTGCGCGGCCGCCGCCAGGGCGACAATCACCGTCAACATCCTGCGCCGGTCCCACAGATAGCGTCCTATCGCAAACATTCTGCACCGATCCCACAGATAGCATCCTTCTGTTCCCATATTCTTATCTGTCCTTTCTCTACAATATCATTGTCGCAATCCATCCAGATAGTATCCTCTTCCCTTTCGCGTGTGAATGCAGTCCACGCTCCCGCCGGTCCCCTCGTGGAGCTTCGCGCGCAGCCGTGACACGAGCACAGTCAGCGATGCGTCTGTCACATACTCATCCGTATTCCAGAGCTGACGCATCAGTGTCTCCCGCTCGACGACCTCCCCGCGGTGGTCGAGCAGCAGTGCGAAGATCTTGTTCTCCGATTTCGTCAGCTCGATCTCACTGTCCTCCTCGAAGATCAGCTTTCCCTGATTCCTGTCGTAGATCAGGCCCTCTCCGACGATCTCCCGCTCCGCCTGCGCGTACTCATACGTTCGCCGCAGCAGAGATCGGATCTTTACCAGCAGCAGCTCATGGTCAAAGGGCTTCTCCACGTAATCATCCCCACCGGAGACCATCGCCATGATCTTGTCCGCGTTCTGATCCCGGCTCGACAAAAACAGAATCGGCACGCGCGAGACCTTCCGGATCCGCGCGCACCAGAAAAATCCGTCATACAGCGGCAGGTTTACGTCCATCAGGATCATCTCCGGGCGCCGCCTCTCCCACTCCTGATCCACAGCCACAAATTCCGTCAGATACTCTGCCTCAAAACCCCAGCGCTCACACAGTCCGCAGATTTCCCGCGCCAGCGTCAGGTCGTCCTCCACAATCATGATCTTCATACCAGTCTCCATTCCGCCACATTCTCTATGTGTTCTGTTTTCATTCTACTGTAAAACCACGTAATTGCCCACCCTAAACATCATTCCTTACAAAAATGTTAGAAGCCAAAATTTTTTCCAAAATTTTATAAATTCCCTCTTCACATTTTTGAAAAAGTGTGCTATAGTATTCGAGTCGGGAAGATACCTGATGAGATGGGCTTGTAGCGCAGTTGGGAGCGCACTACATTCGCATTGTAGGGGTCGTCGGTTCGAATCCGATCAGGTCCACGAAAAGGCACATATGCTGGTTTGCATATGTGCCTTTTGTTTTCTCGCTCTGCAGTCACACAGTTCTCAGTCCCCTTCTGCCCTCCGCTAAATTTAAAATTCTCTGGTTTCTGCTGCCGCGGAACTCGAGGGTCAGATCCTTCTCTGCCTCTATGAACTCTCCGTCGACCAACACGTCGATGTAGGACAGCATCTCCTTTGTCACATCCGTGCAGACCTTTCCGCCCGGAATCAGATCCACGTCGTACAGGTAGCCGGTATAGCACCAGACGTTCTTATCCGGGTACTGGCTGCGCACCTTCCTCAGAAGTTTCACCAGCACCTGCTGGTTCTCCGGCTCAAAGGGCTCACCGCCGAGCAGGGAGAGACCCTCAATGTAATCCGGCTCCAGTGCATCGAGCACCTCCGCCTCCGTCTCCTCCGTGTACGGCTGGCCGTAATCAAAATCCCACGTGACCGCATTGAAGCAGCCCTTGCAGTGGTGACGGCACCCGGATACAAACAGGCTCACACGGACTCCGGTGCCATTTGCAATGTCATACTTCTTAATTACTCCATAGTTCATTCTGTTCCTCCCGCCATGCGGCGTTTTCCTGTTTTCTTGCGTTTCTGGTTTTTCTTTTTCCCTGCTGTCCCAGAATCAATCTTGCTTTTTGGTTTTTCTTGCTCTCCTAAAATCAAATGTCCTGGCTCACCGCCCGGCCCGCCTGCCGGAAGTCACACAAGTAAAAGAACAAAGGGTGTCGCAAGATAGTCGGCAACTACCACTACTGGTATACGATCAATCACACAGATACCAGTCATTGTGGATTTGCCGCATTTTGCGACACCCTCATTCCAATTATCCAATCTCTCGATTCTGCGCGAGGTCAGCCGCACCGATCGCAATCCTTCTTACTGAAATGTTCCGCCTCGGATCTTGTGTACAGGCATAGCGCACTTTTGCTCTGCTCTGCAGATACGTCACGGTTTCATTCTCCTCACCCTTTACAGATGCAGCACACGGTCGCGGATCTCCTGGGTGCGGCCCTGGTTCCAGAACTGGGTGCCGATGTAGCCGCAAGTTCTGCGCGCCACGGAGAGCAGGTTCTGGTCGCGGTTGCCGCAGTTCGGGCACTCCCAGATCAGCTTGCCGGTCTCATCCTCGATGATCTTGATCTCCCCGTCGTAGCCGCAGCACTCGCAGTAATCGCTCTTCGTGTTCAGCTCGGCGTACATGATATTCTCATAGATATATTTCATCACCGTGAGTACCGCCGGGATATTGCTCTGCATGTTCGGCACTTCCACGTAGCTGACCGCTCCGCCCGGGGAGAGCTTCTGGAACTCCGCCTCGAATTTCAGCTTGTGGAACGCGTCGATCTCCTCCGATACGTGCACGTGATAGCTGTTTGTGATGTAATTCTTGTCCGTCACGCCCGGGATGATCCCGAAACGGCGCTGCAGGCATTTTGCAAAGCGGTACGTCGTCGACTCCATCGGCGTCCCGTACACGGAATAGCTGATGTGCTCTGCTTCCTTCCACTCCCGGCACTTGTCGTTCAAGCGCTGCATCACGGCCAGCGCAAACGGCTTCGCCTCCGGGTCCGTGTGCGACTTCCCGGTCATGCGCACGCACATCTCGTAGAGTCCCGCATAGCCAAGCGAAATCGTCGAATATCCGTTGTACAGCAGCCGGTCGATCTTCTCGCCCTTCTCCAGCCGCGCCAGCGCACCGTTCTGCCACAGGATCGGCGCGACATCCGACACCGTGCCCAGCAGACGCTCATGGCGGCAGCGCAGCGCCCGGTGGCAGAGCTCCAGCCTCTCGTCCAGGATGCTCCAGAACCGCTCCATGTCGCCCTCCGACGAGCACGCCACGTCGACGAGATTGATCGTCACGACACCCTGGTTGAACCGGCCGTAGAACTGATGGCTCCCGTCCGCATTTCTCTGGCTGTCCTCCACTGTGAGGAAGGAGCGGCACCCCATGCACGGATACACATCGCCCTGCTTCAGCTCCCGCATGATCTTCGCCGAGATGTAGTCCGGCACCATGCGCTTCGCGGTACATTTCGCGGCAAGCTCCGTCAGATACCAGTATTTCGAATCCTCGGTAATATTGTCCTCATCCAGCACATAGATCAGCTTCGGGAACGCCGGCGTGATCCAGACGCCCTTCTCGTTCTTGACACCCTGCATCCGCTGCTTCATGACCTCCTCGATGATCATCGCAAGGTCATCCCGCGTCTGTCCCTCCGGCACCTCGTCGAGGTACATAAAGACTGTCACAAACGGCGCCTGGCCGTTGCACGTCATCAGCGTGATCAGCTGGTACTGAATCGTCTGGATGCCGTTTTTGATCTCCTCCTTGAGGCGGTGCTCCGTCACCTTGCGGATCACGTCCTCGTTGAGCGGTTCTCCCGCCTCCGTGCGCTCCTCGATGACACTCCTGCGCAGCTTCTGGCGGCTGACATCCACAAACGGAGCCAGATGCGACAGCGTAAAGGACTGCCCACCGTACTGGTTCGACGCCACCTGCGCGACGATCTGCGTCGTCACGTTGCAGGCCGTGAAAAAGCTGTGCGGCTTCTCGATCATCGTCTCGCTGATCACCGTGCCGTTCTGCAGCATATCCTCCAGGTTGATCAGATCGCAGTTGTGCTCCTTCTGCGCGTAGTAATCCATATCGTGGAAGTGGATGATGCCGGCCTCATGCGCCCGCACGACCTCCTCCGGCAGCAGCACCCGGCGCGACAGATCCTTGCTGACCTCGCCGGCCATATAGTCCCGCTGCGTCGAGTTGATGACCGGATTCTTGTTCGAGTTCTCCTGCTTGACCTCCTCATTCAGGTGATCGATCAGGGACAGGATTCCATTGTCCGTCGTGTTGGACTTTCTCGTCAGCTCGCGCTTGTAGCGGTAGCGCACGTACTTCTGCGCCACCTCGTAGCCGCGCATCTCCATGATGCCGGTCTCAACCATGTCCTGAATATCCTCGACATTGACCGCATGCATCGTCTGCTCCGCCTGCGACGCAATCTTCTCCGCAATCGCAATAATCTGAAATTCATTCATCCGATGAATCGGCGCAACCTCCTGATTCGCCTTCGTTATCGCGTTGACGATCTTCTCCAGGTCAAAGCTGACCTCCTCGCCGTTGCGCTTAATCACGCGTGTCTTTACCGTACTATCCATCTCTCTCTCCTCCGTGATGCCGTTTTTCCGATGTCCTATTCTACATGTACACCTCTTCCAAATATTGCGATTACAGGGGAGGCATACTATATCTTGTTGTATTTTTCATGTCAGCACACTATATTCAGTGCCTGCATGTGATATCATACTACAATCATCCGGAAAAGAAAAGGGTAAAAAATATCTTTGTGAAATGCTGACAAAAAGGGGGAAATTTGTGAGTTGAAAATTCTATACCTAAAAAACGCGTTATGGGTTGACAAGGAATCCGCCATAAAATGCCATCAACGGTTCCTGTGCTTTCAGTTAAAAATCCCACAGCAAGCTACGAGGCATCAAATTTTCTCTCTGCTAACTGGATCGTCACATCTCCTTCTTTGAGAACAAATATGTTCTTGTTAAGTATAAAATAGAACTTTTTTGTACTTCCATTTTCTTGCGAATTGTGGTATTATAATGAAGGGGTGAAAAAATGTCTGTTGGGGAAATTATAAAAAGAATGCGAATTGAAAAGGGGCTAACGCAAAAACAACTAGGCCATCTTTGTGGAATGGCTGACTCCGCTATTCGGCGATATGAAAACGGCAGAGCAAATCCCAAAAATGAAACATTACAAAAAATAGCCTCGGGTTTAGGCGTTCCATTGATTGATTTAATGTATGGTCCCGGAGCAGGTGAAAAACTTTATAACAGCATGGATCCCGACATTAGAAAAGAAGTGGAGAAACAAGAGATTCTGCACTACTCTATCATGAAAGCTTTGGAATCTATATACGGTCGTGCGGTTGGTATGGATGTTTCAATTTATGAAAAAAGTAGTTTTTCAGGTTCTGGCTACTATGTCTCTATCGGAGATGGAAATAATAAAATTGCTATAGCAGATCAAGATTTTGATAAAATACTGAAACTCGTAGAAGGCGTCCTGAAAGATTCTGTCTCTATGCTCGGAGAAGATGAATTAGTATTTTTATCCAATTGGAGAAATGAAGCAGCAATAGATTCTTTAGAAACGAAGCACACTGAGTATGTAAAATTATCTGTAGTGCTTCAAAATGGAAATAAAGATTCTCATTGCGAGTAGATCTCGACAGTATCGCTCATTTTGAATAGAAATTCTTCCTGCTCTACTGCATGGTCTCCCGATCAGGCAGCACAGAAATGGAGTAACGAATTGTAACCCCCATCGATCGGCAACAACGCAACTTTGTACCCTGACAATATAATATACTTACCCGGGCAGCCGGGGGACGTGCTCTCACCCATTCCGAGATCCTGGCGGAAGGTGGTGATTATTATGAGTACATATGAGGAATTAAGTCTGATTGTGAGCGTCGCTCTATTGATCGTGACCATTCTGAATCTGAAAAATAAGAAATAGCCGTCCTGCTCCTGAGAAAAGTAGACAGCTATTTCTTATAGTTTAAAGCTTATTCACCGGGATGGGTAGCGCACACTACCTTCCGGCTGTCCTGTTAAGCATATTATAAAGCACTCTTCGTCATTTGTCAAATCTTCTGTTCATTCATGCCACTGGGAACGGTCCTTCCTGGAACGGCAACAGGCGACGCCGGACATGAGCCGCAGACTGCGGCAGAACAGCGTTGATGGAAAGAAGAACGTTTTCAAGAATCGGATACTTGATTCTAGTACCAAATTAGTACCATAAGTATCGAGTAGGAGGCGGTGATTAGCCGCCGTCCTCTCACACCACCGTGCGTACCGTTCGGTACACGGCGGTTTCAATAGTTGACGTGCAGAGACTGATAGGCAATGGCTAAATCATA
>JAETOO010000019.1 GCA_021771715.1 Oscillospiraceae bacterium
TCAAGATAACTACTTGGCTATCTATCCCTTTTACTGTTTTTAAAGGTCAGTTCCTTAAAAATAAAACTTATTAAGAATTTTTCAAGGTTGTTTCACTGTTCAGTTATCAAGGTTCTCTGTTGATCTCGGCTGTTTTCTTTACCGGAGCAACTCTGATATAATATCACAGGTCTCTCGGTTTGTCAACAACTTTTTTCAACTTTTTTTATTTTATCAGATCGGTTTGAACTGATAAAACGGAGAAAGAGGGATTTGAACCCTCGCGCCGCTTTAACACGACCTACACCCTTAGCAGGGGCGCCTCTTCAGCCTCTTGAGTATTTCTCCTGAATAATTTGCAAGCAATATGAACTTGTGGACGCCTCACAGCGCATTACTTATTATACTCAGCACTGTTCTGTTTGTCAATCATTTTTTCATCTTTTTCAAAACTTTTCCTGGTGCTCTGGTTACACTTCAGCCACGGCTGAACTGTACCGTTCTCTAATCAAATACAGGAGACCGCCTCGCGACGATCTCCTGTTTCATCCTGCGTATATGTATTCAGCAATCCGATATCAGAGATTAGTTCGTGATTGTGAGCTCGGTCTCCTTATCGAATACGTGAATCTTATCTACATCAAGCGCGAACTTAACGGTATCGCCAGTTCTAGCCGTTGTACGCGGATTTACTCTAGCGGTGAAGTTTGCACCCTCTACTGTGAAGTACAGGAATACTTCTGCACCAAGCAGCTCGTATACTTCGATCTTTGCCTCGATCGTAGCGCTGTCTGCGCCAACCTCATCACTCAGATCCTCCGGACGGATACCCATGATAACGGTCTTTCCAGCGTAGCCGCCGTCGATTACCTTCTTAGCCTTTGCAGCCGGAAGCTTGATGGATGCGGTCTTGCCGATCTTCAGGTATGCGTCGCTGCCCTTAACGTCAACAACTGCGTCTACCATGTTCATCTGCGGAGATCCAATGAATCCTGCAACGAAGAGGTTGCCCGGAGCATTGTACAGATTCTGCGGGGTATCTACCTGCTGAACAACGCCGTCCTTCATAACGACGATTCTGGTACCAAGCGTCATAGCCTCGGTCTGGTCATGTGTAACGTAGATGATCGTAGCGCCCAGTCTCTGATGCAGCTTGGAGATCTCAGTTCTCATCTGTACACGAAGCTTTGCGTCCAGGTTGGACAGCGGCTCGTCCATCAGGAATACCTTCGGAGAACGAACGATAGCACGTCCCATAGCAACACGCTGTCTCTGTCCACCGGAAAGAGCCTTCGGCTTACGGTCAAGGAGCTTCTCCAGATCAAG
This sequence comes from Oscillospiraceae bacterium, assembly GCA_021771715.1. Lineage (GTDB taxonomy): Bacteria > Bacillota > Clostridia > Lachnospirales > Lachnospiraceae > Choladousia. The sequence goes on from JAETOO010000019.1 coordinate 1,306, forward strand.
GATCTTCGCTGCCTCGCGAACCATCTTGTCGATCTCAGCCTTCGGAACCTTTCTCAGCTTAAGGCTGAATGCCATGTTATCATATACTGTCATATGCGGGTACAGAGCGTAGCTCTGGAATACCATTGCGATATCTCTGTCCTTCGGCTCAACATCGTTTACAACCTTGCCGTCGATCTTCAGCTCGCCGCCGGAGATCTCCTCAAGTCCTGCGATCATACGAAGTGTTGTAGACTTACCACATCCTGAAGGTCCTACGAAAATGATGAACTCTTTGTCAGCGATCTCAAGATTGAAATCCTTAACAGCCTCGAAACCGTTCGGATACGTCTTGTTAATATGGGATAACGATAAGCTTGCCATTTCTAATCCTCCTGAATTCTTCTAAGCCGGGAATCTCGTCCCGTATCTTTTTGCGTGACTTTAGTATACTCGACTCTTCCCTTTTCCGCCATACCAGAACTGTACAAAGATTTTCTTTTTTCTTGTCACTTACGCTTACAACTCCCCTCCTCCTTCAACTTCCATGTCATTCTGACGAAATTTTTTATTTTTTCTATACATTTTGACCAACACTTGTATTTTTCTAAATTATTGTGTATACTTCTGTTCAGAACTGCCGGTCACAGGAATCGCTGCGGTTCTAAACGACAGAGAGGAGCCGTTCTGTATGAACTACATTGTACTGGACCTGGAGTGGAACCAGTGTCCAACCGGAAAATCTGACGAGATCGGCAGCCTTCCTTTTGAGATTATCGAGATCGGGGCCGTGAAACTGGACGAGCAGCAGCACGTGCTGGATACGTTCCGCGAGGTCGTCCGCCCGCAGGTGTACACGAAGCTTCACTTCCGCACGCAGGAGATTGTCTCCCTGCGCCAGATTGACTTTGAGAATGCCCGCAGCTTCCCCGAGGTGATCGGCGACTTTCTCGGGTGGTGCGGCGAGGAGACGATGTTCTGCACCTGGGGGCCGTCGGATCTGATGGAGCTGCAGCGGAACATGGCTTTCTACCGGCTTGCCATCCCGTTCCCCTATCCCTTTTTGTACTACGATATCCAGAAACTGTTCAGCATCGCCTACGAGGACCGGAAGACGCGCCGCTCCCTGGAGTTCGCCGTCGACTATCTCGGCATTCCGAAGGAGGTCTCCTTTCACAGCGCTCTGTGCGACGCGCACTATACCTCCCGCATCATGCAGCACCTGGAGATCGGCCTGATCCGGGCCAACTCCTCGGTCGACTATTTCCGCACGCCCGACAGCCGCAAGCAGGAGATCCGCCTGGACTATGAGACCTACACCAAGTTCCTCTCCAAGCCGTTTCCCTCCAAGGTCCTGGCCATGAAGGACCGCATCGTCACCGCGACGCCGTGCCGCGAGTGCGGGAAAAATGTGCCGAAGAAGATGCGCTGGTTCGCCGCCGGGAGCCGCAACTACCTCTGCCTCGCCTTCTGCGAGACGCACGGCTGGATCAAGGGCAAAATCAGACTGCGGCAGCGGGACGACGGGCTCTACTACGCGGTGAAGACGCTGAAGTATGTCAGCGAGGAGGATGCCGAGAAAATTCTGAACAAAAAGGAAAGCCAGAAAACCAAACATAAAAAATGAAAACACAGGAGGATGCTGCAAAATGCGGCACAGTTACAGGTATCGGTGATTCACCACATCCTGTAGCTGCGGCAATTTTACAACGCCCTCCTGTGTTTTTTGCAGAAATCCCGACGGCCGGCTGTGCAGAAAAGAGGATAAAGACACTCTCCACGCACAACCGACGGCCGGTCTGCCCAAACTATCAGAAAGTTTTACAGCTCGAAGGAGGCCGGATCTACCTGTACCTCCACATGATCCAGATGCCAGATCTCGTTGACATACTGCAGGATCGTACGGTCGGACGTGAACTTTCCACAGCTCGCCATGTTCAGGATCGCCATCTTCGCCCAGCGCGCCTCATCGCGGTACGCCTCCTCGACGCGTCTCTGCGCCTCTGCGTACGCCTTGAAGTCAGCGAGGATAAAGTACGTGTCCGCGCGATCACTGCTGTTCGTGTTCAGCAGAGAATCGTAGATCTCTCGGAACATGTTCATGTCGCCGTTGGAGTACTCGCCGTTGATCAGCTGCATCAGCACGCGGCGGATATCCTGGTCGTTGTTGAAGTAGTAGGTCGGATTGTAGCCGCCCTGGTTCTCAAAGTGGATGACCTCGTCCGCGGACAGTCCGAAGATAAACGCGTTCTCCTCGCCTACCTCCTCGACGATCTCTACGTTCGCGCCGTCCATCGTGCCAAGCGTCGGCGCGCCGTTCAGCATGAACTTCATGTTGCCCGTGCCGGACGCCTCCTTACTTGCCGTAGAAATCTGCTCGGACACATCCGAAGCCGCGAAGATCAGCTCCGCATTCGACACGCGGTAATCCTCGATGAAGACCACTTTCAGCTTGCCGTTGATCGAGCGGTCGTTGTTGATCACGTCCGCGACGCTGTTGATCAGCTTGATGGTCAGCTTCGCGCGGCGGTAGCCGGCAGCTGCCTTCGCGCCGAAGATGAAGGTTCTCGGATAGAAATCCATCTCCGGGTGATCCTTGATCTGATTGTACAGGTACATCACGTGCAGGATGTTCAGAAGCTGGCGCTTGTACTCGTGCAGACGCTTTACCTGTACGTCGAAGATCGACCGCGGATCTACGTCGATGCCGTTGTGCTGCTTGATATATTTTGCAAGGCGCAGCTTGTTCTGGTACTTGATGTTCATGAACTCCTGCTGTGCCTTCTTGTCGTCCGCATAGACCTTCATCTTCGCGATCTGCGGAAGGTCCGTGATCCACTCGTCTCCGATGTGGTCGGTCACCCAGGCAGCGAGCAGCGGGTTCGCGTGCAGCAGGAACCGTCTCTGCGTGATGCCGTTCGTCTTGTTGTTGAACTTCTCCGGCATCATCTCGTAGAAATCCTTAAGCTGCTGGTTCTTGAGGATCTCGGTGTGCAGTCTCGCCACGCCGTTGACCGAGTAGCCCGCAGCGATCGCAAGGTGCGCCATCTTCACCTGTCCGTCATAGATGATCGCCATCTTGCGGATCTTCTCCTGATTGCCCGGATACTTCTTCTGGATCTCAATCACAAAGCGGCGGTTGATCTCCTCGATGATCTGATAGATACGCGGAAGCAGTCTCGAGAACAGCTCGATCGGCCACTTCTCCAGCGCCTCTGCCATAATCGTGTGGTTCGTGTACGCGCAGGTCTTGGTCGTGACCTCCCACGCCTCATCCCACTCGAGGCCCTCCTCGTCCAGAAGAATGCGCATCAGCTCTGCGATCGCCACCGTCGGATGCGTGTCGTTGAGCTGGAAGGTCGCCTTCTCGTAGAACTTCCGGATGTCGGAATGCTTTCTCTTATATTTTTCCACCGCGGCCTGGACGCTCGCGGAGATGAAGAAATACTGCTGCTTCAGGCGGAGCTCCTTGCCCGCATAGTGGTTGTCATTCGGGTAGAGGACGTCGACGATGTTCTTCGCGAGGTTCTCCTGCTCCACCGCCTTCTGGTAGTCACCCTTGTCGAACGAGTCCAGATGGAAGTCTGTGATCGCCTCCGCATCCCAGACGCGCAGCGTATTTACGATGTTGTTGTTGTAGCCGAGGATCGGGATATCATACGGGATTGCCCGAACGGACTGGTAGCCCTCCTGGATAAAGTTGTTTCTGTGTCTCTTCTCGTCGTACTCGACGCGCACATAGCCGCCGAACTTGACGATCTTCGCATACTCCGGGCGGCGCAGCTCGAACGGATTGCCGTCCTTGAGCCAGTTGTCCGGCACCTCCACCTGATAGCCGTTCTCAATCTTCTGCTTGAACATACCGTAGCGGTAGCGGATGCCGCAGCCGTATGCCGCATATCCAAGTGTCGCCAGAGAATCCAGGAAGCATGCTGCCAGACGCCCAAGGCCTCCGTTTCCAAGAGCCGCATCCGGCTCCTGATCCTCGATCACGTTGAGGTCGAAGCCCATCTCGTCCAGCGCTTCCTTCACCTCATTGTACGCACAGAGATTGATCAGGTTGTTGCCGAGCGCACGGCCCATCAGGAATTCCATCGACATGTAGTAAACGGTCTTCGGATCATCGTTCTCATACTGCTGCTGTGTCGCGAGCCAGTTGTTGATGATCTGATCCTTCACTGCATAGGAGACGGCCTGAAACAGCTGCTGCTGCGTCGCTTCCTTGATCGTCTTCCTGTATAGGGTCTTCACGTTTTCCTTTACGCGCTCCTTGAACTCTTCCTTGTCAAATGTTTTGTTCATCACATTTTTCCTTTCATATTCGGATTTCTGTAACTCCCGCCCATGCAAAGGATTCTGCAGACTGCAACCCCACAGCGGCCCGCAGTGTCCTTCCCCACTTTCTCATACCACGACTGCTTACAGTTTCTCAACGCCGAGTGTGACATCCTCTCCATTGATGTTCCACTCCTTGCTGTATCCGGACACCGTGCCGTACACGGCCTTCACGGCCAGCACCTCATCCAGGATCTCGGATTCATATTTTTTCAGAATCGCATCTATCTTATCGTTACCCTTTGTGGATACCGTTATTTTATCCATCACCTCGAAGCCGGCCTCCTTGCGCATCGTCTGGATCTTGCTGACCAGCTCGCGCACAAAGCCCTCCTCGAGCAGCTCCGGCGTCAGATTCACATCGAGCACGACGGCCACCTCACCGTTCGCCTCGCTCACGAAGCCCTCGGTCTGCGCGGTCTCGATCAGCAGGTCCTCCTCTGTGAGCACGACCTCCATGCCGTCCACATCGAGACGGAGCGCGCCGTTCGCCTTCAGCTCGCTCATCGCCGCGTTGCCGTCGAGCGCCGGAAGCATCTGGCGGATCTTGCCGAGCAGCTTGCCGTACTTCGGCCCCACCGTGCGCATCTGCGGCTTGAAGCTGTAGGAGATGAAGGAACCGACCTCATTCGTGAACTCGACTGCCTTGACATTGAGCTCGTCGCGGATGATCGCGGTGAAATACTCCGGCAGCTCCTGGGGCGCCTTCACATACATCCGCGCGATCGGCTGACGGTTCTTGATGTTCGCCTTGTTGCGGCACGCTCTTCCGAGCACGACGACCTTCAGCACCTCATCCATATCCTTTTCCAGCTCTCTGTCGATCCAGCTCTCCTCCACCGCCGGGAAGTCGCACAGATGAATGCTCTCCGGAGCGGACGCGTCCACCTTCACGACGATGTTCCGGTAGATCTCCTCCGTCATGAACGGGATCATCGGAGCCGCCGCCTTGCACGTATTCACGAGCGCGGTGTACAGTGTCATATAGGCATTGATCTTGTCCTGCTCCATCCCCTTCGCCCAGAAGCGCTCACGGCTTCTTCTGACGTACCAGTTGCTCATGTCATCGACGAAGTCCTGCAGCGCGCGCGCCGCCTCCGGGATCCGGTAGTTCCCGAGGTTGTCGTCGACCTCCTTCACCATCGTGTTCATCTTGGAGAGCAGCCATTTGTCCATGACCGGAAGCTGCTCGTAGTCCAGCGTGTAATCCATCGGATTGAACTTGTCAATGTTCGCGTACAGCACGTAGAACGCGTACGTGTTCCACAGCGTGCCCAGGAACTTGTTCTGTCCCTCCTGCACCGCCTTGTCGTGGAAGCGGCTCGGCAGCCACGGAGCGCTGCTCGAGTAGAAGTACCAGCGGATCGCGTCTGCGCCGTGCTTGTTCAGCGCGTCAAACGGATCGACGGCGTTCCCCTTCGACTTGCTCATCTTCTGGCCGTTCTCATCCTGCACAAGGCCCATGACCACGACATTCTCGAACGGAGACCGGTTGAACAGCAGCGTCGAGATCGCCATCAGGGAGTAGAACCAGCCTCTCGTCTGGTCCACCGCCTCGGAGATAAACTGCGCCGGGAAATGGGACTCAAAGTATTCCTTATTTTCAAACGGATAGTGGTACTGCGCAAACGGCATCGAGCCGGAGTCGAACCAGCAGTCGATGACCTCCGGCACGCGGTGCATCGGCTTGCCGCACTTCGGGCAGCGCACCGTCACCTGGTCGATGAACGGGCGGTGCAGCTCGATCTCCTCTGGACAGTCCTCGGAGAGCTCGTGCAGCTCAGCCTTGCTGCCGATCGACTGCATATGGCCGCACTCGCATTCCCAGATGTTTAAGGGAGTGCCCCAGTAGCGGTTGCGCGACACGGCCCAGTCCTGCACGTTCTCCAGCCAGTCGCCGAAGCGGCCCTTGCCGATGCTCTCCGGCACCCAGTTGACCGTGTTGTTGTTGCGGATCAGGTCGTCCTTCACCTCGGTCATCCGGATGAACCACGACTCGCGCGCATAGTAGATCAGCGGCGTGTCGCAGCGCCAGCAGTGCGGGTAGCTGTGCTCGAACTTCGGAGCGGAGAACAGCAGCCCTCTCGCGTCCAGATCCTTGATGACCTCCGGGGAGACGCCCGGCTCGTTCTCGAGATCCTTCCGCGCAACGCAGGAGTGGCCGGCCCACTTTGTCTCCTTCGTCATCATACCGTTCTCGTCGACGAGCTGCAGGAACGGGAGGTCATACTTTCTCCCGACCTTGCTGTCGTCCTCACCGAACGCGGGAGCGATGTGCACGACGCCGGTACCGTCTGTCATCGTGACGTAGCTGTCGCAGACGACGTAGTACGCCTTCTTCGGAAGTTCGACCGGGTAGAGCGCCTCGTACTCCTTGTACTCGAGATCGGTTCCCTTGTATGTCTCGAGGACCTCGTACGTCCCCTCGCCCAGCACAGTGTCAGCCAGCGCCGCAGCGAGGTAGTAGACGTAGTCCTCCTCCTTCATCTTTACCTTAATGTAGGTCTCGTCCGGGTTCACGCACAGCGCGACGTTCGACGGCAGCGTCCACGGCGTCGTCGTCCATGCCAGGATGTACGCGTCCTCCCCCTTCACCTTGAAGCGCGCGATTGCGGAGCGCTCCTTGACGTCCTTGTAGCCCTGCGCCACCTCGTGGCTCGAGAGCGGGGTACCGCAGCGCGGGCAGTACGGCACGATCTTGTGCCCCTTGTAGAGCAGGCCCTTGTCCCAGATCTGCTTCAGCGCCCACCACTCGGACTCGATAAAGCTGTCATCGTAGGTGACATACGGATCGTCCATGTCCGCCCAGAAGCCGACTGTCGCGGAGAAATCCTCCCACATGCCCTTGTACTTCCAGACGCTCTCCTTGCAGTGGCGGATGAACGGCTCAAGGCCGTACTCCTCGATCTGCTCCTTGCCGTCGAGCCCGAGCATCTTCTCGACCTCCAGCTCCACCGGGAGACCGTGCGTATCCCATCCGGCCTTTCTCGGAACGATCTTTCCCTTCATCGTCTGATAGCGCGGAATCATATCCTTGATCGCGCGGGTAAATACGTGGCCGATGTGCGGCTTGCCGTTCGCAGTAGGCGGCCCGTCATAGAAGGTGTACGTCTCACCCTCCTTGTGATGTTCCATACTCTTTCTGAAAATGTCATGCTCTCTCCAGAACTTCTCGACTTCCTTCTCGTGCTCGACAACGTTCCGGCTGGTAGGTACCTTATCGTACATAGTCTGCCTCCTTCATGGACATCCGTCCATGTCTCTCCTGTCATCCATCGCTTCTATACCAACTGGTAAAGGACTTTTATGATAACTCTGCTGTATACATGTTTTGATATTATAGCTCAGCCATCCGTGGCTTGTCAATTTATGATGTGCTGAAAATGCCTGTATTTTTCATTGCTTTTTTCCCACATTTCCATTATAATGATGGGTATGTTTCCGCAGAAGAGCGTTCTCCTGATCATCTTTTCTGCGGTGTGTGGGAATCAAATATCCCGCTGCCAGTATGGCCGCCCGGCTCGCTGCGCGCGGGAATCAAAAAAGGCGCCCTGCGCCGGAAAGAAAAGAGAGTGGTTTTTACAAATGAGTAACATCTTCAACATGGACAACCCGTTTTTCCGCGCACTCGGAAGACTCGCGGACCTGATGATTCTCAATCTTCTGTTTATCATCTGCAGCATTCCGATTTTTACCATCGGCGCATCGTGGACAGCGCTCTCCTACGTGACGCTCAAGCTCGCCGAGAATGAGGAGGGCTACATCGCGAGGGGCTTTTTCAAATCCTTCAAGCAGAACTTCAAACAGGCGACCGTGATCTGGCTGATCATGCTGCTGCTGGGCATCGTGCTGGCGATGGATATGATGATCATGCGGCAGGCGACCGGAACCGTCGCAGACGTCTTCCGCGTGCTGATCACCGCGACGATCGTGGTCTTTGCGACCGGGCTGCTGTACGTCTTCCCGGTGCTCGCGCGCTTCTACAACACGATCCGCGGGACGGTGAAAAATGCTTACCTGATGGCGATCGCGAATCTGCCGCGCACGGTCCTGATCCTGCTGGTGGTGGTTGCTTCCGTGCTCGTCACATTCCTGAACACCTACACACTCTGGTACGGAGTCCTCGTGTGGATCCTCGCAGGCTTCGCACTCGTCGCATATGCGAACGCATTTTTCTTTAAGAAGGTATTTGCGAGATACATGCCGGCGGACGAGGAGGAGGAAAAGAACCCGGATGAGTGGGACCTCGATCAGATCGGTGAGACAGCCCTCGACGTGAAGCCGGAAATCGCGGAGGGCGAAATGGATGAAGAGAAGGCAGCTGAAACGCCGGGGGAGATGGACAATGAGGAGACGGCGGAGACAGGCGATATCAATTCGGATGAAACGGATAGATGATAAGGTCAGCTGATAAGGAAGAATTCATTGAAAGAGAGTGCTGCAATCGCGGCACTCTCTTTTTGGGACTTCGATAGTCCCCACAATCTTATCTTTTTCTGTTCCATTTTTATTTGTTCCACACTGCGCCGTACACGTTCAGGATTCTCGTTACCTGTGTATCTGTGATTCTGGAAAGTGCGGTCTCAATCGCTGCGTACGTCTCCGGGCGGGAGGATCTCAGTGCTGCCGGATTCAGAATGTAGTTCCGGTAGGACTCTGCAAAATACTCGGAGCTGCTCGAGAGCACGTAGGACTTGTTGTACTCATTGTACCGCGACTTCTCACGGTTGTAGATATCCTTAAATGCCGACGAGGTGTCCACATTGCCTGCCACGAACGCTACGAAGTGTCCGAGCTCGTGGTAGATGGTGTTGTCTGCGCGCTTCAGCGTGACCGTGCGGGTTCTCGCATCACACAGACCTGAGTAGGAGACGCTCGGATTGATCACGATCTGGAAGCCCAGGTTCCGGAATGCGTTCTTTACGTTCTGCCCTACCATCGGAGCGATCTGGTCGATCGAGACGTTGCCGCTCTGCACCGCTGCGGTCGTCGCCGCCGTGCTCGATACGGTCTGCGCACTGTCAACAACCACTGCGCTGCTGCCGCCCTTCGGTGTCACAGTCTTCGTCGTCGTCGTCATCGTCGTCGTCACCTGCGTGTTCACCTTGGAACCCTTCTTGTAGGAGTTCGTCACCTGCGTCGTCGTGACGGTCTCTGTCGTCGTCGTGTTCTTCGAGCTCTTCTTGGTGGACGTCTTCGTCTTTTTCGTCGTCTTGCCCTTGGTCTTGTAGGTCTTCTTAGACGCCTTTTTCATCTTGATCTTCTTGGTCTTCTTCTTCGTCTTCGTCGACTTCGTCACCTTCGCCCCGGCAAGCGGTACTTCCTCGCCCTCGATCGTGATGCTGCCCTCTGTGTCGACAAAGGTCACAAGCTCCGGCACCGGATTCTGTGCGTCGTAGTAAGTCATCCCGCCGCCCAGCATGAGCGCCGCCACCAGCATCAGACTGCCGGCCTTCAATGCTTTCTGTCTGAACATTTTCTTAAACTCTAAATTCTTCATATTTATTTCTCCTCCCTGAATTATGAACGTCTCTGATAGGTGTTCGCTTCTGCTATGGAAAAGCCAGGTGCTCCCTCTCTATTTGGAAAACACATTCTCACACCGGATGCGGGTACTATCGCCTGCAACATGGGGAAGAAAAAAACCGCTTGATTTTTCAATCAGCGGCTACCTCTGCACACTTCCTGCCTGGATGAATCTCATACCATGAAATACTCCCAACTAAGCTCTGAAACAAGCTCTGGAAATGCGGCAACCGGCTGTCATTGTCCCGGAGGACTTTAGACCCTTGGCTTTGCGTCCCCGCTTTTCAACGGGTTTGCCTTTATATCAGAATCGACTTCTTGCTTATATCATAATCAGTATTGCTTGTATTGTCAACCTTTTTTTTCATTTTTTTCTAAAAGTTCAGCCATGCAAAAAATGGGAAGACAGACCGTGCAAGCTTGCTTGCTAAGGGCTGTATTACCATTTTTGAATGGGCGGAACGCCCATTCAGCCACAGACAGGAGCCGCGTAGCGGCGGATAGCTTGCTGCGGCAGCTCCGGCGGCAAGGGCGGGACAGCAAAGAAAGGAGCCTCCGTCTATCAGCCCGGCCAGACGAGTGTGTCTCTGCCGTCGGCAGACGGGGACGAGCAGGCGGGAGGGGAGCCTCTTCTCCTCGATTTCTCCAACGCAGCGCAGGGCTATTTTATGGGAAAACTGACCGGTGAGGGGAAAAAGGTCAACATCCAGGTGACCGGGCCGGATGACGTGATCTACAAATATTTTCTCGAGACTCCGGATACCTGGACCGCGTTTCCGCTCACAGCCGGGAGCGGTCCGTACCTCGTCCTGGCCTTCGAGGATATCGGAAATGACCAGTACGCATCCCTGTTCAGCTATCCGCTCGATGTGACACTCGACGACGAGTTTCTCCCGTTCCTCTATCCGAATCAGTATGTGAACTTTACGTCGGACTGTGAGGCGGTCTCGCTCGCCGCGTCTCTCTCCGCGGATCAGGAGACAGATCTCGATGCGCTGCGCGTCATCTACGACTACGTGATCTCACACATCACCTACGACAACGAGAAGGCCGCCACGGTCGAATCCGGGTACCTTCCGGACATCGACGAGACGCTCTCCTCCGGCACCGGCATCTGCTTCGACTATGCCGCGCTGATGGCCTCCATGTTGCGGTCCCTCTCAATTCCGACGCGGCTCGCCATCGGCTACAGCGGGGAGATCCGCCACGCGTGGATTGACGTCTACATCCAGTCGATCGGCTGGGTCGAGCGCGTCGTCGAGTTCAACGGCGATGAGTGGAAATTTATGGATCCCACCTTTGCATCCGCCGGCAGCGACAACGAGGCGATCCAGGAGTACATCGGCGACGGTGACAACTACATATTACAGTATGTACGCTAGTCTTTTCAACAACCAGGAGGTTCTTATGGCACACACTCTGACTGACGCAGAGCTCGCCGCACTCGCGCAGCAGCTCGCAATGATTCTTCACTCCGGTATCTCAACGCTCGAGGGCATCTCGATCCTGCGGGACGATGCTGCCTCCGACGACGGACGCGCAATCCTTGGCGAGGTCTATGACAAGCTCGAGATGACCGGTGAGCTCGCTGATTCGATGCGCGAGACCGGCAGATTCCCGGAATATTTTCTGAAAATGACGGAGATCGGTGAGCGCTCCGGCACACTCGACGAGATCATGACTTCGCTCGCCGACTACTATGAGGGGCAGAATGCTCTGATGCGCAGTATCCGCGATTCTCTGACTTATCCGCTGATCCTGATCGGCATGCTGTTTGCCGTGCTCGTCGTGCTCATGACGCAGGTCATGCCTGTGTTTGAGGAGATCTTTGCGCAGCTCGGAATCGAGATGACCGGCGTCTCCGCCGCAGTCTTCCGCATCGGACATCTGATGCAGGGATTCTCCGTCGTGATTCTCCTCGCGGTGATCCTGCTCGTGCTCGGCTGCATGCTCGCCATCCGCTCGGCAAAGTACCGCCCGGTGCTTCTTCGCGCCGTGCTGCACCTCAAGCTCGCGCGCACGATCAGCAGTCAGATTGCCTGCTCCCGCTTCTCCAATGCGCTCTCCCTGGCACTGCACAGCGGACTCGACATGGACGAGAGCTTTTCCCTCGCCGCGGGACTGACGCAGCAGTCCGACCTGCAGGAACGGCTGAAGAAGGCGGGTGAGCTGATCAGCGAGGGAAATGAGTTCGGGGAGTCTCTGCGCGAGGCAGGCGTGTTTACCGGGCTCAACGCGCGCATGGTCTCGATCGGCTTCCGCACCGGCTCGGCTGAGTCGGCCCTGCAAAAGATCTCCGTCGACTGCCGGAGGGACGCCGACGAGCGGCTGCAGAACGCCATCGCCGTGCTCGAGCCGACGCTGACCGCCGTGCTCTCCGTGCTGACCGGACTGATCCTGATCTCCGTCATGCTGCCGCTTCTCGGCGTCATGACAAATATCGGATAAAGTGAGAGGAGCACACACTATGAACCGATTCTCCCGTAAACCGTCAGCCTCGCACTTTCTGCGCAGGCTGCTGACCTCGGCCGCGGTGCTGTTCGCCGCACTTTTCTTTTTGACAAAGAGCTCTGATTCCATCTCGGCCACGACGACGGAGAGCCAGGTGGAGAGTCTGCGCCAGGCCATCGTCCGAAGTGCGGTCCACTGCTACGCGGTGGAGGGCGCCTACCCGGAGAGTCTTTCTTATCTGAAGGACCACTATGGCATCGACTGGAACCCGGAAGCGTACGTCGTCGACTACGAGATCACCGGCGCTAATCTGATGCCGTCGGTGATGGTGATTCCGCTTGACCGCTGAGGCAAGTGTGGATTTGCTTCGGTCAAAGATCGAACCGCAACTTAAAAATTGCTCTGCACAAGGAATCATCCGCGCGGAAGCATTTTGTGTCACCGGAGGCAGGATTTCCTGTGACACAGGAAAGGAGCTGGTCTGACATATGCATGAAAAACGGACCGCACACACCTTTGACACCGTTTTTACATTTCTATTGCTGCTCGCCTTTTTGCTGTTCTCGCTCCTGGTCGCAGGGACCGGCGCGGCGATCTACCGCAAAGGCTCTGACAGCCTGAATGAAAACTATACCTCGCGGACCGCGCTCGCATATCTTTGTGAAAAGCTGCGCCAGCACGACAGTGAGAATGCTGTCTTTTTCTCGGAGGTCGACGCGTGCCCTGCACTCACCCTGCGCGAGCAGAGAGACGAACAGAGCTACCTCACCTACCTCTACTATTATGACGGCGCGCTGCGGGAGCTCTTTACCAGGGAGGGAACCGCGGTGCAGCCCGAGATGGGCAGCGCGATCGTCAGCCTGTCAGACGTTACATTCGAGCTGACCGAGCCTGCGGATGCTGACAGGGAATCCTCGCTGCTGCTGACCGTCACCGACGAGAACGGGGAAGCGCAGTCAGAGCTCGTGCATCTGATGTGCGAACTTTCTTCATATTAAAAAAGGAGAGTGGACCGACTTATGAAACAAACCAGCCGAACCGGCTCACGATTGTTTTTTATTGAATTTCTGATCGTACTGTTCTTCTTTCTGATCATCAGCACGGTCTGCCTGAGGCTCTTTGCGCAGGCGCGCCGGATCACCCGGGAGGCGGAGGCGCTCTCCGGTGCGCAGCTGCACGCGGCCTCCACCGCGGAGGCGATCGAGGCCGGCGAGGAGTCCGCCGACAGACTCCGGCTGTATTTTGACCGGGATTTCCACAGCTGTGAGGAAAATCAGGCGTTTTATACACTGGACACCCAGCTGACTGTGGATAACCACTGGAAAACCGGGACGATCACGGTATCCGCACAGGATGGGCGCGTCATCTATGAGCTTCCTTTCTCCTTCTACGCCGCCTCCACCAAAGAGGAGGTGCTCTCATGAGAAAAACTTCCGGGCTCTCGCTGCTGCTGCTGATCTTCCTGTCGCTGTGCCTGATCACTTTCTCGCTGCTCTCCGTCTCCGAGTCGACCGCTGACCGGAAGCTGAGCACGAAGGCCGCCGACCGCACGACAGAGTACTATGTGGCAAACACAAACGCAAATGAGCGGCTGGCCGAGATCGACGCGCAGCTCGCCTCCTATCTGCGGGAAGCGGAAACCTCCGCGGATCCGGCAGGAACGTATCTGGCGCTGTGTGATGCGATCGGGGAGGAGATTCCGGACGTGGCGGTTTCCTATGGATCTGGCTCTGAATCTACCTCGATTACAAAGGCGGCAGCGGATTCTGATTCCGCTCCGAGTGCAGCCTCTGTAACTGACTCTGATTCTAATGTGAATACAACAGCCGCAGCCGACTCTGACTTGAGCACAGGTGCTCAATCCGCCGCCCGTATACTCTCCTACCAGGTGCCGGTCACAGACACGCAGCATCTCCAGGTGACGCTCGCGGTCGATTACCCGGAGCAGAACAGCGACACGCTGTACCGCGTCACAGAGTGGAAAATCGTGAACACACGCGAATGGCATCCGGACACGTCCATGAACCTGCTGCGGACCGATTAATATACCATTGTAAAAAATTTTGTCAGACCGACCACTGCAATGATCGGAATATCTGAAATCAACTGATATAGCGTACTTATCAGAAATCATTCGTACAGGAGGAATCATTTTATGGAAAATACCTCACATGCGGTCTCTGTGCTGACCGCGGCGACACAGGCGATGGCCTCCGATATCTTTATCGTCGCAGGACTTCCGCTGACCTACAAGGTAAACGGAATCATGCACTCGGACGGGGACCGGCTGATGCCGGCCGATACCGCGTCGCTGATCCAGGAGATCTATGCGCTGGCCGGGAAGCGGCAGATCGAGCCGTTTCTCGACAGCGGGGACGACGACTTTTCGTTTGCGATTCCGGGGCTCTCGCGATACCGCGTCAGCACCTACAAGCAGCGCGGCTCGCTCGCCGCGGTGATCCGCATCATCGCGTTTGAGCTGCCGGACCCCTCACATCTCGGCGTCCCTCAGGCAATCCTGGGGCTCACCTCGACGACGAAGGGGATGATCCTAGTGACCGGCCCAGCCGGCAGCGGCAAGTCGACGACGCTCGCCTGCCTCGTCGACCGCATCAACTCGACGCGCGAGGACCACATCATCACGCTGGAGGACCCCTTAGAGTTCCTGCACCGGCACAAAAAGAGCATCGTAAGCCAGCGAGAGATCGCGACGGACACCGACAATTACCTGACCGCGCTCCGCGCCGCGCTGCGCCAGAGCCCGGACGTGATCCTGCTCGGAGAGATGCGCGATCATGAGACGATCCAGACAGCCATGACCGCCGCGGAGACCGGACACCTCGTCCTCTCGAGCCTCCACACGATCGGGGCTGCCAACACGATCAGCCGCATCATCGACGTCTTCGAGCCGTCCCAGCAGCGCCAGATCGCGATCCAGCTCTCGATGGTCCTGCGCGCCGTCATCTCGCAGCAGCTCATCCCCTCCACGGACGGGAGCATGGTGCCTGCCTTTGAGATTATGGTCATGACCCCGGCGATCAGCAACATGATCCGCGACAACAAGACGCACCAGATCGAGGGTATCATCTACACCTCCGCCAAGGACGACATGATGTCGATGGACAACAGCCTGCTCCAGCTCTTCCGCCAGCGCCGCATCACCGCCGAGACCGCCCTGCGGTACAGCACGAATCCGGAGATGCTGAAGAAGAAGCTGATGTAAATTCCAGGCGTGATATCCCGAAATGTTTCCCTCACAATACGAAATTTCTTATAAAGAAGTGCGTTTCATTATAGAAGCGCATTTTTTTATTCCCACAACCAACGAGATAAATAGTCGTTTTTGCAGTGTATCATCCACCACTTTTTCTCCCATACTATATTTGACACATTTGTTGACTTTAAAAGTATAAATATAGTATTATGGAGGTGAGAGGAGTGGATGCATCTATGCTGAAAGAATATTTAGAAAAAACTTACGGTTACAATGAGCCAATCCTGATCAGTGAAATAAAGCTGGATAGCTTAAATGATAATGCATTGCGCCAGTATTTTAAACGCATGGTAAAATCCGGTGATCTGATCCACTTTGATACCGGTGTGTATTATCTCCCAAAAGCTTCACGGTTACTAGGAAAAGCATATCTGGATCCGCTGAAGGTGATCACCCGCAAATATATTGAGAGCGGGACAGATACCTATGGCTATTTTGCCGGGGCATATTTTTCCAACCTGCTTGGGCTTACAACCCAGATGCCCGCAGTGATAGAGGTTGTAACCGATAAAGAGGCCACGAAAGGCCGCACTGTAACAGTCGGCAACCAGAATGTACGGCTCAAATGTCCGGCTATGCGAATCACAAAAGATAATGTTCTGCTCCTGCAGTTTCTGGATGCAGTCTCCACAGCAGAAAAATATGCCGAGCTTCCAAAACAAGAAATGACATCCCTGCTGAAACAATATCTGCGTAAAAACAGATTTACCCAAAATCAGCTTGCAGAGGTTCTGTCTTCTGTTACTGCCCGGACAGCGAAAAAACTGATCGAATGGGGGTTGATTTATGAATTTGCATCATGATAAAGAAGCATTTGAAGAGCTGATAACCGCAGCTTCTGTGGATCTGAAGATACCGGCACCCATCATTGAAAAAGATTATTATGTAACACTCGCCCTTAAAGAACTGACTTCACATGTAAAGGATATGGTTTTTAAGGGTGGAACCTCCCTCACCAAATGCTACCAGATTTTAGACCGTTTCTCAGAAGATATTGATATCTCTTACGATGCATGTGCCGGCACTCCAGGTGAAAGCCGCAGACGCCAGTTAAAAAAAGCAGTCACAGAAACTATGGGGATTCTTGGTTTTCCAATTACCAATTTGGACCAGACAAGGAGCCGCCGCAGTTATAATTGTTACCATGCCGAATACTCTTCCATGTATGTGCCCACAGCCGCATTAAAGTCCGAATTAATCATAGAAACATATGTCGCGCTGCTTCCTTTTCCTACTGTCATAAGAATGGCAGATAATTATATCTACCGTTTTCTCAGCCAGTCGGGGCTAACTCACATCGCAGAGGAATTCGGTCTGATGCCTTTCCCTGTAACGACACAAGCGATCGAAAGGACATTGGTCGATAAAGTATTCGCTCTCTGCGACTACTACATCGAAGGAAAAGTTGAACACCACTCCAGGCATTTATACGACATACATAGAATTTTAGAAAATATCACCATCCCTGCTTCACTGCCAGACCTGATCCAGGAAGTACGTACACTGCGTGCGCCGCTTCCCATTTGCCCTTCTGCAGTTGAAGGTGTGAAAATCCGTGAGCTTCTTGAAGAAATCATTTCAAAAGCTGTGTATAAGGAAGATTACGAAAAAATCACAAAAAATCTTTTATTCTCACCGCTGTCCTATGAAAAAGCAATATCCAGCATCCAGCGTTTAATTGATGGCCAGTACTTTGAATAGGAGAACCACCTAAAAAGACTAATATGCTCCAGAGTGAATCAAACACCGATGCATATCAGTCTTCTTTTTTGTTTTCTTACATTCAGTTCGCACCGACCACAAAGAGTGCCGCCATCAACCCGGTCATATCGCTGACATACTCGATCATCTTCGTCAGCTCTCTGTTACGCGGATTCTGTTTCAGCTCCTTCAGCCGCTCCTTCAACGCATCCCGCTCAAACGCAGAGAAATATTGACTCAGATTTTTTGTCTCCCATAGGATCGCAAGGAGCGCCGCATCGTGCACGGACAGCTCTCCGTCCGCCGCAATCGCCGACTTGAGTCTGCGGACTACCGCCTCCTTCTCGTCTCTTTCGGGAACGTAGAGCACCTTTCCGCCGAACAGGCCGCCCTCGGCCGGCTTGGCCGCGCCCGCCTCCACCAGGACCGAGCACCCGCAATCCTTCTGCGCCACTCACAGCCGCCTGAATATCCACAGCATCAAAGCCGAGACAGCCAGACCGATCAGCCCGGCCGCCACTCCGTAGAGCAGCTTCTGGTAAGGGCGCTTGCCCTCCTCCCTCGCTTTCTCGATCTCATCCAGCCTCTGCCCCTCTGTGAAGGCCACGATCTCCCGGTACGTCTGGATGTCGAACTTCTTTTTCCACTTCTCCACTCTGCCCGCATACCAGAAGCTGACGCCGGCGATCACCACCCATATGGTAATCCCCACATTGTCCAGGTAGTGCAGCAGAGGGATCGGTGTGAGGATCGTCGCGAGCAGCAGCACCGTAAAAATATTGCTGACTGTCTGGAACTGCTGTCTGTCCTCCTGTTTGATCTCTTCCTTCATCTTCTCCACATCTCCTTTGATCAGAATGTCGATGGAGACCCCGAAGACTTCACTCAGTCGAAGCAGACTGCTGATATCCGGATAATTCTTGTCATTCTCCCAGTTGGAGATCGTCTGCCTGGAGACGTAAATTTTCTCCGCCAGCACTTCCCGGGAGAGTCCCAGCTCACCCCGATACTTCCTAATCTGTTTTCCGAGTTCCATCTTACCACGGCTCCTTTCCACCACAGACTACTCAAATTCCTGCGGATTGTCTATCAAACGTCTTTGACTTTGCCGGATTTTGGGGGTGTCAAAACGTTTTGACATGCATTTTTCTACAAAAATAACATCAAAAAGACACCGTGACCCATCCGAACCACGATGCCTCTCTCCACAGGTGCCGCAGGCAGACCGCAGCCGCGCTTCGCCTGCAGCACCTTTTTTATCTGTATATCCTCTCTCTTTGCGTCATCTCTCTGCCAGCTGCTGCCGCACAATCGACTTTTTCAGCGCGAGCTCCGCGCGGGACATATCGATGCGCGGGTCGTGTGCCTGCAGACGGCGCTCGGCGCGCTGCTCGGCCTCTTTCGCGCGGTTGATATCGATCTCATCCGGCCACTCGGCCACCTCCGCCATCATCGTGATCTTATCCGGGAGGATCTCGATGAAGCCCGCGTGCACCGCGGCCTCCTTCAGTTCTCCCTCGAGATGGATCTTCACGATCCCCGGCTCGATGATCATCGTCATCGGGATGTGGCGCCGGTAGATGCCCACCTGGCCCTCCGTCGTGTTCAGCTCCAGCATAGATGCCTTTCCTGACCAGAAAACGCGGTCAGGCGTGATAATTTCCAGATCAAAAAATTTTCCCTCGTCCGCCATACGTTTTCACCCTTTCTATAGCTGCGAGTCTCCCTCTTATGCGCGGGCGATCACGTCGTCGATGCTTCCGGCATTCAGGAAGCAGCTCTCCGGGATGTCGTCATGCTTGCCCTCGAGAATCTCGCGGAAGCCGCGGATCGTCTCAGACAGCGGCACGTAGCGTCCCTCCGTGCCGGTGAACTGCACGGCAACGAAGAACGGCTGCGACAGGAATCTCTGGATCTTTCTCGCGCGGCTGACGATCAGCTTGTCGTCCTCCGACAGCTCGTCCATACCCAGGATCGCGATGATGTCCTGCAGCTCCTTGTACTTCTGAAGGATCTCCTGCACGCCGCGGGCCACCGCATAGTGCTCCTCGCCCACGATACGCGGATCCAGAATGCGGGAGGTCGACTCCAGCGGATCCACAGCTGGGTAAATGCCGAGCTCCACGATTGAACGGGACAATACCGTCGTCGCATCCAGATGTGCGAACGTCGTCGCCGGAGCCGGGTCTGTCAGGTCGTCGGCCGGCACGTAGACTGCCTGCACGGACGTGATCGAGCCCCGCTTCGTCGAGGTGATGCGCTCCTGGAGCGCGCCCATCTCCGTCTGCAGCGTCGGCTGGTAGCCCACCGCAGAAGGCATACGTCCAAGCAGAGCGGACACCTCCGAGCCTGCCTGCGTGAAACGGAAGATATTGTCGATGAACAGAAGGACATCCTTTCCTCCCTCATCACGGAAATTCTCAGCCATCGTCAGACCGGTCAGGCCGACGCGCATTCTCGCTCCGGGCGGCTCATTCATCTGCCCGAAGACCATCGTCGTCTTGTTGATAACGCCCGACTCTGTCATCTCGCAGTACAGGTCATTTCCCTCACGGGTACGCTCTCCCACGCCGGTGAACACGGAATATCCGCCGTGCTCCGTCGCGATGTTCCGGATCAGCTCCTGAATCAGGACGGTCTTTCCCACTCCGGCTCCGCCGAACAGACCGATCTTTCCGCCCTTCTGGTACGGGCAGAGCAGGTCTACGACCTTGATACCAGTCTCCAGTACCTCCTGCGAGGTGGACTGCTCCTCAAATGACGGTGCTTCGCGGTGGATCGGCATGCGCTTCACATTCGCAGGCGCCGGCTTGTTGTCAATCGGATCACCGGTCACGTTGAAGATACGTCCCAGCGTCTGCTCGCCCACGGGCACCGTGATCGGAGCTCCGGTCGCCCTTGCGTCCATCCCTCTGACCAGCCCGTCTGTCGGTCCCATCGCAATACATCTGACCGTCTCATCCCCCAGATGCTGCGCGACCTCCACGATCAGCTTCTCGCCGTTTTTCCTCGTGATCTCAATCGCCTCATAAATCGCCGGAAGCTGCCCCTCCGTGAATTTAATATCCAGTACCGCACCGATAATTTGAGTGATCTTTCCGATATTCTGCATGAAACTCACTCTCCTTATACTTTTTTAAATAACTTACTGTATCGCATTTGCCCCCGCAATGATCTCGGTCAGCTCCTGCGTGATGGAGCCCTGGCGCGCCCGGTTGTACTGCAGCGTCAGGTGGTCGATCATCTCCTGCGCATTGCTCGTCGCAGAGTCCATCGCCTGCATTCTCGCTCCGTTCTCGCTGGCCACTGCCTCGACCAGTGCACCGTACAAAATGCTTGTCATATATTTCGGAATAATAACCTCCAGCGCTTCCTCTTCCTCAGGCTCGTAGTTCATCAGGCTGTTCTCTCTCGCCGCCTGAATGTCACCCTCATCGACCTCCACCGGAAGCAGCTTCAGGAACTTCGGCTCATGGACCACCGTGTTCCGGAAGTACGTGTATGCCAGGTAGATCTCGCCGATCTCCCCCGCCGCATATTTGCGAAGGACCTCCTCGCAGATTTCCTTCGCGTCCTGGAACATCGGATTCTCGATGACCTCACTGTAGTCCTGAGCTATCTCGTAGCCTCTGTGCTGGAGAAATTCTTTTCCTTTATTTCCCACCGTATACAAGAGCAGATCCGACGGCTCAAACCCGGAGCCCGTGATCAGCTTGATGACGTTGGCATTGTATCCGCCGGCAAGACCGCGGTTCGACGTCAATACAATAACCGCCTTTTTGCCGGACTGCTGCGGCTTCAAATACGGATGGTCGATTGTTCCGGATTTGGCCAGCATGGAAGTCACCGTCTCGTACATCTTGTCAAAGTACGGCTTGGAGCGTTCCGCGCGCGCCTTCGTCTTCTGCAGCTTGACCGTGGAGACGAGCTTCATCGCATTTGTGATCTGCTGCGTGCTCGCGATACTGCTGCGGCGGCGCTTTATGTCTCTCATTGAGGCCATAAACTACCATCCTTTCTGTCACAATCCCTATCGGAAGCTCGCCTTGAACTCCGCAATCGCCCTCTGCAGCGCCGCATCGGTCTGCTCCGAGATCTGCTTCTCCTTCGCGATGCTGCCCGGAATCTCCGGATACTTCGTGTCGAGGAACTCGAACAGCTCCCGCTCAAAGCGGAGAATCTCATCCACCGGCACATCGATCAGGTACTTCTTCGTCGCCGCGTAGATGATGATAACCTGGTACTGCACAGCCATCGGCGCGTACTGCGGCTGCTTGAGGATCTCCTTGATCCGCTCGCCCTGCGCCAGACGCTCCTTCGTGTCGTCGTCCAGATCCGATCCGAACTGCGAGAACGCAGCCAGCTCGCGGTACTGTGCCAGCTCGACACGGATCGGGGCAGCGATCTTCTTCATCGCCTTGATCTGCGCCGCGCCGCCCACACGCGATACGGACAGTCCTGCGTTGACTGCCGGGCGGAAGCCTGCATTGAACATCTCGGTCTCCAGGTAGATCTGTCCGTCTGTGATCGAGATGACGTTCGTCGGAATGTAGGCCGACACATCGCCCGCCTGTGTCTCGATGATCGGAAGCGCGGTCAGAGAACCGCCTCCGAGCTCCTCGGACAGACGCGCCGCGCGCTCCAGCAGTCTGGAGTGCAGGTAAAAGACGTCGCCCGGGTACGCCTCACGTCCTGGCGGACGCTTCAGCAGCAGAGAGAGGGTACGGTAAGCCGCCGCGTGCTTTGACAGGTCGTCGTACACGACCAGCACGTCCTCTCCCTTCTCCATCCACTCCTCACCGATCGCACAGCCCGAATACGGTGCAATGTACTGCAGCGGCGCCAGCTCACTCGCGGTCGCGGACACAACCGTCGTGTAGTCCATAGCGCCGTACTCCTCCAGCGTCTTCACCAGGGACGCGACGGTAGATGCCTTCTGGCCGATCGCCACATAGATACACTTGACGCCCTGACCCTTCTGGTTGATGATCGTGTCGATCGCGATCGCCGTCTTACCGGTCTGGCGGTCGCCGATGATCAGCTCACGCTGCCCTCTTCCGATCGGCACCATCGAGTCGATCGCCTTGATACCGGTCTGCAGCGGCGTGTCCACCGCCTTTCTGGAGATAACTCCCGATGCGACTCGCTCGATCTGGCGGTATTTATCTGCATGGATCGGTCCCTTGCCGTCGATCGGCTGTCCGAGCGCGTTCACGACACGTCCGAGCATCCCGTCGCCGACCGGAACCTCCACTACTCTTCCCGTAGTCTTTACGATATCTCCTTCACCGATGTCGTTGCCGCCGCCAAGCAGTACCGCACCGACGTTGTCCTCCTCGAGGTTCAGCACCATGCCGTACACCTCGCCCGGGAACTCCAGCAGCTCGCCCTGCATGGCATTCTCCAGCCCGTACACACGGGCAATTCCATCGGCTACCTGGATAACAGTACCTGTGTCTGACACTGCGATATCGGAGGAGTATCTCTGGATCTGTTCCTTGATCACGGAACTAATTTCCTCTGGTCTCAAATTCATGAGATCTCACCTTCTTTCTCGCTTTCCAGAGAGATTTTCATAAGGCTGGACGTGAGCGCCTGCAGTTTGCTGCTCACCGTGCTGTCCACGACGCGGTCCCCGATGCGGATCATCAGGCCGCCGATCCTGGCCGGCTCCACCTTATACGCAATCTCCATTGTCTCATAATGGGTCGTATCCAGAAGCCGTCTCTCAATCTTCTGCTTCTGAATCCCCGTGAGCGGAACTGCCGAGGTCACCTGGGCAATCCCGATTTTCTTATATTCCTTGACTCTCGCAATAAAATACGAAAAAATACCGGGTAATTCTTTGTATCTTCCCTTTGCTGCCACAATTCGTAAAAAACCTGTGAGGGCGTCGGATACCCGTCCCTTGAAAACCTCATCGATGACCTGAAGCTTCGTCTCCTGCGGAATCTCCGGGTGCACCATGATCTTCTCAAAGTCTTTATTCTCTTTCAGGATGTCTGTCAGCATCGTGATCTCCTCCGACAGCGCATCCACCCGGTTCTCCTCCACGGCAAGCTCAAACAGCGCATCCCCATAGGTCTTGGATACTAGCTTTGCCATGTCTGATCACCTATCTCCTTTAATGTATCGTCAATTAACGAATCCTGGATCTCGATATCGATCTTCTCACTGACTACCTTCTGGGCTACCATCGAAGCGACCGTGATGATCTCCTTCTTGATCTCATCCTGTGCCCGCTTCATCTCGAGCTCCGCCTGATGGTTCGCGCGCTCAATGATGCCGCTCGCCTCCACCCTGGCATGTTCAATGATCTTCGCCTCGTTCTCGAGCGCCTTTTTGCGCGCCGCGCCGAGGATCGCGTCTTCTTCCCTGTGAATGTCGCGCAGCTTCGCTTCGTACTCTTCCTTCAGCTTTGCGGCATCCTCTCTGGACTTCTCCGCGGAATCGATATCATCCTTCACCTTATCCTGACGCTTCTTCAGCATCTCGCGCGCCGGGTTGAACAGCATGTAGGACAGAAATAAAAACATCACAAACACTGCCAGCGCCAGCAGAACCGCATCGTGCAGAAGCTGCGGGTCAAGATTAAACAAACGTGGTTCCAAGATTTCGCCTCCTTTCGCTCTGTTTTCTTTTTACGGATCTGTCACACAATCAAAGCTTTCCGATCAGCGGATTTGCGAATAAGAGGATAAATGCGATTGCCAGACCGTACAGACCTGTCGTCTCGGCTACGGCCTGTCCGAGAAGCATCGTCGAGGTGATGTCACCCTTCGCCCCCGGGTTTCTTCCGACTGCAGATGCGCCGTGACCTGCTGCGATTCCCTGTCCTACACCAGGTCCGATACCTGCGATAAGTGCAAGACCTGCGCCGATTGCTGAACAAGCTAATACCAAACCTCTGTCTGTAATACCCATAATAAAAAACCTCCTGATTTTGATGTTAAAACAATGTTTGCTCTTCCAATCCTTACTCTGCCTCTGGCAGCTTGTCCGTAACATATACCATAGTCAGCATACAGAATACGTACGTCTGAATCGCTCCCGAGAACACATCAAAATAGATGTGCAGAATTCCCGGCCAGCCATATGCGAACTTTGCCAGAAGCGTATAAATCAGCGACATCATAACGGTGCCTGACAAAACATTTCCGAAAAGACGCAGCGACAAAGAAAACGGTACGGCGATCTCTCCGATCAGATTGATCGGGAACAGCAGCGGAAGCGGCTTAAACAGTCCGGTGAACGCGCCGAATTTATTATATTTGACATTATTGTACTGAATAATACCAAAGGTAATCAATCCGAGCGGAAGCGTCACACCGTAGTCCGCTGTGGGCGGCCGAAGTCCGAAAAGCCCTGAAATATTGCTGATGAAGATAAAGATAAAGATACTTCCGATGTAATTGCGGAACTTCTTCGCGTAAGGTCCCATACTGCTTACTACCATCTTATCCAGCATCTCGACGATCATCTCAACCACATTCTGAAACCCTCTCGGGTACTTCTCGGCATGGCTGATCGCAATCCGCGCCGCGACCGCAAAAACAACGATCAGCAGCATCACAATCACAATCGCCACATGGGTCGTCGTGATCCAGAATGTCTGTCCGAACAGCTCATAGCTGAACACGCCGTGGACAAAAAAATCCACCTCAGCATCAGAAGATGCCAGCAAATTCGCAGCCTTCACATTTCCTCCTCCTTTCCTCTAGGTTCATTTTTCGCACTTCCTCCTGGATTCAGATGAATCCCGTGCTATATAAAATCTGACAGGCAGATCCTATACCTGAGTTATTTCTCCGACGCCTGTTCGGCGTCCTCCTGACCCGAAGCTCCGGGAAATGGCTCCTCATTCATTTTTTGAGGTGACTCCAATTCCTGCTCTTTTTCTTCATGCTCAGAAGACCTGAATGGTAACTCCTCATCCGTTTGTTCCGGTGTTTCCAATATCTGTCCGGCGTCTTCCTGACCTTCAGAGCCGTATGTGTCTCCCGTATCGCCCGGATTTTGATTTTTACCTGATATCAACCGATGGACCAGCGGCTGCAGAAACGCCCCGAACTTCAAGCACAGCACGCCTCCGAACGTCGCCATCACATACCCAAGCTGAACGTACGTGACCACACCCGCTACCGCGAGAATCATCACTGTCCGGATCAGATACGCCTTCCTCATATACTTCTCCGCGTCGTCCGGCTGCATGTCGAGCGCCCGGTCGATCGAGCGGTACATATGCGCTGCGAGCCCGACCGCAGCCGCGATGCCGATCCAAAGTCCGACCGCAAACTCCGCCGAGAATCCCGCCACAACCACCGCGACAATCTGAATCAGAGCGCCGCAGACCACAATCCCGACGATCAGCTCCAAAAGGGTGTCATTGATCCTTCTCTTCATCCTGATCCCTCCCCTTAGGCTGCGGCAATCCCACCTGCTTCGCCAGAATCCAGGTATTCCGCGCACCCGCCATGATCCCGAGAATCACCAGCACGGCGGTCGTCGACCAGCCAAAGCGCTCATCCAGCCACATACCTACGCACACACACAGCACCAGCGGAGCCAGCATGCTGATCCCGAGCTGTGTCACCATAGAGAGAGAACGCACGATATTATTCTTCTTGATAAAAAACGCCTCCTTAACACCTGCGCCGTCAACACATACCGATCTATTTTACCCCAAATCATGGAAAAAGTACACTCCTACATATTAAATGATTTTGCGGCTCCTGTCCACAAGATCTTGCCGGTTTTTCACGTTAATTGTTTAACACTTCCGTCAGGATGTCAAGCAGGCTTGCACGGCATGGCTTCCCATTTTTTTTGCATGGCTGAACTTTATACTAAGCAGGACGCCATGCAAGCCGCAGGTCTACGCTCCGCTTCGGTCGGCGCTAACCGTGTGCCGCTGGCACACAGCGCCCCGCTTGCTTCGCAAGCTATCCGCTGCTGCGCAGCTCCTGTCTGCGGCTGAATGGATCTCCGCTTCGCTTCGGTCGGTGCTAAACGAGTCCCACTGGGACTCAGCACCGTTCCGCCCATTCAAAAATGGTAATACAGGTCTCCGCTTCGCTCCGGTCGGCGCTAAACGCGTGCCGCTGGCACGCAGCGCCCTTAGCAAGCATAGCTTGCACGGCCTGTCTTCCCATTTTTTTGCATGGCTGAACTTTTTAGTCAAATTCCCGCAGGATCTCCTGGACGAGCAGAAGTGTTACCGGGCCGAGGACGACGCCCGCGGTTCCGTACAGGTAGAGGCCGACATAGACGACCACCACCATCACAAACGGATAGATACCGAGTTTGGCTCCGATCAGGCGGGGCTCGAGAAATTCCCGGGTGATATACGTCAGGAAAAAGAGCGCCGCGTAGCCCGCAGCCAGCCCATAGCTGCCGCGGAAGAGAAAGAAGACTGCCATCGGGACAAGCGCGGTGCCCGTTCCGATAAACGGCAGCGCGTCGGTCAGTCCGATCACAATACCGAGCAGAAAAAAGTACGGATTGCCCAGCAGCCACAGCCCGGCCGTGCACATCGCGATGATCACCAGGATAATGATCATCTGGGCCTTCATGTACATGCCGCCCTGCTCCCACATCCGCCCTGTAATGCTGTGAAAATGCCGGTACAACGAGTATTCCTGCAGCTTCTCCTTCATCTCATCGTAGTCCCGCATCAGCAGGATCACCGCCACGAACAGCATCAGCAGAAACAATCCCAGCTCCGCGATCTTTTTCAGATACCGCACCGAGTAATTCACGACGCCCGGTATGATGTAGACGCGGATCTGCTCGGTCGCATGGTCGATGCTCGAGTACACAAACGCCTTCACCTGATCGACCTTGACGCCGAAATTCCGCTCGACAAACAGGCAGCACTCGTCGATGATCCCGCAGCAGCACGTATAGTACTCGTCAAAATTCAGCGCCACGCGCCGGATCTGCCCCACCAGAAGACAGTACAGATAGTAAAACAGAACCGTGCACAAGCCCAGCAGAAGCACCAGCAGAATCGAGACAATCACAGACTTCTTCCAGTGCAGCCGCTGATACAGCCTGTCCGTCACAGGATTCAGCAAATGCACCAGAATATACGCAAGCAAAAAGGGAATCACATACGGCAGCAAATATTTCAACACGAAATACACCGCCAATGTAATTCCCGTTATCTTCAGGATCTCTTTTCCCTCTGCCATCTTCTACCGTTCCCTTCTGTCTGCAGAAAGCATGACTGCATGCTCCTTTTGCGTATCAAAACATATCCGCATCTGTATCAACAGAAATAGTATACGGTTTTTTTCCGGTCTTATTCTCAATTTGATTCCCTGATCCGATCCTACGACTCCTTTCCTGATCCGTTGTCTGATTTACTTTCCTTCAACATTCCTGATTCTCTTTCTGAACAATTTTACACACAATTTATGTGATATAAGAATCACTGTTCTTGAAAAATTTCCTTCCGCGGCTTGACCGCAAAATGCAGTTTCTTTCCGGTCACCGGATGGGCAAAGTCGAGCGATACGGCGCACAGTGCAAGCTCCTGCCCGCAGCCGTTCAGATAGCGCTCCCAATCCCGATTGTACTTCCGGTCGCCGTACAGCGGCAGCCCCGCGTGCGCCATCTGCACCCGGATCTGGTGATGACGCCCCGTTTCAAGATAAATCTCCGCCAGCACATATCTCACCGCAGGAACCTTCTTTTCTCTTTCTGCCGCCTCTTCTTTTTCCAGATTTTCTATGCTTTTAAAACTTCCGGTCTTCTCTTCCTCCACTTTCCAACTTTTCAGAATTCTGAAAGATAACCGCGCCTCCTTCGCATCCTTCTCTCCCTTGGCCGCGATGCGCGAGGTATTCGCCCTTCCATCCTTTACCAGATAGTCCGTCAGTGCCCAGACCTCCTGCGGATCATCCGTAATTTCCGCCTTCTCCGTCACACAGCAGACAGCCTGGTATACCTTTCGCATCCTCCCGTCCGTGATCTGCCGGGTCAGCCCCGCCGCCGCGCGCTTCGTCTTTGCAAAGACGATCACTCCCTCCACCGGCTGGTCAAGACGATGTACCACACTCACTGTCTGTACCGTCTCTCCCCGTCGCTTCTGCTTTCCAGACATTTCGCCTGAATATTTTCCGGATCTTTCCCCTGAATGTTTTCCAAACAATTCATCCCGGCATTTCTCCGTCTGTCCGTCTGCTTCCCGCGCCTCCATCTGCCGCCCTTCGGCCAGATAGTTATTCAGTATACTCACCAGATCCTTCTGCCCCAGCCGCGCGCTTTGCACCGCCAGCCCTTCCGGCTTGTGACAGACGAGGATCTCACTATCCTCATACAAAATCATACCGTTCCACCTTACAATGATGCTTTTTCTCTGCCCTGTCATATCCGATGCCGACCAGAAGAATCCTTTGCTGCTTACTTCCAAGGAATCGCGCCATATAATTTTTTTCCTTGATCTGGTTGATCGCCTCCTCCGGGGAATGATCCACCTTCAGTTCCAGAATCATCCCGTCTGCCGCCGCAGGTGTCTCCGGATAGAAAATGAAATCTACAAAGCCTTTTCCGGCTTTTTCTTCCCGCTCCACCCGGTACATATCCCTTGCTGATAAATAGACCAGGTTCACCACCGCACTGAGTTCCGTCTCATGATTATAGGAGAGAATCGGCGTTTCCATATCATGTGCCAACTCCATGATCTGCTCCATTGTGCCGGTATCCCCGGCAAGTGTCGCCCGCAGCATTTTTTCCGATGCTCTGGCAAGCTGATATACATATCCCAAAGAGGATTCCTTCTTTAACATATCAGAAAACCGATCCATCAGCTCTTTGTTCGGAATAGACACCGTTCCGTTTTCATAGCTTAAAAAACCGTACACGACCATCGCCGACATAATTTCCTCTTTTGTTCGAAGACTCTGGGAGGTTGCCGCATACTCCTGGATCTTCGCTGGCACACACTGTCCGGCCGCCATCAGGGCGAGGTCATCCCGCACTGAATCCACATTATTGCGGATATAGTAAAATATTTCGTCATACGGCCCGGAGCTTGTCCAGTAATTATCCAGGCTGTTGCTGCTAAGCGCCAGCACAACAGATCGAGGATTATACAGGCGTATGCCTGATGGCGTGGCATATCCGTCATACCATCGCTTTAGCTCTTCCCTGGATACCAGAAGCGGCGGCGCCTGCACTTTGCAGTACCTCTCATAGAGCATATCCACTTCCGGATCGGAAAAGCCAAAGTATCCGCCGAACATCCGGCTTTTTGCCATCGTGTACTCCACGAACATGTTTAGTTCAGAGCCGCTTGAGTATTTCGAGATTGGCAAAATCCCCGTCATATAGGCCAGCCGCACATAAGGGCGGTCTTTTAACAGACTCCTTAAAAAAACAAGGTACTCCTTTTTATCCGCATCCGTCACAAAATCCTGATGAAAGATAAAATCCCACTCATCCAGCACAAAGATGAACTGGATCTGCGGATGCTCCATATAAAGCGTCATAAACAGATCCCATAAGGCATCCCCCGGATCAAATTCCACATCCGGGAATTCTCTTGCAAGGTCTTTTCCCAGCCGTTTTTCGATCCGCATAATATATTGCCCGTAGGATTTGCAATCCCTTGGAACATCATTGAAGGAAATGTGCACTACATTATACTGATTCCGGTATTCTTCGTATGCTTTTGCATCTGCAACTGCAAGCCGGTCGAAAAGCATTCTGGAATCACAGGCTTTCGAAAAAAATGAGGCGATCATATTTGCCATGATTGTTTTCCCGAATCTTCTCGGACGTGTCAGGCAGATATAGTTATTCCCCTCTCTTATCAGCGGAAACAGTTCTTCCAGCATATGTGATTTATCTACAAAATAAGGCTTCTTCGATTCATTTTCATACAAAGTATACGCTGTCATGCTGTTCAGGTAAAATCCCATATCCACCCCTCCATCCTTTTCATCTTCCCATGCCTAAACCGTCTCTTTTCCCAGGATGCCTCCCCGCTTATCATAAACCGTCTCCCCATTCGTCAGCACATAATCCTCCCCAGACAGGATTGCCCGGCAGTAGTCCTGCACGGAGGTCAGTCTGCGCCGGAAAGCCACCCCGCCGCCGAACAGCTTTGTGTTGTGAATATCCGAGCCGGCAGTCATCGGCAACCGGTGCTCGTTCGCGTAAGCAATCGCCCGGAGGTCAAATTCCGGCTTGTTGTGGCCTTTGCTCCTGGAGTTGGAGTGTGTCGCGTTGACGCCCTCGACCCCGTCCACGTACTCCGGGTACAGCCGGATCTCAGGGATATACGGCTCCTCGCGGAACGGATGGGCATGGATCACCATGCCGCCCGCCGCATGTATGAGCTGATACTGTTCCTCAACCGTGGCGTCATGAATCTCGGGGTGCTCCGCCATCCACTCCGGGTCCACCCCGTAGATCAGGAACTCCGTCCCCCGGTAGCCTGCCTCATATCCGAAAAAGACATCGAGATCATGCGCATCGCCGTACCGCTTCGCATCCAGATATCCCTCCGCGAACTGCTTCGTCCACTCCCGCCACGGCAGGCTGCGGTCGACGCTCGTGTTGCCGCCCCAGTTGTGGTCCGTCACGATGATCCCCGCATACCCTGCCTCATGCGCCGCGCGCGCCATGTCGTAACCGGTCTTCTTCGCACACGCGCTCGACTGACTCGTGTGCAGATGCGTCTCATACAGATATGGATAATCCTCTATTCTCATTGCCAGGTTCCTTCCTTTTTTCCAATTTATTTCTTTCTGTCAGTTTTTCTGATATTCCATTTCTTGCTTTTCTACTGCCTGCTTTTCGATCATGTATCCTGTGTTTTCCGGCCACCTGCCACTTAGCCATGCTATCCTATTTTTCCTGGTACATCGGAAATTAAATAACTGGTCAGATGGCGCGGGAAAGCAGGCAAGTAATTGGTATCGTTACTTACGATATGCTATGCTACGGCATCTCCTCCAGCCATGCTGTCGTCCCGACCTGCCGCACACACCTGGCCGCGCAGTCGGTTCCGCGCTCGCAGCACTCATAAAAGCTCCTCCCGTCGAGCAGCGCCGAGATAAATCCCGCCACAAAACTGTCGCCCGCTCCGGTCGAGTCGACCGCCTGCACAGCCCGGCTGCCCATCTCAAAGCATTCCTCTTCTTTGCAGGCGACACAGCCCTTCTCCCCGGCCTTGATCACCACGTGCTTAACTCCCATCTCACAGATCCGCCGCGCCATCGCCCGGTATTCCTTTTCCCCCGTATAGTACGCGCCCTCATTTTCATTCGGAAACAGATAGTCGATGAGCGGCAGAACCTCCTCCAGATCCCGCAGTTCTACCTGACGCCAGGTCGGCAGCTTCGTATCTGCGCACACAATCGCGCCCTCCTCTTTCGCAGCCCGCACCAGATCACAGATGACCTCCCTCTGATCCAGCGGCGCGCGGAACAGGCTGGCGAGCGATACCACCCTGGCTCCCTTCACGACCTCCGCCCCCGGCGTATAGCCCTCCAGCATCGTCGCACTGCTGTTGACGGAACTGCGGCTCCCGTTTTTCTCCACCATCAGATTCGCGACCGGCGTGCAGAGCTTCCCGGATACCGTCACCCTCTCCGTGTCCACCCCGCGCCTGCGCACCTCGTCCAGAATCAGCCTGCCCGCAGGGTCGTCTCCAAGCCCGCACACCAGCCGCACCCGGCGACCCAGCCCGGCCAGCACAATCGACTCATTCACCGCGTCGCCGCCCGTATTCAGAGTGATGCTCTCGGCCCGGTAGACCCGCTTTCTGTGCGGATTCTCCTCCCGTCCCCGCACGATGCAGTCCAGAACCGCCTGCCCGATGCACACGACATCCCAAACCGTTTCCTTCTCTCCCATATTCGTTCTCTTACCTCGTACTTATTTTTTTATTGCTTCTTCCACTTTATTTCGCGGCGTCATCCACACGCTTTCCTCCTCAAGATTGTACCACACTCTTCCCCATGAAAAAAGTGATATCTTGCTTCTTGATGAGGATACCGATTTTCCGCTGCTGTTTCTGACAAAAAACGGGAAGCCGTATTTCCCGCTTCCCGCATAAAACACTCTGTTCTCACATCTTGAACCGATACCCGACCCCCCAGATCGTCTCAATGTACTGCGGCTTCGACGACTGCTTCTCGATCTTCTCGCGGATCTTCTTGATGTGCACCGTCACGGTCGCGATATCGCCGATCGACTCCATGTCCCAGATCTCCCGGAAGAGCTCTTCCTTCGTGAAGACATGGTTCGGGTTCTGCGCCAGAAACGTCAGAAGGTCGAACTCCTTCGTCGTGAACGCGCGCTCCTCCCCGTCGACCCAGACGCGGCGCGCCGTCTTGTCGATCCGGATCCCGCGCACCTCGACGACATCATTCTCCTGCACGCTGCTGTTCACGAGCCGCTCGTACCGCGCCATGTGCGCCTTTACGCGGGCCACCAGCTCACTCGGGCTGAACGGCTTCGTCATGTAATCGTCTGCGCCCAGCCCCAGCCCCCGGATCTTGTCGATGTCATCCTTTTTCGCGGACACCATGATAATCGGCGTATTCTTTTTGATGCGGATCTGGCGGCAGATCTCAAAGCCGTCCACGCCGGGCAGCATCAGATCCAGGATAATCAGATCGAACTCCTCCGCCAGAGAGCGCGCCAGCCCCGTGTCGCCCTCATTCTCAATCTCCACCTCAAAACCGGAGAGCTCCAGATAATCCTTCTCCAGGTCGGCGATCGCCACCTCATCCTCGACAATCAGAATCTTACTCATTTCACCGGTACCTCCTGATATTTTCTGATAACAAAACACATCGTCGTGCCCTCCCCGAGCTTGCTGTTCGCCCAGATCCTGCCGCCGTGATCCTCAACGATCTTTTTCACGATGGACAGCCCGATCCCACTGCCACCCTGCGCCGAGTTCCGCGACGCATCGGTCCGGTAAAAGCGGTCAAAGATCGACACCAGCTCCTTTACCGGTATGCCTTTGCCGTTGTCCTCGATCTCCACCTGGATGAAGTCTCCGACATCCCGGACGCGGAGCTGTACCTCCTTCTCCGCCTTGTCCATGTATTTGACCGAGTTGCCTATGATGTTGTTGATCACGCGCGTCAGCTGCTCGACATCCGCGATAATCAGCGTCTCCGGCGCGACGGTATTGATATACGAAAACTTGATATTCCGCTCCCTCAGATCCAGCCCGACGTCATCCGCGCAGTCGTCAAAATACTCCGCGACATTGATCCGGTTGAAATTGTACGGAATCCGGTTCGTGTCGATCTTCGAGTAAAACGTCAGCTCATTGATCAACCGGTCCATGTCATTCGCTTTCACGTAGATCGTGCGGATATACCGGTCCATCTTCTCCGGCGTGTCCGCCACCCCGTCCATGATCCCCTCAACGTAGCCCTTGACCGCCGTGATCGGCGTCTTGAGGTCATGCGAGATATTGCTGATCAGTTCCTTGCTCTGGCGGTCAAACGTCTCCTTCTCCTCCGCCTGCAGCTTCAGCTTCTTGCGCATCTCGTCGAAGTCCCGGCACAGCTCGCTGATCTCATCCCTGCCCGTCTCATTCAGCTCAAAATCAAAATCCTCGTTCTTGATCCGTTCCGTCGCCTCAGAGAGCTTTTTAAGCGGCGTGTTCACTCCCGTGTAGATCCAGATCGTCAAAAGCGCAGCGGTGAAGAACATGATAATGATGACAGAAATCACCAGATCGGTCACCAGCCGCTTCGTCTGCACAATCATTTTCTTCGTCGAGGAGATAATGAAAATACTCCCCTCCGACCCGTCCGAGAACTCGACATCGAGCTGCTTTACAAACGCCCGGACATCCTTTCCGATGTAAGAGCCTCCGTCCGACGAGCTGCGGAACTCCCGGAAGGCGGGGAGCTCCTCAAAAAGCTTCTCCACATTCTCCGACGTGCCGCTGTAATACAGACTTTTGTCTTTTCTGACCAGCAGATACGAGGGCTTATCCTCCATGCTCCGGTTTACCTTATCCAGATACTCCTTGTCCAGGAACCGGTCCGCATCCTTCTCCGCCTGCAGCTTCAGTCCCTCGAACACCATCTCTGTCGACTTTCCGATCAGCTGCATCGAGTCAGAGAGATTCTCCAGCGACATCGGCACTCCGTAGCTCTCCTCAATCGCGTTCATCTGATACCGTGTGAAACCGAAAAAGGCGATGCCGAACATCAAAAACGGCACAAATAAGATCACAAAAAAGGCGATAATCAGCCTCGTCTTCAGCTTCATAGCTCACGCGCACCCCTTTCCACGGCCTGTATCAAACCATTACCTTGAGTATAGCACACAGAATATTTGATTGCATCTAAACATTGAAAGATATTTCTAAACTTTTTATAAAAGAGAAAGTTAGTGGTGGATTCCCGGACGAGAAGATACCAGGGCCGCACCGAAGTTCCAAATCGCTCGTCTACAAACACTAAGATCCCAGAATACCTGCGCAGCTGCCGCGGGCAACTCGCGACAGGCGCCTGATGCGCCTGCCGCTCAGACAGTGCCCGCTAAAAATCCTGCTTGAACGCAGGATTTTTACATCTGCTCCGGTATCCTGTGACCTAAGTGTTTGTAAAGACTCGCTACAGTCACTTCGGTGCGGCCCTGGTATCTTCTCTGACGGTGGTAAACCGGGATAATACCTACATAGTAGAATTAAAAAATTTAGGCACTTACAAACGAAATCTTGCGCAAAATGGCAAAATTCTTGGTTTCGGTTTATCCGGGTTAGGTTAGATGTATAGGAATGTGGAATCGGAATATTTAACTGGCATAGTACTATGATACTTTAAAAAGAGCAAACGTAAAAATAACCCCGAAAGACAGAAAGCTTTTTATTTCTTTCAATTCGTTCGGGGCTATTGTTTGTGTATAAGATTACGCTTAAAGGTAGCTGCGGAGCATCTCTGCCTTGTCGAGCTTCTCCCACGGGAGGTCGAGGTCGCTGCGGCCGAAGTGGCCGTAGGCGGCTGTCTGCTTGTAGATCGGGCGGCGCAGGTCGAGCATCTTGATGATGCCTGCCGGGCGGAGGTCGAAGTGCTCCCGGACGATCTCGGTCAGCTTCTCATCGGAAAGCCTGCCGGTGCCGAAGGTGTCGATCATGATCGAGGTCGGGCGCGCGACGCCGATCGCGTAGGAGAGCTGGATCTCGCACTTGTCCGCGAGGCCGGCTGCGACGATGTTCTTCGCCACATAGCGCGCTGCGTACGCTGCGGAGCGGTCTACTTTGGTGCAGTCCTTACCGGAAAATGCCCCGCCGCCGTGGCGCGCGTATCCGCCGTACGTGTCGACGATGATCTTCCGGCCGGTCAGTCCGCTGTCGCCGTGCGGTCCGCCGATCACAAAGCGGCCGGTCGGATTGATAAAGAACTTCGTGTTCGCATCGACCATCTCCCTGGGAAGGATCGGATCAAAGACGTACTTGCGGATGTCCTCATGAATCTGCTCCTGGGACACCTCCGGGTCGTGCTGCGTCGAGAGCACCACCGCGTCCAGCCGGGACGGCTTTCCGTTCTCATCGTACTCTACCGTCACCTGTGTCTTTCCGTCCGGGCGCAGATACGTGAGCGTGCCGTCCTTGCGCACCTTCGTCAGCTGCAGCGCCAGCTTCTGCGCCAGAGCGATCGGGTACGGCATATACTCCTCCGTTTCATTTGTCGCATAGCCGAACATCATGCCCTGATCGCCCGCGCCGATCGCCTCGATCTCATCGTCCGTCATCTGGTTTTCCTTCGCCTCGAGCGCCTTGTCCACTCCCATCGCGATATCGGTCGACTGCTCGTCGATCGCTGTGATCACGCCGCACGTATCCGCATCGAATCCGTACTTTCCTCTCGTGTACCCGATCTCCCGCACCGTGTCGCGCACGATCTTCTGAATATCCACATATGCATTTGTGGTAATCTCACCCATCACGAGCACAAGTCCTGTCGTCGTGGCCGTCTCGCACGCCACACGGCTCATCGGATCCTGCTCCAGCAGCGCATCCAGAATCGCATCAGAGATCTGGTCGCACATCTTGTCCGGATGTCCCTCGGTAACTGACTCTGAGGTAAATAATCTTCTGTCCATTCTCGTCATCCTTTCTCTGTCTGAACGGTCGTGCCGGTTGCGGCAGCCGTCTGTCTGAAATGCTTTTTCTCATCCTCCGGTATGCAAACGATCCGCGCAGAAAACAAACTTCTGCTGCAGGCATGGCTACTTGGCTCGTTGCTCGCGGGAATAAAAAAATCCACCGAAAAGGCGGACTCAATCATTCAATCATCAAATCCCCTTATTGTTCGAGTTCACTCGCTCAGGCTGGCACCTTCCATAGCTGGGGTTGCCGTGGCTTCACAGATCCTATGTATCTCCACCACTCTGAATAAGAGAAAAGCATTTATGTACTTGCACGTTATAAGCTACAGCGTTTCTTGGTATTTGTCAATAGTATTTTTTACTATTTGTTCCTCTTTCTGCAATCTTCCCTTACAGTGAACTGCTAAATATTTTTTATATAGTTAGTTGAAATAATTAACAATATGTGTTATTATGATTCTGTTGTCACACCCTATTCCGACAACGGAAAGGAGGTGTTTGACATGAATGAGATATTTTCATTCATACTTGCCATCGCAGCAGGTGTGATGTGTCATCTCATCTGCAAATGGCTGGATGGCAGGCACAACAAGTGACAGCCAGCCTGAGCAAGACGAATCCCCCGGAGCCACAACCTCCGGGGGATTCTGTTTTGGTGCTCGACATGAATGATATTTTCAACACTGACAGTATAGCATATGTCCTTTCCTTTCACAAGATCCTCAATTCTAAAATTTTTTTTATGAAATCTCCTGTTTTCCTTTTTTTGTGTTGCATTATATGTGATATTGGAACCACATTTTTTCGCTCGCCGTTTCTCTTCCTTTGCTTTTCTTCGCGAACCTTCACGGATTTTTCTCACAAAATTTCTTCACAAAGTTTTTTTCACGAACCGTTCCACAATATACTGGTTTGCCTCCAGCTCCTGCGCGTCATTGAGCGGGGACATCTCTGCCTTGCCGTACTTGCGCTCCAGCGCCCGGCGGATCAGAAGATCGCTGATCTGCGGGTTTTTCGGGAGCAGCGGGCCGTGCAGGTAGGTTCCGATCACATTTTTATACAGAACGCCCTCCTGCCCATCCTCCCCGTTATTTCCAAAGCCGAACAGCACCTTGCCGAGCGGCTGATTGTCGTTGATATAGGTGCGGCCGCCGTGGTTCTCGAAGCCGACGATCGGCGCCTCCATCTGATCATTCTGAATCACGATATTTGAGATCAGGCGCGGACTGCCCTGCTCCGTGTA
This sequence comes from Oscillospiraceae bacterium, assembly GCA_021771715.1. Lineage (GTDB taxonomy): Bacteria > Bacillota > Clostridia > Lachnospirales > Lachnospiraceae > Choladousia. Next base: position 38,913 of record JAETOO010000019.1, read on the forward strand.
GAGATCTACCAGCGAGAGCCCCTCGATCCGCCCGTCGTCTGTGTCATAGTAATGTCCGAGCAGCTGATACCCGCCGCAGACCGCGATCACCACACCGCCGTCCTCGACGTAGCCTTGAAAATCCTTCTGAATCGCCTTCAGCCTCTCGCAGACCAGCATCTGCTCCCGGTCCGAGCCTCCGCCCAAAAGAACGATATCCAGCGCGTTAAAATCGATCGCATCCGTGATCTGGAACTCCCGGACCTCGGCCTCGATCCCGCGCCACTCGCAGCGTTTCCGCATGCACTGAATATTCCCCCGGTCCCCGTACAAATTCAGTAAATCCGGATATAGATGTCCTATCGTAACCTTCATCGTGCACCTCTGTATATTCCCGCAAACAACGAACCAAGTTACTTGATATCTCATTGCTTACCGCAGGGTATTTCATTTCATCCCGGCCAGAATATTTCTCGTCGAGAACAGCGCCGTGTAATTGACCAGCACGTACAGGTTCCCGCAGCCGTCCTCAATCCGCTTTCGGATCGCCGTCTCGACGTCCGCGATCAGCTCCGAGTGAATGTCCACATACTTCATCCTCAGCCGCATATCCTGGCACCGGATCCCGCTGACCGTGATCGATCGCACCTGCGGGTCCGCGAACCGGTCAAAGTCGACGTCCCACAACCACGAGATGTCCGTCCCGTCCTGCGCATTGTCGTTGATCACGATGATCAGGTCCTTCTCCCGCTGATCCTCCATTACCGCCGAGATATTCTGGTTGAATCCCGCCGGATTCTTCGCGAGATTCAAAATGACCTCCGTCCCGCGGATACTGAAATGCTCCATCCGGCCATTCTGCGGGTTGAAGTCGCGCAGCACCCGGTCAAACTGTCCCAGAGACAGCCCTGCCGTCCGCGCCGCGCTGTACGCCGCGAGGATATTATAGATATTATAAAAGCCCTTATAGTTTGCCTGGATATGGCGCACCTGATCCGTCGCTCTCTCCCTCACATCAAATGCCAGCCCTTCCGTCATGTCGATATGCGACGCCTCAAAATCGACCTCGGGCCGCGCGAAGCCGCACTTCGGACAGTGGTACATGCCGAGCTGGCTGTAGTGATAGTAATCGTACTCCAGCCGCTCCCCGCACCGCTTGCAGAATCTTCCCTCCCGGATCTCTCCAGTCTCCTTCGTCGGAAATACCTGCTCCGTGATCCCGTACGTCACAGCCTCGTTGCCGCTCTCCATCGCGAGGTACGCGGAGAGCGCGTCGTCCCCGTTCACGATCACCTTCATCTTCGGGGCCATCTTCATCGCCCGGTCGAGCAGATTCATCGTGATGTCGATCTCCCCGTAACGGTCGAGCTGGTCCCGGAACAGATTCGTCAGCACCATGTAGTTCGGCTGAAAATGCGGGAACACGCGCACCGTCGAGGCCTCGTCGATCTCGATGCACGCGTAGTCTGCATCCAGCCGCCCATTGCACTTCGCTGCCAGCACGAAAGCGGCAGCCACACCGTCGAGCATATTCGAACCGGTGTGGTTGCAGACGAGCTTCTTGCCCTCCGACTCGATCGCCGAGCACAGCAGATTATTTGTAGTTGTCTTTCCGTTTGTGCCGCAGACCACAAAAATATTCCCGCGCACCTGCGCCGACAGATCCCTGAGGATATTCGGGTCTATCCGAAGCGCAATCCGGCCGGACATGGTCACACCCTGCTTTCCGGCCAGCCTGCAGGCGACGCTGACAAGCTTCGCGGTCCAAACGGCGATCAGCCTTCGTACTCCCATCCTGTATGCTCACACTTCCTTCTTCTGTTCTTCAATTATTCATCCAGCTCTGCAGCATCGTCCTCCCCAGGCTCCGCCTCCTCGGCTTCCTCCTGCTTCAGCTCCTCCTCGAGGGACTTCAACGTATCCTCCTCCGTCTTCTTCGCGGATTCCTTGACACGCGCGATGCTTGCGACCTTGCAGTCCTTCTCCGGGTCGAGGCTCATCAGCTTCACGCCGCTCGTCACACGGCCCAGGATGGAGATGTCCTCGCAGGCCATCTGAATGATGATCCCCTCCGTGTTGATCATCATGATCTCATTGTCATGGTTGACCGCCTTGACGCCCACGACATTGCCGGTCCGCTCCATGATCTTGTAGCACTTGATGCCCTTGCCGCCGCGGTTCTGCGCCGTAAACTCATCAATGCGCGTCAGCTTGCCCATGCCGTACTCCGATGCGATCAGCAGATACTCTCCCTGCGTGTCGAGCTGCATGCCGACGACCTCATCGCCGTCCGAGAGGCTCATGCCGATGACGCCCATCGACGCGCGCCCGGTCTTTCGCACATCCGTCTCGTGGAACCGGATGCACTGACCGTACTTCGTCACGAGGAAGATGTCCTTCTTATTGTTCGTAAATTTGACCTCGATTAATTCATCGTCGTCGCGGAGAGTGATGGCAGTCAGCCCAGTTTTTCTCACATTTGCAAAATCCGTGATCGGCGTTTTCTTCACCAGACCGCGCTTCGTCGCCATAAACAAAAACTTGCCTTCCACATACTCCCGGATCGGGATCAGCGCCGTGATCTTCTCGCCCGGCGCGAGCTGCAGCAGATTGATAATCGCGGTCCCGCGCGCCGTCCGGCTCGCCTCCGGGATCTCGTACGCCTTCAGCCGGTACACTCTGCCCTGATTCGTAAAGAACATCAGATAGTGGTGCGTGCTCGTCATCAGCAGCTCCTCTATGTAGTCGTCCTCCAGCGTCTGCATCCCCTTGATGCCCTTGCCTCCGCGGTTCTGACTCTTGAAATTGTCCGGCGTCATGCGCTTGATATAGCCGAGCTTCGTCATCGTGATCACCGCATTCTCATCCGGGATCAGATCCTCCGTCGTGATGTCGTACACATCGCGCTCGATCGTCGTGCGGCGGTCATCCCCGTACTTCTCGCTGATGATCTGGATCTCCTTCTTGATCACCCCGAGCAGCAGATTCTCGTCGGCCAGAATCGCCCGGAACTCCTCGATCTTCTTCAGGAGCTCCTGGTACTCCGCCTCGAGCTTCTCCCGCTCCAAGCCGGTCAGCGTGCGCAGTCTCATGTCGACAATCGCCTGCGCCTGCGCGTCCGAAAGTCCGAAGCGCTCCATCAGCCCCGCCTTCGCCGCCTGCGTGTTCGCAGACCCGCGGATGATCCGGATCACCTCGTCGATGTTGTCCAGCGCGATCAGCAGACCCTGTAAAATGTGCGCCCGCTCCTCGGCCTTGTTCAGCTCATATTTCGTACGCCTCGTGACCACATCCTCCTGGTGCCGGATGTAGTACGTCAGCATATCTTTTAAATTCAGGATCTTCGGCTGCTTGCCCACCAGCGCCAGCATGATCACGCCGAACGTGTCCTGCAGCTGCGTGTGCTTGTACAGCTGGTTCAGCACGACATTCGCGTTCGCGTCGCGTCGCAGCTCGATGTTGATCCGCATGCCCTCGCGGTTCGACTCGTCCGTGATCGCCGTGATCCCGTCGATCTTCTTGTCGCGCACCAGCTCCGCCATCTTCTCGATCAGGCGCGCCTTGTTCACCATGAACGGGATCTCCGTCACGATAATCCGGCTCTTCCCGTTGGCCATCGCCTCGATATTCGTCACCGCGCGCACGCGGATCTTGCCCTTGCCGGTCCGGTACGCCTCCTCGATGCCCCTGCGCCCGAGAATCTGCGCCCCGGTCGGGAAGTCCGGCCCCTTGATGATCTGCAGAATCTCCTCCATCGTCGTGTCGCGCTGCTCCTCGATCCGGTTGTCGATCATCTTCACGACCGCACCGATGACCTCGCGCAGATTGTGCGGCGGGATATTCGTCGCCATGCCGACCGCGATTCCGTTCGTCCCGTTCACGAGCAGGTTCGGGAAGCGCGCCGGCAGCACCGTCGGCTCCTTCTCCGTCTCGTCAAAGTTCGGCACAAAGTCCACGGTGTTCTTTCCGATATCCGCGAGCATCTCCATCGAGATCTTGCTCAGACGCGCCTCGGTGTACCGCATCGCCGCCGCGCCGTCCCCGTCGATCGACCCGAAGTTCCCGTGTCCGTCCACCAGAGGATACCGCGTCGACCACTCCTGCGCCATGTTCACCAGCGCGCCGTAGATCGAGCTGTCCCCGTGCGGGTGATATTTACCCATCGTATCACCGACAATACGCGCACATTTCCGGTGCGGTTTGTCCGGTCCGTTATTCAGCTCAATCATCGAGTACAGCACACGCCTCTGCACCGGCTTCAGCCCGTCCCTGACATCCGGAAGCGCCCGCTGCGAGATGACGCTCATCGCATAGTCGATGTACGACTCCTCCATCGTCTTCTTCAAATCCACTTCATGAACCTGGTCAAAAATATTGTCCTCCACAGATTTTCCTCCTGTCATCCGATCCACTCATTCTCCGTGCAATCCAGCGCCGACCCGGCCGTCAGACATCATCCTGCGTCCTCCCGTCCCGAATCGCCCGCAGTCTCCGTCACACGTCCAGATTCTTCACATTCTTCGCGTTCTCTTCTATGAACTCTCTGCGCGGCTCCACCTGGTCGCCCATCAGCGTCGTAAAGATCAGGTCGATCTCCGAGGACTGCGCCTCGTCCATCGTGACCTTCTTCAGAATCCGCTTCGCGGGATCCATCGTCGTCTCCCAGAGCTGCTCCGCATCCATCTCTCCCAGCCCTTTGTAGCGCTGGATCTTGTTGTTCTGGTCTCTTCCGACCTCATCCAGAATGCTCTGCAGCTGCTCATCCGAGTACGCGTACCACACCTTCTTATTCCGCTCCAGCTTAAAGAGCGGCGGCTGCGCCAGATACACATACCCCTGCTTGATCAGCTCCGGCATGAACCGGTACAGAAACGTCAGAAGCAGCGTCGCGATGTGCGCGCCGTCGACGTCGGCATCCGTCATGATAATGATCTTGTGGTACCGCAGCTTCGAGATATCAAAGTCCTCGTGGATCCCGGTGCCGAACGCCGTGATCATCGCCTTGATCTCCGCGTTCCCGTAGATCCGGTCCAGCCTCGCCTTCTCCACATTCAGGATCTTTCCGCGCAGCGGCAGGATCGCCTGCGTCGCACGGCTTCGCGCCGTCTTCGCCGAGCCACCTGCGGAGTCTCCCTCCACGATATAGATTTCACACTTTGACGGGTCCTTATCCGAGCAGTCCGCGAGCTTGCCCGGGAGCGAGAGTCCGTCCAATGCCGACTTTCTCCTCGTCAGATCCCGCGCCTTGCGCGCCGCCTCCCGCGCGCGCTGCGACATCACCGACTTCTCGATGATGATCTTCGCCACCTGCGGGTGCTGCTCCAGGTACACCGTCAGCTGGTCCGTCACCACGCCCTCGACGGCTCCCCGCGCCTCGCTGTTGCCGAGCTTCTGCTTCGTCTGCCCCTCGAACTGGGGCTCCTCGATCTTGATGCTGATGATCGCGGTCAGTCCCTCGCGGATATCGTCGCCCGCAAGATTCTGGTCCGAGTCCTTGATCAGCTTGTTTGCCCTCGCATAGTCGTTGAACGTCTTCGTCAGCGCATTCTTAAAGCCCGTCAGATGCGTGCCGCCCTCCGGCGTCGTGATGTTGTTGACAAAGCTGTAGCTGCCCTCCGTGTAGGAGTCGTTGTGCTGCATCGCCACCTCGACGTAGACGCCGTCCCGCATGCCCTCACAGTAAATCGTGTCCTCATAGAGCGGTGTCTTCCCGCGGTTCAGGTACGTGACGAACTCCCGGATGCCGCCCTCATAGTGGAAGACCTTCTCCTTGATCTCCTCCTCGCTGCGCTCATCCCGCAGCACGATCCGGATATTTTTCGTCAGAAACGCCATCTCGCGCAGACGCTGCTTTAAGGTGTCAAAGTCAAACACCGTCTCCTCAAAAATCTCCTTGTCCGGCAAAAATGTAACCTTTGTCCCCGTCTTTTCGGGCTCGCACGTATCGACCACGGTCAGCCGCTCGACGACCTTCCCGCGCTCATACTTCTGCTGGTAGACCTTCCCCTCATGGCAGATCTCGACGATCAGCCATTCCGAGAGCGCGTTCACGACCGAGGCGCCCACGCCGTGCAGACCTCCGGACACCTTGTAGCCCCCGCCGCCGAACTTTCCGCCCGCGTGCAGCACGGTAAACACCACCTCCACGGCCGGAAGCCCTGCCTTTGTATTAATTCCAACCGGAATTCCACGACCGTCATCCGTGACCGTGACCGAATCCCCCTTGTTGATTGTGACGACAATATTGTGACAGAAGCCTGCCAGTGCCTCATCCACGGAATTATCAACGATCTCATATACCAGGTGATGAAGTCCTCTCGACGACGTGCTGCCTATATACATTCCCGGCCTTTTTCTCACTGCCTCAAGACCTTCCAGTATCTGAATCTGATCTGCACCGTACTCTGTGCTCATACAAACCCTCCTGTCAGTTTTTCTCGCTGACTGTCCCCTCTGACACCTGGAACAGCCGGTTTATTTGAAAATTATGTTCTACAAAATCATCCACTCCGGTGCACGTGATCATCGTCTGGATATCGTGAATCGTCTCCAGAAGATACTGCTGCCTGCCACTGTCGAGCTCTGAGAGCACATCGTCGAGCAGCAGCACCGGGGTATCCTTCACGCTCTGCTTCACAATCTCGATCTCGGCGAGCTTCAAAGAGAGCGCCGCCGTCCGCTGCTGTCCCTGCGACCCGTATCTGCGCAGGTCCACCGCCTGCACCGCGAACCCCAGATCGTCCCGGTGCGGCCCGCAGCCCGTGCTCCGCAGCCGGATATCGTGCTCCCTGCACTCCTGCAGCCTTCCGGCAAACTCCGCCTCGCCGATATCCTCCTCGTACGTCACGGCGAGCTCCTCTCTCCCGCCCGAGAGCCGGCTGTGAATCGAACCGATAATCGCATCCAGCTGTCCGGTAAACCGCCGTCTCGCCTGGATCAGCGCCGTCCCGTACCGCACCAGCTGCTCATCCAGCACATCCAGCATCGTACTCGCATCCGGATAAAACAGGTAATCCTTCAGCAGCTTGTTGCGCTGCGCCAGAACCTTGTTGTAATTCGAGAGATGAAACAGGTAAATGCGGTCCAGCTGGCACAGCTCCATATCCATAAAACGTCTTCGCTCCGAAGGTCCGTTCTTAATGATGTTCAGATCCTCCGGAGAGAAGAATACGAAATTGCACAGCCCGATCAGCTCCCCGGCCTTCTTCACCGGGACTCCTCCGATCGCAATGCCCTTTGTCTTATTTTTTTTCAGATGCATGTCGACGCGGTACGGCACCTCTCCCCTGCGGACCCGCATGCAGATGTGCCCCTCCTCCTCGCCGAACCGGATCATCTCGCGGTCCTTGCTGCCCCTGTGCGAGCGCGTCGTCCCGCACAGATAGACTGCCTCGAGAATGTTGGTCTTCCCCTGCGCGTTATCCCCGTAGAAGAGGTTCGTCCCTCTGTCAAACTCCAGCGTCAGGCTGCCGTAATTCCGAAAATTTTCCAGCTTTATTGATTCCACAATCATCGGTGCACCAGCCTATTATACTATTTTTATCAAGATATTTCCACATGCGGCTTCGTCGCCTGCATAAAGCTTTTTCCCGCGCTGCAGTTCGGCAGCGCCGTTCACCGTGACCTTGCCGTCCAGAATCAGGTACTTCGCCTCGACGCCGGACTCTGCGACGCCGGCCGCCTTGAGCGCCTGCCCCAGCCGGATGTGATCCTCCCGCAGCTTGATTTCTACCGTTTCCATTTCGACTCCTCTCCGCAGCTTTCAGCTGCGCTCCCAGTCTGCCGGACACTCCCCTGTCCGAATCTGCACGTCTGCTTCCTGCCCTCTGATGGTGCCGCGCAGACTCAGTCGTTGTCCACGAAGTTCACCGGCAGGATCAGGTAAATATAGGTCTGCGCCTCATCGCGGATGAAGCACGGCGCCTTCGGGTTCATATAGTAAATGTCGATCCGCTCATCGTCGATCACGCGCAGCGCGTCGATCAGAAGCTTCGGATTGAAGCCGATCTTGATGTGCTTTCCCTCGAGCGCGATGTCGATCATCTCATCCATCGTGCCGATCTGAGAAGAAATCTTGAGCTCCATGACATCGTCTGTGATGTTCAGAATGATCGGGCGCTTGTCGCCCTCCTTCACCATCAGGGTGGCACGGTCGATACAGTCGAGGAACTCCCGCTTGTTGATCGAGACGTGCGTCTCATAGTCGTTCGTCAGCATCTGCTCGACCCTGAAATAGTTCCCCTCGATCAGCCGGGAGACGACGACGGTGTCCTCGAACTCGAACAGAATGTGATTGTCGGTGAAATAGATGTCCACGTTGTCCTCGACGCCGCCCGAGAGGATCTTCGAGATCTCGGTGAGCGTCTTGCCCGGGACGATGACCTTCTTCGGCGTGTACTCGGACTTGAGATCGATTTTGCGGATGGAGATCCGGTGTCCGTCCAGGGAAACCACCTTGAGCTCCCCGCCGTTGATGTCGAACAGCTCTCCGGTCATCATCTTGTTGCTGTCGTTCGGAGCGATCGAGAAAATCGTCTGACGTATTACTTCCTTTAAGGTAAACTGCGAAATCGTTATCTGATAGTCTTTCTCCACGAACGGCAGGTAGGGGAAGTCCTCTCCCATCTGGCCCATGATCGAGAATTTCGCCTTTTCGCAGACAATCTGCGTGTTATTGTTTGAATCCGAGGTAATTACGACGTCATTGTCCGGCAATTTACGGATAATCTCGGAGAACAGCTTGGCGTCGAGTGCGACGAGGCCCTTCTCCTGGATGACACCCTCCACTTTTGTCTCGATTCCGAGCTCCATGTCGTTCGCCGTGAACCGGATCTCACCCTGAGAGGCGTTGATCAGGATGCACTCGAGAATCGGCATCGTCGTCTTGGAGGAGACTGCCTTCATGACGATGCTCACACTTTTCATCAGGTCGGATTTTTTACATGTTATCTTCATAATAGATGGACACTCCTTTGTATGTAATCAGTTATGCACAGCCGGGCGACGGTGCCGAATAGATAGCTGAAGGAATAAAAAAGATCAGCCGTAGCCGCCTTAAGGGCTGTGGATAAGTGTAAAAGCCGTTTTTTCCGCGCAGTTACGGGAAAAATGCGATGGGATAACCGTGTGAAAGCTGCCCGGATGCGGTCTGGATAACCGGTGAGTTATACACATCCCGGCAGAATCCGCGAAAATCCGGCCGGAAACAGCCGGATTGTTATAAACACACGTCCACAGCGGATACACACAGGTGTACAATGGATATCCTGTGGATAAGTGGATAACTTTGTGGATAACTTTTAGCTCGGGTTGATCTTTTTCTTCAGTATCTCGATCGTTTTCTGCAGCTCCTCGGAGGTCTTGAGCTCCTGGGAGATCTTGCGGGAGCCGTGCAGGACCGTCGAGTGGTCGCGCCCGCCCATCTCGGTGCCGATTTTTTTCAGGCCGGCGCTGGTCAGGTTGCTGCACAGGTACATGGCGATCTGGCGCGGCATCACGATCTCGCTGCTGCGCTTGTTGCCGCGGATGTCCTCGACCGATACGTGAAAGTGCTCTGCGACGGTCGAGATGATCACGGAGGGCGTGACCTCCTTCTTCTCATCCGGGGAGATGATGTCCTTGAGCGCTTCCTCGGCGAGCTTTACCGTAATCTCGCGGTTTTCGAGCTTGCTCAGGGCGACGAGCTTGTTCAGCGCGCCCTCGAGCTCCCGGATGTTGGACTTGATGTTCATCGCGATGTACTTGATGACCTCGTTGTCGATGTCGTAGCCGTCCGTCTCCTCCTTCTTGTGGAGGATCGCCATCCGGGTCTCGAAGTCCGGGGACGAGATGTCCGCGATCAATCCCCACTCGAAGCGGGAGCGAAGCCGGGCCTCGAGCGTCTCGATATCCTTTGGCGGCTTATCGGACGAAATGATAATCTGCTTTTTGTTTCCGTGGAGATCATTGAACGTGTGGAAGAACTCTTCCTGGGTCGCTTCCTTTCCTATAATAAACTGGATATCGTCGATCAGGAGCACGTCAACACTGCGGTATTTTTCGCGGAACTTCGTCGTGGCCGTGTTGTTGCCGTTTCGGATCGCCTCGATCAGCTCGTTGGTGAACGTCTCACTCGTCACGTAGAGGACGCGCTTTTCCGGATTCTGCTCGAGAATAAAGTGCGCGATCGCGTGCATCAGGTGCGTTTTCCCGAGTCCCGCGCCTCCGTGGATGAAGAGCGGATTGTACATCTTCCCGGGAGACTCGGCGACGGCGAGCGCCGCGGCGTGCGCGAATTTGTTGTTGTTGCCGACCACGAAGGTGTCGAAGGTGTATCTGGGATTCAGATTGGCCTTCTCCGCGCTGTCGCTGTTGTCCGTGTGGTTCACCGAGGCGAACATCTTCTTATTTTCAAGGCTTTTGGCCTGCTCCGGGGGGATGAACGTGACCTCGTACTCCTTCCCCGTCACCTCCGCGATCGCGACCTTGATCGGAAACATATATTTTTTCGTAATATAATCAATGCCCATCTGTTCAGACGGGACAAGGATCGTAACCGTGTGGTCGGAGACGCTGTGCACCTGCAGCGGTTTCAGCCAGGTCTTGAACGAGATATCGGACAGCTCGTGCTCGACCTTGACGATGTAGAGGATTTCTTCCCATTTTTCTTTTAGTATATCCATGTCCATAATCTCCAAAAATCCATTTTTTCCTACAATAATATTAAACCAAAAAGAAAAATTTATCAATGGTAAGTTTGTGGAATGTTCGTGGATAGCGGTGCGGATCGTGTGTGGATGGAATGTGAATGGTGGAAAAAGGTGTGGAAGGCGCATTTGGCGGTTCACATAAGTCGGAATGGAGAAAAAGGTCGGAAAAATGGGTGTGTATAAGCTGTGCGCACCTTCCACACCGGAAAAAGCGGGGAAAACGGGCAATGGCCTGGAAAAAGAGGTGGATATACACAGCATTTGAAAAAGATATCCACAAGTTTTCCACAGTTTGTGGATAAAATTACGTCAACTGGATAAGTTATCAACCGGTGTGGATAAGTGTGTGGATAAAAAGAGAGGCGCAGGGAAGAGCAATGCCCGAAAGGCGCGAAACTGTGAAAAATTTTACTTGACGTGCTCTGAATTTCCGCATATAATCAAAGCGATGTTTTGACATATGCATGGTCATTAATTAAGATACCAACTGAGATAGATTTGGTTCGGGAGAGAAGGAGGTGCCAGGACTATGAAGATGACATTTCAGCCGAAGAAGAGATCCAGATCCAAAGTACACGGATTCCGGGCGAGAATGAGAACGGCAGGCGGAAGAAAAGTATTAGCTGCAAGAAGAGCAAAGGGAAGAAAAGTATTGACAGCATAGGCCGCAGATATGTGGCCTTTTTTGTAACTGCCCGGATTTCCGGGCAGTTACTTCTTTCTCAGGTAAAACTATGATTTTTTCAGAATCCTTAAAAAAATACGGAGATTTTCAGCGCGTGTACAAAAAGGGCAGATCGTATGCCAACAAATATCTGATCATGTATGTGTTGAAAAAGGACACGCCAAAGAGCCGTATCGGAATTTCAGTCAGTAAAAAAGTCGGAAACAGTGTCGTGAGACACCGGATCACGCGGTTGATCCGGGAGAGTTATCGCTTGAATGAACAGAGATTTGAGAGGGGCCTCGATCTTGTAGTGATCGCGAGGCCGGGCGCTAAAGGAAGAAATTTCTTTGAGATTGAGAGCGCACTGCTACACCTTGGCAGGCTTCATTCCATTTTGCATGAGGAAGAGAGAGAAGTGAAGAAGGAACATGAAGAGCTTCATGATTAAGATGATCAGATTTTATCAGAAATACCTGTCGCCATTGAAACGTACGAAGTGCCCTTACATTCCGACCTGCAGCCAGTACGGCTTGGAAGCTGTGCAGAAATACGGAGCGGTCAAGGGAGGAATTCTGGCACTGTGGAGGATCCTGCGGTGCAACCCGTTTTCCAAAGGCGGCTACGACCCCGTTCCATGAGGAGGAATTTAAGGCATGTTATTGACAAAGAGCACGACGTTTATTATCGGACCGGTATCCAGTCTGCTTGGATACGTCATGAACGCGATCTTCTGGCTCGAGTCTCAGATCGGGCTTGAGAACATCGGTTTGTGTATTATCTTGTTTACAATTGTTATCTATGCACTGATGACGCCGCTCACGATCAAGCAGCAGAAGTTTTCGAAGCTGCAGGTGAGAATGAACCCTGAACTGCAGGCGATTCAGAAAAAGTATAAAGGGAAGAATCAGGATCAGGCGGCCATGATGAAGATGAATGAGGAGACGCAGGCCGTCTACCAGAAGTACGGTGTTAACCCGATGGGGAGCTGTCTGCAGCTGATCATCCAGATGCCGATCCTGTTTGCGCTCTACCGCGTGATCTGGAATATCCCGGCGTACGTCACCAACGTGAAGAATGCGTTTCTGCCGCTGGCGCAGGCTCTGATGGATGCAACCGGCGCGCAGGAGTTTATGGCCGACCTTGCGGCAAAGAACGCCGTCTCGTTCAAGGAGATGACGGAGCTGACGCTGATCGATGTGCTGTACAAGCTGAAGCCGGACAACTGGACGGCGCTCTCCGAGCAGTTCCCGGATCTGTCGTCGCTGATTATGAGCACGCAGAAGGACGTAGACAAGATGAACTACTTCCTCGGCCTGAATATCGCGGATTCCCCGTCCTCGATTTTCCAGTCGGCAATCGCCGCAGGCTCGGTGCTTCTGGTGATCGCGGCACTGCTGATCCCGGTGCTCTCCGCGGTGACGCAGTGGCTGAACACAAAGCTGATGCCGACGCAGGGCGATGACAATCAGAACGACAGCTCCAGCACAATGGCCTCGACGATGAAGACGATGAATGTCATGATGCCGCTGATGTCCGCAGTCTTCTGCTTCACGCTGCCGGTAGGTATGGGCATCTACTGGATCGCCGGCGCGGTGATCCGCAGCATTCAGCAGGTGGTGATCAACCGGCGCATCGACAAGATGGATATGGATGAGGTCATCAAGCAGAACATCGAGAAGATCAACAAAAAGCGTGCGAAGCAGGGACTTCCGCCTCAGAAGATCACGAACACCGCGAAGATCAACACAAAGACGATCGAGCGTCCTGTGGAGGAGGTATCTGAGGAGGAGCGCAAGAAGAAGATTCAGAGCTCGACAGACTACTACAAGAGCACGGCGAAGGCAAAGCCGGGCAGCCTTGCATCCAAGGCGCAGATGGTGCAGCAGTACAATGAGAAGCACGCGAAGAAGAAGTAAGGGGGAGAGACGGTTATGGATTCTATTCGGGTAACGGCAAAGACAGTCAGCGAGGCGATCATGGAGGCTGCGATCCAGCTTGGGACGAGCAGCGACAACATCGAGTACACCGTGGTGGACGAGGGTTCCAAGGGCTTTTTCGGAATCGGAGGCCGCAAGGCGGTGATCGAGGCGAAGAAGAAGTTCACCGATGAGGATTTGATGAAGGAAGTGTTCGGCGATCTGCAGGAGAAGCCGAAGCGGGAAGGCAGAAAGGAACAGCCCGCGCGAGAGCCGAGAAAAGAGGCGAAGCGGGAGCAGCCGGCGAAGGATCCGAAGAAGGAGATGAAGAGGGATCAGCCGGTGAAAAAGGAGTTCAGAAAGGAACAGCCGGCGAAGGAAGCGTCGGAGGCTGCTCCGGAGGAGAAGAGAGAGGCTGCCGCGAGCGTCTCTGCGAGAGAGCCGAAGAGGGAGCCCAGAAGAGAAGGCCGCAGGGAGGGCAGGAGAGAGAATCACCGCCCGGCCGGCGAGGAGCGCAGACCCCAGCGCCCGGCGCCGGGGATGGCGGCGGAGCCGAAGGAGACGCAGCCGGAAGAGGGACCGGAGAGAGTCGGAAAGTCGGAGACTGAGGCAGTCCTGCATGTAGAAGAGCTGCAGGCTGACAAAGAAGCGATGAAGGCCGGACAGGCGCAGAATGCGGAGCGCTCCGAGGAGACATCGCATGAGCCGAGGACTCCGCGTGTGCCTGCAGATCCGGAGGAGGCGAAGCGCCGTGCAGTCACGTTCCTCGAGGAGATGTTTCGCGTGATGGACATGAAGGTCGAGATCCGCGCGGAGTTTGAGGATGACACGCTGCTGGTGGACCTGACCGGGGACGAGATGGGCATCCTGATCGGCAAGAGAGGCCAGACACTCGACTCGCTGCAGTATCTGACCAGCCTGGTTGTGAACAAGGGCAAGGCGTCCTACGTCAGAGTCAAGCTCGACACGGAGGACTACCGGAGCCGCAGAAAGGCGACGCTGGAGAACCTGGCGAAGAACATCGCGTTTAAGGTGAAGAAGACGAGAAGGCCGGTATTCCTGGAGCCGATGAACCCGTACGAGAGACGGATCATCCACTCGGCGCTGCAGAATGACCCGTACGTGACGACACACTCTGAGGGCGAGGAGCCCAACCGGAAGGTCGTCGTGACCCCGCGCCGGAAGAACGAGCGGCCTGTGGGAGAGTTCAGGAGAGCGGAGTACCGGAAAGAGCAGTAAAGAGAAGACAGAAAAGAAAAACCTTACAGACGGCGGATCGGCTGTTTTGCAGCCTGTGTCCGGGGATGTGCAGGATGGAAACAGTGTGATAGAAGGAGAGGACCAATGGCATGTCAGGGCGTGGCATTGGTCTTTTTCTCATAATTGCTTATCGAAAAATCATGTGGAAATCGTTCAGGCTATGTTCTGGATGACACAGTTTAAAAAGTTTCGTGCAATCTGCTGCGTCTGCGTTTAAGGATTCGGCATAGTCTGCTGTGTCTGCGTTTAAAGATTCGGCATAGTCTGCTGTGTCTGCATTTAAAGATTTGGCATAGTCTGCTGTGCCTGCGTTTAAAGATTCGGCATAGTCTGCTGCGTCTGCGTTTAAAGATTCGGCGTAGTCTGTTGCGTCTGTGTTTTTTGAGTTGGGCTTTCGAAATAAATAGATTCGAAAGAATGGTACAGGAAATTCTGATAGGCGATATTGACAGGAAGGAAATCAGGATGTATATAGAGCAGGATACGATTGCGGCGATCTCTACGGCGGTCTCACAGTCGGGGATCGGGATCGTTCGGATCAGTGGGCCGGAGGCCGTGGAGATCGCCGACCGCGTGTACCGGTCAAAGGGCGGCGCAAAAAAGCTGTGTGAGCAGCCGACGCACACGATCCATTACGGCTTCGTGGTGGATGGGGACGAGACGATCGACGAGGTGCTGGTCATGCTGATGCGCGCGCCAAGGAGTTTTACGGCGGAGGACACGGTGGAGATCAACTGCCACGGCGGCCCCTGCGCGATGCGGCGCGTGCTCGATGCGGTGCTGAAGCACGGCGCGCGCCCGGCCGGGCCGGGAGAGTTTACGAAGCGGGCGTTTCTGAACGGGCGGATCGATCTGTCCCGGGCGGAGGCTGTCATGGACGTCATACAGGCCCAGAATGAGTATGCGCTGCAGTGTTCCGTGAGTCAGCTGCAGGGGAGCGTGTATGAGGCGATCAAGGGCCTTCGCGGGCGGATCCTGTACCAAACGGCGTTCATCGAGTCCGCGCTGGACGACCCGGAGCATATCAGTCTGGACGGGTATGCCGGGCAGCTCAAGGAAGAGGCGGAAGCGCTGCACGGCGATTTGCAGCGGCTGATCGCGTCCGCGGACAATGGCCGGCTGCTCAGAGAGGGGATAAGGACGGTGATCCTTGGCAGGCCGAACGCCGGAAAGTCGTCCCTGCTGAACGCGCTGGTGGGTGAGGAGCGCGCGATTGTGACCGAGATCGCGGGCACGACGCGGGATGTGCTCGAGGAGACGATTAACCTCGGCGGGATCACGCTGAAGGTGATTGATACCGCCGGGATCCGCAGCACCGAGGACGTCGTGGAGCAGATCGGCGTCGCGCGCGCCCTGCAGAAGGCCAAGGAGGCCGATCTGCTCCTGTACGTGGCGGACGGCTCGTCGCTCCCGGACGAAAACGACAGAAGGATTCTCGGGCTGCTGGGCGGACGTCGGGCGATCCTGCTGCTGAATAAGTCGGATCTGGACTTGGTGGTGACGCCCGAACAGCTGCGGGAGCTGACCGGAAACCAGTACCCGGTCATCACCGTGTCCGCCAAGGAGCACACCGGTATGGATCAGCTCGTGGATACGCTGAAGGAGCTCTTTTATCAGGGAGAGCTCTCGTTTAACGACGAGGTGTGCATCACAAATGCGAGACAGAAGGCAGCCCTGATCTCGGCGGACGAGAGCATCCGGCGGGTGCTCGAGAGCATCGTGCTGGGACTGCCGGAGGATTTCTACTCCATTGATCTGATGGGCGCGTATGAGGCCCTCGGGGAGATCACGGGAGAGGCGGTCGGAGAGGATCTGGTGAATGAGATCTTCGGGCGATTCTGCATGGGGAAGTGAGCAGAGTAGGAAAATAGAAGTGGTTTAGAACGTCAGTTAGATTATAGAAGCAGATAAGTGGCGATTGGAATTGTAAAATTTTTATTGATGTGATATTTGAGGGTAATGGAACGGTCACTTGGAGATTGGGATCTGTGAGCGGAGTTGCGTGAGGGGAAAAGACAGGAAATGACAGAGTAGAAGTGTATGTGGATGTCGTTTAAAATTTTTATTGATGTGATATTTGAGGGTAGTAGAATAGTCACTGGGAAATCGGGATCTGTGAGCAGGTTTGTGTGAGGTGAGAGGCAGGAAATGAGCAGAGTGGAAGAGTATGTGGATGTCGTTGTGGTCGGGGCGGGACATGCAGGGTGTGAGGCGGCTCTTGCGAGCGCGCGGCTCGGGCTGCGAACCGTCATGTTCACTGTCAGCGTGGACAGCATCGCCCTCATGCCGTGCAATCCGAATATCGGAGGCAGTTCAAAAGGGCATCTGGTGCGCGAGATTGATGCGCTGGGCGGTGAGATGGGAAAGAACATTGACCGGACCTTTATTCAGTCAAAGATGCTGAACCGGTCCAAGGGACCTGCCGTGCATTCCCTGCGCGCGCAGGCCGATAAATCGGATTACTCGCGGAGCATGCGCCGGGTGCTGGAGAGAACGGAACATCTCATGATCAAGCAGCAGGAGGTCACGGAGCTGATCGTGGAGGAGGGTGTGCTCACAGGAGTGAAGACGTACTCCGGGGCGGTCTATCACTGTCGCGCGGCTGTGCTCTGCACGGGGACGTACCTGAAGGCGCGCTGTATTTACGGTGAGGTGAGTGTCCATACCGGGCCAAATGGGCTGCAGGCGGCGAATTACCTGACCGAATCCCTCAAATCGAACGGCGTGTCCATGTACCGCTTCAAGACCGGGACGCCGGCGCGGATCGCAAAAAAGTCGATTGATTTTTCCAAAATGGAGGAGCAAAAAGGTGATGAGCGGATCGTTCCGTTCTCCTTTACAACGGACCCGGAGACGGTACAGAAGGAACAGGTGTCATGCTGGCTGACCTACACGAATGAGACGACGCATGAGATCATCCGCTCGAATCTCGACCGGTCGCCGCTGTTTTCCGGGATGATTGAGGGGACGGGGCCGCGCTATTGCCCGTCGATTGAGGACAAGGTCGTTAAATTTGCCGACAAGGACCGGCATCAGGTGTTTATCGAGCCGGAGGGAATCCACACGGATGAAATGTATATCGGAGGGATGTCGAGCTCTCTGCCCGAGGATGTACAGCTTGCGATGTATCGCTCTGTGCCGGGACTCGAGCACGCGGAGATTGTCAGAAATGCCTACGCGATCGAGTACGACTGCATTGATGCGCGTCAGCTGACACTCTCCCTGGAGTTTCGCTCCATAAAGGGACTGTTCAGTGCGGGGCAGTTCAACGGGAGCTCGGGCTACGAGGAGGCTGCCGCGCAGGGGCTGATTGCCGGAATCAACGCCGCCCAGAAGGTGCTCGGGCGGGAGCCGTTGATCCTCGACCGCTCGGAGGCGTACATCGGAGTGTTGATCGACGATCTGGTGACGAAGGAAAATCATGAGCCGTACCGGATGATGACCTCGCGCGCGGAGTACCGCTTGCTGCTTCGGCAGGACAACGCAGATCTGAGGCTGACAAAAAAAGGATATGAGATCGGATTGATTGATGAAGATCGATATAAGAGACTCCTGTGGAAGGAACAGAAGATCAGGGAAGAATCTGACCGGGTCGAGCATACCCATATCGGGGCAAGCCCTGTCGTACAGGAGTGCCTCAGACGTCAGGGAAGTACACCGCTCAAGACGTCGGCGACGCTGGCGGAGCTTATCCGCAGGCCGGAGCTCTGCTATGGGATGCTCTCGGAGATTGATGAGGCGCGTCCGTCCTTGCCGGTAGAGATCGGAGAAGAGGTCAACATCAACATCAAGTACGCAGGCTATCTGCAGCGCCAGCGAAAGCAGGTCGAGCAGTTCAAGAAGATGGAGCGCAAAAAGATCCCTGCAGATCTGGATTACGATGCGGTCCCGAGCCTCCGCATTGAGGCGCGTCAGAAGCTGAAGCAGTACCAGCCCTCCTCCATCGGCCAGGCCTCCCGCATCGCCGGCGTATCCCCGGCAGATGTATCGGTGTTGCTCGTGTATCTGAGCAGCGGGATGCATAAGAAATAAATGATGTCTGTATGATGAATCCTTTGGGGATGATGCGTAATAGATATTGAAAAACAAATAATAGATGATGGATAGATGACGAATAAATAATATATGTATGATGGATAGATGATATTGAATAATATATGTATAATGTATTGATAATATATAGATAATATATAGATAGTACATAGAAATTATACAGTATATAGCAGAGATTTCTAAAGTCTTGGAATTATGCGGAATAGGAATCATTTGGGAATGAAAAATAATATATTCTCAGTTTTAAAATGAAAATCGGAGAATGGTACAGTGTAAGGTAAAAAATCATTTTAAGTAAGAATGTGAGAAAACAGGACGATCTGATCCATAAACATAAATAAGAAGAGATTGGATGAGAGATAGAGGATGAGGATTAGGATTAGGATTAGAGAGGTTCAGTGAGGGAGGCATGGAGAGAGATGAGGCATGACAGCTCAATTTTGACGGAGAACTGCCGTTCAATGGGAATTACTCTGACGAACGAGCAGCTGAGCCAGTTTATGGACTATTATGAATATCTGATTGAAAAGAACCAGGTCATGAATCTGACGGCGATCACGGAGTTTGAGGATGTTGTGCGGAAACATTTTGTGGATAGCCTTTCGATTGTGCGGGTCTGTGACATGCAAAAATGCGATACATTGATTGACGTAGGAACCGGCGCAGGCTTTCCGGGAGTTCCTCTGAAAATCGCGTTTCCGCATCTGCGCGTCGTACTTCTTGACTCTCTGAACAAGCGAGTACAGTTCCTAAATGAGTTAATCGATAAACTTCGATTAAATGAAATTTCGGCTGTTCACGGGCGCGCAGAAGACTATGGAAAAGAGAAGGAATACAGAGAGCAGTTCGACCTCTGCGTGTCGCGCGCGGTGGCGAATTTGTCCTCCCTTTCTGAGTATTGTCTTCCTTTTGTCAGGGTGAATGGTCAATTCATATCCTATAAATCGACAAATATCAATATGGAGATAGAGGACGCACAGACCGCGATCCGCCTCTTAGGCGGAAACGTGGTACAGACAGAGGACTTTCAGCTACCGGAGAGTGATATCAGCCGGTCATTCTTAGTGATCCAAAAGGAACGCCCCACTCCCGCAAAATTCCCGCGCAAGGCAGGACTTCCCTCGAAGGAACCGCTCTCTGCCAGCACGCGGCCGAAGGTGAAGAAGGAGAGGAGAGTATCGCAACATGCGGCAAATCCACAATGACTGGTATCTGTGCGATTGATCGTATACCAGCAGTGATAGAAGAAAAAAGATATCCACACAGGAATTGGTTTTGTGGATATCTTTTCTTTTTTGATTTTGACTTGTGGATAGTTTAAAAGTGCTGTACTTGCCTATACTGTAAAAGTTATTATTGGTGTAAAATCCATTATGCTTTAAAGTCTATTATGCTTTAAAATTCATTATGCCTTAATATCCATTATGCTTTAAAATCTATTTATGCTTTAAAATCTGTTTAAAAGAAGATACATGCGATCATTTAAATGTTTTATTCTTTAATTTTCAGCCGATTATTTTATCAAGGTGTGTCATTTAAAAGTGATACATCAGCTCCAGCATCTCACCAAAGGACTCGGATTCCAGGTGTGGAAGCAGTTTTGCACCTTCGATTGGCTCGACGATCAGGTTCGGATTCAGGTCGCGATAGCCCCGGATCAGCTCGTCGGCTCCTTTATTCTGCTCGCCTACCACGATCAGAATCCGATTCTGAGCCGATTTCAGCGCTTTAGAGATGTCGGCATACAGGTAATTGCTCTGCAGGCTTGCCAGCAGATACTTGCCGTTGCCGTTTCCTGCATGTGCTGCATCATAATATGCTTTTGTAATAGCAGGTTCCATGTGGAACGAATTGAAAAAGCATTTCTCGGTCAGGTAGTATTCTGTATTAGAGCGGTTTGTAAGTATATAGTAGAGCGTGCGGCCGATAACCGGGAGGTCGAATAACTTGATCAGAAGCTTTGAGCGGTCATCCGGAACCTTTTTCAGCGTGGAGACAGAGGTTGGGCTGACCAGCATGATATCGTCGAACAGATCGCTGTTCATCGCATTTGCCATCAGGACAAAGGATGCGGAGAGACCTGTCGCAGACACTCTTGTCTTCTGGCCGATGACTTCCTTGACAAAATCAGAGATCATCTGCACATAAAAATAGTTGGTGTAAGTGATACCTGGCTTCTCGGACTTTCCGCATCCGATCAGGTCTACACAGTAGACGCGATACTCATCACTGAGTTCTTTCGCCATTTTCAGCCACTCAAAATCAGAAGACCACACATTCAAATCGTGGATTAACAGCAATGGCTGATGTCCCTTTTCACCGAACACGCGATAGTAGATATCTCCGTGCTTCCAGTGATAGTATTTCCCACCGGTTCTGGTGCTCGTATTAGCGATCGAGGTGGAGTCAATGACGCGATTAATGACCTCGAGGATACCGATTGCGATTGCGGAAGTTTTCAGTAAAGACTTATTCTTTTTCATTTGATTCCATCCTTTCCCCTGTTAAACCGTAATTTTTCTATTGTTATGTTTTAAATGCCATGTTCTAAATATCATGCAAACTGGATGATTTACAGTTGCATTCTTAGATGCTGCGCAAGCTGAATGCTTTACAGTTGCACCTTTAAATGTCGCGCAAGCTGAATGCTTTACAGTTTGCCTTTAAATGCCGCGCAAGCTGAACGCTTTATAGTTGCACTATTAGATGCCGCGCAGGATAGCTGAACTACTTGCAGTAAGGTTGATGCACAAATACAACGTAATTGTGGTAACGGAACAGAACGCTCTTTTTTGCAAGTAGAAATATTGGTAAATTACATAGTGTATTTCATGAAATTTCAGGATAATTCATGATACTAGTATAAACCAAATATCAGGATGTTACAATAAATTTTCTTTTCTTTTTTATGATTTTAGAGTATGATGGTTACAGTTCAAATTAGTGATTGCTTAGAAAAAGCATCAAGATTGTATTGTTATGATCGCGTGAGATTTAGGAGTGTTGATTTAGAAAAATGTTTCACGTGAAACAAAAGAAAAGGAATAAGATGAAGAATTATGCTGAGAGAGTATATTGAATCTTTATATAATGCAAATAAATCGGAACTAGAGGAATTGGAAAAAAGGATGAGAACCTTGATGCAGGACTTGTCCTGTGCGGAAGAGTGGATGCATAATCTTCTGCAGAACCAGAATCTGGACAGAAATATCTTTTCACCGCGAAGTCAGTGGAGTGAAGGACAGGAAAAGCTGAGTGCCGCAAAAAGTAATCTGGAGGAAATACGCCAGAAGGTCGAGTACACACGTGAAAAGATTGAGGATAGCCTGAAAAAGAGAGAGGAATTGAAAAAAATGCTTGAAGAGGCTGCACGCTCAGATGAGGATAATTCTTTGCGTGGAGGAGAGGAGCAAGAAAAGAAAGGAGAAGAAGAAAAAGAAAAAGAAGAAAAAGAGAATCCAAGTGATCCTAAGAGTAGCAAAGAGCAGCAGAGTCAACAGAACCAGTCGCAAATAGATATTGATGAGAAAAAAAGCGAATGTGCGGATGAAAAACGAGAATCGGATATAAAAAAACAGGCATTCGATGTATATGGAGCATCTAAAACATTTGAAATAACAGATATAGTGAATGGAACAGGAAAAGCAGAAACATCAGAAATATTAGAATCATCAGGTAAAATAGATACACCAGAAATACAGAAAATAGAGAATACAGCAGAAATACCAGATACTTCAGGTGTTCAAAAAGCATTGGAAGTACCGGATGCTTCAAGAACGTTAGAAAGATTGGGCACTTCAAGAATATTAGAAAAATCGAATATTTCAAAGGGACCAGAAATATCAGATTCTTCAAGTATAACAGCAATATCAGAAATACCAGGGATACCAGATATGCTAGATATTTCAGATATTCCAGATACATTAGCAACCTCAGGAATAGACAGTACAATACAAAGAAAAACAGAAAATGTTTCACGTGAAACATTGGATGCGCGATATGAAGAGGCTCTCGGAGAATTGTATAAGGAAACGGAGCTTTGTCTGGCCTTGCTGAACGGAAACAGAAATAAATGTAAAAGTGAATTGTTGAAACTGAAAAAGATGATAAAAAAATATGCGGAAGAAATAAGAAAATAGGGAACCGTTTTTGTGAAAAGCAGAGAAATGTTTCACGTGAAACATTTCTCTATGGTATTTGCGATGTATCGGTGCTATACTTGATTTGTCGATAAACATAAAGACAGACAAGAGGATAACTTTTTAAAAATGTTTCACGTGAAACATTTTAGGATCGCGAAGGGAGTAAAATAACTAATGGGTAGAACGATAGTTATTGCGAACCAGAAGGGTGGAGTGGGGAAGACAACGACTTCTATTAATTTATCTGCTTCACTGGCGGATCAGGGGAAAAAGGTACTTGTGATTGATATGGATCCCCAGGGGAACACGACAAGTGGCCTGGGAGTGGAAAAGGACGAGGTGGAGAATACCGTATATGAGCTTCTGCTGGGGGAGTGCACGATTCAGGAGTGTTTGCAGAAGGATGTGTTCGATAATTTGTCTGTCCTGCCGTCCAATATTAATCTGGCCGGTGCCGAGATTGAACTGCTGGGAGTGGAGAACAAGGAGTATTTGCTGAAAAGTGCACTTGATGAGATTAAAGAGGAATATGACTTTATTATCATTGACTGCCCGCCATCCCTGAACATGCTGACCATCAATTCCATGTGTGCCGGGGATACGGTGCTGGTGCCGATTCAGTGCGAATACTACGCGCTTGAGGGACTGAGCCAGCTGATCCATACGATTGATCTGGTGAAGGAGCGGCTGAACCCGGAGCTCGAGATTGAGGGCGTAGTCTTTACCATGTATGATGCCAGAACGAATCTGTCTCTGCAGGTGGTTGAGAATGTCAAGAGTAATCTGAATCAGAAGGTATATAAGAGCATCATTCCGCGAAATGTACGCTTGGCGGAGGCACCGAGCTATGGAATGCCGATCACGAAATACGATGCGAAATCCACAGGTGCGGAGAGTTATCGGCTGTTGGCGGAGGAAGTGATACATAGGGGAGAAGAAGAATGGCAGTAAAAAAGACAGGATTGGGGAAAGGATTGGATTCACTGATTGCTCCGAAGACAGGAGGATCTAAAAAAATGGACAAGCCGGCTGACTTGTCAAAACAACAGCCGGAAAAGGAAACGATTGTCAAGACAGTTGTGAAAAAGGAAGAGGTAAAGCTGAGAATCAGTGAGGTGGAGCCGAATCGCGATCAGCCGAGAAAGAGATTCGACGAGGATGCATTGCTTGAGCTGGCTGATTCCATTCGGCAGTTCGGAGTCTTGCAGCCGTTGCTGGTGCAGAAGCGAGAAGGGTACTATGAGATTATCGCGGGGGAGCGCCGCTGGCGTGCCGCTAAGATGGCGGGATTAAAGGAGATCCCTGTGATCATCAAGGATTTTACGGATCAGCAGATCGTGGAAATCTCGCTCATAGAGAATATCCAGAGGGAGGATCTGAACCCGATCGAAGAAGCATTGGCCTATAAGCGCCTCCTGACGGAATTTAAACTAAAACAGGATGAGGTCGCAGAGCGCGTCTCAAAGAGCAGAACGTCTGTGACAAATTCCGTCCGGCTGCTGAAACTGGATTCCAGGGTACAGCAGATGGTCATCGACGAGATGATCTCAACCGGCCACGCGCGGGCGCTGCTCGCAATCGAGGACGGAGATCTGCAGTATAAGATTGCAATGCAGGTGTTTGACGAAAAGCTGAGCGTCCGGGAAGTCGAGAAGCTGATGAAGTCCATGCAGGAGGATCCGTCTAAGAAGAAGGAAAAAGAGAAGGCGGGAAATGACTTTATTTATCAGGACCTTGAGGAGAGAATGAAGGCGCTCTTCGGGACAAAGGTGACGATTAATCACCGGGCGAACAATCAGGGGAAGATTGTGATCGACTATTACTCCAATGACGAGCTCGAGCGGCTCATGGAACTGTTTCAGACGATGCACACGCAGAATGTCGTGCGAGAGGCAGAGAATGTGTTGAATGAGGAAAGCTGATTGCGAAGCAGAGAATGTGCTGAATGAGGGAAGCTGATTGCGAGACGGAGGATGTGTTGAATGAGGAAAGCTGATTGCGAGACAAAGGATGTGTTAAATGAGGAAAGTTGATTGCGAGGCGGAAGGCTGTACCTGAATGAAAAAGTTCATCGAAGTACAGGATCATTTTTCTGAATAAGAAAGCTTTGAAGTAGTAGAATAAAATGAATAAGGGGAATCAGAATGGAAAGTAGTATCTTAAATTCACTCGGAATAGATCCGGGCATCATCGTGATTGCGATGATGGGTATCATGATTTTTGTGCTTCTGTACATGGTACGCGTATCTATGAAAATGACCCGGTTTATGAAGCGATACCGCATCTTTATGAAGGGGAAGGATGCTGTGTCGCTGGAAAAGGCGTTCGCACAGCGCTTTATCGAGGTCGACAAGCTCACGGAGATGACGCGGATCAACACGGACGAAATTCGTCGGATTAAGGAGATTCAGGGGCGCACCGCAAACAAGATCGGGATTGTAAAGTACGATGCATTCCCGGATGTGGGCGGGCGGCTGAGCTTTGCACTGGCAATGCTCGACGAGAGCAATTCCGGCTTTGTGCTGAATGCGATCCACGGGCGCGAGGGATGTTATACATACGTGAAAGAGATTGTAAAGGGAGAGTCGTACGTTGTCCTCGGACAGGAGGAGAAGGAAGCTCTCAGACAGGCGGTCAACTATTTCAGCGATATGCAGTGATAGGCAGCAAGTATGCACAGAAAAAAGAACGGAAAACACCTTTACTTGCGGAATAAGTTGATGTATGATAGTAGACAGTTTTGGTTCACTTTTGAGAAAGACTGAAAGAGAAAATTTGGAGGCAAACCATGTTAGATATTAAATTTGTGAGAGAAAACCCGGAAGCCGTAAAGGAGAACATCAGAAAGAAGTTTCAGGATGAGAAGCTGGTCCTGGTGGATGAGGTGCTGAAGCTGGATCAGGAGAACCGCGAGATCAAGCAGGAGGTGGAGGCGCTGCGCGCGAACAGGAACAAGATCTCGAAGCAGATCGGTGCGCTGATGGGCCAGGGCAAGAAGGAAGAGGCTGAGCAGGTAAAGAAGCAGGTGACGGAGAGCGCTGCACGCATGGCGGAGCTGGATGAGCGCGAGAAGGTCGTCGAGGAGGAGATCCGGAAGAGGATGCTCGTGATTCCGAATATCATTGATCCGTCCGTCCCGATCGGCAAGGATGACAGCGAGAATGTCGAGGTACAGCGGTACGGCGAGCCCGTAGTACCGGATTTTGAGATTCCGTACCACACGGAGATCATGGAGAAGCTGAACGGCATTGATATGGATTCTGCCGGGAGAGTGGCGGGCAACGGCTTCTACTATCTGATGGGAGATATCGCGCGGCTGCACTCCGCAGTGCTGGCCTACGCGCGCGACTTTATGATCGGCCGCGGATTTACGTACTGCATTCCGCCGTTTATGATCCGCAGCAATGTCGTGACCGGTGTCATGAGCTTTGCGGAGATGGATGCGATGATGTACAAGATCGAGGGTGAGGATCTCTATCTGATCGGCACGAGCGAGCACTCGATGATCGGAAAATTCATTGACCAGATTGTGCCGGAGGAGAAGCTTCCGTACACGCTGACAAGCTATTCTCCCTGCTTTAGAAAGGAAAAGGGAGCGCACGGCATCGAGGAGCGCGGGGTATACCGCATTCACCAGTTTGAAAAGCAGGAGATGATCGTGGTCTGCAAGCCGGAGGACAGCATGATGTGGTTCGACAAGCTGTGGCAGAACACCGTCGATTTCTTTCGCACACTGGATATCCCGGTGCGCACACTGGAGTGCTGCTCCGGAGATCTCGCGGATTTGAAGGTGAAATCACTGGATGTCGAGGCGTGGTCGCCGCGGCAGAAGAAGTATTTTGAGGTAGGAAGCTGCTCGAATCTCGGAGACGCGCAGGCGAGACGACTGAAGATCCGTGTCAATGGCAAGGATGGGAAAAAGTATCTCGCCCACACACTGAACAATACGGTCGTGGCACCGCCGAGAATGCTGATCGCGTTCCTGGAGAATAATCTGAATGCAGACGGAAGCGTGCGCATTCCGGAGGCGCTCAGACCGTACATGGGCGGACAGGAGCTGATTAAATAAGAGAGCTGCTTTCATGAGGGGAGAATAGGAAATGCATTCTTACTTGAGGGCAATCGGTTTCAGTAAAATAAAGCGGGAGTCAGAGGTCGAGAGACTTCTGACCGACGTTTTTGACAATTTTGACCACCGCGATGCGGTGCGCGATCATGACACTGCATTTGTGGAGATGGAGAAGGAGTATGGCCCCGGTATGGGGATCATGCTCTGCGGTTCGGTGGATCAGGAGGGATTCCACCGTCAGTATTATTTTCCGTACTATAAGGGAAGCGGAATCACGACGTCCGCGGATCTCGTCGTGGAGAAGCGCATCGGCGGCGATTCCTTTGCCGGAATCTGTGACGATGGGAGAGTCGGTGTCTCACTGATTTTCTATCTGCAGAATGCGGCGCGCTACCAGAAGGAGCAGATTCTGAATCAGCTGCCGGATCACTCGATCACGACGACGTTTTCGGGATTGTCGACAAACGGGATGATCCTGCTTCCGATCAGCAAAAATGAGAGCCTTGAGGATGTCCGCCGTCAGTCTTCTGCGAAGCATTATCAGCTGATGAATGCCGCGAAGAGCGGAGATCAGGACGCCATCGAAAATCTGACGATCGAGGACATGGATCTGTACTCGATGGTCTCACGCCGTATCTATCAGGAGGATGTCTTCTCGATCGTGGACACCTTCTTTATGCCGTACGGCATGGAGTGCGATCAGTATCAGGTCATGGGAAACATTGTGTCCTGCGAGAAGATCAAGAACGAGCTGACAGACGAGTCGATTTATCAGATGAATATCGAGTGCAACGACATGTATTTTGACGTCTGCATCAACGAGAAGGATCTGGTAGGCGTCCCGGAGGAGGGCCGGCGGTTCAAAGGATCGATCTGGCTGCAGGGGCGGATCAATTTTAATTAAATGTATATTTATGCATTAATATACATTTTGAAAGTTTGCAATTTTTTCTTGTAATTCGCAGGAAAATATAGTATGATAAATACCGTATTTTGAAGTGTTCCTATAGCTCAGCAGGATAGAGCGTTCGCCTCCTAAGCGAAAGGCCGCGCGTTCGAATCGCGCTAGGAACGCCAGAGAGTAATAGCCAGAAAATCCTTTAAAATCAAGGATTTCTGGCTTTTCTTATGTCTGCTAAAGTTTTTTTGCTGCTAAAATGCTTGCTTATGGAAAAGTTGTATATTTCGGGTACAAAAAGAATAAGAGTTGCACTTATCAGCCGTTTGGTTTATTCCAGGCGGCTTTTTTCCTGCTCAAAATTACTAGCTATTCCTTGTCTTTGAAATGGCCTTATTTCATTTCCGCGAGCAATGAGCCAAGTAGCCATGCTTGCATGGATATTTGGCGACTGCCGCAAGAGGCAAGCCTGATAGGGCTTGCCAGCAAAGGAGATATGTGATTTGAAAGCGCAAGTTAAGTTTTAATGATAGGTGTATTTGTCTCAAATTTATGATATGCTATGGTAAGACATAAGCAATAAAGTATGGTTTTCAGGAAAGATGACAGTGAGAGCTTTTGTCAGTGGTGAGGACTGGCAGGTACTTTTGTTGATAAGGAAAGCTTTTCTGTTTTGTGCGAGTGTAAGTAAACAAATATAAGGCGGTGAATTTTGGTGGTAGTGTTTGCGGTGTGTGATGATGAGAAAGAGAGCAGGGAGCTGTTGCTGGAGTATGCGCAGCGTCTGGCGAAGAGGCAGGGAATAATTGTCCGGCTGGAGGCATTTTCCTCGGCTGAGGAGCTGCTGGTGGGAGAGAGAGATTTTGACATTTTGCTTTTGGACGTGGAGCTGGGGGAAATGGACGGGATCAGCGCTGCCGGAAGACTGCGGAAGGAGGGCTGTCAGGCGGTTATCATTCTGGTGACGAATTATGTGCAGTATGCCATTGACGGCTATGAAGTGCAGGCGTTCCATTTTCTACACAAGCCAGTGGAATACACACGTTTTTGCCAGGTGGCGGGGAAGGCTGTGAGGTTGACTGACCAGAAGAAGCGGCAAGCGATTAGCGTGAAGGGGGATAACGAAGTAATCCGCATTCTAGCGGCGGATATCTGGTACTGCGAGACAGACCGCGGCAGAATATTGATTCATACCGCGGGCGGGGTGCGCCGCTGCTATTCCAGTATGGCCCAGCTTGAGAAGAAGTTGACTCCGTGTCAGTTCTTTCGCTGCCATACGGCATATCTGGTGAATCTGGCGGAGATCAGCCGTTTGTTGCCGGCGGAAATTCAGATGAAGGACGGAAGCCTTTTGCCAGTGAGCAAGCATCGGAAAAAGGAGTTTCGTGAGACATTAGCAAAATACTGGGGTGGGATATTTTTATGAGCGCACTTTTTCACTGGCCAAATACATTGACAATTCTGGAAGGTTTTTTCTATATCCTGGAATTTGCGCTGTTTTTCAGAAAACTGTGCCAGGAGTGTTCCTGGGAGCAGAGACTCCTTCTGGGAGCGGCAAATTTTTTCTTTTATTTTCTGATTTTTGGATGTGTGGAGTTCACCGTATTTGGAGTGGTGCTTTTGCTGCATGTTCTCATGGCGGCTATCTGTGCTGTTTTTCTGTGGTTTTTTTTCGGACTTCAAAGACAGTATGCGCTGTTTCTGGCGGTCGTGTTCGTTCTTTCCAGAAGTGTGTGGAATGCTCAGATTCTTACGGTATTCTTTTCGGAGAAATTGCTGTCTGGATGGGTGCAGAGAGTAGTGAATTTTACAATGCGGATACTTCTGCTTTTGGTTATGCAGCAGTGGTTTGTGCGGATTGACCGTGCAAGAACGATTGACCGAAGAGAATTGTTCGTCGGTTTGTTTCCGGGCTGTGCTATGTTTGTGGCCAGGGTGGGGATTTATCATTACTGCTATTATCTGAAGGAAGCGTTAAGCGAGGAGGCGCAGAATGTATTTTTGATGATCAGCGTGTTCCTTGCGTTTGCAGTGCTGGTATCGCTGGCGGCAAGCGAGCTGTATTTTGCTTATACCCATTCCAGAGAAGAACTGGTACAGGCAGAGAACCAGCTGGATCTCCAGTATCAGATGTTTACAGAGCGGCGGCGCAGCGACGAACAGCTAAAAGGAATTTATCATGATATGGCCAACCATTTGAATATGCTCCATTCTCTGGCAAAGGATGGGAAAATCCAGAGCTATATCGAGGAAATTCAGGCGGAAACGAAGGAGGCGATGGAGGATGTGGAGACAGGAAACACTACGCTCGATCTGCTTCTACGCCAGAAAGCCAGAGTGTGCCGGGAGGCTGGCCTTGTTCTGGAGGCGGCAGTGCGCTTTCCACCTGGAGATTTTTTGAGTCAGCGGGAAATCTGTACGCTGTTTGCAAATTGTATTGACAATGCGATGGAAGCGGCCGCGAAGGAGGGCGTGGAGGACCGGACGATCCGGGTAAGCGGAAGTGAGCGGCATGGCTGGCTGGTCGTGCAGATTGAAAATTCCTTCGCCGGGTCGGTGAACTGGAAGAACGGGCAGCCGACTACCAGCAAGCAGGGAGGCGTACATGGATACGGTCTGAAAAATATGGATGCTGTGCTGAAAGCACACGGCGGAATGTACAGCATTGAGACGAAGGAAGGTCGGTTTTTCCTGACTTGGATGGTGCCAGTGCCCAGTTAAAGGCCCAAAAGACCCAGTTGCGGAAATCAAATTGACAGGCATTTTCTTCTTCCTATAATGAGAAGTACTAGGTTCCATTTCACACAGTAACCTGCCTGGCCTTTTTATGAGCGGGCCTTTTTATGAGCAGGCTTTTCTTATGCGCGGGCCTTACTTATAAGCAGGCTATTCTGCGGGCAGGGTATGTGGGGAACAGTAATAGAAAGGTACGAAAAGAGAGAGATAACAAGAAAGAGCAGAGCATTTAGAAGAGGGAGGAAGAACGCATGGAAAAGAAACAGATTTCCCGCCGCGATTTTATCCGCGGGGCAGCAGGAGCCATGGGAATGGCAGCAGTAACAACACTTACAGGACTGTCTGTGAAGGCAGAGCAGGAGAAGGGAACATATATTCCTGGAACGTATTCTGCGACGGCGAATGGTATGGGCACAGTGACAGTGACGATGACCTTCGACGCGGAGAGCATCACAGACGTGGTGCTGGATGTATCCGGAGAGACTCCGGATATTGGTCAGAAGGCGGCGGATACGCTGATCGAGCAAATTCTGAGTACGCAGGGTGCGGACATCGACGGTGTGTCCGGTGCGACAGTGACGTCTACGGCAGTGAAGGTGGCGGCAGAAGCCTGCATCGCCCAGGCGAAGGGAGAAGCAGTAGTTGTGAAGGAGGAGGCTCCTTCTGGCGGAAGCAGTCTGGATCTGAGCTTTATGGACAAGCCAGAGCCCATTGATCCGGAGCTGATCAGCAAGGTGATAGAATGCGACGTGGCAGTGGTTGGCCTGGGAATCGCAGGTGTCAGCGCAGTTCGTGCTGCAGCGGAGGAAGGATTGAAAGTAGCAGCAATTGAAAAGTGCAGTACCGTTTCCGCACGTTCCTCCCAGTTTGCCTATTTCAACTGTGACCAGGCGCGCGCGGTGGGAATCGGCGATGTGAAGACAACAGAACTGGTGAATGAGCTGATGACGCAGATGAGCCATCGTTCTAATCCGGTGATTCTGAAAAAGTGGGCGGACAACTGCGGCGAGGCAGTCACCTGGTATGGCAACGGCTATGATGGAATGGTGTGGCTGGGCGCAGCAGACCCGACGCCGGAGGATGAGGAACAGGTGTATGCGAAGGCCAGCGCTGACATGCCGGAATATATCTATGGAAGAGATCACGAGAAGATTTTCTCCGGCACAGTGAGCTTCCGTCCTAACGGCCATGCACCGGTGCTGCAGGCTAACTTTGACAAGGCAATGGCGACAGGAAACGTGGAAGCTTATTTTGACAGTCCGGTGCGCCAGTTGATCCGGGACGAGAGCGAACGGGTGACCGGCCTGATTTTCCAGAACCTGCAGGATGATACCTATACGCAGGTAAATGCCTCAAAGGGTATAATTTTGGCCACGGGAGGCTTTGGACACAATGAGGCAATGATGGCGTACTATCTGCCGTGGATTCATGATATTATGGATAAATACAAAGTGACGTATGCCCATACGGATATTAAGGCAAACTTTGCAAACGTGGGTGACGGCCATCAGATGGGAATGTGGATCGGCGCACAGATGGAGCCGGGTCCTCTGGGAAGCATGGCTCACGGAGATTTCGGAAAGCTGGGACCGGATGCATTTTTGCAGCTGAACGGCCAGGGACGGCGCTTCAACAACGAAGATCAGACAAATGACCATTATGGCGCTCAGTTTGTACGCCAGCCGGGACCGATCTACATGATCTTCGATGCACAGTGGCAGGAGCAGCTGCAGTATATGCAGGGCGGTCTTGGCAGCGTCCGCTCCGCAAAACCAGACATGGTGGATACAATCGACGAGTGGACAGCAGCGAAGGGAGATACCATCGAAGAGCTGGCCGCAAATCTCGGTCTGGAAGGCGAAGTGTACGATAATTTCATAAAATCAGTGGCTCGCTACAACGAGCTGTGCGAAAAAGGCGAGGACGAAGACTTCGGAAAAACCAGCGAACGGATGTTCGCTCTGACAAAAGCACCATTCTACGCAATCAAGGACGAAGGTTCTCTCCGCTTCCTCGTAACACTGGGCGGCCTTTGCACCGACGAGAACGCAAAAGTCCTCGACAAAGATCACCAGGTAATTCCAGGCCTGTACGCCATCGGAAACGTACAGGGTGGCCGTTTTGTAGGCGATTACCCAACCACCATTGCAGGCGCAAGCCACTCCATTGCATGTACCTACGGATACCTGACCGGAAAGTACATTGCCGGGAAAACAGAGTAATATCTCTTCCATTGAGAGGAACCCGCTTGATATTTTCTGGCGATGATTTCACGGAACAGTTGCAGGATGCAGGCGGAGACGGAGAGATCAACCAGGAGCTTCTGATGAAGATTCTCCAGAAGCCGGAGCTGGCGGCGATGCTGAAAACGCTGGCGCAGGCAATAGGATATCGGGAGAAAGAGCAGGGCAGAGAAAAGCCTTGCTTTTTCTTTGCAGATTTTTGTGATAAAAAGGCGGGAGAATGGTATAATGAATTTGTTGAGAAAAGTGTTTAAGGTCACAATTTGCGACCTTAAAACAGAGATGGATAAAACTTGAGATCACAATCTGAGATATCAAATTTCAGCAATACTTGAAAAGAATCTTGGGATATTAATTATAAAGTTCAGCTATTTAAAAGGCGAGAAGAGTCGGATATTCAATGAAGCGGGTGATTGAATGGAGAATGAGATTGCATACAATGAAAGCATCCTGGTTGAAGATGCGAAGCAAATAGTGGAAAAAGGCAGGAATGCTGCATATCAATCTGTGAACACGACGATGATTTCTACTTATTGGAAATTAGGCCAGCGGATTGTGGAAGAAGAGCAAAAAGGACAAAAACGGGCAAAATATGGAGCGCACCTAATTAAAATCTTATCCAACGAACTGACAGCTGTTTATGGGAAAGGTTATACTCCACGGGCACTGCGGCAATACAGACAGTTTTATATGATTTTTGCAGATATTGAAAAATGGAACACGTGTGTACCATTTTTGACATGGTCGCATTTACGTTCGCTATTACGGGTGACCAATGCAGAGGCGAGAGAATAGTATTTGAAGGAAACAGTGAGTCAAGGCTGGGGAGTGCGGACTTTAGATCGAAATATTAGTTCGCAGTATTACGAACGATTGCTTTTGTCTCAAAATAGAGAACCTGTTGAAAAAGAAATGAAGGAAATCACAGCCCCCTATCAGTCTGACAAGTTGGAGTTTATTAAAAATCCGGTAGTAGCTGAATTTTTAGGACTTTCTTCTAATATAGATTTTACAGAAACGGAGTTAGAGCAGAGCATAATTACCCATATACAGAAATTTTTGATGGAATTGGGAAAAGGCTATGCTTTTGTGGCAAGGCAGCAGCATATTCGAACGGAATTGGATGACTATTTTATTGATTTGGTTTTTTATAATTACATTTTGAAGTGTTTTGTATTGATAGATTTAAAAACAACCAGGATAACACATCAGGATGTTGGACAGATGGATATGTATATAAGGATGTATGATGAGTTGAAGAAAGGGGAAGATGACAATCCCACGTTAGGAATTATTCTCTGTTCTGAAACAGATGAAGATATAGCAAGATATTCGGTTCTGCATGGAAATGAGCAATTATTTGCCAGCAAGTATAAATTATGTCTGCCGAGTGATGAAGAATTACGCATTGAAATCGAAAGGCAAAAGAGAATTTTCCGATTGCAGCAAGAAAATGGGGAAAGAGAAGAAAGTTGATATTTTGTTTTAGCTACAGCGGAAATGAAGAATTTTTGATGTCGCAAATTGCGACTTCAAAAGAAACAAAAGATCAATTTGACAGAAGATGAGCTTCAGAAAAAAGCAGAGGCAAAAAGGTATCCGAGTGTGTTCACAGATTGCCCGGAGCTATCGCCTGCTATGTACAAGGCGTTTAGATGTTCTCTGAACCAGAGAAACCGAAAGAAAAAAGCCTGAGACGGTAGCCTTATACCAGCAATCACCACCTTATACGGGCGTTACACCAGATTGTACGAGATTATACGTGCTTGCAAATGTGACGATTTCCCTTTTTCAGGGGGCCTGCTAATGGCTTGCTAATGGAACCACTTAAAACCAGCGTATATCAGCTTAATCGTGCCTGTACTGGCTTGACAGTGAAACGTGAAAAAAGCTTGATTCTGCTTGACATCTTTGGGGCGAACTCCTAAGCGAAAGGCCGCGCGTTCGAATCGAGCTAGGAACGCCAGAGAGCAACCGCCAGAACTCTTTGTGAAAGCAAGGGGTTCTGGCTTTTCTTTTGCGGATTTTTGTGGTAAAAAGCCGGATGATTGTATTGAACTTATTTAAGTAATATGATATAAATAAGTTGGGGTGAAGATTGATGGAGTATTATTTTTCAAAGGACTTATTGTCAATAAGGGAGATTCTGGGAATAACACAAGCAGAACTTGCGGCGAAGCTAAATGTACAGCAAGTTACGATATCCCGTAGCGAGTTGGGAGAAACAAGGCCATCAGCAAGCTTATTGGAAAAGGTTTATGGATATGCATTTGACAAAAATATCAACTTGGGAAAACTGAAAGGGATGCTGTGGAGCGAAAAAATAGAGTCAGGACATAAGCTTTTGTTTCATGGAGCAAAGAGTGTTATAGAGGGCAATCTGAGTGTTCGAAAAGGCAGAAACAATAATGACTTTGGACAGGGATTTTATACAGGGGAAAGCTACGAACAGGCAATATCGTTTGTTTCCGGTTTTGAAAAATCATGTGTTTATTTTCTTGATTTTGACCCATCAAATCTTAAATGCCAAAAGTATAGTGTGGATCAGGAATGGATGTTGACGATAGCCTGCTATAGAGGAACTTTAGAGCAGTATGAATCGCATCCGATGATTCAGAAACTGATAGAAAAATCCAGGGATTGTGATTATATCATTGCACCAATTGCGGATAATCGTATGTTTCAGATCATAAGTTCTTTTATAAATGGTGAGATTACAGATGAGCAATGTAAGCATTGTCTGGCGGCAACCAACCTTGGATATCAATATGTTTTTATAAGTGATCAATCCGTTAAGAGTATTGATCTTATTGAAAGAGTGTATATTTCGGAGAGCGAGCGGAAATATTATAAAGGGATCAGGACTTCTGATGCCAAGCTCGGAGAAGATAAGGTAAAACTTGCCAGAATTGAGTATAGAGGTCAGGGACACTACATTGACGAGATACTTAACTGATAGTTGCATTGGGAGGTGACTGGGATTTGAAAAAAATAGACAAGGACGGTCTGCTGTTATGTGAATTACAGGCTAAGGCATTTGAAGAGTCTGCTGACTGCACTGATATCAGTTCGGAAATATTTATCAGAAGATTTATGAACAGCAAAGTTGCTTGCCTTATGGATAACGGAGATTTTTTGCAGATGAATCTTCAGGCAAAGGATGTTATAGAGAGAATCGAGGAAGAGTATGGATATTCCCAATATGGTTCTGTCAAATATGCAAAGGATGAGTTGTACTGGATAGGATATATATACAGATATTATTCATATACTTACGAAATGTCATCTGTGCAGGTTTATAAGGTTGTTAAACCCAAGGAGCTTAGAGGGTTATTCCTACCATACCATACAATGGACCCGGCGCAAGCAATAGAACGAATTCTTGAAGCAAAAAATCTTATATTTGACGAGAGGGCTGAGCTTCAAAGACAGTTTGAGATATTTAAAAGAATAAGAGAGCAGTAAAAAGTCCGTAAAGGCTTTTCAGGACAACACAGAATTTACATAAACCAGGAGCAAGGTATTAAGTGCCATACTCCTAAGTGAAAGGCCGCGCGTTCGAACCGTGCTGGGAACGACAGAGAGCAATGCCGGAATTTCTTACAAAAGTGAGGAGTTCCGGCGTTTTTTATGTGATCAGGTGGGAGGCGATCGTTGTTGTCTGCCTTTCTCGTGCAGTCATCACCTGACCAGAATTGCTTGTTGCGGAGTAAGCGGAAAGAAAAGAATTTAAACTTGAAAGATTTGTGAAAGATTTGGGCGTTATAATAAGAGAAGGAACGTTAAATAAAGCGCTCAAGAGGCAAACAGGTTCACAATCGTTTATGTGAGCGAGATGAAAGGAACGGTTATCATTATGGAAATACTGAGTGTGCGAAACCTGAAAAAATATTACGGGGCAGGGGATACGCTGGTGAGAGCGTTGGATGGAGTGGATTTATCGGTGGAGCAGGGGGAATTTGTGGCTGTTGTGGGAAGTTCCGGAAACGGAAAGTCTACACTTTTGCATATGCTGGGCGGGTTGGATGTTCCGACCTCAGGCTCTGTCTGTGTGGCGGGCCATGAGTTGTCAAGATTGTCAGAAAATGAACTCGCAATTTTTCGGCGCAGAAAGATCGGATTTGTGTTTCAGGACTACAATTTGCTACCGCTTCTGAATGTCTATGAGAATATTGTGCTGCCGATGCAGCTGGATGGAAAGAAGCCGGATCGGGAATTCGTGGAGGAACTGCTGAAACGGCTGGGACTTGCAGAAAAGCAGGAATCGCTGCCAAATTGTCTTTCCGGAGGTCAGCAGCAGAGGGTGGCAATCGCGCGGGCACTGGCTGCAAAGCCGGCGATTCTGCTTGCGGATGAGCCGACCGGAAATCTGGATTCGAGAACGAGCCAGGAGGTATTGGGGTTGTTAAAGGCTACGAGTGAATGCTATTCGCAGACGATCGTGATGATTACGCATAATCAGGAGATTGCGCAGTTGGCGGGGAGGATTATTCGGATCGAGGATGGAAAGGTGTACGAGTAAAGAGACGGAAACCGCGCAGAAAACGATTTGAAAACGGGAAGCCAGTTCGATTAGAATGTGTATGGAATCAGGCTATATCGGAGTAATAAAAACGAAATCAAATGGAAAACGGTTTCACTATAAATTGTCAGGAAGGAGAATATGGGAAATTTATGATAAAGGTTAAAAATAAAAAAATTCTGAGAGCCCTGGCGGGCAAAGCGTATCGCGGGAATCTGCGGCAGAATCTGATGATGGTCGTATCCATTGCGATGACTGCATTCTTGATTACGGTTGTTTTCAGTCTCGGGGTCAGTTATTATAAGACAGTGACGGAGCGCAATCTCGCTTCTGAGGGGATTCAGTATGACGTTGCTTTGCCGGAGCCGACGGATGAGCAGATCCGGAAAACGCGGGAATTTGACGGGGTGAAAGATGCAGGGCTGAGCGTGAAATGCGCGGTTGTGGACGGGAAGGACAATCAAGATCGAAT
This sequence comes from Oscillospiraceae bacterium, assembly GCA_021771715.1. GTDB lineage: Bacteria > Bacillota > Clostridia > Lachnospirales > Lachnospiraceae > Choladousia. The sequence goes on from JAETOO010000019.1 coordinate 76,558, forward strand.
CCGCTTATACTGGGCAGATGAGATTTGCTGGGAAAAACAATGTCAGCCTGCCTATGTGAGGTGGGAGGGAACGTATCCGAAAAATGAAAATGAAATTATGCTTTCGCTGCAGTCCCTGGCAGAGCTGGGAATTGAGCAGCCGGAATGCGGGATGGAGATCGCACTGACATGGGGGTCTCTTGCGGCGGAATCGGATCTGCGGGATTGTGAGACTGTTTTTCGCCTGACAGGCTGGTTTGAGGAGTATGGGAATCACAACAACGGGTATATCGCAAAAGCGTTTTATGAGAAGACAGGGGTGAAGCAGACCGATATGACAAACGGGCTTCTGTACATTTCTCTGGAGAATCCTCTGTACAGCAGCGCATACATCAAAAAACTGGGGGATCAGATTGGTCTTACCGGAAATCAGGTGATTTACAGTGATCCGTATCTGCTGACAAAATTTATCAGGCTGACAGCCGGGCTTGTATTCCTGACGGTCATGACGCTGATTAGTGGTTATCTGTTTGTGTACAACCTCTTCTATATTTCGGTTTCCAGGGAGATCCGGAATTACGGGCAGTTTAAGACGATCGGAATGACCGGAAGCCAGATGAAAACGTACCTGTTATGGCAGATTGGCTGGAGCGTGCTGCTCGGGGCGCCATCAGGGCTTTTGCTGGGAAGTATGACTGCATTGGGGGCGGTTCCGCATCTGCTGGGCGTATTTTCCGGCGAGTCCGGGAAGGGGCAGGTGGTGGCGTTTCATCCAATGCTGCTGCTGTTTGCTGCAATTTTTACGATGCTGGTAGTCTGGAGCGGATGCCGCCAGCTCTTGAGGAAGGTGGCGGGGCTGACGCCGATTGAGGCTGTGCGGTTCCATGAGTCCATCCGGCCAAGGAGGCAGAGACGGAATACGAAAGAGGTCGGGATATTTCGGATGGCGCTCTGGAATGTGTTCCGCAACAGAAAGCGGTTTGTGATATCAGCCGCATCCCTCTGTATGATTGTGATGGTATATCTGGTTGTGAGTGTTGTTCTGCAGCAGAACAGTGCGAAGTCGGTTCTGAATCAGCAGTATCGGTACGACGCGCGGATTCTGAATTCAAGATTGCTGGATGACCCGGAATATGCAGGAATCACAGAAGCGCTGGCGGAGCAGGTGGGCGGAGTCGACGGGATAAAGACCGTGCGGAGGGTGTATTCACAGGAGGTTCAGTATGATTATGAGGATACGTACGAGATTATGAGAGCGTATCTGGAGGATGTTTCTGAGCTGCCGATGATGTCAAAGGATCAGATGAAGGAGAATCTGGATATCTGGAAAAATGAGTCGTGGAATGAGAAAAACGGGAGCTATCAGGGAAAAGGACGCCTGGTAGGGATTAATGAAGCGGAATTTGACGTTCTGAATGCGCAGGCCGGGGGAAGATTTGATAAAGCGGCATTTTTGCGGGGAGAGGGCGCGATTGCGTTTGGATTTTTATCGAATGTTTCAACGAAGAGCCTGATCGGGAAGACGTTGCGCTTTCAGGTTTACGGGCAGGCGGAAGAGGAATCCGTGACGGTAAAATGGTCAGGAGATGGAGTAGAAGAACCAAATGTCCTACCGAATGATGTTCTGCCGGGAATGGTAGTCTGTGAGGAACGGTTCCGGCAGGTTGTATCGGTGCCGATTATGGAGCTTCTGGACGTTGAGTATGAAGCGGCGTTTGACACGGCGGCAAATCAGGCACTGACGGAGCTGCTGGAGAACCATAAGGATCTAAGGCTCTCCACAAAACTGGATGATTATGAGCGGATGTATGAAAATGAACTTCGGCTGCGTGTGATAGGGAGCAGCCTCTGCGCAATTCTTGCGGTACTGACGTTCCTGAACTATGGAAATATGATGGCGGTTAGTATTCAGAGCCGCCGCAGGGAGCTGGCCGCCATGCGGAGTATCGGGATGACACGCAGGCAGCAGAACGCGATGATGGCCGCAGAGGGAAGCATCTATGCCGTGATCGCAGGCGGAATTTCTCTGGCAGCAGGAGTTCCTCTTTCTTATGTGACAGCGGGGGCGGTCAACACGTATCATACGCCGTATCAGCTCCCGGCGTTGCCGAATCTGCTGCTTTTTGCGGTGCTGTTTGCATTTTGCAGTGTCATCCCGGTGGCGCTGTATCGGTTCCTGCACAGAGGGCAGCTGGTGGAACTGTTAAAAAAATGAAGACAGGCCGGATCGTAATCACAGGAACCGGGACAAGATGCGCAGGAGTAAGGAGATCAGAATGAAACGCATACTTTTTATTGAGGATGACCCGCTTTTAAACCGCGGCATCTGTATGGGATTAGAGCGGGAGGGATATGAGATGGCGGCTGGTTATTCCATTGCGGATGCAAGACGGATGCTCGCAGAGAAACCGTTTGACCTGCTGCTGTTGGATGCGAATCTGCCGGATGGGGATGGATTTTCGCTGTGCAGAGAACTGAGATCTGAGGAACGGACAGAAACGCAGGGGAGGAAATTGCCGATGATTCTCTTGACTGCCCGGGGGATGGAGTGCGACATGGTCGGGGGACTGGATGCCGGGGCGGATGATTATATTGTGAAACCGGTGAGCCTTCGGGTGTTGACGGCGAGAATCCAGGCATTGTTGCGGCGGTCCGGCGGCGCGGGAGATCGCTATCGCACGGGGCCGTTCGAGTTTGATTTTGAGGAGACAGGGTTTTGGAAGAACGGAGAATCCCTGAAGCTTGGCGTGAGGGAACAGAGGCTTTTGCGTTATCTGGTTGCTCATGCGAATGTGGCACTTTCACGGGAAAAGATTCTGGATCATCTGTGGACGGACAGTGGGGATTCTGTTGAGGAGAATGCAGTGGCGGTCATAATCCGGCGATTGCGGGAGAAGCTTGAGGATGATCCGGCGCGGCCCGTGTATATCAGAAATGTGTACGGTGCAGGATATATGTGGCAGGAAGCCGGAGAGGAAGGGAAGAAGATCGGGAGGTGAGGGGATGGGGCAGAGCATGTTCGCATTTGCCGCGGCAGTGCTGTCGCTGCTGATTGCAGCGGCGGCCATCGGAAGCACGGTGCTGTACCGGTATCGTGTCGGAGCGATGTTGGATCGGATCAGGCAGAGGCTGATCCAGGCGACGAAGGGTGACTATACTGCAGTGTCCTACGATGAGGGGATGGAGGCTGCGATTGGCGAGGAGGCAAATCGTCTGCTCGCTCTTTTGGATCAGCAGCGGCAGAAGCAGCAGCATGAGACCTGTGTGGTGCAGCAGTTTCTTTCGGATGTTGCCCATCAGATCAAGACTCCGCTGTCCAACATCACGGTTTATTCTGAGCTTGTAAGCGGAAGCCCCAATGTTTCACAGGAAGAGAGGGAGCTTCTGGAGCTGATCTGCCGGCAGTCTGAAAAACTGGATTTTCTCGTGGGTATGCTGATAAAGGCTTCACGGATGGAATTGGAAATGATCCAGGTGCATCCGGTCATGGGGGCGCTGGACGAAGTGATTGCAAGATGCAGCGAAGAAAAAGCGCTTGACGCCAGGCAGAAGGAAATGGAGATGCGGATCGAACCGAGCGGCGTTATCTGTCCGTTCGACCCGGGCTGGATGGAAGAGGCACTTGGCAATTTGATCGACAATGCGATAAAATACGCGCCTTGCGGCAGTCCGATTGAGGTGTTTGTCACGGCGTATGGTCTGTTCTGGTGCATCCATGTCAGAGATCACGGAAGCGGTGTCTGCGAGTCGGAGCAGGGACTGATTTTTCAGAGGTTTTACCGCTCGGAGCGCACGCGCAATCAACCGGGGCTTGGGATTGGGCTTTATCTTGCGCGCGAAATTGTACATCTGCATGGAGGGTATATCGAGGTGCGGTCGAAAGAAGGGGAAGGGGCGGAGTTTTGTGTGTATTTGCCGAAACAGTAGATTGGAAGGAAAATGGATTCTGTTTGGAAATAAAGTTGTTCGGAGGAAATGCTGTGTTAGCGACAAGCTTGTTTACACGAATAAATGCTATGCAGCAGGCAAGTTTGCAACCCCTTCCTGATCGTTTACCGGCAAAGGCAGTGTGGGTCAACGATCAAGAAGGGAGTTGAAAACGGATCAGTCGTTGTCCGGGGCCTGGCCGTCGTGTGGCAGCCATTTGCATTCCGTGAGTTCCATGTTGGTAAAGGTGGCCACAAAAGAGGACGCTTCCGGGCTGCAGGCATAGATGCCGAATGTAATGTCTCCCTTGCCCTCTAACAAATGGCAGATCCGGATCTGATGGTAGGTAACGCCATCCTCCGAGCATTCGATGCGGAAATCGTCTTCCCGGCGGCTCAGCCGATACCACATCGATTTGATGTTGGCGTCAATTTCCGTTGTGGCCCAGTCGGAGTAGCCGTGATTGGTTACTACACTCCCGAGATGCTGGAACTGGTCATTCTCATATTCGATCGAGCCCTTGATCCAGTTCTCGCTGTCCAGATAGACGACAACGCCGCACTGGTCGAACCGATGATGGCTGGCAAATTCCGTCTTGACAACAAAAGAAAAATACGGATCGCTGGTTTTCATCTGAAGCACGGGCGCATTGTCATTGCGGAAGTGGTAATAGGTTCTCTGCCACAGATCCGTATTCGGCTTCGTGGTAATCTCGATTTTCTCCGGGGAAATCCGGTAGGATTCCGGTTCTCTTGTCCACTGTAATTTTTCAACATCGAATTTCATTTCACATTCCTCCAGTCGTTCATTTTACGGTTTCCTTATGTTTGGCTCGGCGGGAAAAGAAGAAAAACTCCTTTCAAAATTATAGGTTGCATTTTCTTTATTTGCAAGCGAGAATTATAGACCAAAAACTCTAAATGGAAAGGCTTGACATAAAATTTTTATTCCATTATGCTTCTTTTAGAATTACCGGTAGCTCTCAATAATAAAAAGGAGAGCGAATATGTATCACGAACGATTCAGGGGAAGCCATTACGAGATCGGATGGAGATGGGGAGCCCAGCTATTTAAGTGCGGAAAATTTTTATTAGATCATGTGCCGTTTCCTATTTCACAGGAGAGACTTGTTTTTGCAGAGCAGTGCCGCCCGTTTTACGAGAAATGGTATCCGGAAATTCTGGAAGAAATCAGAGGCATAGCGGAAGGTCAGAACGTTGAACCTGAGAAGCTGGAGGCTGTTCTCTTTGGTATGTACTGCATTATGCCGGAAAATAAATGTTCCTGTTTTGCATTCCAGGCCGGCGGACAGGTTGTGCTTGCGAGAAACAGTGATTTCTTGCCGGAGTATGAGAAGCTGAGTATGAACTGTATCTATAAATTCAATACCGGAGGCAATCATTTTCAGGGAAATACGACGGCTTATGTGGAGATGGAGGATGGGGTCAATGAATATGGCCTTGCCATCGGCCTGACCTCGGTATTCCCGAAAAAATTGGGCTATGGCCTGAATGCGGGAATGCTGCTCCGGTACGGGCTGGAAAAATGTCGGTCTGTAAATGCGTTTGTGGAGGCGTTGAGAAACCTTCCGATTGCGTCCAGCCAGACGTTTACAGCGGTTGACCGTGCAGGAACGGCGGCGGTAATAGAGTGTAATGCGGAGAAAATGGAAGTCTGCTATGTCGATGAACGGCAGAAATATGTCTCTGCGGTAAATGCGTTCCATCT
>JAETOO010000020.1 GCA_021771715.1 Oscillospiraceae bacterium
ACCGTGTTGACCAGGTGCGTCCAGACCTTCCCAGGGAGCTGCTGCACGATGCTGGTGATCTTGCTGAGCATGTTGCTCATGGCCGACGAGGCATTGCTGAGCATCTGCTGGCCCCACTGGACCAGCCGGGTGACGGTATTGACCAGGTGCGTCCACACCTTCCCAGGGAGCTGCTGCACGATGCTGGTGATCTTGCTGAGCATGTTGCTCATGGCCTGCTGGGCCTGGGCGATCATATTGCTGCCCCATGTCAGCAGGTTGTCGAGGACCATCTGGAAGATCTCGGCCGCCTTGTCCTTCAGCGTGGCCAGCCCGTCAACGATCGCGGTGACGATCCGGGGGATGGCTTTACCGAGTTTGGACAGCAGCTCCGGCACGGCAGCGGTGATCTGCCCCCAGAGGTTTTTCGCACATTCGAGGACCTGAGGAGCCGCCGCGACGAGCGCGTCAACGATGGCCACGATGATGTCAGGGATGGCCGCAGCCAGCTTGACGATGATGTCAGGAATGGCCTCGACCAGAGCCATCAGGAGGTCGATCCCGGCCGCCAGAATATCCGGGGCGGAAGCGGCCAGCGTGGTCACGATAGAGGTCACAATCTCGGGCAGAGCAGCGACCAGCGACTTGATGACCACGGGCAGCGCGTCGACCAGAGCCATCAGAAGCTCGACCCCAGCCTCCAGGATCTTCGGGATGGAAGAGACCAGGAACTTGACGATCGAGTCGATGATCTTAGGCAGAGCAGCGACCAAAACCGGCAGGGCGTCGAGGATCCCCTGAGCCAAACCGAGGATCAGATCCAGAGCGCAGTCGAGGATCGCGGGCAGCTGGTCCAGGAGCGAGGTCGTGACATAGCTGATCAGCTCAACCAGAGCGGGCAGAAGCGACGGCAGCATGGAGCTGATGCCGCTCACGATCCCCGTAAAGATCGAGGTGAGCGTGTCCAGGAGCGAGCCCAGCCCGTCCCCTTCGATGAAGCCCGTGATCGTCTGGACGATCTTGTCAGCGGTTCCGACAAAGTCAAAGCTCAGGACCGTCTCCTGGAGCTGCTTCAGAACACTCTGGCCAGCTGAAAGCACGGCAGGGACGATGGCAGCCACCAGCCCGGGGATCTGTGCAATAATGGCACCGCCGAGGGCGGGAAGTGTCTCGGCAAAGCGCGGGATGATCTCGGCGAGGTTTTTGACGATATTGTCCGCCGCTGTGGCGAAAGCATCCGCCAGCTGGTCCGTGTCACCGGATCCGTTCATGAAGTTGTCCCAGGCGGCCTTGGCCGAAGCCATAGAGCCCTCCAGTGTGCTCGCGGCCTCTTTTGCTGTGGTGCCAGTGATCCCCATTTCTTCCTGAACGGCATGGATCGCCTGGTAGACGTCGTTCAGGTTGTTGATGTCGTACTTGACGCCGGTCAGCTTTTCCGCATCAGCCAGGAGGCGCTCCATCTCTGTCTTGGTGCCACCGTAGCCGAGCTTCAGGTTGTCCAGCATCGTGTAATTTTGCTTTGCGAAGCCCTGATAGGCGTTCTGGATCATGTCCATGGACGTGCCCATCTTGTTCGCATTGTCGGCCATGTCTATGATGGCCATGTCGGCCACTTTGGCCGCTTCCTCAGTGTTTCCACCGAGGGACTGGAGCAGAGACGCCGAGAAGCTCGTGACCGTGCTCATGTAGTCGTTGGCGGACATGCCCGCCGTTTGGTAGGCACGATCCGCCGACGCGATGACCGCGTCAGCTGCATCGCCGAAGAGCGTCTCCACGCCTCCGACGTTCTGCTCCAGCTGCCCCACACTGTCGAGGGCAGACTTTCCGAGGTTGGCCAGAGCATCAACCGCTCTGGTCATCATCTGGCCGGTAAACACGCCCAGCGCTTGCTGGGCGACGCTTGCGACCTTGCCCATACCTGACTGTAGACCGCCAGTGTCCAGGCTTGTATCAAATTTCAGAGTCCCGTCTGATGCCATGACCTTCTCCTCCTGCTAAAAGGGCGGCAGGGTTGCCGCCGTTCATGAGTAGAGAGTTCAGGTCACTTTCGAGCTGCTGCCGGTCAGCCGACTGAGGGAGCGCATAGACGCGCTTCAGGTGCTCATAGTGCTGCCGTTGCTCCTTGGACGCTTTTGCCGGGATCTTCATCGTGCGGTAGCCGATGATCTTGACCAGCTGAGTCTCTTCAGGGAGCGATCGAAAAAGCGCTCGAAACTGCCACCAGTGGAGGGGGTGTCGCGCCAGGTCCAGGCCGTAGGCCTGCATAAACGCGGAGTAAATATAGTCGGCGTCATACTCGTAAGAAAAGGGCGGGTCTTTGTCGCTGTCCGTGGCGTCAGCCTCCGTCGTCTCAGCGGGATCCGCGCCGCAACGATAAAACCAGATCATTTGATTGATCGCCTCGTCGAGTACGCTGCCATCAAAAACGGTGCCCGGAAAATAGAGGTCCAGCGCGGTCCGGAGCTTTTCCAGATCGTCGAGCTGACCGTCTTGCAGGACTTCCTCGAAAAGGATCCCCGTGCGAAAGTCGGTAGTGATCGGGACCATCTGGCCCGCGATCTCGACCTCTTCGGGCAGGCCGTCGATCAGAAGGTTCAGTGCCTTTTACCCTTGCCGTGACCGTGCTGCTGGGAGACGAACTGCGCGGTCTGCATCTGCCGGGTGGCGGCCTGCTGGCGCTGGGTGTAGCGGTTGGTGAAGTCGTTGAGAGTCTTCCTCTCGCTGGCAGCCCACTCGCTGACCTTCTCGATGGCCTTCAGGTGCTCCATGACGTTCATCTTGCCGTGGAAGAGCCTGTCGGCCGTTCCGGATCCGAAGATCTCGTCGAAGCACACATTGACCACTTCACACTGGGCGCGGTAATTGGCCGCAGCGGTCGGGAAGTTCTCGCGCTTTTTGGCCTGAGCCGTGTCGCGCATTTTGATCATGGACTGCTCAAACTTCTCCATGAAGTCCGCATCCATCAGATCGCCTTCGAGTTTCACGTCGTTAATAATCAATTCCATTATTCTGTTGTCCTCCTCTGGTCGGTGCTATAAAAAGAGCACCAGCAGGCTGCACCGTTGCGCCTGCTGGTGCCTGGTCGCTCACTGCCCCATCGGGCCAGTAGTACGGAGCCAGTGTTTACTTGTTTAGTCGCCGGAAACGACGGGAGCGTCGTATTTGCCAGCGAAAGTGCCAGCCGTGAACTTTTTGCTCACGGTGTCAAATTTGCCCTGAATGGGATCGCCGACCGCGTGAAGCGTGCCAGAGACGCTGATCTTCTCGCCACCTGCTCCGGAGTTATCGCTGACCTCATTGGCCACGGTAAACTGGCGGGCGGTGTATTCGGCCGATGTCTCGCTCGGGGTCCCGATCGGGTTGAAGATCTCCACCCGGACATATTTCAGCTGGGCCTCGTCGCCGGTGGCGTGGTCGCGCCCCATCTTCCAGAGCTTGTAGATCGCTTTCTGGGAAGGGATCAGGCGGGACTCGTAGGAGAACTCGGTCTCGTAGCCGGTGATGTCAGTCGAGGCCGTGACCTCGTTGACATAGGTCTCGCTGTCGGTCTGGGCCCCGGGACTCTCGTCCAGGGTAGTGAAGCCGGTGCCCATGAGCTCGTAGGTGCCATCGATCTCGGCGTAGTCCGCGATGGCGTTCCGGAGCAGGGCAGCGCGGCTCTCGTCAAAGAGCTGAAGATCAAAAATTTTCTTTTTCATGCGCTTATGCCTCCTTGTGATAAATGAGTTCGATCTGTATCTGGTATCTGGCGTTCTGCATCGACTCGTCGAACATGTAGCCAGACGACAAAACAGCGAGCTGCTCCGGGTGCATCCCCTCAGGGAGCTCCGGGAAGTTGCCCGCTGTGCTCTGGGCCTCCACCCATGCCGCGAAGTCCTCATAGAAGGAGCTGTTCGCGATATTCTGGAGGCGGTCCATTCCGTAATACTCGCGGCTGCCAAAGTTGAACTGGTAGCGCCGGTCTGAGCTGCCGTCGATGTAGGTCTCGATCACGGGGTTGAAGATGCCGGTCTCGATGGTGTACTCTTGCGGCTGGTCGCCCAGGGCGTCCACGCGGAACACTCCGTCAGCCAGCAGAGGGCAGTCCAGGAAGAAGGCAGTCACGCCCTCAATAATTGACTTGACCATGCTTGGCCTCCTTTATTTGCTGTTGATCAGCCGTTCAATCTGTGCCCTGTGCGCGACTTTCATGCGTTCAAACCACATGCCGCCGCGCCTCGGGTCGTAAGACCGAGTCTGGCTGGTGTTGTAGTACTGGGCTCTGGCGTATGGCGCGATATACTGCACCTCGCCGGAGCCGATGACGGTGCCCAGAGTGCCTGAGCGCTCCAGCGCGCCGGTCCGTTTTGGGACCATCGGGGCGCAGAGTCGGAGCACCTCGCTGTCAATTTTCTCTTGCTTTAGGCTGATTACTTTGTTCAGCCCCGGGGCGCAGCCGTTGTTCCAGATTAGCTGGACCCGGCCGTTTCTTCCCTGAATGATGGCCCCTCTGGGGCTCCTGATCGGCTTAAATGCCATATTATTCGCCCCCTATCCGCCAGTGCTTGACCGCTGCTGAGCCGCGGATCGTGTTGTCGGCGTATTCCTTCACCGTGATGACGTCCACGAACTCAGTGGCGGCCAGCTGCTTGACAGCAGCCTCGTCGATCGGATCCGTTAGGGAGGTTTCACATGCCAGGACAATGTCGCCTTTCTGAAGCGTCCAGTGTTGCCTGGCTTCCTCCTCTGTCATGGCCTTGAAGGCCCTCTCGTTTGCATGGATCCGGTCGTTCTGGACCTTTGCGTCAATCGGGATCCGGAGCTTATAGGTCAGACTTTCAGCGTGGGCACCATCCGTGGAGTGGCCGGAGCTTTTCGACTCGTAGTAAGAGGCACCGGAGATGCAGGTCGGAAAATAAACCTCACGCCGGTCAGCGCTCAGCCGCTTATTGAAGACTGTGATCGTAACCTGCACATACATGACAGCACCCCACCTTTCTGCTGAGCCAGCCGGTCGGCAGCAGGTAAAGCCTGACCGCCTCGGCGATCTTCTTCCGAAGAGCCGCCTCAGCGGTCTGACCGTCCTGGGCCTCAGTCACATAGGTGACAGAGTAGCCGTCATTGCTCTCGCTTTTTACACCAGCGGACCCGCCGGCGCCGTTGCTTTGTTTGCTGTTGTAGACGACCTCCGCCGCAGCGCACACCGCGAGCTTCACGCGGTTGTCCTCTTTGGCAAAGATGTCGCCGTTGATATAGGTGAGGTAGCTGATGGCCGCCTCAGCCTCCGCCTCGACCCTGGGGAAGTCCTTCTCCGGGATCAGGGTCCCGAAGGTCTCAGTGTAAAACTCATAAGAAACGTACATCAGCCATCACCCCCTCTTAGGCCTTGGCCGTGACGGTCGCGTCGCCGGTCTTCTCGCACTTGCTGGTGCTGTCAACCTCCACGATCACGATCTTGTCGCCGGTCTTTGCAGCGATGTCAGCGGAGCCGTCCCATGCCGTGTAGCCGCTCTTGCAGATCGCACCGATGGCGGGCTTGGTGACGCTGGGGCCGGTCTTGTACTTGTAGCTGTTGCCGTCAGAGAGCGCCGGGCTCACGGTGATCTTGGTGTCGCCGCTGTTGGTGCCTGCAGCAGACGTAACGGTCAGCGTGGTGCCCGTAGTAGCGGGAGCCAGGACCGCAAACGGGAAGCGTTTGGTCTTGTCCTGCTCCAGGGAGTTGATCGGGTTCGGGATCTCCCAGCCCAGACGCATGACAGCCCGCAGCGCGACCATGTCATTCTGCATCAGGTTGTAGGCGATGGTGCCGTCCGTGTTCTGGACCACGCCCTCGGTGAAGAGCTTGAAGGTGATGTCCTTGCGGATAGAGTAGACCAGCTGGGAGAAGTCACCAGAGATCAGCATCGCCTCAGTCTTGTCGAAGGCCCCATTACGCGGGAAGTAGATGGCAGAGCCATCCAGGCTGTAATTGCCGGACTGCTGCATGGAGTTCAGGAAGAGCGGGCGATCGTTCTGGTCCTTCAGTCCACGCAGCTTGGCCCTCAGGGAGATGTCAGCGACGTGACCGTTCACGAAGAAGCCGGACTCCTCCACCTTGGAGATGACGCCGCCCTCACCGAGCAGGTCGGTGAAAAGGTCGTTGCCCATGACCACGGAAGCGCCCGCAGTCTTCGCAGAAGGCACCAGGCCGTCGCGCCAGTTGGTCGGCCTGCCGTCTCCGAAGAGGATGGCCGCGTCGATGACCTTGCCGAAGGCCTCCTGCACCCTGGGCTTCACCTCGCCCCAGATGTCGTAGTCAGCGTCGTCCAGGACCGCCTCGGGGATGGGCACGATGACCGCGATCTCCTCGGCGTAGATGACCTTCTTGTCCCATGCCTGCTTGGTGGTCTTCTTCGCGCCGGTATCACCGTTCACAAAGTAGGCGATCGGCAGGGAGTCCAGGACGGGGAGCTTGTTCTGGGCGGTGGTCATGTCTGCCAGACGGCGACCGACCGAGAGGACAGCAGACTGCTCGATGGCTCCCTGGATGATCTCTTTGGCCCTGTCCTCGGGGATCAGAGCCTCCGCGCCCGAGCGGTCAATGATCTGGGCGTCGGTGTCAAAAAGCTGAAGATTGAAAAATCTCTTTTTCATAGTTTTACCTCCATAAAGTGTTGATGTTAGCGTCGCGCTGCTCGACGGATGGCGTCATTGATGGCGTCGTTGGTGCCCTGGCCAGAGCTTCCGCCCTGCCCGGAGCCGTCCGTTCCGGTCTTCACCTTGTAGGTGCCGCCCCCGGTCGTGAAGCGCGGGTTTTCTTTCAGGTACTTGGCGACCGCCTTCTCGAAGTCCAGCTTGTCATCCGCCTGCATGAGGGCGCTGACCTTGAACATGACATAGTCAAGATCCTCCTCGCGGACGCCCTTGGCGCGGAGCGCGTTGCTGTTCTTCAGGGCCGCCAGCTCAGCGAGCGCGTCGTCGCGCTCTTTTGTGATGCTGTCAACGTTGGGCCTGCTTGCCGCCTGCTGGGCCTTGTAGGTCGCGATGGCCTTGGACACTTCTTCCTCGCTCATGCCCTGCTGCTTGAAGTAGGACGCGAGAGCGGCCTTCTCGGCGCGTTGTGCCCTGGCGTTTGCAATCTCCTCGGCCTGCTGGAAGCTGTAAGAGCCGCCCCCGCCGTTGTTCCCGGCGCTTGCTACCTGGCCGCCGTCACCAGTCCCGGCTGCTCCGCCCTGGCTGCCGCCAGCGCCGCTCTGACCGCCGTCGTCAAAGAGCTGAAGGTTGAAGCGTTTTTTCATGATTTATTCCTCCGTTTTTATAGTGTGCGTGAACACGTTCCGGCTCATTGAGGCAGAGCCGTCCGGCCATAAAAAGAGCGCCCTGGCTGGGCGCTCAAATTATCAGTATCGTGTTGTCGTAGCTGTCCCGGATCCGGATGATCCCGATGTACCAGGTGTCGATCAGGGCCTTGCCGATGGCGTTCACTTCCTCCCACTCGATCCGGACGTCGCCCGGATCATCGAGGGCTTTGATCGTCATGCCTGCAATAGCCTCCAGCCCTTCGATCAGGGTGAGGGTGAGAGCGGAGACCGCAGCGCAGACGATGTTCTGGCCCGGCGCTTCGCCGTTGGCCCTGGGCGCGTGACCCTGGACAGTTATGTGATGAAGATCGAGGTGTACTTTGATCATAGGCTCACACCTCGATCGGCTTCATAAGCGGCAGCTCCGCCAGATGTTCCGGGGGAAAGAACTCAGCCGCGATGCCGTTCTCTTTGCTGACAGATACGGGCGCGACGTCCGGCTCTTCTTTTGTCTCAGCGTTGCGAAAGCTGAAGACCCACTTGTCCGGGAGTTCGCTCGCCTCCGATATTTCAAGCCCGGCGCCCATAAAATCAAGCGCCGCCTTCTTTGCCTGCTCTATTGTGACCATGTTATTCCTCCTTTTGCTTAGCACATAGCTCTATACGATCAGTAAAGTCCAGATTGTCGATCCGGACGAGTTCCGTCATGCCTGGCTTTATCATGCCCGCCGCAAAATAGCCCGAACAGTCCATGCTTCCGGATTGTGGATCCACGAAAACAGTCTGCCCATCCACTTGCAGCGCGTTGAATACATGGCCGCCGCCAGACTTCCAGCGCACCCGGACGATGGCCCGGGCTCCGTCGCCCCAGTTTTGCATCTCTGACTCAATCGTGGCCCGACATGCCTTCCCGGTGCTCTTGTGTACGCTCGTAACCGTGGCGCCGTTATAGACAGAGAGCCAGCCGGTCCTCGCATTCATATAGGGGAGCTCGTCGACGCCGGTCAGTATGCGGGCCCTGGCTTCCACATTGTAGCCGCGCATCCTCGCCTCGAAGGCGGAGACGCAGCGCTGGCAGTTTAGGGTCCATTCCTTCGTGTAGAGCTTGAAGTTCGGGTTTGTCCCGGTCACGGCCTGCTGGGCCGTCATCGGCTCGCCCTTCTTCCAGCTCGCGGGCACGCCCGGGTCTCTCTTTATTGTACCAGATGCCGGGGCATTTTGTGAAGCCGCTCTTTGTGCGGCCCTTATATCGGCCTGGCGCTTTTTCTCCTGGCGCTCCTTCGCTCTGTTGATCTGCTCCGCCTGCCACTTTGCGTAGGTCTGAGGGCTGGGGGCGATCCGCCCCTGGGTGCGCCCGGTGTAGACCCGCTCCATCTGCTCCGGCAGTCCCATCGCTTTGCTGAAGCGCTTGTACTCGTCCAGCTGGGCCTGGTATTTGCACTGGGCCGTCGTGATGTCCTCCGGATCAGCCCCTCCGTCCCGGAGAAGCTGCACCTGCTCACGCCTTGCCCTCATGGCGGTCTCCATTTGCCGCTGCTTCTGGGTGGCCTCATAGGTCGTATATTCCCGGCCCCGGAAGCGCTTCGGCGTAGCTTCGCGGGCGTTCTGCTCTGCAAGCCATTCGTCCGTATAGAGTCGCTCACTGATGCCGGGGATGAAGGGGTAGTAGGTGTGGCGACAGTTCCAGCCCAGCAGTCCCGAGCCGGTGCCCAGGCCGCACTTGGTCGTCAGCTGCTCCTTAGTGTAGACCTTGCCCTGCCAGACCGCGTGATCCGGTCGAGCGCCCGCGTGCCATGTGACCTCGAAGTATTGAGTCCCGAGGCGCTGGGCGTTCATGTCCGTGACCCGGCCGGTCAGCTGGCCGAAGCCGGTCAGCAGCGCCCGCCTGGCAGCGACGTCGATCCGGTTATGCCAGCCGCTCGCGTAGTCGATGCCGTAGTCGTTGCCCCCATCGCTGAAGGCGTGGTCTGTCCGCAGCCCGGAAGCCGTCATCTGGCCGACCATCCTCCGGATCAGTGTGTTGTAGTCATAGGCTCCGTTGGCCATGCCCGTGATCGCCTGGTCGAGATAGCCGTTGTAAACGTCAGCCAGCGGCGTGAACACTTTGCCGCCGTGTCCGTTGTCTATCATGAAGCCCATCGACTTCGTGATGTTGTAAAGCTCCTCGCTGGACTGATCAACGAGGGCGTTGGTGATCTGCTGGAGCTCGGGGTTCTGCTCATAGGGGGTGAACTCCTTGCCCACCTGCTCGTAGAGGCCCCGGTCCCGGGTGTATTCCCGATCAATAACCTCAGCGTAAAGCCTCCGGACCTCTGCCTCGTTTCCGTCCACTGCCTTCCGGATCAGGTTCTCGATGTCCTGGGTGCTGTTGCCCAGAATAATAAGGCGCTGGATCTGCCAGTCGGCCGAGTCTGTGATCGTCCCAGCTTTCCGGATCCTCCGGACGATGTCGTCCATGATGTCCTGCTCCAGCTGCCGGTATTTCTTTTCTATGCCTGCCGCCAGTAGGCTGTGGTAGCTCTCGTCCATAATCTCACATCAGGATCCCGCCAGACTGGTCCGGGAGCTTCTGCTCGGCGACCTCTTCGGTCTCGCCGTACCACTTAGCGCGGTATTCTTGCAGGCTCATGGCCCCCATCGCGACGTCTTGGCGGTCTTCCTGCCTCTCTGTCTGCTTGTCTTCGATGATCGAGTCGTCGAAGTCGATGGTGATGTCAGTCTCCAGCACCAGCCCGGGGACGTTTGCCGTCTGGCCCAGGCGTATGATGCAGCGGATCAGATCCGTCAGAGCGTCGCCCAGGATGATCTCATGCTTCCGGATCGTCCGGTACATGTCAGAGTTTTCACTGATGACCTGGGTGGCCGTTACGACCGACCCACGCTCAAAGCGGTAATACTGAGTGCCGAAGCCGCACTTAAAGCTCAGCAGGTTCAGGTCGTTGTTGATGGCCTGCTCATGCTCCTGGATCCTGAGGGTCGGGTTGACTTCGTGCATGGCCTCCTTGGTGTCTTTGAAGTAGTCCTCCGGCAGCTGGTAGAAGACTGAGTCGTGAGGATCAAAGACCGGGGCGCCGTCCACATTGGTCAGCATCTCCGGCGAGACAAAGATCCGCTTCCGGCCCAGGGAGAACTCATTGGCATAGCTGTCATACTCCAGGTCGAGCTTGGCCAGGACGTCGACGCTGTTGGCAAAGAGCGAGATCCCCATCGGGTTCGAGTCGTCCTCGTCGACGTTGTTGGCGATGTTCAGCTTGTCGATGACAAACTGGGGCTGATCGGATCCGGTCTCCACACGGGCCGCCAGGCCCTCAAAGTGGGGGATCTGGTTCCACTCCTCAGGCGTCAGCTCACGCCCGGCTCCGGACGTGCAGAGGACCACGCTGTTCTCGATGACGTACTGGAAGCCCAGAGACTCGCCGGTCGTTTCATCCTTCCAGGGTTCGAGCTTGTGGTGCTGGAACTGGGCATACTTTTTCCGCTTGTATGTCTTCTCAAAGACGAAGATGACCTCCGTGATCCGGGAGTTCTCCCAGGCAGTCGGGAAGATGTTCTTCGCCACGACATAGTCCAGTTTTACCTCAGCATTGACCACACGGCCCTGGTCGTCGATCTCCATGTTGGTCAGATACGGAACATAGGCCACGGTGCCGCAGGCCGCTTTCCGCTCCTGGTATTCGTTGCCCTGCACGGTGAAGTTGGCAGCGGTCAGCACGCTCTCGACAAAGGCCGCCGTGGTCTCGTCCTTTACCGTGATCTTGACGCGCTCATTCAGCAGCAGGTCGCTGATGTCCTCGCAGAGCTTCTTCGCCATGCTGAGGCTCTTCCTCTGGCAGCGCTCGTAGTTGCTGGCGCCGTGATAGACCCGGTACTGGTGAAAGTTCCGCACGTTGGATCTGTACCAGCTGTCCCATGCTGCAATCTTTGTGTAGAAGGAGCTGTCGATGGTGTCAATCCCCTTCTTTTTGAAATACTCGAAAATGTTCATTTAATGACTCCTTCCGGCTCCTCGTCTTCTTTATCCTGCACGGGGAGGAAGTGCTTCAGCTTTGACCAGAGGCCCATCACTAGGTAGCGGATGGCGTCCATGCAATGATCGGACAGCTTGACCGGCTTCTCCAGGCCCCGCTCAATACTCTTTTTGTCGTACTCGTACAGACCAAACTCTTCCCGGGCGTGTTTCTGTCCAGGGTCTATGCTGAGCATGTCAAAGGTGAGGAGCTTCTGCACCCTGGAGATGCCCAGAGCGACGTCGTTCTCAGCGTCCCGGATCAGGACCGTGTAAGACGTCCCTCTGGCGGCTCTCTTGATCTCCTCCATCAGGCCCCTGGCTGAGGGGTCAATGTAGACATAGAAGAGGCCGCAGCTGTATCGCTCATGAAGGTCATCCAGGAAGCCCACAAAGTCCCCAGCGTAGTCGCTCGGGCTTTTCTGGGCCCCAGTTTCCCGGCCGCTGTAGTAATACTCGGCCAGGCCCTCCAGCTTGTGCTTGGCCACGTTCAGCCCGGCCGCCTGGTAGGTGGTCGCGTTCTGCTGGCCATAGTCGACGCCCACGCCGATGATCTGAAAAGCGTCCTCTTTGGTCCGCCCGACGTGCCGGTCGCTGAACATGTAATAGATCAGCTCGTCGACGCCGATAGACTGGCCCAGCCAGAGCCAGCGCCACTGGCGTTCGTCCACCTGGCGGAGGATCTCCGCCGACTCCAGCAGCTTCCGGCCGATCCACTCGGGGGGCACGTCTCTGTAGTCCACATGAACGTGGACGCAGTCGGGGCGCTGCTCCATCTTGCGGGTCCATACGACGACGGGAGCGTTGGGGTTCTTCGGCGGGTTGTAAAGGTAGAGCATCTGAAAGCCCTCGTCGTTGCCTCTGATGAAGGTCGCCTCAATGTTCTGAAGCTCGTCCTCGCCTTCGCCCTGCTCAAAGAACTCGTTCACCTCGTCGATCAGCACCAGCTTGATCGGCTTGCTCTCGTCGATGATGCCCTTGGTGTCGTCGATGTTGTCGGAGCCGGTGAAGTATATCGTGTTCCCGTTCTCCAGAAACGTGATCTCCATCGGGCTCACGGTGATCTTGAAGAGCCGCTCGTCCAGGCCCAGCCGCTTGATGGCCCTCTTTATTTCCTTGTAGACCGTCTTCCGGAGCTTGTTGTGGCGCTTCCGGATGACGACGGCGCTGCCGTCGATGTCCTGCACGATCTTAAAGACGGTCTCGATGGCCGCCTCGCTGGACTTGGTCCCAGCTCTTCCTGATGTCAGGATCTTGTGAGTGTGCTCGTCATCGTTGAACACGTCCCAGAACTTCTCAATAATCAGATCACTGATCCGGATCTGGCTGTCGCTTTGTGTCATTGATGATCGTCACCTTCTTCACCTCTCCAGAGCCGCTCCCGAGTTTTGCCCTCAGCAGCTCCAGGCGAAGCCGTTGCTCCTCTGTGGCAGCCTCACCGGCAGCTCTCAGCATATCGTCGTATTGTTTGATCAGCCCCCGGAGGGAGTCCATCGCCCGGGCCTGGGCCTTCATGAAGTTGGCCTGCTTATCCCATGCCTCCTGGACCTCCCAGCGCTCGCCGATGACGTTGCCGTCTTTCTCCTCAACCTTCTCGACCGTCTTGTCGTTCTGATCTTTGACATAGGCGATCTTCTGGGCTCTCACGATGGCCGCAAAGGCCAGCTGTATCTGAGCCCAGAGAAGATCCAGGGGAGAGGAGTCAGCGGTCAGGCCGACCAGCTCCAGCGTCTCCTCCGGCAGATAGCGGGAGAAGAAGCCGAACTTCTCCGCGTGCTTATTCCCAGGGGGCCCGGTGGCGTTTTTGTTCCCGGGCTGGCCGCCGCGTTTCCGAGCATTCGGTTTTTTCTTTCCCGAACGCTCGCTTTTTTCTCCGTCCCATTTATAGGTACACTTCCAGCGGCGGACGGTTCCCTCTGGAAGATCCAGCTTTTTCGCGATGTCGACGAGTTTGAGGCCCTGCCGGTAGAGCGCCAGGGCTTCGTCCGCCTTCGCGTTCTTCGCCTTGGGCACGACCTCACCACCTCCGCTATTCGTCGTTTTGGTGGCCATGAAAAAGAGCAGGCGGTCCTTCGCCTGCTCTCATCATTCCACGCTATCATAATAGCACATTTATTTTTGCAATGTTCGCCGACTTTTCAAAAGTCCTCCAGCGCTCGCTCGTTTTCTTCCCGGATCCGGCTGCTGGCGATCTCAAAATACTGATCAGACAGCTCCATTCCAATGAAAGACCTCCCGGTCCTGACAGCCGCGACGCCGGTGCTGCCGGATCCCATGAAGGCGTCCAGGACAGTGCCTCCCGGGGGACAGATGGCCAGAAGCCTCTCCAGGAGCTCGACCGGCTTCTCCGTCTGATGGAAGCGCTGCTTCGGGTTCACCATCGGGACATGATAGACGCCCGGCATGGCCTTGATGCCTTTGGCAGCCTTCCAGTCGATAGGGAGGTCGCCGTTGGAGCACCAGACCACATACTCGCAATCGTTCCGGAAGCGCCCCGGCTGGTTTCTGCTGGTGCCTTTGTCCCACACGATGACGCCCCGCCATACCCAGCCCGCCATCTGGACGGCGTCGGTCATTGCCGGGAGGTTCCTCCAGTCCACGAAGATCTCCAGGATCCCGCCCTCCCGGGTTTTCTGCCTCAGCTCGCTGCACACCCATCGCATGAAGGCCGTGAAGCTCCGCTGGTCCATGTTGTCACCGGAGAACGCTGGCAGCCTTGCAGCACCATCAAAATCCCGGTCGGTGTACTTGGCGGTAGTGTTGGCTTTGCGGTCGCCTGCATGAGTGCCGCCGCTGGAGTAGGGAGGGTCACAAAGCACCAGATCGACGCTGCCAGGCTCCACTTCCTTCATAAGCGTGAGACAATCCCCATGTAAAAGCTGGATCACGATAACACCTCCCCCAGATGGATGACGCCCTGCTTCCTGAAATAGTAGGCCCTCCGTGGGCTGTAATTGATCAGCGCTGCCACCTTCTCCATAGACACCCGGCCTATGTAGAACTCCGTGAGGACGGTCTTCTCGTTATCGTCAGGAAGCTGCTCGATCGCCTCGCCGATCTCGATGATCAGCATGGCCTTCTCCTGCATCAGCACCTCGATCTGGTGCTCCAGCTCGTCCACTTTAGCCATGATCTTCGGGATCTTGTCCCTCGGTGAGGTCTGGACCTTGTCGAGGTCGTACCGGATCGCGCCCGGCAGCAGGCAGCTCCTCAGCTCTTCACACCGGAGCTGCTTCCGCTTGATGGCGTACTCCGTTTTCCGGATCCGCATAAGATAATCATAAGTCGCCTGCAGGTCCATGGTCATCACCTCCTCCCAGAAGACTGTCCAGGGAGACGACGATCTTGTCGGTCCCCAGGGCGAAGCCCAGCTCTCTGTTGGCGCCCCGGGAGCCCTCCCAGTCGGGAAGCTGCACCAGGACGTCAGCCTTGGCCAGCAGCGCCAGATCTATGTCCAGGAAGTCCTCATAACTGGCGCCCTCGTGTAGCACCCCGATCATCTCAGCGGGATTGATGACCTTGTAGCCCATCGCTGCCAGTCTGCCCCTGGCCGTTCCGAAGATCTCCTGATAGTTGTCCACGCCCGTGATCGGGCCGCTTAGATATAAAATCATGCTTCTTTCCATTCCTTCGCTCCTTTCTCATTATTCGCCCGATCGCCAGGTCAGCGGTCGGGTCGCTGTAGCCCTCCCTGTTCATCTCTGGTGCCTCTCTTTCAGTGCCGCCAGGAGTGCGGCCTGGCTCGTGTCTTTATGCTGTAGGGCCTGCATGGCCTCTTCGTCGACCGTGCCCTCGGCGATCAGGTGGTGGATGATGACCGGCTTCTCCTGGCCCTGCCGGTAGAGGCGGGCGTTGGCCTGCTGGTAGAGCTCCAGGCTCCAGGTCAGGCCATACCAGACGATCACATGGCCGCCCTCCTGGAGGTTCAGCCCATAGCCGACGCTGGCCGGATGCGCCAGGAGCACCTGGACCTTCCCGGCGTTCCAGTCCGCTATGTCCTGGGCCGTATTCAGGATCCTGGCGTCTTTGATCTTGCCCTGGATGGCCGCGAGGTCGTGTTTGTAGCTGTAGAAGACCAGGACCGGCCCATCCGTTGTGTCGATGATCTCGGCCAGGGCCTCCAACTTTGCGTCATGGATCCGGACGATGCTGCCGTCGACGGAGTAGACGCTGCCGTTGGCTATCTGGAGGAGCTTGGTCATGACCGCCGCCGCGTTCAGGGCCGCGATGTCCTCGTCCTCGATCTGGAGGAGCTGCTCGGACTCCATCGTTTTGTAGGCCCGCATCTCGGCGGGGGAGAGCTGCACCGGGATGATGTTGTCGATCCGCTCCGGCAGCTTCAGGTAGTCCGCCGCGCTCATGCTGATGCAGATGTCGCTGATCTTGGCCTCGATCTCTTTTTGTGCGTTCCGGTAGGGCTCCCACTTGTAAACGACGTAACCGTTCCGGGCCCCCGGCCGGAAATACTTTTCCCGATAGGCCCCCAGTGTCTTCCCCAGGCGCTCGCCCTGGTCTAGGAGGTACACCTCAGCCCATAGGTCCATCATGCCGTTGGGGCTTGGTGTACCGGTCAGCCCGACGACCCTCTTCACCAGCGGGATGACCTTCCGGAGGGCCCGGAAGCGCTTAGCCTGGGGGTTCTTGAAGCTGGAGAGCTCGTCGATCACGATCATGTCAAAGGGCCATCCCTTCCGGAGTCCCTGATAATACTCAGTCAGCCAGATCACGTTGTCGCGGCCGATCACATAGATGTCGGCCTCTGCCTTCAGCGCCCGGACCCGCTGCTGTTCGTTTCCCAAAACCTTCGAGATCCTCAGGTCTTTGAGGTGATCCCACTTTGCGTGCTCCCTGGTCCAGGTATCTTCGGCCACACGCTTCGGCGCTATGACCAGGACGCGGGAGACCTCGAAGCGGTCAAACATGAGCTCCTGGATCGCGGTCATCGTGATGACTGTCTTACCCAGGCCCATGTCCAGGAAAAGGCCGATCCTCGGGATGTCGATCACCAGCTGGGTCGCTCGTTTTTGATAGTCATGGGGTATGAACTTCATAGGGTGCCGCCTCCTTCCTCATACCGGTCCTTGCGGTCCTGCTTTCCGTAAACATCATAAAAGTCACTGTTGGGGAGGGGATAGTCAGCCCGCCAGTGTGCCGCCAGACTGTCGTCGGAATAGCGTTGCCTGACCTCTGCTATAAAGTCGCTGACGCCTCTGGTCCCGTACAGTGTGATCACCTTCACCCCCAACTCTCTCAGTTTTTTGTGCTGGTAGGCTTGTATCGAAGAGAGCCGTCCACATTCAGTCTTCAGCTCAACCATGATGATCCGACCTCCCGGAAGTATGACCAGGCGGTCAGGCACGCCATTATTTCCGGTGCTTGCAAACTTCAGTGCCTTGCCGCCGTATCGCTCCATGCACTCCCGAAGTGACCGCTCGTTGTCTCTTTCTCTCATTTCATCCTCCTGTCCACAAGTCCGCATTTTTTCCCATAATGCGTGTATGCGTAGTCGCGTGAGCGCTTTTGCGGGCGTTTTATGCGTTGCGTTGTGGTAAATATAATAAGTCTATATAGTCTTGTGGATAGTTGTGGATAGTTGTGGAAAAGCTCGGTATTTACAGCTTTTTCAGTGTCCACAACATTGTCCACAAGTTCAACTTGTGGATGTCCCTCGCTCTTTAGTGATGCCTCTTTCAGTGTCCACAAGTTCTATTCTTTGAAGTTGTGGATCATCCACTTGTGGATGTCCTCCGCGTGTATATTCGCTGGTGGCCATACTCGGGGATCCGGGCCTCGCGTCCAGCATTTTCCCACTCCATGATCCTTGCCATAATGCCTGAGATCTCGTAGCCGTCCTGCCTTTTCCACTGGACTTTTGGCCGTCCGAAGCACTCGCAGAAGATCTCTCGGGCGCATACTCTCGTCCGTTGCATCGTGCCCTCGGCCTCCTTTGGATCCAGGACGTCCCGCTGCCGGAAGTAGTCCACGCGCTTGTCCAGACTCCAACTGTACCAATCAGAAGGCAGCAGCGTGTCCAGATAGTCGCGGACCTCGCCTTCGCGGTCGTCATATTCCAGCGCCGCCTGCTGGGCTTTTGCCGCCTCTTTTTCCATTTCAGCGTCCAGGAAGCTGTCCTCGCCCTCCGCTGTGTAGGCCATCGCCTCGGCCCAGATCTGGGCGCGGGTCTCCTCGGTCATGCCCCAGACGTTCAGACGGCCGCCGCCGTTCACGGTCACGGGCCAGAAGCGCCGGTTGCCGGTGGTGTCCCGGAGGAAGCCGGTGGTGCTGTTGGTGGTGCCGCAGATGATAGAAGTCCTCGGATGGCGTTCCACCACCCGGCCGTAGGCCGCCCGGTATTCATCCACCTGGCGGCTGAGGAAGCCCTTCATCACGTCGATGTCGGCCTTCCGGGTGCCCTGCATCTCGCCGATCTCCATGATCCAGACGCCCCGGAGCTTCTCGGCGGCAGTCTTGTCCCGGGTGTCGGCCAGACTGAGGGAGTCACTAAACCACACCCCGCCCAGCTTCCGGAGCAGGGTACTCTTGCCGATGCCGGGCTTCCCGTCCAGGACCAGGACCGTGTCAAACTTGCAGCCGGGTTCCAGCACGCGCTGGATGGCTCCGATCAGGGTCTTCCTGGTGACGGCCCGGGTGTAGGGTGAGTCCTCTGCACCCAGATAGTCCACCAGCAGCGTGTCGACTCTGGGGACGCCGTCCCAGTCAGGCAGTCCCCTGATGTAGTCCCGCAGCGGGTTGAACCGGCGCTGGTCGGTGACTATGGCCAGGGCCTTCGTGAACTTGTTTTCAGGAAACTGGACGCCATACTGGTCAGCCACCCAGCCGTAGAGCTGGGCGTCGTCCGCGTCGCGCCAGTATTTGTTCGGGCGCTTCCAGGGGAGCCTGCCCTTGACCTCGATCGCTCCGGACAGCTCATTGAAGCGGATGCCCTGGAGCGCCGGGTGATTTTTCAGGATCAGCACGGCGTTGGTGATGTTTGACCGGACGCCGCCCTCCTCAGTGCGGTCCAGCTTGGCTTCCCAGTCTTCGTCGACCTCTGGAAGCTCTTCGCCGAAGTCGAGGACGGCCCTGGCTTTTGTATCGTTGGCCAGCGTGATCCTGGTGCCAGGGTCTTCTGATGCGAAGGCGGCCATCGCCTTGTAGCTTGGCCGCTCCCGGCCGCTCTTGTCCTCCTTGCCGTCGTCCAGGTCGCTGAACTTATGGATCCGGACGAGGTCGAAGGCGTTGCAGAGTTGCCCACCTGCCGGATCCGTGCTGTGGTTTGAGTAGGCGAAGAGCTCTCCGTCATAGACGACAAGGCCCGCAGCCGTGGAGCCCGCCGCGTAGGTGTAGCGGTCGGGCTTCGCCGTCTGGGTGTAGATGTCCGGCAGGAACTTGGCGATCGCCTCGGTGATGTTGTACGTCCGGCAGAACGCGCCGACGATGCCCTTTTTCTCCAGAGGATCCCCCTGCTTGTCTGCCTGGCGCTTCCGGATCCCGGTCATCCTGGAGGACTCCGGCCAGTAGCTCGTGTCAGTCCAGTCCGGGTATTCTGCCAGGACAGCGTCGGCCGATAAAAACGGCGCGTCGTAGTAGTTGAAGAAGGGCTCGACGCCGGTGCTGTTGCTTGGCCAGTACATGAGGCGCGTCGGCTGGAAGGTGGAGTCGTCAAAGAGGTCGATGCCGACCTTCTCGGCGATCTTCCTGGCGATGGCCTCGTATTCGTCCGGCGTGACTTCCCGATCCAGAGGCATGATCAGCCGGAAGCGTGGTGTCCCTGCTGAGTGCTTGTGCGTCGAGTAGACTGCCAGGGCGCTGTTGATCTCCAGGTTGTTCATGAGCGTGTCCCAGAAGTCAGCAGGAGGGAAGTCCAGGTCGAGGGTGAGGATCTGGCGGGCCAGGACGCTGCCGGTCTTTCTCCGGCCGTTTTCCAGATGCCCGCCGACGAAGCCGCCGATGTCCTTGATCCGGTCCTGCTGCTCCTTTGACATTTTCATGTACTCGGCGTGGGTCTCCGGTGTCTCCACGGACTTCGAGAGCCGGGCCAGAAGGGAGGACCAGAGGATCCGCTTGTTCTTCCATGCCGTCTCGAAGCGGCTCTTGCCGAGGGAGATCAGGAGCTCGCCGTTGTGCTTTATTCCGATGTTGTAGTCGGCCAGGTTCATGATCCGGGCCGTGTTGTCTTTATCGTTCATGCTTTGCGACCTCCACGTCCTTCTTCAGCTTCTCGGCCTCTTTCTCGGCGCCGACGAACCGCCTCTGATAGTCGCGGTAGAGAGTGAGCGCGTGCCGCTGCTGTTTCTTGACCTCTTTCAGCTGAGCCTTCAGCTCTTTGAGCTGCTGGCGGTAGCCCTGGCCGCCCCGCTTGCAGTAGGTCTTTACATACCGCTGGAGAGTGTCAACCTGCCGGGCCATCTTGTCGATCTCAGGCTGCAGCTCCGTTGCCTTTGTGTGGTAGTTTACGGCCTGGTTGGCCAGATCGCTCCGGCCGTCCATGAGGGCCTGGGCGCGTTGACCGCAGTGCTGGACGACGACGGCCCGAAGCTCGTCCCGGTGCTCGTAGTCCTCGTCGATGATGCTGAGCAGTTTCCGAAGTCGGGTTGCATCGGTCGGGAAGAACGCGTCCAGCACGACGGTCATGTGCCCCATTCCTTGGTGGAAAGTGATATTGATAATTTTCTGATCCATCGGTTCCTCCTTGCTGGTTTATTGCCAGATGTCCGGGGCCGCGAGGGCCCCGGGATTGTCGATCAGTAGATCAGGAAAGCCGGGCGGACGCCGAGGGAGTGCGAGGCGAGCCAGAGGGCGGCATTGCCAGCGGCGGCGACGCGGCAGAAGCGCGTCGCCGACCCTTTCCTCTTGTTCTGGAGCCAGCCCCATTCCCAGGAGCTGTCCCGGAAGGCGATCCGGTTTTTCCGGTCCTTCATGAGCGGCCACTGCTCGCAGCCGTCCGGCTCGAAGTAGTTGGCGTCCTCTTTCCCGAAGATCTCACCGAAGAAAGGGATCCGCAGCAGGTCGCCGTTGTCGAAGGGCTGCATCCGGTCGCGATATTCCGCGAAGATTTTCAGCACCTCCTCGCTCTGGAGCGTCTTCCTGAGGTCGCTGGCCTCGTAGCCGCCCCGGTTGCTGTCTTCCGCGTTCATCGGGTAGGCCTGGTCGAGATACTGGTCCAGAAGGAAGAGGGCGCCCGCCTGGGTGATTTTTTGGCAGGTTGCGGTGTACTTGCTGACATGGATCTGGTCCCCGACCATGATCTCCAGGCCCTTCGTGTTGGTCTTTCTGATGACTTCGATCGGCTGATTGCTCTTGTAGATAGGCATTTGTGTGTCCTCCTTAATCTTTCTTGTAGAAGGGCGTCTCATAGGTGTCGCCCTTTAGTGGGAGCCCCTCGGCCCAGTCAATCGGCTGGGCCATGATGGCATTGATCCTGCCGGGGGCCTCGGTGTCTGTGTTCGGCACGTCGACGATCATCTCGTCGTGGACGTGCATCACGATCTTGTAGCCCAGGGCGCTGACCCTGGTCATGGCCACGGCCAGGCAGTCCCTCGCGGTTGCCTGGACGATGTTCTCGACCAGCTTCCCGCCA
Organism: Oscillospiraceae bacterium; assembly: GCA_021771715.1. Taxonomy (GTDB): domain Bacteria; phylum Bacillota; class Clostridia; order Lachnospirales; family Lachnospiraceae; genus Choladousia. The sequence continues at coordinate 20,825 of JAETOO010000020.1, forward strand.
TAGGTTTCGGTCTCTCCCCATTGCTTTGTCTCCTGGTTCACGCCCATGTAGGTGATGGAGAGCCGGCCGGTGTAGTCGTCCTGCTTCAGTCTGGTGTCCCAGTAGCAGAGCTTCCGGCCGCTTGGCAGCTGGATGAAGAGGTTCCGGTTGATGTAGCTGAAGGCGATGCCGTGGGCCAGGCGGACGGTCCGGTGCTCCTGGATCGCCGTCTTTGCTGCCAGCTCGCAGGTCCTCCAGAGCTTCACGACTTTGGGATTGGCTTCGCGCCATTGATCCACGACGCTCTGAAGCTCGTCCTCCGGGATGCTGCCGCCTTTGTCCATGCGTTTCATGGCGCCGACGCCTCCCTGGTAGCCGCAGGCCAGCACGGCGACCTTGCCCTTCTGACGGAGGTGGCTGTTCTGTCCGTGCTTCTCGACCGGGACGCGGTACATCATAGACGCGGTCTCGCAGTAGATGTCCTTGCCCTGCCGGAAGGCCTCCAGGGTCCATTCCTCGCCAGCGATCCACGCCAGGACGCGGGCCTCGATGGCCGCGAAGTCGCTCACAACGAAGCGGCAGCCGTCCGAAGGGATGAAAGCCGTCCGGATCAGCTCGGAGAAGACGAAGGCCGTCTCTCCGAAGAGCGTGGCCAGCGTGTCAAAATCTCCGGCAGCAGCCAGCTCACGGGCCAGATCCAGGTCTGGCAGGCTGTTTTTGGCGAGGTTGTGCGTCTGCACCAGGCGCCCGGCCCATCGCCCTGATCGGTTGGCCCCGTAGAACTGGAGGATCCCCCGGAGGCGGTGATCTTGGCAGACCGCCGTCAGCATTGTGCTGTACTTGGCCACGGAGGTCTTGCCGAGGGCGGTCCGGATCTCCAGCATCCTCCGGACACTGTCCGGGATGTCTGTCTGGAGCGTGGCCGCGATGGTGTCCTTTGTGACGCTGGTCATCGTGACGCCCTGCTTGGACAGCCATTTTTTAAGCTGGGCCAGGCTGTTCGGATTGGCCAGCCCCGTGAGCACCTTGGCTTCTTCCTGAAGCTCTTGGCGCCGCTGGGTGTCATACTCGACGATCTTCTCGACCATCGGGATGTCCAGCTTCACGCCGTTGTCGTTCATGTGTTGATCCAGAGCCCAGAGCTGCTGCTCTGACTCCGGCGTCTTGTATATGTCCAGCTGCCTGAGGATCTCCTGCTCGGTGACGACGTCCTGCCGGTTGTATTCGATGAAGAGCTTCCACTTCGCGGGGTCGTGCGCCGGAAGATTGCGCGTCCTCTGCCCGTTCATCCGTGTTGGCTTGCAGGGCTTTGAGAAGAACTGGATCAGGGCCTTGCCCTGGGGGTCCTTCAGCTTTTCCTCCGGTAGTCCCATAGCGATGCCGACGTCTGCCAGGTTGCCCGGCAGGCCCAGGGTGAGGGCCTTGATCATCGTGCAGCGCCATTCTTCCGGAGGCATTGCCGCGCCGGTCCACTTGGCCAGGCACGTCCGCTCGAAGTTCGCATTGAAGGCGGTCTTGATGATGTCCGGGTCGGTGAGCGCTTCGCGGAACTCGTAGAGCTCCGGGTCGAAGTCCCGGTCGACCGCGAGCGTGTCGATCACATGGACCTCCGCCTCGTCGTCGAATTTATAGCCGATCAGCAGGATGTCGAAGTCGGGCGCCTCCGTGTAGGCGTAGACGCCCGACCCGGCCAGATCCACGGAGCTGTAGGTTTCAATGTCCACACCCATGACTCTGTGCATCTGTTTTCTCCTCTCTTAGAAATCGTCCTCGTCGTCCTCGTAGCCGTCGCCGAAGTCAGTCTCGGCAGAAGCACGGGCAGCGCCCAGCCGCTCGTCGTCCTTGAGCTTCTGGATGTTGTTCAGGCCGACGCCGACGCCCTTGTTGCCGTTGGTGTTGAACGGGTAGAAGTTGATCGAGGCCCGGCCCCAGCTGCCGCTGTAGACTTCGTTCGGGTCGAGGATCTCGTTCAGATCCTTGTCCACGATGCCGGGCTTCTGGGTGCTGTTGGCGTTCAGGAAGAACATGCCCTCATACTCCGGAGCCTCGTCGGCCCGCTCGTTGTCGCCGTCACGCAGCGGGAGCTTCAGGTTGCCGGGCTTCTTGCCGCCCCACTTGGAAGCGATGCCCTCCTGGATGGCCTCCTCGATCGCGGCGCGGATCTTCTTGACGGTGGCCTTGTCATCCTTGGGGATCAGAAGGCAGACGCTGTACTTCGCGTCCTGGCCGCTCTGGAAGGCGCGGCTCTTGAAGATGTTGACATAGGAAAAACGGACCTTACCGGTAATGACTTTAGTGCTCATGATGTTATCCTCCTTAAAATTGCGGGACGTTCTCGGCGTCCTCGGTGTTGTCAAAGTCAGCCTTTGCTGCTTCGGTCGTGTTGATTGCTTCGCGCTTGTCGCTCTCCGGGACCAGGACAGGCTTGCCTGCCGGTTTGATGATCAGGTCGCCCAGGGTCGTCGTGAGCTTTTTCTTGCCGACGAGCTTCTCCATCGCGGTGATGCCGTAGAGCTTGCGCTCGTAGAGCATGGCCTCGTCATAACCGGCAGCCACCAGGGTCTCGGCCACCTTGACATCGTCGGCATACTTCCGGTTGCTCCGGCCCTCGACGAGCTTCCAGCCGTCGAACTGTTTGCCCGCCAGGGCTTCCTCCAGGGCGTAGGCCTGGATGTCGCTGGTCCACTTCTGGATCTCCTCGGCGCGCCTCAGGACCTCGCCGATCTCCTCGTCCGTGAGGAGCGGGGGAGCCTTGAACTCGTCCTTTGCCAGCTCCAGATTGTACTCGGCCCGCTTCCGGCAGACCGCCTTCGCCGGGCACCAGCGGCACCAGTCGCCGCAGGCGGTGTAGTCCGTGCCATCCATCGCCATCCGGGCTTTCGGTGCAACTTCTTCCTCGGCCCAGAGCAGCAGCTTCTTCAGAGGGATCTCCTCGCCGCTCACATGGTCCAGCCGGGGCTGGATGATGGTCGTCCGGACAGTCTCAAAGTCATAGAGATCCCCGAAGAGGGCAGAAGCGCCCAGGCCGTAGAGCCTCAGCTGGGGGTTGTTCTTGGCTTCCACTTTGACCCCTTTGCCGTACTTCAGGTCGATGACCTCGATCGTGCTGCCGCCGATGATGACGGCGTCAGAGGTCCCGAAGCCCTCCGGCACCCAGTTGTCCAGACTGAACTGCTGCTCGATCATGAGCTCCGCGTCCTCGCCTGCCGCTGCCAGATGCTCCTGGACGGTTTCAGCGTAGAAGTCGGTGGCCTCGTCCATCTCGCCGCAGTAGTATTCACTGGCCTGGATCTGGGCCAGCTCCTTGTCGTAGTTGCCCGCGTCGCCGAGGAACTTCCGGAGCTTCAGCTCGGCGAGTGCGTGGGCCAGGGTTCCTTCGTCCGCGTAGGCGCTCGACCCGGGGGCCAGGAGCTGGTCGGCCAGTACAACGGATCCGGGGCAGTTGATCCACCGGAAAGCGCTCGATGCGGACAGTTTTGCATGTTTACTCGGCATTGAGGGCCTCCTTTGCTTTGCTCATGAGAGCGGGGAGATCAGCCAGAGCGACCTCGGTCAGCTTGTCCACACCGAAGCCCTTGATCAGCTCGCTGGCGATGTTCTTCCCGACCTTTTTGTTCAGCTGTGCCAGGGTCTTCCGGACCTCCACGCGGAAGTCTTCGGTCACTTCGGGAGCCGTGGGCGTTCCGGGTGCGGGAGTGTCTTCCATCAGATCGTCCTCAGCGGGCGCCTGGGCGGCCTCCTGAGCCTTTGCGGCCTTTTTCGTGTCCTTCTTTGCCCCGGTGCCCTTCGGCGCTTCCTGGGCCCCCTGGGCGGCCTCCTGAGCCGGTTTACTCGGGGACTGGATCCCCATGTAGGTCTGGAACTCTTCCAGAGTGTCAAAAGTAATTGTGATTTTCATTGAAAAATGTCCTCCTTTTTGCTATAATTGATGTGTGTCTTCCTGGGCTCCGGAAACTTCTCCGGGGCCTATTTTATTGAGTCCAAAGGCCTCACCTCCTCCGCGTTGTCATGTTCCTGCCGGAGCTGCTCAGCCATCTCGATGACGCTGCTGGCGTACCAGCTCAGCTCGCCGCGCTCCAGATAGGCAGCCATGTGGTCGCCTCCGCCGTTGTAGTACATCAGAGCCGTGCCCAGATCGTCATAGCGCCGGATCAGCTCGTCCAGGAAGTCCGCCGCGACCATCATACTCGGCCCGGCTTTCCAGAGGTCTGCCTCAGTCACTCCCAGGCGCTCCATCCGGTCTTCGTGCCAGTAGGTCGCGATCTGCATCAGACCGACGCAGTCACCGTTGACCGCGTCCAGGCTGTAACGGCTCTCATGAAATGCAACGGCTTCCAGAAGCTCAGGAGATAGGTCATAAGCCGCGCCAGCGGCTCGTGCAGCCTCTTCCACGTTGTCCGGGATGTTCGGGTCGTTGTAGGGCTCAGGAGGCGCTGTGGGCGTCTCTGGGGCTTCCTGGGTGGCCGTTATGGCCGGGGGCTCAGATGGCAATGAGACGATAGCCTGCCTGTGTTGCTGGACGCTGTTCGCGTGTGCCAGCCCCGCCAGGAGCCCGATCGTGATGCCGAGTGCCAGACTGAGCAGCTGCCCCCGCAGCGTGTACCGGCGCCGCTTTTTTCTCTTCTCCATTATTTTCCTCCATGTTCTTCCGGATCGCGTCGTAGGCGGCCAGCGCCAGCATCGTCAGATCCGGACTGTTGTTTTCTCGTGACATGTGTGTCTCTCTTTCTAAAACTGAATTTAATTCAGTTTTTCGTCTAAAAAAATAAGTGCTTTTTCCTTCGGGGTAGTAATGCCCAGGAGCTCGCAGAGCTTGACGATCTCCTTCTGTCGAAAGTCTGACTTGTTTTCAATCTTCATGGTCAGTGCCGCCCGTGAGATCCAGAGTTGGCTGGCTATATACGAGAGCTTCAGCCCGCTGGCTTCGATCTTCTCCCGGAGTAGCTTTGTATTGGTCATGACTTTCCTCCTTTTCTTCGTCTCTTTTTCTGTGACACGGCGATCTTGATGTCGGCGATCTGATTGGCGGTCAGAGCACTCTCCTGATCATAGCCGTGGATGTGATGCCGGTTTTTGACCGCGTGCTGGGCCTTCGTCTCCAGGATCAGATTGTCGATCCGCCAGTCAAGCGTGTCACCGTTTGCAAAAGTCACCATGCTGCCTTCAGGGACCGGGCCGTTGTGCTCCTCCCATTCAATGACGTGCTTCATCCGCCAGACGTTGGGCTCCGCGACTTTTTGCCGGTAATAGGGGTGGGAGCCTGGCCGGTTTCTGTGGCCGTGCCTCAGTCGGATAGTGCCGACCGGGGTGCCTCCATTGTGGGGCAGGTGTCCAGGCTTGAAGGTGGTCCTCCGGCTGGCAGCTTGTCCCTCCGGGCTCATGAACTCGTCCCAGGTCTTCCCCTTATTGACCGGGATGGATCCCTTCTCAAAGCGCCCCGTGAGGCCGCTGTCCAGCTTGTTCCGGTTGTAGTAGTTCTTCATCTGGTCCTTGGTGAAGCTGGTGCCAAAGCGGGCATTGAGTAGATCGGCCATTGACTGGTAGCCGGTCCCTTCGAGATGTTCCCGGATGAAGGCGTCCATCTCCGGCGTGGTGATCCGCTTGTCGGGATATTTGCGCCCCAGTCGAGGCGCTGCATGGATCTTGTGGCGGGAGAACATGCTCTGCATCTGGTCGTAGGTGAAAGAGGTCCCGAAGCGGCTGTTGACCCGCTCCTGCATCTCCCGGACGCTTCCCTCATGCCCATGCTCTCGGACAAAGTCCGTTATTTCATCCGGATACTTCCACACCTTCTTCATTCAGTCCCCCCCTTTGTGTGGGTCTCCAGCATGACGGGGATCTGCTGGTGGCCGTTGTTGTAGCCGTACTCGTCCATGTGGACCATGGTCTTGAAGGCGAGCTCGCCGTTCTCGATGATCTGGGTGGCGATCTTTGTCATGCCCTCCGCCCGCCTCAGTTCTCTGTCAAGCTGGTCGTCTGTCAGATCTTCATCATTCAGACGCTCCAGCTGCTCGAAAAGGTGGTTGTTCAGGTCTTGCAGCGTGTTCTTCATGCTTCTACCTCCTCTTATGTTACGCAAAATTGAATAGTATGCCGAGCTTTATATTTGAGAACTTGAATTTAATTCAGTTTTCGAGTAAGAGTATAGCTCTGACTTGAAATAAAGTCAAGTATGTTTCGCAAAAATATTGAACTGATTTCACTTTTATGCTAAAATGAGCAGCGGGAGGCAAAGCAGCGATGAAAGCAATTCATAAAAATATTAAAGATAGAAGAAAAGAGCTGGGATTGACCCAAGCAGAGTTAGCGAAGTTAGTGGGCTATGCAGATTGTAGCATGATTACTAAGATAGAGAAGGGGCTTGTTGACCTTCCCCAGAATAGGATTGAGGCTTTTTCTCAGGCACTTGGGATCGCTCCTGAGGAGCTGACAAGCTGGACAGAAGAAAAGAAAGCAGCCAGCTTTTCGTATTGCTTGGAGCAGCAGATGCGGCTCCTGGGCTGGGTCGTGCTGTACGATGCAGATGGCAATGTAATCCTCACCCATGACGGGGCTGAGTACGAGGTCACTGAGGAGAACATCAAAGAGCTGGAGAGCCGGGTGGCCTTATATATAGACTTCCTGCTGAATGACCTGGCAAAGAACTCCCGGAAGATAGGAGGTTGACGCTTATGCTGGGCGCTATTTATGCGAGATACTCTGCAGGACCAAACCAGACGGACCAGTCCATCGAGGGCCAGGTCGCTGACTGCCAGGCTTATGCAGAGAGAAACGGGATCCAGATCGTTGAAATATATGCCGACCGGCACATCTCAGGGAAGAGCATCGTCGGCCGGAATGAGTTCCAGAGGATGCTGCACGACGCGGAGCAGCATCGCTTCGAGTGCGTGATCGTCTGGAAGATCGACCGCTTCGGGCGTGACCGGCAGGACATCGCCCTCAGTAAAATGAAGCTGAAAAAGGCGGGCGTCCGTTTGCTGTATGCTGAGGAGTCTGTCCCGGAGGGTCCGGAGGGGATCATCCTGGAGAGCGTTCTGGAAGGCCTGGCCGAGTATTACTCCGCAGACCTCCGGCAGAAGATCGTCAGAGGCATGAGGGAGACCGCGAAAAAGGGACAGTATTGTGGGGCGCCGCTGCCGATCGGCTACACGGTGGACGACGAGAAGCACATCATCGTCGACGAGGAGAAGGCTGCCGTTGTCCGGGAAGCCTTCCGGATGCACAACGCCGGGGCCCAGACGAAGGAGCTGGTCGAGCTCTTCCGAAAGCACGGCGTCACTGGCCAGCGCGGGAAGCCGATCACCCAGGCCGTGATCTATCGGATGTTACGGAACGAGAAGTACCTCGGCCGCTTCGAGATCCAGGGGGTTGAGATCCTGACGGATCCCATCATCGACCTGGCCACCTTCGAGGAAGCGGCCAAACACTTCGGGACGCCGCGCAATAACGCGGCAGGGAGGGCAAAAGTGGACTATTTGCTGAGCTGTAAATGTTTTTGTTCATACTGCGGGGCGATGCTGAACGGGGAGTCCGGCACCAGTAAAACGGGGAAGGTGTACCACTATTACAAGTGCGGCGCGAAGAAGCGCGGCGAGAAGTGCGAGCTGAAGCCGATCCCCCGGGATCACTTCGAGGATCGGGTCATTGAGGCCACGGTCGAGGACATGCTGACCGAGGACATGATCGAGAAGCTCACGGTCCGGATCCTGGAGATCCAGGAGCAGGAGGACGCTCTGGATCCGGCCGCAGCATACCGGAAGCAGCTCGACTCAAACCGGAAGCGCCAGCGGAACATATTGGACGCCATCGAGGAGGGCACCGGGGCCCGGGGCCTTGCCGGTCGCCTGGCGGAACTGGAAGCCGAAGAGGAGGAGCTGCTCGTGGAGATCGAGCGGGCAGAAATGAAAAAGCCCCGGCTCACCAGTGAGGCGGTCGGGGCTTGGCTTCGTTCGTTCAGAAATGGGGACACAAAAGACGCCGCCTTCCGGCAGCGTCTCGTTGACACGTTCATCGCCCGGATCGAGGTCAGAAACGGCCAGGCGATGATCTTCTACAATATACAAGAAAAAGGACCGCACTCAAAAGTTCGAGTACGGCCCGAATGGTGGAAGCAATGGGACTCGAACCCATGACCTCCCGCTAGTCAGGCGAGCGCTCTCCCAGCTGTGCTATGCTTCCATACCGACATTATAGCAGACATTGGAAAAAAATCAACAGAAATTTTCTGATATGGAGGAAAGAGATGAAAATTTTAGTAGTGGTAGATATGCAGAATGATTTTATCGACGGAGCGCTTGGCACGCCGGAGGCGGTGGAGATTGTCGACCGTGTGCGTGCGAAGGCGGAGCAGTATCAGAAAGACGGCGACTGTGTGATCTATACGCGCGATACTCATCCGGAGAACTATCTGGAGACGCAGGAAGGGAGAAAGCTGCCGGTCGTGCACTGCGTGAAGGGCACAAGGGGATGGGAAATCGCGGACAAGGTGTACCTGCAGGGCTGCGAGGTCCTCGATAAGCCGACCTTCGGGTCTATTGCGCTTGCAGAGCGCGTAGCATCGCTGTGTGAGGCAAATGAGGTGGCGTCCGTCGAGCTCATCGGGCTCTGCACAGATATCTGCGTGATCTCCAATGCGCTGCTTTTAAAGGCGAGACTGCCGGAGCTTCCGATTCTGGTGGATGCATCGTGCTGCGCCGGGGTAACGCGCGCGAGCCATCAAAATGCGCTGGAGGCCATGAAAATGTGCCAGATCGAGGTGTATTCGGAGGAGTAAGGGAGGACGTCTATTTCATTTACTTGTTCTTGTTCCTTTTTTTGCATTTTTTCCTTCCCAGCGGACCTGTCGGAATTTCCGACAGGTTGATTGCTCATCCATATTAGATTATATAAACCATTTCTCCATAAAAATTATTGATGTATCAATCTATGTCATTTAGTGACATATCTAACAATGCCGCAACTTGATCTCTTCGCCCATAGATGACTGCCGTGACCCATACAGCTTTCTTTTCCTCGTCAATCAGATAGTAAACAAGAAAATTCTTAACAGGCATTTTACGGATTCCTACCCTGTGCCACGATTCTTCCTTCGTGAGAGGGTATCTTGATGGCAAAGAATCCAGTTTCCCAATTTCACATTGCAGAGTATCTGCCCATTTTCGTGCGGTTTCCGGCTCCAACAGAGTTTTGGAAATATATTGCACCGTTTCTTCAATTTGCCCGATTGCCTGTGCGGTCAACCTCACCTCATACTGCATACTCAAATACCCTCTCGGATTTTGGCAAAGGCTTCGTCAATGGGCAGACCCTCGCCAGACTTTGCCTGATTATATCCCTTTTCCATTATTGCGTTAAACTGTGCGTCAGTCAGGCTATCTCTTGTGGGCAGCTTCGGTACGGAAAGGGAAAACGGAACGCTGCCCGTCATAATGATTTGTCTGTACAAGGTATCAATCAGAACGGAGACCGGCAATCCAATCCTATCCAAAACCGCCTCCGCTTGCCTTTTAATTTCAGGCTGTACACGAGCCGTTACATTTGCACTTTTTGTTGCCATAATATGCACCTGCCTTTCTGCTTTTGATTATGCCATATTGTATGGCTAATTGCAATACAATATTCGAAACTTTGTAAACAACGCAGTTGCAGGTTAATATACCATTCATTTTTCAGCATAAAATCAAAAAGCAGAGAGCCTCACACCCTCTGTTTTTTCTTATCCATCACCTTACAGAACACAATTGCTACCGCCGTGCTCACCGCCGTTGCAGCGATTCCCGGGCCCACAATCGCCGTGGGGTTGACGCTCCCGTACTGGCTGCGGTAGGCAATTACGTTGACCGGGATGAGCTGCAGGGAGGAGATGTTCAGGATTAGGAACGTGCACATCTCGTTGCTGGCAACGCCGCGGGGCATGGCTTTTATGATTCCAAGTCGCATTGTTTTCGATGCAGTTCTGGGCTGCCCCGTTTCCGGCACATCGGCTGCTGTTCGCATCTTTTCTGATGTAGCTCTGGACCGTCTCATTTCCTGCGCGGCAGTCATATTTTCCCTCCTCCGTTCTTCCATTTTCTGCGCGGCAGTCACATGTTCCTTCCTCCGTTCTTCCATTTCCTGCGCGGCAGTCACCTTTTTCTTTCCCCGTTCTTCCATTTCCTGTGTAGCAGTCACATGCTCCTCTCTCCGCTCCTTCTCGAGTTCCGCGAGGCTCTCCATTGCCTTCAACCCTGCCGGGGTGGCGGCCCAGCCGAGACCGAGAAAATTGGCGACGAAATTCAGCGTGATGTGCTCGACTGCAGGGTGGTTGTCGGGGATGTGCGGGAAGAGGAAGCGGACCAGGGGACGGATTCGTCCGGAGATCGACTGGACGAGCCCTGCGCTTCGGGCGATCTCCATCAGGCCCATCCAGAGGGCCATCACGCCGAGCATGGTGATGCACAGGGAAACAGCCTCCTTCGAGGAGGTGAGGACAGCCTCGGAGACGGCGTCGATATTTCCGGTGAGCGTACCGTAGAGGATGCCGGCCAGAATCATAATGCCCCAGATATAATTCATAGAAACTCCCAATAGATTAGCCGGACTAGGCAGACGCGCACGAGCAGCTAATCACAGCAGAATGTTTTCCCTATAAATGTATGCCGCGCGGAAGAGGACTATGCTCCGCGGAAAGGAATACCGTTTCCTGTACAGAGAAGCTATGGAAGATAGAAGAACTATGCGGTATAAAATAGCCTCCGTGCACAGAGAAACGATTGGATAGCAGGCCGCGGCTCAGAGGAATGGTGATTGGAGTGCACCTGTGCCTGAAAGGTCATCAAAGTGCAAAAGACCGTGATAAAATGTGCAAAAAGGTATTTCCCATTTTGAGGATTAATGATAAAATACAGTTATGTAGCGCGGACAATTAAGAGAAAGTGTGCGTTTACAGGGGACAGGTTCAGAAGGGGAATATTTGAAGACTTGCAGGGAAGGGGATTGCACCCGGAGGAATGCAGGTTGAGAATATGACGCCTAAAAAGATGCGTATCGCATTCGGAAGAGCGCAGGGAAGTGTATGACGCCTTGCGGAATGCGCGACAAAGATATAATAAGGAGGAAACGACGTGAGAGAAATTGACATGAAGCGTGTGAATGACACGCGGGATCAGATGCTTGCGACGGTGAAGAGTCCGACGCTGACGCATGAGCAGAAGGTAGCGACGATGGCGAATCTGGCGGATTCGATGCTGGAAGTGCTGGATCTGCCGGAGGGGCTGGATGAGCTGATGACGGACACGATCAAGACAAAGTGTATCTGTGATCTTGCGGAGGGGCATGCCCCGCTGCGGCCGAGGTATATCATTCCGGATTACGGAAAGTTTATGAGAGAGGGAAGCAAATTCCTGCAGCTGGAGCCGCCGAAGGATATCTATGAGGCGATCAATTCTCTGCTGATTTTCTATAAGCATGTGCCGAGCGTGACGAATTTCCCGGTGTATGTCGGCGCGCTGGATGAGCTGCTGGAGCCGTTCATGGACGATGTGGATGAGGCGCAGGCGAAAAAGCTGATCAAGCTGTTCCTGACACACATGGACCGCACGATCCTGGATTCGTTCTCCCATGCGAATGTCGGACCGGTGGCGACGAAGGCCGGCCGGCTGCTGCTGGAGGCGGAGGCAGAGCTGGAGCATGCGGTGCCGAACGTGACGATGAAGTACGATGAGGATCTTACGAGCGACGAGTTTGCGCTGCTCGGCATCAAGGCGGCGCTGAAGAGTGCAAAGCCAAGTTTTGCAAATCATAAAATGTTCAAGAGCGAGCTGAACGAGGACTACGTGATCGCGAGCTGCTACAACGGACTGAAGTACGGCGGCGGCTCCTACACGCTGTGCCGACTGATCCTCGGAAATATCGCGAAGCGCTCGAAGGATCTGGATGACTTTTTTGAGCACCAGCTGCCGTACGTGTGCCAGGTGATGGCGGACTACATGGACAGCCGGATTAAGTTCATCGTCGAGGAGAGTGGATTCTTTGAGAACAATTTCCTCGCGAAGGAGGGCTTCATCCACAGAGATCGCTTCACGGCGATGTTCGGAATGGTGGGACTCGCGGAGTGCGTGAACTATCTGATGGAAATGCAGGGCAAGACCGGCAGGTACGGCCACGACGAGGAGGCGGATGCGCTGGGCGTTAAGATTATGGACCAGATCGAAGCGTTCAACCAGGCGCATGTGAACCCGTACTGCGAGGTGACCGGCGGACACTTCCTGCTGCACGCGCAGGTCGGCATCGACAGCGACATGGGAATTTCCCCGGGAACGAGAATCCCGATCGGTGAGGAGCCGGAGGAGCTGATCGACCACCTGAGACACTGCGAGAAGTTCCACAAATACTTCCCGTCCGGGACGGGCGATATCTTCCCGATCGACACGACGGTGCATAAAAATAATGAGTTCTTGCTCGACATCATCAAGGGCTCGTTCCGCGAGGGGATCCGCTACCTGTCGTTCTACGCGGCGGACAGCGATGTGATCCGGATCACAGGGTATCTCGTGAAGCGCTCTGAGATCGAGAAACTGGAGCGCGGCGAGAATGTCCTGCAGGATACGACGGCGCTCGGCATGGGCGCAAAGCACAACAGCCGGATTATGGAGCGGAAGGTGCGCTGAGCAGAAAATATACGTGAGTGGGAGGAATCGGGGCATGAAGGTGCCTGTAAATAAGATCATTCCCTTCAGCGCGGTAGACGGTCCGGGGAACCGGACCGCCGTCTTTGTGCAGGGGTGTAATTTTAACTGCCGCTATTGTCACAACCCGGAGACGCGGAATCTGTGCAAAAATTGCGGCGAGTGTGTGGAAAAGTGTCCGAAGCACGCATTGTATGTGGAAAACGGAGAGGTTCGCTTCCGGCCGGAGCTCTGCTGCGGCTGTGATACGTGCATCAAGACGTGCCGCTTCGGCTGCAGCCCGCGTATCCAGTACCTGGATGCTGGGGAGGTGTTCGAGCGGATTAAAAAGCAGATGCCGTACATCCGCGGGATCACGGTGTCCGGCGGGGAATGTACGCTGTATCCCGACTTTCTCAGGGAGCTGTTTGTCCTGTGCAGGGAGGCCCATCTGGGAACGCTGCTTGACAGCAACGGAACACTGGACTTTGAGGCATATCCTGAGCTGCTTGACGTGACGGACGGCGTCATGCTGGATGTCAAGGCGTGGACGGACGAGGACCATCACACCGTGACGTCGGTGTCGAATGAGATGGTTCTGAAAAATATGCGCTATCTGGCTTCACAGGGGAAGCTCTTTGAGGTGCGGACGGTGATCGTGCCGGAGCTGTTTGACTGCAGAGGTACGGTGCGGGAGACAGCGACGCTCGCCGCGCAGTATCTCGACAAGGGAAATATCCGCTATAAGATCATCAAGTACCGCCCGATGGGCGTGCGGGAGGAGTACGCGCATTACCGGGTGCCGGATCAGGCGTTTCTCGAGGAGCTGGCGGAGCTGGCACGGTCGTGCGGCATGACGGACGTGCTGATCGTGTAAGAAGGTAGGTCTGAATCGGTTATCCTATAAGAAACGGAGTCCGTGTCGGCGATTGTATAAGGAGACGATTTCGAGAATCGGTGATACGTTCGGGGCGGAACAGCCAGGCGGCGAGGCGGAACGGATAAAATAGGATAGGTCGATCATTCAGAGGGCTGAGGAAGAAGAGAAAACTGAGGGTGCTGCAAAGTTGCCGGCAGCTACAATGACTGGTATGCGGTCAAACGCATAGGTATCAGTCATTGTAGAACTGCTGCACTTTGCAACACCCTCAGTTTTTATATTTATAAAATCAGAAAACTCACCGCAACAGCCCCGGATGCACCCGGTTGATGTAGGCCTCGAGGGAGGTCTTGTCGACGAGGGCCGGCACGACGCCCTGGCGCTGGACGCAGAACGAGGCGGCGCAGGTCGCGATGCGGATCGCGTTTTCGATCGACACCCCTTCGATCAGGTAGGCGGCGAGCGCGGAGATAAAGGCGTCCGCGCCTCCGGTCGTGTCGACCGCGGTGACGTCGACGGCGGGGAAATGCTGTGCGTTCTCCAGCGTTTTCAGGTAACAGCCGTCATGGCCGAGCGTGATGATCACGGTTGGGATGCCGAGGTGGAACAGGTAGTCTGCCTGATCCTCGACCCGCGTCAGTCCGGGGCAGAGGGAGGCGGCGACTCTGCGGTTCGGCACCAGGATATCCGTGTGCTGGATCAGCGCCTCCGGCAGCTGCTTGAGGGCAGCGGGGTTCACGATGTTCTTGGCCCCGTAGCTGTGGCTGATCCTGGCAGCCGCGATGGTCGCCTCGAGCGGAACCTCCGTCGAGAGCAGGCAGTAGCCCGCGTTCTGGAAGAGGTGGCGTCTCTGGCGGATTCGCTCGCACGACAGATGGGCGTTGGCGCCGGGCAGGATCGTGATCGCACTCTCACCGTTCTCATCCGTGTAGATGTACGCCTTTCCGGTCTGCATCCCCATGTCGCGGAAGACTCCCTGCGTCGAGAGCCTCTCGTTGCTCAGCGTGTGTATGACGTAGTTGGAGTCCATATCACTGCCGATGTTGGCGATCAGTGACACCTCGCAGTTAAACCGGGCCGCGCCGATCGCCTGGTTGGCCCCCTTGCCTCCGAGCGTGACCGAGAAATCGAGGATCCGGGTCGTCTCGCCGGGCTGCGGTACGCCGTCGACGTTGAAGGTGTTGTCAATGTTGATACTTCCGACCACGACAATTTTTTTGGAGCGGAGGGACGGCGGGAGATCCACGCTGTCCGTCCGGTTGAACTGGCAGTCGGGGGTGAACAGATACCGGTCGGAGGAGGCCGGGTCGCAGGCGGTCTCACATGTCTCGATCAGAAGCTCGCAGATAAAATGGCCGAATTCGCCGTACGGAATCTCGATGCCTGAGATGTGCGGGAAGGATTCGGCGCTTCCGATGTCATTTTTCAGGCTAACGAGAGAGAAATCCGAGGGGATCTTGTAGTGCAGGTGATCGAGCTGCTCGTAGAGCGAGAGGGCGGCGGCATAGTGGCTGCTGACGATGCCCGTTGCCCGGTTGGCCATGAGCTGCGAGCAGCAGTCCTCATCGCTGATGAAGCATTCGAGCTGCGGATCGTAGGGAATCTGGTTGTCGTACAGACATTTGCGGTAGCCCTCGAGCACCATCTCCGAGCGGTAATTGTTCCGCTTCATCAGACAGGCGATCCTGCTGTGGCGGAAGTCGATCAGTTTCTGGGTCAGGGCATAGCCCATGTGGGTGAAATCAATCTGGTAGGACGGCTGCAGCGGCGCGCGCCCGTGGTAAAAAACGGGGATGCCGCATTCCGTGAAGTAGTGCGTGAATTCTGCGCTTGCGGCGTCGACCGGTTCCCAGAGGACTCCGTCCACCTTCTTCTGGCAGATGGACGTGATGTGCTTCAGCTCCGTCTGCAGATCGTTCTGGCTGTCAAACACCAGCACTCCGTAGCCGTGTGACTGTGCGGTGCGGATGATGCCGCTGACCAGCTGGTTCGCTTTCCCGAGGGAGCGGCGCAGGACGGCAATCAGGAAGGTCTTTGCGTGCGAGGTGCTCTTGACCGCCCCGTAGGGAGTATAGTTGTATTCCTTGACAATTTTCAAGACGCGCTCGCGGGTCTCGGGATGGATGCTCTGCGCTTTGTTGTTCATAATCTTCGACACCGTGGAGGTGGACACCCCTGCGAGCTTTGCAATTTCGCTGATCGTCATAAATGATTTGCTCCTTTTCCCGATTTTCTATCAAAGTTCTGCTTTATCATGGATCCAGGGGACGGATGTTCCGGCTCCTGTATTCCCCTATTATGCCCTCACAGGCATTTTTTGTCAATCAAATGCGTGTTCGGGAACAATGTGCATAAGAAAACGTTTTAATAAACTTTTTTTCAAACAAAATTGGAAAAAGTGTTGACAGAAATGGAAACAGGTTGTAATATAAATACACAAGAAAACATTTTAAGAAAACAGTTTCCTAAAATTATTTACGGAACGGAAGGGTTGAGAACGTCCATTGATGACATACCGCGGGAAAAATGCCTTCCATCGGGCAACGAGTAGATATCTGCGTTTTGCATGGATGGTTGACCTTGCTGTGTGTCGGCGGCGCACGTGTCGCATCGGCTAAAGCGGGGCGCAGAGCTGCCGCGGGACATTTGACCGGAAGCAGGTCAATAAAGGATCCGGACAGGGACATTGATCCGGAAGCAGGTCAGCAAAGGATCCGGACAGGGGCATTGATCCGGAAGCAGGTCAGCAAAGGATCCGGGCAGGGACATTGATCCGGAGCAGGCTCCGCAGAGACCAAAGAGGGATCGATGTCGGGCGGTTCCGGGAGCAGCCGGCAGGTGCGTGGAGGTTCTCATGCAGCGGGAAGAAAGGAGAATTATGGACAGCGAAAAGGCAAAAAAGGAATGGGAGGCGGCGACGAGCGCCAGAGTGGAAGGGGCTCCTGTCGACCATGCGCGGCTGATCAGGAGACTGGAGAAGCCGCAGGGCAGAGTCGATGTCGTGCTCGACACAGACACCTACAATGAGATCGACGATCAGTACGCGCTCGCTTACCTGATCCGGTCGGATGACAAGCTGAATCTGAAGGCGATCTATGCGGCGCCGTTCTTTAATGACAAGTCGAGCGGGCCGGCGGACGGCATGGAGAAGAGCTACCAGGAGATCATGAATGTGCTGACGCTGCTGGAGCGCGAGGACCTCAAGGAGATGGTCTACCGCGGATCGACGGAGTACATGCCCTCTGAGAGCGAGCCGGTCATCTCGGATGCGGCGAAGGATCTGGCAGAGCGCGCGATGCAGTACACGGAGGAGCATCCGCTGTACGTCATCGCGATCGGAGCGATCACAAACGTATCGTCCGCACTGGTGATGAAGCCGGAGATTAAGGACCGGATCGTCCTGATCTGGCTGGGCGGAAATGCCGTCAACTGGCCGCACAACAGGGAGTTCAACCTGTTTCAGGATGTGGCGGGCGCGAGAGTCGTGTTCGGCTGCGGCGTGCCGCTGGTACAGCTGCCGTGCATGGGCGTGGTGTCCGCGTTCACGACGAGCGGCCCGGAGCTGGAGCATCACCTGCGCGGCAAGAACAAGCTGTGCGACTATCTGATCGACGTGACGACCGAGGAGGCGCGCGTCTGCTACGGCGGATCGACGTGGACGAGACCGATCTGGGATGTCACGGCGGTGGCGTGGCTGCTGGACGGAGACTTTGAGGAGGACTGCCTGATTCACAGCCCGATCCCGGAGTATGACGACCGCTATGCGTTTGACAACAACCGTCACTTCATCAAGTATGTGTACCATATCAAGCGCGACAATCTGTTTGCAGATCTGTTCGAGAAGCTGAAAAAATAAGAATGGTTTTACACCGCAGGTTCCGCAGCAGGGACAGCGGCTTGAGTAACACTACAACCCATCACAAGAAAAGGAGAGACAGAAATGAAGTACAGAAAAATGGTAGCATTTGGTCTGACGGCTGCTATGGTGGCTGGCATGACGATCACCGGCTCCGCTGAGGAGAAGGAGACAGTTACACTGAAATGGGTATCGCAGGGCGTCGGAGAGACCGGCTGGGAGGGTATCACCGTGCCGATTCTCGAGAAGTTCGAGGAGCAGACAGGCATCCATGTAGAGGCAGAGTTCTATGCATTCAACGATCTGTTCGAGGTTATCGAGACGAAGTGCGCGTCCGGCAACGCAGATTTCGACGTAATGAGCGTGGACGTGACCTACGTGTCAAAGTACGGTTCCAGCGGGTACCTTGAGCCGCTCGACGGTTACTTCACCGACGAGGAGAAGGCGAAGTGGGACGACGCATCCTACACGGCTGGCGTATGGGATGGCACGATGTACGCGGCTCCGGAGAACACCTCCTGCCAGGAGCTCTTCTACAACAAGACGCTGCTCGACAAGGCAGGCATCACGCTCCCGGAGAATGGACCGGACAACCGTCTGACGTATGAGCAGGTGGCGGATCTGGCAAAGCAGGCGCAGGAAGCGCTCGATCCGGACGGCAGCCAGGGCATCATCGGCCTGGATTTCCAGCAGGTAAGCCGTATCTACCAGATGAACATGCTCGCGAACTCGATGGGCGGCGCGAACATCAGCGAGGACGGATACTCTCTGGACGGCGTGGTAAATACCGAGCCGTGGATCAAGGCGATGACCTGGTATCAGGGACTGGTAAATGACGGTATCGCATCCAGAGGCTACGATGCAGATCAGCTTGGAGATTTGTTCTACTCCGGCAAGATGGTATTCATGGTAGGCGGTACCTGGACACCGTCGAACATGACGTGTGAGGATGAGGTCGGCTGCACGTACGCTCCGTGCTTTGAGGGCTACGAGGATCAGGTAGCGACCTCGACCGGCAGCTGGTATTTCGGTATCAACGCGCAGTCCGAGAACAAGGACGTAGCGGCTGAGTTCATCAAGTTCTTCACGCTCGGCGAGGGCAGCGATATGTGGCTTGAGATCAACGGCGACGTGCCGAGCCGTCTGGACAAGCAGAATGAGATCGCAGAGAACCCGGATGCGAACGATACGATGAAGATCGCAGCGTACGAGGCAGCGAACACCGCTTATCCGCGTGCCGTGACTCCGGTATTCGGCGAGTACTCGTCCGTTCTGGATCAGGCGTGGGAGGATGTGCGTAACGGCGCAGACGTTGAGGAGACTCTGAACTACGCAGTGGAGCAGTTTGACGCGGCAGTGGCAGCGAACAAATAAAGAACAATAGCTGTGGAAACTGGGCGGCGGCGGGAAGTCGCCGCCCTTTCTTTGAAAAACGGGAAGATACCGTGTTATCGTTTGCGGCCGGAGATACCGCGGATTGCAGTGGATGGCCAGAGCCGGTGAGGTTGGTTCAGCATGGGGAAAGGCAGAGGAGCGGCACTGGCAGGATTTCGGCAGCCGGAGGGGATTCGGAGGATGCTCTTCGACATAGGACGGGCGGGAAGAAAGGAGAAGTACGAATATGGGCGGTATTCATATAAAGAACAGATGGCTTCCATACGTGATGATAGCCCCGACAGTCATTTTGATCTGTGTATTTAAGATTTATCCGATTATTGCAAGCGTCATACAGGCGTTTCTGTCAAAGGACGGGATTCCGACGTTTGACAACTATAAATTTCTGTTTGCGGACAAGACCTTCTGGAATTCTCTGAAGGTGACATTAAAGTTCAATATTATTATCATTCCGGTTCAGATTGTGATATCATTTATTATGGCGTTGCTCGTGAATGCGAAGGTAAAAGGAATTGAGGGCTTCCGCACGGCTCTCTACCTGCCGTTCTGTGTCTCCCTGACGGTGTCCACAGTCATCTGGCAGATGCTCCTGAATATAAATAACGGTGTTATGAACAGCTTCCTCAGCCTGTTCGGTGTGCGGCCGATCGGTTTCCTGATCGACAAAAAGTGGGCGCTGCTCTCGATCATCCTGATCTCCTCGTGGAGAGGCTGCGCGTACTGGATGATGTTTTTCCTGGCTGGTCTGAAGGGAATCGACCGGTCGGTCTATGAGTCGGCGAAGATGGACGGCTCGGGCTTTTTCAGCACGCTGTTCCGGATCACGATTCCGCTTCTGAAGAACACGTCGCTCTTTGTGCTGGTGGCAAATACGACGGCGAACTTCCTTCTGTTCGCGCCGGTACAGATTGCGACCGAGGGCGGCCCGCAGGGCAGCACGGATCTTCTGATGTACGAGGCGTACAAGGCGGCATTTGTTTACTCGAACCGCCAGCGCCAGGCGTGTATCGTGACGATCCTTCTCGTGATTGTCATCGGAGTCTGTGTGATTCAGAACAAGTTTATGACGGAAAAGGAGGCGTAGGAGATGTCGAAAAAGCAGAAAAAAGCAATCGGAACGATTTTGCTCTACCTTGTGTTGATCTTGTTTGTGTTTGTCGCGCTGTTCCCGATCCTCTTCTGTCTCTCCGCGTCGCTTCGGACGCAGGAGGATCTGTTCCAGAACATGCTGCCGTTTACCTTGCGCGCGCTGATTCCGACGAAGCTGACCTTTGAGAACTACGTGATCATCTTCACGCAGTACGAATTCTGGCGGCCCATTATGAACACACTGATCGTGACGGGACTGACGATTTTCTTTGGTTGCCTGATCAACTCGATTGCAGGCTTCGCATTTACCTGCTTTGACTTCAAGGGCAAGAAGATTCTGTATGCGCTGGTGCTCGTTTCGTTCATGGTGCCGTTTGAGTCGATCGCGATCCCGCTGTACGATGTGGCGAGCAAGCTGAAGATGGTGGACACGTACGCGGGCATGATCGTCCCGGCGATTGCCGACGGACTCGTCGCGTTCCTGTTTATCCAGTTCTTCAAGGATATCCCGGTGGCTCTGATCGAGGCGGCGCGCGTGGACGGTGCGTCCTGGCCGAGAATTTTCGCGAGAATCATTATGCCGATCTCGGTTCCGGTCTTTGTGACGGCGGGGCTGATGATCTTCATGAACCAGTGGAATTCCTACATGTGGCCGTTGCTGGTGGCGCGGTCGAAGGAGATCCGCACGATTCAGATCGCAATCAGCGCATTCAGCGGCGAGCGTGCAATCAAGTGGACCTATATCTATGCCGGGTCCCTTGTCTCTGCAATTATACCAATCTGCCTGTTCCTTCCGTTCCAGAAGTACTTCGTGGAGGGAATTACCGCAGGCAGCGTGAAGGGGTGATACGATGGAGAAAAAGAAGATTCTGGTGATTGGAAGCCTGAATATCGACATGGTAATCAATGTGGATCACACGCCGGTGACGGGCGAGACAATCCTGAGCGACCACATGGCGATGGTGCCGGGCGGCAAGGGGGCGAACCAGGCGTGCGCGGCGGGCTGTCTTGGGGCTGATGTCGTGATGCTCGGCGCGGTCGGCGAGGACGCGTACGCGGATATGCAGCGGGAGAGCCTCGGAAAGGCGGGCGTGGATGTGTCGTATCTTGTGAGGAAACAGGATGTGTCAACGGGGTTGGCGGTCGTGACCGTGAACCGCGACGGAGACAACAGCATTGTCGTGATCTCCGGCGCGAATATGGCGCTGACTCCGGCTGACATCGACGCGAACGAGTCGCTGATCCGGGAGTGTGAGCTCGTGATTCTGCAGCTTGAGATCCCGCTGGACACGGTCTGCTACGCCGCGAAGCGGGCGAAAGAGCTGGGCAAGAAGGTAGTCCTCGATCCGGCTCCGGTGCCGAACGACTTTCCGGAGGAGCTGTACCAGTACGTGGACATCATCAAGCCGAACGAGACGGAGCTCGCGCGGCTGACCGGCATGGGAAGCGGCGATGCGGATATCGCCCCGGCGGCATCTCTGCTGCGCGGGCGCGGGGTGAAGAATGTGCTGGTGACGCTCGGCGAGAAGGGCGTGTATCTGGACTCGGAGGAGTGCGGCAGATGCATGATCCCGGCTCACAAGGTCCGTGCGGTCGACACGACGGCGGCCGGGGATTCGTTTACGGCAGCGCTGGCGATGATGCTGATGCAGGGAAAGGATATCCGGGAGGCGGCAGAATTTGCGAACTGCGTCTCGGCGATCGTCGTCACGAGAGAAGGTGCGCAGTCGTCGATCCCGACGCTCGAGGAGGTCATAAAGTACCGCGAGGGACTTGCATCGTGAGGTAAGAAGACAGGCAGGGACAGCCTGCAGGTGGTATCAGAGTGGGCTTTTGCTGCAGGGAGACGGCCGGGGGGACGGGCTCCTGGGCGAGGAAGCTGTGATTGGACCGCCTGCAGGCTGTTTTTGGACAAGATTAAAGAGAGCGTGAAAACTGAAAATTTAGAAAGGAGAAGCGTATGAAGCTTGGATTTATTGGATTGGGGATTATGGGGCGGCCGATGGTGAAGAATCTGCTGAAGGCCGGAGTGGAGGTACTGGCGACGGATCTGAACCAGGATGCGGTGCAGGACGTGGTCGCTGCGGGTGCTGTGGCGGCGACGTACGCCGAGATCGGTGCATCGTGCGACACCGTGATCATCATGGTGCCGAACGGGGCGATCACGAAGGCGATCCTGTTCGGAGAGGGCGGCGTGGCGTCGACGGTGCGGCCGGGCTGCATCGTGTGCGATATGAGCTCCGTGACGCCGGTAGAGTCGCGGGAGTGCTATGAGCGTCTGAAAAAGCTGGGTGTCGGGTTCGTGGACGCGCCGGTATCGGGCGGCGAGCCGGGGGCGGTTGCCGGGACGCTCGCAATCATGGCGGGCGGCGAGCCGCAGGACTTTGCGTCGCTGAAAAAATATTTTGATATTCTGGGCTCCTCGGCGCTGCTGATCGGCGGGCCGGGCAGCGGAAGCGTGGCGAAGCTCGTGAACCAGATCATTGTCAACAACAATATCGCGGTGGTCTCCGAGGCGTTTGTCTTTGCCGAGAAGGCCGGGGCGGATCCGGAGAAGGTCTACCAGGCGATCCGCGGCGGGCTGGCCGGGAGCGCGGTCATGGACGCGAAGGTGCCGATGATCCTCGATCGGAACTTCAAGCCGGGCGGACCGATCCGCATCAACCACAAGGATATCAAGAATGTCGTCGAGACGGCGCACGCGATCGACGTGCCGATCCCGTACACGGCACAGCTCTACGAGATCCTGCAGTCACTGAAGATCCACGGCCACATGGAGGACGACCACAGCGGAATCGTGCAGTACTTTGAGGCGCTCGCGGACGTAAAAGTGGAGAAGAAGAGCTGACGGGCGAAAGCAGGCAGGTGCGAAGATGGAACGTTTGACGATCGAAGGCTGTAAACACGGGAAAAAAGAGACGGAGGAGGATCTATGGGGCGGAGTGCGGATATTCTGAATACATACAAAGAGATTGATGAGGCGTGGATTGACGGGTTGCTGGCGGCGGAGATCGCGGCGAACCGGAGGAAGCTCGTGGTGCTGGATGACGATCCGACGGGAGTGCAGACGGTGCACGATATCTCGGTCTACACGGACTGGGACTATGAGAGCATCCGGCAGGGCTTTCTGGAGGAGAACAACCTGTTTTACATTCTGACAAATTCCAGGGGGTTCACGCAGGAGGAGACGATGCGTGTGCACCACGAGATCGCCGAGGTCACAGACCGGGTGGCGAAGGAGCTGGGACGCGACTATCTGTTTCTGAGCCGCAGCGACAGCACGCTCCGTGGGCATTATCCGCTGGAGACACAGCTCTTGCGGGCAGACTATGAGAAGAACACGGGCCGTGTCATCGACGGGGAAATCCTCTGCCCGTTTTTCAAGGAGGGCGGCCGGTACACGATCGACAACGTCCACTACGTCAGGTACGGGAATGAACTGATCCCTGCAAACGAGACGGAGTTTGCAAGGGATAAAACGTTTGGCTATACGGCGGCGACGCTGCCGGAGTATGTCGAGGAGAAAACGCAGGGCGGCTGCCGTGCGGCGGATGTGACCTGTATCTCCCTGGAGGCGCTCCGCGCTATGCAGATCGACCGGATCGAGGAGCAACTGCTCGGTGTGCACGATTTCGGGAGGGTGATCGTCAACGCGGTCGATTACGCGGATCTGAAAGTATTCTGTGTGGCGCTGTACCGCGCGATGGCAAAGGGCAGAGTGTTTATGTTCCGCACGGCGGCGGCACTTGTCAAGGTGATGGGAGGCGTGACCGACCAGCCGCTGCTGGAGCGGGAGCAGATGACGGATGCAGGCAATCCGAACGGCGGGATTATCGTGATCGGCTCCCACACGGAGAAGACGACCCGGCAGCTTGAGGCGCTCAAGGCGCTGTCAGAGATCGACTTTATCGAGCTGAATGCGACGCTCGTGCGGGACGAGGCAGCATTTGAGCAGGAGCTGGAGCGCTGCCTTTTGAAGGAGGAGACCGGCATCCGCGCAGGCCGGACCGTCTGCTGCTATACGACGCGCGCACTGATCACGGCGGACACCGGGGACCGGGAGGACGAGCTGCGGCTGTCCGTAAAGATATCCGACGCCGTGCAGTCGCTGGTCGGACGGCTGAAGGTGACGCCGCGCTTCGTGATCGCAAAGGGCGGCATCACGTCGAGCGATGTCGGGAAGAAAGCGCTCGGCGTAAAGCGCGCCAACGTGCTCGGCCAGATCGAGCCCGGCATCCCTGTATGGCAGACCGGAGCCGAGAGCCGCTTCCCCGGCATTCCCTACGTGATCTTCCCGGGAAATGTCGGCGAGGACGGAACGTTGCGTGCGGCGGTGGAGAAGCTGAGCTGAGAGAGCGATGAAGATAGCGAGCTTTGTGAAAGTCTGCGCGGCAGTGGGAGGGATAAAAAAGAGCCTGCCGCTGCAGACTCTTAAATTCCCATAATGTCATGAAAATAAGAAAGTGTGGAATATTAATATTTTCTGGCAAAAGCTCTCGGATGCATTGGGGCCGTTCCGTTTATGTGCCTGATATATGTATCCACGTAGTCATGAACTTCCTGGACGATAGTTGGAAGGTTCTTCATCATTTCATTGTATTCGTCCTGATCGACGATGGCGGCCGTGGATGAATCAAAATAATCCTTGTCTTTGATGATTACAATCTTTGAATAATCCAGACCTGATTTCGTTTTCTTTGAACGTGCCGTTCCGGTGAACATAAATGCGTTTTTGTGTCCTAGGGAAGAACGGAATGGAACACAAATAAAGTAGTCGTCGTGCGATTCAATCAGCAGGCAAGTATAGGGACGCCCGTGTTTGTGCATTAGTTCAGGGTATGTAGCAGAAGGGTAGTCCTGGGTGAATTTTGATGATAGGAGTGATAATGCGGAATCATATTCCATTTTGCGACACCTCACAGCATAAAAAAGCGAGGTCGACCAGTTGGAGTCAACCTCGCCGGGAGTTTTCTTCGCTCGGTCAATTTTTATTTTACCGATGTGTCGGAACCGTCACACATCATCTTCGCTCGGTCAGTTTTTATTTTACCGACGAGTCGGAACCGTCACTCGTCATCATTTAGCGAAGGAAAGAAATACTTCTTTCACTTATAGTATATGCGAAAGAGGGCTTTTTATCAAGAGCGGATATGACAAATTATGAAAAATTTTTTGAGGTATGAAGGAAAAAGCAATCATTTTTTTAAGTGGTTATATGGTTGACAACTGGTAACGGTGGTAGGGTATAATGAAGAAGAACTCATTGATTTTTCTTGATTTGTGCGGTGTGATACGGTATGTGTGCGCTGCGGCGGGAAGCGGCGGTGCAACGGAGCGGAGAGAAGGGATGATTTGGGAGGTAGACGTATGAAGCAGGAATATATAGAAAAAATCTATGCCGGCTGGCTCGCGAAGGTGATCGGGATCCGGCTGGGGGCGCCGATTGAGGGGTGGACGTATGAGAAGATTCAGAACATTTACGGAGAGCTGGATCACTACCCGGTCGATTATCAGGAGTTTGCGGCGGACGATGACAGCAATGGGCCGCTGTTTTTCCTGCGGGCGTTAGAAGACCGAAAGTACCGGTGCAGTCGGTTGAAGCTGGGCCATGCTCAGGGGAGCACAGAATTTGCGGACTGCGCAGATAATGATCAGCAGGTACAAGGAAGCAGAGAATCCGGAAGCAGAGAAGACAATGACCTGCGGGCGCAGGATGTGGCGGAGGCGCTGTTGAACTATGCGCCGTATGAGCACGGCTTTTTCTGGTGGGGCGGGTATGGCATATCGACGGAGCACACGGCGTACCTGAATCTGAGAAACGGGATTCCGGCGCCGCGAAGCGGCAGCATCGAGCAGAACGGTGCGACGATGGCCGAGCAGATCGGCGGGCAGATCTTTATAGACACCTGGGGACTGGTATCCCCGGGCAACCCGGAACAGGCGGTGCGCTATGCGAGGGAGGCCGCGAGCGTCACGCACGGCGGGAACGGGATCTACGGAGGCATGTTCGTGGCTGCCTGCATCAGCTGGGCTTTCGAGGAGCACGATATTCGGAGGATCATCGAGAAAGGACTCGCCTACATCCCGGAGGATTGCGAGTACACGCGCGCAGTCCGCGCGGTCATGCAGTTTTACGAGGAGCACCCGGAGAACTGGAGAGCGTGCTTCCGGTACATTTTTGAGAATTTTGGCTACGACCGCTACCCGGGCAACTGCCACATCATCCCGAACAGCGCGGTGATGATCCTGGCGCTGCTCTACGGGGAGGGCGACTTCTCGAGGACGCTCAATATCTGTAACATGTGCGGCTGGGATACGGACTGCAACGTCGGCAATGTCGCGACGATTATGGGAGTGCGGAACGGGCTGGACGGCATCGACTATGAGAAGTGGAGAAAGCCGGTTCACGATTTCCTCGCGTGCTCGAGCGTGGTCGGCTCGCTGAATATTATGGATATCCCGTTCGGGGCGACGTACATCGCGAAGTTGGCGTATGCGGTTGCCGGGGAGGAGATGCCTGAGCCGTGGAAGACGATTGCGGAGCAGCGGATCGACAGCTGCCATTTCGAGTACCCCGGTTCGACGCACGCGATCCGGATCCGGGTGGATAGCCCGGGCGGGAATGCGTGCAAAGATGATACGCGGAAGGTAGCAGGAACGGATGAACTGGGTGAGAAATTTAGTGAGTGTGAGGTGCAAAATACAGAGGAGACTGCTTACACGGGGAAGCGTTCTCTGAAGTTCCTGGCGTACCATGTGGAGCCGGGGGAGAATATCTACGTGTACCGCAAGACGTACTATGAGCCGAAGGACTTCCACGACAGCCGGTATGACCCGAGCTTCTCGCCGCTGATTTATCCGGGGCAGGTGCTGCACGGGAGCGCCTATCTTCCTGAGTACGGCTCGGATGCGCTGGTGAGCCTGTACGTGCGCGACGCGCACAGCGGGCGGATCTGGGAGAGCGAGCGGTGTGAGCTGACAAAGGGAGCGTGGAAGGAGCTTTGCTTTGCGATCCCGGAGATGGACGGGGCGCTTCTGGATGAGATGGGCTTTTGCTTCCATATAAAGGGGGAGACGCTGCAGAGCTTTGACTTTGTCGGAATGATTGACGATCTGTACGCGGACGGCGAGCCGGAGTATTCGGTCGAGCTGGCGAAGGAGCGGACGGAGCGCTGGGCAGGGCTGCACGAGGAGATCAGCCAGTTCACACGCCTCAAAGGACTGATGTACCTGGAGGGTGGGCAGCTGCATCTGTCCTGCGCGGACTTTGCGGAGGCGTATACCGGGAGACATGACTGGAAGGACTACACGGCAGAGTTCACATTTACCCCGCTGACCGGCGAGCATCACATGGTGAATGTCCGCGTGCAGGGAGCGATCCGCTCGTATGCGTTCGGGCTGCTCCCGGACGGGAAGGCGGCGCTTCTGAAAAATCAGAATGGCTACACGGTGCTGGCGGAGTGCGGATTTGCATGGAAGGCCGGGACAGAGTACACCGTGAAGGTCACGGTGAAGGGAAATCAGATCCGGGCGGAGATAGATGGGTGCCGGCTGGAGGCAACGGACACGGAGGGTGCGTACCTGCAGGGTGCAGTCGGAATCGCACTGCAGGACGGCAGCCACTGCAGCCTTAGCAGAATCCGGATCGGGAGGGCGTAAGCTTCGTCAATGAGCTGATGCAGAAAGAGAATCTTACAGAATTTGCAGTGTGAACCGTTTGCTGCAATTCTGTAAGATTTTATAATTTGGGCACGAAAATGAAACATGCTGTGAAGTTTGCATAGTTTGTTCAAATCTGGCAATCCTATCATTAAATCAGCGTGAGGCAATATCTGTGGCGATGCAGCTGCGGCAGGACGGTCGCATCAATAGCTGCGGCGGAAGAAAATCCGTGCGGGCTGAGGGGCCGTCAGGGCGGGCCACATCAATGGCTGCAACGGAAGAAAATCCGTGCGGGCTGAGGGGCCGTCAGGGCGGGCCACATCTTTGACTGCAACGAGAGAAAATCCGTGCGGGTTGAGAGACCGTCGGGGGCGGGCCACATCTTTGACTGCGGCGGAAGAGCCCCCGCATGTCGGCTGAGATGGCAGTACCGCTGCCGGAGGCTGCGCACACGGAAGCTGCTGCCACGCTGAGACGAATCAAGGATACGTGGGCAGGCGTCATGGTCCGTGTTCACGGAAAAGGATGAGGTGAATGATATGGATATGAGAGATTTCAAGGAGTTTTTCAGAAAACGCAGTACGATCTGGACGCTCAGCCTGTGTATGACAGGAATCATCGTGCTTGGCGGGATTGCTGCGGTTGACCGGTCACGCAGAGGAGACGACGAGCAGCAGGTGCAGAGCGAGCTTGGCGAGTATGCGCTTCTCCCAGAGGAGGCGAAGGATGTCAATGACACGCTGGATACGCCGCTTGACGAGGAGGACGCGGATGCGGCCGAGGTGTCCGGCAGCGGTATGGATGGCCGGATCGGCGGCGCGGATGTGCAGCCGGCGGACGACGCGGCGGCGCAGGCGGGAGCCGATGAGGACAGCCAGGCGGTGAGCGCGGACGGCGTATCCGCAGCTGCGGACGGTTCGGCGGACGGGACGGCTGCGGATGGATCAGCTGCAGATGAGGCGGCTGCAAGTGCTGCGGCGGGAGACGGCGCGGCCTCAGCGGGTATCGCAGGCGCGGACGGTGCGGATAGCCAGGAGAGCGCGGCGGTGTCGTCCACGGGCGTCGTCTCAGGACAGTCATTGATCTCGGAGCAGGCGCTGCTCTCGGAGGGGATTGCGTTCGCGGCGGAGCAGGAGTCGCTTCTGTGGCCGTCGGCGGGATCGATCCTGATTGATTACAGCATGGATGGCAGCGTGTATTTTCCGACGCTGAATCAGTACAAGTACAATCCGGCGCTTGTGATCGGCAGCGACGCAGGCAATCAGGTGCTCGCGGCGGCGAAGGGCATTGTAGAGTCCATCTACGTCGACGAGGAGACCGGCACGACGCTGGTGATGAATATCGGTAACGGCTACCGGCTGACGTACGGCCAGCTCAAGGAGCTCGCGGTCGCGGAGGGTGATGTCGTCGAGGCAGGCGCGGTGATCGGGTACGTCAGCGAGCCGACCAAGTACTACACGAAAGAAGGCAGCAACCTGTACTTTGCAATGACAGAAAACGATCAGGCGGTCGATCCGATCCTGTATCTGGAGTAGCGGCAGGGAGCAGAAGCTTCGGCTGATCGCGGTCAAGTGTGGCGGAGTATGAATGTTTCCTGGCAGAGCAGCCGCGGTGCATATGCTGAGGCGGGTTTTCGGATATGCACCAATCTGCAGGAGACGTATACTATATAAAGAGAAAACCGCAAACCGGGCTCTGCCGGGACGATGCAGGCGCTTTGGGAGCACCGTTTCGGGGCGGTTTGGAGAGAGACGCAAGAGAATCCGCAGCCGGATATGAAAAATAGCGTTACCCTTCCTGAGTGAAATACAAAACAGACGGCTGCTTCAGATCGGATCGAAGGCTGACAGTAATTTTTCAGCATTCGCATTCGGCTCCCGCAGCAAGTTCGCGGATGGCGGGAATAAATCACGGCGTTCGGCCTAGGCCGGGCGCTTTACATAAAACGGGAAAAATTTACATTTCATTAATAGAAAAAGTAAGCGTTTTTTACATTTTGCGTGTATAATAGCAAAGGTCGGAGTTCACGCAGGAATAGCGGCGGGAAGGACGGCATATATATGAGGAGGTGTCGGATCAGGGGGAGACGGATCCGGTGCAGCCATCAATGGCAGGAGGGGACGGAATATGAAGACAAAGATATGGGCACACAGAGGAGCGTCCGGCTACGCTCCGGAGAATACAATCGAGTCGTTTGAGCTCGCGGTCAGCCAGCAGGCGGACGGGATCGAGCTGGATGTGCAGCTGACGAAGGACGGGGAACTGGTCGTGATTCACGATGAGTCGGTCGACCGCGTCAGCGACGGAACCGGGTATGTGAAGGATTATACGCTCGCAGAGCTGAAGCGGCTGAACGTGAACAGGCCGCACCCGGAGTACGCGAAGGTGCAGATTCCGACGCTGCGCGAGGTGTACGAGGCGGTGAAGGAGAGCGGCATTACCGTGAACGTGGAGCTGAAGACCGGGATCTTTTTCTATCCGGGCATCTGTGGAAAGGTGCTGGAGCTGGCTGAGGAGCTGGGGATGGAGGATCGCGTGTGGTACTCCTCCTTCAACCATATGACGCTGGTATCGTTAAAACGGATGAATCCGAACGTTCGGACCGGCGTGCTCTACAGTGACGGCTGGCTGAACGTCGCGGAGTATGCGTCGCGGATCCAGGCGGACGCACTGCACCCGGCCTTCTACAACGTGCAGTATCCATCGTTTATGAAGGATGCCAGGGAGCACGGGCTGGCGGTGCACCCGTGGACGGTGAACGACCGCGCGGCGCTGGAGTATATGGCAAAGGAGCACGTCGACGCAGTGATCACAAACTATCCGGACCGGGCGCGCAGGGTGCTCGCAGAGGTGGAGTGAACTCCATAAATAGCGTTTCTCCATAAACAGGATTTACAGAGCGGAAAAGAGGCACATACGATGAGAGAGATGGGATGGCTGCTGGGGGCAGCCGGTGCATATATTGTGGCGATCATGCCGCGGATGCGGCATCGGGCAGAACGGATGAACGGTGTGTTTTACGCGCACCGCGGACTGCACAGCCAGGAGAGGGGAATACCGGAAAATTCGATGGCCGCGTTCCGAAGGGCGGTGGAGGCCGGCTACGGGATTGAGCTGGACGTGCAGCTGTCAAAGGATGAGCGCCCTGTCATCTTTCACGACGTTACATTGAAGCGCGTCTGCTCCGTGGACGGCCGCGTGAGCGATTACACGTATGAGGAGCTGAGACAGTTTCCGCTTGCAGGGACCGGGGAGCGGATTCCGCTGCTTTCCGAGGTGCTCGACCTGGTGGACGGGCGGGTGCCGCTGCTGGTCGAGCTCAAATGCCCGGATTTCCGGGCGCTGGTGTGCAGGCGGGCGGATGAGGTGCTCTCAGATTACCGCGGTGAGTACACGGTCGAGTCGTTCAACCCGTTTGCGTTGTACTGGTACCGCAGGCATCGTCCTGACATTTGCCGCGGACAGCTGGCGATGAATTTTCAGCGGCAGGAGGGGCATTACGGACTGGACCGCTTTGCGGCGCGCCATCTGCTGACGAATTTTATCGCGAGGCCGGACTTCATCGCGTACGATATCCGCGACAAGGAGGCGGTGTCGAAGAATCTGTGCAGGCGGCTGTTTCACTGCCCGTCTGCAGCCTGGACAGTGCGGTCGCCGGAGCAGCTCAAGAGGGTGCGGCCGTACTATGACTCGTTTATCTTTGAGGGGTTTCGCCCGGCAGCGGTGCGCGCGGACAGGGATCGCGGGGATGTCTTGAACGCATAAAGCGTTTCAGAACGATCAAATGTTCTGAAATTCCACTTTCACAGTCAGAATAGCCGTGAACCGCATCCCTACGAAAATATTTTTGTGCATTTTTTATAAAATATCCTTGTGAATCGGCCAAAAACGCGCTATACTATCACCATCGAAAACGAAAACGTGATGATTCAGGAGACTGCAGACCCGAAGGTACGGCGGAACCTCCGGATTGTCGCTGAAAATCTAAGAAAGAGGGATATGACCTATGAAAAGAGTAGGACTGTTGACGAGCGGCGGCGACTGTCAGGCGTTGAATGCGACGATGCGTGGTGTGGTAAAAGGACTTTCTTCGAACCTGCGGGAGCTCGAGGTGTACGGCTTTATGAACGGCTATAAGGGGCTGATTTACGGCGATTACCGCCTGCTGACCCCGCGCGATTTCTCCGGTATCCTCACGAAGGGCGGCACGATCCTCGGATCGTCGAGACAGCCGTTCAAGCTCATGCGCGAGCCGGACGAAAAGGGACTGGACAAGGTGGAGGCGATGAAGCAGAATTATTACAAGCTGCGCCTCGACTGCCTCGTGATTCTCGGCGGCAACGGCACGCAGAAGACGGCCAACCTGCTGCGCGAGGAGGGGCTGAACATCATTCATCTGCCGAAGACGATTGACAACGACATCTATGGCACGGACATGACCTTCGGCTTCTACAGTGCGGTGAATATCGCGACGGATGCGATCGACTGCATCCACACGACGGCTGCTTCGCACAACCGTGTCTTCATCGTGGAGGTCATGGGCCACAAGGTAGGCTGGCTGACGTTGTACGCGGGCATCGCGGGCGGCGCAGACATCATCCTGCTGCCGGAGATCCCGTACGATATCAAGAAGGTCATCGAGGCGATCGACCGCCGGACGAAGGCCGGCAAGGGCTTCACCGTGATTGCGGTGGCTGAGGGCGCGATCTCGAAGCAGGACGCGAAGCTGAGCAAGAAGGATTACAAGAAGAAGATTGAGGCGAAGAAGTACCCGTCTGTAGCCTATGAGATCGCGGAGGAGATCAAGGCGGCGAACGGACCGGAGGTCCGCATCACAGTGCCGGGTCACACACAGCGCGGCGGCAGCCCGTGCCCGTATGACCGTGTCCTCTCGACCAGAATCGGCGTGACGTGCGCGCAGATGATCCTCGAGGAGCAGTACGGCTACATGGTCGGCATCGTGAACGGCAAGATGAAGAAGGTGCCGCTCGCCGACGTGGCAGGCAAGCTCAAGACCGTATCTCCGAAGGACCAGATCATCCAGGAGGCAAAGTTCATGGGAATCAGCTTCGGCGACTGATGCAAAGGATGGCGGGAGGATGACTGTGAGACAGAGGACTGACTGGCAGGATGACCGACAGCCGGAGCAAAAGTGTGCTATGTAGGATAGAGAACAGAATACACAGGGCGTTGCAATATGCGGCAATGCTGCAGACATGGATATTTGGCGGATTGGCCGGATATCACAGAGTGCGGCAGGCAGCATTTGCAGCGCTCTGTTTTTTTGCGCTGTGTATGCTCAGCGGTGCAGCGGTTCCTTGTTCTCGGCCCTTATCCGCAGGCGGAACCAAAATTCCGGTCTGCCTTTGATGTATGCGACGCGGAGCAGGAAGGCTGTGCTGTCCCCGGTCAGCCTCAGGCGGTGCGCTTCGGCGAAGTCCTTCAGGGGCAATAGCTGTTCGGCCG
Organism: Oscillospiraceae bacterium; assembly: GCA_021771715.1. Taxonomy (GTDB): domain Bacteria; phylum Bacillota; class Clostridia; order Lachnospirales; family Lachnospiraceae; genus Choladousia. The sequence goes on from JAETOO010000020.1 coordinate 53,796, forward strand.
GGATGCAGTCCAGAGAATTGAGCCGGATCAGCCGGGTCAGATAGAGGCCCGGAGGGCAGCAGACGGCGTGCTCCGGGATGGAGAGGGCGTACTTTCGGATGACAGTCCCGTATGTTCCGATGCCGGCCTGGCAGGGGACGCAGGGAGACTGGCCGAGCTCCGCAGGATCCCCTGTGATCCGCAGCGCTGTCGTGTGCAGCATGAGCCGGTCCAGCCACTGCTGTTCGTCCGCCTTTTTCTGCCGCTCAAACTGATAGAGGTCGTACCGCGCGTCGGCCACGTGCAGCATGCTTACGCGCTGTTCCGTGTCAAGGCAGGATTTCAGGTGGTCTGCCATCATATTCAGCAGATACAGCTGCTCCTGCAAAGCGGCGATTTCCTGCTGAAGGCTTGCGATCTCTTCCTGATAATCCTGCAGAAGTCCCTCCACGGAATGCGTGCTGAAAAGCGTGGAAATCGAGGACAGAGAAAGGTGATTCTTCCGCAGTCTGCGGATATAGAGAAGAATCGTGAGATCCTCCACAGAGTACTCATAATAGCCATTGCTTTTGTTCCGGGCCGGCATCAGCAGGCCCTTGCTGCGGTACATGCGGATCGTTTCGGGATTACAGCCGGACAGCGCTGCGAGCTCATGTATTTGCATAAAAGATCGTCTCCATATGATAAAATTTTATCAAACCATGTATTGACTCTGTATTCGATACAGGGTTTATGATAAAGATAGCACAGACAGAGAAAAAGGTCAAAGGGCTGTGCTGCAAAAGGCATGGCGTTGATAATAAAAAATGGAGGAGGCAATTGTTATGAGCAACAAGGAGAGCAGGAACTCACAGCTTTCCCGCCGCGATTTCCTGAAGGGAACGGCAGCAGGCGCACTGGGCTTGGCAGCGGCAGGCGTGCTGGGAGGAATCCCGGGCGCGGCAACGGTGAAGGCAGCAGGCACGTACACGCCCGGTACCTACAGTGCTACGGCGGTAGGAATCGGTACGGTGACTGTGACCATGACATTTGATGAGGAGAGTATCCTGGATGTCGTGGTGGACGTATCGGAGGAGACGCCGACCATCGGAGGAATGTACGGGGAGGATCTCGCGAAGCAGATCCTGGATGCGCAGGGCGCAGAGATCGACGGCATCAGCGGTGCGACGACGACTGCGACGGCTGCGTCCAAGGCGGCTGCGGCATGTATCGCGCAGGCGAAGGGCGAGACGGTAGAGATCTCCACAAATGCGGCGTCCGAGGAGTACGAGGTGCCGTCAGAACTCACGGCGGAGGAAGTAGAGGCTTCTGCGTGTGAGCTGGGTGCGGTGACACCGGACGAGGTAAAGGAATTTGATGTAGTCGTAGTCGGCGCAGGCGCAGCAGGCGTCCCGGCGGCAGGCTTTGCGGCTGAGGCGGGAGCTTCCGTGGCGCTGCTGCAGAAGGAGGCGAGCGTTGTCTCCCAGGGCAACTGCGGCTCTGCAATTATCAAGTCCAGATCTACGGAAGCAGGTCTGATGAAGTGGGTACATCACACGAACTGTCTGGATGACTGGCGTGCGGACACAAAGCTTCTGAGAGCGTATGTGGACCACTCGGAGGAGGCTCTGATGTGGTATCTGAACCGTGCGGGACTGACGACAGAGACCGAGTACGGCGACGGCAGCAAGGTCGACAGCAACGAGAAGTGCAGTGAGCTTCTGAATGACGGAAACGGCCTGTTCGCGTACATGAGTACCAGCCAGGATCTGACCGGCATGTGGAGCGACCGCATGGATTCCTATGATTACGGTGAGGACCACTGCTACTTTATGGCTCCGTGGATTGGGCCGAAGCCGCAGAATGTCGGAAATGCGCTGCAGAAGGTGCTGGACAATGTGGCGGCTGCCAACCCGAACCTGGAGGTCTTTTACAGCACGCCGGCAGTGCAGCTCGTGAAGGACGGGGACAAGGTAACCGGCGTGATCGCGAAGGATGCAGACGGAAAATACATTCAGTTCAATGCCGCAAAGGGCGTCATCCTGGCGACCGGCGATTACATGAACAATGATGCGATGGTGGCGCGGTGGTGCCCGGATGTCGCAGACTATGACAAGAAGCAGTACCACAAGACCGGCGACGGACATGTTCTGGCTCTAAGTGCCGGGGCGAAGATGGAGCCGCTCGGACATACAAAGATGATGCATGACTTTGATTCCGGCCTGATGTACGAGGAGCCGTTCCTGTATGTCAATATGGACGGAGAGCGCTTTACAAATGAGTACACGGGATTCGTGTATATGGGCAATGTCCTGAAGCATCAGGGAAGATTCAGCGGAAGCAATGTGGATGCGAACCATCCGGACGGATCAAAGGGCTGGTATTGTACGATTTACGACAGTGATTATGAGAACTGGCCGGCAGAGGAGTTTGTCAGCGGCATGGTTCCGGCGGCTGCAATGCAGAAGTATATCCCGGGCGCGGTAGAGAACCCGGAGGGCGTGTTCACGAATCTGATCGACAGCCACTGCTGCGATACGCTGGAGGAACTGGCGGAAGAGCTCGGAATCCCGGCGGATGCGCTGAAGGCCTCTGTAGACCGCTACAATGAGCTCTGCGAGGCAGGCAGTGATGCAGATTTCGGCAAGCCGGCTAAATTTATGCATCCGATTAAGACGGCGCCGTTCTGGGGCGTGCGCAAGCACATCCGCGTTTCCTCGATCGACTCGGGCGTCATGACAAACGAAAACGGACAGGCGTTAAATGCGGCCGGAGAGGTAATCGAGGGCCTGTACTGTGTCGGCAATCTGGGCGGGCCGTTTTACGGCGGCGCAGACTATCCGTTCCATCAGACAGGTCTCTCTCTGGGACGCTGCTACACCTTCGGCATGCTGGCAGGAAAGCACGCCGCATCTAAATAAGAACTTTGCAGGAGGGGCTGCCGCAGGAAATGCGGCGGCCCTTTTTCCAAGGGGAGAAAATAACCGCCAGTTTTTCCTATAGAACGGTCACCGGAAACCTGTAAGTAAAAACCGGTACCATTTTCCCGGATTGTATGCTATACTCGTGGCAGGCGGCAGGGAATGCGGCGGAGAAGTCCTGTTCCTGCCGCGCAGCCGCTTGCCAACATGCAGTCAGATCAGCCTGGGCGGCTATTTTTGTGGGAGAATGGAGGCACGGCAAATGGGCTATACTGCGTTGTACAGGAAATTTCGCCCGGATACGTTTGCGGACGTGAAGGGGCAGGATCATATCGTAAAGACCTTGAAAAATCAGATTAAGGCGGACCGGATCGGGCACGCGTACCTGTTTTGCGGGACGCGGGGCACCGGGAAGACCACGATCGCGAAGATTCTCGCGAAGGTCGCAAACTGTGAGCACCCCGTGGACGGGAACCCGTGCAATGCGTGCGCGTCGTGCCGGGCGATCGCGGCCGGGGCCTCGATGAATGTCATCGAGATTGACGCTGCGTCGAACAACGGAGTCGACAATATCCGTGAGATCCGGGAGGAGGTCGCGTACCCGCCCACGGAAGGGCGGTATAAGGTCTACATCATCGACGAGGTGCATATGCTCTCGATCGGGGCGTTCAACGCGCTTTTGAAGACGCTGGAGGAGCCGCCCTCCTACGTGATCTTTATCCTCGCAACGACGGAGGCACACAAAATCCCGGTCACGATCCTCTCCCGGTGCCAGCGGTATGATTTCCACAGGATCAGCCAGGATACGATCGAGCGGCGGCTTGCAGACTTGATGGAGCAGGAGCACGTCGAGGTGGAGGAGAAGGCGCTGCGGTATATCGCAAAGAAGGGGGACGGCGCGATGCGGGACGCGCTGAGTCTGCTCGACCAGTGCATCGCGTTTTACCTCGGGGAGCGGCTGACGTATGACCGGGTGCTCGAGGTGCTCGGCGCGGTCGACACGGAGGTGTTCAGCGAGCTGCTGCGCAAGCTCCTTGGAGAGCAGATCGCGGATGCGGTGGGGCTGCTGGACCGGCTGATTCTCGACGGGCGCGATCTGACGCAGTTTGTCAGCGATTTTACGTGGTATCTGCGGAACCTGATGCTGCTCAAGGCGTCGGAGGACATGGAGGACGTTCTGGACGTGTCGACGGAGAACCTGGTGCAGCTGCGCGAGGAGGCGGCGCTGATCCGCAATGACACGCTGATGCGGTACATCCGGATTTTTTCGGAGCTGGCGAACACGATCCGCAATTCGGTGAACAAGCGCGTCATGCTGGAGATGGCGCTGATCAAGCTGTGTATGCCCGAGGCGGAGAAGGATGAGCTCTCGCTCGTGGAGCGGATCCGGAAGCTCGAGCGGCGGCTGGAGCAGATGACGGCAGGCGGATATGCAGGCGATGCAGGAGCGAGCGGGTATGCGGGCGATACAGGTGCCGGCGGATACCCGGACAGCGCGGACGACGGGAGATGGGATCCTTCTATGTACGGCATGGGCGGCGGTGCGGACGCGTATGCGGCGGACGGGGCCGGGTACGGTGCGCCGGGCGGCGCAGAGGCCGGGATGGCGTACCCGAAGGCGGCGCCGGAGGATCTGAAAAAGGTGAAGGCGATGTGGAAGAACATCATCGTCGAGACGTCGAACCCGTTCCGCCTCGCGCTCGCCTCGGCGGAGGTGAAGTACAATGCCGCGGAGGCGGAAGATAACCGGCTGTTCGTCGTCTTTGCGGATTTTCTCGCGGAGCGCTACATCAACAGCGCAGACCGCAAGCGGGAGCTCGAGAGTATCATCGCCGACAAGACCGGCAGGCAGGTCGAGGTCAAGTTCATGCTGGCGGCCGACGAGGGGATCCAGCGCCAGAAGCTGGCGGCGATTGATATTGATGAAAGAATCCGCGAATTTATTCATACAGATATAGAAATCGAGGAAGAAAGCTGATACAATGGTAGCAATTCAGGACTAAACAAAGAAAACAGCAGGAGGAGTTTTTATGGCAAAGCGTGGAGGTTTCCCGGGCGGTATGCCCGGCAATATGAATAATCTGATGAAGCAGGCGCAGAAGATGCAGAAGCAGATGGAGGAGAATCAGAAGGCGCTCGAGGAGAAGGAGTTCACGGCTGCCGCAGGCGGCGGCGCGGTGGAGGTCACGGTGTCCGGCAAGCGGGAAGTGCTGAAGGTAAAGCTGAGCGAGGAGGCTGTGGATCCGGATGACATCGAGATGCTGGAGGATCTGATCGTCGCTGCGACGAACGAGGCGCTGCGCCAGGCGGAGGAGGCAGCCGCGTCCGCGATGTCGAAGCTGACCGGCGGCCTTGGAGGACTGGGAGGCTTCGGATTCTGATGGATTACTACGGGAGTCTGATGTCGAAGCTGATCGAGCAGCTCTCGGCACTGCCGGGCATCGGCGCGAAGTCCGCGCAGCGCCTGGCGTTTCATATCATCCATATGCCGAAGGAGCAGGTCGACCAGCTCACCGGCGCGATCCAGAATGCGCGCGAGAACATCTGCTACTGCAAGGAGTGCTGCACGCTGACAGACCAGGAGCTGTGCCCGATCTGCGCCAATGAGCAGCGCGACCACAGGACGATCATGGTCGTCGAGAATACGCGCGACCTTGCGGCATATGAGAAGACCGGAAAGTACGAGGGCGTCTACCACGTCCTGCACGGCGCGATCTCCCCGCTGCTGGGCATCGGACCGGCGGACATCAAGCTGAAGGAGCTGATGCTGCGGCTTCAGGGCGATGTGAAGGAGGTCATCATCGCGACCAACTCGAGCCTGGAGGGCGAGGCGACCGCGATGTATCTGAGCAAGCTGATCAAGCCCGCCGGGATCAAGGTCAGCCGCATCGCGAGCGGCGTGCCGGTCGGCGGAGATCTGGAATATATCGACGAGGTGACGCTGCTGCGCGCGCTCGAGGGGCGGGTGCAGCTGTAGCCGGAATGCCGCATAGCTATCCGGTGGGCACGCGGTTATCCAGTGGACGCGCAGTTATGCAGTGGAGCACATGAATATGTAGTGGGGCATACAGATAGGTAGCGAAGCGTATGGATATGCAGTGGAGTATACAGATAGGTAGCGAAGCGCATGGATATGCAGTGGAGTTACAGATAGGTAGCAGAGCACGCAGATATGCGGCGGTGAATAGGGATCAACAGAGGTGAATAAGGATAAAATAGAGAGATAAGAAATTCAGGCAGTCCGGTTACAGCGGGATGGAACGCTGTGCCGGGCTGCCTGATTGTTTTTTTGCGTCAATGCACCGTGCCTTCTGCGCAGACCGTGCCGTTGCGGGGGCAGACGCCGAGGATGCAGGCGCAGATTTCCTCTGCCATCTCCATGACGGTCGAGAGCCGCGCGGTCTGCAGGGAGAGGTACGGGTGTTGCCCTTCGGTGTTTGTGATGCCAGTGATCGAGATATCCCCCGCCGGATCGAGCTCCTTGTTGACGCCGGCGCCGGGTCGCAGGCCGTGCGGGCGCAGGGAGATACAGCCGATCCGCCAGTCGGGCCCGAGCGAGGCGTCCACGGCGATGACCGGGGCGCCGGGGTGGCGTGACGGGATCTGCCGTGTGTAGAGCGGGAGATTGAGCGCGTGCACCGGAGATGTGAGCGTGCCGTAGACCGGAAACGGGCACCCGGAGCGCACGAGCAGCGAGCCCACCATCGGCCCCAGGCTGTCCCCGATCAGGCGGTCCGTGCCGATGCAGAGGATCACCGGGGCAGGCAGCGCCGGGCGGATACCCTCTGGCGTCAGTCGTACTGCGTCGGAGGGTGGGTTTGCCGAAGCGGATGGCGGTCGTACTGTGTTGGAGGGTGGGTTTGCCGAAGCGGATGGCGGTCGTACTGTGTCGGAGGACAGGGAGGTCGCGGTAAAATGCGAACCCGTCGGATGTATAGAAAATGTTTCAAGCAGTTCGGCCAGCGCGGCTTCGTGCAGAGGGACCGCGTCAGCAGACGCCGCGGAGAATCGCGTTACTTTCATAAGATCAGCATGTCCTTTCGTTGAGATCAAATATCCAGGCAGGCATGGCTGCTTGGCTCGCTGCTCGCGGGAATAAAAAAGATAACGGACAGGTCCCGGCCATATTGGCCAGGGCGCGATGCCGTTATCTCATTTTATCCTCTTTTCGGGGAGGTTATGCAGTCAGTCCCAGGGATTCTTTCAGAAACCGGATGACCTGCATCCAGTACGGATCCTGCAGCGCAGTTTCTTCCGTCACGTCATACAGTTCATTGTCTTCTTCCACAAAATAGGTCAGCGTAGTCCGGTTGAGTGAAATGGAATCCAGCGGCCAGCCCTCGTGTCGTTTTTCGCAGGGGCGGTCGACCATGTAGAAGGCGTCTGCCCGGACGGTATCCGGGTCCTCCAGGAACGAGTAGATCTGTCCGCTGCGGTAGACGGCCAGCCCGTTCAGATAAAAGGCCGTCACCCTCCCGCCCAGCGAGTGAACGAGATCCGTATAATATCGGAGCATCTCCTCGTCGTCCATCCGCGCGCCTCCGAGCGGCGTCCGCACGTGCAGTCCCGGCTGTCTGGGGTCGTCGAGCGGCAGGCCGGCGAAATACAGGCCCGAATCATTGCAGATCACCGTGTCAAAATACTTCCCGTAAAAGCGTGCTTTCAGAATGGCATTTTCCTCCGGCGTCCGACCGGTCTCCTCGGGCTCGTCATGGATATCGAGATCCCGGAGCGTACAAAAGGTGACATCACATCCGTCCAGGAATTCCTCGAAATGTTTTACCTTAGATGGATTGGTTGTGCCTAACAGAATTTTCATCTTCCGCCCTCCTTTTCCCTCCAAGTATAGCACAGTCACAGGTTCTGTGGAACACATATTTCGGACAAGCGATCTTTGCAGTCTTTTGCACATTTAGGCAGCGGAGTGATTTTGTTACGGGAACTTCACGCTGACCGGGCGCGGCCTACGACATCTGGAACATATTCCGGTACTCGGAGGGCGTGCAGTGTTTCTCCTTCTTGAAGCAGCGGTTGAAGGACGCGATGCTGCCAAAGCCGGACTGAAAGGCCGCCTCGGCGATCGAGATCTCCGGGTTGCCGAACAGCAGGATCGCCCGCTGGATCCGCTGCTTTGCGAGGTAATCGCTGAAATTGGTCTGCGTGTACTCCTTGAAGGAACGGGAAAAATGAAACTTGCTGATCCCGACGTAGTCCGCGACCTCATCGAGCGAGAGGTCGCGCTCACAGTTCTGCGCGATGTAGCAGCACGCCTTCGAGATCGTCTGGAAAGTCTGGAGGCGCGGCGCATTGAGCTCGAGCTGGTTCTCCGCGCTGGCACGGCAGTAGTCGTAAAAGGTCAGCAGGATGTTGTAGAAGCAGAGCGTCATGCGCAGATTGTTCAGCGGGGTCTGACTGTGCGTGATGTCGTAAATCTGGTGCATATAGTCCGCGATCTTCTGTGCCGGGGCATCCGGGGCAGAGCTGTCCACGTAGTGTCTGGAGAGCACCTTGTTCTGCATCAGGATGAGGTCGGAAAACAGATTGAGCAGGTAGCCGTAATACTGAACGATCAGGTAGGGCGGCTCGGCGTGGATCGTGGAGTGCAGCTCCCCGGGCCAGACAAAGAGGATGTCGCCGCTGTTCAGGCGGTAGTCCTTCTGCTGCACACGGAAAAGAGTCCCGTCCGAGGTGGACAGAATGATCTCTCCGACCGTGTGCCAGTGCGTGGGGAAACTGACCGGGGAGTGGATAAAGGAGGTATTGAGACTGTATTCATGCTCAAACTGCAGATTTTCGTAGAAAAACTGGTGGTTCTTTTTTGTGTTGTTCGTGTTCATGACGCGCAGCTCCTTTCCTCAAAAACAGCAAAAAATGATAATAGTTTGGAATAAAAGCGATAAGCCGGAAAAATAAAGTATCCTGCCGATTATTTTACAATATACACACAATTAGTGCAAGATTGAAAGTAAAAACGAAACAGAAAAAGGAAAAGTGCATAAAAAGCAGAAGATAAAATTGTGAATAATTGACATAACATTGTAAACAAGACTA
>JAETOO010000021.1 GCA_021771715.1 Oscillospiraceae bacterium
CAGATTCCACCTCACGATGGACACCCTTGCCTTCGGCTATATCCTTCCCACTACCGGGCGGATTCGGAACTTTCATCCGTTAGAAACGTGCGCCGCCAGGCGCACCATAGAAAAAGGTAAGGCAGACCGTGCAAGCTTGCTTGCTAAGGTCTGTATTACCTTTTTTGAATGGGCGGAACGCCCATTCAGCCACAGACAGGAGCCGCAAAGCGGCGGATAGCTTGCGTAGCAAGCGGGTCTGTGGCCTGCATGGCGTCCTGACTGCACTATAATTTACATTCAGCCACAGACCCGCCTGCATGGCGTCTGGATTAATCTACAAACACCAAAAACAGGGAATGCCGTTTTCAGCACTCCCTGCTTATTCTTTTTTATTCAGTTTTTTGTTTTCTATGACGGAACTCTCTCTGTCCGCCGCTCTATTTTTATGTATTGGAGAGGTACATTCCTGCTGTTCATCCGCGGTTGATAAAATCGTTTCTTTACACGTATTTTTCTTGGCGGATCATGTGGCTGTCTCTTTTGGGCTTTTCATCGATTGGATAACATTTGCGGAGCTATTGCCGGATCAATCGGGCAACCTCTTTTGTGCTCCTGTCTCCTTTTTGTTTTCGGATTCGATTACGAATATTGTTCTTCTGTGTTCTCGCCCTTGATGAATTTTGCTTTTCGAATGTGAGTAAATGTGCTCTATCAGCAGATTCTCTTTCTCTCCAATTACCGTTTCTTTACGATCATTTGAATCATTTCTGATAGAGGTCTTCTCTACAGGAAACATTTGCTCTGCCACATGCGGTTAAATAGTGATGTGGTGCTGTGTCCACTGGTATCGACCTCCTCTCCTTTACAGCTACATTGTCTATAGTGGATATCTATAGGAACAACAATGTTTCTGTTGATGGTTGTATCTTAGCAGATAACATTTGTTTTGTCAATACTATTTCTTTGATTTTTTTAAATTAATTTTAATCAAGTATTAATAAGCCGCTTTAATTGTGAATTTTATTAATTTGTGTGTTATTTCTGACTATTTATTGTTTTGATACAATAGGGGATTCGAGTCGCTGGCGGACGAGAAGATCGCAGGGCCGCCCGGAAGCTCCGAATCGCTCGTCTACAAGATCTAAGGCTGCGGGACGCCTGCGCATCTGCCGCGGGCAACTCGAAAAATGTGCCGAATGCACATTTTTCTCAGACAGTGCCCGCTAAAAATCCTGCTGGATCGCAGGATTTTTACAGGTGCTCCGATGTCCCGCAGTCTAAGATCTTGTAAAGACTCGCTACAGTCACTTCCGGGCGGCCCTGCGATCTTCTCTGACAGTGAAAAAGGTAGGGTGTTTGCCCTGTTTTATTTATTTTACGCGGTTGAAGTTGATCAGGCAGCCGTTAAGGATGATCTGGCGCTCGTCTGCGGTGAGTTCGCCGAGCTTCAGGGTAAATGGGGTGAGGGTACGGTTCTTGACGACGTACGCGGTCACCTCCGGGAGGCTGTGTGCGACTGCGGTGCGGATGTTCGGGAGGAAGAGGTAGTCGCCGTTTGTGAACGGGAGCTCACCCTCGGGGATCAGGAAGGGCAGCATGCCCCAGTTGATCAGGTTCGAGCGGTAGCGCTTGGTCGCGTAGCTGTGCGCGATGTTCGCCCAGCCGCCGAGCACTTTCTGGCACGATGCGGCCTGCTCGCGCGCGCTGCCGTCGCCGGGCTTCACGGCGAAAATCGTGCTGCCGACTCCGGTGTTCTGCGGGGTCACGTCTGTGTATGCGGCTTTTACTGCCTCGAGCACGCCGGACAGCTCCGGGAGCGCCTCGCACATGTCAGTGCCTGACTCGCGCGCGATCTCTGCTTTCTGCACGGCCTTCGCGCGACCTACGTACGCCGGGTCCTTGCGCGAGAGTGCGAACTCTGCGAGGCCGAGCGGGTTCGAGCGGTAGGACGAGGTCTCGCCAGACGGGATCAGTTCATCCGTCGTCGTGACCGGGTCGTGGATCTCGGACACCACCTTGAGGATCAGGTGCTCGGTCAGCTCGCACATCGCCGGCCAGTCCTTGATGTTCGGCCCGAGCTGGATCTCGACGCTGGGGTCCGCGACTCCCTTGCTGTCAAACACGCGGTTCGCGTAGATGCTGCTGTCAAAGAAATACTTCGGCTTCGCAAAGTCGACGTCGATGTCCGTCGCCGCGGTCAGGTAGCCCTGGTTCGCCGCGGTCGCCGCGATCGAGCGCGCATCCATCAGCGCGACGGACGCGATCTGTCCGCTCTGCAGCTTCGAGCCCTCGCGGTTCGGGAAGTTCCGCGTCGAGTGGCGGATGCTGAACGCATTGTTCGCCGGCGTGTCGCCCGCGCCGAAGCACGGACCGCAGAACGCGGTCTTCACGATCGCTCCGCTCCGGATCAGATCTGCCAGACATCCGTTCTTCGCGAGCTCCATGTAGATCGGCGTGCTCGCCGGGTAGACGCTCAGGGTGAACTCGTCGGAGCCGATGAAGCTGCCGCGCAGAATGTCCGCCGCGTCGCAGATGTTCTCAAAGCCGCCGCCCGCGCAGCCCGCGATGATGCCCTGGTCGACGTACAGCCTTCCGTTGCGCACCTTATTTTTCAGCGTGAAGTCCACCGCGCCCTCGAGGCTTACCTTCGCGCGCTTTTCCACGTCGTCCAGGATATCCATGAGGTTCGCGTTCAGCTCCTCGATCGTGTACGTGTTGCTCGGGTGGAACGGCATCGCGATCATCGGGCGAATCTTGTCCAGGTCGACCTCCACGACACCGTCGTAGTACGCGACGGCGCCCGGATTCAGCTCCTCGTAATCGCCGCTCCGGCCGTGAATCTCGTAGAACTCTTTGATCTCGTCGTCCGTTCTCCAGATCGAGGACAGGCAGGTCGTCTCCGTCGTCATCACATCGACGCCGATTCGGAAATCCGCGCTTAAATTTGCGACGCCCGGCCCCACAAACTCCATGACTTTATTGTTTACATAGCCGTTCGCGAACACCGCGCCGATGATCGCGAGCGCGATATCCTGCGGGCCGACTCCCTTGACCGGCTTTCCGGTCAGGTAGACTGCGACCACACCCGGCATATTGATGTCGTACGTCTGGTTCAGCAGCTGCTTCACGAGCTCCGGGCCGCCCTCGCCGACGGCCATCGTGCCGAGCGCGCCGTACCTCGTGTGGGAATCCGAGCCGAGGATCATACCGCCGCCCTCCGCGAGCATCTCGCGCGCGAACTGGTGGATGACTGCCTGATGAGGCGGCACATAGACACCGCCGTACTTTTTCGCGCAGGTCAGGCCAAACATGTGGTCATCCTCGTTGATCGTGCCGCCCACCGCGCACAGGGAATTGTGGCAGTTCGTCAGCACGTAGGGCATCGGAAACTTCTCCAGCCCCGACGCGCGCGCCGTCTGGATGATCCCGACGAACGTGATATCGTGGCTTGTCAGCTTGTCAAAGCGAAGCTTGAGCTTCTGCATATTGTCCGAAGTGTTGTGCTTCTTCAGAATCGACCAGGCGATCGTCTGCTGCGCCGCCTCCTCCTTGGTCGGCACATGGCCGCCGAGCACCTGCCCCAGCTTCGCAGCCGCGTCCGCGTCGTCCGCGATGAGCTGCGTGCCGTTTACCAGATACGCTCCCGTGTCATACAAATGAATCATACCATATCCTCCTCAAAACTCTCAGCGGCGGCCCCCGCCGCCCGGATCTCCAGTTCCATCTTAAAACGAAAGGCTGCCTTAAAATCCAGCAGCCTTACTGACCATCTTTCTGATTCTATTTATCTCATCCACAGCGCAGGCGGAACTTCCGCGCTTCCTTCTCGCTGCTGATCCGCTCGATCTCAGCGCCCAGGCTGCGCAGCTTCTCGTCGAACTCCTCGTAACCGCGCTGAATGTAGACGATATCGTCCACGGTCGTGATCCCCTCCGCCGCGAGCGCCGCGATCACAAGCGCCGCGCCGGCTCTCAGATCCGGTGCGCAGACACGCGCTCCGGTGAGCTTCTCCACGCCGGTGATAATCGCCGTGTTGCCCTCGACGCGGACAATCGCTCCCATGCGCGCCAGCTCATCCATATATTTAAACCGATTCTCGAAAATACTCTCTGTCACAATGCTCGTGCCCTTCGCGAGCGCAAGCGTCACCCCGATCTGCGGCTGCATATCCGTCGGATAGCCCGGATACGGAAGCGTCTTGACATTCGTGCTGCACAGCCGCTTCGTCGCCACGACGCGCACCGCGCTGTCGAACTCCTCGACCTCACACCCGATCTCCAGAAGCTTCGCACTCGTCGCCTCCAGGTGCTTCGGAATGACATTTTTTACCACGATATCACCCTTCGTGGCCGCGGCGGCGAACATGAAGGTCCCCGCCTCGATCTGGTCCGGGATGACGGAATACTCCGTCTTGTGGAGCTTCTGCACGCCGCGGATGCGGATCACGTCCGTCCCGGCGCCCTTGATGTTGGCTCCCATACTGTTCAGGAAGTTCGCCACGTCGACGACGTGCGGCTCCCTCGCACAGTTCTCAATGATCGTGTAGCCGTCGGCCATCGAAGCTGCCATCATGATATTGATCGTAGCGCCGACCGACACTGTGTCTAAAAAGATATGGCTCCCGTGCAGGTGATCCGCCTTCGCCACGATAAACCCGTTGCGGATCTCGACCTTTGCGCCGAGCGCCTTGAAGCCCTTGATGTGCAGATCAATCGGGCGCGAGCCGATATTGCAGCCGCCCGGAAGCGGCACCTCAGCCTTTTTATACTTGCCGAGCAGCGCGCCGATCAGGTAGTAGGACGCGCGGATCCGCTTGATGTACTCGTAATCCACGCTCACATCGCCGATATTCTCACTGTTCATCATCACTGCGTGCTTCGTGATCCGGTCGACCCGGACACCGATGCTCTCCATCGCCTCCAGGAGGACATTGATATCGCGCACATCCGGCAAATTTTCAATCAGTACCGTATCATCCGTCATGATTGCGGCAGCCAGAATCCCGAGCGCCGCATTTTTCGCACCGCTGATCTCGACCTCGCCGGTCAGCGGGTTGCCGCCTCTGATAATATACTGTTCCATAGGACACCTCTATTGTTTCTTTATACTCGCCTGAGCACCCCTGAAGTTCCCTTGTGCCCGCCGCTAAAAACGTCCGACGCAGAGCCTGCTCATCGTCCCCCTCGTCCTCAGATACCTCCGTATGCCGCGCATACGTCTCCCTTGCCTTTCGGCAGCCGCATCCTCCCGCAGCCAGCGCGCCCCTTCCGCACGGTTGGCCCGAGCAAATCCGGTCTATCTGTTTAGTATACCACAAAGTTCTTATTTGTAAATAAAATTTAACCGTTTATACATTTTTTGGTAATTATTACGATAACGATCCCGCAAAGATCCGTGTGCACTGCAGATACCGGCGCCGCTTCTGGACCTGCACTTTGTCGCGCAATCTGACCGCGGCGCACTGCATGTCCCGGCTAACTCTTCTTCCGCCTGCGCACGCTGTAGCCAAATGTCCCAAGCTTTTTCCCCAGCCCGAAATATTCTCCGTGCGAGTACACCATCATCCCGGCCCGGTTCATGTCAAACCGGCCCCGCTCGTCCAGATACGCTCCGTCCACGTCGACACCGAGCACCTCCGCGAGAAACATATGGTGCGAGCCGAGCTCGAGGCGCTGCGTCACGCGGCACTCGATGTTCACCGGGCTCTCCTCGATCACCGGCGCACCGACATGCACCGCCGCTCCCGCCGTCAAATGCATTGCCTCGAACTTGTCCACATCCCGCCCGGACCGCACGCCGCAGAAGTCCGTCGCCCGCGCGAGCCGCTCCGTCGTCAGGTTGATCACAAACTCGCCGGTCTCGCGGATGATCTCATACGAGTACCGCTCCGGCTTCACCGAGATCGACACCATCGCCGGCGCGCTGCAGACAGTCCCGGTCCACGCCACCGTGATAATATTCGGCTTCTCCCCCGGCCGCGCACAGCTCACCATCACGGCCGGCAGCGGATACAGCATGTTCCCGGCGCGCCATATTTCTTTTGCCATATCTTTTCTTTCCTTTCTCACAGTCTCCGTCATGTTACTGTTCAAGGCCGTCCAAAAGTGACTGCCGCGAGTCTCCTCACACCATCGTCATCCGGTTGATCGCCGCCATGAACGACGGCACCATCTGCTTCTTGCGCGACACGATCCCGGAGAGCCTTGCGCAGTTGCCCTCTGTCTTCTCGTGAAACGCCTCCTGCACCAGCTCGTCCGCTCCCTTTCCGAAACACAGCAGCTCCGTCGACTCACTGATGATATCGGTCAGCATGAAGAACATCATATCCGTAGCATGCTTCGCAAACACCTCTTCCATGTACGGCAGCAGCCGCTGCTTGATATTTCCAAGCTCCTTCTCGCTCATCGACGTGATCTGCCCGATCCCGATATTCCAGTCGCCGAACTCAAACTGCTTGAAGTCCTGGTAGAAAATCTCCTCCGGCGTCTTCGACTGCAGATCGCTGCCCGCCGCAAACATCTCCCGCGCGTAGCTCTCGCACTCGATCCCGGCCAGCGCAGCCAGCTTCTGCGCCGCCGCGACGTCGACAGCCGTGCAGGTCGGCGAGCGGAACAACAGCGTGTCCGAGATGATCGCCGAGCACATCAGTCCTGCGATCTCCCCCGGGATCTCGATTCCCTGCTCCTGGTACATCTGGTAGATAATCGTGCAGGTGCACCCGACCGGCTGATTGCGGAAATACACCGGGGCCATCGTCTCGAGCGAGCCGAGGCGGTGATGGTCGATAATCTCCATGATCTCCGCGTCGAGCACGTTGTCGACCGCCTGCGTCACCTCGTTGTGGTCGACGAGAATCAGCCCGCGCTTGCGCACGCCCAGCAAATTCCGTCTGGAAATCATGCCGACGTAGCTCCCGGACTGGTCGAGGATCGGGAAATCGCGGTAGCGCTTCTTCGACATCGTATCCCGGATGTTCTCCGTGTAATCTCCGAGCCGGAACGTCAGCAGATTCTCCTTTTTCATAAAGAAATCCACCGGCATGCTCTGGTTGATCAGCCGGGCGACCTCATACGTGTCGAGCGGCGTCACGATAATCGAGCAGTTCCGCTCGCGCGCCAGCCGCTGGATCGTCCGCGAGACCGGGGAGCCCAGACAGACCACAATGCACCCGGCCTCCATCTCGATTGCGCACAGCTGGGACTCGTACCGGTTGCCGAGGATAACCATGTCGTGCTTCTCGATGTAATTTTCCATCACGTCCGGGTTCGCCGCGGCGATCACGACCTTACCCTTGTCAAAATATCCCGCCTCGTCGCCGACGACCATTTCCGCGTCGAGCGTCTCGAGGATATTTCTGTACGGCGTCCGCGCCACCGACACGATCGCGCTGTCCTGCTCCTCCATGTAGGACTTTGCAATGTCGTTCACCGTGATCAATCCCTTCAGGTGGTTGTCCTCCGTCGTGATCGGGAGTGTGAACACGTTCTGCGTCATCATCAGGCTCCACGCGTTCTTCAGGGAGATGTTGCTGCGCACCCCCGGCACCTGGCGGATCGCCATATCCTTGACGCGCGTCCCGATGTTGTCCAGAAACGACGGCGGCTCCACGCCAAAGCGCTCCAGCACGTACTGCGTCTCCGCGCTGATCTGCCCCGCGCGCACCGGCACATACCGGAATCCGCTCTCCCTCTGGTTCTTCAGATACGCGTACGAGATCGCCGCGCAGATCGAGTCCGTATCCGGGTTCTTGTGTCCGATGACGCAGACCGTCCGTTTGTGCGTCTCGGGGTTTCCCAGCCCCGCCTGATCCTTCTTCGCTTCCAGCTCCTGATAATTTTTCTTCTCCTTCATCCTGCACTCCCATCTCTGTTTTCGACCGCAGCCTTAACTCCGCGGTCATTCCTGCATTCCAAACTGTCACCGACGCTTCCACAGGTCAAAGCGTCTCGCCATCCCTGCCGTTTATCACCGCTCCAGATCCTGCGGACCGAAGCTCTCCGGCAGCAGTTCTCTAAGCAGATACGTCCTGTAATCGTCTGCGCCGCGCGCCAGGATAATCTCAAACGTCTCCGGATCGCAGAACTCGCGCATCACCTGCCGGCACACCCCGCACGGCGCACAGTAGTCGCCCTGCTGTCCCGGGTAGTTCCCCACGATGGCAATCCGCCGGAACCGTCTCTGCCCCTCCGACACCGCCTTGAAGAAGGCCGTGCGCTCCGCGCAGTTTGACGGCGTATACGCCGCGTTCTCGATATTGCAGCCCTGATACACGGTCCCGTCCTCGGCCTCCAGCGCCGCACCCGTCGCAAACCCGGAGTACGGAGAATACGAGCGCGACTGCGCGTCGTACGCCAGCCGGATCAGTTCCGTCACCTCATGTTTTTTCTCATCCATATCCGATACCTCCCTGTCCGATCCATCTGTCTCCTCGCGCCAGTTCACGCAGGTTCGTTTTCTTTCACGCGAGACGCCGTTTTCTATGGCGCGAAAAAACTGCCGCACGAAGCGCCTGCGCACCACCCCGGGCAGTCCTGACATCGCGCACCGGACAGTTACACAGGAACTTCGGTACGCGATGCCGGTCCGCCAGATCTGCCAGGTATTGCGCTGTACCTTCGTGCGGCAACCCTCACAACGTCTTATGCGATTTCCAGCGCGATCTTCATCATATCGCGGAAGCTCGTCTGGCGCTCCTCGGCCGTCGTCGCCTCTCCGGTCACAAGGCTGTCCGAGATCGTCACGATCGTCAGCGCGTTCTTGCCCGCACGCGCCGCGTTCATGTACAGCGCAACCGACTCCATCTCGACGGCCAGCGCGCCCATCTTCTGCCAGCTCGCCGTCGTCTGACGGTCGCTGTAGAACACGTCGGAGCTCACGACATTGCCGACCTGATAGCCGATATTGCCCATCTCCTCCACGACCTGCACTGCCTTGCGCAGCAGCTCGTACGAAGCGATCGGCGCAAACGTCCCCGGCAGCTCAAACTGCGCCGCGAAGTTGGAATCCGTGCACGCGCCCATCGCCAGCACGACGTCGCGGATCTTCAGCTTCGGGCTGATCGACCCTGCCGTGCCGATCCGGATGATATTGTCCACATCGTAGAAGTTGAACAGCTCATACGAGTAGATCCCCATCGACGGCATTCCCATGCCGCTCGCCATCACTGACACACGCTTCCCGTTGTAGTAGCCTGTATAACCGTTAA
The DNA here is from genome assembly GCA_021771715.1 of Oscillospiraceae bacterium. Lineage (GTDB taxonomy): Bacteria > Bacillota > Clostridia > Lachnospirales > Lachnospiraceae > Choladousia. The sequence goes on from JAETOO010000021.1 coordinate 9,188, forward strand.
TTCCGCGTACCTGGTTCACCAGTACCGCATCCGTCAAAAATGTCTCCGCGATATACTTCGCGCGCAGAGGATCTCCCGGCATCAGAACCGTCTTCGCGAAATCCCCCTCCTTTGCCGCAATGTGCGGGGTTGGAATATTACTCATATCTTTTCTCCTTTCTCTTCCTCACAGAGCGTCCCGCTCTGCTCAATCGTAACCCTATTTTACTACAACCGGCAGCAAAAGGGAACTTCTTTTTTTCCGCTCTGCTCTTGTGCGATCGCACAACATTTTCCCGAATTAAAGTGATAACGCATGTACATATTTTACAATATCAAAACTGATTTCCCTCTGTTTTATAGCATTTTTACTGTAAGTTCACGTTTTGTTCATATTTTATTCACAATAGCCTGTTATATTAAAATCAGTTCTTGAGAGATATTCTCAGACATATGTAGTAGTGGCTTTCATTACACATATTGATAAATTTTTTCATAATAGCCTCCGGTGTACCAGACGCCGGGGGCACTCCTCATTTATGGGGATCTTTTTTTGCTTATCGAAAAAGGGCGGTCACGCCGGACTCTGTGCAGCTCGGTGTGACCGTCCTTTCTTATCGTATGTGTTCCTGATTTTCTGTTATGATGAGGGGATCCTGTGATTCCGCGCCGCCTTCACAGCGTCAGCGGTCTCTTCCGTACAACTCACCGACGATGAGCTCCATCATCTGCATCTCGCTCTCAAACGATCCCAGAAAAGCGCCGTCGCCATCCCGCACAAAGCCCTGCCAGCTCGCGTGCATCCGCGACTGGACCACCACGTCGTACGTCGCGTACATGCCCTCTTCCTGGTCAATCTGTGCCAGCTGATCCTCTGACACCTCCGGCTGCGGCCTGCCCCCTGCAGTCTCACGCCTCGTCTCTTCCTTTTTCGCGGCCTTGAACATTCGCTTTCTCTGAAACGACTGCGGTCCCTTCGTCCTGTCAAGAAGGGCATCCACTTTCAGCAGCAGATCCGTCATGCTCGTAAACTCTGCCTTCTGGCCTGTAGCTCTGCTGTACATTCTCCCGACCGCATCGTAATCCCTGCACCGGTCCACGCATACCCGGATCGCATTTGCAGGCATTCTTCTTTCCCTTGGCTGCTCACCCACTGTCTAGCCCCTCCTCCTCTGTCACGAGCCTGAAGCGGCCGAAAGCTCTTCTACCTCGAACTGCAGCACCAGCCGCCGTTTTCCTGCCTCCCGGCGGAACTCGCTCTCAATGCGCTCCGCGATGAGGAGCGTCGACTCATACGTGCAGGTCGGCAGAAGCAGCACATACTGCATGCTGCTGTAGCGCGCCACCACATCCCCCGTGCGCAGCGCACGCTTCAGGAGCTGCTCAAGAATCTCCATGCCGGCCCGGATGCGGGCATCCTGCCCGTCCTTGCCCGACCTGCCGCTGGGCTTGATCGTGACCAGAACCACGTACTCTGCGATCCCGGTACGGCGGATGCGCCGCGCCTCCACCCGGTAGATCTCCCGGAACACCGGATATTCACAGATGAAGACCTCGGTGGGCACCTCCTTCTCCGATACCGATGCGATCAGGCTGCCGATATCCGACATCTGATTCTTGGAGATCGTCATGATCTCGTCGTACAACTCATTGAACCGATCCACGTTCCGGATGCCGAGGTGGTCGTAAAACATCTTTTTTCCATTTTCATAGTACTCGATCGCGCGCCCATAGTTGCTCTTCCCGATCTGGCTCTTGATCAGCCAGTAGTGGATGTCCTCGTCCAGAGAATCCACCTCCATCACACCGCGGCACAGCCGCTCGAGCGCATCCCACTCTTCTCCCTGCTCATACATCGCAGCGAGCATTTTCGCGATATCCATATACAGAAGCTTGTAGTAGGTCAGGCGTGAAAGCATCCAGCTCTCCGTCGCGATCCGCGCTGACACTTCCCTCTTATAAAGCTGGATCACCTGCTCGCAATATGCCCGCTTGCGCGCAGGATCTACGGCGCTGCGCGCGTCTCTCGCCACGCGCTCCAGATCCTCGTAGTCCGTGGTCACCGGCACCTGCGGGTTCCAGTGGTACGCGCCGGGCAGCGTCATCACAAGCTCCGTGTCCCCAAACACACGCAGCTCCGTCCTCAGACGATAGATCAGGTTCTTCAGGGCTCCCTCCGGATTCCTGGTACCCTCATCCTGCCAGAACGTATCAATCAGCTCCTGGTGCGGCACTTCCCTGTCCCTGTATAAAAGAATATACACAAGAAGACGAACCAGCTTGTTTGAATGCAGCGTTTTCTCGTCGACTGATGCATGCTCATTGTAGAGCAGAAATCTGCCGAATATTTCCAGCCTCATCATGTCGTTTGTTCCTCCCGGATTCTCTTACTCCTCCCAGCTCCTGCTTTCTTCCCCGATCGTAGAGTCGATCAGGCGGAGCAGCTCCATCGTGCTCCGGAAATTCTGCTTCTTCTGGCCCTGGATCCACTCGATTGTCCCCTGCCAGCTCCCGTACTGGGTATCACTAACCTCTACAACAAATGTCTGTTTCTTTTTCATATGAATCATTCTCCCGTCCTGTAACAATAACAGCGTCGATATAGCACTTTTATCATACCATTTGACAGTCACATTTCGGTCACATTCTATAAATTACTGTTTTATTTCAGCCAGGACGCCATGCAAGCCGCAGACCTGCAACAAATTACCTCACTCCTCCAGGATCCGGATCTCGAGGCAGTCAAATTCGATCTCCTCTATAAAGCTGTCCTGGTAAAAGCGCGTCCTGTTCGTGCGCTTAAATTCCGAGATGTTCTGGTCCAGCCAGATCGGTCTCCCCAGATCAAACTCGTGGCAGATCTGATCCAGCGCGCGAAAGATCTTGTGCGTCCGCGTGTCGTCACAGTCCTCCTCCGCCACCGTGTCGCGCAGAAGGTGATTGTCCTTCCATACCTTTCCCCATAAACGAAACATCGCTTCCTCCTGTTTTCTCTGGCCCGCTATTCTGCGGCGGCTCTTACTTCCGATCCGCACTGCGCTATCCTGACGCTTGCGGCAACCCGCTACTCTGCGACCACCATCTCGTACTCTGTCAGATTCAGGTACTTCCAGGTCGCGGCCGAGATCGACTGGATCCGCGAAATCGCCTGATCCTTGCTGTCCCAGTCGCTCGAGAGCACCACGAGGATGTAATCGCATTGGTCCGTATAGATAATCGCAGCATCGTTCTCCGTCGTGTCCATCTCTCCTGTCTTGTTGCCGCACAGGACTCCGTCGGGCAGCCCTGCCGGGATCTTGTAGCGCGTCTCCTGGGAGAGCAGCAGATCCTCCATCTCGTTGCTGACGGAACGGTTCACCCAGGTGCGCCGGTAGATATCCTCCAGCAGCTTCCCGCAGTCCTTGGCCGCGACCTGGTTGAAGTGCTCGCTGCTCGTGTTCGTCGCCGGGTCGTTGAAGCCGTTATACTCGACTGTCATGTCGCTGAACCCATACTCCTCTATAAACGCGTCCACCTTCGCGATGCCGTCCGCGTAGCTTCCGTCGCCGAGCCTGTAGAGCAGCTCGTTCGACGCCTCGTTGCTGCTGACCGTGATCATCTGGCCGACCAGCGACAGCACCTCGTCCGTCCTCGACAGATCCCCGGTCTCAAACGCCTTGTAGACCGTTCCCATGATAAACAGCTTCATGACGCTCGCGGACTTCATCGGGCGGTCATTGATCACAAAGGACTCGTCCGTGCTCAAGTTCTTCACGTAGACCGACCAGTCCCCGTCGTATGTATCCAGCCGGCGCGTCAGCATCCGCTCCAGTGTCCCAAGTGGTTTCTCTCGTCTTTGCCACTCCTCAAACTCCGCCTCCAGCTCCTCGTAGCCGCGCAGCTTCCACTTCTCTCCCAGTGGGACGAAAGTGACCACGGTCTCATCCGCAAGCGCCATCGGAATCCGGAACGAGGCTCCGTACTGCGCCGCAAGCTGCAACAGCCACCGCTCGCCGAGCACCAGCTCCGTCCCTTCGCCTTTCGGGTCCGTCACGCTCTCCGGCTCGGTCTCTCCGTTCTCCCGCGAAGCGGGCTCTGAATCCGACTCATCCTCCCCGGCTGCAGTCCCGCTCGTCTCGTCCCCGACTGCCTCGATCTCCGCAGTCGAAGAATCTTTCTCGCTGTCCTCGTCCGCAACATTCTTCGCTGTCTTATCTGAATCCTTTGCGTCACTCTTCTCTGACGCATCCCTCAACGCTTCCTCTGCGTCCTCCGCGTCGTCTCCTGTCTCGACATCTCCCGCCGCATCACTCGCAGCCTTCACCATTCCGGACTTCTCCTCATCCGCCTGCGCTCCGCTCTTTTTAGACGCTCCGTTGCCCTCTCCGTCCCATGCTCCCGCGTCCGACGACTCCGTCATCAGCTCCGCACTCCCGGACGACACTTCCTCTACGATTCCGGGCCCTGAAATGATGCAAAAAAAGATGACAAACACACACAGCAGCCACATCGCAATCCGGTTATCCTCGTATGTTTTTTTCAATTTTTCCCACGTCCTGTTCAATATCCTGCCCTCTTCGCTGTAACGATACCGCGGCAATTTCCCTTGATGGAACACGCCGTGGGAACAGTATAACATAAACTTTTGCGATTTAATACACAAAATTCACAAATTCTTTTGTTTTTCCAAATTTTCCTTTTTTTTGTGTTCAAAGAACGCTATAATAAAAAAAGTGCCCTTGATAGACGCACTTTTCAGGTTTATGAATCCGTTTCGATCAGAAATAAGAACAGGAGTGATTTTATGCCGGATCATAAAGAGCTTGGACTCGTTCACCTCTATTGCGGCAACGGAAAGGGGAAAACCACCTGCGGTATGGGCCTGTGTGTCCGCGCGGCAGGCTATGGCTTCCGTGTGCTGATTTACCAGTTTATGAAAAACAACGCGACCAGCGAGCGCCGCGCGATGGAACAGATCGAAAATATCACCTTTGTCCCGGGGCTTGAGCAGGAAAAGTTCAGCTTCCGCATGACCGAGGAGGAGAAGGCAGAGCGAAGGCAGTTCTATGCCGACCAGCTCCGGCTGGTCACAAAAAAAGCCGCCGAGGGACACTACGATGTGCTGTTCCTCGACGAGACGGTCTACGCGATCCGCGCCGGTCTGCTTGACGAAGGGCTCGTGCTCGATTTTCTGAAAAACAAGCCGGAGCACCTCGAGGTCATCCTGACCGGTCAGGACCCCAGCGAGGCGCTGCTGGCAGCCGCCGACTACGTCTCCGAGCTGCGCAAGATCAAGCACCCCTTCGACCGCGGCGTCCGCGCGCGCAGGGGAATCGAGCGGTGAATCGGCACACGCTGTGAGCATCACGCGCTTGAATCGGCACGCCTGTGAGCACCAGACAATGCCCGTGCTCACATGCAGCGCCGCACCTAAGCATCACTGTCCTGTTCTCTTCCGCACAGGATACGGCTCTCTGCAGCTTTTCTTACCCTTTTACTTCACTAAAAAAGTCCAGATACCGGTTCTTTCCGCCGAGGATGTCATTGTACTCCAGAATATTATACTCGTTCACCGCCTCATAGTACGGCGATTCCGCATCGTCGAGCTCGTAGAAAATCCCGTCGTCTCCCCAGTACCCCTGTGCACAGAGCGCCGGGATTTTTTCGGAGAGCGCGAGGAGGTACCGCTGATACCCAGTCATGGGCAGCTCCAGCCGGTCCGCGAGCAGGCTGTAGAGGTAGTTGAGACTCGTCCGCTCAATGACCTCCTCCTCGATGTCATAGTTCGCCCAGATCACAAACGGCACCTTGTACTTCTCCATCCGCTCCTCGGCGGTCAGCTCCTCCTCGTTCCCGATCAGATACTCGTACGTATTGTCCCCGAGGTTCGCCTGGTGGTCCCCGAACATCACGATCACCGTCGGCTCCTCCTCCTGCTCAAAGTGCCTGACCAGCGTCTCCAGCATCCGGTCCGACTCGCGGATCAGATTTACATAGATGGAGGTCTTCGTCTGGTTCACCTCCGGGTTCTTCACCTCGATGGACAGATCCAGATTTTTCGTATTTGACGCAAAATAATCGCCGTGATTCTGCACCGTCACATTGTAGGAGAACAGCGGCGCGCCGCTCTCCTTATTCTTGTCAAATTCCTCAATGATGCGGTCCGCGAGCGCTGCGTCCGAGATAAAGCTGCGGATATACTGCGGGTGCTCAAACTCCTTGCGGGTGTAGTACGTGTCAAATCCAAGCTGCGGGTAGACGATATGCCTGCGGTAATTCGTCCCGCGGTACGGGTGGATCGCGAGCGTCCGGTAGCCCTCGCGCTTCAGTTCGGAGGCGACTGACGGAAGATTCCCGCGCACGAACAGGTTGAAACCGACTGATGAAGGCGGCAGAAAGCCCATCGTGTTCCCCGTGAGAAACTCATACTCGGAGTTCGGCGTGTTTCCGCCAAAGATCGAGACGTACGCATTCCCCTTGATGGTATTCTCCGTCAGGCTGTGGAGAAACGGCATGCAGTCCTCGGAGAGCTCCAGCCCTCTCCCGATATCCGTATAATCCGCAAACGATTCATTCATAATCACGATGAGGTGGGGAGTTCCCTCAGTTTCGCCTTCTCCTGAGTATATGGCTGCCTCAGTCCCCTCTTCCTCGAGATACGGGGCCGCGAGCTCTCTTACTCTTTCCACCGAGTACCCGTCCGGCTTGTCCACCGACAAATAAAAGCAGGTCGTCAGCGTCGTGAAGATCATGTCGTACTGCTTATACCTCAGCTGGTGCGTAAACCCCTCCGAGCGGATCTCGTGCTCCTCCAGAAAATCCGTCTTGCAGCACACATAGTAGTACGCGCCCGCTACCGCCGCCCAGACGACGAGCACCGCCGCGCGCACGGCAGGGTGCAGCATGCGTCCGCCGGAGAGCTTCAGGCTCAGCGCACAGATTGCCGCCGTCAGAAGCACCTCCACATACATGTACCAGTCGAGCTCGTACGTGTACTCCGACGCCACCGAGGCCGCCGCGCCCAGCGAGAACAGATCCCCCGCCGAGAGCGCCATCCCGCGGAACTGGATCACAAAGCAGTTCGCGATGCCCAGCGCTCCGACCAGCACCGCCAGGAACACAACCGACCACCGAATGCTCCCGGTCACGATCAAAAACAACGCCTCCAGCAGAAACAGAAACAAGAACGTAAAACCAAGCGCGATCCGGTTCAGCGCAAAAAAGTCGATGTTGAACTTATCCGCGTTCAGGTACAGCAAGGAGAAGTACACGGCAAACGGCGCAAGCGTATACCAGATCCATGACAGGATCCGGTTCACCCGTCCATCAAGCGCAACCGGCGTCAGGGCAAGCGCAATCAGAGAAAAGACGATCGCCATCGCGATGTACGTCTTCTGGCTCGCAAGGATAAAAATCTCCCGCTCCCCCTCCGCATACATCGCCGGGTGAACACAGTAGTAGACCAGCAGCAGCGCAAAAAAGCCAACCGCCGCATACCGGCCATAACGCTTAGCCTCTGCAGACATTCCGCTCCTCTCCCTTTTGAAATGCTTTCAGATTCTTGTACGCCTCCTCCAGCAGGCGATTGCGCGCCTCGACGGCCGCCCACGCGATATGCGGCGTGATCAGCAGCCGGTCGCTGTCATCCAGCTTGCGCAGCGGATTGTCCTTGTCCATCGGCTCTGCCTCGAGCACGTCGAGCCCAGCCGCCGCAATTTTCTCCTTCTTCAGCGCCTTGGCGAGCCCCTTCTCGTCGACAATCGGCCCGCGACCCACATTGATAAAGAGCGCGGTCGGCTTCATCTGGCAGAAACGGTCATAGTCCATCAGATGATACGTCTTCTCATTCAGCGGCGCGTGGCAGGACACAATGTCCGACTCGGCGAGCAGCGTGTCAAGATCCACCTGACGGTACACCTCGCTGCGCTTTTTTCCGGAGGCTGAGTAGTAGATCACCTCGCAGCCAAACGCGGACGCCAGATTTGCGACGCGCGTTCCGATCGCTCCCAGCCCGATAATACCCCAGGTCTTGCCCTCCAGCTCGTTGAACTTCCGGTCCATATGGCAAAACGTCTCACATTTTGTGTACGCACCGGACTTCACGTAGTCGTCATAATAGCGCAGATGCTCGAGCAGGTAAAAGACCATCGCGAACGTGTGCTGTGCAACCGCCCCGGTCGAGTACCCGGCAACGTTCGTGACCGTGATCCCGCGCCCGTTCGTGTACGCGAAGTCGATATTGTTCGTCCCCGTCGCCGTGAGCCCGATGTACTTCACAAACTGCGCGTCCTTCAGGGTGCTCTCGTTCATCGGCAGCTTGTTCACGATGACTGCGTCCGCCTCGGCGATCCGCTCCGGCGCCTCCTCCGGCGTGGTGTTCCCGTAGATTGCCACCTCGCCGATCTTAAAAAAGTGGTCCAGCTTGATATCCTCTCCGAGGCTGTCCGCCTCAAGAATTACGATCTTCATTTGTATACTCCTTTCTCTCGCCGCAGCGGCGCATCTGCCGCGGCCGACATGCAAAAGGGACACCGCAGACAGGCGTCCCCACCCGCGGCATCCCACACTCCTTCTGCTGTCCTCACACGGTTCTCATTTTGCTCCCGCCGTGCTCACCGCACTCTGCACGATCGCCGCTTCCACTCCGTTCTCACGGCACTGCGGTGCTCACCGTCCTCCACATCGTCCCCGTCCTGTCCTGCGCACGGCCATCTTTGGCCTGTCTGTCAGCAGCGCCGTCCCCATCCCGCCCCTGCGGCATGGCTGCGCTTGTCTGCCCCGTTTATTCTAGCAGGCAGGCGGAACTTTGTAAAGTCAGGAAAGAAATTCCTTTAACACCTCCCGCAGGATCCGCTCCTGATCCTTTGGATCCATCTGGCGCAGGATCTCGGCCCGGCTGTCACGCTCGGGCCGTTCGGCGGCAGCGGCCGTCTCCTGCATCCCGGCCCGAACCCGCGAGAGATTTTCTTTGAGCTCCCGCTTTTCCTTTTGTGCGCGGGTCTCGGAGGCGGCTGCCGTCTCCATCCTCGCGCGGCGCTTCGCCTTTCTTCCGTCGCTGACCGGAACGATCGGCGTCACGCTCTCCGGCGCGGCGCTGTAATCACTCTCATACGACTCCACATCCGACTGCGCGCTGTAGTCACGCACCGCACCGCTGTTTTCCAGGTAATCCGTCAGGCCGACTGTCAGCACCTCCTGCCGGTAGCCCGTATCTGAAATTCCGTAGGCCGCCGCGGTCAATGCCACCGCGAGCACGCCCATCCAGAAATAAGTATTGCCGTTAATCACATTTGCACCATTTTGCACAAGCATCATGGTGCCGCCAAACGCACACAGAAGACTTACCACAAGACAGCTTGTCCCGATCCGTTTCCACTGATGCAATCCCATTCCCCAGAACCGGTACTCCATCAGATTCTTTCGGATCAGCGCCTGCACATCTCCAACCTGCTCATTCAGGTGCGTGCAGTATTGAAACCGTTGCCGCAGCTGCTGCAGAAAACGCCCCGCCGGCTCCCCCGTATTTCGCGTATCCCTTATCAATCGCTCGTATACCTGTCTCAGAATCATCTGGCTGACTACGCCGACGGCGCAGGCTGCTGCCAACACGTAAAGTAACACATTGCGATCCATGATGAACTGTAACATATGGAATCCCCCTTTGATAAATTGTCCTGCTCTCAAACCGCTGCTACGACGGCGCCTTCGTGCCACCGGCTCAAGTACCGCCATTATAGCCGCTAAAATCGGATTTGCAAAGAAAAATCGTTCGACTTTTTCGCTCACCTTTTGCGGCAATGTGGGGCGCTCTGACCGGAAACGGCACCATAAGGGGGAGTATTTTCCTATAATAATACGGCGTACTGCCTCAGAATACGACTGAAGTGGAGAAGCGATGTCCGGAGAACGAAGCTCCGGGGCCGCCGAACCCTGCCCCTGTACCCGAAAAATGCTCCGGGGAGACAGGGCTTGCTGCTGTACCTGAAAACGCCCCGGAGCCGCCGCGGTTTACAGCCGTGCCAGGAAGCCCTCGACAAGCCGCACGCTATGCTCCACGGCCTTCTTCTCAAAGGTCGGATAATCCTCCGACGCGCTGTCGTCCGCCTTGTCTGAGATCGCCCGGATCACGACGAACGGAATCCCGTTCAGGTAAGCCGTCTGCGCAATCGCGGCGCCCTCCATCTCCGTGCAGAAGCCGTGGAACTGTCCCGCAATCCGCTCCTTCGTCGCATGGTCGGCCACAAACTGGTCTCCGCTCACGACCCTGCCCCGGAACACCTGAATCTCAGGGTTCACCTCATGGCAAACCTGCTCCGCGAGATCCGCCAGCCGCGCATCCGCCTCAAACGAGAAGACGTCCATCTGCGGAATCTGCCCCGGCACATACCCAAAGCTCACCGCATCCATATCATGGTGCACCACATCCGTCGAGATCACAATGTCGCCGATGTCAATCTGCGCGTTCAGAGATCCCGCGATCCCCGTGTTGATCACCGCATCCACACCAAACTCGTCGACCAGCAGCTGCGTGCAGACCGCCGCATTCACCTTGCCGATCCCGCTCTGCACCACGACAACCTGCCGCCCCTCAAGACTCCCCTCACAAAAACTCATCCGCGCGCGCGTCACCTCCCGCGCAATCTCCATATCCGCCTTCAGCCGCGCAACCTCCACATCCATCGCGCCGATAATACCGATTTTCCTCATATCCAGTCTCTCCTTTCCATCCGGCCGCCCGATTTCTTTATGGTTCTCTGCGGCCAACCTTCCTACCAGTATACCCCGCTTTCTCCCCGCAGGCAATCCATTTTTCTCCTCCGCACGCCCCAGTTTCCTTGCTTTAACTGCGCCAGCCACCGTCAGAGAAGATCGCAGGGCCGTCCTCTCTGCCCACGCCCCCTAACCCCATTTTTCCACTTGAATAACCACCCCAAACCCGCTATACTATCCTCATAAAGCGTCTGACGCTTACATTTTCATCTACACAGGAGGAAAACACTATGGTATATAAGACAAAGGGAACCTGCTCCCAGGAGATCCATGTGGAGCTTGACGGCGACGTGATCAAGGAAGTATCGTTTGTCGGCGGCTGCAACGGCAACACGCAGGGTGTCGCAAGACTCGTGCAGGGCATGACCGCGCAGGAGGCGATTTCCAGAATCGAAGGCATCCGCTGCGGCGCCCGCCCGACCTCATGTCCGGACCAGCTCGCAAAGGCGCTGCGCCAGGCGCTGGCACAGTAACCTCAAAAGGGAGCGCTCCGGCGCTCCCTTAAAGTTTGTTCAGATCCGGAACAGCCCTCTGTCCTGCTCCATGATCCGCAGATGAATGCTCGCATCTGAGACGTGCTCATAATTCATCTCAAGCGCATAATCCACATCCACGTCAATCTGATTGTCCTGCTCGTCGATCTGCATGCTGGTCACCTCGATGCCGAGCTGCATCTCCCCGAACGGCGTCCCGTACCAGCTCGTGCTCTTCTCCCCGCGCAGGAACGTCATGCACGTGTTCAGCGGCCCCTTCTTCTGGATCTCCAGAAAACCGTCCGCAAGCTTGATGCGGTTTTTGATCACCTCTTTGCTGTCCTCCTGCAGCTCGTCATAGAGCACAAAATGTTTTCCGTTCCGAAAATAATATTTCCCCGGAGAAGTCACCTCAATCTCCTCCTGCTGCTCCGAGTTCAGCGTGTGGAGCCCTTTCACACTAATCAAAATATCTTCCGTCATCGTCTCTCCTCTTTTTGCGTTGCTGCCGTAACCTTTCTCGTACCCTGGTTCAGTATTCTTCTATATTAATCTTCCTCGCCCGCGTCACATCGTACGGCAGAATCGAATTGGCAAACTCTCCGAACTTCTCCGCGGCGTCGCTGACGTAAAACTGATACATTTCTCTGCCTGCATTATGTTCCCCGGTATTCTGCAGATTCATGCGCTCCAAAAGCCGGCCGAGCTCCTGCGCCGTCTCATACGCCGGATTGACCAGGTGCACCTGATCCCCCGCAAGCTTTTCGATCAGGGAGCGGATCAGCGGGTAGTGCGTGCAGCCGAGGATCAGCGTGTCGATGTCCTTGCGCAGCAGTTCGGAAAGGTAACGGCGCGCGACCTCCTCCGTCACCGAATCCTTCAGCCAGCCCTCCTCGACCAGCGGCACAAACAGCGGACACGCCTTCCCGAACACGACGATCTCGGAGTCGAGTGCCTGGATAAACCGGTCGTACGTCCGGCTGCGGATCGTGCTCTCCGTCCCGATCACGCCGACGCGCTTGTTCTTCGTCGACTCCACCGCCATGCGCGCGCCGGGTCCGATTACGCCGACGATCGGGATATCCAGTTCCTGCTCCACCGCATCCAGCGCCAGCGCGCTCGCCGTGTTGCAGGCGACCACAATCGCCTTGACGTCCTGCGTCTGCAGAAAGTGAATAATCTGCTCCGAAAAGCGGATCACATTCTCCTGCGACTTGCTGCCGTACGGGACGCGCGCAGTGTCCCCGAAATAGACAATCCGCTCCTCGGGGAGATTCCGCATGATCTCGCGCACCACCGTAAGGCCGCCGACGCCCGAATCAAAGACGCCGATCGGGGCATCCCTGCGATCCGCTGTCCTACTTTCTTCTATATTAATATCCATACCTAAATCAATCCTTTCCGCCCGTCTATGTTGATTCCCTGTAAACGCTCTGCGCTGTGCCAATTCTCTGCAGAATACTCTCCCTGCTGTCCTGCCGTTAGAACAGCAGCGGCTCCCCGTCCACAAACGCGAAGCAGACCGCGTCCTCGCGTAGAAACCGGGCTCTGCCGTTCGTCCCCTCCGTGATCGCCTCGCGCAGCTCGGAAAGCTGCTCCTGTGGCACGAGCGTCTCGAGCTCTACGATATCGGTGTATTCCGAACCGGTAATCACCAGCCCTCTCTGCCCCAGCAGATACTGAATCTTTCCGATTCCATTATAATCGGTCCGGATCCGCAGCAGCGCGCCGATCTTTTTTTCGATAATCTTGCTCGCGGCCAGCCCTTCCTGCACCGAGCGCGAGTAAGCGCGCACCAGACCGCCGGTGCCAAGCAGCGTTCCCCCGAAGTACCGTGTCACGACGACGGCCACATTGTGCACGTCCTCGCCGAGCAGCACGTCGAGCATCGGCCGCCCCGCCGTTCCCTGCGGCTCCCCGTCGTCGCTGCACCGCTGCAGCTCCTGGTTTTCCCCGACCACGAACGCCGAGCAGTTGTGCGACGCATTCCAGTATTTCTTTTTCATCTCGGCGATAAACGCGAGCGCTTCCTCCTCGCTCTCCACGGGGCGCACCGTCGCGATAAAACGCGATTTCTTCTCGATCAGCTCGCCCTCTCCGCCCTCATAGACAATTTTCATCTGCTTCATATCCGTTATCCTCTTCCCGTCCGACGGCAGTCTCTGCCCGCCCTTCCGTTTCATCTGCGCCCGGTAAATCCAACGGGATCATTGTACCAGACGCAGACAAAGGAATCAACACTGTTTTACTGCATAAAACCTGCCACTTTCCGGCATACTTAGTACATCGGAAACAAAATGGCTGGCCAGATGCAAGGAGACTCTCATGGACTCAATTTCTTCCATTTTTCATACAATTCAAAAAATCACCCGGACAGGGCCTGCTCACGCCCGCCCGGACGCCGCCCCATCCGGTCTTCATGATTCTCGACCGGTCACTGACAGGACGGAACTTCCTGCTTCCCTCCCAAACACTGACAGGACGGAGCTTTCTGTTTCCCGCCCGGAAACTGGCGAGCCGGAACTTTCTGTTTCCCGCCCAGATACTGACAGAGCAGAGCTTTCTATTTCCCGCCCGGAAACTGACAAGCCGGAACTTTCTGTTTCCCGCCCGAATACTGACGAGCCGGAATTTCATGGTTTCCGCCCGGACGCGTCCTCGGGTCGGCGTCCTCCGAGGCGGCCCTCGTTTCCCCGGCTGCCCTGGAAGCGAATCCTGGCCGGGGCTGCGAGCGCTCTTTGTCTCCTGCTCCTCCTGCTTTTCGGATTCGTCTGGTATCTGATCGCGACAGCGCCGGATATCGACTCGATCACCGTCTCCCCGATGGAATCCGCGACCTACATCTGCGACGCCGAGGGCAACTATCTCCGGAAACTCACGCTCGCCACCTCGAACCGCGATATCGTGCCGCTCGAGGAAATTCCCGACTCGCTCCAGAAAGCGGTCATCGCGATCGAGGACGAGCGCTTCTACGAGCACGGCGGCATCGACATGCGCGGAATCCTGCGCGCGTTTGTGACCGGCATCACCAGCGGCTCTTTTTCGGAGGGCGCCAGCACGATCACACAACAGCTCATCAAAAACAACGTGTTCACCGAGTGGACGCAGGAGGACTCGTTTGCAGACCGCTTCCGGCGCAAGGTGCAGGAGCAATACCTCGCCCTGCAGCTCGAGGACCGGATGTCGAAGGCTGAGATCCTCGAAAATTATCTGAACACGATCAATCTTGGCTCCGGCTGCTACGGAGTACAGGCCGCCTCGCGCAGATATTTTGGGAAGGACGTCTCAGAACTCACGCTCTCCGAGTGCGCCGTGCTCGCGGCGATCCCGCAGAATCCCTCCGGCTACAACCCGGCGGTTTACCCTGAATCCAACCGCAGGCGGCAGCTCGTGATTCTCAACTATATGGAAGAGCAGGGGTACATTTCGCACGAGGAGCACCGGGCGGCAGAGACGGACCCGGTCTACGACCGCGTTCTCAAGACCGATCCTTCCTTGGAGAGCGGCAACGCCTACTCCTGGTACGAGGACGCGCTGATCGACCAGGTCATCGACATTCTCACCGGGGAAAAGGGATACTCGCAGGATCAGGCCTATCGGGCGGTCTACAGCGGCGGGCTGCGGATCTTCTCTGCGCAGGATCAGGCACTGCAGCAAATCTGCGACGAGGAATTTTCCAACCCGGCCAACTTCCCGGCCGGGACCGAGTTCGGCATCGACTACGCCTTAAGCGTCGCCGCGAACAACGGCGAGGTCACACACTACGGCTCGGACGCGCTGCGCACCTATGTGCGAAAGACCGTCGACCCGTCCTTTGACCTGCTGTGCACCTCCGCCGACACCGCACAGCAGTACGCAGACGCATTCCGCGCTGCCATCCTCGCAGAAGGTGCGGAAGGGCAGGAGGACTCGGATACCGCACAGGACGCAGACGATGCGCAGGACGAAGCTGACACCCTGACCGTGCTGGCCGAGCGGCTCTCCCTCTCTCCTCAGCCGCAGGCATCTCTCGTGCTCATGGAGCAATCGACCGGCCTCGTGCGGGCCATCGTCGGCGGGCGCGGGGAAAAGCAGGCGAGTCTGACGCTGAACCGCGCTTCCGACACGACACGGCAGCCCGGGTCTACGTTTAAGCTCCTGGCCGCCTACGCGCCGGCGCTCGACGCGGACGGTCAGACACTCGCCACGCGGTACGACAATGAGCCGTTTTTCTATGAGGACGGGACCCCGGTCAGCAACTGGGATATCACAGACTACACCGGGCCGACCACCATCCGCGAGGCCATCGTCCGCTCAATCAACGTGATCGCGGTACGCTGCATCACCGAACTAACTCCCGCACTCGGGTTTTCCTATGCGGAGCGCTTTGGCATCACGACTCTCCACGAGACGTTTGAATCCGGCGGCAGCCTTTCCTCCGACATCATTCAGCCGCTTGCTCTGGGCGGAATCACGCAGGGCGTGACGAATCTTGAGCTCTGCGGCGCATACGCGGCGATCGCGAACGACGGCATCTACCGGACCCCGAAATTCTTCACAAAGATCCTGGACCGGCACGGTGAGGTCGTCTACGAGTTTTCCACGGCCGCAAGCGACACAACCGGTGCGTCCGCTTCCGATTCCGACGCAAATGGCTCCCTTTCAAGCGCAACAGCATTTGGAGCGGATAGCGCAGTCCTTGCCCCGACCGCGGCGGGCTCCGATTTCACCTCGCTCAGCCTCGCCGCGCGCGACAACACCAGGATTCTCAAGGACAGCACCGCCTTTTTGCTGACCGACGCGATGCGCGGCGTCGTGTCTGACCCGTCGGGGACGGCCAGCGGCACGATCTTCGCAGCGGGACAGCCGGTCGCGGGAAAGACCGGCACCACCTCCAGCTACAAGGACATCTGGTTCACCGGCTACACCCCCTACTATACGTGCAGCATCTGGGGCGGCTACGACAACAACAAGAGCCTGCCGGACGGCTCCATCTACCACATGTACCAGAAGGTGCTCTGGAGTGCCGTCATGAACCGAGTCCACACCGCACTCCCTCCGGCCGAATTTTCACAGCCCGACTCGGTTCTCGCTGTGACCCTCTGTGCGGACAGCCAGCTCCTCGCCGTCGACGACGGCTGTCCGGACACCTTTACCGAGTATTTCGCCGCAGGCACCGAGCCGACAGAAGCGTGTCCGCTGCACGAACCCATCCCTGAAACCGAGCCGATCCTGATCTACGACGATATCCTCGACCAGCTGCTGACCGAGACGGAGTCCGAGTCAGAATCAGAGTCGGAGCTTCCGCGGCCGGGCGGTTCCCAGACAGAGCGCCCCGAGCCGGACACCGGACAGCAGCCGCCGGCGGGATCAGGCGGCCCGGAGACCGACACAGCCCCGCCAGACGCCGGGCAGCAGCCACTCCCGGACCCGGGCAACACTGAGACGGAGACACTCTGGCCGGATACCGGACAGCAGCCGCTCCCGGACCCGGATGCTCCGGAGACCGAGACGCTCTGGCCAGGCAGCGGACAGCAGCTCCTCCCGGAGCTCGACCTCTCAGGAACAGAAACGGCATCCCCCAGACAGGAGATGCCGCCCACGCCGCAATCTGACACAAATTCACTTCAGGATCTGATGGAACGCCTGTACGGCGCAAACGCATCATGATCCTCACAGTTTCGCCGTGTATAGCGCAGCGTAAATCTGCAGCCTGCATGGCATCCGGCTGCCGGAAGATCTCCCGGCAGCCGGATCATTTACAATCGATACCTGTAACCAAGTTATCATTGATCCGATCATCTGCCGCCTGAACAACTGCGACCAGGTATTCTGTGGACAAATCCTCTGCGCTCAGACGTCCTTTTCACTATGTACACCTGTCAATTCCGTTTCCGGTTCCTCGCCGTACGCCTCCGGAATTTCTGTCTCCGGCTCCGGCATCAGCTTCTGCGCCAGGATCGCACTCTTCACCTGGATCTCGGTCATCAGGTTGATCAGTTCCTCCTCGGACAGCTCCATCACCATCCGCACGCGCTCCGGCGCGTCGAATGTACCTGGCGCCGCGCCCACGAAAATCTCACCGCTCAGGGCAAAGCTGTCGCCGTTTACCGCAAGGGACGCCTCGTCGATCACGAACCGGAACTGCTTTTCCTTCTGGATATCCGTAAAGGTACCGTCCAGGCTGATCGCCATATCGGTGTCCTCATCCTCCATGTGCATCCTCACAGAATAGTCCCCGGTCTGCGCGTCAAACGTGGTGTCAAAAAGCGTTCCTTCATACAGCACCTCACCCTCTTCCTCCATCGACAAGCGCAGAGAATTTACCTCCGTCGTACCCGTCTGCTCCCTCGTCTGGGACACTCCAAGTCTCACATGCTCGACTCCTGCCCCGTCCACTCCGGCTATCGTCAGATCAAGGCCCGCGCCCGCATCCGCTGGGTCCACATACACAAGGTCACACAGGAAATGTGCCTCATATTCCGGATCGTACTCCTCCGCCGGACTCGTCAGATCCGCCGCATCTGTCACATTTCCTGAATCCGCCTGGCTCCCTGCTTCCGCCGGGTCCGTCTGCATTTCCTGCCCCGCCTGGCTCCCCGCTTCCGCCGGATTTCCCTGCGCCTCTGCCGGGCTCCCTGCATTCTCCGCCGCATCCGTTCTCTCCGGCTCCAGCCGATTCATATCCAGGTTCAGCTCAAAATGAACCTTTGTCACAAGGTCATTATCCACATAATAGTCAAACAGCAGCTCGTCCTCCAGCACAAGCTCCAGCACATCACAGCCTTCCTCGAGCTCCGCCTCAAACGCGCTCAGCTCTCCCTCGTCCATCGAAATCAATGTGGAGTTCCGCAGCATGCGCATGTAGCCGTCTATCACTGTTTTCACACAGCGAATCACATCCGCTTTCCGGTACGACACGGTATAGACCGTCTGACCGTCCTCCTCCCTGACCGCGACCGAGGCTCCGTCCTCGATCAGCGCCGCTCCCTCCGAGGCTGCCTCCTCAAACTCCTCATCGAAGCTTCCAAACTCGCCGATCCCCTCCGGATCCGGAAAGAAATCCAGATCGAAATCCGGCAGTTCCTCCGGCAACGCTCCCAGGATCTCCTCTATCACCGAGCCCTCATACTGCCCCCGGAAGCTTCCCGAGCGGATACCGACCGCCCCCTCATACCGCTGCGGGAGCGACAGCGCCAGCTGATCCCGGTCCGCGTACAGCGCCGCCCCGACCAGCTCCTCATCGTCCATCAGCGCCGCCAGGTCAAACAGCCAGCGCTCCTGCGCCGGATCAATCTGCACGCCGACCTCCACATCACAGCTGTCTAAAACATCAGCGCCCACACCCAGAGCCCTCAGCGTCTCCTGTGTCGGGCCAAGCTTCGCATCAAAGGACAGCCCGTTTTCCTCAATGCCATCCAACAACCCGTCAAGTCCCAGCGTCTGCTCCAGCAGCGAAGGCTGTGCCCGCTCCTCCTGTGCCTCTGCCAGATCCTCCAGATACTCCAGCTCCTGCGGCTTCGCCGACACCTGCACCGGAGCCGCCAGCGCCGCCGCCAGCAGTGCCGCCAACGCTGTCTTTCCCATTTTCTGCAGTCTACTCATATCGTTTCCCTCCCACTACTGTTTTCACGTCACCTGCCATAGGTTACGTCCAGTATACCACATCCCTCTCGCTCTGCCAATTTTAAAAATCTGAATCTTTCCAAAATTTTTATCTGATTTCTGTCACGTTTTGCAGATAGATCCGAGTTTCCAGGATTCGCGCCGGGAAACGCTGCCGCGCTCTACTTCTCCTCTCTGCACGCCATCTGGCAGATGACATCCACACAGGCCCCTATGCCGACCTGCGAGCTGTCCAGCACGAGATGGTAGCCCCTGTTGTCGTTCCAGCGCATGCACGTATTCGCACTGTAAAAATTGGAGCGGCGGCGGTCAAACCGCTTCAGCACATTCTCCACGCTGCGCTCCTCGATTCCATATTCCTGTACTGCCCGCTTTTTCCGGAATTCGCGGTCCGCATGGACGAAGACCCGCAGCACGTCCCGGCGCTCCCGCAGAATCCACCCGGCGCAGCGGCCGACGATCACGCACGGCCCCTGCAGCGCCATCTCCCGGATGACCTGCTCCTCCGTCACGTACAGCGCTCCCTCCTCCGTCAGGCCGTCGCGCTCGCCCAGCGCCACGCGGTTCGCCATTCCCAGGGAAAATAAAAAGCTGTTCGACGTCGTCTCCTCCAGATGCACAAGCCGCTCCGGGACCGTGTGCATTTTCTCGGCGGCCCGCTCCAGCACCTCCTGCCCGTAGCAGGGAATGTCCAGGCGCATTCCGACCCGGCTGCCGATCTCGCTTCCGCCGGATGCATACTCACGCTCTATTGTTATGATACGGTACCTCATGTTCTCTCTTCCTCCCCTATGCAATCTCTTCCGTCCGCTCAAACTGGCTGTTGTACAGCCCGGCGTAAAAGCCGCCCTTTTTCATCAGCGCCTCGTGGCTGCCCTGCTCGACGATATCTCCGTCCTTCATCACCAGAATCAGGTCCGCGTCCCGGATCGTCGACAGCCGGTGCGCGATCACAAAGCTCGTCCGGCCCTCCATCAGCGCGTCCATCGCCTTCTGAATCTGCGTCTCCGTGCGCGTGTCGACCGAGGACGTCGCCTCGTCGAGAATCAGAATCCGGTTGTCCGCGAGCAGCGCCCGCGCAATCGTCAGCAGCTGCTTCTGCCCCTGGGAGATGTTGCTCGTCTCCTCGTTCAGCACCATCTGGTAACCGCCCGGCTGCTGCATGATGAACTTGTGAACGTGCGCCGCCTTCGCCGCCTCGATCACCTCCTCGTCCGTCGCATCCAACCTCCCGTACCGGATATTCTCCATGATGGTCCCGGAAAACAGCCACGTATCCTGCAGCACCATGCCAAACAGATCCCGCAGCTCACCGCGGTTGAACTCCCTCACATCGTGGTCGTCGATCCGGATGCTCCCCCGGTTCACATCGTAGTACCGCATCAGCAGCTTGACCATCGTCGTCTTCCCGGCGCCGGTCGGCCCCACGATCGCGATCTTCTGCCCGTCCTTCACGCTCGCCGAGAAATCGTGGATGATCACCTGCTCCGGGTCATACCCAAAGGACACATGATCAAATGTGACATTTCCGCACAGCCCCTCCGTCGACACCGGATGCTCTGCCGTCTGATCCTCCTCCTTCTCGTCGAGGAACTCAAACACGCGCTCCGAGGCCGCCGCCGCGGACTGCAGCATATTCGTCACCTGCGCGATCTGCTGAATCGGCTGCGTAAAGTTCCGGATGTACTGGAAGAACGACTGGATATCCCCGACCTCGATCGCATCTTTGATCACCAGAAAGCCGCCCAGAATCGCGACCGCCACGTAGCCGAGATTTCCGATAAACTGCATGACCGGCATCATGATTCCGGAAAAGAACTGCGACTTCCACGCGGAGCGGTACAGCTCCTTGTTGACCTGCTCAAACGCATCGACCACATCCTCTTCCTTATTAAATACGCGGATGACCGTGTGTCCCCCGTAGACCTCCTCGATCTGGCCGTTGACCTCACCCAGGTACTTCTGCTGGTTGCGGAAGAATTTCTGCGACCGCTGCATCACGGTTCCGATGATGCCCATCGAGATCGGGAGGATCAAAAGCGCCGCGAGTGTCATCCAGACATTGATGCTCAGCATCATGACAAACACACCGACCAGCGTCGTCACCGAGGTCACAAGCTGCGTAATGCTCTGGTTCAGGCTCGACTGCAGCGTGTCGACGTCATTTGTGACGCGCGACAGGATCTCTCCCGTCGTCCTGCTCTCATAATAGTTCAGCGGCAGACGGTTGATCTTTTTCGAGATGTCCTTTCTCAGGCTGTAAGTCACATCGTTCGAAATTCCCGTCATGATAAAGCCCTGTATAAAGGAAAACAGCGCCGAGCACACGTACAGACCCAGCGTAAACAGCAGAATCTGCGCGATCCTTGCAAAATTGATGGAGCCCGTGCCCCCGATCTTCGCCACGAGCCCGTTGAACAGCTCCGTCGTCGCCTTTCCGAGAATCTTCGGGCCCACAATGCTGAACACGGTTCCCGCGACCGCAAACACCAGCATCCCGATCAGCCGGAATCTGTATTTTCCCATATAGCGGAGGATCCTTCCGATACTTCCGCGGAAATCCTTCGCCCGCTCTGCGCCCGCCATTCCCAGGCCATGCGGCCCCCGCGGGCCGCGTCCTCTCGTTTCACTCATCCTGCCAGCTCCTTTCCTGCTGCGCCGTATGACGTTCTCTCTGATCTACTCACACGGTCATATACAACCTTCCCACTCTGATTCGCCCACAGCATCATCCATAACTTCCTCTTACTAATCCGCTCACATTGTCATGCATGACTTTCTCTCTCTGATTTCCACATATCGCCACGCATCTGCTCACCCCGCAAGTTCCTCCTCGGACAGCTGGGAGGTCGCGATCTGCCGGTACACCTCGCAGTTCTTCATCAGCTCCCGGTGCGTTCCCATCCCGGCGATCCTGCCCTCGTCCAGCACAATAATCTGGTCCGCGTGCAGAATCGTGCTGATCCGCTGCGCGACAATCAGGGTCGTGGTGTCCGCCGTCGCCTCCCGCAGCGCCCTTCGCAGCGCCACGTCCGTCTTGTAGTCCAGCGCGGAAAAGCTGTCGTCAAAGATCAGGATCTCCGGCTGCTTCGCCACAGCCCGCGCGATCGACAGCCGCTGCTTCTGCCCTCCGGACACATTTGTACCGCCCTGCGCAATCGGGGACGCGTACTGCTCCTCTTTCGCCTCAATAAACTCCGCCGCCTGCGCAATCGCGGCCGCGCGCTCCACCTCAGCCTGTGACGCTCCCATTCGTCCGAACCGGATATTCGAGTCGATTGTGCCGGAAAACAGCGTGCTCTTCTGCGGCACGTAGCCGATCCGGTCACACAAATCCTTCTTCGCCATCTGCCGGACGTCCACGCCGTCGACGCGGACCGCCCCGCCCGTCACATCGTACAGCCGCGGGATCAGATTCACGAGCGTGCTCTTTCCGCTCCCCGTGCTGCCGATAAACGCGACCGTCTGCCCTTTCTCCGCCTTAAATGAGATATCGTCAAGCACTTTCTCATCCGCCTCCGGGTAGGAGAACGATACGTGGTCAAACTCCACCACACCCTTTACCGCGGCATCCGGCGTCACCGTCTGCGCCGCGTCGCGAATCGACGGCTCCGTGCACAGGACCTCGTGGATGCGCTTTGCCGCGACGTTCGCGCGCGGAATGATAATCGACATCATCGCGATCATCAGAAATGACATGATAATCTGCATCGCATACTGGATAAACGCCATCAGATCTCCGACCTGCATCGTGCCCCCGTCAATCGCATACGCGCCCTTGTACACGATCAGCACCGAGATCGCGTTCATAATGACCGTCATGACCGGCATCATGAACGTCATGCAGCGGTTCACGAAAAGGTTCGTCCGCGTCAGCTGGCGGTTTGCATCCTCGAACCGCTCCTCCTCATGCCGCTCTGCGCCAAACGCGCGCGACACCATTATGCCCGTCAGCTGTTCCCGCGTGACGAGATTCAGTCTGTCGATCAGCTCCTGCAGCTTCGTAAACTTCGGCATCGCCACCTTGAACAGCACCAGAATCACAAGCAGAATCAGCACCACAGCCAGCGCGATGATCCAGCTCATGGAAACGTCCGTATGGATCACCTTCAGCACGCCGCCGACTCCCAGGATCGGCGAGTAAAGTACGAGCCGGAAACCCATTGCCAGGAGCATCTGCACCTGCTGGATATCGTTTGTGCTGCGCGTAATCAGCGATGCGGTCGAGAACTGGTTAAATTCATGGCTTCCAAAGCCGATCACTTTGCGATAGACATCGTTTCTGAGGTCGTGCGCCACAACCGCCGCGACCCGCGCCGAGAAGAAGGTCACGAGCACCGACGCAGCCATCGCCGCCAGCGCAATCAGCAGCATCATGCCGCCGGTCTCCACCAGATAATGAATCTGCCGGCCATCCAGATCCTCGCCGAGCGCCTCGTACTCCTGCTGCACGAACAGGACTGCCGACTGGGACAGCATCGTCTCCGGCATCCCTGCAAGCTTCTCCTCCAGCGCCTCCCGCATCTGCACGCGCGCGGTCTCCGGCAGCAACCTGATCACATCCTGCGCGGACATGCCCTCCGGGAGTTGTACTGCTCCCTGCTCAGATGTGTTTTCAGGGAGATTTGCCGTTTCCTGCCCGGATGCGCTTTTCGGCAGTTTTGTCGTTTTCTCCTCAGATGTATTCTCTGGCAGTTTTGTCGTTTTCTGCCCAGATGCGCCCTCCGGCAGATTTCCCGCTTTCTGCTCAGATGCACCCTCCGGCAGATTTCCTGCTTCCTGCCCGGATACGCCCTCCGGCAGATTTGCGCCGGATCCGCCGGTATCGCCCGGCAGCGCCCCCTGCTCAAGCGCGACCAACATCAGCTCTCCCCTCAGCAGCGCATCCGCCAGCTCACCGCGCTCCGATGTGCTCAGCTTCCTCTTTAATTGGTAGAGATCGCCATCCTGCACATAGTAGCTCTCCAGCACCTTTCTCTCGTCTTCATTCAGCAGCAGCTCCAGCGTCTCATACGTCCCGGCGCGCATTTTTTCCGGCACTCCGTCCTCGATCCCCTTCTGCTGAATCCCCTCATTCACAATCTTTGACGTATACTCCGGCAGTGTCAGATCGCAGTACGCCTGCAAAAACAAAAGCGCCACAATCGCAATCAGAAGCCCTGCCGAGCTCTTCAAATACTTTGCCAGTTTTGTCATATCCGCCTCCTGTTATCCTGTCTCTCTGCTCATCCGCCCGGTATTCCTACGGTTATTACGCAGTTTTCCCATATCCTTCCAGATTCATACCCCGGGCGTGCATTTCCCACCAGACCATCCGATTTCTCCTCTGATCCATTTCCCGGACACACATTTCTCATCACAGTTCCGGAGCTTTCCCTCAATCCATACCACCGGTACACATTTCTCCCCACTCTCTCCGGCCTTTTCCATAATCCGTCTCCCTGTCATGGACTTCTTAACCTAACTCAAGGAATCTTGTCCGTCTCTTCCCCGAACACACATTTCTCAGCCTTCCTCCAGGTTTTTCCCCATCCATTCCTCGAATGCCCATTTCTCATGACCTCTTCCGGCTTTTCTCCAGCGCTTCCAGGTTCTCTGTCATCCTTCGGAAATAGCCCTTCAGCTGCTCCAGCTCCTCCTTGGAAAATCCGGCCGTCAGCGCCGCCTCCGTCTCCTGCAGCGCAGATCGGATCCCGTCGGAGAGCTCCCTCCCTCTTCGGTCCAGATAAATCCGGCTGACGCGCATGTCATGCTTGTCCGTTTCGCGCCGAATCAGCCCCGCACGCTCCAGTCGCTTCACGGTCACCGCCACTGTCGGCGGCTTCACATGGGTCCGCTCCGCCAGTTCCCTCTGACTGATCCCCTCCTGCTCGCTGATCACCTTCAGAAACGGCAGCTGCCCGGGATGAATCCCCAATCCCTGAAAGGTAGCGAAATTCACGGACATATACGCATGAAATACATGCATAAACCACCCCTGCAGGCTCTTTTCTCTTTCCTCCTCAAACCGCTTCATCTCATCACCTCATTTTCGCTCTCTCACCCTCAAAAACAACCCAAATGCCAAAATAGTTAGCCGGCTAATATTTAGTCGACTAATGGTAGTCTACACTTTTTCACAAAAAAGGCAAGTGGTTTTTGTGCACTTTATAAAAATTTTAGTTACCACTCAGCTGGTACGCCATGCAAGCCGCAGGTCTACGCTCCGCTTCGGTCGGCGCTAACCGTGTGCCACTGGCACACAGCGCCCCGCTTGCTACGCAAGCTATCCGCCGCTATGCGGCTACTGTCTGTGGCTGAACTGTAGCAAATTTCATTTTCATCCATCTCTTGACAAATTCACTTGAAACCTGTATAGTTGGAATATCCGTGCAGCCGGGGAGATAGCGGTGCCCTGTACTCGCAATCCGCTACAGCGAGGGTGATGCCGAACCGAGGGCGTACTGCTGTGAAGCTGCCTTTGATAAGTGATGTTGACGTCTGGGTCTTACGCAACAGGAACCCGTGAACCGTGTCAGGTTGGGAACAAAGCAGCACTAAGCGGGACCACCTGTGTGCCGTGAGGGCGCCTGGGCTGAGTTAACTGTCAGAGTAACGTTCATGGTATGCGTTCGAAGCAAGGCGCACGGATAAAAAGAAAAAGACAGAGCAAAGACTGCGGGCGCACAGTTTCGCACGAGTAAGATAAAAGCCATCGCAAAGAGCAATTCTTGCTTTTCGCGATGGTCTTTCTATGCCACTTTTTCTGCCCGCACCCATTCCCTACAGGAGATGTACCATGACCACGGATGAAAAATATATGAAGGAAGCGCTCCGGCAGGCAAAAAAAGCCTACGCGCTCGGCGAGGTTCCGATCGGCTGCGTGATCGTGTACGAGGACCGGATCGTCGCGCGCGGCTACAACCGGCGCAACACGGACAAAAACACCACCTCCCACGCGGAGATCAACGCGATCCGCAGGGCCAGCAAAAAGCTCGGGGACTGGCGCCTTGAGGGCTGCACCATCTACATTACGCTGGAACCGTGTCAGATGTGCGCCGGCGCAATCGTTCAGTCCCGCATCACCCGCGCCGTCATCGGATCCATGAATCCCAAGGCCGGCTGCGCCGGCTCCATCCTGAACCTCCTCGAGATGCAGGAATTCAACCACCAGGTCATCGTGGAGCGCGGCGTCCTCGCCCAGGAGTGCAGCACCATGCTCTCCGGCTTCTTCCGCGAGCTGCGGGAATACAAAAAGCAGCAGAAAAACCTTGCCGCATCTTCTGCCGGGACAGCGATGAATGAATTTGCTGCCAACAGCAGCGAAACAGACTCCGGGAACCCTTCAGAGAAGTTGTCTTAAAAGTCTCGGAAGACCAGAATTTTCAGGAAATCTGATTTGCGGGAGGCGAAAGCTCACCGAACTTGCGAAAATCGCCGAGCCGAAATTGCCGGATGAAGTAAAAGGTAACATTTCACTTCACTGCGGAACTCACTGCGGAAATTGCATTAAAATTTCCAGGAAACAGTTGACGGATTCGATTCTCTGTTTTATAATAAATAACTGTGACAGCGGCAATTTTCATGATTGATTCCGCTGATCCCATATGGAGACGTATCGAAGTGGCCATAACGAGCTTGACTCGAAATCAAGTTGTCGGGTAACCGGCACGAGGGTTCGAATCCCTCCGTCTCCGCTAAAAAGAGAAACGGTTTTGGTGCCGCTTCTCTTTTTTTTGACTGCTCCCTACATTACTCCAGTCCCCATGAGCCGGAACCCCCGGTCTCCCGATAACAGTTCCAGTTTCTGGGCCATCTCCAGGTTCCATTCCTTCTGCGTTCCGTAAAACTCCAGCATTACATCATAATTTCTTCCTACCAGTTCCTCCAGACCCGTCAATCCGGTCTTCAGATCGCCGACATCAGACTTCACCTCTACCATATCAGTCTTCAAGTCTGCGACGTCAGTCTTCACTTCCACCATGTCAGTCTTCAACTCCGACACGTCAGTCTTCACTTCCACCATGTCAGTCTTCAGCTCCGACACGTCTGTCTTCACTTCCACCATGTCAGTCTTCAGCTCCGACACGTCTGTCTTCACTTCCACCATATCGGTCTTCAGTTCTGCGACATCCGTCTTCAGTTCCGACACATCCGTCTTCAGTTCCGCTACGTCAGACTTCACTTCCACCATATCGTCCTTCAGTTCTGCGACATCCGTCTTCAGTTCCGCTACGTCAGACTTCACTTCCACCATATCGGCCTTCAGTTCTGCGACGTCCGTCTTCAGTTCCGACACATCCGTCTTCAGTTCCGCTACGTCAGACTTCACTTCCACCATATCGGCCTTCAGTTCTGCGACATCCGTCTTCAGTTCCGCTACGTCAGACTTCACTTCCACCATATCGGCCTTCAGTTCTGCGACGTCCGTCTTCAGTTCCGCTATATCGGTCTTTACCTCTGACATCTCCGTCTTCAAACCTGCGACGTCCGTCTTCAGTTCCGCTATGTCGGTCTTTACCTCTGACATCTCCGTCTTCAAACCTGCGACGTCCGTCTTCAGTTCCGCTATGTCGGTCTTCACCTCTGACATCTCCGTCTTCAGTCCCGCTATGTCGCTCTTCACCTCGACCATATCGGTCTTCAGATCTGCTACATCAGACTTCACTTCTGATAACCCCTCTTGCACCGGGCTTAGTTTCTCATCCAACATATCTGATAATGCCCTCAGAAGATCTCTGTCTATCACATAGTCACCTCCTCATTCTCTGTTCTGTATTCTTTATAATATCATAGCGTTTTTCCCGTGTCAATACTATGTTTTTGTTGCATTGCTTTTATAAATAGTTGCACTTTTTCATATGTGACCATCACACTCTACTGCAAAAAATAAAACTGTTCCAAGTCTTGTATCATGTTATTTTTATCTCTCCGCCTCATATTCTGCAAATTACTTTGTCACTGCTTCGTCCCAAAAGTCTCAAATTATAATCCGAACCATAACCCCAAAGTCAAATATCCATGCAAGCATGGCTACTTGGCTCGCAGCCCGCGAGAATAAAAGAGCCCTGCTCCGCTTACGAGCAAGGCCTTTTTACACTTTTTTAATTGAAATATACGACTTCGTCCTCCGGCTTTTCGGCCTCCTCGTAGCTGATTCCATACAGCACCGGGCCTTCTTCTCCGTACTCACGCGCATACTCGTTGCGAACCTCGGCTGTAATCCACACCCACTGGCGCGATTTCAGGCGGCCAGCAAAATCTGCTTTGCACAAATATCCGACAAAGCGGATATCATTTTCGCAGCAGGTCATCGCGTTGCGCCCCGGGATAAACGTGTTCTCCGCAAACTGGCGCGATTTCATGATTTTCGCGAGGAAGCGGACCTTCCTGCCCTCATAGCGGTCGGTATTGTCCGAAACATCCAGATACCAGAGGCCATAGTCCATATCGTCAATCTGAATCACGTCCGCATTCAGGTCATACGGCGGCTCCTCCATGCCGGGATCTACCGGATTCGCATCCTCATCCTCAAAGTACACCATCGCCCGCGGATTTACCCCGCGCACCGCGCGCCGGAAAGCGTGCAGCGGCATTTCTTCGGACGCACGATTAAAAATCACCATCTCCGTGTAAGTGAACAAATTGCTCAAAATTCCCTTCATATTGTTCACATAGACCTGAAACGTGCTCGCATCCACAATCGTGATCACCTGCGCAATCTCGATGCCCGCCGGAAGCTTCTCTTCAAACATCCACTTCGGATCCCACATCCCGTTCATCTCGACAAAAATGCGCTTGGGGCGATACTTGCGAACACAGTCCTTCAGGAAATCAACGTGAAACTCCTCCTCATTGTCCACTGTGACAGACACAATGTTCAGGTTCGTCAATTCGGACTGACTGTATTCAACCTCGCCCTCCTCGCAGAGAATCAACACCGTCTTCTGACCGTCCGCAAAATCTCCGTTCGTCAGAACATCGTTGATAAATGAGGTTTTCCCTGCCTCAAGAAACCCGTTAATTAAGTAAAGGGGAATGGAAAACATAACGCCACACCTTTTCTTTCTTCTTTTCTCAAACACACACGCGCCTAGCGCAATCTTCTGCAAAGGTTGCGATTGCTATCTTCGGGCAAAACTCCTACAGCCCGAACAACTCTGCCAATTTATCCTCGGACAGCTTTGCCCCGATCACGCACAGGCGCCCTGTATAATCTGCACAGCCTGTCCGAATCTCATACTCGCCCGGGACGAGATCAAAGTGCAGCCATGTCCCATCCTGACTCGGCAGCATACCCTTTGCGCGCAGTACAACACCATATTCCTCCGAATCGCTCAGCGTCTTAAGGATCTGTTCCAACTCATCCTTCGCATACTTTCTCGGTGTCTCACGCCCCCAGGACGTAAAGACCTCATCCGCATGATGATGGTGGTGATGATGGTCGTGACCGCAGCCGCACTCCTCATGATCATGATGATGCTCATGCTCACAGCCGCACTCCTCATGGTCGTGATGATGCTCGTGACCACACTCCTCGTGATCATGATGATGACCATGCTCACAACCGCATTCCTCATGATCGTGATGATGCTCATGTTCGCACTCCTCATGATCATGATAATGCTCATGCTCACAGCCGCACTCCTCATGATCGTGATGATGCTCATGCCCGCACTCCTCGTGATCATGATAATGTTCATGCTCACAGCCGCACTCCTCATGATCGTGATGATGCTCATGCCCGCACTCCTCATGATCATGATGATGCTCATGCTCACAGCCGCACTCCTCATGATCGTGATGATGCTCATGCTCACAACCACACTCCTCATGGTCGTGATGATGCTCATGCGCCTCCTCTGCCAGCAGCTCCTTCGCGAGCGAATCCGTTCCCTCGATCGCCTTGAGAATCTGATCCCCGGTCAGCTCATCCCACGGTGTCGTGATCACGACCGCCCTCGGGTTCTTCTCGCGGATCAGCTCCGCCGCCTGCAGCTGCTTCTCCTCAGAGAGCTTCTGCGTCCGGCTCAGGATGACCGCCCCGGCATGCTCGATCTGATTATTGTAGAACTCGCCGAAGTTTTTCATATACATTTTGATCTTCGCGGCATCCGCCACCGTCACAAGCGCATTGATCTCAAGTCCCGCATCCGCAGACGCGTTCTCCACCGCCTGGCGCACGTCCGAGAGCTTTCCGACTCCCGACGGCTCGATAATAATCCGATCCGGATGATACTCCTCGGCTACCTTTTTCAGCGCCTTGCCAAAATCACCCACCAGAGAGCAGCAGATACACCCAGAATTCATCTCCGTAATGTTGATCCCGGCATCCTTCAAAAATCCACCGTCAATCCCGATTTCGCCAAACTCATTCTCGATCAGCACGATCTTCTGTCCCGCAAAGACCTCGGCGATCAGCTTCTTGATCAGCGTCGTCTTGCCCGCTCCGAGAAATCCGGAAAAAATATCTACCTTTATCATAACAACCAGCCTTCTTTCTGTCTTTTCTGTGCCGTTGCTACTATAACACACATTCGAAATTAATGCAAATCCTACCGCTCGCTGATCTTTCCGAGAAATTCCCTTATCCTTGCGTGGTCCGCGTCAAACACCTCATCCGGTCTGCCCTCGAGCGCCACGACCCCTTTATCCATGAAAATGACGCGGTCCGAGATATCGCGCGCGAAGCTCATCTCATGCGTCACGATCACCATTGTGATCTGCAGCTGGGCAAGCGAACGGATCACCTTGAGCACCTCGCCGGTCAGCTCCGGATCCAGCGCACTCGTGGGCTCGTCGAAAAACAGAATTTTCGGATTCAGCGCCAGAGCACGCGCAATCGCCACGCGCTGGCACTGTCCGCCCGAGAGCTGGCAGGGATAGGCGTCTTCCTTATCCGACAGCCCCATTTTTTCCAGCAGTTCGCGCGCCTCCCGGTACACCTCATCCTTATCCCGTTTCTGGATGCGGATCGGCGCATCCGCAATATTTTTCAGCACCGAGTAGTGCGGAAACAGATTAAAATTCTGAAACACCAGCCCGAAATACGAATGAATTTTTTTCGCCTGCGCTCCTTTGGGGTACACGCGGTTTCCCTGCGCGTCGACCTGCGCCGCCGTCTCCCCCATATAGCGGATCTCCCCGCCGTCAATCTGCTCCAGCATCGTCGCGCAGCGCAGCAGCGTCGATTTTCCAGAGCCAGACGGGCCGATAATAGAGAGGATTTCCCCCTCCTCCACTGCGAGTGAGATATCCTTTATGACACTCACCCCGTCAAATTCCTTTTTAATATGATTCATTTCCAGCAGCTTCATCGCGGCCAGCCCCTCCCATAATTTTACAGCTCATCGCTTATTGATAGTAAGAAAGCTTCTTCTCGAGCGCTTCCATCACAACCGCGACAAGCAGGTTGAATATGTAATAAAAAATCGCCGCCACGACAAACGGGATAAAGGTTGTCTGCGCTGCTGCGATCTGCTTTGCGATCGTAAACATCTCCGCGTACGCCAGAGAAAAGCTCAGCGACGTGTCCTTCACAAGCGTAATCACCTCATTGGTGACAGACGGCAGAATCCGCTTCACCACCTGCGGAAAGATAATGCAGAAAAAGCACTGCACCTTGCCATACCCCAGCACGCGCGCGGCCTCGTACTGCCCGACCGGCATGGACTCGATTCCGGAGCGGTAGATCTCCGCAAAGTACGCCGCGTAATTCAGGGCAAAGCCGATAATGATCGCCATAAAGCGATACGAACCGCCGATCTGCATCCCGAACAGATAAAACGGGCCAAAATACACGACCAGCAGCTGCAGCATCAGCGGCGTTCCGCGCATAACCGAAATATACACCTTCATGACGGTGCGCAAAATTCTGTTTTTTGACATTCTCCCAAACGAGATCAGCAGCCCGAGCGGCAAAGAAAAAATCAGCGTCAAAAAGAAGATTTCCATTGATTTGAGCATGCCGCCGCCAAGCTGCTCCAGCATAACTGAAAGCCTCATACATTCCTCCAAAGTCGCAAGGAACTGCCGCAGCCCAAATCACGCCTGCGGCAGTTCTAAACTCCAAACCTGTTCCTGCAAATTTCCAAATCTCAGGCTGTCAAGCCCCATCAACAACAATCAACCAAAACACACAATTACGCCCGCGCCTCTGTCTCACGCTTCCGTCTCAGCTGCCTCCGTGAGCGCCTCTGTCTCTGCCTCAGCTGCCTCTGTCTCGCCCTCGGCACTCTCCGCACCCAGGCACACCATATCGGTCAGCTCGTACTTCTCGGCGAGCTCCGCAAAGGTGCCGTCCTCCAGCAGCTGCATCAGCGACTCGTTCACCGTGTCGCGCAGCTCCTCGTTTCCGAGCTTAAATCCAATCGCATACTTCTCACTGTTCAGCGACTCGTCCAGGATCATGTAGCCTTCCTTCTCCTTGAGCTGATACTGCGCTACCCCGATATCCATCGCGATCGCATCGATGCTGCCCGCCTGCAGCTCTACGAACGCATTGTTGTAGTCCGGGAACTGCTGCAGCGTGCCGAACGTCGCCGCCAGATCCGCCTGGTCTCCGCCCTCGCTCAGAAGCTCCAGCGCCGCCGACGCCGCCTGAACTCCCACAGTCTTTCCCGCAAGGCCCGCCAGATCTGCGATTCCCGCACTCTCCGACACAACGATCACCTGACTGTTGTCCACATACGGCACAGACCAGGTGTAGTCATCCTCACGTCCGTTCATAGTAAATCCGTTCCAGATGCAGTCGATCGACCCGGAATTGAGCTCCATATCCTTCGAATCCCAGTCAATCGGGGTCTTCACGAGCTCCCAGCCCTGCAGCTCACAGACCGCCTGCGCCAGCTCCAGATCGAACCCGGTATACTCGCCGTCCTCATCCATATACCCGTACGGCGGGTACTCCGCATCAAATCCCACGGTAAATGTCTTCGCCTCATCCGCCAGGCACACGGTACTGCCAAGCATGGATGCCACCATTGCCGCACCCGTCAACACACACACAACTGACTTTTTCATATTTATATCCTCCTCTTTCTTCTGATAACACTCTACCTTGTTAAAACACCGTCCATACTACCAAATAACCAAGCCCGTGTCAAGCGGAATTTTGTGTTTCCTGTGCTCTTTAGTTCAGCCAGGACGCCATGCAAGCCGCAGACCCGCTTGCATGGCTGAACTGTGACTGCAAAAAACTTCCGGCTCTGCGTTTTTAAACGCTGCCGGAAGTCTCCTGCTTTTTAAAATGTAATTTTCTTCTCCTGATCCCGCAGTGCCTCCGATCAGTCCTCCACCTCTCCGAGTTTCGAGCGATACGTGAAAATCCACACTGCAAACAGTACCATCCACCCGATCTTTCCGACCGAGCTGACAATCCCTGAAATCTCCGCGTTTACAATCCCGGCCAGCAGACCGACGATGCCAAACAGTCCCATGACAATGTAAACGACCGCCACATAGCTGCTCGCGGAGCCATAGCTCTCGCCCTCCAGCGCATTCGCGCGGAAAGTGCCGAGCATTGCAAAATAGCTGAAATAGTACATGATCACCATCATCGTAGCCGTAATCATAATCACCAGCGTGATCACAGCCGCGATAATCATGCCCTGCGCCCCTGACACCCACGCCGAAACGGTAAGCGCCACGGAAATCACCAGGCCGGCGATCATCACCAGGCCGTTTTTGATCAGCCCGATCACCACGACCACCTTGATAATGGCAAATCCGGCTCCTGACATCTCCTCCTCTTTCGTCCGAACCGCCAGGACAATCGCCCACAAGCCGATGCACAGCAGCAAGTCCGGAACGTGCAGGACCAGATTTATAATCACCTCATCCGTGTCCAGCTTCGCCATCAGATTCAACAGCTGGTCCATATAGCCCGTCAACTGCTGCGGCATTGAGAAACCGGAGATCAGCCGCATGATCAGCGAAAAGTTCAGCTCCTTCATAAAAATTGCGGCCACGGATCCCGCCAGATACACGGTCTGCAGCACCGCGACAAGCAGCAGCAAGGGGGAACGAAGCGCCCGTCTCGACTCCGCCTTAATCTTCCCGCTCATAAAGCTGAGATTTCTCGCCGGACCGCCCGGCATGCCATTCGGCCTTGCCGCGCCGCCCATCATATTCGGCGACCGCATACCGCTGCCCGGCATATTGGAAGCCCGCATGTCGCCCGGTGCGTTTGAGGGCCGCATACCAGCCGGCACATTCGAGCCTCGCATGCCACCCGGTACATTAGAGCCCCGCACACCGCCCGGTGCATTGGAACCTCTCACACCGCCCGGCACGCCCGAAGCTCTCTGCGCATCCTGCCTTGCGCCCGGCTGTCCGTTCATACCTGCCGCTCCTCCCGGACGATTCGCACTGCCCTGAGGATTCGCGGATCTTCTCGGGCCGCCCGCCGCATTCTGTGCATTCGCAGCGCCGGCTCTCTCACCTGCAGGCATCCCCTGCATCGCCGACCGTCTGCGCGCGTCAGCCGACGCACTGCCCGGTCTGCCTGCCGTGCTGCCCGGGCGCCTTGCCGCGGACCCGTTGATATCTCTTCGGATCATGCCCGTCGCATCCCCTGCTCCCGGCATCTCCTGATTGTTTCCCTGACCGTAGATCTGAGGAGCCCCGTGCGTCCTGTGGCTCGTCCTCATCTGAGACCGCTCCGCCGTCCGCTCCTGGCTGTGCACTCCCCGCTTCGTCTCCTCCCTTGCAGGAGGCTCCTGCTGCTCCGCACTCTTTTCATCCGGGATCTGTGCCGCCTTGTCATTCTGCCCGTCCGTCTTTGTTCTCGGCTGCCGCTCCTTCTCTGACGCCTGCTCCGAGACAACCGCCTCCGCCTGATCCGGCGCCGTCACCCCGGCCAGTTCAAGATCCGGCTCGACTATGCCCTCATTATGTGTATCCTCATCCAGACTCAGATAGGGATTCCCACACACTTCGCAGACTGTACTATCGTCATCATCCAGATTTCCGCAAATAATACACCGCTTCATTACCTGATCCTCCTATTTCCCTCACAACACGGCAAGCCGCAAGAACTTTATGCAAACGCTTCGCTTTTTGCTCGTTAAGAATCTGCTACGCAGATTCTTAAATTATACCGTATAACACAAAGCAGGGCAAGCGAAAAGTGGCGCAAAACTGTACTTTTTCGTTTGCGCCACTTGTCAGATGTCTTATTTTTTTACTTTTCCAGGAGCTTTTCTGCGGATGCCAGCTTTACGCAGACTACGAACAGCTCTGCGGCCTGCTGGAGTTCTTCGGAGGTGGGGAAGGACGGGGCGATACGGATGTTGCTGTCATGCGGGTCCTTTCCGTACGGGTAGGTCGCGCCGGCGCCTGTCAGGACGAGGCCGGCCTCCTTCGCAAGCGACACGATCCGCTTCGCGCAGCCGTCCAGGGAATTGAAGGAGATGAAGTAGCCTCCCTTCGGGTTCGTCCAGGTGCCGATCTCCAGGCCGCCGAGGCCGGACTCCAGCGTGCCAAGCACCGCCTGGAACTTCGGCCGGAGGATGGCCGCGTGCTTGCGCATGTGCTCATGCATTCCGTCCATATCCTTGAAGAACCGCACGTGGCGCAGCTGATTCAGCTTGTCATGTCCGATCGTCTGATATTTCATCGACCGCCTCGCATCCGCCAGGTTCGCCTCCGACGCCGCCATCGCCGCGATTCCGGAGCCCGGGAAGCTGACCTTGGAGGTCGAGATAAACTTGTACACCATATCCTCATTTCCGACCTTCTCGCACTCGGTCAGAAGCTCCGGAATCACATCCTGGTCATCTTCGTACAGATGGTGGATGGAATACGCATTGTCCCAGAAAATGCGGAAATCGGGAGCCGCCGGTTTAAGCCGCGCAAAGCGCAGAACGGTCTCATCGGAATAGGACGTGCCCGTCGGGTTCGAGTACTTCGGCACACACCAGATGCCTTTCACAGCCGGATCCTCGGAGACGAGCTTTTCTACCATGTCCATATCCGGGCCGGTCTCGAGCAGCGGGACGTTGATCATCTTGATGCCGAAGAACTCCGTGATGCCGAAATGGCGGTCATAGCCGGGAACCGGGCAGAGGAACTTCACCTCGTCGAGCTTCGCCCACGGCGTATGCCCGCAGACGCCCATCGACATCGCGCGCGCCACCGTGTCAAACATGACATTCAGACTCGAGTTGCCGTAGATCAGAATGTTCTTCTCCGGCACCTCCGACATGTCTGCGAGCAGCCGTCTCGCCTCCGGAATGCCGTCCATAATGCCGTAGTTTCTGCAGTCCACGCCTGCCTCGCACACCATATCCGCGCTGCTGTTCAGCACATCCATCATCCCGTTTGAAAGGTCGAGCTGCGCCTTTGACGGCTTGCCGCGCGACATGTCCAGCTTGATCCCCTTCTCCTGAAACGCTCTGTATTTCGCTTCCATTGCGGCCCTCTCCCGCAGAAGCTCCTCTCGGGTCATTTCCTTGTATGGCTTCATATTGTATCCTCCGGTGATAAATTTTTTCAAGGACATGGCAAAACTGCCGCATCCCTCCTCCTCAGTGCAGCTGCCTTCCCTTTGCATATGCGGGGGAAATGCAGCTTTGTCTTTGCTTGGCGGACAAGTGTTCGCCTGCAAAAATCCGCTTTTCCTATTTTATCCCCGGAATGCCGATTCGTCAAGCTTTTTTGCCTTATATTGCGAAAGTTCCACCTGGTCCTCCACCTCGAGATCGCGCTCTCCCGCCAGGGATTCCAGGTGGTGGCGGAACTCGTGCAGGAGCACCTTGCGGATCTGCACCGAAAGCGATTCGTCGGAGAGATGCGGAAAGCACTTCTCAAAAGAGCCGTAGTACAGCACGACAAAGCGCCCCAGATAGCGGTCCCGATGGTATTCCCCCAAAATAAAAAGGTCATGATCCACCGCAGCCGGATGCAGCCGGCTGTATTCGCGGACCATGACTCCCGCATTCAGTTCCCGGAAAAATTCTTCCGGGAACGTATCTGCGATCTCATACGCCTTTTCCTCGAACGCTTCAAATGACATCATACAATCTGCCCCATCAGCAGGCAGGTCCTGCTGTGCTCACATTTGCCCCATGCGCAGTCCGAGGAGAGGATCTCCCTTGACCCGTCCTCCTTCACGCACACCTCACAGATAACCATGCGAGACTGATTCTGCAGCTTGCAAAACCCGCTCACAAACTCTTCCGTCACATTTTCTTCCATAACAGTTCTGCCCCGTCTGTTCTTTCCGCCGGACAGCTCACTCGTCCCGCTTTTTCCTCTCGCCGAGCTTCTCACTCGCTCCGCTCTTTATCTCGCCGAGCTTCTCGCTCGCTCCATTCTTCATCTCGCCGAACCGCTCGCTTGCTCCGCTGTACATCTCGCCGAGCTTCTCGCTCGCTCCATTTCTCATCTCGCCAAGCTTCTCGCTCGCTCCGTTCTTCATCTCACCAAGCCGTTCACTTGCTCCGCTGTACATCTCGCCGAGCTTCTCGCTCGCTCCGCTCTTCATCTCGCCGAACCGCTCGCTTGCCCCGTTCTTCATCTCGCCGAACCGCTCGCCCGTCTCCGTCATGAACACGTCAATCCGCTCGCCCGCGCTGCTCATGAACGACTCAAAGTGCGCGTCCGCCTCGACTCTGAATTCCTCCAGTTTCCTCGACATGGCATGCTTCAGCCGCGCAAACGACTCCCTATGCTGCGTCGACACAGCCGTAGGATTTCGCCTCAGCAGGCCGCGGATCGAATCTGAGTACGCGTCCTGGAGTCTCGCCTTTTTCTCCCCGGCACTGATATACAGCTCGCGCAGCTCCTGTGCAATCTGCGCTCTCGCCCTGCCGCCGGCTCCTGACAGCGCCGCCTCGAGCTCTTCCTTCTTCTCGCCCAGGCGCCTCAGCTCCTCGGTGAGGCGCTCGCTGCGCACCAGCAGATCCCGCAGGCGCAGAGCCGCATTGAACGACGTCACAAAATCAACCGTGAGCACCGGCGTCATGACCAGCACGATCAGCTGCACATACCGCTCCTCAACCGCCAGAACCAGCTCCTCAATGCGCACATGCAGGACGTCCACCACCAACACCGTCATCACGCCCCAGCAGAGCGTCGACATGAGGCACACGTAGCCCTGCAGATTCAGAAATTTGTCCGAATAGTCCCAGTAGCGCACCCCGAACAGCCGCTCCATCACATATCCGGTCACATATTCCAGCACAGTCGCCGACACCATCCCGACAACGCACATGGCCGGAATATTGCCGCGCACCGGGATCGTCACGACGAGAATGCAGATCGCGCCGCTCCCGTAGATCGGAAGAAACGGCCCCTTCAGAAATCCGCGGTTTACCAGCTTCCTCCGGCACACGGACACGTACGCGCTCTCCCACACCCATCCCAAAAAACAGTAAATATAGAAAAACAGGATCCACTGCGACAGCGTATACTCCGCCATTCTTTCCCTCCCTTTTGCAATCGGAAGCCTTCTACTCCTCGTCCTCTTCCTCGCCGCCGATCGCGCCGCCTACCACGGAAGAGATGGTCGCCGCCACCACGACAACCGCCACAATCACCACAAACAAAATCAACACTGCAATCAAAATTCCTGTCTCCATACCGTCACCGCTTCCTTTCCCTGTCAATGGTGGAATCTCCTGCCCTAGAGCGTGTTTGAAAAATCATTCCCATGATCTGCACTCCCCATTTTGCGGGAGATTTGCCCCTCATTCGGTCGACGTAGCCCGCTACGCCTCCCTCATTCGGAACAAATCTCCCACAAACTGTGAAGCACATCTCACGGAAAGCCTTTTTCAAACACGCTCTAGCATAACACGAAACTCCGCCCTGTCTATGCCTCTGCAATTACCAGAAGCTTTGCCCTGGCCTCTCCGATCAGCCGTGGATCTCCAGCAGCTTGTTCTTGAGCTCCAGCTCCATCCGGGCCAGCTCAGCCTCCGCGCTGCGGCGCTTCTGGCGTCCGTCCTCCTGGATCTTCATGACCTCGTCGAACGTAGAGATCAGAGACTGGTTCGTCGTCTTGAGCGTCTCCAGATCGACGACTCCGCGCTCCGCCTCCTTCGCAGACTCGATCGTCGCAGTCTTGAGCGCCGCGGCATTCTTGCGCAGGAGCTCATTCGTCATATCCGTCACCTCGCGCTGCGCGCGCGCCGCCTGGTTCGCGTGCTCGACGCCGAGCGCGATCACCATCTGGCTCTTCCAGAGCGGAATCGTGTTGACCACCGTGGACTGAATTTTCTCGATCATCACCGTGTCGCTGGACTGGACCAGACGGATCTGCGGCGCCGTCTGAATCGCGATCATGCGGGTCAGCTCGAGATCGTGAATCTTCTTCTCGAAGCGGTCGCACATCGCCTCCAGATCCTTTGCCGCCTGCGCATCCTCCGGGAGATTGCTCTTCTTCGCCTTCTCCACCAGCTCGGCCAGCTCCGTCGCGCGCACCTCAGCAAGGCGCTTCTTGCCCGCGAGTATGTACATCGAGAGCTCCTTAAAGTACGACAGATTCAGGCCGTACATCTTGTCCAGGATCGCGACATCCTTCATCAGCTGGCGCTGATGGCCCTCCAGCACCTCACAGATATTCTCCACGTTCGCTTCCGCTTTATCATATTTTGCCTTCATCACCGTCAGCTTATTCGCCGACTTCTTAAACAGGCCCAAAAAGCCCTTCTCCTCCTCCTCGACGTCAAAGCTCTTCAGCTCCGACACGAGGCTCGAGATCATGTCGCCGACCTCGCCGAGATCCTTTGTCCGCACATTTTTCAGCGCATTCTCCGAAAAATCCGCCATCTTACGCTGCGTGCCGACACCATACTGCAGGATGCCGTTTGTATTGTGGATGTCGATCTGGCGGCTGAAATCATCCACCATCCGGCGCTCCTCGTCGCTCAGGATGCTGTCGTCCAACTGCGGCTCCACCGCCTTCTCCTCCTGTACAAGCTCCTCCTTCTTCTCCGGAACCGGCTCTCCAAAGCTCAGAACCGGCGCAGGTGCATCCGCAAACTCCTTAAACTGCTCCTCCATACGCTTTCTCCTCCTTATCGCCTCACAGCGCTTTGTATTGCATATTTTTCCCTACTTTGTATCCATCCCAAAATCGCTCTTTGTCAGTCCTTCCTGCGCGAGCATCGTGTTCAGCACGCTGATGTCCGCCGAGATATCCCAGGCTTTCTCCTCAAAAAGACTGTCCAGCAGTCTCCCGAACGCGTCGTTCAAAGTGTCCAGCGCCGCCTCGATCTCCCGCTTCGTCGTCTCGATGTTCTCACCCTGCACCGGCTGCTCGCTCAGCTCGCAGTACGCATCCAGCAGCTTCCGCGTCGTCGGCAGATAATAGCTCATCATCTTTCTCAGGTCGTCCACGATATCCGGATCCTTCTCCGCCTCGGTAAAAATGCGCGCCACCACAAGCTCCATCCGATCCAGCTTCCCCGAGATCTCCTCATCCGGAATCCGGTCATTGCACACATGGATATGCCGGATATACTCCCGGCCTTCCTCGAGCAGCGCCTCGCACTCCGGAGAGAGCTTGCTGCCCGGCGACGTCGCCCGGACATCGCGCTTGCTCTCCGCGCTCTCCTGCTCCGGTTTCCTGTCCTTGTCCCGGCGCTTCTGCTCCTTGTCCCCGCGCTGTTCTCCGGCCAGCTCCCGCGCCACATACGCCTCCTGCGTCGTCAGATACTGCCGGTACGTCTCCTTGTCCGTGATCAGGCACGTCTCCTTCTGATCCAGATAGCCCTGCGGGAAAAAGCCCTGACGAATCATCCGGCGCAGATCCTTGCGCACAAATTTGCTGCTCTCACCGACCGAGGAGGCCAGCTCCTCAATCAGGCAGAAGGTCCGCTCCCCGAGCACCTCCGTGTATCTGCGGAACCGCGTCGCCAGCCCGACCTTCTCGCTGCCCTTGTGTCCCAGAAGCATGGAACCGCCAAACAGCACGCCCAGGATGCTCATCGGCAGCGCCATACTGAAGCTGGTCGTCAACCCGACCGCCGCCAGGATCGCCAGCGACAGCCCGAACATCCCCCCGAACGAGTAGCCTGTCCACTTCATCACTCTGCCGCTCACCAACCCCGGCGCCTTCAGTTTTTTCCGCACCGGATGGTACTCTCTGGACCGCCGCTGCTCCACATTGCGCCGGATCCGCTCCGCCGCCTCGTGTCTGCCTCTGCCGTCCACCGTGCCGTGCAGCACCTCCGCTTCCCCGGCAGCCTCCGACACCTTCTCCCGACTGATCCGCTCTCTCCCGCGCGCACCGTTCCGATCGCTCCCCTCGCGGCCCGACCTGCCATCCCGGCCTCTCCCGGCCGCGCCGAAACCGTCCTCCCGACCGCTCCTGTCTCTCTCAAACACGCCTCCGCGGCCGCTCCGGCTGCTTCCTGTCCCTACTCCAAGGGACTCCCGCAGGACATCCTCGACGCTGTCCACGGCGCCGTTTACCACCCGCGTGATCGTGCTGCTGAGCTGCGAGAAATCACCGCTGTCCACTGCATCCTGCACAAGATTTTTAATCTGATCTCCTGCGTCAGACCAGTCCATCTTTGTCATAAACTATCTTCTCCCCAGTCCTTTGCCATGCCTGTTCCGCCCGCGCAAAGGCATGATCTGCGCTCTGCGCCATTTGTTTTCGAGTATAACACCTTCTATTCTATTGCGCAAGCAAAGAACTCCTGATTTCAGTAAAAGTGATAAGGGGTTATCATTTTCCCGGCGGTGGCTGAGCTTCAAACAAGGAAAGCAAACACTGCTGCAATAGAAAAACAGGGCAGCTGTCTTTCGGCAGCCGCCCCATCTGATCTCTGTCTTCTGTTTTTACTCTCTGTTTTCAGCCTAAGCTCTGTCACTTACCAGTATCTTCTCGCGGAGACCGGCGTGCGGTATCCGATGTCGGAGATGATAATTCCTGTGTTGGAAGTGCTCGCGTGCACGACCTGGCCGCCGCCGATGTACATGGTGACGTGACCGATTCCGCTGCCGCCGCTGTAGAACAGCAGGTCGCCCGGCTGGATCGAACCCAAGTCAACCGGTGTGCCGCTGCCGGACTGTGCTGCCGCCGTACGCGGAATGCTGATGCCAAAGTTCGCAAATACCGACTGTGTGAATCCGGAACAGTCTGCACCGTTCGTCAGGCTCGTGCCGCCCCATACGTACGGGTTGCCGACAAACTGGGTCGCGAAGCTTGCGATCTGAGAACCATACGAGGAGGTCTCCGCTGCAGTCTCCTGCGGTGCGG
Organism: Oscillospiraceae bacterium; assembly: GCA_021771715.1. Classification (GTDB taxonomy): domain Bacteria; phylum Bacillota; class Clostridia; order Lachnospirales; family Lachnospiraceae; genus Choladousia. The sequence goes on from JAETOO010000021.1 coordinate 51,188, forward strand.
TCTCTGCCGCCTGCTGTGCTGCTGCGTCCGCCGCTGCCGCTGCATCTGCCGCCGCCTGTGCGTCCGCTGCCGCCTGTGCGTCAGCCGCCGCCTGTGCCGCATCCGCTGCCGCCTGCGCTTCTGCCGCAGCCTGTGCCGCTGCGTCCGCCTCGGCCTGCGCCTGTGCATCCGCTGCTGCCTGCGCCGCCAGGTACTCCTGATACTCCTGCTGTGCCTGCGCCGCCGTGTCAATCACTGCCTGCTCGTCCGCCTGCTGTGTCGCCGCGTCCGCCTGCTCCTGTGCGTTCAGGTACTCCTGATATGCCTGCTCGGCTGCCGCCTGCGCGTCGCTCGTCTGCTGTGCCGCCGCATCGGCCTGTGCCTGCGCATTCGCCGCTGCCTGCTCCGCTGCGAGCTGATCCTGATAAGCCTGGTCAGCCGCCGCCTGCTCTGCCGCCTGTGCATCCAGGTACGCCTGCCACTCCTGATTCAATCTCTCCTGCTCCGCCTCAGACTCTGCGAGATAGTCCAGCCACTCCTGATCCAGTCTCGCCTGCTCCTCCTCAAGCGTCTCAGCCGTCGCATAATATGTATCATAGCCTACATAGTAGGCACTCACATAGCCGTACACATCTCCGCCGAGCGCTACCTTCATCCAGTCGCCCTCGTACTGAACGACCTCGAGCTCATCGGTGCTGTACACCGTGCCGATCGGCTCCGAATCCTCACTCGGCTCCGAGCGCACCGTCAGCGCCTCCGGATAAACCGTAGCCACATTGTAAGCTACCTCCTCCGCGATCGCTGCCGCCTGCTCGCCTGTCGCAAAGTAAGCTGCATTTACATATCCTGTCGCGTTGCCGGACTGCACCTGATACCAGTCGCCGATCTGTCCAAGGATCGTCACCGAACCGTTGTTGTACACCTTGCCGACGACCTCACTGTCCGTGCTCGCGCTGCTTCTCACATTGATATACTCCTCGCACTGGGCAAAAGCCATCTCCCCGCTCATGCTCGTGTCCAGCGTCGGCTCCGTCTCCGGTGCTGCCTCGGTCTGCTCTGCAGCCGTATCAGACGCTCCCTCCGCCGATACCGCTTCCGCAGAAGTCTCCGCTGCCTGCGCCTCCGTCTCCGGTGCGCTTGTCTGTGCCTCAGTCTGTGCACTCGTCTCCGGTGCCGCCGTCTGCTCTGTCTGTATATTCTCAGTCTCCTGAACTGCCGTCGCCTGGATACCAGCTGCCCCAAATCCAGCCAGCGGCGCATCCTTCGCAGCGAAGGCCACCGTACCGGATCCCGATACCGTCATCCCTGCAGCCAGAACACATGCCGTTATCTGTAATACTCCTCTTTTCATGATCTACCCAACCTCCAAAACGTTTGCCGTTCAAAATATTACAAATTTATTACATTTATTACACAGCAATCCTACCATATCTGCTCCGGAGTGTCAAGTAAATTCAATAATTTTTTAAATATTTATTAACTTTCTGCAATCATTTCCTAATATTTTCCAGTGGATCACACCTCATCCGCTGGCATCCCACGGAATATTTCTCAATGAAATTAAGAGAGGCAGCCCGGAGCAATGTTTCCCACAAACGCTCCAACTGCCTCTTTGTTTATACTATATAATAAGTAATTTCTGCACCGTGCCGCCGCTTTTCCCATACTCCCGGCCATTTACAGCAGAAAATTCTGTACCAATACCGCCGCTTTTGCCGCACTCCTGGCTCTTTACAACAGGTAATTCTGTACCAATGCTACCGCTTTTCCCGCACTTTCGGCCCTCTACAGCAGCTAATTCCGCGCCAATACCACCGCTTTTCCCATACTCCCGGCCATCTACAGCAGGTAATTCTGCACCGACGTGACCGCATTCGCGCCGTCCGACACTGCCGTAACAATCTGACGCAGCTGCTTTGCGCGGACGTCTCCCGCCGCAAAGATGCCCGGCACCTCCGTCACGCAATCCTCGCCCGCAGGGATATATCCATTTTCATCCAATCGTAACAATCTTGTAACAATCTTTGTCTCCGGCAGATTTCCGACCGCGATAAAGATGCCGTCCAGATCAAGCATCCGCTCGGATCCGTCCTTCTTATTCTTCAGCCACACGCCCTCGACGCTCTCATCTCCCATGATCCGCGTCACCTCCGTGTCCCAGAGAAATTCGACATTCTCACAATCGCGCAGCCTCTCCTGCAGCACATTCGCAGCGCGCAGGCTGTCCCTGCGGTGGATCAGGTAGACCTTCTCGCATCCACGCGCCAGAAACAGCGCGTCCTCAGCAGCGACATCCCCGCCGCCGACCACCGCGACCGTTCTGCCCTTGAAAAATGCCCCGTCACACGTCGCGCAGTACGACACGCCCATGCCGGTCAGCTCCTTTTCTCCCGGAACGCCCAGCAGCCTGTGCTTCGCGCCCATCGCCAGAATCACCGAGCGGGCGCGGTATTCCTCCCCGTCCGTGTAGACCGCCTTAATCCGGCCCTCGTCCTCGAGCTCGATATGTCTTACTTCTATATTAATAAACTGTGCGCCGAGCTGTTCCGCGTGCTCCCGCAGCTTCATCCCGAGCTCAAAACCGCCGATCCCCGGCAGTCCCGGGTAATTATCGACCTCATACGTGTTTACCACCTGTCCGCCGCTCACGTATTCCCGCTCCAGCACCACACACGACAGTCGCGCGCGCTGCGCATAGATCGCCGCCGCCAGCCCTGCCGGCCCTGAGCCTACAATCACCACATCATAAATCATACGTCCACCTCCTGACTACTTCCATTTTACCCATAACTACCGGCTGTGGCAAGGGGCATCCGAGAGTATTTTTAACGTTACAGTTCAGCCAGGACTTTGCACTCTGCTGCAAAGCCCGTGAGAACACGTAACTTTTCAACAAAGCATTCGACAGCGGATGCGTGAACAGCGACTTGACAGAATCCCCTCAATTTGCTATATTAATTATGATAATTATTATTGTTATTAAGGAGAACACCAATGATCAGAAAACACAGCAGGCAAAGGGATTCCATCAAACAGCTTTTGATGAACCGTACCGACCACCCAACCGCCGATACCATCTACACCTGCGTGCGAGAAGAGTACCCGAATATCAGTCTTGGCACCGTATACCGGAATCTCACTCTGCTCACAGAGCTCGGTGAGATCAGCAAAATATCGACAGGCGACGGCGCCGATCATTTTGACGCCAACACGCAGCGTCACCACCACTTTATCTGTACCCGCTGCCAGGCCATCCACGATCTCCAAATGGAGAACATCGACTCTGTCATGGAGGTCGCCTCCAGGCACTGCCCCGGCCAGATCGACACCTACCGGATCAATTTTTATGGGATCTGCGAGGACTGCCAGACCCGCGAGACAGACGACAAGCGCTCCTGATTTTCAGTTTCATGTATTTTTTGAGAAAGTGCTTGACAAACTATCCTATGGATGCTATAGTAAAACAGTAATAATTACTGATATTGATATATCACAAGGAGCTGCTTCTATTTACGGCTCCCCGGCTGATATAACATATAATAAATTAAGGAAAAGGAGATTACCATCATGAAAAAGTTTGTATGTAGTGTATGTGGATACGTGTACGAGGGCGAGGCAGCACCGGAGGTATGCCCGATCTGTAAGGCACCGGCTTCCAAGTTCGTAGAGCAGGGTGCAGAGATGGTATGGGCGGCTGAGCACGTAGTAGGCGTAGCAGCAGATGTTCCGGAGGACATCAAGGCTGACCTGAGAGCAAACTTCGAGGGCGAGTGCTCCGAGGTAGGTATGTATCTCGCTATGGCTAGAGTTGCTCACAGAGAGGGCTATCCGGAGATCGGCCTGTACTGGGAGAAGGCAGCGTACGAGGAGGCTGAGCATGCTTCCAAGTTCGCAGAGCTCCTCGGCGAGGTTGTCACCGACAGCACGAAGAAGAACCTCGAGATGCGTGTAGAGGCTGAGAACGGCGCTACCGCTGGCAAGACAGATCTTGCAAAGCGCGCAAAGGCTCTGAATCTCGATGCGATCCATGACACCGTTCACGAGATGGCTCGCGACGAGGCTCGCCACGGCAAGGCATTCGCAGGCCTGCTGAAGAGATACTTCGGCTAATATCTGATCCAGAAAAGATATTGACAGAAAGGGCAGAACACCGGTTATCGTGTTCTGCCCTCTTTTTCACTTTTCAAACAGCGCTTCCTTCTCCCTGCGCGTCATGCGCTTGATCGCGCACTCCCGCCGCCAAACACACTCTACTCCTTCTGTCACAGACTCCGGCCTGCGATTTTTCCTACGCAGTTTGTTCCTTTTTTAGTTTTTTTACTTCATCAAGAGAAAGTCCAGAAATACTTGCAATTTCTTCAAGTACATATTTTCCTGCCTTCAGCATTCGGAGTACCGTCATTTTCTTTTCTTCTTGCATTCCTTCTTTCAACGATTCATTTCTCATATCTTCCATGATCCGGCACATTTCACTCACTCCTTTCGGGTTCTCTTTCAGATATCGTGTTCGAGCTGCCATAAGCTCAAAATTCATATCGTCTGCTTTCGTGCAGTTAAAATCGTGCATGAGTTTTCCTAAATCAGACTCTCCACGGTATTCACCATTCACATAGAGAATATACGCTCCATCTTCAAAAGATTCTCCTGTAGCGAGATTAATTCTCTCAATCGGATAAACCGGCTCGCCTTTGCCGTAAAAATCTTTTTCAATGATAAAGATTATGTAGGTATCCGGCAATTCTTTAAACTCCAGTCCTGAATGAAGATTCTCAATATCCATCACACTTGAATGGTATCTTGCCCTATGCGGATCTGCACCCTTATCCTGCCTTTGAATCTCCAAATCATATCTCTTCCCGGCTGAATCCGTTCCATATGCGTCTAAGCAGATAGAGCGCGCGCCAGCCAGTCTCTTCATGTCTTTCTGCGTTTCGCAGTCTGTAATAACTAAATCCTGTTTATCCGTGATAATACGCAGCACAAATTCGGCCAGTGGAACGTTATCTTTAAAGAGACAACGCATGAAATCATCATCCATCGGGCGCAAATCCCGCAGACGCTGTAAATCTTCCTGATGCTGTCGCTCCGATCCTACCAATATCCTCACCCGTTTTCCCTTTCGTATCCTATATTAACATAAGTCTCCTGGTCATTCAACCAACTTCAAGATTGCTCATCACCCGATTCTTTCCGCAACTCTAGTTTTTCAAATCCTCCCTTTTTTGAAATCTGTAGTGCATTTTGTATTACAAATTTGCATTTTTATTTACACATGTCAGTTATAAATCTGTCTTTGCCACAATTCTCTTTTCAAACAATGTTTCCTTCTCCCTGCGCGTCATGCGCTTGATCGCACACTCCCGCCGCAGAGCCTCCGTCTTCGTCGCAAAGCGCTCCGCGTACACCAGCTCGACTGGACGGCGGCTGCGCGTATATTTCGCTCCCCGTCCCTCATTGTGCACCTGAATCCTCCGTTCCAGGTGATTTGTCCACCCCGTATACAGCGTGCCATCACTGCAGCGCACTATGTACACGTAGTGTACTTCCTCTCCTCCTGCCGCCAAAGCACTTCACTCCTTCTATCACAGCCCCTTTGCCATTACAGTCCAAACTCCGCAAACAACTGTTTCTGATACTCCTGATCTTCCGCTGCTCTAATAATATCGGCAACTCTGCCAAGCGCACCCAATATTTTGATGAGACTATTCACACGTTCTGTACCTTTCTCTACTCCATCCTGATACAATTCCTCCAACGCCTTACACATGTCCATCTTCTCCTTTCCGTCTCCCTGCTCCTCCCGCAAATCCAGTTTCACAGGTGAATTCAACAAGACACAAATCGCCCGATATGTCTCCGGTTCTATCTTCTGAAAAAAGTTCCGGTGCCTCTGCACATATTCCAAAAAACGTTTCCTATCTTCCTTATATTTTACCATCCCAAAAATCATTTGTAAATCGCCGTGAAAACATTCCAGGTTGTCAATCCGATAAAGATCAACCAGATTGATTCTGTAATTCGGAATGTATTTTTTTATTTTCTCCCCACCCGGATCGTTCATGCTGTCCGGAAACAATCCATACAAGTCAAGACTGCCATCCCATAGCTCCTCTCCATAATAAAATATGAGCGTTACCACCGGATAGATCCAATCGCTCTTCAGAAAATGAGACAGGTATTCAGCTTCCGTCGCCTTATCTTTCTTTCGCAGGTGCTCCTTCCAAATCCGTTCAATTTGTTCCGTGTAGGAAAGGCTGTCGTACAGCATATTCCGGACAGGCGCTGCGTAATGCACCTTCGTCTGATTCTCACTTGCCAGCACAATGAAGCTCATCCGCCCCTTCCAGCGCATCGTAATATCCCGGTATCTCTGCACCGCTCTGCCGCTACCCTTCTTGTCAGGCACCCAGAGGTTCGACTCTCCCTGTATGATCTCCAAATCCTCCGGAGCAATCATCTGCTCTCCTCCAAACACAACGCCATTAAACAAATCCGCAAAGCGCCCCTTGTCCGACAGCCACTCCTTTATTACCGTATCCTTTTCCCTCATAATCTCCTTCTCTCCCAATCGCCGAGCTCCTGCTTTTGATCCGACAAAGACCAACACCACCGACCTTCCGCAACCTCCACGACCTTTTTTTCGTATCATCCTGTTAATTATCTTATTGATGTTCATGGTATCTATTTATTTTTCATATATATTTTATATCATATCATATTTTTTACAATTTTCAAGTCCTGATTGAAATATAAAAGAACTCCCCGCCATCTCTGACAGGGAGCCCTTTGCGTTTCTCTTTTGTACTTTTTAACTCTTATCTTCTGTTACCTTTTATCACTCTTCCGGCCCTATTACTCTGCATCCTCTTTTCTGCGCTTGCCTGCAAAGATCAGCAGGATCGCCGCAGATGCGAGCAGCAGGAACGCGAAGGTCGTGATCGGCGTCTCATCTCCGGTCTGGACACTTCTGGTCTGCGTGTTTGTCGTATTCGACTCTTCCTCAGACTTTTCCTCAGATTTCTCCTCGGAATTATTCTCACACTCTTCCTCGTTGTCCTCCACCGTCGATGTGTTTGTGATCGTCGTCGTCGCATCTTCCGAGGTGGATGACAGAGCCACTGTCATGTTGTCGACCTCCACGTCATACTTGAAGTTCGCAACCTTCTCCACCGGCACACCGTTCGAGGTTACCTCGGTCACGTACAAGGTCACTGCCTCGCCGTTCTCCGGAACCGTCACCTCCACGGTCTGAGTCGCGCTCGACTTGCCGTTCATCTTCAGCGCCACAATGTTCTGGCTCACATTTTCGGCAAGCTGCGTATGCTGTTCGTCTGTGAAGATACCTGCATAGAACGTCTGGTTCGACTTCGCCGCCTTGCCCTTGCTGTTCTTCACATTCTTCGTGATCGTCAGCTGCCTTGCAATATAGTAATCATTCGGCGTAATCAGGAACTGGTTCGTGAACGAGAAGTTCGCCGCCGCGCCGTTGTCCGCGATCACTACACTGTGATTATCATCTGCATATACCGGTACAAATGCACCGCCGTCGTACTCGCCGCTCGTGATGACATTGCCGTTCGCGTCGGTCTCCGCTACGTAGTAAGTGCCGCGGCGCAGACCTGTGAAGGTCGTCGACGATGTCGCCTGGTTCTCACCAAAGGTGATCGTCTGTACCTCGCCAACACGCTGATCCGGTGTCATCTCCGCGCCGGAGAACAGTGCCACATGGAACTGCGCTCCTGCCAGAACGATCGCCTCGTCTGTCATGTTGGTGTTCTGCTTCGTCACGATGATGCTGCAGTTCTCCGGATCCTCCGTCACAACCGTCTCATCGTCCTCGTCGCCCGGTCTCGGCTCCGGATTCTCAGGATCCGGTGTCGGATCCGGAACAATCGGATCGCCGCCGACGGTAACTGCATTCATCAGGTTGCCGCCAAGATCCTGCTCCGTCACCACGTGCGTGTAGGTAATTACCTGGCTCGCGCCCGGTGCCAGCTCTGCAATCGTCTGCAGGCCGCCCTCCAGTCCGCTCGGAACTGCCGAGGTGCCGTCCGGTCTCGTCAGGACATCCTGTACCGTGATGTTCTGCAACGTCAGGTTACCCGTATTCGCCACCGTCACCGCGTAAGTGATCGTCTCACCCAGCTGATACCTGCCGTTCGCCGCTGCCGGTGTCGAAGTAACTGCCTTCGTGACCTCGAGCTGCGGGTTGCGGTCGTCGGTCGGATCCGCCGTCTCATTTGATGTCGCCGGTACTTCCGGATGCTCCGGATCCGGGCTCTGAGCCGTCGCTGTCGCCACATTGTGTACCGTACCTGCTGTGATGTCCGCCTCGGTCACTGCATATTCTGCCGTAAGCTCCCTGGACTCACCCGGTGCGATCGACTCAATCGTCCATGCGTTCTCACCCACATTGCCGGTCAGCTCGTCGGTCACTGTCACATTCGTCAGCGTCAGATTTCCGTCGTTCTTTGCCGTGATTCTGTAGGTAATCGTCTCGCCCAGCGCATACGTCTGGCCGTTCGCCGGTGTGCTCGTGGTTTCCTTTGTGATGGTCAGGTGGCCGTTCTTCGGTTCCGTCGGATCTTCCTTCTCACCCGGATCTACCGGTACGTCCGGTTTCTCCGGATCCGGACTCGTTCCCTTACCCGTTGCCACATTGACTACCTTGCCTGCAAGGATGTCTGCCTCTGTCACCTCATACTTAGCAGTAAACTCCTTACTTGCCTTTGGTTCCAGAGACTCAACTGTCCACTCATCACCTGTCAGTTCATCCGTTACCGTGATGTCTGTCAGTGTCAGGTTGCCATCGTTCGTCGCGGTAATCTTGTACTCGATCATCTCTCCCAGCACATATGTTTCACCATTTACCGGTGTGCTCGTAGTTTCCTTTGTGATACTTAGAAGACTCTTCGGGTCTACTGGATCAACCTTATCCGTGTTTTCAAATGTCTTCCCGTCACTAAACTTTGCTGTTACAGTATTTATAAACTCGCCTGCAACAATATCAGCTTCTGTGATCGTGTAGGTTGCCTGGGTCGTCACAACGGCACCGGGCTCTACATTTTCAAACACGCTGTTTCCTGTAATTGTCACTCCTTCTAACTCTGAAATTGTAATCGTCTGCACCTTATCATAGATATTAGTAACCGTAATATCGAAAGTTACCATATCGCCCAGCCCGTATTCTCCAGCCTCATGTACTTTTGTAACCACATTATCCTGGTCAACTGGCTGATCTGATGATCCATCCGTTACCGTCAGTTTTCCTACAGTTTCAGACACTTTATAGTTGCTTGCTTTTGCAGTATATGCATTTGAAGCTTCACGTCCATCCTCTACCGCCCAGGTAATCTCATACGTATTGTCACTGGAGCCCACTAGTCTCTGAACACCTGTCACTTCAAATCCTGCTGTTTCTCCTTCAACAAGTCCCTTCATGGTACCCGGCGCTGTAAGTGCCGTTCCATCGTATACCTTGCTATCACTTTCTGTAACAACAACCACTGATGCCGGTGTAATCTGAATCGTATCATTCTTATAGGAAATATTCAGTTTCTCCGTCACATCTTCCCCTGCTGCATTTTTTATAACCAGCGTATTACAAGTTGCCTCTACTTCTCCATCTACCACATTTGTCACTGTGGCATCAGAGGATGCCTCTTCTACATGGTAACCAGCCGGAAGTTCGCTTACCTTAACCGTTGCCGTATGTGCCTTTCCATCATAGGTGAAGATTCCGCCTGTCGTTGTTACAGTGATCGGAAGAGCATATTCGTTTACCACCAATGTTCCGATAATCTCACTGAGCGAATAATCCGTTTCTTTCGCTGTACCATCCCAGTCAAGACTGTACGTGTTTTTACTGTCGCCTACCTCAGTTTGACTTCCGGTCACCTCAAACGTCGCCGTCTCTCCATTTACGAAGCCGTCGATGCTTCCTGATGCTGTGAGTGCTGTTCCGTCATACGTCTTGCTTGCGCCAGATGTTATGATTGTCAGAGTTGCCGGGATAATCGTGATGCTTCCATCTACATAGGAAAGATTCAGCTTCTTGGTTACATCTACTCCCTCTGCATTTCTGATCACCAGTTCATCGCAGTTTGCCTCTACCACGCCGTCTGCTACATGCGTTGCAGTATCATTTGACTTAGCTGTCTCAAGTCTATAGCCCGCCGGAAGTGTGCTGACACTGACGGTTGCTCCGTGCGGCTGTCCATCATACGTAAATGTACCACCCGTGGTCGTCACTACAATCTGGCTGCTATTTTCTGTCACTACGAGCGTTCCAAGACTCTCGCTGAGCGTGTAATTACTCTCTGCTGCTGTTTTATCCCAGGTAAGCTTATAGCTGTTTGTACTGTGTCCTACTTCCGTCTGCGATCCTGTCGTCTCAAACGTCGCCGTTTCACCATTCACAAATCCGCTGATCGTACCTGCTGCCGTAAGAGCTGTTCCATCATAGGTCTTGCTGTCACTCGGAGTCTTCACTGTCAGAGTAGCCGGGTTAATCTTAATCGTACCATCTGTATAGGAAATGTTCAGCTTGGAAGTGACATCCTCCCCCTCTGCATTCCTAATCACCAGCGTGTCGCACTTCGCCGTAACTGTTTCATCAGCTACATTTGTCGCTGTCGCATTCGATGTCGCAGTCTCCAGCGTATAACCCTTCGGAAGTGCGCTCACTGCTACGGTTGCCCCATGCGCCTTGCCATCATAGGGGAACTCACCGCCTGTCGTCGTCACGGTAATCTTTTCTGCGTACTCCGTTACGGTCAGAGTGCCAAGATCCTCCACAATCGTATAATTGCTTTCCTTCGCAGTCTTATCCCACGCCAGGCTGTAGGTATTCTTGCTGCCACCCACTTTCGTCTGTGTACCGGTAGTCGTAAAGCTCGCTTCCTCACCGTTCACAAAGCCTGTGATCGAACCTGCCGCAGTCAGCGGTGTTCCATCGTATACCTTGCTCGCCTCCGGTGTCTTGACTGTAAGCGTCGCCGGATTAATTTTAATCTCGCCATCCGTCTTTTTAAGCTTCAGCCTGGAGGTTACATCTACACCGGCTGCGTTATGGATCACCAGGGTGTCGCACGT
>JAETOO010000022.1 GCA_021771715.1 Oscillospiraceae bacterium
AGGGAATTGCGGGCAGATCAGCATCAAGGAATGCGGCGAGAACAGGGAGGACAGAGAAGAATGATCACACTTACGGTGAACACGGAAGAAAACAGGGAGCCTTTGGGCGACCTATACGGAATTTTTTTTGAGGATATCAATCATGCGGCGGACGGCGGGCTGTACGCGGAGCTGGTGCAGAACCGCGCGTTCGAGTACAGCGCGCTGGACAATCACGATTATCGCCCGCTCTCTGCCTGGGAGAAGGTGGAAGAAGGCGGGAGCCTGGACTGGAGTATTTCGACGGCCGATCCGGTGAGCCGCAAAAATCCGCACTATCTGGTTCTGGATATCATGCAGGCGGGGAAGAAAGTCGGGGTCCGAAATCTCGGGTATGGCAGAGGCATGTTTCTGCAGGAGGGGGAGGAATATCTCTTTTCCTGCTATGTGCGCCGCAGAGGCGGTGCGGACTGCGCGCTGCGCGCGGTGCTGACGGACGCGGTGGGGCGAGAGCTGGGAAACGCTTCGTTCCGTGCGGGGGCGGTCTGGGAGAAAAAGGAGCTTTCGCTCCTCGCGCGGGCGACGGAGGTCTGCGGGCGGCTTGAGATCCTGGCGGAGGGCGAGGGACGAGTGGAGCTGGACTTCGTCTCACTCTTTCCGGCAAAGACGTTCCGGGGCAGGAAAAACGGGCTGCGGCGCGACCTAGCCGGGATGCTGGAGGCGCTGAAACCGCGTTTCCTGCGCTTCCCGGGCGGATGTCTGACGCATGACGGCGCGCTGGAGGCAGATGCGAGGGACTCGATGTACCGCTGGAAGAATACGATTGGTCCGCTGACTGAGCGGGCCGCGCGCAGGAACAACTGGAACTATCATCAGACGCTGGGGCTTGGCTACTATGAGTATTTTCTGCTCTGTGAGGACATCGGGGCCGAGCCTCTCCCGGTGCTCCCGGCGGCGTGCAACCCGCACTCCGGGGAGGCGGCGCCGATGGACGAGCTGGGGCCGTGGATCCAGGATGCGCTTGACCTGATCGAATTTGCGAACGGGGATGTGCAGAGTGCGTGGGGCGGACTGCGCGCGTCGCTGGGGCATCCGAAGCCGTTTGGTCTGAAATATCTGGCGATCGGAAATGAGGAGATAACGGAATCGTTCTTTGTGCGGTATGCGCTTTTTCACAGGGCGATCCGGGAGCGGTACCCGCAGATCCGGCTGATCAATTCCTCCGGCCCGTGGGCGGGCGGAGAGGTGTACGAGCGCGGCTGGCGTTCCGCCGATGAGAACGGTTCAGATCTGGTGGATGAGCACTATTACCAGTCTCCGGAGTGGTTCCTGGCGAACAGCCGTCGGTATGACGGACATGCGCATCGCGCAAAGGTTTTTGTAGGGGAGTATGCAACGCGTGGGAATATGTGGTATAATGCCCTGGCAGAGGCGGCGTTTATGACCGGGCTGGAGCGCAACGCCCGGTCGGTGGGACTGGCGTGCTACGCGCCGCTGTTTGCCAATGTGGACTATGTAAACTGGGAGCCGGATCTGATCTGGTTCGACGGACATCGGGTCTGCGGCAGCCCGAGCTACTATGTGCAGAAGCTGTTTATGAACCATCAGGGCGCGTACCGGCTGGATTGCCGGGCTTGCGGGATGCCGGAGCCGATTCCGATGGAGGAGCATCCGGGGGATCTGACCGGGAAGGTGTACCTGGAGGCGAACGAGAGCGAAGTGACGTTCGAGGCGGTGACGCTGGAGACAGGGATTTTTGGCGGCAGCGAAGTTCGCAGGATTGCGGAGCGCGTTTCGCTCGGGGGCAGTGAGCGTCTGGAGCTGGCGGAGGTCGGAGAGAATAATTATGCGCTCACGTTCCGGGTGCGGCAGAGCGGAGCGGGCCGCGGGTTCCGTGCCCTTGTGGGGGCGAAGGATCCGGAAAACGGCATCGTGCTGACCGCAGGCGGCTGGGAGCGGGAAAATGTCTTCCTGGCGACGCTGGTGCGGGGCGTCGACTCCGTACGTGATCAGAAGGCATTTGTGCTCCGGCCGGAGCAGACGTATGAGGCGAGGCTTGAGGTCTGCGGGCGCACGGTGCGTTTCTGGATGGACGGTGCGCTGCTGCTGGAAACTGAGTTTCCGCCAATGGAGCTGGAACCGCTGTACTATGCGGCGAGCCGGGATGACAATGGCGATATTCTGGTGAAGCTGGTGAACGCCTCGGAGGAAGAACGGCCTGTGACGGTGGAGCTCGCAGGAGTCGGAGCTGCCGCCGGGCGCTGCTGGGCGATGGAGGGCTGGGAGCCGGATGCGAAGAACACGCTCGACGACCCGGAGCATGTCAGCCCGCGCGAGCACACGATGTCGGTGGCGGATGGTCGTTTTGAGGTCGCCCTGCCCGCCTGCAGCGTGCGCGTATATCGCCTGACGCCGGAACAGATCCCGCCGTTTTTTGCGCCTGTCTGAGCAGGAACGTCAGATGGGCGGGACGCGGATGCTCCGGACTTTGAGCAGGATATTCGAGGGAGGAAAGGAAAACATGCAGGCATATTTATTTGTACATTTTCGTGAGAAGACGACGCCGGACGGCGAGCAGGTCTATTTTGGCCTGAGCAAAGACGGCTTTCATTGGGAGGCGGTGAACGGAGGGCAGCCGGTGCTCTGGGCCTACTACGGCGACAAGGGTGTCCGGGACTTTACGATCACGCGGTGTGAGGCAGACGGGAAATTCTATATTTTTGCGACGGATCTGAGTCTCTCGTACGGGATGCGGAACCAGTATCACCACTCCTGGGACGAGATCGGGCGGCACGGGAGCAAGTGCCTGTCCGTGTGGGAGTCGGAGGATCTGGTGCACTGGTCCGAGCAGCGGCTGGTGCAGCTGGGGGATGAGCAGTTCGGCTGTCTGTGGGCGCCGGACATCATCTACGACCGCGAGACCGGGGACTACGTGCTGCACTGGTCGTCCTCGCACGCGTGCAACGGCTACGGCGACAAGGGCATCTACTACAGCCGGACCAGAGACTTCCGCACCTTCACGCGCCCGCAGGTGCTCTACCGCCGCGCGGACAGCGACATCATCGACTCCGCGATCTACGAGGAGGACGGCAGCTACTATCTGTTCGTCAAGAGCGGCAGGAACCCGGCGCGTCTCCAGCTCCTTCGGTCGGAGCATGTGACAGGGGAGTATTCGCTGGTGGAGGAGTTTGCGCAGAGCATGGAGGCGATCGAGGAGGGCAAGTACGAGGCGCCGACCGCCGTCCGCCTGGAGGACGGAAGATGGACGCTGTATCTGGACTACTACGGCGTGCCCGGGGCAGGCCAGGGGTACGTCCCGTTTCTGGCGGACAGCCTCAGAAGCGGCCGCTTTCTCCGCTCGGACGAAGCGTTCACCTTCCCCTACGGCTTCAAGCACGGCACCATCCTGCCGATCACGATGGAGGAGTACGACAGGATCCGCAGCCACGACTGGTCGGATAAGGGGTGGATCTGAGAGAATAAAATTTTTCTGAACATGGTTGCGCACAGCGGGGCCGGACTGTTATCGTCCGGCCCCGCTGCTGTTTGGGCTGGTGCGAAAGAAGATGTTGCTGTGATAGGGAGAAGTTTTCCACGTAGTGCCTTTACGTGAAAAATTCAAAATATTAGAAGCGCCTTTTCGTGGATAAATATATTGATTAAAAATGCCTTTTTGGAGTATAATAGAGCGGTAAAGAAATGCGAGGTGATAATTTGAAAAGAAAAATATATCGTCGTTTATTAGAATGGAAAGAAAAAGACAATGGAAATTGCGCGCTGCTGCTGGATGGGGCAAGGCGTGTCGGTAAAAGTTACATTGCAGAAGAGTTCGGAAAAAATGAGTATAAGAGCTACCTCATGATCGACTTTGCACATTTACCGCAGGAGGTAAGAAGCATATTTGAAAATGACATCAATGATTTTGACTTGTTTTTCAATAAACTGTCTGCCTATTATCGGAAAGCGCTTTACAGGCGTGATTCGCTCATTATTTTTGATGAAGTGCAAAGATATCCGGCGGCAAGGGAACTGATCAAATATTTAGTCGCTGACGGGCGATATGACTATCTGGAAACAGGCTCTTTGATTTCTCTCAGGATGAACGTTGAAGATATCGTAATTCCTTCAGAGGAGGAGCATGTTGAAATGTTTCCGATGGATTTTGAGGAATTCCTGTGGGCAATGGGAGATGACAAAACGGTTCCGTTTTTGAAGGAATGTTTTGAAAATCTCAGGCCTCTGGGTCAGGCAATGCACAGGAGAGTGATGAATGATTTCCGACAGTATATTCTGGTCGGAGGGATGCCTCAGGCGGTAGAGACCTATATGAAAAGTAAAAGTTTTGAGGATACAGACAGAATCAAGAGGCGTATTCTGACTTTATACAGAGAGGATATCACGAAATTTGCAAAAGGATACGAGGCAAAGGTCCTCTCGATTTTTGATGAAATGCCCGCGCAGCTTTCTAAGACTGAGAAAAAATATAAATTGTCAAATGTTGATAAAGGAGCCAGATTCCGCGAGTATGAGAATGCTTTTTTGTGGCTGACAGAAGCAATGGTGGTAAATGCCTGCTATAACGCAACAGAGCCGACGGTTGGCCTGGCTATGAGTGAGGAGCATACGACAAGAAAATGTTATATGGGAGATACAGGGCTGCTGGTAACTCATTCATTTATGGATGATAAATTTGCAGATAACGAATTATACAGAGATATACTCTTAGACAGACTGCATGTGAATGAAGGAATGCTGATGGAAAACATTGTGGCACAGCAATTGCGCATGAGCGGGCACAAATTATATTTTTATTCCAGATCAGATACCAATAACCGGGAAAACAATATGGAAATAGATTTTTTGATTCGAAAGAAAAGAAAGATCTGTCCGGTAGAGGTAAAATCAGGAGGATACAGAAAGCATTCTTCATTAGATAAATTCCGAAGCAGATTTAAGGGGAAAATAGGGCAGCCGTACATTTTATATACGAAGGATATTGCGGTAAAAGAGGATGTAGTACATCTTCCGATCTATATGACAATGTTCCTGTAGAACGGTTCGCATTTTGGAATGGATTTTTCTTGTATTATACGCTATAATTGCAGCGGGATATCTA
The DNA here is from genome assembly GCA_021771715.1 of Oscillospiraceae bacterium. Classification (GTDB taxonomy): domain Bacteria; phylum Bacillota; class Clostridia; order Lachnospirales; family Lachnospiraceae; genus Choladousia. The sequence goes on from JAETOO010000022.1 coordinate 5,096, forward strand.
CAAATCACAGCAGGAGGTTAAGGACATGAAGGAAAATGCGTGGAAGACGTACACGGCGGAGCAGCTCGGCGAGCTGGAATCGCTGGCAGAAAGATACAAAGCATTTATGGACGCGGGAAAGACAGAGCGCGAGTGCGCGGCGGAGGCGATCCGGCTGGCGCGCGCGGCGGGCTATGTGAGCCTTGAGGAGGTGCAGGCATCCGGGAAGCAGCTCGCGGCTGGGGACAAGGTCTACGCGTGCGGCATGAAGAAGATGCTTGCGCTGTTCCAGATCGGCCGGGAGCCGCTCGAGAACGGCATGCGGATTCTCGGCGCGCACATTGACTCTCCGCGCCTGGATCTGAAGCAGGTGCCGGTGTACGAGGACACGGAGATGGCATATCTCGACACGCACTATTACGGCGGCGTGAAGAATTATCAGTGGGTGACGATCCCGCTCGCGATCCACGGCGTCGTGGCGAAGAAGGACGGCACGGTGGTCGAGATCTGCATCGGTGAGAAGGAGGACGATCCGGTCGTATTTATCTCGGATCTTCTGATCCATCTGGCGAGAGAGCAGATGCAGAAGAAGGCGGGCGAAGTGATCGAGGGAGAGAATCTCGATGTTCTGATCGGCAGCCGTCCGCTCGTGATCGAGGGCTCCGAGGAGAAGAAGGATGAGAACAAGGACGCCGTGAAGGCGAATATCCTCGCGCTTCTGAAGGAGCAGTACGGCATTGAGGAGGACGATTTTCTCTCCGCGGAGCTCGAGATCGTCCCGGCAGACAAAGCGCGCGACTGCGGACTTGACCGCAGCATGATCATGGCGTACGGGCAGGACGACCGCGTCTGCGCGTACACGTCCCTGGAGGCGCAGCTGGCGGTGCCGGTACAGGAGCGCACGACCTGCACCCTGCTGGTGGACAAGGAGGAGATCGGCAGCGTCGGGGCGACCGGAATGCAGTCCCGCTTCTTTGAAAATACGGTGGCGGAGCTGATGGCGTGCGCGGGACAGTACAGCGAGCTCGGGCTGCGCAGAGCGCTCTCGAGGAGCCGGATGCTCTCGTCCGATGTCAGCGCGGCGTACGACCCGCTGTTCGCAAGCTGCTTTGAGAAGCGCAACAGCGCGTATTTCGGGCGCGGCCTTGTGTTCAACAAGTACACGGGCTCACGCGGAAAGGGCGGAAGCAACGATGCAAACGCGGAGTACATGGCAGCCGTGCGCGAGATGATGGACAAGCACAATGTCGCATTCCAGACCGCGGAGCTCGGCAAGATCGACGTCGGGGGCGGCGGAACGATCGCTTACATCACGGCGCTCTACGGCATGGAAGTCATCGACAGCGGCGTGGCAGTGCTGAACATGCACGCACCGCTCGAGGTGACGAGCAAGGCAGACATCTATGAGGCATACAAGGGGTACTGTGCGTTCCTGCTCGAGGCGTAGACAAACGGATGCGATTGCTTTTCGAATAATCGGTATCCCATTCCGATACAAAGCAATCCACGCAGAAAATTCTGCACGTCGTGCTCCGTTAAATTGCTGAGCGTGGATTGAAACAAAAACGCAGGCGCATCAGACAGAATCATTATGTGTGACAAGGTATAGTGGGAGGTAGTGCAGATGTATAATTTTATGTACCACACACCGACGGAGGTGTGCTTTGGCAAGGGAGTGCTTGCGGATACCGGCGCGCTGGTAAAAAAGTACGGCGGAAAAAAAGTGCTGATCCATTACGGAGGCGGCAGCGCCGTCCGCTCCGGTGTGCTGGAGCAGGTAAAACAATCTCTGGATGAGGCGGGCATCGCGCATGTGGAGCTCGGCGGCGTCGTGCCGAACCCGCATCTGTCGAAGGTGTACGAGGGGATCGAGCTCTGCCGCAGAGAGGGCGTGGATTTCCTTCTGGCCGTGGGCGGAGGAAGCGTGATTGATTCCACGAAAGCGATCGGATACGGGCTTGCGAACGAGGGGGACGTGTGGGAGCTTTTTGAGCACACGAAGAAGGCTTCCGGATGTATGCCGCTCGGGGCAGTGCTGACGATTGCGGCTGCGGGCAGCGAGATGAGCAACAGCTGTGTCATCACGAGAGAGGACACCGCCTCAAAGCGCTCCTACAACGATGAGATTGCCCGCCCGCGCTTTGCGGTCATGGACCCGGCGGTGACGACGACGCTCCCGGCCTACCAGACGGCGAGCGGCTGTGCCGACATCCTGATGCACACGGAGGAGCGGTACTTCACGAACGGCGGCAACATGGAGCTGACGGACGCGATTGCGGAGGCGCTGATGCGCACCGTCATGAAAAACGCAAAGCTTCTGAAGGACGATCCGGACAACTACGACGCGCGCGCGGAGGTGATGTGGGCGAGCAGCCTGTCGCACAACGGCCTGACCGGCTGTGGAAACGACGGCGGCGATTTTGCCTCCCACGGCCTGGAGCATGAGCTGGGCGGGATGTTCGATGTGGCGCACGGGGCAGGGTTGGCAGCGATCTGGCCGAGCTGGGCGCGCTATGTCTATCGGGATTGTCTGCCCCGCTTCAAAAAATTTGCCCTCAACGTGACCGGCGTGGAGAATGTCGGGACGGATGAGGAGATCGCGCTGGCCGGGATCGAGGCGATGGAGGACTTCTACCGCGCGATCGGCATGCCGACGAACCTGCGGGAGCTCGGCATTGCGCCGACCGAGGAGCAGATCTGCGAGATGGCGCACCGCTGCTACGTGGCGTCAGGCGGCCCGAAGGGCTCCGCGAAGAAGCTGGACGAGAGTGATATGGCGGCAATTTACCGCATGGCAAAATAACAACATCATAACAGGAGGAGGACAGTATGCAAAAATCAAAAGTATATTTTACAAACCTGCGCACCAAGAACGGTGACAACCTGCTCACGAAGCTGCAGCGTCTGATCAAGAAGGCGGGCATCGGGGAGATTGATTTTGAGAACCAGTACGTTGCGATCAAGATGCATTTCGGCGAGCCGGGCAACCTGGCGTTCCTGCGCCCGAACTATGCGAAGGCAGTCGCGGATGTCGTCAAGGAGCTCGGCGGAAAGCCGTTCCTGACCGACTGCAACACCCTGTACGTCGGCGGCAGAAAGAATGCGCTCGACCACATCGACTCCGCGTACGGCAACGGCTTTGTCCCGTACGCGACGGGCTGCCATGTGATTATCGCGGACGGCCTGAAGGGAACGGATGAGGCGCTCGTCCCGGTCGAGGGCGGCGAGTACGTGAAGGAGGCAAAGATCGGCCGCGCGGTCATGGACGCAGATATCTTTATCACGCTGACCCACTTTAAGGGCCATGAGGCGACCGGCTTCGGCGGCACGCTGAAGAACATCGGAATGGGCTGCGGCTCCAGAGCGGGAAAGATGGAGATGCACAGCGCGGGCAAGCCGCATGTGGCGCAGGACCGCTGTATCGGCTGCGGCAAGTGCACGAAGATCTGTGCGCACGGCGCTGCGGTAGTCACCGACAGGAAGGCTTCGATCGACCACAATAAGTGTGTCGGCTGCGGACGCTGCATCGGCGTATGTCCGCAGGATGCGGTATGCCCGGCGAGCGACGAGGCAAACGATATCCTGAACTGCAAGATCGCGGAGTACTCGAAGGCCGTCTGCCAGGGCCGCCCGAACTTCCACATCAGCCTCGTGGTCGACGTATCCCCGTACTGCGACTGCCATTCGGAGAACGACGCGCCGATCGTTCCGGACGTCGGAATGTTCGCGTCCTTCGACCCGGTAGCGCTGGACATGGCCTGCGTGGATGCAGTCAACGCCCAGCAGCCGATCAGCGACAGTCTGCTCGGCGAGGCGATTGAGCACCACCATCACGACCACTGCGACCACTTCACCGCCGTCTCCCCGGACACTAACTGGAAGTCCGCCATCGAGCACGCCGTGAAGATCGGCCTCGGCAGCGCAGAGTACGAGCTGATTACCGTGAAGTAAATCTACATACTATAACCAAGCTCAGAGAAGAACCCGGGGCCGCACCGCAGCGACTGTAGCGAGTCTTTACAAGTTCTTAGGTCCCAGGATACCGGAGCAGCTGTAAAAATCCTGCCTTCCGGCAGGATTTTTAGCGGGCACTGTCTGAGAAAAATGTGCATCCGGCACATTTTTCGAGTTGCCCGCGGCAGCTGCGCAGATGTCCTGGGACCTTAGAACTTGTAGACGAGCGATTTGGAGCTGCGGTGCGGCCCCGGGTTCTTCTCGTCCGGGTAAAGCTTACTCTCCGACACCACCCAACTAAAGTTGTAACGTAAGAATGCAAAAAAAGATTGTCAAACGCTTTTAAGTAGTGTATAATACGCTCGGTTATGTGTTAAACATTCTTTTTTAGACAAGGGGGCAATTCTTATGTCTTACACAGAAGAGATCTACGACCGTGTCGTAGCGCAGAATCCGGGCGAGCCGGAGTTCCATCAGGCAGTCAAGGAGGTACTGGATTCCTTAAAGCTGGTGATTGACGCAAATGAAGAGAAATATCGTGCTGTCAGCCTGCTCGAGCGCCTCGTAGAGCCGGAGCGGATTATTTCCTTCAAGGTGCCGTGGGTAGATGACAACGGCAAGGTACAGGTAAACAAGGGCTACCGTGTACAGTTCAACAGCGCAATCGGACCGTACAAGGGAGGACTGAGATTCCATCCGTCCGTCAACCAGGGCATCCTGAAATTCCTCGGCTTCGAGCAGATTTTCAAGAATTCTCTGACCGGACTGCCGATCGGCGGCGGCAAGGGCGGATCGAACTTCGACCCGAAGGGCAAGTCGGACCGTGAGGTGATGGCATTCTGCCAGAGCTTTATGACAGAGCTGTCCAAGTATATCGGTGCGGACGAGGACGTGCCGGCAGGCGATATCGGCGTGGGCGGCAGAGAGATCGGCTACCTGTACGGACAGTACAAGAGACTGACCGGCAAGTATGAGGGTGTACTGACAGGAAAGGGCCTGACCTGGGGCGGTTCCCTGGTGCGCACGCAGGCTACCGGCTACGGCCTTGTCTATATCCTGAACGCAATGCTCAAGGAGCACAAGATTGACATCGCCGGCAAGACGGTTGTCGTATCCGGTTCCGGAAATGTCGCGATCTATGCGACGGAGAAGGCGCAGCAGCTTGGCGCAAAGGTGGTCGCGATGAGCGATTCGAACGGCTACATCTATGATCCGCAGGGCATCAAGCTCGATGTCGTGAAGGAGATCAAGGAAGTGCGCCGCGGCAGAATCAAGGAGTACGCAGCAGCGGTTCCGGGCTCCGTGTACACAGAGGGCAAGGGCATCTGGACCGTGAAGTGCGACATCGCTCTTCCGTGCGCGACGCAGAATGAGCTGAATCTGGACGACGTGAAGGCGCTGAAGGCAAACGGCTGCAGCGTGGTTGCAGAGGGCGCGAACATGCCGACCACGAGAGAGGCGACCGACTACATCCTGGAGAGCGGAATGCTGTTCCTGCCGGGCAAGGCGTCGAACGCAGGCGGCGTAGGCACCTCCGCACTTGAAATGTGCCAGAACAGCATGCGCATGAGCTGGACCGCAGAGGAGGTAGACGCGAAGCTGCAGCAGATGATGAATGACATCTACGCAAAGATTTCCGATGCCGCAAAGCGCTACGGCGTGGAGGGCAACTACGTAGTCGGCGCGAACATCGCCGGCTTCGAGAAAGTCGCAGACGCAATGCTCGCACAGGGCACGGCGCTGTAAGGAAGACGTGGCAGCCGGACACGGCTGACAGTCCAAGTGTGTCAATTTGAAATTATGGATCAACCGTCACAGAGGCCAGGCTGCTGCCTGACCGGGTGGCGGTTGTTGTATTTCATACCGGTTTATGCTTGCAATTTCCAGTGTCACAGCCGTAAAATAGTGCCTGAATACGGAATGCATTTCTTTTTTTGTATTCCGGTTACAATGCCAGACGGGCTCCCTTCTGGTATCTTTGTAGTATCTGAAAGAGACTGAGCCGCAGCCTCCGGTATCCCGCAGGACGGGTTCACGGGAGGAGCGGTCAGAATTTGATACACAGGAGGGACAGAGTATGACAAGCAAAGAGAGGATTCTTGCGACACTGCGCGGAGAGCCGACGGATACACTGCCGTTTGTGCCGCGGCTGGATAACTGGTACTATGCACATGAGGCGACTAACACACTGCCGGATCAGTACCGCCATGCGACCCTGCAGGAATTTGCCGATGATCTCGGAGTGGGATTTCACTCGATTATTCCGAATTTTAAGGGCTGGCGTCCGGGCGGCTACCGCAACCTGCACGTCGGGCTGGGAATCTATGATCTGGAGCTGTCGCCGTGGCGCGTGGAGTTCCACAATGTGGGAATCACTGAGAGCCACAATGACCGGGGCGAGACGTTTGTGGTGTATGAGACACCGAAGGGAAAGATCAGCACAACGACTGTGTACACACCGCAGATGCTCAGGGACGGCATCACCCTGCATGTGGTGAAGGAGCACGCGCTGAAATCGTCGGACGACTACGAGGCGCTGGCCTACATTTTTGAGAATGCCGAGGTGATTCCGACCTACGACGCGTATGAAAAATACCGGGAGGAATACATCGGGGACCGCGGCGTGGCTGTGGCTCTGTCTGCGATGTGGGCATCCGCCGGCCACTATCTGATCAAGGAGCTGATGGGCTTCGAGGACTTCTATCTGGAGCGGTATGACGACAAGGACAGCATGGACGAGCTGGTGGCGCGGCTGCATCCGTTCTGCAACAAGCTCTTTGAGGCAGCGCTGAACAGCCCGGCGGAGGTGATTCTCTCCGGAGCGAATTATGACTTCACTTTCACGGTGCCGGATATGGTGCAGGACTATGTCGTGCCGGAGCTGAAGCGCCAGAGCGACATCGCGCATGCGCGCGGAAAATTTATTGCGACGCACACCGACGGCGAAAATATGATGCTGCTGGATAAGTATGTGGCAGCGGGCGTCGACATAGCGGACTCTATCTGCCCTGCGCCGATGACAAAGACGACGCTGAAGGATGCGCGCGATACGTTCGGAGACCGGATCACGATCTGGGGCGGCATTCCGTCCATCTCGACGCTGAAGGAGAGCGTGAGCGACAAAGAATTTTACAGGATTGTCGACGATACGCTTGAGACGATCGGAAGAGGAGACCACTTTATTATGTCGGTGGCAGATACGCTTCCGCCTGCAGCGGACTTTGACCGGCTGCTGTATCTCAAGAAAAAGGCCGAGGAATTCGGGCCGGTGAGGTAGGAGAACAGGGAGGAGATCAGGATGAATTACAGCTATGGAAATCCGGTGAAGGTAGTATTTGGAGCCGGGAAGTTGTCGCAGCTTGCGGAGGTAATGGAGGAGCACGGGCTGGATCACGCGCTGCTGGTGGCAGATCCCTTCAGTGTCAGATGCGGGCTTGCAGACCGGGTAAAGGAGTATGCGAAGGGGAGGATCCTCGACATCGCGTCGGACGTGGAACCGAACCCGACCTGCGACAATGTGGATGCGTGTGCAAAAAAGGCGCGCGAGGCAGGAGCCAGGTCGATTGTCGCGCTGGGCGGAGGTTCCTCGATGGACTGCGCAAAGAGTACGGCAGCCGCGGTCGCGATGGACTGCAGCGGAATGGAGCTTTTGAAGGGAAAGCCGATCACGGAGGCGCTTCCGCTGATCGCGATTCCGACGACCGCGGGGACAGGCAGCGAGGTCGGCTGGGGCGCAGTGCTCTCCAACCATGCGACGAACGAGAAAATCGCGATTTTCGGCAATCCGATCTTTCCGAAGATCGCCCTGGTGGATCCGGAGCTGACGTACACGGTACCGCCGGCTGTCACAGCCTCGACCGGTATTGATGTGATCGCGCACAGCCTGGATGCGATGTGCTCGGTGCGGCACAATCCCGTGTCTGACGCTCTGGCGGCCTACGCGGCGAAGCTGGCATTTGAAAATCTGGAGACAGCATACCGTGACGGCGCAAATGCGAAGGCGCGCGCGAACATGGCGATCGCGAGCAATACGGCGGGCTATGCGTTCAGCAATACCGGGACGACAGGGAGCCATGCGTGCTCCTATCTGCTGACCGCAAAGTACCGGATTCCGCACGGCGAGGCCTGTGCGCTGACGCTGGATCTGTGGTTCCTCGCGGCGGCGCAGGTACGGCCGGAGATCAATGAGCTGGCGAGGATGATGGGCTTTGCGGATGCCGCGGCGGTCGCAAAGCGGATCGCGGAGCTGAAGCGTGCGACCGGTCTGCGCATGACGCTGACCGGGATGGGAGTGCCTCAGACGCAGGAGGCGATGGACGAGCTCGTGGAGGCTGCCGCCGCATCCGGAAATATGAAGAACGATGTCAGCGGTGTGTCGAAGGAGCTGATTGCGAGAATTTATGTGTCCAGGAGGTAGGAAGACGATGGACAATCTGACAAACTGGAAAGAAGCGCTGAAGGAGCGGACGCTGTACGGCTGTTTTGTGACCTTCGGGCTGGCGGATATCGCAGAGATGACTGCGATGATGGGATTTGACTTTCTGGTGCTGGACAATGAGCACGGCGTGATCGAGCAGAGCACGCTGGCGGATATGGTGCGCGCAAGCCAGCTGCGCGGCGTGCCGGCGATCGTGCGCTGCACGATGAAGGAGTATGACCACATTCAGAAGGCGCTGGATTTTGGGGCAAACGGCGTACTGCTTCCGCTTGTGAACACGGCGGAGGATGCGCGCCGCGTCGTCGATATGGCGAACTATTATCCGGACGGGCACAGGGGCGCGGCGTATCTGCCGCGGGCGTCACACTACGGAATGGTAGAAGACAAACGCGCCTATTTAAAACAGGCGAATGCGTGCAAACTCGTGGCCTGTCAGGTGGAAACACGCGAGGCGGTAGAGCATCTCGATGAGATCCTCGCCGTCGACGGCATCGACGTGTATTTTATCGGGCCGGGGGATCTGGCGGCTTCCTACGATGAGCCGACCGGCAGCCCCAGGATGCTGGAGCTCACAGAGCGCGTAATTCGGCAGATTGTCGCGGCGGGCAGGACTGCGGGCTATTATGTCGGCACGCCGGAGGCCGCGAAGCAGGCGGAGGGCTGGGGGGCCCGCTTTCTTCTGACCGCGGTGAATCAGTATATGGTGGCCGGAGGGCGGAGCTTTTTGAGCAGAGTGCGCGGCGGGCAGGAGATCGCTGCGAGGTCAGCCTACTAAGCTTTTTGTTTACAATTCCTTCTTTAGAGAGCTCTCCAGCGGAGAATTCATGGCCGTTGGAGGGCTTTTTGCAAATGTACCATTTCAGCTATTTGGCCGCGTCAGGAAGCGCGGGGAGTCGCTTAGTGCGAAGCGATTTGATACGGCAGCTTCGACCTGCGGCTTGCGTGAATTTCCGGTTGTTATGAATATAGGAGGCAGATATGATTGATGTAGCGCTGGCCGAGAAGTTTATCAGAAAAGCGGCAAATTATACGGACTACAATATTAACATCATGAACGAGAAGGGAATCATCATCGCGAGTTCGGATCCGGCGCGGGTGGGGAGCTTCCATGAGGTCGCTTATCAGATTATCAGCGGAGATAAGGATGTGGTCGAGGTGGTCAGCTCGGATCATTTTCAGGGAGGAAGAGTCGGCATCAATATGGCGGTTCTGATGCACCGGAAGAAGATCGGCGTGCTGGGGATCACCGGAGACCCGGAGGAAATCCGGAGCATCGCACAGATTCTGAAAATGTCGATGGAGACAATGATCGAGTACGAGGCGCAGAACCGGAAAAATTATCTGCAGCAGAATCTGCGCACGCGGTTCATGGATGCGCTGCTGTATCAGGAGGAGGCGGACAGTGAGGGCGAGTTGACGGCTGTGTCGACTCAGCTGGGCTATGATCCGCAGCTTCTGCGCATCCCGGTGCTGGTCGAGGTGGACCGGCCGGAGGAGGCATATGGACTTTTGGAGCAGCTGCACAGGCAGTCGCTTCTGGGAGCGCAGGATCTCGGAGCGGTTACGCGCAGCAATAATATCCTGCTCTTCCGGAGTCTTCGGAATCAGCCGTTTCACGAATACAAGTATGCGCTGACGACATTTCTGGATACCCTGAGCGCGCACTTCGCGCAGCAGGATGTCTCCTGCAGGTACTTCGTCGGAACTTTTCAGGAAAAATACAGATATTATCGGAATGCGTTTCAGCACTGCAGGTGGCTGAGGCAGCACTGCGCGGAGCGAAAGGGAGATCTCTTCTTCTTTTACGATTTTGTCGGGGACTATATGCGAAGTATTGCGCCGGTCTACGAGCTGAATCGGATTTACGCCGCAGTGGAGGGACAGATGGAGGAGGAACGCAAAGGTCCGGCGGTTGAGCTGATTGAGACACTGAGAAGAAATAATTACAATTTGAACGAAAGCAGTCGGGAACTATTCATTCACAAGAATACGCTGATCTTCCGTTTCAATAAAATTAAGGATCTGTTTAATGTAAATCCGATTCAAAGTACGACGGACCGGGAATTTCTGGACTGGTTTGCGCTGTACCTGAAAATGAACCGATAACAGAGGAAGGAGAGGCTCATGAAAATTGTATTTGCACCGGATTCCTTTAAGGACTCACTCTCGGCATCCAGGGTGTCAGGGATCCTGAGAAAAAAGGCGGAAGAGATTTTTACGAAATGTACCATGCAGGAGATCCCGCTCGCGGATGGCGATAAGGGGACCGTCGATGTGCTGCTCTCCGTACTGGGCGGACGCAGAGAGTGGGCGATGGCATCAAATTTTATGGGAGAGCCCATTGAGGTGGAATATGGGGTGCTGCCGGATGGGACTGTGGTGGCGGAGACCGGGCCGCTGCTGTGTGATGACGGGCGGCAGGAATGCTCCACTCGCCAGAAAATGCTGTTTTCGTCCTCAAGCGGAGTCGGAGAATTGATCGGCACGCTGCTTGATCGGGGATACCGGAAGATCTACATCGGCGCAGGCGCGGGGATGACGAATGACGGCGGTATGGGGTGTGCAAAGGCGCTGGGCGTCCGCTTTTTCGATCAGAAAGGGGAAGAGCTCGGTGCTGCAGGCTTTAGCTTGAAGGAAATCCGCAGGATTGACACCACAGGGCTGGATCCGCGGCTTTCGGAGGCAGAACTGACGGTGATGTGCGCCGTGAATAACGTGCTTGTCGGCGACCAGGGAGCGACGTACGTGTACGGAGCAATGAACGGCGGAGGTCCGGAGGAGCTGATCCGCCTGGAGCACGGGATGCGCAATTATGCGCAGAGTATCGAGGAGACAACGGGGCTGTGCGTGTCGGAATGCTCCGGAGCAGGGGCGGCCGGGGGGCTTCCGGCGGCGCTCAAGGCATTCGGGGGCGCGAAGCTGCGCTCCGGGATCTCGTCGGTGCTGCAGCTGATTCACTTTGAGGAGCTGATCAATGACGCCAGCCTCGTGGTGGTCGGGGAGGGGACGCTGGACCGCACCTCGATTTACGGCAAGGCGATCAGCGGCATCGGCATGCTGTGCAAGGCAAAGAAAATCCCGGTCGTCGCGGTAGTCGGACAGATGGGACAGGATGCGGAGCTGCTGTATCACTATGGCGTCAGCTCCATGATCTCCTCGGTCAATACCATTATGGAGCAGGAGGATGCGATCGAGAATGCGGAGCGGTTGATCGGCGCCGCCGCAGAGCGGATGTTCCGGCTGCTCGCTGTCGGCATGGAAATGCAGAACTGCGAAGCATTCTTTCCGGATGCCGGTGTGGAGCTGCGTGTGCGCGCAGACAATCAGGGCAGGATTCACTGGGCGGTCGATCCGGAATGGGATGACTGACGGCAATCAATACGCCGTCATAATAAAAAAACTGTTTTTTGTATCGCGGCAACAATGCAAAATCAGATCAGATTTTGTACAATACAGCTATCAGGAAGAAATACGACATGTATCAGGAGGGGGAAGAGTCTATGTTTTTGAAAAAATACGGCGACCTTGCGGTCGGGATCGTTTTTACCGTGCTCGCCGTCCTTATCTATGGAATGGCGTCCCAGCTTCCGCCGAATCTCTTAGGCGGTGTCGGAAGCGACTTTATGCCGAAGATCATTGCGGTCGGCATGGGGATTCTGGGGGTGCTGCAGTGCGCGGAGGGTGTCCGTACAGTGAGAAAAGAGGCGGCACAGGAACCGGAGGAGGAGAAGCCGGAATATCTGCGCGTGCTTGGCACGGTGGTGGCCTTTGGCATCTATGTGTTCACGATTAAACCCATCGGCTTTCTGCCCTGCTCGATCGTGTATCTGTTTGCCCAGATGATGATCCTGGCGCCGAAGGAGAAGCGGAACATCCTGCTGTTTGCGGGGATCTCCGTGGTGTTCAATGTGGCTGTCTACTATCTGTTCCGCAGCGGGCTGAATGTCATGCTGCCGACAGGGATTCTGGGATAGGAGGGGATGAGATGAATACGCTAGGTATGATGGGCTCTGCACTTGCAGGCCTCGCGAATCCGCTGTCCCTGCTTTTGCTGGTAGCAGGCGTTGCGGTAGGAATTGTATTCGGATCCATTCCGGGATTGTCCGGTTCGATGGCGGTTGCTCTGTTTTTGCCGGTGACCTTTGCGATGGATTCGGCGGATGCATTTACGCTGCTCGTGGCGCTGTACATCGGGGGGATCTCCGGCGGGCTGATCTCGGCGATCCTGCTGAATATTCCGGGAACATCCTCCTCGATTGCGACCTGCTTCGACGGGGCGCCGATGGCGAGAAACGGGGAGGCGCCGAAGGCACTTGGGGTCGGTGTGGTGTTTTCCTTTATCGGAAGTCTCTTTTCCTTCGCTGTGCTGATCTTTGTAGCTCCGGCGCTCGCGAAGGTCACGCTGAAGTTTTCGGCGATCGAGTATTTCGGAGTCTGTATCTTCGCCCTGACGATGATCGTGGTGCTCGCCGGCGACAACATGGTCAAGGGACTGCTGGCCGGGGTCCTGGGACTTGCGCTTTCCAGCATCGGCATGGCGCCGATCGACGGGGTGAAGCGGTTTACCTTCGGAGTGAATGAGCTCTCGTCCGGATTTGATGTGCTGCCGACGCTGGTGGGAATCTTTGCGGTGACGGAGGTGCTCTCGTTTGCGGAGACGGTGCGCAAGAGCAGCCGCGCGACGGAGGTCCGGCAGGACTTTAAGATCAAGGGCTTCGGCTTTACGAAGGAGGAGTTCTTCGCGCAGAAGTGGAATGCGCTCCGCTCTGCGGTGATCGGCACGGGCATCGGCATTCTGCCGGGCATCGGCGGGAGCGTCGCCGGTATCATGTCCTACATCGCCGCCAAGAAGAGCTCGAAATATCCGGAGAAGTTCGGCACCGGCATCATGGACGGCGTGGTGGCCACCGAGTGCGCGAACAACGCGGTCATCGGAGGCGCGCTGATCCCTCTGCTGACGCTGGGCATCCCGGGCGACGGCGTGACGGCCATGCTGCTGGGCGCGTTCATGATCCACGGCCTGACGCCTGGACCGCTGCTCTTTACGACGAACGCGGAGCTGGTCTACAGCATCTTCGCGGCCTGCATCGTGGCGACGATCGTGATGCTCGTGCTGGAGCTGTTCGGCATGCGGATCTTCGTGAGACTGCTCAGCATTCCGAAGTACATCCTGCTCCCGGCGGTGCTGATCCTGTGCACGATCGGCGCGTTTGCGGCGAACAACCGGATGTTTGACGCGCAGTCGATTCTGTTCTTCGGCGTGCTCGGCTATCTGATGGCAAAGGTGAAGCTCCCGGTAGCGCCGTTTATCCTGAGCTTTATCTTAGGGGAGCTGGTGGAGACGAACCTGCGGCGCGGCCTGCAGTTCACCGGCGGCAGCTTCCTGGCATTCTTCCAGTCGCCGATCGCTGCGGTGTTCATGGTGATTGCGATCGCGGTCATCGCGTGGACGGCGGGGAAAAAGGCGCTGGCAGCGAAAAAGAAAACTATTTAATTTACATAGTTTTACAATTAATCCAAAAAACCAAATGAAGGAGGGTTTTCAAATGAAAGCAATGAAAAAATGGATGGCACTTGGACTGGCGGCTGTGACCTGTGCAGCGAGCCTTGCGATGGGCGTATCGGCGGAGGAGACGAGCTGGCCGGAGTCCGCGGTATCGATTATCGTACCGGCGAGCGCAGGCGGCGGAACAGACCTTCTGGCGCGTACCTTCGCGGACAAGCTGACAGAGAGGCTGGGACAGAACTTTGTCGTCGTGAATGTGACGGGAGCAGGCGGATCCAGCGGAATCTCCCAGGTACACGATGCCCAGCCTGACGGAAACACCATCCTGTTCTTCCACAATGCCATGTTGATCAACAAGGTGACCGGCGTGTCCACGTATTCCTATGATGAGATGATGGCGGGACCGCACGTCGTGACTGACAATGCGACCGGTTTCTACGTGAGCGCGGACGCACCGTATCAGACGTATCCGGAGCTGGTCGATTACTGTAAGGAGCATCCGGGCGAGGTGACGATGGGAGTTGAGACAGGCGGCTTTACCTACCTGATGGTAAAATCGTTTGAGGCAGCGACCGGCGTGGAGTTCAAGATGGTAGATGTGGGAGGAAATGCAGACAAATGTACGGCGCTTCTGGGCGGCCATATCGATATCATGCCGAATCAGTACTCTACTGCGAAGGGCTACATTGAGTCCGGGGATTTCACCGCGCTTGGTTTCCCGTCAGAGGAGCGCAGCGAGGTATACCCGGATGTCCCGACTGCGAAGGAGCAGGGCGTGGACTGGATGTACAGCGGCTATGAGTTTGGCTTCTGGTTCCCGGCCGAGACCGATCAGGCGATCGTGGACAAGCTGGATGCGACGGTGAAAGAACTGTTTGACAACAATGAGGTGCAGGAGGATATTCTGACGCTGGGCAATGAGGGCAACTATATTGCTCCGGCGGATTACACAGCGCTCTTTGAACAGATCGAGGGAGACTACACGACTCTCTGGGAGGAAGCAAACAAGTAATACAGGTGCTTGCTATCCGGCCTCCGGGCGGCGGCTATAAGGCTGCCCGCCGCGGAGGCCTTTTTGATACTATGACTTGGCCATTTGGTCACAGACAGGAGCCGTGCAGCGGCGGCCTGCATGGTCCGGCTGAGTTGTAACTTTATGACAAAGTGCACGAAAAGAGGAGGCTTCAAAAATGGGAAACATAATGAGTCCGTTTATCCGCCTGAACCCGCAGGACAATGTGATCGTGGCGCGCCGCGATGTGCCGGCCGGCGTGGCGGTCGCAGAGGAGGGCTTTACGACGCGTACGGAGGTGCCCGCAGGCTACAAGGTGGCGGCGCGGGACATCAGGAAGGGCGAGAAGATTTTAAAGTATAATACGTGCATCGGCTTCGCGGCGGAGGATACGTCGGCAGGTACAATGATGCACAGCCACAATATTCTGTTTGACCATGTAGACCTCGACTACGCGTACGGGCGCGACTACCATCCGGTGAAGCTGGTTGAGCCTGATAAGCGCGCGACGTTTCAGGGCTATGTGCGGCCGGACGGTGAGGTCGGCACGAGAAATTATATCGCGGTGATGGTGGCGAGCAACTGCGCAGCGACGGTGGCGCGCAAGATTGCGAATTATTTCACAGAAGAACGGCTTGCGGCTTATCCGAATGTCAGCGGAGTCGTCCCGTTCATCACGGGCCTTGGCTGCGGCATGGAGATGACCGGGCCGTTCATGGATCTGCTGCGGCGCACGATCATGGGCTATGCGACCAACCCGAATGTAGGCGCGGCGCTTGTCGTGGCGCTTGGCTGTGAGCGGAACAATATCGACGGCATGTTTGAATTTACGGGGATGAAGGAGAGCGAGACGCTCAAAAAGCTGGTGATCCAGGACGTCGGAGGCACTGCGAAGGCGATCAAGGCCGGCATTGATGAGATCACGCGCATGCTTCCGATTGTCAATCGGTGTGAGCGGCAGACGGTGTCGGCGGAGCATCTGCGCATCGCGCTGGAGTGCGGCGGCAGCGACGGATTCTCCGGACTGTCTGCGAATCCGGCGCTCGGGCGCGCGGTGGACCGCCTGGTGGAGAACGGAGGCACCGCGATTCTCTCGGAGACGACGGAGATCTTCGGCGTGGAGTACACGCTGACGCGCCGCGCGAGGACGCCGGAGATCGGGCGGAAGCTGACGGATCACATCGCGTGGTGGCTGAAGTACAATGAGGGCAAGGACTGTCAGATCAACGGACGTGTCAGTCCCGGAAATAATAAGGGCGGCCTGGCGAATGTGCTCGAAAAGTCGCTCGGCGGCGTGAAAAAAGGCGGAGAGACACCGCTGAATGAAGTCTATGACTATGCGGAGAAGGTGACCGAGCACGGACTCGTATTTATGAATACACCGGGCTATGATCCGGTGGCGACGACCGGACAGGTGGCTGGCGGAGCGAACATGGTCTGTTTCACGACCGGGCGCGGCTCGTGCTTTGGCGGAGTGCCCTCCCCGGTGCTGAAGCTGGCGAGCAATACCCCGATGTATGAGCGCATGCAGGGCGATATGGATCTCAACTGCGGGCAGGTGATCGACGGCGAGAAGAGCCTGGATGAGATGGGTGAGATGATTTTCCGGAGGATTCTGGAGATCGCATCCGGGGACAAGAGCAAGAGTGAGGCACTGGGCGTCGGCGAGGAGGAGTTTGTGCCGTGGCCGATCGGCGTGCTGGCCTGAGAAGAGGGCGGCAGGTTCAAGGGCGAGAGATCTGTAAAGCGCAGCAGATCTTGTCGATGAAGGGTGGAAAGGAGTTACGGTTCAGCCGAGGGCCGGACTGTAACGGAAAGGATACTGTATGGAGAAGGAAGCGTTTTGCTACAAGGATTCCGCTCTGCGCAGCAGCGAGCTGACGAACGGGCTGCAGCGCACGGGGCAGAGAGCGCTGCTGTATGCGACCGGGATGGACAGAGAGGACATGAAAAAGCCCTTTGTCGCGGTGATCAATTCGTTCAGCGAGATAGTGCCGGGCCATATGCACATGCGGGAGATCGCGGAGCAGGTCAAGGCAGGCATCTGGGAGGGCGGCGGAGTCCCAAGGGAGACCGGGACGATTGCGATCTGCGACGGGCTCTGTCAGGGGCACTGCGGCATGCGCTACCCGCTGCCGAGCCGTGACCTGATCGCGGATTCCATTGAGATGGTGGCGGAGGCGCATCACTTTGACGCGATGGTGCTGATCCCGGGCTGTGATAAGATTATTCCGGGGATGCTGATGGCGGCCGCGCGCGTGAATATCCCTGCGATCGTCGTGACCGGCGGGCCGATGCTGCCGGGCAATGTAGACGGCAACGACCTGTTTTGCTCGAGCGAGCTCAGAGAGTACCCCGGGCGCGTGGAGCGGGGCAGGATGACGCCGGAGGAGATGGGGCGGGCTGAGGAGGCCGCGCTTCCGACCGCAGGGAGCTGTGCGCATCTGGGGACAGCCAATTCCATGTGTATGCTGACGGAGGTGCTCGGAATGGCGCTTCCCGGCAACGGCACGGCGCCCGCGGTCTCGAACCGCAGAAAACGCATTGCGAAGCAAAGCGGACGGCGCGTGATGGAATTGCTGCGGGAGGGCCTCACGCCGCGCCGGATTCTCACGCGCGAGGCGTTGCTGAACGGCATCGCGGGTGCAATGGCGACCGGGGCCTCGACGAATCTGGTGCTGCATCTGATGGCGATTGCACATGAGGCAGGTGTGGCGCTCTCGCTGGAGGATTTTGACGAGATCAGTCGGCGCGTGCCGTTTCTCTGCAATCTACAGCCGTCCGGAACGTACCCGATTGTGTCTCTGGATGCCAACGGAGGAATCCTGTCGGTGATGAAAAATGTGGAGAGTGAGCTGCACAAGGAGGCTCTGACCGTGACCGGAAAGACCGTCGGGGAGCTGCTCGAGGAGGTCGCGCCGGTGGAGAACGATGTGATCCGCACGATGGAGCATCCGCAGAGAGCGGAGGGCGGGATCGCGGTTCTGCGCGGGAATCTAGCGCCGGACGGCGCGGTGGTAAAGCAGTCCGGCGTGAGGCCGTCGATGTATCATTTCACGGGCCGGGCGCGCGTGTTCTCCTCAATGGAGGAGGCCGACGCGGCGATCAGCGCGGGCTCCGTCGGCAAGGGGACGGTGATCGTGATTCGCTACGAGGGTCCTAAGGGCGGCCCTGGCATGCGGGAGATGCTCTCGACGACCGCGCTCATCATGGGAAGAGGCATGGATGAGGACTGCGCGCTCGTGACGGATGGCAGATTTTCCGGGGCGACGCACGGGCCGTGTATCGGGCATGTCTCCCCGGAGGCCGCTGCGGGCGGACCGATCGCATTTGTCCGGGATGGGGACGAGATCGAGATTGATATCGAGAACCGCAGCCTCATGTGGCATGTCGACGAGGCAGAGCTCGCGCGCCGCCGCGAGGGCTGGCGCCCGCTGGTGAAGGCGCAGGGCCCTGCGCTGAAAAAATACGCGGCGCATGTGAGTTCGGCGGATAAAGGAGCGATTATCGAGATTTAGATGCCGGAATGACAGGAGATACATATTATTTGGATGTTCAGATCCGTATAAACAAGAACAATTTCTACAAAGCATCGGGTTTCCGGTGCTTTTGTTTATAGTGCAGCAGTAACCACGTGTTCTTTCGTTCCACTATATAGATGGAATCACCAGTGACAGATCAGGAGGCGTGAAGATGGACAGGCAGGAATTTCGAGGATGCCATCGAGGCGCCCGTCAAAGTCCTGGCAGAGCGCAGATATCTGCTGCCGTACAGCGGAGCTTCCCTGCTTCCGACGACGTATGTGGTGCTGAAAGGGGAATGAAAGGGGAATGAAAGGAGCGATCGGTTGTAAACGAGGAATGGGGCAAGCCATCAGCGGCGCACGTTTCTAACGGGGGAAAGTCGTGTGTTCTGCAAGCTGTCAACAGCTTGTTATCCACTTACGGACACTTTGGGAAAACCGGACTTCCGTGGGAGGAATAAAACAGGCTCCCGATGGTTGGGAGCCTGTGAAATAGAAATTAATCGTTAGAGAAAAGTTGAGAGAGAAGGTAATCAATATCCGTTGAGAATTGTGGGTGATGCCCTTTGGCGTATGCGTCAAGATATGCCTGACAGTCATCCACGATTATTTTTGTGTTTTTATCAATGATGGTTTGAATCAGTGTGGCGAATTGATTGCCATCGGTACGATACCTTCTAAGATATTGTTTGGTAACAGGAAACATTTTTATGTAATGCAGGCCATGTCTGTTTTTGGGGCGTGTAGTAGGTCTGGGAGGCAAGGCAAAATACTGATCTTTTGGTGCAGCAGCAGGAATGTTGGAACGAATCGGAACGGCAAAATCGTATTTCTTTTCTTTGTACTTCAAACGAATTACAAGTACATAGGGGCGTTTGGATTTTGTAAGAACTTCCGGATCGTTTTTATATTTATCAAAAAGTGTTGTGTCTATGGAAACAAGCCTCATAACAATGATATCCTCCCGTGAAACAAAGGGCCTGCCTTGCGGCAAGCCCTTCTACAAGTAAGCGATATTCTACGCTTTGCAGCACCCCGTCGCTTGCGGAAGCGAAACATACACGTTCATGATATTCTTGCCGTCATGACCGGCGAGCACTTGGCTCACTATTATTATACTCAAATAGCGCCGAGATAGCAACAGATAGAACAAATTTTTTGGGGATAGGAGTGGGAAGATTCAGGGTTATATGGTAGAATGAAATCCGGTGGCAGATTTGAAGTAAAAGTATACATGAAAGATGATACTCTTAACAGCAATCTTGTTGAAATCTCGCAGGCACTACTGGAGGCAGAGCGCGAGAAGGACAGATGAAAATAGATTACAAATATGTGCATTCATTACGGCGAAAAAGTGAGGCGGGACAGATGAAATTTTTTCACATTTCGGATCTGCATATCGGGAAGCGTGTGAATGGGTTTTCGATGCTGGAGGATCAGCGGTGGATCCTCGGACAGATCCTAGAGCTGGCCGGGGAGGAGCAGCCGGACGGCGTTTTGATCGCGGGAGACCTCTATGACAAGCAGCTCCCGTCGGCGGAGGCGGTGCAGCTTGTCGACGATTTCCTGTACGGTTTTGTGGAGCGTGGCATCCCGGTCTTTGCCGTCAGCGGCAACCATGACAGCGCGGAGCGCGTCGCGTACGGGGCGCGGATGCTGGAGCGCTCCGGCCTCTATCTGTCCCGCGTGTTTGACGGGACGCTGCAGTGCGTGCCGTTCGTGTCAAAGAGTGGCGAGCGCGCCGCCATCTATTTGCTGCCGTTCGTGCGTCCATCGTCGGTGCGCCGTTTCTTCCCGGATGAGGAGATCACGACGACACAGCAGGCGGTCGAGGAGATCCTGGAGCACACAGAGCTGTCAAAAGATTGCGTGAACATCCTCGTGATGCACCAGTTCATGTTGGGGGCAGTCAGCTGCGAGTCGGAGGAGCTCTCAGTCGGAGGCTCGGATCAGGTCGACGCGAGCCTCACAGAAGCGTTTGACTATGTTGCCCTGGGGCATCTGCACGGGCCGCAGAGAGTCGGGCGGGAGACGGCGCGGTACTGCGGGTCTCCGCTCAAGTATTCCTTTTCCGAGGCGACACAGAAGAAATCCGTGACGGTGGTGGAGATCGGGAGCGAAAATTGCGTCAAAATCCGCACCCTCCCCCTGACACCGCTGCACGATCTGCGGGAGATCCGCGGGCCGATCGGGGAGCTGCTCTCGCCTGAGGTCGCAGCTGCCGCGAATCCGGAGGATTACCTGCACGTGACACTGACGGACGAGGGAGAGGTGCTGGATGCGATCGGGCGGCTGCGGGCAGTCTACCCGAATATCATGCGCCTCGACTTTGCGAGGAAGGAGTCGCAGGAACTGCATGAGGAGGAACTGCGGCTCGGGGAGAAGAGTCCGCAGGAGCTGTTCGCGGAGTTTTTTGAGAAGCAGTACGGCACGGCGCTGACAGAGGAGCAGCGTCAGATGGCGGACGGAATCTGGCGCAGGCTCGGGGAGACGGAACAGAATTGAGGCAGAAGGCGGAAATGATAGAACCCGACTGTGCAGAGGAAGAAACGTCATTGAGGCAGAGAGCGGAAACTGACGGAGTGGGAAGCGGTCGGGATAGAGATACAGAAAAATCACGGGAAGGCAGGTGAGCGGGTATGCGGCCGGAAAAGCTGGTGCTTGGGGCGTTTGGCCCATATGCGGGGATTGTGGAGGTGCCGTTTGCCGAGTTCGGCGATCACGGCATCTATTTGATTACCGGGGACACGGGGGCCGGGAAGACGACGATCTTTGACGGGATCGTGTTTGCGCTGTACGGGGAGGCGAGCGGGGATTTCCGCAAGGCGGATATGCTGCGCTCGGACTTTGCGAAGCCGGGGGAGCGGACGTTCGCCGAGCTGACCTTTTTGTGCCGCGGCAGCCGGTACACGGTGAGCCGGAGCCCGGAATACCTCCGGCCGAAGACGCGCGGCGAGGGCATGACGAAGGAGGCGGCGGACGCGTCGCTCGCGTACCCAGACGGGCGGGTCGTGACCGGCAGCCGGCAGACTACGCGGGCCGTCGAGGAGCTGCTCGGCATCGACCGGAACCAGTTTGTGCAGATTGCGATGATCGCGCAGGGCGATTTCCTGAAGCTGCTGCTCGCCGGGACCGAGGAGCGCGGACGGATTTTCCGGAAAATTTTTGACACGGGACGGTATCTGGACTTCCAGAAGGAGCTGAAGCGCAGGGCGCTTGACCAGAGGCGCGGCTATGAGGAGCTGCGGCGGAGCATGGAGCAGTATGCGGCGGAGATCCGGCTGCCGTCCGAGGACGAGGAGCGCTTTGCGAACCGGCTTGCGCTGCTGCAGAAAAAGGATGCCGGGTATCGTCTGGCGGACCTTCTGGCCTTTCTGGAGGAGTGGATCGAGGCAGCGCAGGCGCGCCGGCAGGAGACGGAGACCGAGCTTCGCGTGATTGAGGCGCAGGCTGAGGACGTGCAGGCGCGCCTGGGTCGTGCGCAGATGGTCGCGCGTGCGCGGGAGGAGATCGCGAAAAAGGAAGCGCTGCTGAAACGACTTGCCGCCGAGAGGATCACGCTTTCGGAAGCATACACGGCGGCGCAGGCGCGGGCTTCGGAGGCAGAGCAGGCAGCGCGGGCGGCGGCAGTGCTCGCGGAGCAGATGAAGCGGTATGAGGAGCTGGAGCAGGTGCGCGGCCTGTGGGCGGAGAGCCGCCAGAATGCGGAGAAGGCGGAAAAGAAGATTGCGTGGCTGTCAGAGCAGCTTGAGATCGGAAAGAAGAAAATCGCGGACGGGAGAGCGCGGCTGACGGAGCTTGGCGTGCCGGAGCAGGAACTCCTGCGTCTGCAGGCGCAGCGGGAGCGGTTGGAGAAGCGCGCGCAGGAGCTCTTGAACGCGAGGCAGCTGCTTGGCCGGGCGGAGAAGCTGCAACGCTCCACGGAAAAGGCGGAGCGCGTTTTTCTGGAGGCGCGCCAAAGGAGCACGGAGCTCGGAAAGCGGTATGTGGATCTGGAGGCATCGTTCCTTGGCGGGCAGGCCGGAGTGCTGGCGGAGCTGTTGCAGGCCGGAGCGCCCTGCCCGGTCTGCGGCTCGCTGGACCACCCGTCCCCGGCTGCGCGCAGCCATGCGATCCCGACGGAGGAGGAGCTGAAGCAGCTGGCCGGCGAGCGGGATCAGGCGCTGGAGCGGACGACGGAGTGCGCGCGCGCACTCGCCGGCGAGCGCGGAAGATACACGCAGGCGCGCGAGGAGCTGGAGAACTGGCGCAGGCGGGAAGAGGAGTCGGGAAACTGGCACGGCCAGAGAAAAAGAGAAGCTCTCGCAGAAAATGGCGGCGCTGGAAAAGAAGATGAGATAGACGGAGGTAAGGCCGAGAGGATATTCGGGAGAGATGAGAAGAAAATTGTCCGGATATTTGAAACGGATAAAAATGAGGCCGCCAGAATATCTGAGACTGGTGTGGAGACTGTCGCCAACAGGTCTGCGGAGGTTTCTCTGCGGGACTACTTGGACGCGGAGGAGCGCCGGCTGGAGCAGGAGCAGCGCGCGCTCACGGTAAAAAAGGCGGCTCTGGAAGCGGCTCTGGCGGAGAAGAAAGCGCTCGAGGAGCGGGTTCCGCGCTACGAGAAGATGCTGACCGACCTGCAGGGGCAGCAGGAGGAGCTGCGCCGGATGGAGGTGCGGTTCCGGGCGGATGCGGAGAATCAGGGCAGGCAAGTGGAGCGTCTGCGGGCAGATCTCCCGTATGAGGACCGGAAGGAGGCGGAGCAATCGCTTCGCGGGCTGCAGAAAAAGCGGCAGGAGATCGAGCAGGCAATCCGCACGGCGCAGGAGAAGCTGGAGGAGTGCAGCCGCCGCTGCGACTCCGAGCAGAAGGCAGTGGAAGCACTTCGAGAGCAGACGGAACAGGAGCCTGAGCAGCCGCCGGAGGAGCTGGCAGAGAAAAGGGCAGCTCTGCAGGCGCGCCGCAGTGCGCTGCTCGCCCGTCAGAAAGAGCATCATGCGCTGCTCGAGACGAATACGCGCATCCAAGCGAGGCTGTCGAAGGGACAGGAGGCGATGGAGCAGGCCGATCAGGAGTACCGGATGCTCGCGGCGCTTTCCGATACGGCGAACGGGGAGCTGAAGGGCAGGCAGAAGCTTGCGTTTGAGCAGTACATCCAGATTGTGTTTTTTCAGCAGATCATCAGCGAGGCGAACCGCCGGTTCTCGGTCATGACGGATGGGCGGTATCTGCTGCGCCGCCGGGCGGAGGCAGGAAATCTCCGCAGTCAGACGGGGCTGGAGCTGGA
This sequence comes from Oscillospiraceae bacterium, assembly GCA_021771715.1. Taxonomy (GTDB): domain Bacteria; phylum Bacillota; class Clostridia; order Lachnospirales; family Lachnospiraceae; genus Choladousia. Next base: position 28,783 of record JAETOO010000022.1, read on the forward strand.
CGTGTTCGACCACTACACCGGGAGGCTGCGCAGTGTGCAGAGCCTCTCCGGGGGCGAGTCGTTCAAGGCATCCCTCTCGCTTGCGCTTGGCCTTTCGGATGTCGTGCAGCAGCACGCCGGCGGGATTCAGCTGGATGCGGTTTTCATCGACGAGGGGTTTGGCTCCCTGGATCACGAGTCGCTGAACCAGGCGATCAGCATCCTGAACGAGCTGGCCGGAGAAAACCGCCTGGCGGGGATTATCTCGCATGTCGATGAGCTGAAGGAGCGCATTGAGAAAAAGATTGTGGTAAAGCGGGGGAGCGCAGGGAGCACGCTGGAGCTCGAGAACGCGTGAACCGTGTGACATCGATTCCCGTGGGCAACGAGCCAGGCAATCATGCTTGCGTGGATATTTGACTTATGGCGTGTTGGCCGCTCCGGGTTCTGAAATCAAATCATTCTGCATAGAATAGAATATCTGCCACAGTCTGGTGCAGTGTACCGTTCCGATCTGGTCAGGTGGTATGGCCAAAGAGGAATAAGACCATGCGCCGCTGCGCGCGGGAATGCTAAAATGTGGGAAGGATGGGATGAGGAATGCCGGAGTACAGGCGGTTTATTGCATATTTTTATGAGTACATAGATGGAAAAAAGGGAAAAAATGCGGGATTTGCGAAGGTGGAGCTGCGCAATGGCATGTGGCGCATTCTGTTTCGGCTGACCGCGGACAGTCACCCGGAGCCGCCGGTGCAGGTGTATGGCTTTGTGCGGGAGAGAGGATGGCTGCTCGGCCTGCTGATGGGGACAATGCGCCCGGGAAATGCCATGATGGAGGAGTGGGCGTACCATGCCGACATGCCGCTGTGGGAACAGCGCTACGGCTTCTCTGACCTGGCCGGAATCTGGATCCGCAGCGGGGACGGCCGCAGCTATGTGACCGTTTGGGACGACGAGCCGATCCGGCTGGAGGATTTTGTCACAGAACTCCCGACCGCGCCGGAGCAGACCCCGCCGGCGGGGCAAGATATGCCGGTCGTGATAGAAATGCCAAACATGCCGGAGCAGACGCCGCCAGCGGGGGCGGATATGCCGGTCGAGATAGAGATTCCGAACATGCCGGAGCAAACATCACCAGTGAGGCCTGATATGCCGGACGAGACAGAGATGCCAAATGTGCCGGAGCAGACACCACCCGCAGAGCCGGATGTGCCGGACGAGATAGAGATGCCAAATGTGCCGAAAGAGATGCCGCGAGCAGGGGCAGATATGCCAGTGGAGATAGAAATTCCGAACATACCGGAGCAAACATCATCGGTGAGGCAGGATGTGCCGGTCGAGATAGAATTTCCAAATGTGCCGGAGCAGACACCGCCCGCAGAGTCGGATGTGAGTGCCCAGGTCTCGATGGCACAGCTGTCCTCTGCTCAGAAAGAAACAGATTCTTCCGCCATCGCGTTGAGTGCGGATGCAAGCAGTGCAAGCAGGAAGAATCCTGATGTGAGCACGGATGCATGCAGTGCAGGCATGAAAGATCCTAATGTGAGCACGGATGGCCGCAATACAAGCAGGCAGGATCTTAATGTGAGCACGGATGAATGCGATGCAGGCGGAAAAGAGTTCCGGGTGAGCGCGGAAGCCCCCCATGCGAGCACAAAACCACGCAGGGATCGGAATGAGGAGGGGATTGCGGAGGCTGCGGTGAGCGCGGAGATGACGGCGGACCGGGAGGCGCAAGCAGACGGAGATGCCTCAAGCGCCGACACCTATATTTATATATGGAAAGAATTGTGCCAGAGGCGTCAGCACTTTGAGCCGTTTGAGGATGCGCAGTTTTCCGACTGCATCCGGATCATGCCATGTGATCTGATGCAGCTGCAGCAGGCTGGCTGGCAGGTGGGCCGGAGCACGTTTTTGCTGCACGGCTTCTACCAGTACCATCACCTGCTGTTCGGGATGACGCCGGACGGCAATTATGTGCTCGGGGTGCCGGGACTTATGAACGCGCAGGAGCGCTACATGGCGCAGATGTTCGGATTCACGTCCTTCAAGACCGCGCGGTGGCGCGACCACGGCCGGCAGTTCGGCTACTGGTACCGCATGCTGCCGGGGCGGTAGGAGATTCCGGCGTGTGAGGGCGTCAATAAGGCCAAATCAAAGAACCATGCGAGCATGGCTGCCTGGCTCACCGGTCGCGGGAACAAAGACTGTCAGATAAGTAGCATCATTCGGGATGCGGAGGTCTCCTGCAGCACCATTCGGGACGCAGAGGTTCCCTGCAGCATTATTCGGGACGCAGGGGTCTCCTGGCGCATTATTTGAGACGCAGGGATCTCCTGCGTCGGAGGGTTCAGGCAGAAAACGTCTCAGGATACTCCACGCAGCTGTGCGTGGGGTATTTTTTTGCGGACAATTGAGAGGAACTCCTGCATCTGCGCCTCGGAGAAGGCGGAGAAGGGGTGGTCGCGCAGCAAAATCTCATCGCAGTCCCGGAAAGACTGCAGGTAATAGTGCTTGCAGCCTGCGACCCAGTTGGCGATATCGACAAAATCGGAGCTGTCGTGCAGTCCCTTGACGACGGTGGTACGAAATTCATAGTCGATATCGGAATGCAGCAGCAGTTCCACGGTCTGCGAGACACGTGCAAGGAGATCCCCGGCAACCTTGTGCTTGGCATAGCACTTGGCAGGATGTTCTTCACGGTGCCCGTCAATACTCGCACTTTGATTGAGGTCTCTACTCGCACCGCCATCAAAACCGGTGCTCGCACCGCCACCAAAATCAGTGCTCGCACCGCCATCAAAATCAGTGCTCGCATTGCCACCAAAATCGGTGCTCCCGTCGCCACCAAAATCAGTGCTCGCACTGTCATCAAAATCGGTGCTCCCACCCCCATCAAAACCAGCGCTCCCACCGCCATCAAGATCAATGCTCACATCCTCATTTAGCCCTGCGACCCGCGCATAGTTTGCTCTCCCGGCTTTGAGATCGACCGCGACGTAGTCGAGCATGTGCCCGGCGAGCAGCGCGCGCAGCATGTCCGGGTTTGTACCGTTGGTGTCGAGCTTGACGAGGTAGCCCATGTCCCGGATGAGGGCGATCAGCTCCGGGAGATCCGCGTACAGCGTCGGCTCTCCGCCGGTGATACAGATGCCGTCCAGAATTCCCTGCCGTTTTCTCAGAAACGAGAGCACCTCCTCCTGCTCATATGCGGGCAGGTCTCCGGGCGAGAGGACGAGCGGGCTGTTCTGGCAGAACGGGCAGCGGAAATTGCAGCCGGCCAGGAAGAGGTCCGCGGCGACATGCTCCGGGTAATCGAGCAGCGTGAGCTTTTGCATTCCAGCAATTTTCAACATAACCATATCTCCTTTTATCGTAAAACGTGAAATGTCCTTTGCAGGAGCCATGAAAACCTTTGATTTGGTTCCTTGACAGAGCTTCCTTCATATTTTACACTGTATCACAGAAATGTGAAGGAAGTATTACGAAAAAATTTCAAAAAGTAACATTCTTCACATTTCTATCAAATTTGAATGCTACAGTGTAGTCTGACATGAGGCTTGGGGCAGTGGAGAGGAATTATGAAGGACGGCAAAAAACTGATTCTAATCGTTGAGGATGACAGAAAGCTGCTGCAGACGCTGGCAGATTTTTTTGCGGCAAATGAATTTGCGACCGTCACGGCCAGAGACGGGCAGGAGGCGCTGGACCTTTATTTCGCAAACAATCATCAGGTTGACCTGATCCTCCTGGACGGGATGCTGCCGAAGGTGGACGGGTACGACGTGCTGCGGACGATCCGCGAGTACTCGAAGGTGCCGGTCATCATGATCACGGCGCGCGAGTCCGAGGAGGAGCAGCTGCGCGGGCTCGAGGGCGGCGCGGACAACTATATCACGAAGCCCTTCCGGCTGCGGGTGCTCAAGGCGCACGTCGATATCCTGCTGAAGCGGAGCAGGCGCGAGGAGCCGACTGTGCACGCGTGCGGCAGGCTGCGCCTCGAGCCGGAGGCGCTGCGCGCGTACATGGGGGAGGAGAACCTGTATCTCACGCCGAAGGAATACGCGCTGCTGCAGTATTTTGCGGAGAACCAGGGCGTGGTGCTGAAGCGGGAGGCGATTCTGGACGCGGTCTGGGGCTTCGATTATACCGGAGACATCCGCACTGTGGACACGCTCGTGAAGCAGCTTCGGAAAAAGCTGACCGCGCAGTGCCCCTATATCCGGTCGGTCTACGGGATCGGCTATCGCTTTGAGGTGACGGACGATGAATAAGCTGAGGACGCAGATCGTGCTTGCCTTCAACGCATTTCTGCTTGCGGTGGTGGGCGGGATGCTGCTGTTTTACTTCTTCTTTGCGGAGGATTACTACATCATGCGCAAGCGGCAGGTCATGGACCGCGCGTATGAGTCGATCCGGCAGTTTGACCTGGCCAATTTCCTGCCGGAGCATCAGGCGGTGTTGGATGACCTGGAGGAGCAGAGTTTTTCGATCCTGATCTGCAACGAGGAATTTGAGCCGGTCTATTCGTCAAAGATCGCGGGCAAGGGCAGCCTGATCGAGGAGCGGGTCATCGGTGAGCAGGCGCTGTATACCGAGGACGCGAAGGCTTCGTACCACAAGGAGGCGAGCGGGAAACCGATCGTGCTCTACGGCCTGGTCGAGCAGGGCGGGCGCCGGTTCTACGTCTACATCAGCGAGAATACGCGCGTGATGCGGCGGAGCATCTCGTACGCGAACCACTTTCTGAAGGTGATTCTGCTGATGACGATGGCGCTGGGGAGCATCTTCGCGTACCGCCTGGCCTCATACATTGTGCGGCCCGTCGAGAAAATTCAGCGCGTCACGAACCGGCTGTCGCAGAATGATTTTTCGGAGCGGATTCCGGACCGCCAGCCCAACAACGAGCTGGGCGCTCTGGCGCGCGATGTAAACTGCATGGCGGAGAAGATCGAGCGGAACATCAACGACCTGAACAACTACAATTATCTGCTGCTTCGGCAGAACCGGGATCTGGCGGAGCTGGAGGAGCTGCGCAAAAAAATGGTCGGCAGGCTGACGCATGAGCTGAAGACGCCGCTTGCGATCATCTCGAGCCAGGTCGAGCTGCTGGAGTATGAGTACGACGACTCGAAAAAGGAATACTATTTTTCCTCGATCATGGAGGAAATCGACAAGATGAGCACCTGGATCAGCACGGTATTGCAGAACACGAAAATTGAGAGCCAGATCGAGCAGATCACGCTGGCGCCGCTCGATCTGTCCGGGATGGTGGAAAAGCTGCTCCCGAAGTATGAGAACTGGCTGGCAGGCGATGGGATCCGGTTCGTGGCCGAGATCGAGCCGGGCTGTGAGGTCTGCGCGGATCGGCTGCAGATCGAGCAGGCGGTCAACAATTACATGATGAACGCCAGGCGGTACACGAGACAGGGGCATACCGTCGAGCTGCGGCTCAAGCGCGGCGCGGACGGAAGCTATCTGTCGGTCTACAACGAAGGGCCGATGCTCTCGCCGCGGGAGCTGGAGGAGGTCTGGACCGGCTTCTACCAGTCGAAGAGCAGACGCGGGGGAGAAGGGACGGAGATCGGTCTGGGGCTGTACATCGTGAAGGACATCATGAACCACCATGACGGGAGCTGCGGCGTGTTCAACCGGGACCGCGGCGTGGAGTTCTGGCTGAAATTTCCGCCGTACGATCCGGGGAAGGCGTCGGGATGACGGTGGATGTTATTAAGGATAGAAAGGAAACACGGAGGAAACAGAGATGGAGATCAGGGAAGAAATCATGGAAATTTTGCAGGAGCTGCGGTCGGACGTGGATTTTGAGCGGGAGCAGGCGCTGATTGACGACAGTGTGCTGGACTCATTTGACATCGTATCGCTGGTCGGGGAGCTGAACGACCATTTTGACATCGAGATCAACGTCGAGGAACTGTTGCCGGAGAATTTCAATTCCGTGGAGGCGATGGTGCGCCTGATTCAGAAAATACAGGAAGAGGAGTAGGAAATGGGTCTTGTATCGTTTGAATTTGCGGCGCTGCTGACCGTGCTGCTGCTCGTCTATTATCTGCTGCCGGTGCGTCATCGCTGGCGGGTGCTGCTTGTGGGCAGCTATCTCTTTTACCTGGCAAATTCGGCCGGGATGACGGTGTTTTTGCTGGTGACGACGGTGACGACGTTCTGCGCGGGCAGACGGCTCGGCAGGATCAACGAGGAGACGCGGAACTATCTTGCGGCGTCGCAGGGCAAGGGGGCACGGAAGGAATACAAGCAGAGCCAGCAGAGGCGCAAGCGCCGTGTCGTGCTGGCCGCGGTTCTTTGCAATATCGGACTGCTTGTGGCGCTGAAATATACCGGATTCCTGTTTGAGTCGGCAAATGCGCTGCTGCAGGCGATCGGCATCGGAGGGCGTCTGCCGGACATCGGCTGGTTGCTGCCGCTCGGCATCTCGTTCTACACGTTGCAGGCGGTCGGCTACGTGATTGACATTTACCGCGGAAAGTATGAGCCGGATCAAAATCTGGCACAATATATGCTGTTCGTCTCCTTTTTCCCGCAGATGATCCAAGGGCCGATCTCCCGCCACGATCAGCTGGCGCATCAGCTCTATGAGGGACACGTTTTCGACTACAGGAGGGTGACAACGGGAGCGCAGCTGGTGCTCTGGGGCCTGATCAAGAAGTTTGTGCTCGCGGAGCGGCTGGCCGTGGTCGCGAATGGCGTGTTCGATAACTACCTGAATTACGCCGGGCTCTCGATGCTGATCGGAGCCGCCGTTTACGGCGTGCAGGTGTACGCGGATTTTTCCGGCGGGATGGATCTGGTCGGCGGGATCGCGCAGCTGTTTGGGATTGAGATCACGGAAAATTTTGCGCGCCCGTACTTTGCGCGATCGCTGGAGGAGTTCTGGAGGCGGTGGCACATCACGCTCGGCGCGTGGATGCGGGACTACGTGTTCTACCCGGTCTCCCTGTCGAAGACCTTTGCCCGGCTGGGCAAGCGGACGAAAACATACTTTGGCGCGCAGACCGGAAAGCGGATTCCGACCTTTCTGGCCATGTTTCTGACCTTTCTTCTGGTCGGCGTCTGGCATGGCGCGGAATGGAAGTATGTGGCCTACGGGATCTGGAATGCCTCGATTATCTCCTCGAGCATTCTGCTGCAGCCCGTCTACGGCAGGCTGGCGGACGCGTGCCACATAAAAAGAGAGAGTCCCCTCTGGCGGCTGATCTGCATGGTGAGAACCTTCTGCCTGGTGAGTCTGGGGCGGTTCTTTGCGCGCGGCACTTCTCTGCACGCGGCGCTGGTGATGCTAAAGAGTGCGTTCACGGTCTGGAATCCGGAGGTGCTCACGAACGGGACATTTCTCTTCCCGATCGGGCTGCTCTTGCAGGACTGGCTCGTGATCCTTTTCATGGTGCTGCTCCTCCTGGCAGTCGGGCTCTGGCAGGAGCGGGGAATTTGCCTGCGCGAGGTGATCGCCGGGCAGAGACTTCCGGTGCGCTGGGCGGTTTACGTCGCGGGCGTGCTGCTTTTGGTGCTGTTCGGAATGTACGGCCCGGATTACGAGGCGGCATCGTTTGTGTATCAGCAGTTCTGAGTTTATTTTAGATAGATGGAGATGAGAACAGAGTATGACGAAGAGACAGGGTTTGCGTGCGATCGCTTTTCTGATCGTGCTGACGGCCATTTTGCTCGGCTGCAACGCGTGCATCGGCATGCCGAAGAATGACAATGTCATCCTGATGACCCGCCGGTTTAAGGAGATGCGTACAGATCCGAAGGACACATGGGACGGCGTGGTGATCGGGACGAGTATTTCGGACCGCTCGTGGGCCGCGCCGCTCGCCTATCAGGAGTACGGGATGGCGGTCTATCCGATGGGGACGGACGGGCAGCCGTTCATGCTGTCCGTGGAGCTTTTGGAGGAGATACGGAGCTACCAGGATATCTCCTTTGCGGTGGTTGAGCTGCACGGGATCCGGAAGGTGGCGCTGAAGACGAACGGCGGCCGGATCCGCTGGGTGACGGAGCATATGCGTCCGTCCCTCAGGCGTCTGCGCGCGGTCAAAAAAGCGCTTGACTACATGGACGCCTGGTATCCCGGCGCGTTTGATTCGTCGACGATGAACCGGCTGTCCTACTATTTTCCGCTTCTGAAGTTTCACAAGCGGCTGACCTCCGATGAGTTCTACGAGGGGGATTTCCACACGGGAGAGACCGTGATGAAGGGAGCGTACGAGGCGGCGCGCCATGTGGCGGCGCGGGACGTGACGGTCACGGTCTGCGACAAGGTGCGGGAGATGGACGGCCAGCAGACCGAGCTTTTGGATGAGCTGATAGACTACGCCGAGGAGACGGGGCTTGCGCTTGTGTTCTACATTGCGCCGAGCGCGTTTGACGAGACGGCATCGTCCCAGATGAACGGAGCCGCACAGTATGTGGAGAGCCGCGGCTATGAGGTGGTCAATTTCCTCGACCCGGAGGTGCTCGCTGCGAGCGGGATCGACGGCACGACGGATTTTATCGACAAAAGGCATGTGAACACGAGTGGCGCCTACAAGGTGACCTCCTACCTCGCCGATTATCTTGACGCACATCTCGAGATCCCGGACCACCGCGGCGACGCGGATTACGCGAGCTGGGATACGGCGGTGGAAAATTATGAGACGTTCTATGAGGAGTCCCTGGTTGCGATCGAGGAGTGGAAAGCGGGGCAGGCAGGAAAGTAAGAACGGAGAAACGTATTTGCGAGGAATAACAGAGGGTGCTGTAAAACGGTCGGCAGCTGCAATGCGTGGTATGCGCTGAAGCGCACAAATGCCGGTGATTGCAGATTTGCCGTGTTTTGCAGCACTCTCTGTTTTTTTCAGATGCGGTGAGAATGGATGCGCTGTGCGTCTTCACATGACACCGTCCACGGCCGTTTCCCCGCCCTTGGGGCCGAAGGCTTCGATCACGACCTGATTCGGCAGGCAGACGATCATGCCGCCCGTCTGGCCGATCGCGCCCTGCTTGATGCAGAGGTGGTCGGGGCAGTCGGCCTCGGTCATGCGCACCGTGCCGTCCTTGATCTCGCAGACATTCGTGTCGCCGATCGGAATCACCTGATCCTCCCCGAGCGGCCAGACGCCCAGCTCCGCCCCCTTCACCGTGATGCGGATGCTGCCGTAATCGTCCGGGCGCAGCAGCCGCATCCCGAGCCAGAGCACTCCGGCGAGGAGCAGAAGCGCGGCGATCAGATAGAGTTCTCTTTTTTTCATGGTGGATCCATCTCCGTTTCTATCGGGTTTGTTCTCTGTTATTTTCGGAGGAGAGGGGCCGAATGTCAAGGGGAAATGTTTATCTTGACAAACGCCCCTGCGTTGGCTAAAATGGGAAAAGATTCTTGGCGTGGAAGAAGATTAGTAATCCGCAGGCACTTTTCAGAGAGGGATCGGCAGGTGCGAGATCCCAGGCGGCACGGATGAACCGGCTTCGGAGCCTCCGCATGAAGATGCGGCGCATTTCCGGCGTTATCGGAGCGAAGGAAGAGAACAGCGCATGCTGTTAAGAAGGGTGGTACCGCCGGTGCGTCCGGTCCCTTTGCGGGGATCAGAGGCATGGACGGATACCACCCTTTTTCGCGTTGGCAATGAGCGCTGCGAAAACTGGGCCAGGCTGTGCGGGAATACTTGTATTCCCACACAGTATGGATCAGTTTTCATAGGGCGCAGCGCGGCCTTCCGGGAATCCGGCGCAGCTTTCAAGGCTGCGCAGCGGGAATCCGGAAAGGTTGGCCGGGCCATGCGCCTCTGACCATCATTCACAGTAAGGAGGAAGATACGATGGCGAAGGAGAAGAAACTTGTGGAAGCGATTACGTCGATGGAGGAGGATTTCGCCCAGTGGTACACGGACGTGGTCAAGAAGGCGGAGCTCTGTGACTACACGAGCGTCAAGGGCTGCATGGTCATCAAGCCGGCCGGGTACGCGATCTGGGAGAACATTCAGCACGAGCTGGACCGCCGTTTCAAGGAGACCGGGGTGGAGAACGTCTATCTGCCGATGCTGATCCCGGAGAGCCTGCTGCAGAAGGAGAAGGACCACGTCGAGGGCTTTGCGCCGGAGGTGGCCTGGGTGACGCACGGCGGACTCGAGGAGCTGCAGGAGCGCATGTGTGTGCGCCCGACCTCCGAGACACTGTTCTGTGATTTCTACGCAAACGATGTGCACTCCTACCGCGACCTGCCGAAGGTCTACAACCAGTGGTGCTCCGTCATGAGATGGGAGAAGACGACGCGCCCGTTCCTGCGCTCGCGGGAGTTCCTGTGGCAGGAGGGCCACACGGCGCACGCGACCGCCGAGGAGGCCGAGGAGCGCACGATCCAGATGCTGAACGTCTACGCGGATTTCTGCGAGGAGGTGCTCGCGATCCCGGTGATCAAGGGCCGCAAGACCGACAAGGAAAAATTCGCGGGCGCGGAGGCGACGTACACGATCGAGTCGCTGATGCACGACGGCAAGGCGCTGCAGTCCGGCACGAGCCACAACTTCGGCGACGGCTTTGCGAAGGCGTTCAATATTCAGTTCGCGGACAAGGACAATACCTTAAAATATGTGCACCAGACGTCCTGGGGCATGACGACGCGCATGATCGGCGCGATCATCATGGTGCACGGGGACAACAGCGGACTGGTGCTGCCGCCCCGCATCGCTCCGACGCAGGTGATGGTCATCCCGATCCGTCAGCAGCAGGAGGGCGTGCTGGAGAAGGCAAATGAGATTCGGGCAGCGCTCGCGGCGAGCGGCCTGCGCGTAAAGCTCGACGACTCCGAGAAGAGCCCGGGCTGGAAGTTCTCCGAGCAGGAGATGCGCGGAATCCCGGTGCGGATCGAACTGGGGCCGAAGGACATCGAGGCCGGTGTCGCGGTCGTCGTCCGCAGAGACACGCGCGAGAAGGCGGTCGTGAAGATCGAGGAGCTGCCGCAAAGAGTGGCCGAGATCCTCGAGACAGAGCAGCACGATATGCTGGAGAGAGCGCGCACGCACAGAGACGCCCACACCTACGTCGCGGCGACGAAGGACGAATTCAAGCAGATCGCGGACGAGAAGCCGGGCTTCATCAAGGCGATGTGGTGCGGCTGCCAGGAGTGTGAGGATGCGATCAAGGAGGAGATCGGCGTGACGAGCCGCTGCATCCCGTTCCACCAGGAGACGCTCTCCGACACCTGCATCTACTGCGGTAAGCCCGCGAAGAAGATGGTATACTGGGGCAAAGCGTACTAAAGCGCGGCCGGGCGATGGAACGGCAGTATTGTATGCGGCGGAGGCCTCCCGGCCGGAAACGGCTGGCAGATCTGGGCAAATGTCCCTCATAAACGGACAAATGTTGTTATTAGCCGTAATAAATTTTTAAAAAATCTTGACAAACACGGACAAAGTGGGTATTATTTTCCCTAAGAAAACGGAAAGAACCGCTTTTTTAAGCGGTTTTTTCGTTCTCGGAGTCTATTTCAAGGAGGAAGGTATTATGAAAAAATTTACCAAAGTGACCAGTATGGCTATGGCGGCTGCTATGGTGGCTTCGATGCTCGCAGTACCTGCAGCAGCAGAAGAGGCTGCATTCAAGATCGGCGGCATCGGACCGCTGACCGGCGCGGCAGCGATTTATGGAAATTCTGCGTTAAACGCAGTACAGATGGCTGTGGATGAGGTGAACGCTGCGGGCGGCATCAACGGCTACCAGGTAGAGTTCAACGCGCAGGACGACGAGCACGACGCAGAGAAGTCCGTCAATGCGTACAATACGCTGAAGGACTGGGGCATGCAGATGCTGGTAGGTACCGTCACGACGACCCCGTGCATCGCAGTTGCGTATGAGTGTGCAAATGACAACCTGTTTGCTCTGACTCCGTCGGCATCCTCGCCGGAGGTGACGGCTGCAGGCGCAGGCAACGTATATCAGCTGTGCTTCACAGACCCGGCACAGGGAACTGCATCCGCACAGTACATCGGCGAGAATATGCCGGAGATCACAAAGGTAGCGGTGCTCTACAACAGCTCCGACGCATACTCGACAGGTATCTACGAGAAGTTCGTCGAGGAGGCAGAGGCGCAGGCATTTGAGGTCGTGGAGACGCAGACCTTCACAGAAGACAGCAACACCGATTTCTCGGCTCAGATCCAGGCGTGCATGGATGCGGGCGCAGAGCTTGTGTTCCTTCCGTTCTACTACACGGAGGCTTCCATCGTCCTGAAGCAGGCGAATGAGAAGGAGTTCGCTCCGGTATGGTTCGGCGTGGACGGCATGGACGGTATCCTCGGCGTGGAGGGCTTCGACACGTCCCTCGCAGAGGGCGTTATGCTGCTGACTCCGTTCGCTGCAGACGCAGACGACGAGGCGACCAAGGCATTCGTTGCTGAGTTCGAGGAGAAGTTCGGCGATACGCCGACCCAGTTCGCTGCGGACGGTTATGACTGTGTATACGCGCTGAAGGCAGCCCTCGAGGAGGCTGGCGCGACTCCGGATATGAGCGCTTCCGATATCGCGGATGCTCTGAAGGATGCGTTCACAAAGATCGAGGTGACCGGCCTGACCGGCACGATGACCTGGAACGAGAACTGCGAGGTGTCCAAGACTCCGCAGGCGGTTGTCATCAAGGACGGCGCGTACGTAGCATACTAAGATCCCGCCTTTGGATAATAGCAGGGAGAACCACTGGGGGTTGCTTTTGCAGCAACCCCCTTTTTACCAATAGAAGCAGAGGTGTCTTATGAGTTTTATATCTTATCTGGTCAATGGCATAAGCCTCGGCAGTGTATATGCCATAATTGCACTGGGCTATACGATGGTTTACGGTATCGCCAAGATGCTGAACTTTGCTCATGGCGACGTCATCATGGTCGGCGGCTATGCGGCGTTTACGATGATGATGAGCATGAATACCAGCCCGCTGGTTGCGGTTCTGGTGTCGATTGTGGTGTGTACAGTGCTGGGGGTCCTGATCGAGACGATCGCGTATCGTCCGCTCCTCGAGGCGGCCTCCTCTCTGGCGGTGCTGATCACCGCAATCGGTGTCAGCTATTTTCTGCAGAATATCGTGCTTCTGACCTTCGGGTCGAGCACAAAGAGCTTCCAGTCGGTGGTGACGCTGCCGAACCTGAAGCTGGCGGGCGGAAGTTTGGTGATCACGAGCACCGCGATCGTCACGATCCTCGCCTGCATCGTGATCATGATCGCGCTGACCCTGTTTATCAACAAGACAAAGCCGGGCCAGGCGATGCTGGCGGTCTCCGAGGACAAGGGCGCCGCGCAGCTGATGGGAATCAATGTCAACGGGACGATTGCGCTGACGTTCGCGATCGGCTCAGGGCTCGCCGCGATCGCCGGCGTGCTGCTGTGCTCCGCGTACCCGGCTCTGACCCCGTACACCGGCTCCATGCCGGGCATCAAGGCGTTCACGGCGGCCGTGTTCGGCGGCATCGGCTCGATCCCGGGCGCGATGGTCGGCGGCATCCTGATGGGCGTGATCGAGATCTTTGCAAAAGCGTATATTTCCACACAGCTCTCTGACGCGATCGTATTTCTGATCCTGATTATCGTGCTTCTCGTGAAGCCGACCGGACTGTTTGGCAAAAATATTCAGGAGAAAGTGTAGGTGACGGTCATGATAGAGAAAATGAAGAAAAAGACACGGACAAACAACCTGATCAACTACGCGATCGTCATCGCAGCGTTCGCAGTGATCCAGGTGATGAAGAGCACGGGCAATCTCTCAAGCCTCCTGAACGGCCTGCTGATCCCGGTCTGCTCCTATATTATCCTTGCGGTTTCGCTGAACCTGGTGGTCGGCATCTCGGGTGAGCTGAGCCTGGGCCATGCCGGGTTCATGAGTGTCGGCGCGTTCGCCAGCGCGTTCTTCTCGAAGAGCATGCTGGATGCGATTCCGTTTGTGCCGCTGCGCTTCGGGCTCGCGATTGTGATCGGCGCCGCTGCGGCAGGCGTGATCGGCGTGCTGATCGGCATCCCGGTGCTGCGGCTGCGCGGGGACTACCTGGCGATCGTGACGCTGGCATTCGGCGAGATCATCAAAAATGTGATCACGATCTTTTACATCGGAATTGACGGAAACGGGATTCACGTGTCGATGAAGGACAAGATGTCGCTGCACCTGGAGGAGGGCGGCAACGTGATCCTGAACGGCCCGCAGGGCATCTCGGGCACGCCCAAGAATGCGACGTTCCTGGTCGGTGTCCTCCTCGTGCTGATTACGCTGTTTATCGTGCAGAACCTGATCAATTCCCGGGACGGCCGGGCGATCATGTCGATCCGCGACAACCGGATCGCGGCGGAGTCGATCGGCCTGAACGTGACGAAATACAAGCTGATGGCGTTCACAGTCTCCGCAGCGCTCGCGGGCGTGGCGGGCGCCCTGTACGCGCACAACCTGTCGTCCCTCGTGGCGTCAAAGTTTGACTTCAACCTCTCGATCCTGGCCCTCGTGTTTGTCGTGCTGGGCGGGATCGGAAGCATCCGCGGCTCGATCATCGCGGCTGTCGTGCTGACGGCGCTGCCGGAGATGCTGCGCTTCCTGTCGGACTACCGGATGCTGATTTACGCGATCGTGCTGATCGTCATGATGCTGTTAAACTGGTCGCCGAAGGCGCTGGAGCTGCGCGAGCGCTATCTCGGCCGTTTCTTCAAAAAGACTGCGAAGGAGGGCAAGTAGGATGGCGAATATGCTGGAAGTAAAGCATCTGGGAATCTCATTCGGCGGCCTCCGAGCGGTCAATGAGTTCGAGCTGAACATCAAAAAGGGCGCGCTCTACGGCCTGATCGGCCCCAACGGCGCGGGCAAGACGACGGTCTTCAATCTGCTGACCGGCGTGTACAAGCCGGATTCCGGCAGCATCATGCTGGACGGCGACGACATCACCGGCAAGTCGACGATCGAGATCAACAAGGCGGGCGTGGCGCGCACGTTTCAGAATATCCGCCTGTTCAAGCAGCTCTCCGTGCTGGACAATGTAAAGGCGGGCTTTCACAACTCGCACAAGTATTCGATGTTCGCGGGCATTTTCCACACGCCGTCGTACCGCAGGGTCGAGGCGGAGATGGACGAGAAGGCGATGGAGATCCTGAAGGTTTTTGACCTCGACAAGGACGCCTCGTACCTGGCGGCGAACCTTCCGTACGGGGAGCAGCGAAAGCTGGAAATCGCGCGCGCGATGGCGACGGAGCCCAAGCTGCTGCTGCTCGACGAGCCGGCGGCGGGCATGAACCCGAACGAGACGCAGGCGCTGATGGACATGATTCAGTTTGTGCGGGAGCATTTTGGCATGACGGTGCTGCTGATCGAGCATGACATGCGGCTCGTCTCCGGCATCTGCGAGGAGCTGACCGTGCTGAACTTCGGCAGAGTGCTCGCGCAGGGCAGGACGGCGGACGTGCTCAACGACCCGCAGGTAATCACGGCGTATCTCGGTGAGTAAGGAGGAAATCGAAGATGGCAATGCTGGAAGTAAAGGACCTGCAGGTCTACTACGGGATGATCCAGGCGATCAAGGGCATCTCGTTCGAGGTAAACGCAGGCGAAATCATCGCGCTGATCGGCGCGAACGGAGCCGGAAAGACGACGACCCTCCACACGATCACCGGGCTGCTCTCGCCCAAGGCGGGGAGCGTGATCTTTGAGGGGCAGGACATCACGAAGACGCCGGCCCACAAGATCGTCGGCCTGGGCATGGCGCACGTGCCGGAGGGCCGCCGCGTGTTCGCGCAGCTCACGGTATACCAGAACCTGAAGATGGGCGCGTACACGCGCAAGGATAAAACGGAGATCGACCAGATGCTCGAGACGGTCTACCGCCGCTTCCCGCGTCTGGAGGAGCGAAAGAATCAGGTCGCCGGCACGCTCTCAGGCGGCGAGCAGCAGATGCTCGCGATGGGCCGCGCGCTGATGTCGAAGCCGAAGCTGGTGCTGATGGACGAGCCCTCTATGGGCCTCTCCCCGATCCTGGTGAACGAGATCTTTGACATCATCCGCAGCCTGAACAAGGCGGGAACCACCGTCCTCTTAGTCGAGCAGAACGCGAAGAAGGCACTCGCCGTGGCGGACCGCGCCTACGTCCTCGAGACCGGCCGGATCGTGCAGTCGGGCGACGCAAAGGTGCTGATGAACGACGAGTCGATCAAGAAGGCGTATCTGGGAGAGTAAAATTAGGAAATGAGGTGCATGGTATGGAGAATGTGGTAATTACGATTGCGAGGCATTTCGGCAGCGGCGGAAAGACGGTCGGAAGGATGCTCTCGGAGGATCTCGGGATCAAGTTCTACGAGCACGAGATCATTGAGATGGCTTCGGAGGACAGCGGTATTGCGGAGGAGCTGTTCAACCAGGCGGACGAGAAGCTGAAAAGGACCCCGCTGTTTTTCGGAAAGGCGAAAAGAGGCGAGTATCAGGGAAAACTGATCCGCCCGGGCAGCGATGAGTTCGTGAGCGACCACAACCTGTTCAACTACCAGGCGAAGATCATCCGTGAGCTCGCAGACCGGGAGTCCTGCGTGATCATCGGCCGCGCCGCGGACTACGTGCTGAAGGACCGGACCAACGTGGTCAGCGTGTTCGTGCATGCGTCGCACGAGTACTGCGTCCGCCAGGCAATCGAGCGCCAGGCGTACGTCGGAAAGGACGTCGACCAGTTCGTGCGCCGCACAGACAAGTACCGCAGCGACTTCTACCGCTACTACACCGGCCAGAAGTGGACCGATGCGCGCAACTATGACCTCTGCCTCAACAGCGAGCGCCTCGGCTTCGAGGGAACGATGCAGGCGATCGAGGAGTACATCAAGGTGCGGTTCGGCGGACTGCCGAACGGGAAATAAGAGAGCACTGTTAGGAAAAAGGGAAGGGGCGTCTGAATGTGACTGCAATGAGTCAGAACATTCAGGCGCCCCTGCAATTTTTTCATCCGGGGGAAAGGCTTGATTTTGTTTTGCCAGAAGTTATGTATTGCTTACGACCTATATCCGGCTACAGTTTCCTTTAAAGATTCAGCAGCAGACAGGCATACAGATCATAATGGGCCTGATAGCAGAGCACCCGCATTTTTTTCTGCGCCGCCGGGATCACAAGGTCGCGCCCGATGAGCTCGTTCCTTCTGGAGGTGCATTCCGAGAGCAGCGGTTCCCAGTCTCTGTCGGCGCCGGCAAAGACGGCGGAGAACAGGGAGTTGACCAGCAGGTGCAGCGGAACGTGGATCAGCGCCGCGAGGGAATCGTTGGCGTAGCGGAACACGTACTCCACCGTGCCGGAGGAGTCGGCGATCCGCTCCAGGATGCAGAAAGGAATCGGGCTGCGGTCAAAGCACTGGAACTCCTCGTGCAGCCCCTCGGTCCAGGTGTAGCGGTGCAGCTGTGCGCGGTTGGACAGATGCGTCTGAAAGGCGGAGAGGAGCGACGGCTTCTTTCGCTTCGCGT
Organism: Oscillospiraceae bacterium; assembly: GCA_021771715.1. Classification (GTDB taxonomy): domain Bacteria; phylum Bacillota; class Clostridia; order Lachnospirales; family Lachnospiraceae; genus Choladousia. The sequence goes on from JAETOO010000022.1 coordinate 46,222, forward strand.
AGGGAAGCAGTGTCCCGTCGGACAGCACCACGTGCTCTTCGTCGATATCGCGGATCGCCTTTGTCGCGACCACGCAGCTCCGGCTGATCTGGAGAAATTCGTCTTTCGGCAGCATGGACATGAGCGATCCGATGGAGAGAAAGACCTCCAGCGGCTCTCTTTGATTGATGTAGATTTTACAGAGCTTGTCCGTTACCTGGGCATACACGATCGACTCGACCAGGAGCAGCTGCTCCTGCCGGTTTACCATCAGGCGGATAGATTTGCTGGCTTTCTGTGTCATGAGAAGTGTCCCTTTCCTCTAGCTTACTATGTGTATTATAGGTTTGTTTCCCGAAAAAAGCCAGAAGAAATAAATTCCGCGAATGGCGCGAATAAAGAAAAATAGGCGAAAAGAGATGTATTCACGGAATGATGATTGAATCAGAGGGATAGAAAAAGCTATTATATTAGAGTAGGATAGTCTGCTGTTACCTGGTTGTTACCTGGATCAGAATCCCCCGGTACAGGAGCCTGGAGGGCAGCGGATCTGTTAATAGAAAGAATAAAAAACAAGATAAAATAGAAAAACAGAGAGGATTGGTATCATGAGGGAAAGGCATTTTGTAAGCGGTAGCAGGATCTGGATGCTCCTGCTGATGCTGGTGATCGGCTGTATGGGGGCCGTCGCCCTGCCTGTCGGCGCGCGTGCGGCCGGCTCGATTGAACTGGGGCTTCCGGCAGAGGCGGAGGGCGCGGAGATCACGCTCTATGCGGTGGCAGAGATTACAGAAGGGCATTTCGCATACTATGAGCCGTTCGGTGAGACCGACTATATGCTGGAGGATTTGAGGGACGCGGAGAAGACGGAGAAAGCTGCGGAGCAGTTTGCGTCGGTAGCCCGGAGCAATGGCGCGGCGGGAACGGCAAAGACCGCGGACAACAGCGGTAAGCTGACCTTCTCGGAACTTCCGGATGCGCTTTATCTGGCGGTTCAGACGGGAGGCCAGGATGCGGTCGAGATCCAGAAGGCGCTGATCCCGGTGCCCTACACAGGGGAGAACGGCGAGATGCGCTATGAGGTGTCCGTAGATTTGAAGTACTCGGTTCCGGACGGTGCGGTGATCCTGCACAAGGAGGACGAGACCGGGGCTGCAGTGGCGGGCGCGGGCTTTGCGCTGCAGAAAAAGACCTACATAAGCGCGGACGGCGCGGTGCCGGATGGCGTGGAGACCGGGCAGGATGTCGGCGGCCGGTACATGTGGGAGGAGGTCCGCAGGGATCTGGTTACGAATGAGCAGGGACAGCTCTCTGTGAGCAGTCTGTCGAGAGGGACCTACCGCTTTGTCGAGGATCAGGTGCCTGCAGGGTTTGCGGTGAATACCGCATCCGCGTATTTCACGATTGAGAAGGCAGGCCAGGTGCAGGAGGCGAACGGAGTTTTTACCGCAGTTTCCGGGCAGCCGGCTGAGGTGACGGTGGTGAATCGTCAGAACAAAGTGGTAGTAAATAAGGTAGACGAGACCGGCAAGGCGCTCCCAGGAGCACAGCTGGTGGTGAAGAATGCGAACGGCGAGACGGTGTACAGCTTTACCTCCGCAGAGGAGCCGTATGAGCTTACGCGTATTCTGAACGGAAGCTACGTGCTGAGTGAGCTCCAGGCGCCGGAGGGCTATGCGGTGGCGGCGGATATTCCGTTTACCGTGACCGGCACGGAGGAGCAGGAGATTGCGCTGACGATGACGGATGCGAGACAGGAGAGCGGACAGGGCAGCCTAACTGTCACAAAGACACTGCAGGATCAGAACGGAGCTACGCTGGGAGTGCCGAGTGCAGATTTCTATGTTGCACTCTTCTCGGATGAGGCGTGCACGCAGCGTGTGACGAATGTTATGCCTGTGCATTTTGCGGACGGTTCCTCCGCTTCCGTGACGTTTGAGAATCTGGAGCTCGGCATCCCGTACTATGTCGGCGAGACGGATGAACAGGGTACGCTCGTGGCGTCCACCAGCCAGGCGGAGCGCGTATTTGCGCCGGAGTACCCGGACGGCAATATGGTCACGCTGACGCCGGAGAACAGTGCGCAGACGCTTTCCTTCCGGAACGTCTTTAATGACATTCCGATCGGTTACTACATCGAGGGGCAGCTGACCGTGACGAAGAAGGTACTCCGCGGCACCGGTGCGTTCAATACGAACGAGGTATACTACGCAGGAGTCTACAAGGATGAGGAGTACAAGGAGCGGTACGGCGAGCTGATCAAGCTCGAGATGAACGGCTCCAGCGAGAAGAGCGTGACGATACCGGTCACCATCGGTGAGGATCCGAACAGCAGTGTGACGTACTATGTGACAGAGACAGACAAGGACGGCACGCCTCTGGAGGAAGCAGAGGGCCTGGTCTTCGAGGTGAGCGTGGACAATGCGGTGGTCACGATGTCGCCGTCGCATATGGAGGACAAGGTGACGATCACGAACACCTACCCGAGCAGCTACACACCGCCTGCATCCTCGGAGAGCCGGACAGAGTCGTCTGGCAACAGCGCAAACGGAAGCAATGTCCGCACAGGCGATGAGACGCCGATCACACTCTATGTGGCACTCTTTGCAGCAGCTGCAGTCGTGCTGGTGGCGCTGATCGTGCTGTTCTTCGTCAGGAGGAGAAGGAGCCGGTAAGGTCTGAGAGGACCGGTAAGGTTCGGGAGAACCGGCAGGATTCGGGAGAACCGGCAGGACTCAGGAGAACCGCCGGGATTCGTGGGAATCGGCAGGGCTCAAGAGCTGGCAGAATTCTCAGAAAGTGACAGAACGTGATATCGGAAGATGGATATCGGGATAAATAAGTGACAGATGACGGGAGCCTCCCGTCCGGGCAGACAGACAAGGTACTGCTGCCCGGGCGGGAGGCTTTTTCTGTCAGCGGAACCTTTTACCGGAAAATCTGCCGCGTCATGAAGCGTAGAAAGGCTTGCCTATAAATAAAGTTTACGTTTGCTTTACCAAACCCGGAATGTGGAATTTACAGGAAGGGTGTAAAGTAACCATCGTGACGAGGACAAAAGGAAGAAAGGAAGGAACGCCGCCGGTGCGCGGTGCAAGAGAACAAGTATGTCAGAGATTGTGCTGAAAAATGTGTGTAAGCAGTATGAAAAGGGGCAGCAGTACGCGGTGCAGGACGTTTCGCTGAGGATCGGAGAGGGCGAGTTTGTGATTTTTGTCGGGCCGTCCGGGTGCGGAAAATCGACGACGCTGCGGATGATCGCGGGGCTTGAGGAGATCTCGCGCGGAGAGCTCTGGATGGACGGGGCGCTGTGCAATTATGTGGAGCCAAAGGAGCGTGGCCTGGCGATGGTGTTCCAGAACTACGCGCTGTACCCGCATATGAATGTGTACGATAACCTCGCGTTTTCCCTGCAGATCCGAAAGATGGACAAAAAGGAGATCGACCGCAGAGTCCATGAGGCAGCCGGGATGCTCGGAATTGAGCATCTGCTTCGGCAGAGACCCGGAAGTCTCTCCGGAGGACAGAAGCAGAGAGTCGCGATCGGGAGCGCGCTGGTGAGGAATGTAAAAGTATTCCTGCTGGATGAGCCACTGTCCAATCTGGACGCGAAGCTGCGCGCGCAGATGCGCGTGGAGCTGGCGGAAATTCACAGAAAGCTCGGGGCGACGATGATTTATGTGACGCATGACCAGACGGAGGCGATGACGCTCGGAACGAAGATTGTGGTCATGGACCAGGGGCGGATCCGCCAGGCAGACCGGCCTGCGGAGATCTACAATCACCCGGCGGACCGGTTCGTGGCAGGATTCATCGGCTCCCCGTCGATGAATTTCTTTAAGGGGACGATCCGTGTGCCCGGGCGTGCGGCTTTTCTGGAGTTGGAGGATGGGACGATGCTCGAGGTTCCGGAGAACCGGGCCGGCCTGCTGGAAGAGAAGTACGCGGGACAGCGCGTTGTGCTCGGCATCCGGCCGGAGGATCTGCATGAGGCTGGATGGCCGGGCGGCTCAGGAAAGACCGGGCATGCAGATCGTTCCTCCTGGAAGCTTGAGGGGGAGATTGTGGCGCGGGAGATGCTCGGCTCGGAGTGTATGCTGTATCTGGAGAGTGATGCGGGCGACTTTGCGGCGCGTCTTCCGGTGGCCGTCAGAGGAGCGGTTGGTGAAAAAAAGCAGCTGTATCTGGACATGACGCGCGCGCATTACTTTGACGCGCAGACGGAGAAAAATATTTTTTACCGGGAAGGGAGGGATCTCGTATGAGGAAGGCAGCCAGAAAGTGGAAGGGAAGCAGCGCGTATCTCTATCTGCTCCCGTGCTTCTGTGTGTTTGCAGTCTTTCTGTTTTACCCGTTCGCAAAGACGATCTACTTGAGCCTGTATAAGACGAATAAGCTCGGCCAGGCGAAGCTGTTCGTTGGGCTGGAAAATTATAAGAATCTGCTGACGTCGGAAGCCTTTTACAACAGCATGACGGTCACGCTCGTATTTGTGGCGATCGTGGTGCTCGGCAGCATGCTGCTGGGATTGATCGCCGCAGTGCTTTGCAGCAAGGCATTTCCGGGGATCCGGGTGTTCAGCACCTCGTATGCGCTTCCGATGGCAATCGCATCGAGCGGCGCGGCGATGATTTTCCGGATCATCCTGAATCCGACGATCGGGATCGTGAACAAGCTGACAGGTCTTGACATCAACTGGATCAGTGACCCGCGGTACGCACTGGTCTGCGTGGCGGTGCTCACCGCCTGGCTGAACAGCGGCATCAATTTCCTGTATTTTTCGGCGGGGCTGGGCAATATTGAGGAGTCGATTTACGAGCGCGCTTCGGTGGACGGGGCGAACGCGGTGCAGCAGTTCTTCCGGCTGACGCTTCCGGGCCTGAGCCCGATTCTGTTCTACACGCTCGTGGTCAATATCATCCAGGCGTTCCAGTCGTTCGGGCAGGTCAAGATCCTGACGCAGGGAGGCCCGGGCGAGTCGACGAACCTGATCGTGTATTCGATTTACCGCGACGCGTTTTTCAACTATCGGTTCGGCAGCGCAGCGGCGCAGTCGGTGGTACTGTTCCTGATTGTCATGGCGCTGACGCTCGTGATGTTCCGGATCGAGAGGAAAGGAGTGAACTACTGAGATGAGCACACAGACAAATGCAATGGCGCTGCGCCGGGGCGGGTACAGCGAAGCAGAGCTCGGCAGACTGCACGAGGAGATGAACCGATGTGCGCTACGAAAAAAGCACGTCCAGACGGGATTGCTCGTCGCCGCCAACACACTGGTGGCGCTGGTCATCCTGTTTCCGCTGCTCTATTCGGTCAGCGTCGCCCTGATGCCGTCGAATGAACTGTTTACGATGGAGATGAACCTGATTCCGAAGCATCCGACCTTTGAAAATTTTATCCGGGCATGGACGCAGGTCCCGCTGCTGCGGTTCATTATAAATTCGTTCCTCGTGGCCGGCAGCATCACGCTGGGGCAGATCCTGACGTGCTCGCTCGCGGCGTTTGCGTTCGCCTTTCTGGAGTTTCGGGGAAAAAATGTGCTGTTCCTGCTCGTGATGGCGACCATGATGGTGCCGGGCGAGGCGACGATTCTGTCGAATTACCTGACGGTCAGCGGTATGGGGATCCTGGATACCTACAGCGTCCTGATTCTGCCGTCCCTGACCTCGGCGATGGGGATCTTTCTGTTCCGGCAGTTTTACCTGAGCTTTCCGATGTCGCTGTTTGAGTCGGCAAAGCTGGACGGGTGTACGAACCTCCGGTTCATCGTCACGATCCTGATCCCGCTGACGAAGTCGGCGATTGGCGCGATGGCAGTCTACACGTTCATCAATGCGTGGAACATGTACATGTGGCCGCTGCTCGTGACCGGATCGGAGAACATGCGGACGGTGCAGATCGGAATCAGCATGCTGAACAGCGTGGACGCGCAGTCGGTGACGCTGATGATGGCAGGGGTTGTGACGATCATCCTCCCGTCGATGGTCATCTTTATCGCCGGGCAGAAGTCATTGATCAAGGGAATGTTTTCCGGCGCAGTGAAGGGGTGAGCCCGGCAGCAGGAATACGGGATGTTGCGGTTTACGCAGTCTTTGTCGCGTGAGGATGCTGAACATCCGGCGGGACGTTTGCTTAACGCTGATCGAGGCTGCGGGGAGATGTCTGACTGCAGTATACATACCCCGAGGAAGCACAGAAGAAACGAAAGAAAAAATGACCAGAAGCAATGGGAAAAACAGAGCCAAAGCAACGGGAGAAAGATTGACCAGAAATAATGGGAAAACGGAACTGAAGCAATGGAAAAACAGATCAGCAGTAGAAAAGGAGAAGAATAGGATGAAAAAGAAAATGACAGTAGTTTTAGAAAACATGAACAGAAAAATGGCGGCGGCACTCGCGGGAACCGTGATTCTGAGCGGCATGACAGGTGCGGCTGCACTCGCGCAGGAGCAGGTGATCACGGACAATTTTGCAGACGTGGACATGAACGGGACCACCATCACGTTCTGGCACTCGATGGGCGGCGTAAACGGAGAGGCGATGGATTACCTCGTAAACAAATTTAATGAGGAGAATCCGGACGGAATCACGGTCGAGGCGGTCTACCAGGGCGAGTATGACGATGCGATCAATAAGCTCAAGAGCGCACAGATCGGCAACATGGGAGCAGATCTGGTGCAGATCTATGATATCGGCACACGGTTCATGATCGACTCCGGCTGGGTGATTCCGATGCAGGAGATGATCGACGCGGACGGCTACGATCTCTCACGGATTGAGCCGAACATCGCGGCGTACTATACGACGGATGACGGGCTGTACTCGATGCCGTTCAATTCCTCAACGCCGCTTCTGTACTACAATAAGGATATGTTCACGGCGGCTGGGATCGAGGAGGCTCCAAAGAGTCTTCCTGAGATCGCTGAGATCGGCGATGCGCTGATGGAGCAGGGAGGCGCGCAGGAAGTAATCGCGATCAGCATTTACGGATGGTATTTTGAGCAGTGGCTGTGCAAGCAGGGGCTGGAGCTCGCGGACAACGAAAACGGCAGAGGTGCTGCTGCGACCGGCGTGGTGTTTGACGAGAACGGCGGCGCGCTGAATATCCTGAGCGCGTGGCAGGATCTCTATCAGAAGGGATATGCGCCGAATGTGGGCAGATCCGGCAGTGACACGGCGACGACGGACTTCACATCCGGCAAGGCGGCGATGACGCTTGGTTCCACGGCTTCCCTGAAGCAGATTCTGCAGGATGTGGGTGATTCCTTCGAGGTGGGCACCGCGTACTATCCGGCGGTGACTGAGGAGGATCAGGGCGGCGTGTCGATCGGCGGTGCATCCCTGTGGGCGTTGAACAATCAGGACGAGACGCGGGCGGCGGCGACCTGGAAATTCATTCAATTCATGATCTCCCCGGAATCCCAGGCATACTGGAATGCGCAGACCGGTTATTTCCCGGTCACGACTGCGACGGCGCAGGAGCAGGCCTTCCAGGACAACATCGCGCAGTACCCGCAGTTCGAGACCGCGATCGACCAGCTGCACGATTCCGCGCCGGAGTATGCGGGAGCACTGCTCTCCGTCTTCCCGGAAGCACGCCAGATCGTCGAGACACAGATCGAGAACATGATCAACGGCAGCCAGACGCCGGAAGAATCCGTTGAGCGGATGGCGGAGCAGATCAACGCGTCGATTGAGGACTACAATCTGCTGAACGAGTAAGTGTTAAGAGAAAAGTGCAGTCTGCTGAACGAGCAAGCATTGCTATACCAGGTAGCGATGCTTGCATGGTTGTTAGGGCATGGCCCTGTTCTCCATTGAGAAGTTTTTCGCTGATCCGAAAAACGGAACTTTGGAGAACAAATAAACCACCTGCTATGCGGGTGGTTGGGATAGCTTTAGCGTTG
>JAETOO010000023.1 GCA_021771715.1 Oscillospiraceae bacterium
CATTTGGCGCACCCCCGGTATGAGCAAGTAGACCGATAGGTCGGATTGCGAATATCGGGGTCGATTGCAGGAGTGCGAAGCACGGAGCAATCGACTTTCATGCGTAGTGGTGCCTGTGAAGCAGGCATGTAAGTTATTTTCTATATGGCCTGCCATATCAGATCTTTCGAGCAGCCGCACTCATTATCCCCATAAGGTATAACTGCCCGGCTCCACCTCGAGCCTGCGCTCCCCGATGCGGATCACTGCCGGCACCGGCGTCGTGATCTCATAGCGAACGCCCTCGGCCGTGTGGGTCCAGCGGGAGCAGACCTCGCCGTTCCTCGTGTCAATCGAAGCCTCCAGCCACTCGAGCCGCTCATCCGGCTGCGGACAGAACTCGACGCGCGCAAAGCCAGGCGCGTCCTCCAGGACATGGATTCCGGCCGCCTTCTCGTACACCCAGTCCGCCACAGAGCCGTACGCATAATGGTTGAACGAATTCATCGCCACGTCCCAGAACTCCCCGTTCTCCATGATGCCGTCCCAGTGCTCCCAGATCGTGGTCGCGCCCTTCTGCACCGGATACAGCCACGAGGGGTATGCCCTGCGCAAAAACAGCGTGTACGCCAGGTCGTTGTGCCCGTATGCGCTCAGCACATGCAGGATGTACGGCGTCCCGACGAACCCGGTGCGGATCTGGCAGCCGTCCCTGCGGATCATCTCGGCCAGCGCATCCGCCGTCTTTTGCAGATCCTCGGCCAATCCGAACTGCACGGCCAGTATCGTCTCCGTCTGCGTCCGGTACTCCGGGTAATGCGCGCGGAATGCGCGGACAATCCCGTCATAGAGCGCCTCATACTCAGAGACATCCTTTCCGAGCACCTTCCCGGCCTTCACGACAAGCTCCGTGGAACGCGCGTAGAACGCGCTCGCGATAAAGTCCTCCCGCGACGAGCCCTTGTAGCTCCCCGACGGCGCATCCAGGCCGAGCCAGTCGCCATAGTGCTCGCCCCCGGTCCACAGGTACGGCGTCGTCGTGGCGTGCGTGATATAGTCGACCCAGCCCTTCATGCTCTCGAACTGCTCTGCGAGCACACTGACATCCCCGTAGGTCAGATAAATCTGCCACGGACAGATCGTCGCTGCATCTCCCCACGCCGCACTTGGCACGTTGTCCGGCAGGTAATCCGGGATGACGTGCCCGACTCCGCCGTCCGCCCGCTGGTCCGCAGCCATGTCGCGCAGCCATTTCCGGAAGAACCGCTCCACATCGAAATTGTAGCTCGCAGCCTTCACAAACACCTGCGCGTCCCCGGTCCAGCCAAGGCGCTCATCGCGCTGCGGACAGTCTGTGGGCACATCCAGGAAGTTTCCTCTCTGCCCCCAGAAAATATTCGAGAACAGCTGGTTGACCTCCGGGTCCGAGCACCTCAGTCTGCCCGTCCTGCGGATCGCAGAGTACACCGCGATCCCGGTGAACTGCTCCGGCCGCGCCTCCTGCGGGAACTCGACCAGCTTCAGATAGCGGAACCCAAAGAAGGTCAGCGACGGATGCCAGGTCTGCGCTCCGTCTCTGCAGATGTAGGTCAGCTCCGCCTTCGCGCTGCGGTAATTATCATTGTAGAAATTTCCGTTCTTGTCCAGCACCTCTCCGTGGAGCAGCTTCACGACCTGCCCCTGCTTCGCCTCCAGAGACACCTCCACATAGCCGGTGATCTCCTGTCCGAAGTCCACGACCGTCTCCCCTGCAGGCGTCCGGAAAATGCGCTTCGCCATGACGCGCTCCTGCTCCCGGGTCTCCTCGCCCTCCTGCGGGATCAGAATCTCATACGGCCAGTCCAGCTCCGATGCAGCCGCCCACTCCTTCGCCTCAAAGCCTGCGTCGTACGTCTCGCCGTCGTAGATCTCGCTGAACCGCACCGCGCTTTCCCCCCAGAGCCAGTCCGCGTCCGTCCCGATCACCTCGCTCGAGCCGTCCTCGTATGCGAGATGAAGCGCTCCGAGAATCCCTCTGGGCCTCGCCATCCGCCTCGCCTTGTCCTCCGAATCCATCCAACCCGGCATCGGGGAAGAAAACCAGCCTCTCCCGACCGTCACCTCGAGCGTGTTCTCCTGCCGCACAAGCGCGGTAACGTCATATTTCTGGTACTGCAGCCGCTTGTCATACGCAGTCCAGCCCGGTGCGAGGACAAATGCTCCGACACGCGCCCCGTTCAGCTTCGCCTCATACACCCCGAGAGCGGTCAGATACAACTCCGCCCTCTGCACGTTCTTCTCCGATCTCCAGCTCCTCTTGAATACCGGGCACACATCCCCAATGTCCTTCGATGCCTGGATCCATTTTGCCTGAAATTCCATCTGTCTCCTCCTCTCCTATCCAAGCCGCCATCCCATCCGGCGACATACGTTCACTGCCTGCAGCTCCTCTCTGTAAGCTTACAAGCCGCCTTGCCTCCCGCGCGATACCTTCACTCTCTGCGGCTCCTTTTGTAAGCTTACAAGCCGCCTTGCCGCACGGCGCAATTCCTTCACTCTCTGCGGCTCCTTTTGTAAGCTTACAAGCCGCCTTGCCATCCAGCGCTATTCCTCCACTACCTGCAGTTCTTTCGTGTAATGATTCAGGATCTCCACTCCGGTCTCCGTCACGAGCACGAGATCCTCAATCCGCACACCGACGTCGCCCGGCAGATAAATGCCCGGCTCGATCGAAAACGTCATGCCCGGCTGCGCGATGAGCTCGCTGCCGCCAGAGACATCCCCCTTCTCGTGCACCTCCATGCCGATAAAGTGGCCCAGTCGGTGCGTAAAATACGGCCCGTATCCGGCCTCCGTGATGATGTCCCGCGCGATGCGGTCGATCTCTGAGAGCTTCACACCCGGGCGGATCGCACGCTCCGCAGCCTCCTGCGCGCGCAGCACCGTCTCGTAGACCTTCCTGTGCGCCTCGCTGACCTCACCGAAAAAGAACGTCCGCGTCATGTCGGAGCAGTAGCCCTCTTTCTTGCACCCGACGTCAAACAGCACACAGTCGCCCCGCTTCAGCACCGTCTCATCCGGCCCGTGGTGCCCGTTCGCCGCATTCGCCCCAAACCCGACCAGCGCCCCGAAGGAGCCGCCGTCCGCGCCGAGGCGCTTGTAGATTCCCTCCATCTGCTCCGCGATCTCGAGCTCCGTCACGCCCGGACGGATCAGCTTTTTAAACTCTGCCATCGCCGCGTCATTGATCTGCGAGGAAGCCCGCATCAGCTCCCGCTCCTGCTCGTCCTTCTGCGCGCGGATCCGGTCGACGCAGTCCGAGCCGTTCACATACTCCGGCGCCGCGCCCTGCTCCATCAGGCGAAGCAGAAAGCGCGCAGCCATCTCCTTGTCCACGCCCAGCGGCTTCGTGTGATCGATGCAGGAATTGAGCAGCACGGTCCCGTCCTCGGAGTCCGAATACCACAAAATATCAATACCCGACACATCATTCAGCGTGAACAGGCGGTTCGCAATCAGCTTGTGCGCGCCGTCCTCCCGCAGATACAGCGCCCAGAAGCGCTCCATCGGGTTCTCATAGTGCACCGCCAGATGTGCGATGGACACCGGGTCCGTGATGACCATCTGCGTCAATCCCATTTCCTTCATCTCTGCCACAACACGCTCTACTCTCTCTGTTCTCATGTCCTTTTCTGCACTCCGACATCCGGACTGCATTTCCTCCTTTTTTTCAAGATGAGACACGGAAGCTCGTTCATGCGAAGCAATCCATCGTCCCATTCATCCCCGATTCACTCACAAGATCATTACCGTCTCCGGTCGAGCTTTTTCGAAAGCATCATGCCAATACTCTGCAGAATCTGCACGAGCAGCACCAGAATCACAATCGTGACGAGCATCACATCCGTCTCATAGCGGTGATACCCGTACCGTATCGCGATGTCCCCCAGACCGCCGCCGCCTACCGCGCCGGCCATCGCCGAGTAGCCAAGGATTGTCCCGATCGCAATGGTCACGCCGACCAGCAGCGACGTGCGCGCCTCCACCAGAAGGACACTCCAGATGATCCGGAACATCCCTGCGCCCATCGACTCTGCCGCCTCGATCACGCCGCGGTCTACCTCCTTCAGCGAGGACTCCACCATACGCGCGATGAACGGCGCTGCCGCGATCGTCAGCGGTACAATCGTCGCCGTCGATCCGTAGCTCTTTCCGACAATCGCCTTCGTGATCGGGATCACCAGGATCAGAAGGATCAGAAACGGAATACTCCGCGCGATATTGACGATCACATCCAGAAGCTTGTAGATGACCGCGTGCATCCTCTGCCCGAGGGCGGAATGCGAGCGAAGCCCTTCCTTGTCCGTCACCATCAGCGCAATCCCCATCGGCAGCCCGAACAGATAGCCGAAAAACGTCGCCATCAGCGTCATATATAAGGTATCTCTTGTGCCCTCCACGAGCATCATGATCATTTCGTTATCCCACATAATGAGTCAGCACCTCCACTCCAAGCCGTTTCTCGCGCAGATCGCGGATCATCTGCTCCGCCGTCTCCCGGACCTCCGGAAGCTGCAGGATCATCTCTCCCTCCGCGCTGCCGTTGATGTCCTTCGTGTCCGCGAACATAATATTCACCGGCGTCTTATACTTCAATACCAGGTTCGCGACCACCGGCTCAAAGGAGGACTGCCCGGAAAATGTGATCCGGACGAGCTGCTCCCCGCTCATCCGCTGGATCTGCTCTGCTCCGGTCAGGATCAGCTTGCGCGCTGCCTCCGTCTTGGGTGAGTGAAACAGCTCCTGCACCGTCCCGGTCTCGGCCAGCGTGCCGTTGTCCAGAACAGCCACATGGCGGCAGATCTGCTGCACGACACTCATCTCGTGTGTGATCACGACGATGGTGATCCCGTACGTCTCATTGATGCTCTTCAAAAGGCTGAGGATGGATTTCGTCGTCTGCGGATCCAGCGCGCTCGTCGCCTCATCGCACAGCAGGATCTTCGGGTTGTTCGCCAGGACGCGCGCGATCGCGACACGCTGCTTCTGTCCGCCGGAGAGCTGTGCCGGGTAAGCGTTGGCCTTCTCTGCGAGACCGACCGTCTCCAGCAGCTCCATCGCCCGCGCTCTCGCCTCAGATTTCTTCACCCCAGTGATTTTCATCGGAAAGCAGACATTTTCCAGCACGCTCTTCTGCATCAGCAGATTGAAATGCTGGAAAATCATGCCGATATCCCGCCGCGTCAGCCGCAGCTCCTTCTCAGACAGCTCGGTCAGACTCTTTCCGTCGACCGTCACCGTCCCGGAGGTCGGCTGCTCCAGCAGGTTCAGGCAGCGCACCAGCGTACTCTTGCCCGCACCGGACAGACCGATGATACCAAAAATATCTCCCTTTTCAATGGCAAAGCTGATATCCTTTGCCGCATCCACCGTCGTCCCCTTGACGTTGAACGTCTTGCATAAATGTTCTACTCGGATAATCGGTTCCATTTCTCTCTTCTCCTGTAATCTATGTACTCCGGCTCATGCACCGGAAAATGCTCTTTCTCAAGCATACCCTTTTTCCGGCCGGCTGTAAAGAATAAGTTTGATTGCACGGTCTGTTTTTCTTATTCAGACAGGACGCCAAAGGAGCCGGTAGGCTGGCTGTGCGCCTTTGTACCGGCTCCTGATCATGTTCTGGGGTTCTGGCAGAATCCGTTCTGCGCAGTCGTCTGCGCGATCCCGCGCGGTCTCTGCCACAGTTTACTCGGTAACTGCCTCCGTAGCCTCCTCGGCTGCCTCTGTCCCGGCCTCAGCCGCCTCATCGCTCTCCTCGAACGGTACGACTGCTCCGTTGTACGTCTCGTTGATATAATTCTTGATCTCGTCGGACTTCAGGACATTCACCAGAGCCTGCGTCTTCTCGCTCTCCTCATTCCCCTCGAGAACTGCGATCACATTCACATACGTCTTTGCCGTCTCAGAATCCGAGGACTCGTATGCGATCGAATCCTTCATGACGGAAAGACCTGCGTCCAACGCATAGTTGCCGTTCAGCACGACAACTGCGACCTCATCCCTGACACGCGGCACCTGTGCTGCCTCCAGCTCGAGGATCTCGACATTCAGCGGGTTCTCCTCGATATCCTTTACCGTAGCAGTCAGGCCTGCATCCTCCTTCAGCTTGATCACGCCGTTCGCCTCGAGCAGAAGCAGCGCCCGCGCCTCGTTCGTCGTATCGTTCGGCACGGCGATCTCGTCCCCCTCCGCGAGCTCATCGAGGCTGGACTTTGTGCCCGGATAGATGCCAAACGGCTCATAGTGGATGCCGCCCGCATTTACGAGGTGTGTGCCATGCTGCTCATTGAAATCATTCAGATACTGGACGTGCTGGAAATAGTTCGCGTCGATCTCCCCGCTGTCCACCACCTGATTCGGGATCACATAATCATCAAAAATCTCAATCTCCAGCTCCCAGCCCTGCTCCTCCAGAAGCGGCTTCGCCTGCTCAAGAATCTCCGCATGCGGTGTCGGGGACGCTCCGACCGTGATCGTCTTATCCTCATCCGCAAGCGCCGTCACCGACCATGTCGACGCCGCAAGCGCCAGAGCCAGACCGAAATACGCAAATTTTTTCATAACCATATCCTCCTTTTTATTTGCAGGAATCCAATGACGGCACCATCCGCCGCGGAATCCCTATCAGATTGGTATGAATCTTACCATGTCCCTCCTGCCTTGTCAATCGTTTTGGCCAAATCCCAGTATCGGAATTCAGGATGGCTCGCTATAGGCTGCGGCTATAACGCACTCAGATACTCGTGAAATGCGGCGCCCCCATCAGATCATACGGAGTCACCTGGTATACGTAGTAATTGAGCCAGTTCGTATAGAGATTGTTCGCGTGGGATCTCCACATCAAAAGCGGCTTCACCGACGGATCATCCCCCTGGTAATAATTCTTCGGAATGTCAATCGGCAGGCCCTTGCCGAGATCGCGGTGGTACTCCCCGTCAAGCGTCACCCGGTCGTACTCCGGATGGCCCATGACAAAGATCTTCCGCCCGTTGTCCGCCATCGCGAGGAACAAGCCGGCCTCGTCGGACTCCGCGAGGATTGTGAGCTCCTTCACCTTGCGGATCTGCTCGATCGGGACGTCCGTGTGGCGCGAATGCGGCGCCAGGAACATGTCGTCAAAGCCGCGCACCAGCGGGACCTTGCGGTTCAGCACCCGGTGCCAGAACAGGCCGAACATCTTGTGGTCGAGCAGCTTTTTCTGCAGGCCGTAGTGATAGTACAGCCCCGCCTGCGCCGCCCAGCACAGGTAGATCGTCGACGTCACGTTCCGTTCCGTCCAGTCGATGATCTGTGTCAGCTCGTCCCAGTAGTCGACCTCCTCAAACTCCATGAGCTCCACCGGAGCCCCCGTGATAATCATCCCGTCAAACCGCCGGTCACAGATGTCGTCAAACTCCACGTAAAATTTGTTCAGGTGGCTGGTCGAGGTGTTCTTCGCCTCATGCGATTTTACCTTGACGAAGGTGACGTCCACCTGCAGCGGCGTGTTTGAGAGCGAGCGCAGCAGCTGCAGCTCCGTCTCCTCCTTCAGCGGCATCAGATTCAGAATCGCAATCTGAATCGGCCGGATGTCCTGGTGCACGGCACGTCCTTCCTCCATCACAAATATGTTTTCCCGTTCCAGAATCTCCCGCGCCGGGAGATCGCTTTGTACTTTAATCGGCATTGTCATCCTCTCCTTTTCCGTCTGAAGCGAGCGCCAGAAACTCCTCCTCCGAGAGCACCGGGATCTGAAGCTCCCGCGCCTTCTTATTCTTGGAGGAATTCGATGCAGTATCATTGTTGATCAGATAATCGGTCTTTTTGGTCACTGACCCGGTCACCTTGCCGCCGCGGTCCTCGATGAACGCTTTGAGCTCGCTGCGGTTCGCAAAATGCTCCACGCTGCCGGTGATCACAAACGTCTTCCCGGCAAACAGCTCCGCGTTCTCTCCTCTTTGGGGCTTCTCGATGTCGAGCTCCGCGATCAGCGCGTCAACCGCCGCCGCATTCGCCTCATCCGCAAAATACCCGGCCACCGAGCCCGCAATCACCTCGCCAAGCCCTTCTATGGAGGCCAGCTCCTCCTCCGACGCCTGGCGCAGACGGTTCAGATCATAGTCAAAAAACCGGCACAGCAGTTTCGCGTTCGCCACCCCGATGTTCGGAATGCCAAGCGCATAGACGACCCGCGGCAGCGTCGTCGTGCGCGCCCGCTCGATGCTCTCCGTCAGATTCGTGTAGGATTTCTCCCCAAAGCCCTCCATCCCCACAATCTCCTTCCTGAAATGGTTCAGATGAAAGATATCCGCGAAGGTGTGAATGTAGCCGCGCGCAATCAGCTTTTCCAGCGTCGCCTCGGAAAGCCCCTCCATGTTCATCGCGTCCCGGCTCACAAACAGCGCGAACGCTTTGATCCGCTTCGCACTGCAGCGCTCATTGGTACAGTACAGCGTCTCGACGTCGTTGATTCTCCGGATCTCCGTCGCGCCGCCGCAGGCAGGACAGGCGTCGGGAACCGGCACATTGTCGCTGCCGGTCAGGTTCTCGGCGATCTGCGGGATAATCATATTCGCCTTGTAGACCGTGATCGTGTCCCCGATCCCCAGCTTCAGCCCGCGCAGAATGCTCAGATTGTGGACGCTCGCGCGGCTCACCGTCGTGCCCTCCAGCTCGACCGGCTCAAAAATCGCAACCGGATTGATCAGACCGGTCCGCGAGGGACTCCACTCAATCTCCCTCAGCGTCGTCTCCCGCGTCTCATCCTGCCACTTAAACGCGATCGAGTCGCGCGGGAACTTCGCCGTGCGCCCCAGTGACCTGCCGTAGGCGATATCGTTGTACGTCGCCACCAGGCCGTCTGACGGGATATCGTAATGCTGTATTTTTTCTTCAAACGCGGCAACCGTCTCCGGAATCTGTTTCGCGTCGACGCAGTAATACTCCACGGTCTCAAAGCCCTGCTCCCGCAGCCACTCGAACTGCCGGCTCCGCAGATTCCCGAAATCAACGCCGTCCGCGCGCACAAGCGCAAACGCGTAGAAGCGGACATGGCGGTTGGCCGTGATCTCGTTGTTCAGCTGGCGCACAGAGCCGCTGCAGAGATTCCGCGGATTCTTGTAGCGCACGTCCGCGTCCCCGAGCTCCTCGTTGATCCGCTCAAACTCGGAATATGTGATAATCGCCTCGCCGCGCAGGATCAGCTCGCCCGGATAGGAAATCCGCAGCGGGATGTTCTGGAACACGCGCGCGTTGTTCGTGATCACCTCGCCGACCTCGCCGTTTCCGCGCGTGACAGCCTTGGCCAGCTCGCCGCCCTGGTACGTCAGCACCACCGTCAGCCCGTCCATCTTCCACGAAAGAAGGATATCGTGATCGCCCGCAAACGACACGAGCTCGGTCACCTCCTTCGTCTTGTCCAGAGAGAGCATCGGCTCCTCATGGCGCTCCTTCGGAAGCTGCTCCAGCGACTCATAGCCCACCGTCACGGTCGGGCTGCCCGCCAGCACGATGCCCGTCTCCTTCTCGAGCGCCACAAGCTCGTCGTACAGCGCGTCGTACTCTCTGTTGCTCATGATCTCCGTGTCATTCTGATAATAAGCCCGGGATGCCTCCCGCAATCTCCCGGACAGCTCCTTCATGCGCTCCGTCTGTTGACTCATCTTCTCCTCCCCTTTGCCTTCCGCTCACGTTTGACTGATCTGCTGGCGTTCTCTTCTTGGCAGAAACCTTCTCCATTCTGGCCTGACATCTTTCCCTGTCCCGGATTCACCGATCCTAACAGGCCGTCCTGCAGCTCCGCGTACTCCGCGCGGCTCACCTCGCGGTACGCGCCCGGCTGCAGGTCACCCAGCCGGATATTCATGATCCGCACGCGCACCAGGCGCTGCACCTGATACCCGCAGGCAGCGCACATCCGGCGGATCTGGCGGTTCAGCCCCTGTGTCAGTATGATCCGAAAGCTGTCCCGGCCCGTGCGCTCGGCCCGGCAGGGGCGCGTCGTCACTCCCAGCTCCGCCAGATAAATCCCGCCGCGCAGCGTCTCCAGGAAATCCGGCGTCACCTCCCGGTCCACCGTGACCAGATACTCTTTTTCATGATAATTCCCGGCACGCATGATTTTATTCAGAATGTCTCCGTTGTTCGTCATCAGCAGCAGACCCTCTGACTCCTTGTCGAGCCGGCCGACCGAGAAAATCCGCTTCGGGTAGTGCAGCAGATCATAGATGGTCTCATCTCCCCAGCGCGTGTCCGTCGTACAGACAATCCCGCGCGGCTTGTTTACCGCCAGCAGAATCATCTCCTCCTCGCGGGAAATCTGCTTCCCGTCCACCAGCACCTGCGCTCCCGGGTGCACACGGCTCCCCAGCGTGGCGCGCTGCCCGTCCACCATGACGCGCCCCGATTCGATCAGACGGTCTGCCTCCCGCCGCGAGCAGACACCCGCGTCGCTGATAAATTTATTCAGGCGGACCGATTCATCCGCCGCATCTTTTTGAAATCCCTGTGTCATAGTTCCCTCTATTCTATCAAAACTATCCCCTATCTTATCACATGCAAGAAAAAACCACAAGAAAGAAACGTTTCTGAAGTGATACGCTGTCCGTGTGGGGTGTGGATCATGAACAGGACGAAATGGAGGAAAGCGGAATTTTAAAGAGAATATAATTGCCGGATGGATGGGATTCTGGTATCATGATAATGATTGATTCGGATTTTGGAGGAAACAAAATGATAAAAGCTATCTATTTTGATTTGTTTTTTACTTTAATTACTCCTGCTTATGGCAAAGAAAATAATGAATTTGATATAGTGAATTTATCCATGTCTGAATGGGAGAACTATGCAGAGGCTGATTTTTTATATGAAGAAAGAGCGTTAGGTTTAGTTAAGTCGGAAGTAGAAATTATAGAGAAGATTGCAGCCAATATTCCATTTTACATTAGTGATATTCAAAAAGAAAAGTTACTAATTGCACGTGAAAACCGAATGAAAATGGCATTACAAAATGTTTCTGAGAACATAATAAATGTCCTAAAAGTATTGAAATCAAAAAATATTAAGATTGGGCTAATCAGTAATGCAGATATGATTGACTGTAAGTATTGGAAACAATCCAGTTTAGCTCCTTTTTTTGATGATACTATATTCTCTTGCAATGTAGGTTTATTAAAGCCCAATGAACATATTTATGAACTTGCAATGCAACATTTAGGTGTTTTACCAAATGAGTGCTTATTTGTCGGTGATGGTGGTTCAAAAGAGTTATATGGAGCAAAGGCAGTTGGTATGAAAACAGTGTTTACAGAAGCACTTGAAACGAAAAGTAGCGAAAAAAGAAATAGTATCATAAAGAATGCTGATTATCATATCAAAGATTTTGCAGAACTATTGAATTATATTTAAAAAATAAGTGCCTTGAAAAAGCCGATCTCTAATAAGAAACAGACCGCCGCGAGCTCCCGCGACGGTCCATCTGTCCGTTTACCCTTACATGCCTGCTCTCAGACACCACTACATATGAAAGTGCGTCAAATGTTCGTAGCTGCTCTCTTGCAAGCAAGCCGCAGCGGTCACTGTACGGCTGTCAGGTACTGCGTCATGCAGTAACCCTCAATCGTCGTGCCTTCCACCGTGTAGCGGATGTGCGACCAGCCGCTCTCAAGGTTCTCAAGCACCTCGACCTGCATTCCCTGATACAGCGCACCGAGCTGCGTCGACTCCGCCGATGCCTCCGCGCGCACATTGATGCCGGTCGTCACCTGCATGGTCCCGATCGCTGCCGCTCCCGACCCGTTTCCGTCGGTGCCATCCGTGTCTCCGTCACCGCCCGGCGTCGTGCCTCCCTGCGCAGCGCTGTTCTGCGCCTCCACATACGTCGCCACATCGGCGTCATTCTGCATCGCTGTGTGAAGCAGTCCGTCGACGTCCGTCTTCAGCGCCTGGACATCCGGGTCCGCCTGCATCTGGAGCAGGTATGCTTCCAGCTCCTGGCTGCTCCCCTTATCTCCGATCACCAGCTTGCCCTCTGCGTTCGTGACCACATACAGCTCCCTCAGCGCCGGAATCAGCGTCTCAATCCCTGTCACCTTTGCGTCAAAGTACGCATAGACGATATACGTGTTCTCCTCGAGTCCCTTCTTCGAGTACGTCTTGATATTGTTGTAGGCCTCGATCGCGGAATTTGCCTCGACCTCCTCCTTATCCTCCTCCGTAAAGCTCGTGCAGATCGCAGAGAGCGTGTTGTAGTCCTTCGCCGCCACTGCCGTATAGTACTGCGTCGTCAGCTGCTGAAGCGCGGAATCTGCGGCCTCCCCGACCAGCTTGTTCTCTGTGGCCGCCGGCCTCCCCTCGGTCATGCTCTCTGTCTGCGCCTGTGTCTCCGGCTCATTCCTCTTCGGAGAGCCAAGTCCACGCACCAGGCGAATCGCAAAAAACGCAATGACCAAGATCAAAATCACCGCAAGCCCGAGTAAAATGTACCGCAGGTTATCCGAAAGCCACTCTCTGAAATCATCCAACATTTGCCTTCCCCCTCATCGACCAGTCTGCGAATCCTATGTAACCGCCTCTCTGCGGCTCCTCTTACCTCAAAAATATAACCAATTTCTGAAAGATTATACAATCGAATCACTGCAATTTCACATGAATCCGCATAAATTTGTCTTTAAGTTTAGCATATTCAATAGGAAAAGTAAAGCGTCCGTTTCTTAAGTCAATTCTAAGATTTATTCGAATCAAATAAAATCGGAAGAAAAACGCAAAAGAGACAAACAAACTTCTACAGCTTGCTTGTCTCTTCTGACGCACTTGGAGGGATTCGAACCCCCGGCACGTGGTACCGGAAACCACTGCTCTATCCCCTGAGCTACAAGTGCTTTTCAAACACCTCAATATATTACCACAAGAAATGGAAAATGTAAAGCACTTTTTTACGCGCCCTGATAGGCAATGGAAACTTTTCTGTCCCTGTGCCTGTATACGTACACGGAGCTGCCAAGCTGCTCCTCCCGCACAACGTGTTCCTGATTGATCTCCTGCACCATCTCGTGCAGGCTTGACGGCTTGATCCCCTCGAGTGCCGGGATCACGATACACTCATGGATGCTGCTCGGCAAAATAAAGAAATCTCCGTGCAGCCGCGATTCCACCTGCTCCAGCACCTCCGGAAACAGGAGCGTCGCCGCGCCAAACGTCTTCTCCTGATTCGTCAGGACAAACATCGGAATCTCCTGAGAAAGACACAGCTCCGTGTCACCCTCCCCCATCTGCTCCATCATCTCCACGATATCCGTAAATACACAGGGCAGCAGGCGCGGCGTATTTTTCACGGCAAATGCATCCAGTGTCCCGGCATCCGTCTGCCAGAGCTTCAGGTGATCCTTCTTTACCAGAATGCTCGCATTCCCGAACCTGGGATCCTCGACCTTATAATAGTAGACCACCGCCAGATCCAGGAACTCCCGGTGCGGCACCTCCCCGAGCAGCGCCTCGTTCATGCCGCGGTGGATCAGCTTGCACACAATCCGGTCCCTGACCTGCGCAAAGTCTGTATAGAAGGACAGGTCGCAGCGCCCGGGCCTGCTGCTCTGCTCATGGTACTCCCAGATCTCCTCCGCAATCCTGTCCGCCGGAACTCCGTACTCATGCCGCCGGTAGAGCGGCCCAAGCCAAATCGCCTGCGCAACGTTCTCCCCGTCATGCAGTATCGTCAGACCGTCCACGGGATCCAGATTATTTTTCAGAATACGGTTCACGTCCACCCGCACGCCCTCCTGCGCCCGCTCCTCGATCCCCCGGCACACCTGCGCCACAAACTCCGGATACGCGAGAGTCCTTCCGGCCCCTTCTTCGATCCCCCGCGCCAAACCTGCATCGCCAAGCTCCACGCCGCGCTCAAGAACGCCATCCGCTCCATATACCGCTACCATCAAATCATATCTCCTTTCCTTTTTAAGCATACGTTTCCGCCATTTCACACTTCGCACTTCACACTTCGCACTTCGCACTTCGCACTTCGCACTTCGCACTTCTCACTTCGCACTTCTCACTTCGCACTTCGCACT
This sequence comes from Oscillospiraceae bacterium, assembly GCA_021771715.1. Taxonomy (GTDB): domain Bacteria; phylum Bacillota; class Clostridia; order Lachnospirales; family Lachnospiraceae; genus Choladousia. The sequence continues at coordinate 14,064 of JAETOO010000023.1, forward strand.
TCTCACTTCTCACTTCTCACTTCTCACTTCTCACTTCGCACTTCGCACTTCTCACTTCTCACTTCTCACTTCTCACTCCGCACTCCGCACTCCTCTACTATACTGACCTTTTCTTTTCAAGTTTCGCTGTCGGTATTTGCTCTTCTGCCTTGCACTTCTATTCCCTTCTATTTTTCGTATTTCTTTATGGTTCATATTATATTATATAATTCATCTTTTTGCAAGTATAAATCACATATTTAATAATTATAACTTCTATCACTATTTATGTTGCATTTAACCATCATACAAACACAATCAACCATCCGATTATTTTGAAAACTCCATGAAATCCGTAAAATCCATAATTTCATGGCCAGGTGATGCTTTACTACATCGTAGACTACACAACGACAAATGGCTGTTTCGTGTAAATCCTCCAAAAGTCTGGTAGAGATCCACTGCTGTCAAAATGTAAAATATTTTTTTACATTCCTGTTGATAAATCCACGTTTCCTGCATATAATAAAAGAAAAAAACAGTAGATAGGAGGTCATCACAATGATGTTTGATGAATTATTTGAACATCGAAGTCTGGTTGCTGCAAAATTAAAGGATTGTATCAGAGATTTGGGCTTTACGAAGGTGTCTTTTGCAGCAAAGGCCGATATATCCCGCCCAACCTTAGACAAATTATTGAATGGAGACATAGATAATAAAAGCACTTTTGACCGTCATCTACAGAAGATTCTGAAAATGCTTACTATGTCCGTGGATGATCTGATGCTTTATCATTCCGCACAACCTAAAGCGGCAACGGCAGTATACTCACAAAATGCTCCGGCAGATCATGAAATGAGTGACACCGCAAAAAAGCAATACCATCTGCTTCTGGATGTCCTCGACCTGTGCGCAATTTACTATTAAGGAAGTGTTCTCATGAGTGAATTCATAACCGCGGCTAATATAGATTTCGTTATCCAAAAGAATAGGGAAATACGGGACGAGATATCCGCACAGGCCATAAAACTGCAGACAAATCCCGCTATCATGAAGGTCGCATCCGCACCACAGCTCGCACTGCTGATCCTGCAGAGCTTCGGGCTGGTTCAGATGCCAATCGAAGATAAGTTCTGGAGCGGTGCTATTTTTGTAAAGGACGGAAAGGTCATCCCGGTTATCAATACAGCGCTGCCGCGTGCAAACCAGTATTTCGTAGCATGGCATGAAATATACCACCTCATATTTGACAGGGTTTCATTTAATCATTTCATTGAAACAGACAATACCCTGGAGGAAAGAAAGGCAGAATGTTTTTCGGCAAGCATGCTACTTACCGGGGTTGACCGATATTTTACAGAACTTTTTGAAACAGATTTTGTTTCAAAGATATTCTGCTGTATGTCAGCCTTTCAGGCACCTTACAAAGCTGTGCTAGTGTCACTCTATGAATATGCGATTCAAAGCGACAATGAGAAGCTGGGAAAAAGAATTAAAGAAGTCTTTGACCTCCAGTTTGATGACTTGCCGGAGCGATTTCGCGCGCTTGGACTGGATGACAGCCTGGTAACACCTTCCTATGTGATCAACACATCGTCCCTGCAAGAAAAAATCCGGAGACGCAAAGAAGCAAATCCGGAACTAAACTATCACAAAGAGAATGAAGAATTTCTGACAAATATTATGAGAGAAATCGCGCTGATTACGAGGAAGAGCAAATGACGGAACTTACACCAGTTACACAAATTGATAATAAAAAACAGATTGCCATCCTGGATACTTCTTCTATTTCTTTTATGCAGGAATTACAGGAAAAGGGCATCGAATCGGACAGCATTCTCAACGCCTACGACCTCATCCTTATTCCTAAATGGGTTCTTACGGAGATAAAGGATGCGGAAGGAAGATCTGATTATGTACATAAGCTGATGGATGCAGGATACCCGATACATAGCATTGCAGAGGAAACATACTCTGATCTGGCCAATAACGAGGAGGGCAACCTCTATCAGATCGTTCTTGCATCAACTTATCAGATCGCACGAATCAAGAGCTATTTGCGTCGCTTTGTAGAAAAGTCTGATCCCCTGGATATGGCTGCATACAAGAATTGGATCAACAAGCTTTATGAAGAATGGCCGATTCCTGGTGGCGTGCTATCATCTGGAAGAACCAAGAAAAAAAATGCCGGAGAAGTTTCTATCACAATTCTCGCGGAAGTGGTTTCATGGTATTATCCCCAAACAGAAGCGTTGACGGTTTATTCTCAGGATAGTGATACCTATGAATTTCAGTGTAAAGCAGAAGCTCGTTTAAGGGAAATTTTTGCTTCCAGAACGCCCGTTCCGATTTCATATAAGAGTAATGATGCAATATTTTGTCAACTCTTCCGCGAGGGAAAAATTAGCATCGAAAAGGTAAACGCATACAGGAAAGATATGCGAAGGATAACCTACAGCAAGGAACGGAGCGACTATTCCAGCGTCTTGATCACCGAAGTAGTTGATAATCATTCCTTTATCAAACTGATCCAGGATAATTCCGTACATATTATTTTTTAAAAAACAAAAAAACTGCCGCATACCGGATCTCTCCGAATATGCGGCAGTCTCTGCCTGTCTCTTTTTCTTTTCGTGATCGAATCGGGTATCAGACGCGGGAAAGGTACTCGCCTGTTCTCGTGTCGATCTTCAGCTTGTCGCCGATCTCGACAAACAGCGGAACGTATACCGTCGCGCCTGTCTCCACCGTCGCCGGCTTCGTCGCGCCGGTCGCTGTGTCACCCTTGAAGCCCGGCTCTGTGTCCGTCACCTCGAGCTCTACGAACAGCGGCGCCTCTACTGCAAACACATTATTGTTGTGAGAACATACCTTCACCATCTCGTTCTCTTTTACAAACTTCAGAGCGTCGCCGATCGTCTCGTTGTTCAGAGCGATCTGATCATAGGTCTCTGTATTCATAAAGTAGTACAGATCACCGTCGTTGTACAGATACTGCATCTCTACACGGTCGATCCGTGCGGTCGGGAACTTCTCTGTCGGACGGAAGGTCTTCTCAACGACACCGCCATTGATGATATTCTTCAGCTTCGTTCTCACGAATGCTGCTCCCTTGCCCGGCTTTACATGCTGGAACTCGATGATCTGGTAAATATTTCCATCCATCTCCAAAGTAACACCGTTTCTGAAATCTCCTGCTGATACCATTCCTGTATTCCTCCTTGATTTATCCAACTTCCTATACACAAGTAAAGATGAGGCATCGAAACCTGTCATCCTGCCTCTCTTCTACCGTCCGGGAACAGCCAGTCCCGGCGCTGACACATCCATTTTCCCACGACGTGTCATATCTCTGCTATTCTACCGTATCCCGCAATATTTTTCAACTGTTTTTTTGCGGATCACTTGAAAAGGATCGTCCAAAAAGAGGATCTCCCTCCTCATTCATAGATGTTTGAATGTAAAACGGTGCGGATCACCCGTGCCACACACGTATCGAGGCAATCCTCGTCAAGAGACTGATCTTTTTCCTGGCGGACGGCATCGATGATCTCCTGGATATCGGAGATCGATCCCGGCATGATCAGGTCATTTCCCGCAGCAATGCATTTGGCCGCAGAGGAGCCGCCCGAGGCATTGGTGGTCGTCCAGTCCGTCATGATCAAGCCTTGAAATCCCCACTCTTTTCTGGCGGCTGTGGTGCAGAGATCGTAGCTGTTGGCTGTGTGGACGCCGTTGATCTTGTTGTAGGAGGTCATGATTGCCATCGGCTGAGATTCCCTGACCGCAATTTCAAAGCCCTTGAGATAGATCTCGCGCAGCGCCCGCTCCGATACAATGCTGTTGACGCCCCGGCGGTTTTCTTCCTGGTTGTTGCAGGCAAAATGTTTGATCGTGGTCCCGACACCGGGAATCTGCTGAACGCCCCGGGTGAGCGCCGCGGCCATTCTGCCGCTCAATAGCGGATCCTCGGAATAATATTCGAAGTTCCGTCCACACAGGGGATTGCGATGAATGTTCATGCCGGGGGCAAGCCACAGCGTAACGCCGAACTCTTCCAGCTCCCGTCCGATCATTTTCCCGACTTCTTCCATGAGTTGCAGGTCAAAGCTCTGGGCCAGCAGCGTGCCGATGGGAATCGCGGTGCAGTATTGATGGTGGAACACACTGCCCTCGTGGAGAAATTCCGTGCCGAAAATACGGTTCTCCAGACTTTGGTAGGCCGTCATGGTATAGACACTGCCATCGCCGGGATTTTCTTCGTAACGGGCCTGAAGCCTGATTCCTGCGGGGCCATCTGCCAGCACAATGCTGCCGATGTGATAGCCCTCCGTCAGGATCGGTGACGTCTCCCCGGCGGCTCCGGGCACGGTCACGGCAGCGTTGCCGATGATTTCCCCGGGACCGTTTTTCGGCCTGCCGCAGACCATTGCAGCCTTCTGGGAAAGAGTGAGGAGTTCCGTGATCCGATCGGCGTCATCCATTTGCCGGGAGAGCTTTGTCTTTTCTGCATGCTTCGCATTTTCAGCCTGAAGCAGTTCCGCAGCTTCGTCGATAGACAAACTGGGCGCCGATGCCTTTGCAAAAGCGGAAGCAAGCTCTGTTTCCCACGTATGTACCATGTCATCCGAGGGCTCCATCTCCTTCAGCGCGTCCAGAAGCGGACAGATGTTGGTGAGCGTTTCCACTTCTATCGCTTCGTCGAGAGTCAGACAGCCGGCTACGGTAGTCTCAGCCCCGGAGGCGCCTATGAGGAGATAATACGTTCCCTTCTCCAGATAGTAAGCGGCCTTCCCTGCCCGGTAAAAGGTAAGCTGTGAGAGATCAAAGGTGAGGCTCAGAGCCTCCTCCTCACCCGGAGCGAGAAGCGCGGTTTTTCCAAAGGCCGTCAGGCGCTTGGCTTCCTTTTTATATGCAGCCGAAGGGCAGGAGACATAGAGCTGCACCACCTCTTTTCCGGGGCGGGTTCCGGTGTTTCTGACCTTCGCAAGCACGTTTACGGAGTGTCCCGTCACGGTGACTCCCTGCGGAGTCATCGAAAAGGTGGTGTAGGACAGACCGTAGCCGAAGGGGTAGCGGGGTCTGACGCGGAAGGTGTCAAAATAACGGTAGCCCACAAAAATTCCCTCGGAATATTTTTCCTCGATGACATTGCCGTTGTTGTGGCTGAAGGTTGCGCTGCAGGGATAGTCCTGATACTCATACGCCCAGGTGTCCGTGAGTTTTCCGCTGGGGTTGACCTCTCCCAAGAGCACGTCCGCAAGCGCGTTGCCGCCCTCCATACCGGCCTGAGAAAGGAGCACCAGTGCGGACAGTTTCATCTCATCCAGAAAAGAGAGGTCGATGATCCCGCCGACATTGAGGACGACGATGGTATCGGCATACAGGCTCGCAATTTGCTTGAGGGTCTTATACTCCTCATCGGAGAGGTAATAATCACCCTTCTGCGCTTTGCGGTCAGCGCCTTCGCCGGAGATGCGGTTGATCACAAAGATAGCGGTGTCTGTGCCGGGATCCGGCGTTACGTCTGCTCCGGCGGGACTGATCATAGGGTTACTTGCATGGGCGCGATACAGAGCATCAAAATTTCCAGGCTCTCCTGCAAGCTCATAGATACGGGAGGTCCAGTCTTTTTTGCACGCGGCGTAACGCTTGTCATAGTCATCCAGCCATTGATCTGTTGTGATGACAAAGCCCGCGTTTCGCAGCCCCTCATCAATGGTGACGCTGCTGCGGTTGTTTACCGACCCGGAGCCGGTACCGCCTTTGACGGTGTATCTGGCGCCGGATCCATAGAGCGCAATGCTGCTCCCGGCGCGCAGCGGCAGAACGCCGTTGTTTTCCAGCAGTACGATTCCTTCTGCGGCGGCTCTTCTGGCGATTTTGCGGTGTTCCTTTTCCCGGAGACTTTCTTCCGGGGAGAGTGTGCCGGGATAGCCCCGTCCGCGGAGCTTCGGCAGGTGTTCGATCATTGTTGGGGATGTTGATTTATGCATGACAGATTCCTTCTTTCTCTACGTATTTATAACATCAAGTATATCATTAGCAGGGGAGCGGGACAAGATTCAAGGAGGAGAATCGTGGAAGTTTGAACGCATTCTCGAAGATCTCAGTTGTTCTTGACATTCCCTCCTTCCTTTTCTAAAATGAAGAAAACGCAGCTTCGTTCGGAAGCTCTCATTCTATATGGAAAGAAAAGAGGAAGCGCTATGCTGATTAAGAATGGTTTCATCCTGTCCCCCGCAAACAATCTGGAACAGTACGGGGATCTGCGCATTGAGGGCGATCGGATCACGGAAATTGCCGCGCCGGGCATCCTGGAGCCGGGCGTCGGCGAAGAGATCGTGGACGCCGCCTCCTGTGTCGTCGCGCCCGGACTCATCGACATCCATGTCCACTTCCGCGACCCGGGACTGACCTACAAGGAAGATTTACACACCGGAGCGCTCGCAGCGGCGGCCGGGGGATTCACGACCGTGATCTGCATGGCGAACACGAAGCCCCCCATCGACTGTGTGGAGGTGCTCTCCGATATCCTCGCCCGCGCGAACGCGGAGCCGATCCGCATCCTGCAGAGTGCGGCGATCTCCGTGGGAATGAAAGGAAAAGAACTCACGGATTTTGAATCGCTCGCCGCAGCAGGCGCCTGCGGCTTCACCGACGACGGCATCCCGCTGCTCGACGAGCGGCTCGTCGCCGAGGCGATGCAGCGCGCAAAAGCGCTCGACCTGCCGCTCTCCTTCCACGAGGAGGATCCGACCTTCATCGAAAAAAGCGGCGCAAACTGCACCGCTCCTGCCATCGCCGAGGACATCCTTGTCGCGCGCGACTGTATGCTCGCGCTCCACACACAAGCAACCGTCGACATCCAGCACATCAGCTCCGCCAACTCCGTCGCGCTGGTGCGCACGGCAAAATCGCTCGGCGCCAGGGTGTACGCCGAGGCCACCCCGCACCACTTCACCCTGACCGAGGAGGCCGTCAAACAATACGGCACCTACGCCAAGATGAACCCGCCGCTGCGCACTGAGCGCGACCGCCTCGCGATCATCGAGGGGCTCAAGGACGGCACCATCGACTGCATTGCGACCGACCACGCGCCGCACAGCACGCAGGAGAAGAAAACGGACGACTTTTTCGCTGCGCCGAGCGGCATCATCGGACTCGAGACGTCCCTGGCGCTCGGGATCACGGAGCTCGTCAAAAAGGGACATCTGACGCTTGGCCAGCTCGTGGAAAAGATGGCGGTCAACCCCGCAAAGCTGTACCATCTGCCCTACGGCATCCTCGCCCCCGGAAGCGTCGCCGACCTCGTCCTCTTCAACCCGGACGAGCCCTGTATCCCAAGTAGCTATCGGTCTAAGTCAGAGAACACGCCGTTTACCGGCTGGCAGCTCTTCGGAAAAGTGCACTATACCATTTCCCGCGGAAACATCGCCTACCGTGCCGGGCGGTGACAAGCTCTGCTGTCAAAGGCGGTTGGGTGGGCAGCCTCTCACGGCTGCTCGTCAAACCGCCTGTTCTTGAAATAGTACTCTGCATCCCGCTCGTTGATCTCCCGGAAGACCTTGCAGGGGCTCCCGAAGGCGATCGAGTTGGCCGGGATGTCCTTCGTCACGACTGAGCCCGCGCCGATCACAGAATTTGCCCCGATCGTGACATCCGGGAGAACGACCACATTCGCGCCGATCCACACGTTGTCCTCGATTGTGATCGGGAACGAGTACATACCGTCGCCGCGGTGCTTCGGGTCGATCGGGTGTCCCGTCGTGCACAGTGTCACATTCGGGCCAATCAGCACATGCTTCCCGATCGTGATCTTCCAGTCGTCTATCAGCGTCAGATTCATGTTCGCATACGTCCCCTCACCGATCGAGACGTACTTCCCCACTGCGGCGGTAAGCGGCGGCACAATCCATACCTGCTCCCCCACCTCACCGAAGATCTCGTGAAGCAACGCTTCCCGCTCCTCCATCGCCTCCGGCGGCAGCGTGTTGAACCTGCGCACCAGCCCTTTTGTCTGCGCCTGGAGCGCCATATTCTCCTCGTCGTCCTGCCAGATGTAGCCCTGTTTCATTTTTTCCTGTTCCGTCATCTCGTTCCTCCTGTCTATTGTTTCCTCCATCCTGTCACCGTCTTCCCCGCTCCTGCTCCTTCCTATAATAGTGCAGCACGATCCGCTCCAGGTAGCGCTTCAGCACGATCTGGATCTCCTCCTTGGGGTGGATCGGCTTCACAAGGATCGAGTGGATCCCGGCGCGGCGTGCTCCGTACACGTCCGTGAAGAGCTGGTCGCCGACAAAAAGCGTGTCCGTCGTGTCCGTCCCCATCAGTTCCATCGCCCGCAGATAGCTCTTCACCGACGGCTTGTGCGCATTCTCGATGAACTGCACCTGGATCTCCTCGTTGAACAGCTCGACCCGCGGCCGCTGGTTGTTCGAGATCAGACAGCACGCGAATCCAATATTTTTCAGGTGCGCAAACAGAGCCTTCGCGCGCTCGTCCGCCGGAGCTCCGTGCGGCACCAGCGTATTGTCAATGTCAAAAATCACGCCCCGGTACCCCTTCCGGTACATCGCGTCAAAATCAATCACATACGTTGAATCCAGATACTCATCCGGATAAAAGCAGCGCAGTAAACTCATAATGTCTTTCCCTTCCTCTGACATCTCAATATTTTGCCAAGCCAAATCGACCGGTCGAATACGCTGTCTATTCCATCCGCAGCCCCTGCATCTACACCGCAAAATCGAACAGCGACAGCTGGTTCGACTCCGGCAGTTCATCCAGAATCTTCAGATCCGACAGCAGGTCCACGACCGTCTTGCTGACCTTGGTCCGGTTGCGGAAATCGTCCTTCGAGAGGAACGGGCCGTCCTTCACCGCGTCGACGATCGCCTCGGCCGCCTTGTCGCCCAGACCTGAGATCGTGCTGAGCGACGGGAGCAGCTTGCCGTCCTTGATCTTGAAGCGGTTCGCGCCGGACTCGTAGATGTCAATCGGCAGAAACTCAAAGCCACGCGCGTACATCTCTCGCACGACCTTCATGTCGCGGTATGTATCCTGCTCCTTCTTGCTCAGAGTGTCCATCCGCTTCTCATAGTCCTTCATATGGTACAGCAGCCGCTCCTGCCCCAGGCACATCAGCTCATAGTCAAATCCCGGCGCGCGGATGCTGAAAAAGGCCGCGTAGTAGGCGAGCGGATAAAAAATTTTGCAGTACGCGATCCGGTAGGCCATCATGACGTAGGCCGCCGCGTGCGCCTTCGGGAACATGTACTTGATCTTTTTACAGGACCAGATGTACCAGTCCGGCACGCCGTGCGCGGTCATCTCCGTCTCCCAGTCCGGCTTCAATCCCTTTCCCTTTCGCACGCTCTCCATGATCGTAAACGACTGCTCGCTGTCGAGCCCCTTGCTGATCAGGTAGATCATGATGTCGTCACGCGTACAGATCGCCGTCGAGATCGTCGCCTTCCCCTCCTCGATCAGCGTCTGCGCATTTCCCAGCCACACGTCTGTGCCGTGTGCCAGCCCGGCGATCCGGACGAGGTCAGAAAAATATTTCGGCTTCGTGTCGAGCAGCATCTGGATCGCGAACTCCGTGCCGAATTCCGGGATGCCCAGGCACCCCAGCGGACAGCCGCCGATATCGTCCGGCGTGATCCCCAGCGCGTCCGTCTTTGCGAACAGCGACATGACGGACGGGTCGTCCAGCGGAATCTTTTTCGCGTCGATCCCGGTCAGATCCTCGAGCATCCGGATCATGGTCGGATCATCGTGTCCGAGAATGTCCAGCTTCAGCAGGTTGTGGTCGATCGAGTGGTAGTCAAAGTGCGTCGTGACGATATCCGTCGTCACGTCGTTCGCCGGGTGCTGTACCGGCGTGAAGGAGTAGATCTCCTCCCCCACCGGCAGCACGATGATGCCGCCCGGATGCTGCCCGGTCGTCCTGCGCACGCCGACGCAGCCCTGCACGATCCGGTCGATCTCACAGTTCCGCTTCCGGATCTCCCGCTCCTCGAAATACTTTTTTACATATCCAAATGCCGTCTTGTCCGCGAGTGTGCCGATCGTCCCGGCGCGGAACGTCTGCCCCGCACCGAAAATGACCTCCGTGTACTTGTGCGCCTTACTCTGGTAATCCCCGGAGAAATTCAGGTCGATATCCGGCTCCTTGTTCCCCTTGAACCCGAGGAACGTCTCGAACGGGATATCAAAGCCGTCCTTCTTCAGCTTCGTCCCGCACTTCGGGCAGTCCCGGTCCGGCATGTCACACCCGGCCATGCCGGCAAATTTTTTTACCTCCTCCGAGTCAAAATCACTGTAATGGCAGTTCGGGCAGATGTAGTGCGGGCTGAGCGGATTGACCTCGGTGATACCGGACATCGTTGCGACAAAGGAGGATCCCACAGAGCCGCGCGATCCGACCAGGTAGCCGTCCGCGTTCGACTTCCACACCAGCTTCTGCGCGATAATGTACATCACGGCAAACCCGTTCGAGATAATCGAGTTCAGCTCCCGCTCGAGCCGCTCCTCGACGATACTTGGGAGCGGGTCCCCGTAGATCTCGTGCGCCTTCTCGTAACACAGATTCCTCAGAATCTGGTCCGAGTGGTCGATGACCGGCGGGCACTTGTCCGGACGCACCGGCGAAATTTTCTCGCACATGTTCGCGATCTTCACGGTGTTCGAGATCACGACCTCGTGCGCCTTCTCCTCGCCCAGATACGCAAACTCCGCCAGCATCTCCTCCGTCGTCCGCAGATAGAGCGGCGCCTGCTCGTCGGCGTCCTTGAAGCCCTTGCTGGCCATGATGATCCGGCGGTAGACCTCATCCTTCGGGTCGAGAAAATGCACATCACACGTCGCGACCACCGGCTTGCCGTACCGCTCGCCGAGCTCGACAATCCTGCGGTTCAGATGTTTCAGATCGTCGACCGTCTTGCGGTCCTCATACTCCTCCTTCGTCATGAACATATTGTTGCCGAGCGGCTGGATCTCCAGATAGTCATAAAAATTCACGAGCCTCGCGATCTCGGGCTCCGGCGCCCCGCGCAGCAGCGCGCGGAACAGCTCGCCCGCCTCGCACGCCGAACCCAAGATCAGCCCCTCCCGGTACTTCTGCAGCACGCTCTTCGGCACGCGCGGCCGGCGGTTGTAATACTGCAGATGCGACCACGACACGAGCCGGTACAGGTTCACCCGCCCGATATCATTTTTCGCCAGCAGGATCGCGTGGTACGTCGGCAGCTTCTTGATCTGGCTCTCCGACGACTGCCCGAGCACATTCAGCTCCTCGAGCGTCCGGATCTCCTGTTTGTCCAGCATCGCCACAAATTTCTCAAAAATCTCCGCGGTACAGCCCGCGTCGTCGACCGCCCGGTGATGATTTTCCAGGGAAATGTTCAGCGCCTTCGCCACCGTGTCCAGCTTGAAGCGGTTGAGCTGCGGCAGAAGCACGCGCGCCATCGCCACCGTGTCCACAACCGTCTTGTCGCACACAAGCCCCAGCCTGCGGCAGTTCTCCTCGATAAAGCTCATGTCGAAGGACGCATTGTGCGCGACCATGATGCTGCCCTCGCAGAACTCCATGAACTTGGGGAGGATCTCTGCGATGACCGGCGCGTCCATCACCATCTCATCGTTAATACTCGTCAGCTCCTCGATCCGGAACGGGATCGGCACCTGCGGGTTCACAAACGTGCTGAACTTGTCCGTGATCTTCCCGTCGACGACCCGGACTGCGCCGATCTCGATGATCTGATTCTGTTCCGGCGAGAAACCCGTCGTCTCCAGGTCAAACACGACGAACGAATCGTGCAGTGTCTGTCCCTTCGTGTTCGTCGCGATCTCCTTCAGGTCGTCGACCAGATACGCCTCCATGCCGTAGATGACCTTGAAATCTGCATCCTTCGGAACGGTGTGGTTCGCATCCGGAAAGGCCTGCACCGCGCCGTGGTCCGTGATGGCGAGCGCCGGATGGCCCCACTCCATCGCGCGCTTCAGGATATCCGAGACCTCGGAGACTCCATCCATATCGCTCATCTTCGTGTGGCAGTGCAGCTCCACCCGCTTCTCCGGATACGTGTCGACGCGCTTCTCCCGGAAATCCGGAATTTTCTTCATGCCCGACACGTTCCCGATCGTGAGCTGGCTGTCAAAGCGGTCAATCGTCGTCACTCCGGACAGCTTGTAGAAGCCTCCGACCTTGATCGCGCCGGCCAGCTCCGCCGCCTGCTCCTGTTTGACAAACATCTTTACGCCGATCGTATCGGTAAAGTCCGTGACGTTGAAGCACAGCAGCGTCTTTCCGATCCGCAGCTCCCGCTGGTCGAAAGAGAGCACCTGCCCCCGGATCGTCACGCCGCCGATCTCTCCGGTGATCTGCTCGATCTCCATCGGCTCCGCCTCGACATCCCGGCCGTAAATGACATCCGGATTGTCTGACCGCTTCGGCGCTCCGAACCGATCGCCGGAGAAGAACGTGTTCCGCTTGCGGAACTCTCCGTTCCCGCCGACTCCGTTTCCGTTCCGTCCGTCCTTGCGGCTCTGCTCCTGCCCGGACAGCTTCGCGGCGCCGGCTCCCTTTTTGTCCGCACCCGTCTGCCCGGCAGCGCTCTCTGCCTTGCCCTGCGTCCGGAGCACGGTCCCTTTTTTGTCCGCGGCTGCACCCTCGTCTGCGAGTGCTCCACCTTTCGAGCCGTCCGCCGCCTTGGCCGCCTCGTAGTGCTTCGCGATCGCCGACACCTCCTGCTCCAACTCGAGCTCCGCATTTTTGCGCCGGCGGCTCTTAGGCGGCTCGACACGCTTCGCACTGACATGGAAATTGAGGCCGCAGCGCTCGCAGAAGACCTTCTCCAGAATTTCCAGCAGTTCCTGCTCCTTGCCGTCGGCGACCACCGTGTCCGGGACCTCCAGCGTCATCGTGTCATCGTCTGTGAAGACCTTTTTCGAGTCGTGCATCAGGCTGTAGAGCAGCGCATTGTAGTTTTTCAGCTCCAGCAGAATGCTCTCCTCGTAGACCGGCATCAGATTCCGCGGCGTGTACTGGCGTGACAGGCGGAATTTCTCGATGACCTTCACCGTCATTTTGACATCCGAAAAAAGCTGACCGGTGATGGCCTGCTCGAGTTCAAGGATGTATTTTTTGAAAATCAGCTTCTCGCTCTCGAGATAAATGCGCATGAAATCGCGGTCACGGTTCAGGGTGACGCGGTCAATCTTCGCGAACTCAAGGAGACTTCGGAGGTCGTCCGTGAGGTCGAGTGTCGGGAAGACTTCCAGGAAAGGTTTCTGCAAGGGGGATCGACTCCTTTTCTACAATTAATATATATGCGTGTCGGCAGGACGCCGGGAAGGGCGCCCTAATCCACAAACATTTATCATGCCTTTTCTACCGAGGCAACGTATGTCTCAATATGCTTTACAAAAATTTCCGCATTTTGCAACTGCTGCTCCGCTTCTTTTCTGCTGGCAACATAGAAATCGTCATAATCCGATTTTTCTCTTAAAAAAGAAGAGCCTTTTATGATAACAGATAACTCCTTTGGTAATGTTCCTTCTTTGACATAGTATTGATTAAAATGAGCAATAACACCTGAATGTTTCGATGAGTCAAATCCATCCAGACAATTGATTGCCCTCATTGCATGAAATATCGCATAATAAGAACGATTAAGAGATGTCTTTAGCTGGCCTATATTCAGATTTTCTCTGGCCGCATCCAGCATTTCCCTTGCTCTTTCTAATCTATACTGTGACAATTCCTTTACGCTGCGCTCCATAAAATAATCCCTTCTTTTTGAATATTACGATAAAACGGAAGCACCCTCCCCCACTGTTCCATCTTTTCCTTATTGATATCAATAATAGAAAAAACTCTATCGTATCGCAAATCCATATCGGAGGACCAGATCATCAGCCGCTCCTTTACTCTATCATCCATCTCGTTCGTAAGGATAATAGCAATATCAACATCACTTTCCTCTGTCGCTTCATTTCTTGCGACTGAACCATACAAAATAATCTGTTCTATTACACTTCCAAATATTTTTTGAAGGCCCTGGATCAAGTCTGAAATGATATCAGGTGGCAGCATAAACGATTCCCTCCTCCCTTGATGCCTTACATTAAGAGCTGCGGCACAGCCCTGTGGCCTTCTCGCCCGCCGGTGCTCTGGGTATCTGAATATCTGCCCTTCAGTCCTTCCCCCAGTTCAGCAGCTCCTCGCGCAGCACGCCCAGCAGCTGATCTTCCGGCATCTTGCGGACGACCTCGCCTTTTTTGATGAGGAGCCCCTCTCCTTTGCCGCCTGCGATTCCGATGTCAGCCTCTTTTGCCTCGCCAGGGCCGTTGACGACGCAGCCCATGACGGCCACTTTGAGGTCGAGCGGAATGTCCTCGACCATGTCCTGTACTTTGTTCGCGAGGCCGATCAGGTCAATCTGGGTGCGGCCGCAGGTCGGACACGAGACGACCTCAATGCCGCCCTTGCGCAGGCCGAGCGTCCGCAGGATCATCTTTGCGGATTTGACCTCCTCGAGCGGATCTCCGGTCAGGGAGACACGGATCGTGTCGCCGATGCCCTGATACAGGATAATCCCAAGGCCGATCGAGGACTTGATGTTGCCGGAATACAGCGTCCCGGCCTCTGTGATGCCGACGTGCAGCGGGTGATCGGTCTTCTGCGCAAGCAGCTCGTGGGCCTTCGCACACATCAGGACGTCCGAGGACTTGATGCTGATCACAAGGTTGTCGTAGCCCATGTCCTCGATGATCGCCGTCTGGCGCAGCGCGCTCTCGACGATCCCCTCCGCGGTCACGCCGTGATCGCGCTCCACGATCTCCTTCTCCAGCGAGCCGCTGTTGACGCCGACACGGATCGGGACATTGCGCTCGCGCGCCGCATCCACCACCGCACGGACACGGTCATTGCTGCCGATGTTGCCCGGATTGATCCGGATCTTGTCTGCGCCGGCCTCGATCGCCGCCACCGCAAGGCGGTAGTCAAAGTGGATGTCCGCCACGAGCGGGATCGTGATCTGCTTTTTAATCTCGGTCAGCGCGTGCGCCGCCTCCATCGTCGGCACCGCGCACCGGATGATCTCACACCCGGCCGCGGCGAGCCTCTGAATCTGCGCGACGGTCGCCTGCACATCCTCCGTCTTTGTATTCGTCATCGACTGGATCCGCACCGGATTGCCGCCGCCGATCGCACAGTCGCCTATTCTCACCACTTTCGTATGCTCTCGATACATATACTCCTCCTGCCCCACGCGGGCACTCATTTTCCCGAATCCTGTTTTGAGATCCTCTCTCAGAAATACTTTGAATCCTATTTGAAATCCATCTAGAGAGAATCCCCAACTCTTTATATTCCCTTCGGAAATGACTCAAATCTCTTTTATTTTTTCTTCAGCGATGTTCAAATCTCTTTTTCCTGCGAAACCCGGCCTCACTGTATCCAGATACTTCTTTATTCTGCCTCCATCGGAATAAACAATCTCCCCGGCACGTACTCCGCGTCTGATTTGCCTCGGTTCATGGCCTCCTCGCAGAAATACTCCTGCGCGCAGACGAGCGTCTTGCCGCGCTTGTCGATCTTCTCGTAGGAGCCGTCCGGCTGGAGGATGTGGGCCTTCACGTTGTCGTCGAGCTGCACCTGCAGGATGTGGCGCACCTCCTCCTTGATCTTTGCGTCCTCGACCGGGAACAGGATCTCGACGCGCTTGTCGAGGTTGCGCGGCATCCAGTCGGCGCTGCCCATGTAGAACTCCTCGTCACCGCCGTTGCGGAAGTAGAAAATGCGAGCATGCTCAAGGAAATTGCCGACGATCGAACGCACGCGGATGTGCTCACTGACCTTCGGGATGCCCGTCTTCAGGCAGCAGATGCCGCGGATGATCAGGTCGATCTCCACGCCGGCCGCCGACGCCTCGTAGAGCGCGGCGATGATGTCCCGGTCACACAGGGAATTCATCTTCGCGATGATCCGCGCCGGCTCCCCCTTTCTCGCGTGCTCCGTCTCCCGCGCGATCAGCCGCATAAACGTCCCGCGCAGCCACAGCGGCGCGAGCGCGAGCCGGTTCCAGCTCCTGGGCTCCGAGTAGCCGGAGAGCATGTTGAAGACCGCCGTCGCGTCCTCCCCGATCGGCTCTGAGCACGTCAGGATTCCGCAGTCCGTGTAGAGCTTCGCCGTCGAGTCATTGTAGTTTCCGGTGCCGAGGTGGACGTAGCGGCGAATCCCGTCCTCCTCCCGGCGCACGACCAGCGTGATCTTGCTGTGCGTCTTCAGGCCATGCAGGCCGTAAATCACGTGGCAGCCCGCCTTCTCGAGCATCTTCGCCCAGAGAATATTGTTCTCCTCGTCAAAGCGCGCCTTCAGCTCCACGAGCACCGACACCTGCTTGCCGTTCTCCGCGGCCTGCGCGAGCGCTGCCACAATCGGCGAGTTGCCGCTGACGCGGTACAGCGTCTGCTTGATCGCGAGCACGTCCGGGTCCACCGCGGCCTGCTTCACGAACTGGATCACCGGCTCAAACGTCATATACGGATGGTGCAGCAGGATATCCCCGCGCCGGATCTGCGTGAAGATGTCCTCCTCATCGTTCATGCCCGGCACCGGCTGCGGCTTGTAGGACGGATAGCGGTGCTCCTCCATGCCCTCCATGCCGTACAGCTTCATCAAAAAGGTCAGATCGAGCGGTCCGCTGATCTTGTAGATGTCCTCCTCCTTGACGTTGAACTCCTGTTTCAGGATCTTCAGAAGCTTCGGCTCCATCTTCTCCTCGATCTCGAGCCGGATGACCTCGCCCCACTGGCGCTTCTTCAGCTGCTTCTGGATCTCCTTGAGCAGATCGGCCGCGTCGTCCTCGTCGATCGTCAGGTCCGCGTTGCGCATGATCCGGTACGGGTGCGCGCAGACCACATTGTAGTTCAGAAACAGCTTGTCAATGTTGCGCTCGATCAGCTGCTCAAGCAGGATCACGCTCTTCTCTCCGTTTGGCCCGTCCGGCAGCCGGATAATGCGCGGCAGCACCGACGGCACCTGAACCGTCGCAAATTCCGCCTTGCCCTTCTCACCCTTTTTCGAGATCAGGGCGCCGATGTTTAAGGTCTTGTTGCGGATGAGCGGGAACGGGCGCGACGAGTCCATCGCCATCGGCGTCAGCACCGGATAGATATTTTCCTCAAAATACTGATCCGCGTAAGACGCCTGCTCCTTCGTCATCTGCTCGTGCTCCGTGACCACCTCGACCCCGTTCTGCTTCAGCGCCGGGAGCAGGGAGCGGTTGTACGTCGAGTACTGCTGGTGCACCAGCTCGTGCGCTTTTTCCGCGATCAGGGACAGCTGCTCCTCCGGAGTCAACCCGGCAATGTCCCTTTTATTGTACTTCGCGTGCACCATGTCCTTCAGAGATGCCACACGGATCATGAAAAACTCATCGAGGTTCGACGAGGTGATGCTCAAAAATTTCAGCCGCTCCAAAAAGGGCAGGCTCTTGTCCCGCGCCTCGCACAGAACGCGGCTGTTGAAGCCGAGCCAGCTGATCTCCCTGTTGATATAGTATTCCGGCTTTTCAAACTCTGCCAGTCCCATAGTCTTCTCCTTTCCCTGTCCCACAGATTCCATCCCCGCAGCGCCGCGCTTCGGCCATTTCAGTTCAGCCGTTTTTTCTGCCGCAGCACCGGATGCACGTTGAAAACCTCCTCGAAGAACTCCGCCTTCTCCGCGAACGCTCCGCTCTCGAGCGCCAGGTCCTCCTGGCTCGCCACCGTGATCTTCAGCTCGCGCTCCTTGAGCACGACCGTCACATCCTTACATTTCTGCTTGTGCGTGCGGTCCATCGCATTCACAATCCGCAGGATCGCCGTCATCTTGGCGATGATCAGGTATTCCTCCTTCGAGAGATCCGCCTTCTCCGCGAGCTCTGTGTAGTAGACGAACGGGCTCGTGTTGAACTTCACCGTGTAGGCGATCATCTCCCGCTCCGAGTGCGACAGCCCGATAATCTCCGTCGCCATGATGATATTGAACGCGCAGTCCGCGACATTCTCCAGACTGATGAACTTGCCGCAGTTGTGCAGAATCACCGCGATCTGCAGCAGCAGCCGCTCCCGCGCGCCCATGCCGTGCACTTTTTTCATCTTGTCAAACACCTGCAGCGCGATGGCCTCCAGGTTCTTCACGTGGGACTGGCTGCACTTGTACCGCTTCGAGATGCTGCGGGCCGCGGCGATGATGTCCTCCTCAAAATTGTGGCCGTTGCGGATGAAGCGGTTCTTTACCCCGTAGTCGTACGCCAGACCGTCGCTCAGGGAAAAGCCCGGAAGCCAGACGGTGTCGACGCCGAAATTCTCCATCAGCGCCTTGCAGAAGATCGCGGACGTCGCGATCTCCGCGGAGCCCTCCTGCGACAGCTCCAGCGTGCGGGCGATCTCCTCCGGCCTCAGCCCGCTGATCCTCTCGTAGAGCTTCTGGTAATCCGCCCCGGAGACCGACGTGATCCGATTGTTACCCTTCTCAAACGGCCGTATCAGCTCGAGCAGGTTGCCGCCGACGACAATCAGATTTTTGATCTGGCGGTCCTTCTGGTAGAGCTTATTGAAGCCCGCCAGCTCGTGGTCGAGAATCTCCCGGAGCATCTTCTCGAAATGGCGGCTGTTCTTCTCGAGCGGGGTCAGCTTCTCCCGGATCGTGATGCTGCCCACGCGGATATTCTGGGTCGTGATCAGCTTATCCTTGTCAAACAGAGAAATCTGCATGCTGCTGCCGCCGATGTCGACGATCGCAGTCGGGTTCTGGATAATCTTCTCAAACTCGCTCGTCACGGACGCAATCGACTGGTAGTCGACAAAACGCTGCTCGGAGTTGCTCAGCCCCTCGATCCGCAGCCCCGTCTGCTTCTCAATGTAGTCGCGCATGATCAGCATGTTGCGCGATTCGCGGAACGCGCTCGTCCCGCACGCCTTGTAGTCGGTGATGCGGTACCCGTCCATGACCCGCTTGAAATCGCGCAGAACCGTGCACAGCTCCTCGACATTCCGGCTGCCGATCCGCCCCGTCGTGTACGCGTCATGGCCGAGCGGCAGCCGCGTGCTGATCCAGTCGACCTCCTTCATCACCTTCTGCGAGGTAAACTCAAAGATTTTCATCTCTGTCACGGCCGATCCGATGCTGATCGCCGCAAACATTTTCACCGCCATAGTTTTCGCCTTTCCTTTCCTGCCGCCGACTCCCGGCATCCCTTCTCAATCTCATATCCTTTTTAAGCCGCTGTTTCAAAATACCGGCCTGTGCTTTTCTCTGTCTTACTCTCCAGCTACACCTGTCTGTCCACACACATCCATAATATGCATCAGACAACATTCTCTCTCCATACCGCAGCCTGCGCCATCCACAGCACTCTCCACTTTCTTCTTGGCCTGCCGCCTACCGCAGCTCTGCCTGCCCGCCCAGCAGATAGTCGATAAACTGCTGCGCGGTCCGCCCTGACAGTCCGCCGTGGGCGAGCTCCCATTTGTTGGCCGCGAGCAGCAGCTCCTCCTCCGGCAGCTCTATGCCGCTGCGCTTCGCCAGGGTGCGCACGATGTTCTGGAACTCCTTCTTGTCCGGGGAGCCGAAGTAGATCGTCACGCCGAACCGCGATACCAGCGAGAGCTTCTCCTGGATCGTGTCGTTCGAGTGCAGGTCGCCGTGCAGCTCTTCGTTGTCGCGGAACGTCTCGTGAATCAGGTGGCGCCGGTTCGACGTCGCGTAGATCAGAATATTCTCCGGCTTCTTCTCCAGGCCGCCCTCGATCACCGCCTTGAGGTACTTGTACTCCACCTCGAACTCCTCAAACGACAGGTCGTCCATGTAGATGATAAATTTGTAATTCCGGTTCTTGATCTGCGCGATCACATCGTTCAGATCCTGAAACTGATGCTTGTAGATCTCGATGATGCGCAGCCCGCGGTCATAGTACCGGTTCAGAATCGCCTTGATGCTCGAGGACTTTCCGGTGCCCGCATCCCCAAACAGCAGGCAGTTGTTGGCCCTGCGCCCCGCGACAAACGCTTCCGTGTTGTCGATCAGCTTCTGCTTGGGGATCTCGTAGCCGACGAGATCGTCCAGGTTCACATGCGCGATGTTCGTGATCGGGCGGATCTCCACGCCGCCCTCCGTGTGCGCCACGCGGAACGCCTTGTGCAGCCCCAGCTTGCCGACGCCGAACTCCTTGTAGAAGGCGACCATGTGATCCGTAAATGCATCCAGCGTCTCCGCCTGTGCCAGCTGCCTGCTCAGCTCACAGATCCGGTCGCGGATCCTGCGGTTGAACAGCTTCCCCGTCGCCTCCGTGCGGCGGTAGTGCAGGAGCTCCTCGAAAAATCCGGCCTGCAGTCTCTGCTCCAGCTCCGTGAAATCGTAGGCGAAGAGTTCGCGGAAAATCGCAAAATCGTGGCGCGCCAGCTCGAGCAGGCTGCCCTCCGTCACGCCGCGGATCTCACACGCAGTCGTAAAGATATTTTCATGGTTCACCAGCAGGAACGTCAGGTACGTCTGCCAGAGGTTGTTCTCAAAGCCGTACCTGCCCGCCAGCTCCACCAGCTCATGGACGCACGCAAAAAAGCGTCTCCGGACCTCGCCGGCCTCCGCTGGCTGCTCCAGGTGCTCGGCGATCCACGCCATCTCCTCGAGCACGCGCCCGTTCTCAAAATCCCGATATAAAATCAATTCCCCGATTCCTGTCCTCATACTCTGCTCACTATCCCTCTTCTCAGTAATTTCCAAGAATTTTCATGTTGATCGCTTCCTCGCGGATCCCGCGCAGCGCATTCTTCACCGCGCTGTCGTTCAGATTGCCCGTGAAATCCACGAAGAACCGGTACTCCCAGTTCCGCCCCGGGATCGGCCGCGATTCGATGTTAAACATATTCAGGTTGTTGTAGATAATGTGCGACAAGATGTCGTAGAGGGAGCCGCTCGAGTGCGGCGTCTCGAAGCAGATGCTGATCTTAGTCGCATCCTTCCGGAACACCCTCTGGTTCGTGACGACGATGAAGCGCGTCGAGTTCTTCTTATTATAATAAATGTGATCCGCGAGCACTTCAAGGCCGAACAGCTCCGCGGCAAAACGGCTCGCCACCGCCGCCTGCGCCGGGTCCCCGTCCTTCGCGATCTTCTTCGCCGCGAGCGCCGTGTTGTCATACGGGATCTGGTTCCACTCCGGGTGACGCTCCAGATACTCCGCGCACTGCGAGAGCGCCTGCGGGTGGGAATACACCCTCTGGATGTCCGAGAGCTTCGCGCCCGGCACGCCCAGCAGCGCATGCTCACACTTCACGATCTGCTCCCCGACGATATAATTCTCAAAATTGACCAGGAGGTCATAGTTGTCTGCCACAATCCCGGCGGACGAATTCTCGATCGGCAGCACCGCATAGTCCGCGGAGCCCTCGGCGATCGCCTCCATCGCGTCGCGGAACGTGCGCACATGGAACGACTTCACATCCTCCCCGAAGTACGCGCGCATCGCCGCATGGCTGTAGGCGCCCTCGACACCCTGAAACACGACGCGGATATTCTCGCGGTCGATGTCGTCCACCGCGATGAACGGCAGCCGCCCGCAGATCCCGTTCTCCTCGAGCATCCGGTACTGCAGCTTCCGACTCATCGACATGATCTGCGAAAACAGCTCCTGAATCCCGTGCCGGTTAAACTCATTCTGCGCCAATCCTCCCAATGCGGTCAGCTTTGCCTGCTCCCGCTCCTTGTCAAACACCTTCCGCCCGTTCGCGATCTTGTACCGCGCTACGTCCGAGCAGACCTCCATCCGCCGCTCAAAAAGCTCCACAAGCGACCGGTCGATCTGATCGATCTCCTCTCTCAGCTCCAATAAATCCTTCATTCTTACTTCTCCATCTGTATTTTCTCTCATGCGGACAGGAAGCCCTGTCTCTGCCATGCACTTCTTTTCATTCTACCATACTTTTTTGAAGATATCAGCACAAAATTGGAAAAAATACAGGCGGCTCCGTGGGGAATCTATACGGAACCGCCTGCTCATTTCGGATCTTCTATTTATAGGAACTATCACACGCTTCGCGATGCGCAAATTGCACTGCTCTATACGCCTGCCGCGGAATGGCTCTGCACACCGGCCGCATGTCTCACCAGCTGCGTGAGCGGGCTGAAATACAGGCTGCAGGTCAGGACACAGTAGACCGGCATCATGACCGCCCACTGCAAAAGCCGCGCCGGGAGAATGCCCAGGAGCGGGTAGCCGTTCATCAGCACCAGCCCCGCCGTCGTAAACACCAGCGTCGAGAGCACCGAACAGACCGCCACTCCCGCACAGAGCACCGCCGCTTTGCGCTTCCTGCTGCCCGTCGCCCACACGCTAAACAGCGCCGGGACAACGCCCCAGAGAATCGCCGCCGTCGTGATCAGCGGATTGACCGCGTAGCCCTTTATGAAACAGCCGAGAAGGTCCGAGCACAGCCCGCACACTCCGCCCGCCAGCGGCCCGAACCACAGCCCTGCCAGGATCGTGCAGACGCTGCCGACCGTGATCCGGCAGAATCCCAGATCAATCGCGACCAACCGCGTGAGCACCAGGTGCATCGCAATCAGCAGTGCAAGGAATACCAGTGTCTGCGTGTTCCATTTTTGTCTCTCTCTTTTGTACACAAAAAACACCTCCATCACGTAGTAATGCAAACGTTAAAAAGAAACTCGATAAATAATATTCGCTCCACATGATTTGGTGTTCTCATATGTAGCAACGGGTGCGGAAAATATATCGTAAGTCCGTGCACATCGCGCACCGGACTTTTCGTTTCACAGCGACTCCCCATCTGTTGAACACTTAACGCATAAATTCCTACTTCGCTATTATTTATTTCACTCGCATTATACCACATCTGCCGCAGATAACAAGTGTTTTGTGCAAGATTTCAAAAGAATCGGCAATACTATAGGCAGAAATTTCACTCGGAGGGCTGCCATGAAATCAAATTTTATCAAATGCGGCATGATCGGCTGGTGTCTGGAGGTGTTCTGGACGGGACTGGGATCTCTTTTTTCGCACGACCCTAAGCTGATGGGCTTCTCATCCCTGCGCATGTTTCCCATCTACGGGATGGCCTCGCTGCTCGCGCCGCTCTCCCGCTGCCTGAAACGGTGCAGGACGTTCACGCGCGGCCTGATCTACATGGTGTGCATCTTTCTCGTCGAATACACGTCCGGAACCTATCTCAAAAAGCGCAACTGCTGCCCGTGGGACTACAGCGACGCCCCGCTGCAGATCGACGGCGTGATCCGCCTCGACTACGCGCCGGTCTGGTTTCTGACCGGGCTGCTCTATGAGCGGGTCGTCAAATCGGCGCCGCCTGCACACCTTCCGGAAAAATAGTACAGTCCTCTACTCCAGATGCTTCAGCGTATCCAGCATCGCCGCGAGGTCCTTCTCCTCCTCCGGCCCGGTGCATCTTAGCTCGATCTGCGCTCCGCTTGGGATGCACGCTCCCAAAATGTTCAGGAGACTCCGACCATTGATGATGTTGTAATCATAAATGATCTCCACCCGCGAGCTGCAGTGCTCCGCCGCCTTCACCAGAATCCCCGCCGGCCGGATATGCAGCCCGGACGGATTACTGATCGTCACTACCTTGCTGACCATTGCACTCCCCTCCTTTTTCGTGCAGAATCATGATCATGATAGCCCTTTTTCCGTTCTTTTTCAACACTTTTACCTATTGTTCTTCTTTTTATCCAATGTGTTTACAAACTATTCATATTTCGATAAGAAATTGTTTACAGCGAGCCGCTCGGCCAGCTGCTCCGCCTTCGCGATGATCCCGGTATCGTAGCCCATCAGCTTCAGAAGCCGGATCGCATTGCGCGTCATCGCGCGCCCTTCCTTCAGAAGGTAGTCGAACCGGATCTCCTCGTCCGTGACCTCCTCCTCGAAGTGACAATTGCGGAAGCTCCCCTCCAGCAGATACGTCAGCTCGATATCGTGCGTCGCGGCAAAGCACAACAGCTTCTGTCCCGCCATGCTCTTTAGAATCTCCGAGGACGCGGCGACGCGCTCCACCGTGTTCGTCCCGCGCAGCACCTCGTCCACACAGCACAGCACCGGTGTCTCCTGACTCATCTGATCCAGAATCCGCTTCAGGGAGCGGATCTCGACCATGTAGTAGCTTTCCTCCGCGGCGAGGTCGTCGCGCAGCGCCATAGAGGAGAACACGCGGAAATACCGCGCCGCATAAGCGCGGGCCGGAACCGTGTGGATCGTCT
Source organism: Oscillospiraceae bacterium (assembly GCA_021771715.1). GTDB lineage: Bacteria > Bacillota > Clostridia > Lachnospirales > Lachnospiraceae > Choladousia. Next base: position 38,329 of record JAETOO010000023.1, read on the forward strand.
GCGCCAGCACCGCGCAGAGCGCCGCCGTCTTCAGGAAGGTCGATTTCCCGGAGGCGTTGGAACCGGTCAGCAGGACGCACCGATCTGTGTCAATCGTATTTGCGACGGGCTCACAGATCAGAGGATGGTACATCTGCTCCGCATGAAAGCGAAGCTCCCCCTCCTCCTCGAGCACCGGAACCGCATACTGCGGGTGCAGCTTGCGGAAGGAAGCGACTGCGATCGCCGCCTCGATCGTGCCCAGCTCGTCTGAGATCCGCTCAAACTCCGCCATGTGCTTTGTGACCTCGTGCACCACCGTTTTGAATTGGATCAGATCGAGATGCAGACAACTGTTCAGATAGTTGACCAGCAACCCCTCGATCCCGCCGCCCTCCATGTCTCCAAGGAGAAGCAGTGTCATATTGCGCCGCAGCTTTCCGAAGGCGCCGACTGCACCTTTTATCCGCTCTCTCCGCTCCCGAATCACCGGGCAGTCCCGCTTCATCAGCCGCTCGGCCGCAGAGAGGATCCGCTCGAGCGCGGCGCACGAGGTGACGTATGGCGCAATCGGGCGCTTGAAATGCTCATAGCTCCCCATGCTGAGCATCAGCGCGGCAATCACGAGCAGCACACCGGCCTGCGGGCTCACAAACAGCATGCCGACCGAGACGGCCAGAAGCACCCACATCGCAAAGTGGATCACGTTGCTCCCGGCGTCGACTCCGGCCAGATTGTAGATATAGTCGAAGATCGAGGTCCTGCCGGTCCGCCCGATCCGCGCGTAGTCGCACTCCAGCTCCTCGCGCTCCTCGGGGTGATTCTGAAAATACGTCACCAGGTGCTCGAAGCGCTCGAGCTGCTCCGGGTGCAGCTGCGGTGTGCGCAGCATGTAGTACAGATAGCTCTCACCCAGAAACGACCGCGTATGGTTCAGCTGCATGAACACGCGGTCCATGTCCAGGTCGTTCCAGGTGATGTCGTCGAGCTGAAACGCTTCCGTCTCCCGGTTCAGGTAGTAGTGGCTGATCGCGTCGAACTCGGTCGGGTCGTAGCTGCGCTCCGGCTCCTGTCCCCACTCTCTTCGGATCTTCGCCATGAGCCGCCTGCGGCTCTTCCAGCGCTGGTAGAAGGTGACGACCGCAAAGACCACGAACAAACCCGCAATCATCCCGGCTCCGATCCAAATATTCCGAATATCATAATTCTCATATCCCGTCATCCGCTTTTCCTCCGACTCTGCCATTCTCCGCCGTAGCTCCTCTGGCGGCTATGTCATTTCGTGCGCTCCGCTCACAACCTTCACGAACCGCCCTGCCTCACAACCAATCCACATGCGCCGCAGCCAATGCAACTCACCAGGTAACCACTCCACACGCCTCACTGCAGCCTGCGCCGCTCGCCGAGCAGCCACTCCACACGCCCCGCTACAGTCTTCGCAGTTCATCCAGCAGCCACTCCACGCGCCGGATGGCGTCCTCCACCTGGCGGCGGGCATCCGCGATCTTTGACTGCACGAGGTAATCCGCGAGAAAGCCGTCGAAGAAGAAATCGGCAAACGTCAGAAAACCGCCGACCTCAATCCGGATATCGTCCGGAAGTTGGACGTCGCGCAGCTCCTTCTGGAACGCCTGCAGATCGTATTTCGCATTCTCCATGCAGCGCGTCGCGTCGTTGATCCTGGAGTGCTTCAGGATGCCGGTCAGCGTGCCTCCTCCGAGCATATCAAAAATCCCCCACGCGCGGGCGCTATCGAGCTTCTCCTGCACCTGCCTCAGACTGCCAAGGGCACGCTCCCCTGCACAGATCGCCTCTCTGATCTCCCTGTCTTCATCTCTCATAGCTTTTCCTCCCTTTTCTTTTCTGCTGCCCCGGAGCTTCCGCCAATCCCACCGGCCCTGTCGTCCCTCCGTCAGACGGTATCAACAACACAATACCGCAGATCACCGTCAACCGGCTCTTAATGAGATCTCTGCCGGAAAATTTTTCCTCCGATTGGGACACCAATGAACGAAATTATGCTAATAATATACTGATTTTCTGAAAATGTCCATCCCCGCCCGTCGACTTCCGAAAATATTAAGAAAGATGCAGGGAACATGAATTTGCATCACACGGATTGTTGCCTCGCTTCGCGATTCGTGATAAACTGTAAACGCACATTTTGTGCAGAATCTCTCAGGCAAATCACAGAAGAAAACGTGAAAGGAACGAGATACGATGAAGATACTGATCATACGACACGGAGATCCCGATTACTCGATTGATTCTCTGACGGAGAAGGGCTGGAAGGAGGCGGAATACCTCGCCGACCGGATGACAAAGCTCGACATCAAGGACTTTTATGTCTCACCGCACGGCCGCGCAAAGGACACTGCCTCCTTCACGCTGCAGCGGCTGGGGCGGACTGCGACTGAGTGCAAATGGCTGCGCGAGTTTGCACCCAAAATCGACCGCCCGGACCGGGAGCACTCTCCGGTGTGCTGGGACTGGCTGCCGCAGGACTGGACAAAGGACGAGGATTTCTATCGCTATGACCGCTGGTATGAGCCCCGGCGCATGCAGGACGGGCACGTAAAGGAGGAGTATGAGTGGGTCACAGAACAGTTTGACGCGCTGCTCGCCGACTATGGCTACGTGCGGGACGGCCACCTCTACCGCGTCGAGCGCGCCAATACCGATACGATCGCATTTTTCTGCCATTTCGGGCTCGGCTGTGTCCTGATCGGTCATCTGATCGGCGTCTCCCCGATGGTGCTCTGGCACGGGCTCTGCGCCGCCCCCACCTCTGTCGCGCTGCTCACCAGCGAGGAGCGCCGCAAGGGGATCGCCAGCTTCCGCATGAACGAGTACGGGGACATCTCCCACCTGTACGTCAAGGACGAGCCGCCCGCATTCTCGGCGCGGTTCTGCGAGTGCTATGACAATCAGGAGGAGCGGCACGACTGAGGAGCGCTTACCCGCAAACCGCGGTCGCTTCACACACCAAAATTACTTGAGGGCGTCACAGGCTTCCTATCAGGGGAATGCTTCTGTCTGTGACACCCTCATTTTCATCTTATTTAAAGTTTTTGATCACAATCTGCATCGTCCGCCGCCCCTGGTACTCATTGATCGACGGGTAGTACGTCACGTCCAGCTCTGTCCGGTTCACTTTTCCCCAGAACAGCTTCTGCACCTCCGTCTCGCCGAATTTCTCGGTCAGATACTCCTTCACTGTGTCCGGATGCCCGAAATACAGGGCCTCCATCGCGCAGCCCGCGCGGTTCATCACCTGCAGCTTCAGGACGTTGGCATTTTTCCCGAGGATGCGGGCAGACAGCAGTTTCAGGCCTTTTTCTGCGAACAGCGGCTTCTCATTTCCCTTGCCGAACGGCTCGAGCACGCTCAGGCTCTCGATCAATCCCTCATGAATATAGTCGATCGGCATCGGCACGTCGATCATAACGCGCGCCGCCATCTCGTCCTCCGTCAGCGTGCAGCCCTCATTCAGGCGGCGGCGCATCTCCCCGATCCGCTCTTTCTCGAGCGAAAATCCGGCTGCCATCGGATGTCCGCCGAACTTCAGAAACAGATCCTGGCATTTTACCATCTCCTCGAACATCGAGTAGGCCTCGATCGAGCGCCCGGAACCCTTCGCGGAGGTCTCCCCGTCCGTCACGACAAAAGTCGGCTTCCCGTAGCGCTCCCGCAGCCGCCCGGCCACAATCCCTGCAATGCTCTCGTGGCAGTCCGGCAGATAGACGACGAGCACCCGGTCGGTCATACGCGGCCCGCCGTTTCCGCGCTCGATCATCTCACACGCTTCATCCACCGCCGCCTGCGTCAGCTCCTTCCGCTCATCGTTCAGCTCCTTGAGCTGTCCTGCCAGCTGCGCCGCCTCCGCCGGGTCACGCGCCAGCAGCAGACGCAGCGAGCGCTTGGCCGTGTCCAGCCTGCCGCTCGCGTTGATGCACGGGCCGAGCACAAAACCGATGTGGTACGAATTTAAGGTGGCAAAGTCCAGCTTGTTTTCCTGGATCAGCGCGCGCATCCCGTAATTCTGTGTCGTGCGCAGCCGCTTCAGCCCCTCCTTCACCAGAATCCGGTTCTCCCCGTCGAGATCCATCACATCCCCGACCGTCGCAAAACCGACAAACTGCAGAAACTGCTCCGCCTCCTCCGCGAAGCCCATAAGACGGTACAGCTCGCAGACCACCTTCCACGCCACGGCGGCGCCGCAGAGCTTTTTATACGGGTACGGGCAGCCCGGCTGCTTCGGGTTCACGAGCACATCTGCAGGCGGCAATCGGAAATACCGGCTGCCATCCTCCGACATCACACGCACCGCTGCGTCCCGCGTCTGCTCTCCCTTCTTGCTTTCCGGAACTCCCTCCTGCGCCACCGCATCACGATCCATAACCGACCGCACTTTCTCTGCCGCTGCGTCAGCCTCCAAAGCCGACCGCCCTATCCCTGCCACATCCTCTGCCCGCTCCGCAAACAGCGGCTCATGGTGGTCTGTCACGATCACCGTCATGCCCTGCGCCTTCGCGAACGCGATCTCATCAATCGCCGAGATCCCGTTGTCGCAGGTGACGACCGTGTCGACCCCCTCGTCCAGCGCGTACTGCAGCAGGGACACGTTCAGGCCATAGCCGTCCTTCATCCGGTCCGGAATCTCATAGTCGACGCGCGCGCCGCAGCGGGAAAGCGCACGGTACAGAATGTAGGTCGCATTTACCCCGTCGATGTCGTAATCCCCGATAATGCGGATCTTCCGGCCCTGCTCAATTTTCTCCCTGATCAGCTCGGCGGCCTCCGTGCAGCCCTTCAGCAGCCGCGGCGGATTCAGATTCTCCAAACGGCCGTGCAGGTAAGCTTCGATCGCCTCGTCCCCGACGACATCCCGGTTCCGAATGATCCGCGCGAGCACCTGGTCGATCCCGAACCGGTCCGCGATCCCTCTGAAATCCGCCTTCTTTGCGGCCACAAACCACTTTTCTCTCATATGTATCCATCCTTTTTTATCTCTTTATCTCTTCATCCGGTCAGTCAATGAACTGCACACAATCCTGTCTTCTGATTCCATCAATGACAAATGTATGGTCTCACCTTCTGGCCCGGCCGATATCAGACGTACAGTCTCATTTTATGACTCGGTCAGTGTCAGACATGCAATCCCGCTTTCCGCCCAAGCATGCAGCTTCCCCCCTGCCACGGTCACATCAGACGTGTCGTCCCGCCTCCCGGCCCGCGAAAACAGAAGGAGGGCACTGCAAACGATACAACTAACTCACGTTTTGCAGCACCCTCCTGACTTATCTTTTATCAGAAAGACCTATTTCGCAGACGCTTACTGTGCCTTCTTGCCTGCACGCTTCTTCATCAGATACCAGAGCGCGCCGGTAATGCATACGGACGAGTAGCCGCCCGCGATGACACCTACCATCAGCGGCAGCGAGAACTCCTTGATCGTCGCGACGCCGAGAACGTAGAGCACCGCCACCATGATAAACGTCGTGAAGGAGGTGTAGATACTTCTCGTCAGCGTCTCGGTGATACTCGTGTTGACGATCTCCTCGAGAGACGCTTTCTTCATCAGCTCAAGGTTCTCACGGATACGGTCAAAGATGACGATCGTCGCGTTGATCGAATATCCGACGATGGTCAGCATACACGCAATAAACGTATTGCCCACGGAGATCCGAACCACCGCGTAGCACGCGAATACGACGAGCACGTCGTGAACCAGCGCCAGCACCGCGCTGCCCGCGAAGCGGATATCCTTGAACCGGAACCAGATGTAGATCAAAATGCAGACCGTCGCAACGATTACCGCAATGAACGCATCCTGGCGCATCTCGTTGCTGACCGTAGAGGAAATCGTCTCAAACGTGATCGCCTTCTCCTCCACATCGTACACTTCCTGGATTGCCTTCGCTACCTCTTCTCTCTCATCCAGCGTCAGCACGCGCGTCTTGATATAGACATCGTTCGTGCCGGCCACCTTCTGTGTCTGAATCTCCGCATCCCCCGTGACATTCTGGAACAGCGGCTTCACATCCGCATCCAGATCCGCGATCGAGAGATCCTCGTTGAAGGTAACGCTTGTCGATGTACCGCCGCGGAAATCCATGCTCAGGTTCAGAGCACCCTTGCCGGAGCCCGAATTGATCGCCATAAATACCGGACCTGCAATGATGAAGATCGCGGAAATCAGGAACGTCACATGCCACTTTCCGACAAAGTCGATCACTGTCCGCTTCTTTGCCGTTCCGTAATACTTTTCATCCTTGAAGCCGAGCTCGTAGAACGCATTGATCAGCAGCCGCGAAATCACGAGAGCCGTAAACATGGAGAGCACAATACCGAGCATCAGCGTCTGCGCGAAGCCCTTCACGCTTCCGGTGCCCATCACATTCAGGACAACCGCCGCGATCAGCGTCGTGATATTGCCGTCCAGAATCGCGGACAGCGCTTTCTTGAATCCGGTGCGGATCGCGCCCTTCACGGAAGCGCCTGCCGCAATCTCCTCGCGGATACGCGCGTAGATGATGACGTTCGCATCGACCGCCATACCGATCGACAGGATGATACCTGCGATACCCGGCAGTGTCAGGGTCAGGTCAAACGCGTTCAGCAGCAGAAGCATCATCAGCGTATAGATCACCAATGCGATCGCCGCGCAGATACCCGGAAGTGCATAGACAATGACCATGAACACCATGACAATCGCAAGGCCGATCGCGCCCGCAATCAGGCTCGTGCGGATCGCGTTCTCGCCGAGCTGCGCACCGACTACATTTGAGCGGATCTCCTCAAGCTCGAGGGAGAGGGAACCGATACGGATCGAGGACGCCAGATTCTTCGCCGCCTCCGCGGTGAACGAACCGGAAATGATGGCCGTTCCGCCTGTAATTGCCTCGTTGACGACCGGATCACTGATCACCTCTTCGTCATAGACGATCAGAATCGGCTTTCCGACGTTCTCCGAGGTCGCCTTTGCGAACGCCTCCGCACCGTCCTTCGTCAGATCGAGCTGTACGACAAACTCATTCGCACCGGTCGTCTGGTTCTGCTGCTGCTTCGCCTCCGCAGTCGCGACCTGCGTACCGGTCAGCACCACCGTGCCGTCCGACAGACGGAACTCCAGGGAGCCCGGCTTTCCCAGCTCCTCGAGGATCGCATTCGCGTCGCTCACGCCCGGGATCTCGATGTTGATCCGGTCAGAGCCCTCCTGGTAGACCTGAGCCTCTGTGCTGTAGCCGTCCACACGCTGCTGCAGCTTGTAAATTGTATCGCGCATATCCTCCGCCGACGGCGCCTCGTCGCCGACTGCCTCATAGGTGATGCTGACACCACCGGAAAGGTCCAGGCCCAGAATAATATTCTTCATCGCACCTGTCCCCGTCTTGCCGATACCGAAGATCACCGTATACGCAAACAGTACGGTGATCAGCGCCAGTGCGACAAGACTGATCTTTGCTTTCTTTTTGTTCATGGTAACTCTCCTTTTTCTCTCTTTCGGCACGGCATGCAGCTCACCGGCCCGCACACCTTATGCACTCCATTCTGCAGCCTGCCGACAACATGGTGATCCGGCCGCGCTCCTCCGACAGCACTGCGGCCTCACCGCTCCTGCCCGGCGCGGCTCAGGCCTCGGCCTCCGCCTCCTGATCCGCCAGCGCCGCCTTGATCATGATCGCACACTCCACACGCTTGCGCTGGAGCTCGCAGCCGAGATCATACGCATCCTGGATCGTCCCGTGGAAATTGTAGGAATTGGCCGCACAGCCTCCGCTGCAGTAAAACTTCGCGAAGCAGTTCCGGCACTTCTCCTTCGTGTAGACGTTGCAGCACTTGAACTCATCCACGATATCCTGCCGCACGATCCCCTCGTCCACATTTCCCATCAGGTACTCTTCCTGGCCGACAAACTGATGGCACGGGTAGAGGTCTCCCCACGGCGTCACTGCAAGGTACTCCGTGCCCGAGCCGCAGCCCGACAGGCGCTTGTACACGCACGGTCCCCCGGTCAGATCGATCATGAAATGGAAAAACGTGAAGCCTCTGCCTTCGCGCTCCCGCTTCACCATCTCGGCTGCCAGCTTGTCATACTCTTCACAGATCTTCGGAATGTCCTCCTCCCTGAGCGCATACTCCTCCGTATCCGCCCCGACGACCGGCTCGATCGAGATCTGCTCAAAGCCCTCGTCCGCCATGTGCAGCACGTCCTCGGAAAAATCGAGGTTGTGATGCGTGAACGTCCCGCGCACGTAATACTTCTGCTGTCCGCGGCTCTCGGCAAACTTCTTGAACTTCGGAAGCACCAGGTCATAGCTGCCCTTCCCGTTCCGGAACGGGCGCATCAGATCGTGCACCTCCCGGCGTCCGTCGATGCTCAGCACGACATTCGCCATCTCGCGGTTGCAGAACTCCATCACTTCCTCGTTCAGCAGTACTCCGTTCGTAGTCAGAGTAAAGCGGAACTTCTTGTCATGCAGCTTCTCCTGCTCCCTGCCGTATGCCACGAGGTCCTTGACCACCTGCCAGTTCATCAGCGGCTCTCCGCCGAAGAAATCGACCTCCAGGTTGTGACGGCTGCCGGAATTCGCGATCAGGAAATCCAGCGCCTTTTTCCCGACCTCGAAGCTCATCAGCGCGCGCCGGCCATGATACTCTCCCTCCTCGGCAAAGCAGTATTTGCAGGCGAGGTTGCAGTCATGCGCGATGTGCAGGCAGAGCGCCTTCACGACCGTCGGGCGCGCCTTATAGTCAAAAATGGCCTTCTCGTAAATATCCTCGGTGAACAGAGTCCCCGCCTCCTTGAGTTCCCGGCACTCCGAGAGCGCCTCGGCGATCTCCTCCTCCGGATACGTCCCCGCAAGGCTCTGTCTCGTCTCTTCCTCTGTCTTGCCTTTGTCAAGCAGCGCAATCACATCGTAGACCAGGTCGTCTACCACGTGAACGGAACCGCTGTTGACATCCAGCACGATGTTGTATCCATTATTTTTGTACTGATGGATCACATCAAAAGCTCCTCTCTAACGTATTTTTCAGGCAAAAGATAAGCAGCGAAGCGGCTCCGCTGCTTATCAACTCTTGCTTTTATTTGTGCTCGCAGGTCTGATTTCCTACAGTGCAGGATGTCTTACATGCGGACTGGCAGGAAGTCTGGCACTCGCCGCAGCCACCCTTCTTCAGAGTGTTCTGTAAAGACTTCGTATTCAGAGTCTTAATATGCTTCATTTTTCTGTCCTCCTTATCGAGTTATTCACGGCATGCGGGAACACTGCCCACAATGCTCTGTGTGGTATTGTATCACAGAATTTTCAAAAATAAAAGTCCTTTTCCCTGCGGAAATACAAAAAATGTGCGTGGATTTTGCCGGATTTGTGCTATACTGGCAGAAAAAGAAGGGGGAACGCTATGAAGATCCTGTTTCTGGGCGCCAGCAATACGGATTGCGGCCACTGCTTTACGCCCGACAACCTCGGGGACGGATATGTGAAACTGACAAAGGAACGGCTCGAAGCCTCCGGCATCCCCACCGCTGCCGTAAACGGCGGCACGGACGGCTTCACGTTTCCGCGCATCTACCGGAAATGGCTGGCGAACTGGAAGGACGCTTCGTTCGACGCGGTCTGCATCCTCGGCGGCATCAACGAGGTCGGCGCCCTGATGGACTCCGGGCGCACAGCGGCGCAGCGGGACGCCTACCTGGCTGACGCCGCGGATGCGCTCGCACGGCTGCTTGACGGGATTCTATTCCAATCAACGCACACAAAACCATCATCCGCGCAGTCCTCTTCCCAGACGTCCGGAACAATACGTTCTCCCCTAGTTCTCGTCCTGGAACCGTTTCTCTTTGACACTCCGGCGTACCTGACCACCTGGAAGCCGTGTCTTGCGGACGTCCGCCGCGCGGTAAGGGAGACTGCCGCCAGCGCCGCGCTCCGTCATCCCGGCTGTGCTGTCCGCGTGCTTTGTACACAGCCTGCTCTCGATGAGGCCGTCCGGCAGTACGGGATATCCGCCGTCACGACAGACGGAATCCATCTTGCACCGCTCGGACATACATGCCTCGCAAAACTCATCGGCCAGGAACTGAGCACTGCCTCCTCCTATATATCTTGAACGCAACTCGTCGCAAAAGTCAGACACTTCTCTCTGAAGTATCGTAAATGGGACACTTACTCCTCCAGCGCATCATGAAACAGCTTCCACAGCTCTCCGTACCCGTCCGTCGACGGTGTGATCGGCCGCGGCAGGGTGTTCCGGTGGTCGATCTTCACTTTTCCGCTGCCGGACATCAGAATGATGCGGCTGCCCAGGACGATCGCCTCCTGGATGTTGTGGGTGATAAACACAAAGGTACAGTCCTCTGTCTCTGAGATGTGCAGCAGTTCTGCCTGCAGTCGGTTGCGCGTCATGGCGTCCAGCGCGGCGAACGGCTCATCCATGAGGATGATCTTCGGCTTCAGCGCCAGAGCCCGCGCGATCGCCACGCGCTGCTTCATGCCGCCGGAGAGCTGGTGCGGGTATTTTTTCTCCGTCCCCGGAAGCTTCACCTTTTCCAGATACTCCGCCGTGATCTGCTCAAGCTCCTCCTTGTCACGGATCCCCTTTTTTCTCAGAGGATACTGTATGTTTTTCTCGACCGTCTTCCACGGAAACAGCTGGTTGAAGTCCTGAAACACCATGATCCGGTCTGTGCCGGGCTCACATTTTACCTGATCCTGAATGCGGATCTCTCCCTCATACGGCTCAAAGCCCGCGATACAGCGCAGCAGCGTCGTCTTTCCGCAGCCCGAGGGGCCGAGGATGCAGAGAAACTCCCGCTCCTCCAGCTCCAGATTAAAATCCTCCAGCACACTGCCGTCCGAACGGCCCGGATCGCCCGGATATGCTTTTTTCAGATGCCGGATGCTCAGCACACTGCTCATTTTGTCATCCCCCATTTTTTCACGGTGTGTGTCTCGATCGGTTCCAGAATCCCATACTGCACCAGCACTCCGATGAGGACGATCACGATCAGCGTCGCGTACATCTCCGCATTTTTCATGTTCGTGCGCATCTGATTGATGTACAGCCCGATGCCGGGGCACGAGGCGATCCCGAAAATCATCTCCGCGCTGATCAGCCCGCGCCATGCCCGCGCCCAGCTCACCTTCAGCCCGGATACCAGGTAGGAGGTCGCCGCCGGAATGTAGACGCCGGTCAGCAGTTCAAGCTGATTCAGCCCGATATTTTTCCCGGCCTCGACATAGATGCGCGGGATCGCGGCAAAGCCGTCCAGAATGTTTCTGGACATCGGCCAGATCACGGCGTGCACCACCAGAAAGACGATGACGGAGGGCCGGATGCCGAACAGAATGATGATGACCGGCAGGAGCGCTACCCCCGGGATCAGGTCAAACACAGAGACCACCAGATTGTAAATGTAGTAGAACACGCGGCTCGCCACTGACAGGCCTGAGAACAAGACTGCCCCGGCAATGCCGAGAACGAGCCCCAGAAGCAGCAGCTTCATGGAGTTCAGGATGTATATCCAGAAGGAGACTCCCGCATAGCCGCTGGCAAAATTTTTGACAAACGCACTCCCGATCGCTTCCAGCGTCGGAAAAATCAGCTCGGAGCGCGCCCCGAAGATATGCGCCCGCGCGGTGGCCTCCCAGACGGACGCCACCGCAGCTACAAAGACCAGTTGTACGAAACATGACTGCAGCTTTTCTTTTTTCATCGCCTCTAATTTCCCTCTACGTTTTCATAGGCCAGATCCGCGAAGGACTCCGGCGCGGTATCCAGGAAGTCGTGCTCCGCCATGAAGGTCGCCAGCTCGAACACGCCGCTCGTCTCGGTCGCGTAAGTTCCCGCCTCCAGATACTGCAGCTCCTCTTCCGGCGTCGTCCCGTCAAACTCACACGTGATCTTGGCCGCTTCCTCGCCGTGCTCATTGATATAAGCAATCGCCTCGGCGAAGGCCTGGCACAGCGCCTCGTAGAGAGCCGGATCCTCCTCACAGAGCTCCGCGGAGCACACGCCCACGATAAAGGAATTGTCCGCGGACCACACATCCGAGATCCCCTCGATCTCGTGCAGACCGCTCGCCTCCATATCCTCCCGCTCCTTGTAAATGTACGGATTGGTCGTCAGATGGCACGCCACATTGCCGGACTCCAGCGCCGTCATCCCGTCCGGATGCTTCATCGCAATCAGGTTCGCGTCCAGCGCATGCGCGTCAAAGCCCGCATGCTCCAGCGCCTTTGCCAGAATAATGTGCTGGATGGAGCCGATATTCACCAGCGCCACCTGCTCATCGCTGTTCACCAGATCCTCCAGTGTGGCAAGCTCCTCCCGGTTCGACATCAGGCCGTGCTCCTGCCCCGAAAGGTTCATGAAGATCTTGTAGCCGACCCCGGACATACAGCCGGTAATCGCCGGCCCGACGCCCATAAAGCCCACCTGCACGCTGCCCGAGGCAATCCCGGTGTTGATGTCCGCCCCTGCGCTCATCTGCGTCCATGTGACCTCGACCGTCTTCCCCGTAGCCTCCTCGTACGCCTGCTCGATCAGCTTCTGCTCCTTGGCGATCGTCAGCGGCGCATACGCCAGGCCATACTGAAAGGCAAGATTCACCGATGTGTCAGCAGCCTCCGCCGCGGCCGGAAGGCCGGTTGCAGTCACCATGACTGCCGCAAGTGTCAGGGCTGCTGTTACAGATATCTTTCTTCGCATGTTACAAGTCCTCCTTTTTCATCGTTGATTCGTGTTTTCTCTGTTTTCCCGGTCACCGCAACATCTATACACAGCACCGCTGAATGATTACAGAAACCGGTATTGCCGTCTGACTGCTGCTCGCGGGAATGAAACGGTTTCATCCGACCGGCGAGTTCCGCGTCACGCTGTGCGCGCCTGGATCAGGAGATCCATGAATCGGCTGCACGCCTCCGTGACGTAGTGCGTCCGGTCATGGCAGATGTACACGGAACGCCGGAACAGGTCAGACGAAAGCTCATACAGGCACAGCCTGTCCGACTCCCCGCAGTACTGCAGCGCCTCCCGCGAGGCAAACGTCATCCCCGCGCCCTTCGCGGCGAGCTTCACCGACAGCGCCACCTGGTCGACGGTAATCGTCTTCTTCACATGGATGTCATGCTCCTCGAAAAAGGCGGCGGCAGCCCGGTACAGCGGCTGGCCCGGCTCCAGGAGGATGCAGTTCTTCCCGTTGAGCAGCTCCGGATGATCTGCGCGGAACGTGCTGCCGAGCTCCCAGCTCGCCGGAATGCACAGGCAGATCTGCTCCTTCAGGATCTCAATTTTCTCGAAATCGGGAGAAATGTTGTCGCTCGTGCTGATAAAGCAGTCCACCTCCTGGTTCGCCGCCATCCGCGCCAGGGCCGGCAGCGTGCCGATCTTGATTTTCAGATCACACTCAGGGTATTCCGCCGAAAACCGCGCCAGCGCATCCGTCACGACGGTCCCGGCATACACCTCCGGGGCGCCTACGACCAGCGAGAGATTCCGTGCGGCCCGCACATCGGAAATCCGCTTCTCATACTCCTTCTGCAGGACTGCCCGGGAGCGCAGATAATCCAGATAGACCTCCCCCTCCCGCGTCAGCGTGACCGGGTTCGTCCGGCGGTTGAAAAGAGAGTAGCCCAGCCGCTTCTCGATCCCGTTCAAAGCCTGCGTGAGCGCCGGCTGCGAAATGCCGAGCTTCTGCGCCGCCCTGGTCAGGCTCTGCACCTCGGCAAGCTGCAGCACATATTTTTCCATCAGATCGCTATTCATACACACCTCTGTCTACGTTCATAAGTATTTAGTTATGATATATAAGCCTTTCTTATTCTATTAAAAAAACAGGTCTCTGTCAACCTGTTTTTTCCTGCTTTTCCTTATCCATCCTGTGGCTATCCATCCTGTGAGAAGTCTTTTGACCCATTCTCCCGTGTTTCTCCTGGCTGAATCCAGAACGACATTGCACCGCCAAAGATCTGCGGGCGGTCTCCCGTCCTCTATTTGAAAAAAGAATGTGCTTCGCCGCGAGTGCGCATCTGCGCGGAGTGTTTTGAGTCACAGGGGACGAAGCTTCCTACGACAAAATCAGTACCACCGGCTAAGCCGGTGGTTTGATTTTCGCCCTATAAGGGCGCGTTCCCGGCGCTGGAGTCTAAAGACTCATCGAAAGGTTCGCCAGCCGCAACGTCAGTTACCTGC
>JAETOO010000024.1 GCA_021771715.1 Oscillospiraceae bacterium
TTCTGAGCTACACCCTTCTTACCATCCAGCATAATGTTGTTGATAAGCTTGGTAACTACTTTGTTGTTGTATAACGGGTCTGCTAAAACGTCTCTTTTCTGAGTATGTCCTTTACGTGGCACGTTACTTCCCTCCTTAATAATCATTAGATCACAGGTACTCACAACAATAGTTCCCGCACGCCTCGCGGCGTACACTGCTGCGTCTCATGCAAGGACTTCTATCATAACCCCGCAACCACCTGGTTATACGAACTCCGGCATAAGGTGAAACGAAATATTGCTTAACTGTGATACTCTAACCGAACTATGCGATCTTATTTCTTAGCGTCCTTCGGTCTCTTAGCGCCGTACTTGGAACGGGCCTGTCTTCTCTTTGCAACACCTGCGGTATCAAGTGTTCCTCTGACGATATGGTATCTGGTACCCGGAAGGTCCTTTACTCTGCCGCCGCGGATCAGGACAACGCTGTGCTCCTGAAGGTTATGTCCCTCACCCGGGATATAGCTCGTTACTTCGATTCCGTTTGACAGACGTACTCTGGCGATCTTACGAAGCGCTGAGTTCGGCTTCTTCGGCGTAGCGGTCTTTACTGCGGTGCAGACGCCTCTCTTCTGCGGGGAAGAGGTATTGGTCTGCTTCTTCTGAAGGGAATTGAATCCTTTCTGGAGAGCCGGTGCAGTAGACTTCTTAACAGATGTCTGTCTGCCTTTTCTTACTAACTGATTAAATGTTGGCATTACTTTCACCTCCTGAATTCGTGAGCCGTAGCTCCTGCGGTTGCGATTAAAAGCATAACAAATGCGCGTTCGTCCACACGCACCCTGATATTATACTTATGAGGGGAGCGGTTGTCAAGCGGTTTTGCGGGAAATATCTTAGGATTTTATGAAATCACTGGACAGACTGCGCTCGTAATGATAAAATAACGTGAACTTTTCAGGGGGTTTTGAAAGGGGATTTTTCTATGAAAATTGTGAGTGCATTGTTGAAGCCGTTGTCGTTTGTGCCGGCACTTTGTCTGATGTATCTGATTTTTTCGTTTTCTGCGCAGGACGGGGCGACCTCCTCGCAGCTGAGCTACAAGGTGAGCTACAAGATCGTGGAGACCGGCGGAAAGATCCTGGGGGAGCCGCTGGAGCCCTGGGAGATCGACAGCATCGCGACCCGTTTTCACGGCATCGTCCGGAAGCTGGCGCACATGACGGAGTACTTCGCCCTGGCCGTCTCGGTCGCGTTTCCGCTGTACGTCTACGGGCTGCGCGGGGTCTGGCTGATGCTGGTCGCCGGGTTCTTCTGCGTCGCGTTCGCCTGCGGGGATGAGTATCACCAGTCCTTCGTCGCGGGCCGCGGGCCGTCCAAGCGCGATGTGCTGATTGACTCCTTCGGGGTCTTCTGGGGCATTGTCCTGGTGCGCATCGTCGGCTGGACCGGGCGCAAGACGCTCTTCCGGCCCTTCAGCAGAGACCATATAAATAGGAAGAAAAAAAGACAGGAGAAAAGCAGTGAGTATACGGGGCAGCCGTACCCGGAGGGAGGATTTCAGAATCCACCGCATCAAAATGGGGGGAATCCGCCCTACCAGAATGCAGGATATCAAAATCCGCCATATCAGGGCAACGGCTACCCGAACAGTGGATACCAGAATCAGCCCTATCAGGGCAACGGCTATCCGAACGGCGGATACCAGAATCCGCCCTACCAAGGCGGTGGATATCCGAATCCGCCATATCCGAATGGCAGGAATCAAAATCAGCCGTACCAGAACGGAGCTTATCCGAACCAGCCGTATCCAAATAGCGGATATCCGAATCCGCCCTACCAGGACCGTCCTCCGTATGCTTCCGCCGACGAGGAGGATTACGTGTCCGACAAGCTCGCGGAGGATATGTCGCTGCGCCGGCTGATGCACAATATCAAAGAGCAGAAAACCGAAGCGCGCAGAGAACATGTCGCCACACGACGCTACGCAAAAAAGAAGCCTGTGGACGGAGTCGAGATTGATGAAATTGATCTGGACGGGGAGGAAACGGACGAGCCGTTTGACGACGATTTAATGTAGGTCGTCTGCGGCGTCGTGTCTGTTGACGATAATCTAAAGGTCATGACCACCGGCTGAACCGGTGGTCTTTTCAAAAAATTCTGATTGTTTTAAATCTTTTTCAAAATCTGCTTCACATTCCTCCGTGCAAATTCACTCAGAGAATATGACCGTATTCTTGCTTTTACAATATTGGGAACCAAAAATCCCTGCTTGCAAAGATTTGCGCACCGATTAATGATCGTCTTATTGGTTACTCCCATCATTCTACTCACTTCAATCGGCGCAAAATCATATAGCCTCTCTTTTAGCAGAAAGCCAATCAGTTCCTTTTCCTTCTTATTCAAATATGACAGACTACCTTCTACCTCATCCTTTTCTGACTTTTTCGACAGCTCACATACCTTTTTGGAATACAACTCCATCATTCTCAAAAAATACATGATCCATATTTCTGGATGCGGAGGATTATCCCTCCCTAAATAATATAAAGCGGGCAATCCCATTTGCAAAGATTCATAATACTCCTCCGGATCATAGGCAAAATACTCTTCCAAGGAACCAATTCCCTGAAATCCATAGCCATAATAGTCCAAAATATATCCTGACATTAGCCTTGCCGTTCTTCCATTTCCGTCTTCAAATGGATGAATGGTAACCAGCTGATAATGTACCACCGCCGCAATGATTAATGGGTGATCATCTGTCGTATTCACATAATCAATCAGCTCATTCAACAATTCCGGAATATCCACATACTCTGGCGGAATATACTCGGGATGTCCGCTTTCCGCATCATACACGGCAAACAAAATGCCCGGCGGCATTGCTCCCCGCAAGCCGATTTTTTCCTTTGAAGCCCCCTTCTCTACCAACGCCTGCACTGCCAAAAGCAATTCTTTTGAAAATCTCTCTTTCTGTTCTAATTTTTCTTCCAAAAAAGTAAGCGCCAGAAAGTAATTACGAATTTCCTGTTCCGGTTTTAAAAAATGCTTATGCGGATCGCTTTCAATCGCTTTATCCGCCTGCGCCTCTGTAAGCGGATTTCCCTCAATTTTATTGGATGCATAGGAGCTCTTTTTCTTCGAGTTCTTTCTCAAACGATTTTTGGTCATTGGCGGCAACTTAATATTCCTGAAAGAAAAGCGGTTCTCATCAATCGCAGATATCAGCTTTAAAATATCATTTGTAAGCACAATTTTAATCAAGTCATATTCCCCCTCTCTTTCAAATCATCCTGGTACAATTATACCCTCTATGCGCAGGAAAATCCATTAAAATTACACTATTTTTTCACTATTTTTCACTTATCTCACAGGATTAGAGGAACAGTATTCTCCCAAAAACGGGAGGCCCCGCATATTTCTCTGCGTGGCCTCCCGTTTTTATTTCTCTAACTATTTTTACAGCTCCTATTGCTGCATCGCTTTTTACTTTTCTTTCTTCTACCCAGCTGCTGCTTTTGCTGTTGTCATTCCTGTCTTACTCTTCCGGTGCTTCCTCCGCGTCAGCCTCCGCATCCACTGCCTCAGCCTCGACAGCCTCTGCCTCTGCATCCGCTTCCTCGGCCTCAACACTCTCTGTGTCTGCCTCCGGTGCGTCCGTCTCCGGATTCAATGCATCCTCGTCCGCCTCCGCGGGCTCCATTGCCTCCGGCTCGTCGCCCATCTCGGACAGGTTCAGCTCCATCTCATCCGTCACAGCCTCCGTGTCATCCGTCTCCGGAAGATCCAGCTCCTCCGGCTGCTCGTAGAGATAATCGTCCGTCCCTGAGGTGTCAATCTGGATGTTGCGGTAGCGCTTCATTCCGGTACCTGCCGGGATCAGCTTACCGATGATGACGTTCTCCTTCAGGCCCATCAGCGGGTCAACCTTGCCCTTGATCGCCGCCTCGGTCAACACCTTCGTCGTCTCCTGGAAGGATGCCGCAGACAGGAAGGAATTGGTCGCCAGGGATGCCTTCGTGATACCCAGGATCACGCGCTTGCCCTCTGCGGGCGTCTTGCGCTCCTCCGGCGAAAGTCCCTGATTCTCCTCCTCGATCTTCCGGTTTGCATCCTCAAAATCGAGGATATCGACCAGCGTGCCCGGGAGGAACT
Organism: Oscillospiraceae bacterium; assembly: GCA_021771715.1. Taxonomy (GTDB): domain Bacteria; phylum Bacillota; class Clostridia; order Lachnospirales; family Lachnospiraceae; genus Choladousia. Next base: position 4,140 of record JAETOO010000024.1, read on the forward strand.
CGGTGTCCCCGTTGTCCTCGATGCGGATCTTCTTCAGCATCTGGCGCACGATGACCTCGATGTGCTTGTCATTGATCTCAACACCCTGCAGACGGTACACACGCTGCACCTCGCGCAGCATGTAGTCCTGCACCGCCTCGACACCCTTGATCTTCAGGATGTCATGCGGGTTCACACTACCTTCTGTCAGCGCATCGCCGGCCTCGAGATACTGTCCGTCGACCTGCTTGATGCGGGAACCGTACGGGATCAGGTACGTCTTCGACTCACCCGTCTCATCGTTCGTCACCACAACCTCGCGCTTTTTCTTTGTATCCTTCAGCATCGCATGTCCGGCAATCTCCGTGATAATCGCGAGTCCCTTCGGCTTTCTCGCCTCGAACAGCTCCTCGACACGCGGAAGACCCTGTGTGATATCGCCGCCTGCCACGCCGCCGGTGTGGAAGGTACGCATCGTCAGCTGCGTGCCCGGCTCACCGATCGACTGCGCCGCGATGATTCCGACGGTCTCGCCGACCTGTACCGGCTCGCCGGTCGCCATGTTCGCGCCGTAGCACTTCGCACAGATACCGACATGGGAGCGGCAGGTCAGGATCGTACGAACCTTGATCTTCTTAAACTGCTCGCCCTTCTCGTCCACGCCGTCCTTCATGATGCGCGCCGCGCGTTTCGGTGTGATCATGTGGTTCGCCTTCACGATGACCTCGCCGTCCGCAGTCTTGATATCCTGGCACGCAAAACGCCCTGTGATACGCTCCTGCAGACTCTCGATCTCCTCCTTGCCGTCGGAGAACTGCTTCACATACATGCCCGGGATCTCGCCTTCGCCGTCCCAGCAGTCCGTCTCACGGATGATCAGCTCCTGCGACACGTCCACCAGACGTCTGGTCAGATAACCCGAGTCAGCCGTACGAAGTGCCGTGTCGGACAGACCCTTTCGTGCTCCGTGCGCGGACATGAAGTACTCCAGTACGTCCAGTCCCTCACGGAAGTTCGACTTGATCGGCAGCTCGATCGTGTGTCCGGTCGTATCCGCCATCAGGCCTCGCATGCCGGCCAGCTGCTTGATCTGTTTATCCGATCCACGCGCTCCGGAATCTGCCATCATGAAAATATTGTTGTACTTGTCGAGGCCGCCCAGCAGCGCCTTGGTCAGCGCATCGTCGGTCTCCTTCCAGGTCTCGATGACCTCCTTGTAGCGCTCCTCGTCCGTGATCAGGCCGCGCTTGTAGTTCCGCGTGATCCGGTCCACAACCTCCTGCGCGTTCTTGATCATCTCCGGCTTCTGCGGCGGGACGGTCATATCGGAAATCGAGACGGTCATCGCCGCGCGCGTCGAGTACTTGTAGCCCATCGACTTGATGCTGTCGAGCACCTCAGCCGTCTTCGTCGCCCCGTGCGTGTTGATTACCTTCTCAAGGATCTGCTTCAGGCCCTTCTTGCCCACGAGGAAGTCAACCTCCAGCTTCAGCTCGTTGCCCGGCACCGACCGGTCCACAAAGCCGAGGTCCTGCGGGAGAATCTCGTTGAAGAGGAATCTTCCGAGCGTGGAATCCACGTTGCCGGTGACGACTCTGCCGTCCTCCAGCCGCTTCGTGCAGCGCACCTTGATCTTGCTCTGCAGCGTGATATATTTGTTCTCGTACGCAAGAATCGCCTCGCTGACACTGCGGAAGAACTTGCCCTCGCCCAGCGCCCCCGGCCTCTCCTGCGTCAGATAGTAGATGCCAAGCACCATGTCCTGCGACGGGACAGCCACCGGGCCTCCGTCGGACGGCTTCAGAAGGTTGTTCGGGGAGAGCAGCAGGAACCGGCACTCGGCCTGCGCCTCCACGGACAGCGGAAGATGTACCGCCATCTGGTCGCCGTCGAAGTCCGCGTTGAACGCGGTACAAACGAGCGGGTGCAGCTTGATCGCCTTACCCTCTACCAGGATCGGCTCAAATGCCTGGATGCCGAGTCTGTGCAGTGTAGGCGCACGGTTCAGCATCACCGGATGCTCCTTGATCACATCCTCGAGCACATCCCACACCTGCGGCTCCAGCCGCTCGACGCTCTTCTTCGCGCTCTTGATGTTGTGGGAGATCCCGTTTGCCACCAGCTCTTTCATGACAAACGGCTTGAACAGCTCGATCGCCATCTCTTTCGGAAGACCGCACTGGTAGATCTTCAGCTCCGGTCCCACGACGATAACGGAACGTCCCGAGTAGTCGACACGCTTGCCCAGAAGGTTCTGGCGGAAACGCCCGGACTTACCCTTGAGCATATCGGAGAGCGACTTCAGCGCACGGTTGCCCGGTCCGGTGACCGGACGGCCGCGGCGGCCATTGTCGATCAGCGCGTCCACTGCCTCCTGGAGCATGCGCTTCTCATTGCGGACGATGATGTCCGGCGCGCCGAGCTCCAGCAGTCTCTTCAGACGGTTGTTTCGGTTGATGATACGGCGGTACAGATCGTTCAGGTCGGAGGTCGCAAAACGGCCGCCGTCGAGCTGTACCATCGGGCGGAGGTCAGGCGGAATCACCGGAATCACGTCCATCACCATCCACTCCGGGCGGTTTCCGGACTCGCGGAACGCCTCCACGACCTCAAGGCGCTTGATGATGCGCGCGCGCTTCTGGCCGCTGGACTCCTTGAGGCCCCTCTTGAGCTCCTCGGACTCCTTGTCCATGTCGATCGCCTTCAAAAGCTCCTGAATCGACTCCGCGCCCATACCTGCGCGGAACGCGTTGCCCCACTTTTCTTTCGCTTCCTGGTACTCCTTCTCGGTCAGGACCTGCTTGTAGGTCAGGTCCGTCTTGCCCGGGTCGAGCACGATATAGTTTGCAAAATACAGAACCTTCTCCAGGGTGCGCGGGGAAAGGTCCAGCATCAGTCCCATGCGGGACGGGATGCCCTTGAAATACCAGATGTGTGATACCGGCGCTGCGAGCTCAATGTGGCCCATGCGCTCACGGCGCACGCTCGACTTCGTAACCTCTACGCCGCAGCGGTCACAGATTACGCCCTTGTAGCGGATTTTCTTGTACTTTCCGCAGTGGCACTCCCAGTCCTTGCTCGGTCCGAAGATCCGCTCACAGAACAGACCGTCCTTCTCCGGCTTCAGTGTCCGGTAATTGATTGTCTCAGGCTTTTTCACCTCTCCGTGAGACCACTCTCTGATCTTCTCAGGGGAAGCCAGCCCGATCTTGATTGCATCAAACGTCATCGGCTGATACACTTCGTTGTTTGCTGTCTCTGGCATGGATGGTACTCCTTTCCCATACTACTCTTCGTCAAAAGTCTCTTCCAGTTCCAGGTAATCATCATCCTGAGGCTCGCTGTCCTCTTCCACATCAACCAGCTCCTCGCCGTCAAACTCCTGCTGGCTGTAGCCCATCCGGCCAAACGATTCCTCTTCCCTGTTATTGTACTTTCTGTCGCCTTCAATCACGGAGCGCAGGTCTGTATCACCGTAGTCAATCGACTCCATGATCTCCACCTCCGTGTTGTCATCCCTCAGGACTCTGACATCCAGGCCAAGGGACTGCAGCTCCTTTAAGAGCACCTTGAAGGACTCCGGAATACCCGACTCAGGAATATTCTCTCCCTTGATGATCGCCTCGTACGTCTTCACACGTCCGACGACGTCATCCGACTTCACGGTCAGGATCTCCTGCAGTGTGTACGACGCGCCGTAAGCCTCGAGCGCCCACACCTCCATCTCTCCGAAACGCTGGCCGCCGAACTGGGCCTTGCCGCCCAGAGGCTGCTGGGTCACGAGGGAGTACGGGCCGGTAGAACGCGCATGGATCTTGTCGTCTACCAGGTGGTGCAGCTTCAGGTAATGCATGTGTCCGATCGTCGTCGGGCTGTCGAAATACTCGCCGGTGCGGCCGTCGCGCAGCAGCACCTTTCCGTCTCTGGAGATCGGCACACCATGCCAGAGCGCCCTGTGCTCCCGGTTCTCATACAGATAGTCGAGCACCTCCGGAAGCAGCTCCTCCTCGTGCTTTGCCTTAAATTCTTCCCACTCCAGGTTCACGTAATCATTCGCGAGCTCCAGAGTGTCCATGATATCCTTCTCGTTCGCGCCGTCAAATACCGGCGTCGACACGTTGAAGCCGAGCGCCTTCGCCGCGAGACTCAGGTGAATCTCCAGCACCTGTCCGATATTCATACGGGACGGCACGCCCAGCGGGTTCAGCACGATGTCAAGCGGACGTCCGTTCGGGAGGAACGGCATATCCTCGACCGGCAGCACGCGGGATACGACACCCTTGTTGCCGTGGCGGCCTGCCATCTTGTCGCCGACCGTAATCTTTCTCTTCTGCGCGATGTAGATGCGGACCGCCTGGTTGACTCCCGGCGCCAGCTCATCGCCATTCTCACGCGTGAACACCTTTGCGTCCACGACGATGCCATACTCACCGTGCGGCACCTTCAGGGAAGTGTCACGCACCTCGCGCGCCTTCTCGCCGAAAATCGCGCGCAGCAGACGCTCCTCGGCGGTCAGCTCGGTCTCGCCCTTCGGCGTCACCTTTCCGACCAGGATATCCCCGGCGCGCACCTCCGCGCCGATGCGGATGATTCCTCTCTCGTCGAGGTCCTTGAGCGCGTCGTCACCGACACCCGGCACGTCGCGCGTGATCTCCTCCGGCCCGAGCTTTGTGTCGCGAGCCTCGGCCTCATATTCTTCCATGTGGACGGATGTGTACACATCGTCCATCACCAGCTTCTCACTCAGCAGTACGGCGTCCTCGTAGTTGTAGCCCTCCCAGGTCATGAAACCGATCAGAGGGTTCTTGCCGAGCGCGATCTCGCCGTTCGCCGTCGACGCGCCGTCCGCGATCACATCGCCTGCCTCGACCCGGTCTCCCTTGAAGACGATCGGGCGCTGATTGTAGCAGTTGCTCTGGTTGCTTCGCGCGAACTTCTTCAGATGATACTCATCCTTCGTGCCGTCTGCACAGCGGATGATGACCCGGTTCGACTCGGAGCGCTCCACGACGCCCGCATGCTTTGCCACCACGCACACGCCGGAGTCGACCGCCGTCTTCACCTCCAGCCCGGTGCCCACCACCGGAGCCTCGGTCGTCAGAAGCGGAACCGCCTGACGCTGCATGTTCGAACCCATCAGCGCACGGTTCGCGTCGTCGTTCTGCAGGAACGGGATCAGCGCCGTAGCGACGGAGAACACCATCTTCGGGGAGACATCCATGTAGTCAAACATGCTTCTCTCGTACTCCTGCGTCTCCTCGCGGTAACGGCCGGAGACATTCTTTCTGACGAAATGTCCGTCCTCGTCCAGCGCCTCGTTCGCCTGCGCTACGTGGTAATTGTCCTCCTCGTCCGCCGTCATGTAGACGACCTCGTCGGTGACGCGCGGGTTCTTCGGGTCGGACTTGTCGATCTTGCGGTACGGCGCCTCGACGAAGCCGTACTCGTTGATCCGCGCATAGCACGCCAGGGAGTTGATCAGACCGATGTTCGGTCCCTCAGGCGTCTCAATCGGGCACATTCTGCCGTAGTGCGAGTAGTGGACGTCACGCACCTCGAATCCGGCACGGTCTCTCGACAGACCGCCCGGTCCCAGAGCGGAGAGACGTCTCTTGTGCGTCAGCTCGCCGAGCGGGTTGTTCTGGTCCATGAACTGCGACAGCTGGGAGGAGCCAAAGAACTCCTTCACCGCAGCCGTCACCGGCTTGATGTTGATCAGGGACTGCGGGGAAATCCCCTCAATCTCCTGCGTCGTCATGCGCTCGCGCACAACACGCTCCAGTCTGGACAGACCGATCCGGTACTGGTTCTGCAGCAGCTCGCCGACCGCACGGATCCGGCGGTTGCCCAGATGGTCGATATCGTCATCGTTGCCGATGCCGTACTCCAGATGGATGTTGTAGTTGATGGACGCGATGATGTCTTCCTTTGTGATGTGCTTCGGAATCAGATCGTGCACGGATCTGTGAATCGCATCCTTGATATCGTCGATATTATCATTTTCTTCCAGTATTTTTTCGAGCGCCGGATAGTATACTAACTCCGTAATACCCAGCTCGCGCGGGTTGCAGTCCACGTACGTGCGCAGATCCACCATCATGCTCGAGAGCACCTTGACGTTGCGCTCCTCGGTCGCAATCATGACGTATGGCACCGCAGCGTTCTGAATCACATCTGCCAGCTCGCGCGATACCAGCGTGCCGGCCTCTGCGAGCACCTCGCCCGTCGTCGGGTCGATGACATCCTCCGCCAGGGTATGTCCGGCAATCCGGTTGCGCAGCATCAGCTTCTTGTTGAACTTGTACCGGCCCACCTTCGCGAGGTCGTAGCGGCGCGGGTCAAAGAACATGCTCATGATCAGGCTCTCGGCGCTCTCCACCGCGAGCGGCTCGCCCGGACGGATCTTCTTGTACAGCTCGAGCAGACCTTCCTCGTAGGAGTGCACGGGATCCTTCGCAATCGTTGCCACAATCTTCGGCTCCTCGCCGAATAACTCTATAATTTCCGCATCAGAACCGAAGCCGAGCGCGCGGATGAGATCCGTCACCGGTACCTTTCTGGTCCGGTCTACACGCACGTAAAAAACATCATTGGAGTCTGTTTCGTATTCCAGCCACGCACCGCGGTTCGGAATCACGGTACAGGAATACAGCTTTTTGCCGAGCTTGTCGTGAGCGATCGCATAGTAGATGCCGGGAGAACGCACGAGCTGGCTGACGATGACACGCTCCGCGCCGTTGATCACGAACGTGCCGGTGGCCGTCATCAGCGGCAGATCACCCATGAAAATCTCATGCTCACTGATCTCATCATTCTCTTTATTATGGAGGCGGACCTTGACCTTCAGCGGCGCCGCAAACGTAGCGTCACGCTCCACGCATTCCTCAATCGAGTATTTCGTATCATCCTCACACAGCTTGAAATCCACAAACTCAAGACTCAGCTTCCCGGCATAGTCTTCAATCGGTGAGATATCATCAAAGACTTCCCTGAGCCCTTCATCCAGAAACCACTGATAGGAGTCCTTCTGAACCTCAATAAGATTCGGCATCTCGAGAACCTCTTTCCGCCGCGAATAACTCATACGAAATCCTTTACCATTTGTAATAGGACGTATCCTGTTTTTCTCCATTGATGTTTCACCTCTGTTCTTTCTGCAGTCTGATTCAACTTTTGGGCATAGTAATACCGCAGGGCATACTCCTGCACAATAGTGCAACTTATACTCTAGCACAAGCGCATAAAGCGTGTCAAGCTTTTTTTACATAAAAATGTAAATCTTTTCGTTGGCCGGACAAACGATACAATTCAAAAAAGCGGGGAACTCCGTGTGGATTCCCCGCCCTGATGTCTCGATTCGGACTGTCTGAATTACTTCAGAGTAACCTTTGCGCCCTCGCCCTCGAGCTTTGCCTTCAGCTCATCAGCCTCAGCCTTGGATGCGCCCTCCTTGATTACCTTCGGAGCGCCGTCTACGACTTCCTTAGCCTCCTTCAGGCCCAGGCCAGTTGCCTCACGGACAACCTTGATCACCTTAACCTTGTTCGGGCCAACCTCGGTCAGCTCTACGTCGAACTCGGTCTTCTCCTCAGCCTCCTCAGCTGCGCCAGCGCCTGCTGCTGCTACAACAACGCCTGCCGCTGCAGATACGCCAAACTCCTCCTCGCAAGCCTTTACCAGCTCGTTCAGCTCAAGTACGGTTAACTCTTTGATCGCTTCAATAAACTCAGCAGTTGTCAACTTTGCCATTTTATTTTCCTCCTGTTTTCTATGTTTTTGTGCACGGGTCTTCCGCGCTTCCCTTCTGTGGGAAATCTGGTTCCGATTCATGTTTCCGAAGAAGCATGACGGTACGCGGTCAATCGACCGCCGCGGCAACGGAAATCCGTCCGCCGCCTGTCACTTACTCAGCAGCCGGAGCCGGAGCCTCGCCCTTGGACTCAGCAATCTGATTAAGCACACGAGCGAGATTCGTGATCGGCGACTGGATGCTTCCAAGCAGTTTTCCAAGCAGTTCCTCTCTCGACGGAACGCTTGCCAGAGCTGCTACGCCCTTCTCGTCGTAGTAGTTGCCCTCTACGACACCGGCAATCATCTTCATCGTCGGAGCCTGCTTCGCATACTTGGAAATGATTCTGGCCGGAGCTGTCGCGTCATCCTTGGAAATCGCAACGGCATTCGGTCCTTCCAGATGCTTGGTCAGCGGCTCACAGTCCGTGCCCTGGAATGCGAAGTTCATCATCGTGTTCTTGTATACCTTGTAGGTAACGCCAGCCTCACGCAGCTCCTTACGAAGCGCCGTGTCAGCCTCCACGGTGATTCCGCAATAGTTAACCAGAACAACAGCCTGCGCGTCCTTGATATTCTCAGAAATCTCAGCCACAACCGGTTTCTTCAGTTCAACCTTTGCCATGAATGGTGCACCTCCTTGTAGATTTGAGTGTACCGCCGTATAAACAGGAAATAAGAAACCCCTCTGCGCACAGAGGGGTAGTCCAATTCTTCCGTAGAATCTTATACTCCTCGGCAGGCGTTTTCTCCTTATGCCTCGCGGCACCTGCTGTCTTCGGCAGTCATCGTGTGATACTATAACATATTCATCAAAAGCTTGTCAAGCTTTTTTTTACGCAGAAATCCCCCGAAGCGCGCACCTTCGGGGGATTCCATTGTCCTGTGAGGTTTAAGCCAGCTTCACCGGGTTCAGCTTCACGCCAGGTCCCATCGTCGGAGCGATTGTCACGCTCTTCAGGAACTGACCCTTTACAGCCGCCGGTCTTGCCTTGTTAATTGCCTCAATAAGCGTCTGGAAGTTGTCCGCTAACTGCTCCTCTGTGAAAGAAGCTTTTCCAATTGGCACATGAATGATGTTCGTCTTGTCCAATCTGTATTCAATCTTACCAGCCTTGATATCGTTGACAGCCTTCGTCACATCCATCGTAACGGTGCCTGCCTTCGGGTTCGGCATCAGGCCCTTCGGTCCAAGGATACGGCCCAGACGTCCTACCACGCCCATCATGTCCGGTGTAGCGACTACTACGTCGAAATCGAGCCAGCCCTCGTTCTGGATCTTCGGGATCAGCTCCTCAGCGCCAACGAACTCAGCGCCTGCAGCCTTTGCCTCGTCCGCCTTCGCGTTCTTCGCGAATACGAGGACGCGCACCGTCTTACCGGTACCGTGCGGGAGAACGACCGCGCCGCGGATCTGCTGATCTGCGTGACGTCCGTCACAGCCTGTTCTGATATGAACTTCGATTGTCTCATCAAATTTTGCTACCGCAGCCTTCTTGGCCAGCGCGATCGCATCGTTTACATCGTAGAGTGTTGCACGGTCGATCGCCTTTGCAGCCTCAACGTATTTCTTTCCTCTTTTCATATTAAATAACCTCCTGGTGGTGTTTGCGGGAATAACCCTCCCACTTGTTCAATTTATTCCTCAACCGTGATACCCATGCTGCGTGCGGTACCTGCGATCATGCTCATAGCTGCCTCTACGCTGCCTGCATTCAGATCCGGCATCTTCATCTCAGCGATCTCTCTGACCTTGTCCTTGGAGATCGTCGCTACCTTCGTCTTGTTCGGAACGCCCGAACCGGACTTGATGTTGCATGCCTTCTTCAGAAGAACGGCTGCCGGCGGAGTCTTTGTGATGAAGCTGAAGCTTCTGTCCGCGTAAACCGTGATGACTACCGGGATGATCAGATCACCCTTGTCCGCGGTTCTCGCGTTGAACTCCTTCGTAAACTGAACAATATTCACACCATGCTGACCAAGAGCCGGTCCAACTGGCGGTGCTGGTGTTGCCTTTCCAGCAGGAATCTGTAATTTAATATAACCTGTTACCTTTTTTGCCATGTCAGGCACCTCCTATGTGGTAATGTCGGGAGTGCTCCCTCCCACGTCCGACGGACTGCTCCGCGGAAGATTAACTGCTACATGCTTCGGAATCGACTGCCCCTTTAAGCCTTGCGGACCTCGGTGAAACTGATCTCTACCGGTGTCTCACGGCCAAACAGTTCAACATTGATTGTAACGATCTGCTTGCTCTGGTTGATGGACTGCACCACACCGACCGTATCCTTCCATACGCCGCTGATCACAGTCACCATATCTCCCTCTGCAAACTCTACGGAAATATTGTCCGCCTGGATGCCCAGGTTGAACATCTCCGTGTCAGTAAGCGGTACCGGCTTCGAGCCCGGGCCAACAAATCCCGTGACACCACGCGTGTTTCTGACAACGTACCAGGTATCATCGTTCATAATCATGTTGAGAAGCACATAGCCCGGAAACATCTTCTTCTGAACTGTTCTCTTCACACCATTTTTCACTTCTACAACATCCTGAAGCGGCACACGTACCTCCAGGATCTGGTCCTCCAGATGCCTGTTCTCGATGGTCTTCTCGATGTTGGCCTTAACCTTGTTCTCATACCCGGAATAGGTATGGACTACATACCAGCATGCTTCTGCCATACAATCACCCTTGTCCTCACTCATCTTAGAAACTGATATTCACCAGAATGTCGACGCCGTACTGGAAAATGAAGTCCAGCACTGCAATGATCATTCCGAGTACGATAGAAACGGCAACAACGGCACCGGTCTGCTTTACCAGCGACTTGCGGTCCGGCCATATGATCTTCTTGAACTCAGCTTTCAGGCCGTCAAACCAGCTCTTCTTTGTCTTCGAGCTTTTTTCTGCTTTCTCTGCCATATTTCCACTTCCTTTGCACGAATCTACCGATTATTTCGTTTCCTTGTGTAATGTGTGTCTCTTGCAGAAACGACAGTACTTCTTCGTCTCCATTCTGTCCGGATGAGTCTTCTTATCCTTTGTCATGTTGTAATTACGCTGCTTACAATCTGTACATGCCAATGTGATCCTTACGCGCACAACTTCCACCTCGCTCTCCTGTTTGATTTACGTCAGCAGCGGACGCTGCCGTCTTTTGTTTTAGGCACAAAAAAAAAGCCTGCTTCCATACGCTCGTACAGTGTAGCACGAATGTGGGGAGGTCGTCAAGCTTTTTTTGCAGGATCCGGGGATTTTCGCGGGGGACTCCGGAAAAAAGGGACGCGCAGCCCGGATGAAAAGATTACAGGGCAGCCGGAAGGCTCTGAGCTGCCGTCTGTCCCCGGCTTTGGTCATAAATAGTGGAGTGAAAATTCCGCCGGACGGCCCTCCCGTATCTCCATCGTGGCGTAGCTCGGTCTGCGGCCGTCCTGGCGCGGGAACGAGAGACTGCCGGGATTCAGGATTGTGAGCTCCGGATCGCTCTGGTCAAGCACCGGGCGGTGCGTGTGGCCGTACATGGCAACATTACAGCCGTTTACCCTGGCCTCCTCCACGAGATCGCGCGTGCCGACAGAGACGTAGTAGTAGTGGCCGTGCGTGAGCAGAATCCGGGACGAGCCCAGGTCTATGATCTGTACCTTGGGCAGACGACAGAAAAAGTCGCAGTTTCCCGCCACCATGTAGGTCGGGCAGGTCACGAGCGACTGGATGGCCTGCTCCCCGCTCTCGGAATCTCCCAGATGGATCAGGCAATCGGGCATTCCATTCTCATCCAGTACCCGTTTCAGATTCTCCTCATGGCCATGCGTATCGCTGACAATCAGTACTTTCATATCCTTTTCCCCCAAGTTTGCATTTTTATTCAGAGAATATCCGCCAGCTGCTCCTTCATCGCGCGGAGCGCCTTGCCGCGGTGGCTCAGCTCATTTTTCTGCTCCGGCGAGATCTCCGCCGATGTAAGGCCATACTCCGGCAGGTAGAAGATCGGGTCGTAGCCGAAGCCGTTCTCTCCCCGGATCTCATGCGCGATCACGCCCTCCATCGCGCCGCGGCTCGTCAGGATCCTGCCGTCCGGCAGCGCGCACGCGATCGCACAGACGAAGCGCGCCGTCCGCTGCTCCTCCGGCACGCCCTCCAGCTTCTCGATCAGCGCGGTATTCTTGATATCGTAGGAGGTATCCTCCCCCATAAAACGGGCCGAGTAGATCCCAGGCGCGCCGCCCAGATAGTCAATCTCCAGCCCCGAATCGTCCGCCAGCGCGATCTCTCCGGTCAGCTCCATGACGGCACGGGCCTTTATGACGGCATTTTCCTCAAAGGTGCTGCCGTTCTCCTCAATCTCTGCAGCGACCCCCGCCTCCTTCATGGAAACGACAGGGAGCGGCAGGTCTGAGAGAATCATCCGAATCTCCTTCATCTTTCCGGCATTGCCGGTAGCAAACAAAATACGCTTTTCCACGACTGCAATCTCCTCACACACTTCATTGGCACACAATACACAAAATGCGATACGGCTCTCCCCGAATATCATATGCGCTGCGCACACCGGCGGGAAAGCCTCATTAAATCGCGGATAGTATAGCACAAAAGGCCGCACGCTGTAAATATATTTCTGGGCGTCACGATTCCATCACATTTTAATTTTTTTGACGTAGGCTTTCAGGCAGACGTTTGAGCCGTAGACCGTCTCCGTACACGTCCAGTTCTCCCCGTCGTGGCTGATATAGCCGCGTTTTCCCTCGAGCGTGACGTTCTGCGTGTAGTCATCGGACGAGTACTCGACGGCGGCCGGATGGGTGCTGCCCGGTATGTGGAGCTTCGCTATGACCAGAAACGCCTCCCCGGCTGCCAACGCCATCGGCTGCTCCAGGTCGACGGTGTAATAGCCCGGCCGGTCAAAAGAGGCGGACTGCAGAAAGATTCGCTCGTCCGGGGCCGATTCCCGCACGAGATAGAGATCGCAGACCGTGCTCCGGCCGGTCGCGTAGAGGCCGACCGCCGCCAGGGACTCCTCCTCCTTCGCGCGATACTGGTTTGCAATCCAGCAGTCCTCGTCGCCGTAGCCCTGGCTGCCCTGCCAGCCGCAGTCATCCGTCTGGTAAATCGCGTCATAATTGTCAACCGGCTCGACGCGCGTATACGCAATCGCAGTGCGGCCGATGTTGGCATCCGCGTACGAGACGTAAAAGATTCCGCCCTCGCCGAACGCATCACCCCAGGTGTTCTGGCAGATCCAGGCTCCGTCCTCATCCGGAACCTCCCGGAACAGAAACCTAGAATAGCTGTCATCCCAGCCAAGAATGATGATGTCGTGGTCCTGCACGCACTCCTCGGAACAATAGTACGCAGACGTAAACGCGTGATAACGCGTCTCAGTCGGCGCGGTCTCCTTTCGGTTCATATACAGGGAGGTCTGCACCGCCCCGCAGTCCAGAATGGCCGCCTTGATCTCCTCCCGCGACGCTTCCCCGAGCAGCTGCATCTCCTGCACATGAACCGCCGGCTGCCGGCTATCCTGAAAACACTCGTCCTTGCGGCCCTCTGAAACATCCTCATCTTTGCGACTGCCCAAAGCGTTCTCGTCTTCACGGCTATTCAGAACGTTCTCATCTTCACAGCTGTTCGAAGCGTTCTCATTTTCACAGCTATTCTGAGCGTCCTCATCTTCACAATCTTCCAAAGAACTCTCATCTTTATAAGAATCCCTCTCCGCCACCGGCCCCTGCCAGCCGCTCAGGTACGCCATCACCATCAGGTAGTCTCCACCCTCTTCGGCGGGCACAGAAAACGCATTGCAGGACGCCATATGATCAGCAGAAAATACGATACGATCCTCCGGCAGCAGCGATGATTCGAGCGCCGACGCCGCAGCCAGCGCCCAGCACGTCCGATCGGAGCCCTGACTCCTCACAACGGGTCTGCGACCTGCATCGACAGAGTTGTAACAGGGAGGGATTTTCCAAAATACAGGATCCACATCTGACAAAAATCGCCTGAACTCCACCTGTCCACCTTCAATCAGCCGATCGTCCGACGCATCTGTACTCACAACCGATCGACTCAGCCAATCTCCCGCTGTCTCCGAACCGATCCATGCTACATATTCCGCCGCCTCCGAACCGATTCGTGCTGCATATCCCGCCAGCCCTGAACCGGCCCGGGCCGCATAGCCCGCCGCCTCCGAACCGATTCGTGCTGCATATCCCGCCGGCCCTGAACCGCCCCATGCCGGACCTCCCGCCGCTGCCACAACCGCGCATCCCAGCATTCCCGTCAAAACTCTCGCGTATCTCAAGCGCCCTCTCCATTTCTTTTCTTCGGCGGCCGCGGGCCGATGAACTGGTAGTAGTAGGTCTTGATCATGCCGTTGTAGATCTTCCGGTTCCGGTCCGCCTTTCTTCCGATATATTTTTCCGCCTGGTCATACGACGTGATCACGTACTCCGACCACGAGTCGAGCCGCCCGAACGCCGCCCCGATCTCGCGGTACAGCTCCGGCAGGTTCGCGCGGTCCTCGATGCGCTCCCCGTACGGCGGGTTCGTGATCACAAAGCCGTATTTTTTCGGGTGGCGCAGCTCGCTGACGCTGCGCTGCTGAAAATGGATCAGATGGTCGACACCGGCCAGCCTCGCGTTCTCCCGCGCGGCGCGGATGACCTCGCCGTCAATGTCGTACCCCTGGATATCCGTCTCGATCCGGTCGTCGACGAGATCCTGCGCCTCCTCCACGGCATCATACCAGCGCTTCCGCGGCACCAGGTTCTTCCAGTTCTCCGCCAGGAAGCTCCGGTTCATGCCGGGCGCGATGTTGGCCGCCATCATCGCCGCCTCGATCGGAAACGTGCCGCTGCCGCAGAACGGGTCGACGAGAATCCGGTCCCGCTTCCACGGCGTCAGCAGGATCAGGGCCGAAGCCAGCGTCTCCGAGATCGGCGCCTTCGCCGTCAGCTTCCGGTAGCCGCGCTTGTGCAGCGACTCTCCCGTCGTGTCCAGCCCGATCACCGCCTCGTCCTTCATGAAACAGATCCGGATCGGGTACTGCGCCCCGTCCTCGCGGAACCACTCGATCCCGTACACGCCCTTCAGCCGCTCGACGATCGCCTTTTTGACGATGGACTGAATATCCGACGGGCTGAACAGCTTGCTCTTTACCGAGGTCGCCTTTGCCACCCAGAACTTCGCGTCCTGCGGGAGATACCGCTCCCACGGAAGCGCTTTTACCGCCTCGAACAGCTCGTCAAACGTCTCCGCGTGCACCGCGCCGACCTTCAGCAGAATCCGCTCCGCGCTGCGCAGGAACACATTCGCGACCGCGATTGCCTCCTCATCCCCCAGAAACGTCACCCTGCCGTCCTCTACACTGCCGATCTCATAGCCGAGATCCTGAATTTCCCGCTTCAGCACCGCCTCCAGCCCAAAATGACACGGCGCCATCAGTTCCAATAATTCCTTCATAGTCTGACTTCCTTTACCGTCTCTCCCTCAAAGGTCCGAATGCGAAACAGCCCGTCCTCGAGCGTCGCGTACGTCGGTGGGTTCCCCTCCTTCGGGATCGCCACCGAGCCCGGATTCAGGATCAGGATCGATCCGCTCTGCCGGGCGCACAGCACATGCGTGTGGCCGTGCAGCAGCACGTCTCCTTCCTTCATCGGCGGCAAATTTGCCTCATTGTAGACGTGACCGTGCGTCGCGTAGATCGCGCGCTCGCCCGCAAACAGAATCATGTAGTCGGCGAGCACCGGGAACTCGAGCACCATCTGATCCACCTCGGCCTCGCAGTTTCCGCGCACCGCATAGATTTCCTGCTTCCGCTCGTTCAGCATGCGGATCACTTCTTTGGGCGCATACTCCGCCGGAAGATCGTTGCGCGGCCCGTGATACAGGATATCTCCCAGCAGGAGCATTCTCTGCGCCCCCTCTTTGTCATACGCCTCTAACAGCTTCCGGCAATAGTGCGCCGAGCCGTGAATATCGGATGCAATTAACAGCTTCATCTGTCTCCTCCCTGTGTACTCTTCTGAATTTCTTCTATCTTAATGCGGCCCCGTTCGTTTTGTCAATCGTTATTCGCCCCATCCTCTCACAATCTTCCTGCCCCGGTACGCCTGAAAGCCTCCCACGACACTCTTGACGCGATATCCCTGATCTGCCAGCTCCCGCGCCACAGCCATGCTGAGCGCGCCGCGGTCACAGTAAAGAACAATCGTCCGCCTCCGGTCCGGCAGCCACACGTCGAGCTCGCTCTGCGGGACATTGACCGCCCCGCGGATGTGCCCGGCCCTATATTCCTGTCTCGGTCTCAGGTCGACAATGAGAACGCTGTCATCCTCCGCATACCAGTCCAGCTCCTTCGCTGAGATCGCATCCAGCATGTTACCGACCCCCTCTGCCTGTGCGCACCCAGGCCGCCGCGCCGCCCGCGCACTTTCCCGCCGCGAGCCGCAGCGCATCCTGCCATGCACACGAAATGAGAAATGAATTTCTCATTATAGCATATGCCGCACTCCGTTTTCTGCACCTTATCCCTCTATGTAAAGAGACAGCCGCGCAAAGCGACCTGCTGTCCCCTTTGCGCGGCCATCTCCTTCGGTCCTTACCGGTTAAAACTCCTCTTCGTCGTACGCGTTGTGGCAGTTACCCGCGCTGTTGGAGCTGTTCTTCGATGCATTCCTGCCGCAGTTCTGCTCGTTCGTATTTTTGGACGTTGTCTTGTTCTGAGACTGCGTATTGGATGCATTTCTGGATGTGCTCTGATTCTCCGCCTCGGAATTGGATGCCTTCGAATTCATATTCTTTGCCATTGTAGTTGCCTCCTGTTTTGAGTCACACAAAAACTGTTGTACATAATGCACAGCAGCTCCCCGGTCGGGGCCGCGTGGCTTTTGTTATATTTGTTACATCCTTTAGTATTCCGAGAAAATTCAAAAATATGTATTGCATTTTTTTGGAAACTGTATTATAATCCAAATTGTAAAAAAACTTACCCTTCAAAACAATTTTTTTACAAACCCCTTATTAATTATTTATACTCCCCTCGAGATGCCCGGTAGCTCCCCTACCGGGCATCTCACGTTGTAGAAGCACGTTATAAAAAGGAGCCCTGCGCTTTTCCTCAAGCGCAGGGCATTTCATTTCCCTGATTCGTTCTGCACGCATTTCTGTCAGCCGCAATCTCACCCGTAGATCGCATCCTGCAGCTTCGCCAGTGTGTCCTCCCAGTACGGCACCAGCATATCCTGGCCGTTGACGTAGAGGATCTCGTACATGTTGTCGTACGGCACACGGATCTGCTCGAACTTGTAGTCCAACATATCCGGCAGCTCTGTCACCATGCTCCAGATCTCCGTCTCCGGCACGTTCATCGTCACGTGCTCGAGGATCGCCTGCATCTTCTCCGTGATCTGCGCGACGGAAAGGCGCTTCGCCTCCTCCATCAGCTGGGTCAGCACATAGCGCTGGCGCTGGGTACGCTCAAAGTCGGAATTGCCGACCATACGGTTGCGCGCGTACGCGACCGCCTGCACGCCGTCACAGTGAACCATGCCGCCCGCATACGGGAGCTGGTGCTCTGACGCGTCCAGATTCATCAGACGCTCGCACATGTCGTTGATGTAGCCGTTCGCCACCTCTGCTTCCCGCGCCGTCATCTCCAGGTCGACGCCGCCGATGATGTCAATGATATCGATCAGATCCCAGAAATCGACCGCCACGTAGCGGTTCACCTCGATGCCGAAGGTCTCCGTGATCGTCTGGCACAGAAGCGGGCCCGCGCCATACGCATACGCCGCATTCAGCTTCTTGTAGCCGACATCCGGAATGTTGACGTACGTATCGCGCATCAGAGAGATCATCGTAACCTTGTCCTTCGCCTTGTTGATCGAGATCAGAATGATCGCGTCGGAGTTGCCGTTCCAGGTACGCTCCTGACGGTCGACGCCGGCAAGCACGATATTGTAAACGTCGTCGTCGGACTTGACCTCCACTTCCTGCTTCTTCATCTGGTCATGGATGCTGCTCAGCTCGTCCTTGTCCACCGCTCGTCCGGTGCGCTCCTCCGTGCTCAGCGTCTCCTCCTCCGCCACATCCGGCAGGGTCTCGACCACCTTCACATCGTCATCCGCCACGTAGTTGACACTGCTGTACAGATCATGTCCCAGCTTATAAATGACACCGCCGCTGATAAACACGATGCCGAGCACGATACAAAAGCTGATCGCAAAGACCTTCTTCATATTCATTCCCGGCTTCTTATTTTCTGAACCGTTCCGGCCGTTTCCGGCGCCCGGGCGTTCGTCTCTGTTTCTTGGCATGTTACATTCCCTCCTGCATTTCCTGCTTCTCTCTATCCTTTCCGTATTGCATGACAAAAATTCCCCCGGGAGACAAAAATCCCAGAGCGACATCATACCATTACAATGTACCCGTATTCTGTACAAATGTCAAACTAAATTTTTATTAACTTTTTGACTCCCTAAGCGCACAGCAAAAGGCAGCAGAATCCCTCTCAAAGAATTCTGCTGCCTCATCAAATAGCAAACCGATTTTTCCTGCTCAGATCCGCGCCACGCCGCTCTTTCTCGCCGCCTCCGCAACTGCCTTGGCCACAGCGTCCTTCACCCGCGGGTCGAAGGCCGCCGGGAGAATGTAGTCCGCATTCAGCTCCTCATCGCTCACGAGGCCCGCGATCGCGTAAGCCGCTGCGATCTTCATCTCCGCGTTGATGTCAGACGCGCGGACGTCGAGCGCTCCGCGGAAGATACCCGGGAAGCAGAGCACATTGTTGACCTGATTCGGATAGTCCGAGCGTCCCGTGGATACAACCGCCGCACCTGCGGCCTTTGCCTCCTCTGGAAAGATCTCCGGCGTCGGGTTCGCGCACGCAAAAATGATCGGATCCTTCGCCATCGTGCGCACCATATCCGCAGTCAACGTGCCCGGAGCAGATACTCCGATAAAGACGTCCGCCCCCTTGATCACGTCCGCAAGCGTTCCCTTTTCATGGTCAAAGTTCGTGATCCGTGCCATCTCCTCCTTGATCGGATTCAGCCCGTCGCGCCCTTCATAGATCGCGCCCTTCCGGTCGGTCATGATCACATTCCGAAGGCCCATCGACATCAGCAGGCGAATGATCGCAATCCCTGCCGCACCCGCGCCGCTCGTCACGATCTTGACCTCCTCGAGCTTCTTGCCCACCAGCTTCAGCGCATTGATCACGCCAGCCAGCGTGATGACCGCAGTCCCGTGCTGATCGTCATGGAAAACGGGAATGTCACAGCACTCCTTGAGCTTCTGCTCGATCTCGAAACAGCGCGGTGCGGAGATATCCTCGAGATTCACTCCGCCGAAGCTGCCCGCGAGCAGCCGGACCGTAGTTACAATATCGTCGACGCTCTTGCTGCGCACGCACAGCGGAATCGCATCCACATCGCCGAACGCTTTGAAAAGCACACACTTTCCCTCCATCACCGGCATGCCTGCCTCCGGGCCGATATCGCCAAGTCCGAGCACCGCCGTTCCGTCCGTCACGACCGCGACCGTGTTCCAGCGGCGCGTCAGGTCGTAGCTCTTGCTCACATCCCTCTGGATCTCGAGGCAGGGAGCCGCCACGCCAGGCGTGTAGGCAAGGCTCAGAGCCTCCTTCGTGTCTACGGCAGCGCGGGCTGTCACCTCGAGCTTTCCTTTCAACTCATAATGCAGTTTCAGAGATTCTGCTGCGTAATCCATTTTTCTCATCCTCCATCTTCTTATTTAAATGGGAACACAGTCATGATCCAGCCCACGCTCACGATACACAGCAGGATCGCCGGCAGGACAGACTGTTTCACGACACTCTTGAGATCGTAGCCGCCGGCTGCCATCGCCATCGGCACCGCCGGGGTTGCCATCGGTGTCATAAAGGAACTCAGGCAGGCAGACTGCACCAGGATCATGACGCCGATCGGATTCGCGTCCATCGCCTTGCAGGCAAGAACTGCGATCGGCACAAAGATTGTGATCACCGAGCGGTTCATCATCACCTGCGTCAGAAGGAACGGGACAATGAAGAAGACGAAACCGATCAGATAACGGTTGCCCAGACTTTCGATCACATTTGCCAGCACCGTTCCGACCGCCTCTCCTGCTCCTGTGGCGGTCAGCGCGCCGCCCATCGTCAGAGAGCCGATGAAGAGAAAGCCCATCCACCACGGGATCGCTTCGACTGCCTCCTGCTCAGAGAGCACACCGGTCACTACCATCGCGATCGCTCCGGTCAGGCAGATCACCCACGTCTGCAGGCCGAGCATTTTCTGGAAAATCAGCGCCAAGGTGACAAGAATGAAAATGATGTAGCCCGCGCGCTCCTGAAACGGTGCAAGCGCAGCCTTCGCATCCTTCCTGGTCTTCACCTCTGTCGTCTCCACAACCGGATCATCCGGCGCGAAACGGCTCGCGAAGAAAATGGCGTACGCCGAAATCAGAAGCAGCATCGGCAGTCTCGCCTTCATCGGGTCGGTCAGCGCCACCGTGTACGTCGTGTAGGCATTCGCCTCAAGATAGCCGTTCAGCTCTGCGAACTGTGTCGCGCCGCTGCCAAGCGGAAGCACGGAGATCGTCGCGATGCAGACGATCATCAGCGGGAACATCACCTTCGACGGCTTCACATGCAGCTCCTCACAGCTCGCGATGAGCATGGGCGCCATGATGCCGAAGACCACCATCGAGCTCTGGATAAACTGGCAGAGGACCACCGTGATCAGGACATAGCCGAACATGACCATCACAAGCGACCCCTTTGCGATCTTATTGACACTCGCCGCACAGTTCTTCACAAACTGCGTGCGGTTGAACCCTGCAGCTACAACGAACATCGAAAGCATCATCACTGCGTTTGTATTTGCGAAATTTGCGACTGCCGTCCCCGGATCAATACATCCGGTCAGCACGAACGCCACCATGCTCAGCATAGCCGTCGTGCCCATTTTCAGTTTTCCCCACGCATAGCTGAAAATTGTCAGCGCGGAGATGATAAGGCAAATTGTCAACTGACTCATCTTTTTGTCCCCCAAATTCATTTTTTCTGATATTCTGTGAATACCGCTTCGCTTGAACAAAGCCCCACAAGCTACGTTTTCACATTCCCGGCATTCACTTCTGCAGCAGGCTTCTCACGAAGCGGAAGATCAGCTCGTTCGCCTCCTGATACCCCGGCTTGCGGTAGATCGTAAACGCGTGGCCGACTCCCTGGAAGCGCTTCAGTGTCACCTCATTCCCAAGCTGCGCGAGGCGCAACGCGAACTGCTCCGTCTCGGTACAAAGACTGTCCTCGCCTGCCGTGAGAAACAGTGTCCGCGGGAAATGAAGCAGCATCTCGTCCGGGGCGAGCAGCGGCGACACCAGCGGATCCCTCTGATGCTCCTCGTCACAGTAGTATAAATTGTAGAGGCGCGCCCGCTCGACCGGAATCACATTTCCTCTCTGTACCTTCTCCCCGGGGTCCGTCGCCAGATCCATCGGCGGATAATCCGACACAACGCCAAGCGGCTTGAAGATTCCGCTCTGCTCCAGCATCATGCTGATCCCGACGACAAAATTCCCGCCCGCACTGTGTCCCATGAGAACAATCTTTTCCGGATCGGCTCCAAGCTCCTTGGCGTGCTCATAGGCCCACACCGCCACATCGTAGCTCTCGTGGAGCCCTGTCGGGAACGGATGCTCCGGCGCGAGACGGTAATCCACATCC
Source organism: Oscillospiraceae bacterium (assembly GCA_021771715.1). Lineage (GTDB taxonomy): Bacteria > Bacillota > Clostridia > Lachnospirales > Lachnospiraceae > Choladousia. The sequence continues at coordinate 25,633 of JAETOO010000024.1, forward strand.
AGCACGCGGCAGTGCAATTCAACCGTCATCCTGCGGCAGAAGAGCTCGTCGCTCTCGGTTCTGCAGCGAATGAAGCCGCCTCCATGATAGTTGATGACGAGCAAGGATGCATCGCCCGCGTCCGCGGCGCTCGTCAGATACGTCTCGGAATCGCCGACCCGGGTCGGAATCCGCAGCTTTTCCGGTACAACCGGAAATTCATTCATCTCTTCCGGCGTCACAGGCGCTGACGTCACATGCTTTCTCGTCTCCGCCACCATACGGATCATCTCTTCTCTCGTTGGCTTTTCGCTCATATACCTTCTCCTTTCCTGTTCTTTTTCTGCGCACAGATACATCTGCCCAGCATGCCCCTGCCCGGTTTTCCCTGCTGCCTTTGCAAATGTACCTGCCGCACCACAACCGCTCTGACAGCACGTTCTCCTGGGTCTCTGGCTATCACTCCGGCGTGTTTTTTGTACAAAATCACTATATCAGTCTTTTCTTTCCCTGTGAAATATCCGTTTTTTATCGACTAATAGCTTTTTTCTATTATTATATAGCATACATTTTGTATACATTTTTCTTTCCTTCCACCGTCTTTTCATCATTCTATCCGTTCCAGGCAAATCTGTCGGCAAGCCACCCTGTTTGCTCACACTCTGTGCATCGGCGACGTTCCCGTTTCGGGGCGTACATCCTTCGAGCCGACAAGACAAAAAAAGAGCGCCGGAACCTTGCCAATACAGCTGGCCGAAGCCGGTTCCGATGCTCTTCTTTCTATGTCGCAGAACTGAGAAATTCTGTTTTTATATTATATGTCTCTTCCCGCAGCGCTCCCACGTCACACCTCGTCCGCGTGCTCCAGGACGAATTTCAGGCACTCGCGCGCCGCACGGTTCAGATGCCCGCCTTTTTTCCAGATAAAGCCCATATCACAGTACACCGGCTCCTCCAGCGGAATGGCTACGACATCCTCCGACTTGATCAGCGCGCTGTAGTCATCTCCGACCGCGAACGACACGCCCGCATTCTGCTGCACGAGGTTGTAGACCGAGATCATCTGGACCGGCTGCACCAGAATCCGCGGAGTGATCCCGTACCGCGCAAACTCCACGTCCATCTTCTGGCGCACAAACGAGTGCTTTGGAAAATAAATCAGCTTCTGGTCCCGCAGATCCGCGATGGAGAGGCGCTCCTTGCAGGCCAACGGGTTCTCGATGTGCATCAGGATCTTCAGCTCCGACCGGCGCACCGGACAAATGTCATACTTGTCCGGCGTATCATCCCGCAAGACGAGAAAGCCGATGTCCAACTCCCCCGCGTCGATCGCCTCCATCACGCCGTAGCTTCCGACCTCCAGAATCTTGTAGCGCACCTGCGGGTACTGCTCCGCAAAGCCTTTGTACAGAACCGCCAGCAGGCGACTCCCGGAGATCGGCACAATCCCGATATTCACCGTCCACTCCCGCCCTGCAGCGATCTCCTGCATATCCGCCACCGCACAGTCAATCCGCGCCAGAATGTCCTTGACCTTTTCAAGAAACAGTTCTCCCTCACACGTCAGCACGACGTTTCGCTTGTCCCGCACAAAGAGTGCCACCCCCAGCTCCTCCTCCATGCGCTTGATCGCGGCCGTAATCGTCGGCTGCGCAACGTGCAGTTCCTCCGCCGCTTTCGTGAAATTGTGCAGCCGCGCCACCGACTCAAAATACTGCAGCTTCCGAAATTCCAAAACCACGCACCCCCTTTTCCCTATTTTACTCTATTTTGCGCCGTTTTTCTACGCTTGCTTTTTTCCCTTTCATCCCCTATACTTATCTTTCTGACGGCACGTATCTCCGGCCGGCCATTCCAACCTCAAGGCGAACGCCGCAAATGCTGCCGGCAGCAGACGCTGTCCCGCACAGCCTGTCAGCCGCTGATCCCTGCCGCATGTAAGAACGGACAGCCGTTCGATACTGGTCTCATTCTACGAGATAAGGAACGAACACACGCACTCTATATAATAAGAAGGGAGTTTTCCTACCATGCGTCACCCGAACCCGGTCGCGCTTCCCGCGGACCACGAGAAAAAAATTGCAGGCATTTTCACAACGGACAAGGACTTCTACCGCAGCTTCTTCCCGCTGCTGCTCATCATCTCGCTGCAGCAGATCGCCGCCCTGATGGTCAATCTGGTGGACAATCTGATGCTGGGCGCCTACACGGAGCTCGCCCTGTCCGGAGCGACGCTTGCAAATCAGATTCAGTTCACGCTGCAGCAGATCGCCGCCGGCAGCGGCATGGGCATCGTCGTGCTCGCCTCCCAGTACTGGGGACAGCACCGGACAGATCCGATCAAAAAGATCATCTCTCTGGGCACCAAGCTCAGTCTGCTGATCGGCATCGTCTTCTTCGCGGCCGCGCAGCTCGCCCCGGAGGCGGTGCTCGCGCTCTTTACCAATGACACGGCCGTCATCGCCGAGGGCGTCCGCTATCTGCGCATCATCTGCTGGACGTACCTGCTCTTCTCCGTGTCGAACTCGCTGATGTACTCCCTGCAGAGCGTCGAGACTGCGATGATCGGCACCGTCATGGCCATCAGCACGATCTGCATCAACCTCTGCCTGAACTACTGCCTGATCTACGGCCACTTCGGCGCGCCCGAGCTGGGCATCGTCGGCGCGGCCATCGCGACGCTGATCAGCCGGAGCGTCGAGCTCGTCATCATCGTCTGCTACCTGCTGTTTGTCGACAAAAAGCTGCACATGAAGCTCTCAGACCTGCTCCGCCTCGATCTGACCTACCTGAAGAGTTACCTGCGCGTCGCGGCCCCGATCGCCGTCAGCGGCCTGCTCTGGGGTGTCGCCCAGGCGGCGCAGACCTCGGTGCTCGGCCACATCAGCGCCACCGCTATCGCCGCCAACAGCATCGCCTCCGTCATCGCGCAGATCTTCTCCGTGGTCGGCATGTCCGGGGCAAATGCCGCCTCCGTCATCATCGGCAAGACAATCGGCGCCGGCCGCTTTGACCGCATCCGCTCCTACTCCAAGACGCTGCAGGGGCTTTTCCTGCTGCTCGGCCTCCTTGCGGGCTCCCTCCTGTTCCTCTTCAAGGACGCCCTGATCGGCTTGTACGCCATCTCCGACGAGACGCGCACGCTCGCGCTCCACTTTATGATCATCCTCTCCATCGCCACGGTCGGAAGTTGCTACGAGTACCCGGTCGAGGGTGGAATCATCGCGGGCGGCGGCAACACAAAATACACGGCAGTCGTAGACAACCTCTTTATGTGGCTGTTCACGATCCCTGCCGCGTACCTGTCTGCCTTCGTATTTCATTTTCCGCCGGAGGTGACCTTCTGCTTCCTGAAAGCCGATCAGCTCCTCAAGTGTATCCCGAACTGCATCGTCTGCAACCGCTACCGCTGGGTGCGGGTGCTGACGAAGTAGGATATCTACAGCGCCTGCGACGTCCGCTCGATGACCTCGTTCTGGATCGAGGCGGGCAGGCGGTTGAAGTACGCGCTGTAGCCCGCGACGCGCACCGTCAGTTCCTCGTGGTTCTCCGGGTGAATCTGCGCGTCCAGCATCTCCTCGCGGCTGACCACGTTGAACTGGATGTGCTTTCCCCCGTTGGTCAGATAGATCCGGATCAGGCTCGCCAGCTTCTCCAGATCCTGCTCCGTCCTCAGCATCGACGGGTGAAACTTCATATTAAACAGCGTACCCTGGTAGTGATCCTGCGGGACGCGCATCGCGCTCTGGAAGACGGCCAGAGGCCCGCGCACATCCTTCCCGTGGTCCGGCGAGAGCGATGCGTCCGCGAGGATCTCCCCGCCCTTGCGCCCGTCCGCGGTCGCGCCGGTCAAGGCTCCGCCCGGCTGGTGCGCGGAGATCGAGATCGCGTTCGGACGGATCGTCGCGCCGTACGCGCTCGGATAGCTCGCACACGCCTTGTCGTGCTGCTCGTACACCTCGGCCACCAGGCGGTCTACCTCCTCGATGTTGTTGCCGTACTTCGGTGCCGCGAGGAAGTCCTTTCGCATCTCCTCATAGCCCACCCAGTCTGCGTCCAGCGCCGCGAGCAGCTGCGCCATCGTGTATTTCTTCTCATCGTAGACCAGCTTCTTGATCGCCATCAGCGCGTCGCCCGTGTTCACCCCGCCGACAGCTCCGACGACTCCGCCGTTCTCAAACGCAAAGCGGCGGTTAAACATATCCTTCCCGGACGAGACACCGTCCTTCATCAGCGCCGAGCGGAATACATCCGGGAACAGCTCGCGCTCCGCGATCAGCTCCACATTCACGCGCTCCGCCGCCATCCCCATCAGATAGCGGATCTGACGGAACACCGCCTCCTTGAACTCCTCAAACGTCTCCATCTTCGTCACGTCGCCGGTCTGGATCCCGACCATCTCATCTGTGTACCTGCAGTAGCCGTTGTGCATGCACACATCCATCGCGTGCGGCACGATGAAAAAGCACGCCACCTGCGTCCTCGTCAGAGCCGGGATATTTCCATCCACGCAGCCGGTCGCGCAGTAGTCCCGCGCCTCCTCAAGTGAGATCGTCCCATCCTGCATAAAGAAATTGATGTAGCTCTCGTCGCCCAGGAAGGCCGGCATCCCAAGTCCGGAGCGCACGACCTCCAGCGCCTTCTGCATCAGCAGCTTCGGCGTACCCTTGTGGACCCGGACTGTCACCGTGTGGTGCGGCAGATGCGTATCCAGCGCAGCCTCCAGAAGCAAGTAAGACAGGTCGTTCGTCGCGTCGCTCCCGTCCGCTTTCTGGCCGCCGATCGTCCAGTTGTACCATTTCGCCATGCCTGCGTTCTTCGCGCGGTTCGCTTTTCCTGAGACGCGGTTGATCTTCATGACCTTGCAGCGCATGATCTCGAGCAGCTCGAGCACATCCTCCCGCATAAGCCGCCCCTCGCGGATATCCTTCTCATAATACGGGTACATGTACTGATCAAAGCGGCCCGCCGTCGAAGTCGGAGACGGGCACACCATCAGGAACGTAAACCAGAATGACTGCAGTGCCTCGCGGAACGTCTCCGCCGGCTCATACGGCACCTTCCGGCAGATCCGCGCCATCTCTAAAAGCTCTGCCCTTCTCGTCTCATGTTTCTCCTTGGCCGCCATTTGCTCCGCAAGGCTGGCATAGCGGTTTGCAAAACGCACCCACGCCTCAAAGACGAGAATCACACCCTCCCAGTAGTTGCGCTTCTCGATGCTGTCGATCTCATAGTAGCGCAGATTTTTCAGGCACTCCCTCGCCTCCTCGATGATCGCCCGCGCCCCGCCGGTCAGGATCTTCGCGTAGTCCACACACACAAGAGAAAAGCCGGGCCCCAGGCCGTAGCCCGACATCGCAAAACCGCCGCCGCTGCCGCCCTTTCGGTCCTTCCACGGCGGGAGCACCAGCCCGGAGCGCATAAACGGCCAGAGCCGGTCGTCCATCCCGAGCGATTTTCCCATCTCCCCGATCAGGTTGCTGTTCAGGCTGTTGCTCGCGAAGCGCTCATTCAGGCGGTACAACTCCTCCTCATCCTCCGGTGTGATCGTGTAGATCTCAGATTTCAGCGATTCGACCTCGTCCTTTGTCCACACGCCGTACTCGTACTGCATCTCGAGGCCGAACGGCTTGCTCGCGCCCGATCCGCACAGCAGGTCGTCCTCCTCGATAAAAATCGTAATGTTGTCGAGCACATGTGCGTGGAGCTTTGCGCGCCGCAGCAGCATCGGCTCCCCCGCAGTCTGCTCGAGGGACTCGTTTGCCAGCCGGAACTGCTCTACACACAGCGGGTACTTGTTGACCCGCAGACTTTCCTTCATCCGTCTTACCCGTTCTCTCATCTCGATACCTCCTGGTTTCCTGTCATCCATACATCTTTTTCTGTAGTAAACCATCTTTTTGGGCTGCGTTCAAGCGCTCCCGGAAAATGTGTGCGCGCCGCACAATCCGCGCAGCTCCATTTATACAGGCTGCATATTCCTTCATTTCCTTCTGGCATACGGACCGGAAATCGGCTATACTGGACCTACAGACTCACTATGATTTTCCAGGTTACAATTCAATCGCAGATAAAACCTCGCAGCGGCGAAGCGTTTACGCAGAAAGTGTGTCTGCCGCTTGCATAGTACTTCGGCCAGAATGTAACCTTTCCAGTGCCCCGGCATCTGTACCGGATGACAGACGGGAGGAACTTATGACAAATTATGAACTGCTGCACAGGCTCGGCGATACGGTTTCTTTCTTTACGGAAAACCCAAAAGAGGCCGCATTTTCACACATTGAGCTGCTCGATAACCAGAGCTATTTTACCAAAGGAGTCCTGTATCTCGGGACGTTCCGGAAATATGCCGTGCTCTCGCCCGCCGGCACCTTCGAGGACGCTGCTGTGTTCCTGCTCGCGGAGACAACTGCAGCGCAGCTTGCGCTGCTTCCCCATCCGAACGGTGTCTCCATTCTGGTATCGCACCGTTCCCAGGAATCGCTGTTTAATCGGATCAGCGCGCTCATGCGCAGCTCGCCGGACGCCGCAGAAACCGCCTGGGCGCAGATCCTCTCCAGGAAAATCGTGACCGCGCACGAGATCCTGGCCGCGCTGTTCCCTGACGCGACCGCCCCCGGCTTCTACCTGCAGCAGCTCCTGTTCTCTCCCGAGGACGGGAAGGTGGACGAACTGCTCCCCGCCCTTGGCAGGCTGTTTCCCGACGGCACACTCATCCGGCAGAAGCGAACCGCCGTCGTCCTGCGCAGGCACCAAAGTCAGCTCTTCCGCTTCCCGCTCCCGCCCGGCATTGATACCTGGCTCGGGGAGCACCGCTGTCTTCTCTGTGTCGGCAACGCGACGCGCGATCTCTCCATGATCCGCACCAACGCCGTCCTGCTCGCACAGACCTGCCGTCTCGGCAGCCGGCTGCGCAAGCCCGAACAGCGCATCCTCTACCTCGAGGAATACCAGATGATGATCACGATTGACAATTCCGTGAAGGAATTTATCCGCAAGAACGGCCACGCTGACATCTGCTACCTCGCCCACCCGGCGCTGATTCACATCGCACGCTACGATTTTGTGCACAGAACCAACCTGCGTGAGGTTCTCTACCAGTATCTTGCCTTCGGAGGCAACATCCAGCGAACCGCGGAAACGCTCTACATGCACCGCAACACGGTGCTCAACAAGCTGAAAAAGATACACGAACTGATTGACTTTGACTTTTCCGACGGCCTGCTCTGCCAGCGTCTCCTGCTATCCTGCCAGCTCATGGAGTACCAGGAGAAGATACTGCGGCGGCCGATCGACTGGGAGAAACGATATGAGGAGAGATGAACTGACCGGAACCGTATTTAATATCCAACATTACTGCATCCACGACGGCCCGGGGATCCGCACCGGCGTCTTTGTAAAGGGCTGCCCGCTTCGCTGCCTCTGGTGCGCGAACCCGGAATCCCAGTCCACGCACCCGCAGATCTTCTGGGAGGAACGCAAATGCACCCGCTGCCAGGCCTGCATCGCCGCCTGTCCGAGAAAGGCACTCTTCTTTTCCGAGAATAAGATCTGCATTGACCTCGCCATGTGCGACGGCTGCGGCCGGTGTGCCCAAATCTGTCCGAGCGAAGCGCGGACGATCGCCGGAAAGACGATGACCTGCTCCCAGGTGATGGAGGAGGTGCTCGAGGACCGGCTCTTCTACGGGACGGACGGCGGCATCACCGTGAGCGGCGGCGAGCCGACGATGCAGCCTGACTTCACGCGCGCACTGCTCGCAGCCTCAAAGGAGGCCGGGATCACGACCGCCATCGAGACATGCGGCTACACCAGCCAGGAGACGCTCGCAGCCATCGCACCGCTGTGCGACACCTTCCTCTACGACGTCAAGGCCGTGAATCCCCAGAAGCACCGCGCCTGCACGCTGCGCTACAACCAGCCCATCCTCGCGAATCTGCGCATGCTCGCCGCCTCGTTCCCGCAGTGCGACATCTGGATCCGCACGCCAATCATCCCCGGCTACAACGACTCAGACGAGGACATGGAGCGGCTGCGCGATCTCGCCGCCTCCATCCCCACCTGCTCCCAGGTCCACCTCCTGCCCTACCACAACCTCGGCGAGGGCAAGCGCGAGCAGCTCGGAGACCCCGCCGCTTTCACCGCCGAGATCCCATCGGCCGAGCACATGGAACGGCTGCGGGACATTGTGCAAGGATGCGGGAAGCCGGTGTACTGAAACCTTAAAGAGGGAGCAAAACGCGGCAGATCTACAAGCACTGATACTTCTGCATTTTCCACACAGCAACAGCCACAGAATTTCCCTGCTCCTGGTATTCCTGTGGCTGTTCTTATCTAATTCTTTTATGATCTGATCGTTATTCCTTCTATGCTTCCTCTACGCTTTCTCCGCCAGAATCTCCCGCGACCTGCGGTACAACTCTTCCGCGTACTTCCCTTTCAGGTACGGCGTAAACTTCCGGTTGAGCACGCATACCTTCCCGGGCGTGCCGCAGAACCGCTTGGCCGCAGCCGCGGCCTTCGCGCAGATCTCTGCCTCCGTCTCCTGCTCCTCATCATACGGATCCGGTGACAGGCCAATCACGATCCGGTCCCCGTACTCCTCGAACAGCCGCTGGGTGTCGTTGATGTTCGGCATCGGGGCCCACAGATCCCAGCCGCCTGCGATGAAATTCTCGATCTGCCGCTCATTGCAGCCACAGCTGTGCAGCTCCGCCGCCTTTCCCTTGCTGTGGATGTGATCCGTGATCTTCCGCATGGACGGCACCAGCAGATTGCGCCCCGCCTCAAACGAGAAGAACGGCGCACGCTGCGTCCCCCAGTCGTCATGGATCAGAAAGCCGTCGATGTCAAAGTACGCGCAGCACCGGTCGACCAGGTCACACGCCAGATCCGCCAAACGATCAAAAAGTTCCTTGACCGCATCCTCCTGTTCCTCGTCCACCAGGGCTACCGCCGCATCCTCGAAGCCCATAAACGAGATCAGCCGCTCGAAGCCAAAGCCGTTCAGCAGCGTCAGATAATTGAATTTGCCGTTCTGAAGGAACTCCCGGTTGCGCGCACTGCAACCCTCCCAGTCCCAGCTGTCGAGATCCGGCCACGCCAGCCGCTCCTTCCAGTCATTCGCGTCGTCAAAGAGATGAGCACAGCCAGGCTTCTCCATCGAGCCGCCGGCCACCGGCACGTACACCCACTCGACGCCGAACATGTCCTTTCCGCCCTTCTCCTCGTCCGGGATCACGATCCCACCGTCATTCACAAAGCCCCGCGCCCGGTTGTCCGGAATGATGTCCGGGAAAAACTCAAACGTCTCGACGCCGCTGCACAGCCAGACGGGCTTCCGATCCAGGATGGCGCGTTTCCAGCCCTCCTTCTTCGTCAAGGGATAATCAAACACCGGCACAGCCGCATTCCGAAATGAGGTGTCAACCGCCGTCACCCGCAGCTCCTTTTCTTCAAACTGAATCCCCATACAGATTCTCCTTTCTCTTCTCCCGCATCCAATGATACACTTCCTGTTTTTTCGTGACACAGTTGTATTGCCCGAGGAACTGCCTGTCTACAAACTATTCCGCATCTGCAGCAGGCAGTCATCCCTCTGCCATACGCAACGACATATGTAGCTTGGCACGCTGCTCTCCCAAAACTCTGCTGTCTATTCCTCTACACTCTGCTCACCAGAAACTCTACCACTGCCTGCTTCACCTCCGGATCCTCGCCGAAGAGCCCGTTGTTGTTGCACAGCAGCAGCGATTTGACTCCTTTCCGGGTCAGGGCCTCGAACATCCGGACGCTCTGTCCCATCGGCACCTGGATTCCGCACTCGTAAATCCCGTGCACGAGACACAGAGGTGCGCTGTGCTCTGTCACATGCCACACCGGGCTTCCCTCCTTCGCCAGACGAATCAGCTCCTGGTACTTCGGGTCCGGGTCGAACAGATGCGCCTTCACATCTCCCATACCTTTCCCCTCGCCGACGTACCCCAGCAGGCTGCCGAGCGGTGCAAACGGTCCGTCGGACTGTGCCACCTTCCCCGGCTGTGACGGCCAGACGGCAGCCGAGTCATCTCCGAAATGGAAGAAATCGGTGAAGGCATAGTAGGCTGCCGCCGCGCGGATGCTGCTGTCATACTCCGTATTTCCTCCGATCGTCCCCTCGACCTGCGGATCGCCGTTGCACGCCGCGAGCATCGCCGTCAGATGGCCGCCCATCGAGCCGCCGATCAGCCCGAACCGCTCCGGGTCCAGCCCCAGCTCTGCGGCATGCGCTTTCAGATACCGGATACACCCACGCACATCCTCGCCGGAGGTCGGCCACACATTCGGCGGGCAGAGGCGGTAGTCCACGGACGCCACCGCATAGCCCCGCTTCAAAAAGAGTTCCGTGTTCGTCTCGAACTGGTGATGATTGCCCCCAAAGCCGTGAATGTTGATGATACACGGCAGTTTGCTACGCTCCCCCTCCGGGTAGATCAGATCCACAAACAGATCAAAAGTATTGCGCAGCTGCGGATTGCGGTCTCCGAAGGCGCCCTTCGCCACCGGGACCATCGCGACATACAGGTTCCGCACATCAGCCTGCGGCGTGTAGCCCCACGGCCTCCTGGGCACCGGGATCTCCCCGCTCACATCCCCGAATGTGTAGCGGTCCGGAAGCGCTGCAGTTGCGTCAAATGTAAATGCGCCCTCCGCCACCGCCCTGGCCACGCCGTTCTCCGTCCACACGCGCACCGTCCCGTGCTCGAGCTCGTAGACCATCGCGCCTCGCTCCGGGTAGACCTGGCGGCACGGGTACGATTCAAAGCGTCCGCCCCGCTCGCGGTACACCGCGCGCTTGAACACGTACAGCGTCTCCTCGCCCTGCACGAACCGCGACGCCACAGGCTTCACAACCGGCAGACGCAGGAAGGACGCATGGCCCGTTCCCGTGTACAGCCGGACCGTCGCCCCCTCCTTGGGGAAGCCCTCCGGCTGCTGGTATCCGCTTCCACCGCACGAAATGCTCAGCCGCACCCTGCTCCCTGCCGGGATGATCCTGGAGAGCGCGTCAAGATGAAATGCCAGCTTCTTCGGCGCTGTTTCCGAGAGCTCCTCGTAGTCCTCCCGGTATCCGCGGTGGTACGGGATGCCGACCGACTCATAGATGTTGTTCGGATGCACCTTCGCATGGCTCGCGCGCATCGCTCCGTCCGCAAGGAAATGACTCACGCCGTCCGGCGTCACTTCCTCGAGACACGCGATAAAATTGCCGTCCCTGTGGCTGGACGTCACCCACAATTCCACAACCGGGATACCGGTAAGCTCCAGATCCTTCGGGAGCACCTCTGACGTAAAGACAATGGACTTCGCATCCTCCGGAGTCATGTCCTTCTCCACGTCGAGATTCATCCGCATGCCGGGCCCGAAGATCATGATGTCGTCCCGCGTCCGATAGGAGACTGCTCCATCCTCCGGAAGCGTCTCCGAGAGCGCCCCGTCCTGCGTCAGGTACAGCTGCGGGTACGTCGTCCCGTCCACCGGGAAGTCCGCCGCCCAGTGCCACTCATTTCCCGTATCTCCGATCGTGTAGTAGCGGATCGGCGGCTCCGAGAGAATCCCATCGTCCTTCCCCTTCACATGCGCGTCAAAATAGCGGATATGCTCGCCTGCCCAGTCATACTCCGAATCCGGATATTTGTGATACCCAAAGTAGATCCCGCAGTGCGGCCACGGCCCGATCAGCAATCGGCCGCCCCAGCTCTTCCACTCCAAAATCTTGTTCGTGCGCCCCGGGTCGAACCACGCGCCGATGCTCCAGAATGCCACGTGTCCGTGCCGGATCACGTCCATCCGCTCCCACGCCGGCACATCCAGATTCGGCCGGTAGCCCAGATACGGGTGCACATCGTCGCGGAACATGTTCACGACGTGCTGCGCGAGGAACGGCAGGTTGCGCTCATGGCAGCGAAGCGCCTCGTGTGCCATCGGGTAGTCCGGAGCCGGGTCCTCGTCCACGGGCGCGCCGATCTCCGGACTCGCGTGATGGCCCGGCATGTTCGGCAGTGCGCTCGCCCCGTTCGGGAAATCCTGGTCGTAAAAATCCATACTGCAGTCGCACGGCGCACTCGCGAGCAGACACTCAGGCTGCTCCAGCATCGTGACCTCCTGGATCATCCCGTGGTTCGAGCCCCCATACGTCCCTGCCTTACCGCTGCACCACGGCTCCTTGGTGAGCGATTCGAGCACGGCTGCCATATCCTTCCCGTCGTGCAGCCCGAAAAATCCGTCGCTGACCCCATAGGAAGCCCCACTGCCCCGCACGTCCACAAACGCGACCGCGTAGCCCGCGGCTAAAAAGCGCTCCACCGCCGCCTGGTCCTCCTCAAACATCTTTCTGCGCGGCGCATAGCCCGCCTTCAGGAGCACCGGCACCTTCTCCTGCGTCTCCGGAAGATAGACATCCACCGCAAGCTTTGTCCCGTCCACCCCCGGTATGTAGTTTGAAATCCGTCTGTAATCCATTCTCAATCTCCTCTCATTTTGTCAGCCCTTCACGCCTCCGACCACGATGCCCTTCACGAAATACTTCTGGAAGAACGGGTAGATCACCAGCACCGGCAGGACCGCGATGACCGCGATGCCCATCCGGATCCCGGAGGTCGGAAGGCTCAGGCTCGCGCTCTGCAGCTGCGTCACATTCGTATTGTTCGCGAGGAACTCCGCGTTCGACATCATCGTGTTGAGTACGTTCTGGATCGTGTACAGCTCGGTTCTTCGCACCAGATAGTACAGACCGTTGATCCAGTCATTCCAGTACGCCAGCCCCGAGAACAGGCCGACCGTCGCGATCATCGGCTTCGAGAGCGGCAGCACGACGCGGAACAGGATCCCGACCTCACTGCAGCTATCCATCTCCGCCGCCTCGATGATCTCCGGCGGGATATTCGTCGTCAAATACGTCCGCATCAGAATCACGTTGTACGCGCCCATCAGCAGGTTCGGCAGAATCAACGCCCACACCGTATCCCGGATGTGAAACACTCCCGTCCAGATGATGTAGGACGGCACCATTCCGCCGTTGAACAGCATTGTAAAGAACACGAAAAACGAGAGAAACATTCTGCCCGGCAGATCCTTCTTTGAGAGAAGGTAGGCCAGAGACAGCGTCAGAAAAATATTCATCGTCGTCCCGACCGCCGTGACAAAAAACGTCATCCCGTACGCCTTGAGGATCTTCTGATACGACGACAGCAGGTAATCGTACGCCGCAAAGCTGATCTTTCTCGGGAAAAACGAATACCCATAGGTGGTCAGCGTCGCCTCGTCCGTCAGTGATGCCATCACGAGCAGCACAAACGGCAGAATACACGCCAGCACCAGAAGGATCATGATCACGTTTACCGCTATCCGAAAACTCTTTTTACTTCCTACCATAGCAGCCCCTCCTTAAAACAGTGCACTGTCCGGATCTGTCTTGCGGACAATGAGATTCGTAATCATGACCACCGCAAAGCCAAGCACGGACTGCAGGAATCCTGCCGCCAGCGATCGTCCGACGTCGTTGTCCTGCATCAGCGCGCGGTACACGAACGTGTCGATCGTCGTGGTCGTCCGGTAGAGCATACCGCTGTCCTGCGGCACCTGGTAGAACAGACCAAAGTCCGATGCAAACATTCTGCCCAGCGACATCACCAGCAGGATGATCACCGTCGGCCGGAGCATCGGAAGCGTGATCTTGCGGATCTGCTGCCAGGTGCTCGCACCGTCGACCGCCGCCGCCTCATAGTACGCGCGGTCAAAGCCGACAATCGTCGCAAAATACACGATGCTCTGGAACCCGAACGACTTCCACAGGTGCACAATCGTCAGAATCACTGGCCAGTACCCTGCCTCCGTGTACCAGCTGACCCCCTCGAATCCGAGCGGCTCCAGAATACTCTTGTTGATGAAGCCGTTGGAACCGCTCAGAAACGCAAACACCAAGTACCCCACGACCACCATCGACATCAGGTGCGGGATCAGGATGATCGTCTGGTACACCTGCTGCGCCTTCTTGCTGATCACCTCGTTGAGCAAAATCGCCACCGTGATCGCAAAGACCGTCCCCAGCAGCAGGAAGACGACGTTGTACAGAATCGTGTTGGTAAACATGATCTTCGCCCACTTCGATCCGAACAGGAAGGTGAAATTTTTCAGTCCGTTCCACGGGCTCTCCCAGATCCCCTTGCGGAAGCTGAACTTCTTGAACGCCAGCACCAGGCCGCCCATCGGGAGGTAGTTGTTCACCACCAGGTAGAGCAGGCTGGGCAGTGCCAGCAGGTAGAGCGGAGCATACTTTTTCAACCGCTTTTTTAACGAGAGGCGCTTCTTCGCCTTTTCACTTTTCGTCATATGCTATCCCCCACAAACTTCGATCGCCGGACAGCAAAGGCTGCCGCAGATTCCCGCGGCAGCCATACCATCTGCTTCTATGCTGTGCTATTTGATTATCGCCTCACAGCCCGGTCACCTCGGACCTGCTGCGCTGCCGCTTCTACTCCTCTGCCGCCAGGAATGCGTCGAGCTGGCTCTGCTTTTCCGCGATCACATCGTCGATCCCGGCCGCCTCGAGCTCGCCTAAGAACTCCTCCAGATAGGAGTCCACGTCCACCTGTGCAAACACGAGTGCATCCCGATACTCCTCGATGACCGCCGTCACCGCCGCGTACTCGTCGTACACCGGCTCACTGTCGAAAGCGAAGCCGATTGCCTTGGACTTCTGGCAGTTGTCATTCGACGCGAGCATCTCCTCGTAGTAGTGCGGGTTGTCCGTCTCGAACGGAATGCAGAGCGTCTGGTTCGGGAAATACCACTGTGCGCCGGTACCCCAGCCAAGGCTCGTCATGCTCTCGCCCTCCGGATACCAGGAACAACCATTCTCATCCACAACATAGTGTGCGCCCTCGACTCCCTGTGCCAGGAAACGCATCACATTTTCATCGGTGTACATCAGGTACAGCGCCTTCTTGCTGGCCTCCTCATCTCTCGTCACAGAAGAGATACAGTATCCGGATCCGGACGCTGACTGTGCCGTAGCGACCGGCTCCGTGATCGGGTAGATCTTCCAGTCATAGCCGTACACATTCGCACCCTGGCGCGCATCCTCCACACTGAAGCCGTTGTGGAACGATCCGCCGGAAACTCCTGTCTTCATATAGGACTTGTCGAGCGGCTGGTTGAGCGGGTCATCCAGGAAAAGACCAGCCTCCTTCCACTGCACTGCACAGTCCAGGAATTCCTTAAAGGTGTCTGTCGCATAGAGGTTCACGACCTCTGTGTTGTCGATGCCGTTGTTCATCAGCACGCCCGTGCAGTTCGAATCACCGAGACGGTCGATGTTCATGATTCCAAACTCTTCATTTGTGATAAAGGCAAGCTCTGGAAACGCCTCTTTCGCCTTGAGCAGCATCTCCGTGATCTCCTGCAGCGTCATCAGCTGTCCTTCCTTGTCCGCGTAGCCGATCGCCTCCGCGATATCACTGCGCAGCGCATAGCAGAAGATCTGGCCGTACGCGCCGATATTCGGGAGCGCGTACTGGGTACCGTTGATCTGTCCGAGCGGCAGATACTCCTCCCCCACCACGTCCACGATGTCCGGATACTCCTCGAGAAACTCATCCAGCGGAACCACCTGCTCATTTGCCACGACACTCGTCAGCTTCGAGAAGAAATTGTAGCTGAACACATCAATCGGATCCTCCGGGGAAGTCAGCATCAGAGTCATCGTGGTGCTCAGATTTCCGAACTCGATCGGAATGATGTCCATCTGGATCCCCGCGTCGATCGACACCAGGTACTCGTTCAGCGCGGTCTCGACCATCTCCTCATCCGTCACCGGCTGGGTCGGCACTACCGCCGTCGTGACGACCGGCCAGTCCTCCACGCCCTCTGCGCCTGCCGTCGTTCCCAGCGCCGCTGCGCCCGTCAGCGCCATCGCCATCAGAATCAGATTTCGTCTCTTCATGTCTTTTCCTCCTTTTCTGCTCTTTCACAGCAGCTCTTTGATACATCCATCTTACCGATTTTAAGGAAAGAAAAATATACATTTTCTGTCTGATTCTATACCATTTTCTGTCTAATCACGCTTCCGGCGGCTCGTCCGTCCCCCGACCCGCCTGCGCGCCCTCCGCAGTCCTCCAGTCCCTGCGGTACTCCGCGGGCGTCATGTCCGTGCAGCGCTTAAAGACCCGGGTGAAATTATTGTAATTGTCATATCCCGTGTGATCGGAAATCATCGTGACGCTCAGGTCCGTCGTGCGCAGCAGCATCTTCGCCATCTCGATTTTCTGTGTCGTCACGTACGATTTCAGAGACTGGCCCGTCCGCTTGCGGAACTGCTTTGTCAGATACTCCGCGTTCATCCCGACCGCGTCGGAGATCTCCGACACCGTGACTGGCTCTGACAGGTGCAGCCGGATATACTTCATGGCCTCGTCCACCGCGTCCTGGCAGCCACCCGTCATCTGCTGCAGCCGCTCCATCACATAGTGCACCATCGACTCAAACGCTTCGCACGACTGGTATGAGAGCATGTATTTCTGGTACGGCAGCTCCGGCGTAAAGATCCGGGTACTGTCCAGCTCGCGCTCTGCCATGTACGAGAGCAGCATGACGTTGAACGATTTGTGGATGTCCGTCATCCCCTTCACCCCGAAGCCCTCCTGGCCGCTCACCTGCGCAATGTATCGGAAAATGCTCTCCTCGAGCTGCCGGAACTCCCCGCGCACGAGCAGCCGTTTCCAGGACTCCTCCGGGACGAGGATTGCCCGCCCCTGCACGCCAACCGGCCGGTTCTCGCGCTCTGACACGAAATACATCTCGCGCCGGTCGACATTTTCCTCCACAGCCTCCTTCAGCCTTCCGTACGCCAGACGAAGCCCGGACGGCCAGATGCACGGATACAGGTACAGCGTCGATGACACTCCGAAAATGGACTGCCCGATCTCCCGCAGCGACTGGAGAAGAGGGGCCAGTCGCTTCCGGGAAAATTCCTCCTCCGCCACAGCGCCCGCATAGAAAATACCGTAATAAAAGCTCTCGCTGCCGCGCACCAAATTGCAGCGGATCTGCAGCGGCTCCAGCAGCTCCTCCAGGATATTTTTCAGGCTGAACTTGACCAAGCCGCTCCCGAACGCCCGCATCTTCTCCTTCTGCTCATGGAACTGCACGAGGAACGGGGCCCACGGCCCGCTCCCCGGCCGGATGTCCTGCTGGTCTGCCAGCTGCCGAAGTTCCTCCGTATTCTCCGACTCCCCCTCCAGATACCGCATGATGCGCGCATCGAAAATCTCCTCACCGTAGCTCTGGAACAGCATGCCCTTTTCCTGGTAGCTGCGATTCTCCGCCTCCACGCGGTACTGCACCGCTGCCTTCCGAAGCACCGTCTCCAGCTCGTAGAGAACGAACGGCTGAAACACATAGTCAAAGCTGTGCATCGAGATCGCCTCCTTCATGTAGGAGGCATCCATGTGGGAGGTCAGAAAAATCAGTTTCGTGTCCGGGTACCGCTCCAGCGCCCACCTCGCAAACGAGATCCCATCCTCCTCCGGCATCTCGATGTCACACAAAATAATCTCATAGGCAGACACTGCGAGCAGCTCTCTGGCTCTCGCCGCACCGCACGCCGTGTCAAACCGCGCAATGCCCAGTTTTTTACAGTCCAGCCTGTTTTTCAGCATCGTGAGCACCGCCTCCTGATCATCAACTGCCAGCAGCTTCACACTCACTCCTCCTCTCCTCATTTATTGGAAGAAACAGCTCCGCGACGGCACCCCCGGACGGCTGATTGTAAAAAGCGGTCTTCGCCCGCTCGCTGTACAGCAGCCGCAGCCGATAGCGCAGGTTGTCGATCCCGACATGCTCTGCCTCGCGGAAGAATCCCGTCTCCTGACTGTTCCATTTTTCGAGCTGCTCCTCGCCGTACCCCTCGCCATTGTCCGAAAAGCGGAGCATCAGATACGCCTCATTATCCTCTTCCCACACTACGGAAGTCAAAAGCCGCATCTGCAGGATCCTGCCCTCGCGCCTGGCATACTTCAACGCGTTCTCCATCAGGATCTGAATACAGAAGACCGGCACACGCAGCTGTAAGGTCTGCTCGTCGATCTCCTGCGTAAACAGAATCGGTTCGCTGTGCAGCATCGACATCAGACAATAGTAGGAATACGCCGTCTCGATCTCCTGTCCGAGCGGCACCTGATCCGAGACGCTGCGGAATCGCGCGCGCATGTACGTCGCAAGACAGTGCACGAACGGGTCCAGCGAATCGTACTCCCGATTTTCCAGAAGCGCATCCATCGCCTTCAGACAGTTCAGATAAAAGTGCGGCTTGATCTGCATCTGATAGCACTGCAGCTGCGCCTCCTGCTTCTCGAGCTCCTCCCGGTAGGATTTCTCCTGGAGCCACCGGATCCGCTCCAGCATCTCATCCATCGTGCGGCCGATCTCCCGAAACTCCTCCGCCTCCTCCCACGGTCCTTCCTCGACCTCGTCCCCTTCAATCTCCCGGATATGCTGCACCAAGCGGTCGATCGGGAACACGAGAATCCGCTTAAAATAGCGGTAGACCAGAAAGGACAGAAGACCGCCCAGCAGCGGAATCACCACGAGAAACATCCAGACGCGCACATCCACCCAGAACCGGAAGAAGCGGCTGAAATTGCTGACAAGCAGCAGCTTTGGTCCATTTCCGTACAGATCACTCTCATTCAATGCGTACTGATAGTGGTACGCCCACTTACGCCCCTGATACCTGCGGATCGCCTCGCCGTCGAGCACCTCCACCCCCATGCTCGCCAGCACCTCCTCTTTGCCGTCCGTCACGATAAGCTGGATCCTGTTTTCCTCGAGCTCCGGCATATCCGCGAAATACCGCTCCAGGTTCAGGAAAAAGCCAACGTAATGCCCCTTGCTCCCGTACAGCCGCAGGTAGCAGTTCTCGTCGCTCAGGCACACGACCCCCTCCCGCACCCTGCCCGCCTGCTCCGAAAGCCAACCGGCCAGCCACTGGTTCATCCGATAATATTCTTCTGTAGAATAAAACTCGCTGAAGCTGCTCCTGAGCTCCCCGCGGGCGCTGTCGTAGTAGAACAGGCCGCCGTACCGGCTGATCGTGTACGCCTTGTTGGACAGGTTATTTTTCAGGCGGTACTGCGCGCTGACGCGCGTCTTGTCGGACAGTCCCCTGCGCTCCAGGATCCTGAACGCCTCGTTCTCCAGGCAGATGTTGTTCACGTATTTGTCGAGCATCTCCGCCTCCGCGTTGTACTTCCCGGCATAGACCGCCAGCACGTGTGCGTTGGAGGCCAGAAAGTCACTGCGGTAACGCTCGATGTTGTAGATCCCATAGACCAGGAACACGACGGTCAGAAACCCGGATATCAGCAGACAGCAAAAAAAGACCCGAAAGCTCAGCGTGTTCCGCCGGATCCTCCCTCTGCGGCCCCATTTATTGTTTTCTCGCATCTCATCCCATCCCCCTGTCTCCATCTGCGTGAGCTCCCACTGCGCACGTCTCTTCTGCATAGAGTTTCGTCTGCATGGACTCTGCCTGCCCTCTCTGTATGAATCCCTTCTCTACCTTATTAGTAATGTATTATTTTATCCCCATTCCTACCATTTTTGCAAGTGATTGGGCAAAATGTGTGTCCGCTGTACATTTTGTCTTCCGGGAAATGGACGCGGCGCACAGGGGATGGTTCGGGCCTTTGCGGGACGCATTTCCACCCTCCGGTATCAAAAAAGGGGCCGTGCTCCGGCAGCGTGTTTCTCTGCCCTTGCACAGCCCCAAAATAACGGCTTAAAATCTCAGCAAAAACTCAGCAATAATGTCATAGACTTCCTGCGACCAGAAGATCGCTTCATGGGCCGCCCCGTCCACCACGTACCCCTCTACCTCAATGTTGTTCTCAAAGAGCCGGTCGTACATGCGCTCAAACTGGCCGATGTCGACGACATCATCCTGATCCCCGTGCAGCAGGAGGAAGGACGGATAGCGCTTCCCCTCCTGGATCCGGAAGATCGGGCTCATCGCCCGCTGCTCAACATGCTGGTCCTTTCCATGCTCATACAGCGAATTGACAAGCTCCGAATAGTCCCTGCTCTGTATCTTCTGTTTTATCAGTTCCTCCTCGGCAAACATATCGGTAGGGCCAAAGCAGCTCACGACCGCCGTTACCGCGTCGGAATATTCGCTGTACTCCTCTGTCTTATAGGCCGGGTCATCCCCGGTCAGCCCCGTCAGCAGCGCCGCGTTTCCGCCCGAGGAGGTTCCCCAGATCACTACCCGCTCCGGGTCAATAAAATACTTCCCGGCATTCTTTCTCAGGTAGCGGATCGCCGTCTTTACATCGCACAGATAGGCTGGAAATGGATTCCCGTCCAAAATGCTCCGATGGCTGACCATCGCCACGACGAAGCCTTTCTGCGCGTACTGCACCATCTGCGGCAGCTCAAAATCCAAATCCGGTGTCGTCCACCCGCTCCCCTGTACAAAGACCAGCGCCGGTCTCAGTTCCTTTTTATACTCATCTGAATCGATGTTCCACGGCAAAATGAGCGTCATCACATCCTCCGGATACCGCTCGGAATAGTTTACGTGCTGAACGGTCCGGTACATCCCATCCAGATTCGGATTACATGGAATATGCTTGATGTTCTTATTCATGAGGTTCCCCCTTCTCGTATGTAATCTGCTGATGGCTCCTGACTGTAACGTCAGGAGCCACCCTTTCGCTTCGGATTACCCAGATTTTACCACAAATTCATCGATCTGTCTCTGCAATTCTTCCCTGCAGGCATCATTTCCCGCGCTCTTGCGCGCAGAAGTGCTGCGCACTGCACCCGGTCCGTATCTCCCCCGCAGGCTTTCACACGCTCCTGCAAAATGACGCCGCACGCTGCGGCCAGCCGTATCTCACCCGCACGCCTTCACACTCTCCTGCAGCGTGTACAGCTGATAGTACCGCCCGTGCGCCGCGAGGAGCTCCTGGTGGGTGCCCTGCTCCACGATGTCGCCGTGCGAGAGCACGATGATGTTGTCCGCGTGCTGCACGGTGGAGAGGCGGTGCGCGACGATCAGCATCGTGCCGATGTTCCGCATCTTCTCCAGCGAATCCTGGATCAGCAGCTCCGTCTCCGTGTCGATGTTCGCCGTCGCCTCGTCGAGAATCATCACGGACGGCTTGTGGATGATCGTCCGCGCAAACGAGAGCAGCTGCCGCTGTCCCGCCGAGAAATTGTTCCCGCGCTCGCGAACCGGCTCGTCCAGCCCCGCCTCGAGGCGGTCG
Organism: Oscillospiraceae bacterium; assembly: GCA_021771715.1. Taxonomy (GTDB): domain Bacteria; phylum Bacillota; class Clostridia; order Lachnospirales; family Lachnospiraceae; genus Choladousia. Next base: position 46,917 of record JAETOO010000024.1, read on the forward strand.
ATGAAGTGATCCGCGTTCACGTACCGGCAGACCTCGCGGATCTCGTCGTCCGAAATCCCCTCCTCGCGCAGCACGATGTTGCTCCGGATCGTCCCGGAGAACAGGAACACATCCTGCAGCATCTGCCCGAAGTGGCGGCGCAGCGATGCGATCTTGATCTTCCGGATGTCGATTCCGTCAATCAGGATCTGTCCCCGCTGGAACTCATAGTTCCGGCAGATCAGGGAGAGGATCGTCGTCTTGCCGGAGCCCGTCGAGCCGACAAAAGCGACCGTGTCCCTCGGATTCACGTGGAAGGAGACGCCGCGCAGCACCCACTCGCCCGGAACATAGGAGAACCACACATCCCGGAACTCGATCTCGCCGCGCACCTCCTCCAGCTCGATCGCATCCTCAGCGTCCGTGATCTTCGGCTGCAGGTCGAGGATCGAGAAGACCTTCTCCGCCGACGCGAACGCCGACTGCAGCCAGTTGAACTGCTCCGCCAGGTTCTGGATCGGGTTGAAAAATTTCGAGATATACATATAGAAGGAAACGATCGTCCCGCTCGTCAGCGTCTGTCCGAGAAACTGCGTCTGCCGGATGACGCCCTTGCCGCCCAGATAGAACAGACACAGGACGGAGCTGATGTACAGCATGTACACGAGAGGCCGGAAAATGCCGTTCACGAAGATCTGCTCCTGCTTCGCGCGCCCCAGCGACTCACTCTTCTCCCGGAACTCCCGCAGCTTCGCGTCCTCGCGGTTGAAGATCTGCGTGATCTTGATCCCCGAGAGGTTCTCCGAGAGATACGTGTTGATGTCCGTCGTCCGGTCCTTCACCTTCCGGTGCGCCCGCCGCGAGAATTTGCGGAAGATCACCGAGAAGAGCACGATAAACGGCACAAAGCACAGAATCATCAGCGTCAGCTCATAGTTCAGAAGCAGCATCGCGATCAGGATGCCGACGATCACGCACGCATTTTTTGCGAGATTCACGAGCAGGTTCGTGAACATGAGAGAGATCGCGTTCGTGTCGTTCGTCACGCGCGTGACCAGCTTGCCGACCGGAATCTCGTTGAGCTGCTCGTGTGAGAGCGCTTCAATGTGCGTG
>JAETOO010000039.1 GCA_021771715.1 Oscillospiraceae bacterium
CGTAAAGGACATACTCAGAAAAGAGACGTTTTAGCAGACCCGTTATACAACAACAAAGTAGTTACCAAGCTTATCAACAACATTATGCTGGATGGTAAGAAGGGTGTAGCTCAGAAAATTGTATACGGCGCATTTGCAAAGATGGAGGAGAAGACCGGCAAGCCGGCTCTCGAAGTATTTGAAGCAGCAATGAACAACATCATGCCGGTACTGGAAGTAAAGGCAAGACGTGTCGGCGGTGCTACGTACCAGGTTCCGATCGAGGTTCGGCCGGATCGCCGTCAGGCGCTGGCTCTGCGCTGGATCACCATGTTTTCCCGCAAGAGAGGCGAGAAGACGATGGAGGACAGGCTCGCAAATGAGCTGATGGATGCAGCGAACAACACTGGTGCATCGGTAAAGAGAAAAGAGGATATGCACAAGATGGCAGAGGCGAACAAGGCATTTGCTCACTATCGCTTCTAATTGCGCGCATCTTGCTGATGTGTATTCATTTATCAGGAGGAAAGAATTTTGGCTGGAAGAGAATATCCATTAGAGAGAACCAGAAATATCGGTATTATGGCTCATATCGATGCGGGTAAGACCACGACGACCGAGCGTATTCTTTACTATACTGGTATTAACTACAAGATTGGTGATACTCACGAGGGTACTGCTACGATGGACTGGATGGCCCAGGAGCAGGAGCGCGGTATCACAATTACTTCAGCCGCTACGACCTGTCACTGGACACTGCAGGAATATGCCAAGACGAAGCCGGGTGCTCTGGAGCATCGTATCAACATCATTGATACCCCGGGCCACGTAGACTTCACCGTAGAGGTAGAGCGTTCCCTGCGTGTGCTGGACGGCGCAGTAGGCGTCTTCTGCGCGAAGGGCGGCGTTGAGCCGCAGTCCGAGAACGTATGGCGTCAGGCGGACACGTACAATGTTCCGCGTATGGCGTTCATCAACAAGATGGACATTCTCGGCGCTAATTTCTACGCAGCAGTCGATCAGATCCGCACGAGACTCGGAAAGAATGCGATCTGCATTCAGCTCCCGATCGGCAAGGAGGACAGCTTCCAGGGTGTCATCGATCTGTTCGAGATGAAGGCTTACATCTACAATGATGACAAGGGCGACGACATCTCTGTTGTCGACATCCCGGAGGATATGGCCGAGGAGGCTGAGCTGTACCGCACCGAGCTGATCGAGAAGATCTGCGAGCTGGACGATGATCTGATGATGCAGTATCTCGAGGGCGAGGAGCCGGGCACAGACGAGCTGAAGGCTGTCCTGAGAAAGGCTACCTGCGAGTGTACCGCTGTTCCGGTATGCTGCGGTACCGCATACAGAAACAAGGGCGTCCAGAAGCTTCTGGATGCGATCATCGAGTATATGCCGGCGCCGACCGACGTACCGGCGATCAAGGGTACGGATCTGGATGGCAATGAGGTGGAGAGACATTCCTCCGACGAGGAGCCGTTCTCCGCACTCGCATTCAAGATCATGACCGACCCGTTCGTAGGAAAGCTTGCATACTTCCGTGTATATTCCGGTACGATGAACTCCGGTTCGTACGTGCTGAATTCCACGAAGGGCAAGAAGGAGCGTGTAGGACGTATCCTTCAGATGCATGCGAACAAGAGACATGAGCTCGACAAGGTATATTCCGGAGACATCGCGGCGGCAGTCGGCTTCAAGATGACTTCGACCGGCGACACGATCTGCGATGAGCAGCATCCGGTCATCCTTGAGTCTATGGAGTTCCCGGAGCCGGTTATCGAGCTGGCAATCGAGCCGAAGACCAAGGCTGGTCAGGGCAAGATGGGCGAGGCGCTTGCGAAGCTGGCAGAGGAGGACCCGACGTTCCGTGCTCACACGGATCAGGAGACTGGCCAGACCATCATCGCAGGTATGGGCGAGCTGCATCTGGAGATTATTGTAGACCGTCTGCTGCGTGAGTTCAAGGTGGAGGCAAATGTAGGCGCACCGCAGGTTGCTTACAAGGAGACCTTCACGAAGGAAGTCAACGTGGACAGCAAGTACGCGAAGCAGTCCGGTGGACGTGGTCAGTATGGTCACTGTAAGGTTATCTTCACCCCGATGGATCCGAACGGCGAGGAGACCTTCAAGTTCGAGTCCACGGTTGTCGGCGGTGCGATTCCGAAGGAGTACATTCCGGCTGTCGGCGAGGGTATCGAGGAGGCATCCAAGGCTGGTGTCCTGGGCGGATTCCCGGTACTGGGCGTGCACGCGAATGTATACGACGGTTCCTACCACGAGGTCGACTCCAGTGAGATGGCGTTCCACATCGCAGGTTCCCTTGCATTCAAGGATGCGATGAAGAAGGGCAATCCGGTACTGCTTGAGCCGATCATGAAGGTCGAGGTGACGATGCCTGAGGAGTATATGGGCGACGTAATCGGCGACATCAATTCCCGCCGTGGCCGTATCGAGGGCATGGAGGATATCGGCGGAGGCAAGATGGTCAGAGGTTATGTGCCGCTTGCTGAGATGTTCGGATATTCGACAGACCTTCGTTCGAAGACACAGGGCCGTGGAAACTACTCCATGTTCTTTGAGCGCTACGAGCAGGTTCCGAAGTCCGTGCAGGAGAAGGTACTCAACACGAAGACCGGAAAATAAATTTTGTTAAAGAGAAACGAAAATAAAGAGCCAAACATGCAAAAAAGGCTTGAAAATACTGGCGTTTTGAAATATAATCGAATCTAGCCGGTATATAATTATTCAGTTAATGATGCGAAAGCAATCTATTAAGGAGGACATTCAAAATGGCAAAGGCTAAATTTGAAAGAACAAAACCGCATTGTAACATTGGTACCATCGGACACGTTGACCACGGTAAGACGACTCTGACCGCAGCGATCACAAAGGTTCTGGCTGAGCGCGTTGCTGGTAACACTGCAACGGATTTCGATAACATCGATAAGGCTCCGGAAGAGAGAGAGCGTGGTATCACGATTTCTACCGCTCACGTTGAGTACGAGACCGAGAACAGACACTATGCACACGTTGACTGCCCAGGCCATGCTGACTATGTAAAGAACATGATCACCGGTGCTGCACAGATGGACGGCGCAATCCTCGTAGTAGCTGCTACGGATGGTGTTATGGCTCAGACGAAGGAGCACATCCTTCTGTCCCGTCAGGTAGGCGTTCCGTATATCGTAGTATTCATGAACAAGTGCGATATGGTAGACGACGAGGAGCTGCTTGAGCTGGTTGACATGGAGATCCGTGAGCTGCTGAACGAGTACGAGTTCCCGGGCGATGACACACCGATCATCCAGGGTTCCGCTCTGAAGGCTCTTGAGGATCCGAACAGCGAGTGGGGCGACAAGGTTATGGAGCTGATGGCTGCAGTTGATTCCTGGATTCCGGATCCGCAGCGTGCTACTGACCAGCCGTTCCTGATGCCGGTTGAGGACGTGTTCACGATCACAGGTCGTGGTACCGTTGCTACTGGCCGTGTAGAGCGTGGTACTCTGCATCTGAACGAGGAAGTTGAGATCGTAGGCGTTAAGGAGGAGACTCAGAAGACGACCGTTACCGGTATCGAGATGTTCCGTAAGCTCCTTGACGAGGCTCAGGCTGGTGATAACATCGGTGCTCTGCTTCGTGGTATCAAGAGAGAGAACATCGAGAGAGGCCAGGTTCTGTGTAAGCCGGGCAGCATCAAGTGCCACAAGAAGTTCACGGCTCAGGTATACGTACTGACCAAGGACGAGGGTGGCCGTCACACACCGTTCTTCAACAACTACCGTCCGCAGTTCTACTTCAGAACAACCGACGTTACAGGCGTAATCGCTCTGCCGGAAGGCACTGAGATGTGCATGCCGGGCGACAACGTAGAGATGACCATCGAGCTGATCCACCCGATCGCTATGGAGCAGGGTCTTACGTTCGCTATCCGTGAGGGTGGTAGAACAGTTGGATCGGGCCGTGTTGCTACGATCATCGAGTAATTAAAGAATGCTTTAAAATAGGGCGTTCCCGTTTTGGGAGCGCCCTAAATTAATGGTGGTGCGCCTGGCGGCGCACGTTTCTAACGGATGAAAGTTCCGAATCCGCCCGGTAGTGGGAAGGATATAGCCGAAGGCAAGGGTGTCCATCGTGAGGTGGAATCTGAAGGAAGCC
>JAETOO010000025.1 GCA_021771715.1 Oscillospiraceae bacterium
TTCTTCAGGTCTGTGATGTCGCTCGCCAGACACAGAACAGCCATGATCTCAGATGCCACGGTGATGTCGTAGCCATCCTCTCTCGGCATGCCGTTTGTCTTTCCGCCGAGGCCGTCTACCACGAAGCGGAGCTGACGGTCATTCATGTCGACGCATCTTCTCCAGGTGATCTTCCGCGGGTCGATGTTCAGCTCGTTGCCCTGGTAGATGTGGTTGTCGATCATCGCTGCGAGCAGGTTGTTCGCCGCGCCGATCGCGTGGAAGTCGCCGGTAAAGTGAAGGTTGATGTCCTCCATCGGAACGACCTGTGCGTAGCCGCCGCCTGCAGCTCCGCCCTTTACGCCGAAGACCGGCCCGAGGGACGGCTCACGGAGTGCTACCATAACGTTCTTGCCAAGCTTCTGAAGGCCGTCTGCCAGGCCAACCGTCGTCGTCGTCTTGCCCTCGCCCGCCGGAGTCGGGTTGATCGCCGTCACGAGAACGAGCTTTCCGTTCGGCTTGTCGGACTCCTTGAGAAGATTGTAGTCGATCTTAGCCTTGTAGTTGCCGTACTGCTCAAGGTACTTCGGCTCGATGCCGGCCTTCTTCGCGATCTCCGTAATCGGGAGCATCTCTGTCTCCTGTGCAATTTCAATGTCTGTCTTGAATCCCATTGCTTTCAGTTCTCCTTTCATTTCCACCTGTCTGTTTTTTGTGAGGAGCGTTTTGCCGTCCCTCCCTCGGACCCGTTTCGTCCCCTTTTACAGCAGCCGAACCTCTGCCTCGCCACCCGCAGCAGCCGCCAGCTATCCGGAAATCCCTGTCTGACTGCCGCTTTTGAGCAATAAAAAAACTGCGAAAAGGGACAAACTACAATCCAACTTAACGCAGTAGCGGAAGCGATACCGTAACGCGGATTCAAATCCTTCGTTCACACTTTAGACCTTCCCGTCATGTGACACTTAACGTACCGTATCTTCTCTACTTTCATAGAAAAAATGTTGTAAAGAATCATCGGAACAATCCTCAAATCCTTTAACCGTGGTCATTATAGCAAATGAAAACGGGTTCGTCAAGAGCTTTGTGAAAAATTTATCAGATTTTTGATTCACCAGTTCAGCCATGCAAAAAAATGGAAAGACAGACTGTGCAAGCTTGCTTGCTAAGGCTGTATTTCCATTTTTGAATGGGCGGAACGCCCATTCAGCCACAGACAGGAGCTGCAAAGCAGCGGATAGCCTGCGTAGCAGGCGGGTCTGTGGCTTGCATGGCGTCCGGAATTCCATTACAACACTATCCCCCCGCACACCAGCTCCGCCAGCACCGCGCACACCTCCCGGAGCACGTAGTGTGGCTGCAACGCGAGGTCGGAGGGAGCCGGGATTCCGCTGATGTGCCGGTAGCCCTCGTGGCGGGCTAGGCCGAGCGCACGGTAGATGTGGAAATTGTTCGAGAGCAGGCCGATCCGGTCCTTTTCCTTGTCGAGATACTGCTCGGAAAAGCGCAGATTCTCCCGCGTGCTCGTCGAGCGGTCCTCCAGGAGCATCCGATCCTCGGCCAGCCCGTGCTCCGACAGATACTCCTGCATGCACTCCGCCTCGGAGATCCCCTCGTCGGGCCCCTGCCCGCCGGAGAGGATCAGCATCGTCCGCGGGTTCTCCTGCGCGTACGCAAGCGCGCGATCCAGCCTTTTTCGCAGCGCGCGCGAAGGCTTCGTCCCGCGCACCTGAGCGCCCAGCACGATCACATAGTCCAAGTCGCGCTCCGGCTTCGCCACCATACCGCCCACGATCCGCCCGCCGACCACCGCCAGCACGACGAGCCCCACGGCGATCAGCCCCGCGGCGACGCGCAGCGCAGTGTGCACCCAGGTGTCCGGATGGCCCGCCGCATAGCGCAGCCCCTGCCAGAGCGCGAACCAGAACACACTTCCCAGGGCCCAGATCCACGCAAAGTCCGCCCTGATCCCCACGTAAAGAATCATTCCGATATAATATAGAAGAAACAGGCCGCCCAATACCAGGCAGCCCGTCTGTAATACGTTTCGCATGAAATTCTCCTGTAAAATGCTGTGATACCTATCTGCCGCAGCAATACTTATACTTCTTGCCGCTGCCGCACGGGCACGGATCGTTTCGGCCGATCTTCTTTCCCTTCACAATCGTGTTCATCTTCTTCGCCGCGAGGTACAGCTCACGCTTCTTCGCCGCGTCGAAGATCTGATTCCACGCCGGCAGCTCGTAGAGCCAGTCCGCCTTCGCGTCCACCATATTCTTGTAAAGCTTCTCATTGTCAAAGTCCAGGCTCACCACCGTGTCCTCGGTCATCTCCTCGATCGGGTTCGGAGTCTTCAGGCTGTCATTGATCCCGTCCAGGAAGCCTACCATCGTCTGCACCGAAACTTCATATTTTTCTGCCAGCTCTTTTACCGTGCCGGAAACCGCCTCCTCCGGATTCGCGAGCAGCTGCTCATAGATTCCCTTCTCCGTCAGAAAATACTCCGACCAGAACCTCTGAAGCTGCTTTTTATCTGTCTCCTGCGAGTATGCCACGTCACGCCAATCCTGCAATAATCCCATAACAACTACCATCCTTTGTTTCTAAAATGTGTTCAAAAATACTGCACCTATTATATAACACTTTGCCTGCCGTGGCAAGGCCGGAAATGCCTGATTTCAACAGCCTTCTATTTTCTGTCCGAAAAATCGGCCGCCTCCCGGATCCACCCCATCAGCTCGTCGTCAATTTCCGCGCAGTCCGCGATCAGCAGATGGTGCGTCCAGCGGTTCGGGTACAGCTCCGTGGCGATCTCGATCCTTGGCGACTCCGCCCTGTGGTCCAGCCCGAAGGTGACAACGATGTAATGCTCCGGACAGTCCTTCTTCTTCCTGATTCTCGCGAACGACACACAGGCAAACAGGTGCTTGTTGTAAAATGAGATCTGGCTTTTCTGCACCTTCACACGCACCGGCCCGAGCTCCGACAGAATCCGCGCCTCGAGCGCTTCATACAGCGGCAGCGCCTCCATATGCCTGTCAAAAAAGAATAACACATCTGCATTCATACTCGTCCGTTCCCTTCCCCGCACCACTTCGCAATTTCTCCGATCAGCTCCAGCGGGAGCTGCTTTTCATAAGGCAGCTGGATCGCTCCCTTGCTGGTCTTGTACTCCATCAGCCTGTCTGCAAACGCCTCCACGGCTTCCGGCCCCGGGTACAGGCCGATATGCTTCCTGAACGCAGCAAACTGTATCAGGTTATGCTTCTTCCGGTAGGTCGGCATGCTCCACGCTATTTTTTCCTCCGCGTCCGGCAGCGCAGACTGGATCGCATGGTTGACCTGCCGCAAATACGGCTGCGCATACTCCGGCTGGCGCTGTATATATTCCTCAATCGTTGCCGGCGCCGTTCCGCAATAGTGATCCTGATTCGTGTTTTTAAATGTACGGCCACATCTTGGACAGTTCCACATCTGCTCCACCTCTCAATCCCACTGCCCCGGGAATTTCTGCCTGGGCGGCGCGGCGAACCGTTTCGTGAACTCCTCGTTCTCCTCCCTGGACAGATTTTCAAACACCTCCGGCTCGTAAAAGCTGCCGCCAAAGCCTGACAGCCCTCCTTCCGTCAGCTCAATTCCCAGAAAGGCATCAAAATTCCTCCCGTCTGCCGTCGTGATCCCGAACCGGTCACAGGTCGAAAACCCGTGCCGCGGGTAGTAGTCCGGCTCCCCGAAAATCACAACGCCCTCGTACCCGGCCTCCCTGGCCAGCCCGAGCGTCTCCTCCAGAAGCCTGCCGCCGATGCCGCAGCCCTGCCAGCCCGGCGACACGCACAGCGGCCCGAAGGTCAGGATCTCTTTTTTCTCCTTCCCCTTCCTCAGCTCCGCCCTGGAATAGAAAATAGCCCCGACGATCTCCCCGTCCACCACGGCCACTCTTGAGAGCTCCGGCAGATACGTCGCAGAATCTCTCAATTTGTGTACCAGCAAATGCTCATCACAGCCCAGATGGTGCTTATTCCAGAACGACAGCAGCGTCATCTGCTCCGTTTGATAGAAGTCCGCCTCCTCCTCGCGCCGGATCATCAGCGCTCCCTCTGCCAAAGCGCGCCTCGGGAAATACCCCATGTTGATGCGGACTTCCCTGCGCTCCAGGTCGCGGTTGGAGTAGCAGCAGCTGTCGAAGCCGATCAGCGAAAACCCCTCCTTCTGATAAAACCGGATCGCGTGGACATTGCACGACTGTGTCTCCAGGATGATCGCCCTGCGGTGCTCCAAAACCGCCTGCTCCTTCGCGATCGCCATCAGCGCGTGCGCGACGCCCTGTCTTCGGAGGCTCTCGTGCACCCACAGCTCCGTCACCATCAGCCGGTTGCTCCACTCCTCCGGACACGTCTCAATGCAGGCGAGCAGCCGCTCCTCCCCGTCTTCCTCTGACACAATCCCCCAGGCAAACGCTTTCTCCCAGTGCGGCTGGTACAGTTTGTCCGGGAAATCGTACTCCTCCGGATCGTGCGATACCGGAGTCTCAAACCTGCACCTGCAGATGTCCACCTGATACCCGCTCTCCTCCGTTTTAAGCCTCACGTCATAGTATTCCTCTGTCGTGTACCGCATCGGTATCACCGCGCCCTCCCACGTTTCCTTCGGGAGAGGGACGATATTAAACTGTTTCGCTTCCATAATATGTTCCTCACTTATCTGCGCAGAATTTTTTCCATTGCTTTCCCCTTCGCCAGCTCGTCAACCAGCTTGTCCAGATACCGGATTTCCTGCATCAGCGGTTCCTCGATCGTCTCGACGCGCACTCCGCAGACTGTCCCACGGATCTGTCTCCTGTTCGGGTTTGGGTGCGGGGCACGCTCAAAGAACGCTCCGTACGTCACAGAATTGTCCAAAGCGCGCCTGATCCCGTCCCTGTCATACCCGGTCAGCCAGCAGATAACCTCATCCACCTCGTCCCGCGTCCTTCCCTTCCGCTCCGCCTTCGACACCAGCAGCGGATAAATTTTTGCAAAGCTCATCGCGTAAACTTTTTCCTTCTCCATATTGCACCTCCTTGCACCTGCACAACGCACCACTTATGACTCAGTATAACATACGGGAATACCTTCTTCCAACTGTCCACTTCTTAATATTATGTAAAAAAAGCCCCGCAGACGCACGCCGTTGCGCATCCGCGGGACCTATAAAGGGGAGGATAAGTATATATTTTTATCTTTTGTAACCTACCATCGGAGGGGGATCCAATGATAAGAGCATACGCTAATCTCATAAGAAAGCTCCATCTCTGTCGCTTGGTTCCTGTGAGATTAATGATAGTATGGCCCGGTTTTCCTGAAATATACACATCCTCTGAAAATTTTTTATCCGCAAGGAAGTGGTTTTTCATCCGGCTGAAAATATCCTTTTTGTAAGAAAGTAATTCTCCATCCATCAAAACGTATCCGGCATGTACTTGAACAGCGGCAGCGGGAACCAGTCGCGCGGGATCGTCTTCCAGACAGCATCCGAAATTCCGGCATGACTGCCTGCAGCCGCCGTCTGGGACAGAAGGAGCTCCTGCGCCTGCTCCCGGCCAAGCTGCAGCGCACCCGGCAAGGCACTTCTCGACACGGTAACCTTCCCCGCCGTCGCCTGCACCGTCACCGGCTGGCCCTCAATCCCCGCAGAAAAGCTGCCGTCCAATATCCCGATCGTCTGCGCTTTCAGCGTCAGATACGCTTCCAGCACGTTCGCAAAATCAAAAATCCGGTACATCCACGAGCCGCCGTTGCCCAGCCTTACCTCCTCCGCAAACGCAGAAAGCGCAGCGACCTGCGCCCTGTCATAGACCGGCACATGGATCCGCAGCACATCGAGCGCCCGCTCCCTCATATACGCCGCCACGACCAGCCCGATCTCTGATACATCCTGCACGGCGAGCTCCGCAATGTTATTCGCCCCGCTCCGGATGAGATAGCCCGCAAGCGCTCCGTTGATCCACACCCCTGTCGGCTCCCCGCAAAAGCTCTCAAGCACAGCCTCCAGCTGATTGCGCTCCCGCACCACATACGCCGGGCGCGACTCATTCATGCGCACCGCAAACGCGAGCGCCTCCTCGCGGTGCTCAGGCGCAAACAGGGGGCCGAACGTAATCCTGTCAGACGCCGCCCCATCAGACCCACAACAACCATCGCGCTTGTCCTTGCCAAACACATGCCGGATATTGCTCTTGTCCACTACGAACTCGTACTCCATCCCGCCCTGCGCAAAGCCGAAATATCCGTACCGCTGCCGCTGGCCGTCCAGCACCAGAAAATCACAGTGTCCCTCCAGCTCCCTGATCCAGTCGCCCATCATCCGTTTCATGTGTCCCTCGCCGCGCGCTTTCGGATGGACCGACACCGTGCCGACGTACCCGACGCGCAGCGATTTCCCGGCCACCGACATCGTCTGCGGCAGCACCGCGATCAGCCCCACAATCTTTCCATCCTCCCGCACCGCCACCCGGTGGATCCCCGCCATCTCCGGCCCCGCCTGGTACACCTTCGGCAGCAGCTTCTCAAAATCCGTCGGACTGTGCTCCACACTGAACACATAGTTCGCCATCTCAATACACGCATCCCACTCCCCGGGCCTTGCCATCCTGTACTCCGTCATCCTGTCCATCCTCCTGTTGTTTCCATTGAATAATTTCCTTCCCCGCTCACCGACACGTTCTCTGGCTTGTATCTCAGGTCCCCGCAACTGCAGGCTTGTAACCAGTTTACCCGCTCCCCTGTCTAAATGCAACCCTCACCACTTATTTTTTTGCCTGACTCTTCTGGCGTTTACCTGCCTCCTGCGGCAGCAACACAAATATTCCGAGACCTTAAAACTTGCAGGCAAATGATCCAAAACCGCTATACGACTCTGTGCGTTTCTCGTCCGACGGCCATCTATTCTCCTCTACTCCACGAAACTCCACTTTCGTGTTTTCCCATCTTGCATTCTTTTTTTCCTGTGATAGAATGGATGGAAACTGCCGCGTTTTGCACATCTGCGCGCAGCATTTCACGCACTTACATACGAATGATTAGAGACTGCGAGGACTTTTGACTGCTATGAAAAAACAACCCTTTGACTGGAACTATTTTCTCCGGCACATCGCGATCATCGCTGTGCCCGTTGCACTGCAGAATCTGCTGACCACCACCGGCAGCATGGTCGACACCATGATGCTGGCCTCACTCGGGGAAAAGACGGTCGGCGCCGTCGGACTGTGCGCACAGTTTTCCAGCCTGATGTTTGCCGGCTACTGGGGCTTCATCGGCGGAGGCATGCTGTTCTTCTCACAGTACTGGGGTGCAGGCGACCACGACGGCATCCGCCGCTCGTACGGGCTCACGCTCACCTTCATGATGACGGTAGGCGTCGTCTTCGCCCTGCTCGCCCTGCTGAACCCCTCCTTCGTCATGAACGTCTACACGGACAAGACAGAGATTCAGCAGATCGGCATCACCTACCTGCGGATCGTCGGCTTCGCCTACCCGCTGCAGGTGCTCGCGATGGCGATGAGTGCTCTGCTGCGCTCCATCGAGCAGGTCAAGATTCCGCTCTACGGCGGCATGGCCTCCGTGGCCGCAAACTGCTTCTTCAATTACCTGCTGATCTTCGGAAAGTTCGGCCTTCCTAAAATGGGCGCGGCCGGGGCTGCACTCGGCACCGTCCTCGCAGGCGTCGTGAACCTGCTGATCCTTCTCTTCTTCATTATAAAGAAACGGATCCCATACGTGCTCGAGATCACCAAACATTTCCGTTGGAACCGCGCCTTTGTCCGCCAGTACCTGCAGAAATGCTTTCCGATCCTCTGCAACGAGGTCCTGATCGGCGTCGGAAACATGATGATCAACATCGTGCTCGGCCATCAGAGCGAGCAGGCGATCGCTGCAGTGGCCGTTTTCCGTACCCTGGAGGGTCTGGTCATCGCGTTCTTCAGCGGCTTCTCGAATGCCGCCTCCGTCCTCGTCGGCAAGGAGGTCGGCGCGGGCAACCACGAGACTGCCTACCAGCGGGCGTGGAGGCTGATCTATCTGTGCAGCGGACTCATCGGGCTCGCCTGCCTCGCCATCATCGGCATACACAACCCGCTCCTCCACGCGATGGGACTCTCCGGCGAGTCGTACCGAATCGGCACCGGCATGCTGGTGATCTACAGCGTGGCCGCCCTGATCCGCATGGGCAACTGGGCGCAGAACGACACCTACCGCTCCGCCGGGGACGCGGCCTTCGGCTCCATCCTGGAGATTACCTTCATGTTCCTGATGGTCCTTCCGTGCGTGTACTCGGCCAACTACCTGTTCCACGCGCCGTTTCTCCTGGTCTTCGCCCTGTGCTACTGCGATGAACCGATCCGCTACATCCTCATGCAGCGTCACATGTACTCCGCAAAGTGGATCCGCCCCGTGTCGGATGCGGGCCTCGCGACGATCGAGGAGTTCCGCCGGGCGCATCACATCCGGCCCTCCGCGCGCAGGGCAAGGTCATAAATCGTTCGCGTACAAAGGAATTCCGGCAGACAGATGGACACTGGCTCAATCTCAAAAAAACAGCTTCCGGCGGAGTATCAGATCCGCCGGAAGCCGTTCCACATACGATTCGTCCTGTTTTCCGATTCCTTCACATGAATGCAGAGGGCAATGCCGGGCGGATAATAAGAGATGTGTAAGTAGTAAGTTCGGCTGGCTAGTAAAACGTATTGATTTCTTTTTCCAGCTTCCGAACCGCATCAATGACTGCACTAAACATGGGGACATTACCATAGAGCATATCTTTCATTGACATGTAATCCGCCTCCAACGCCGCGAAGCGGTATTCAGGTGGAATGAGCTTCAAGGTGCCCGGCACAGCCTCCGGGTACTTTGCCCATGCCCTCGGATAAAACTTCATTTTGAAGTCCACGACCTTCTTCAGCAGATCGAGTCTGGAAAATGCAGCTTCTTTTACAGGAGTCACAGCCATACGGTAGAGATCATAATAATGTCTCGAATACCGCTGGGGCATTTCCAAATGCTCCGGCCTGTTGGCCTCATGGTGCAGGATTGTAGCTTTCTCCCAAAAGGTACGTTCCGGCGCCACGGTCAAGATACTTGTACTTTTCTGTCCGAAAACATCCGGGTAATACTCTGCTGCATACGGAACAATTTCAGCCGTCGTTGCCGGCGTCCATGCTGCCAAAGCGCCAATCTCCAAACGGATCACCTGTAAAGTGCCTGCATTGCTGAATAATTTCGGGTAGGAAAAAATGATCGTCTGCTTTTCTTCACTATCCATGTGAATATCTGCATTACAGCCAAGTTCCTGAGATAACCCCTCTTTAATTGCCGGGCAGAAAGTTTCCGCTAAAAATACCTCTGCCCGCACATTGGCCTCCTTATTGAAAGCATCCTGTTTCGTGTTAGAGCGTTTCTCCCAGGGTTCATCTTTGCCATATCCCAATATCCGCCAGTCCAGGATCAGGTCAATATCTTCGGAGAAACGGCTGATTAGATTAAATGCTTTTGATAAACTGGTCCCTCCCTTGAATGTAATCGCATCTTTCCAGAGCGAGCGGTGGAACAGATAATCCAGTGTAAAGCACACCCAAAAATCTTTTTCCACAATCGCATCATTCAGCCCCATTTTATCTGCTGTGTTTCTAAACAGACTCCGCTTATCATTATCTGAGAACGTTGCAACCCGTATCATTTCTGTACCTCCCCGGCAATCTGCCGTATCCTATTATAGACCCAATCTGTGGATTCCGCTGCCTCCTTTAACATAGCCGCCTTGTCTTCTTCGCTTAACCTGGACTGCAACGCCTGGATTGTTTTAGAAGTCACATTCGTTTTACCCAGCGTTTTCAGCGCCTGAATGACAAGTATCGTCATATAGGAAAGGCCGGTGATCTCCTTATTTGTCCTATGCTTAAATTCCAGCCTTGTAGAGTTCCATTCGTACGTCTTATATGGGCCATCACTGATGTAGGACCACACCGCCGTTACCTGTGTAGATAAGCCTAGCAGATTCAGCGCTGTATTTCCACACGGGGCAATCGTCCAGTGATAACTCCGGGCCAGCGCTTTTGCTACGGCTTCCGGATCTGCCGCAACATATTCTTTTAGCATCACACTGTATTCCGGTTTTTCATAAACGCCCTTCAAAATCCGGCGCACCACCCCTGCCTGC
This sequence comes from Oscillospiraceae bacterium, assembly GCA_021771715.1. GTDB lineage: Bacteria > Bacillota > Clostridia > Lachnospirales > Lachnospiraceae > Choladousia. Next base: position 10,165 of record JAETOO010000025.1, read on the forward strand.
GTAAGGCGGTTTAGGTTCCTCCTTATGGTTTCCGTATCTGCAATATCTGCAAAATCAGAACTGACGAATACGGTTCCTTCTGCCGCATTGCTAATCCGTTCCTGAATCTGTCTGGAATATCCGTTTGCCACTCTGCGTACCCCCTTTTGTCCCGAATATTATATATTATTCGGGACATTTTTTCAATAGACTTCGCAAGTCTTATTTGTAGTATTCTACACAGGAAAGTTTTGATACCGGATCTGTCCCTCTCCAGGGAGCATAATCGGGCACTGTTTTGTTGCGCCTTTTTTATAAAAATAGGTATGAAAAAAGGGCATCCACCTAACAAACGATGAAGTGCCCTTTGGCGTATACACTATTAAATTCTATGTACGAAGCAGTTTGTCGCTGTTATGCGGCTTTCTGCTGGTATCTCCTTGTTACATTTCCATCATTGAATGGATGGATACACAGGAAATCACTCTGCCGCTCTCTTTCTCGAGATTTTCCCTCTCTTCAAGCGGTGCAATCTCACATCTGCCTGCGGACTACGAGATACTCGTCGCCGTTCCGGTAGTAGGGGCAGCCGTAGTGGCTGTCGGACATGACCCGCACGTACTCGTCCTCGTCCATATCAATGTCGCACACGTAGCTCTCGTAATCCTCGTCGTACGTAAAATACGTGCACGTATCACAGCTTCCCTGACTCCTCGCTTTCTGGTCTCTCGCTTTCTGGTCTCTCGCTTTCTGATTCATCGCTTCCTGCCCCTCGCTTTCTGACCTGCCGTTTCTCCGTCTCTACGTTATACCGACTGCTCCCCGTCTTCCGATATTTCCGGGCACGATCCGTCCGATTCCCTCCTGTATTTCGTCTCCATCCGGCCGACGACCGAGGCAGCGATACGGTTCGCAAAGCACATTGCCTCCCGGACTGTCATACCCTGCGCAAAGGCTGTGATCAGCCCGGCGATATGCGCGTCGCCTGCGCCCGAGGTGTTCACGACCTCCGTCTGCTGCGCAGGAACCTCCGTCAACCCCTCGCCGTCACAGCAGAAGCAGCCGTGCTCCCCGCGCGTCACAAACACGCGCTCCCCGGTCAGGCCGTGCAGGACGCGCGCCGCCTCCCTGGGCGTCGCGGCTTTGGTATACGCGCACGCTTCCACGTCGTTCAGGTGCAGGATCGGATGGAGCTTCCACATCCGCTCCATATTCTCCGGCCCGATCACCGTGACCCGCGGTCCCGGCGCGAACCAAAGCTCCAGCTCCGGGTGCTCCTCCAGCCAGGAGAGGATCGCCTGGCCGCTCTCGCCCTCCATCGCGTAGCCTCCCACATACACCCGCGTATAGTCACGGCTGTCGATCCGGTCGAACCACGCCCTGCGGAAGCTGCACTCCACGCCCGGCAGCGTGATGTACGTCCGCTCTCCGCTCTCATCGAGCAGTCCGAAGCAATGTCCGTTGTCGCCGTCATCGACCTCGAGGACAATCTCAAAGCCCTCGCGCGCCAGTGCCTCCCGCGCCATCTGTCCGTAGCGGCCGTTCCCGACCGGCGCAAACAGCGCAAACGGCACGCCATACGCCTGGAGGACATAGCCGACATTCATCGCGCCTCCGCCCGCGTTGTAGATCTCCTCCGATGCCACAATATCCTGCCCCGGAGACGGAAACGGCCCGATCTTCAGACAGATATCAATAATGGCAGACCCGATTACCAACGTCTTACCCATGCAGTACCTCCCAGCCCTGCTCCAGCAGCCCGGCATATGCACACAAATCTACCTGATTTGCCTCATCCAACACCTGCACAAAATCCGGCCGAATCCCGGAATAGCCCGCCGCCGCACCGCAGATTGCGGTCGCCATCGCGCCGATCGTGTCCGTGTCCCCACCGAGATTTGCGCACAGCAGCGCACAGCGGTTCGGATCGTTCGCGTAGTAGGCAAGCAGCAGGGCCGCCGCTACGGATTCGCTTGTCGGCACACCTGCCCCGATGACCTCATAGACAAAATCAAGAAACGCTTCCTCGTCGTCTTCGTACCGCGCCGCATACTCCATGCCGAGCTCGACCCTGCGGCGGATCGACGCGCTGAACGTCTCTGCGCCAAGTCCTCTCGCATACGGCTCCAGCCGGATTGCCGCTCTGACGGCTTGCCGCGCGTCCCCGCACTCCGCCGCCACCGACGCGGCCGCAGCCACCAGCGCCGCTCCCGCGAGCGTGATATCGCTGAAATGCGTCTCCTTCGTGATCTCCTTCACATAATCTGCCAACCGCTCCAACTCGTCCGCCCCGAACAGACAGCCCACCGGCGCAATGCGCATCGCCGCGCCGTTCGAGAGCGCCGCCTTCGCCGCCTCCTCAGTGCTCTTTCCTTCCTTCACGAGCTGCAGCGTCAGCGCCGACGTCGGCCCCAGCATGTGATTGTCAAACGCATGGAGCTCCTCCGCCCATGCGAGCAACCGTCTGGCAAAGTGCCGCCCGTCCGGCACAAAGTTCGTCGCCGCAAGGCTGTCCAAAAGCACGAGTGCCTGACTTGTGTCATCCGTGAACTGCCCTCTGTGATAGTTGACCGCTACCTGATTCTCCTTTGGCCCCTCCAGCAGTCCGTCTATCCGTCCGAAGTACGCGCGCACCTTTCGCCTGCTCCACAGCTCCGAGGGCATCCCCATCGCATCCCCGAGCGCCTGCCCGTAGATGACGCCCTTCCACTTGTCCATTCTCTCTTCTTTCGTCATACTGTCCTCCTGTGCTGTCATGTCCATCTCTTTCCCGCCTGCTTATCTGCATTCTTCAGTCCTTGCTGCTGGAATCTTCACCGCAGCCTCAGAATCCCCCGCACTTTTTCCTCTTATCTTTTCTTAGCTGTACTGGTGACTCTCCTTCCAAAGTGCCGCCGTGCAGCATCCAGTCATCGCCCGGCATCCCTGTCGCCGCAACGACATCCCCGTCACCGTAACGACTCCCTGTCACTGCACCACATTCCCGTCCCCGTTCAAAATGTGGCAGATCGAGTGCTCCACCATATCGGAGACTGCGTTCTCCGTGTAGAATGCCATATGCGGAAGCATGAGCACGTTCGGCATATCCTTCAGAATCGACATCTCCCTGTGTCCGATCACCTGATACTTGTAGTCCCCATAGAAAATGCCAAGCTCATTCTCGATCACGTCGAGCGCCGCCGCACCCACCTTTCCGCTCTCGAGCGCCTCGATCAGCACGGGCGTGTCCATGATGCTGCCCCGCGCCGTGTTCACGAGGATCACGCCGTCCTTCATCTCCTTCAGGGTCTCGGCGTTCACCATATGGTAGCTGCTCTTTGTCGCCGGAGTGTGGAAGGTGATGACGTCGCAGCTTCGGAACAGCTCATCCAGCGTGCAGTACGTGGCATACTTCGCCGCCTCCGCGTTCTCATACGGATCGTGCGCCAGCAGCTTGCAGCCGAAGCCGGACAGATTGCGCAACACATGCGTGCCGATCTTTCCCGTGCCGACCACGCCGACCGTTAGTCCGCCGATCTCACGTCCGATATTTCCCGGCAGCGAGTAGTCCATGCCCTCCGCCCGCTTGATGATCGACTTCATGCGGCGCAGCGACATCAGGATCAGCATCACCGCATAGTCCGCAACGCTTCCGGTCGAGTACGTCACATTGCTGACCTTCATCCCATACGTTTTGGCCGCCTCGAGATCCACATGGTCATACCCGATCGTGCGCGTCGAGATGTGGCGCACGCCGAGCTCGCTCCACGCGCGGATCAGATCTGCGGTGATCGGCGTCGTGAGCACACTCACTCCCTCGCAGCCCTCGGCAAGATGGGCATTCTCCACCGTCGGCGTCTCCCTGATCGGAAGAATCTCCACCTGATACTGCGCCCCGAATTTCTCAAAATACTGCTTCTCATCAAAATCTCTGAAACTGTACACCGCTATTTTCATACTCTCTCTTCCTTTCTAAAAAAAAATCCTGCGGACTTCTCCAAGCCCACAGGATTCTTCTTCTCTTCTTGCTCACTTCGCGTAGTCAACCGCTCTGCTCTCTCGGATGACGCTGATCTTGATCTGGCCCGGATATTCCAGCTCCGCCTCAATCTGCTTCGCAATATCCCTTGCCAGAAGTACCATATCCGCATCATTTACCTGATCCGGAACTACCATTACTCGAATCTCTCTACCCGCCTGAATAGCAAATGACTTGTCCACACCCTTGAATGTGTTCGTAATATCTTCCAACTGTTTTAATCTGTTTGTATATGTTTCGAGCGTCTCACGTCTCGCACCCGGCCGCGCAGCGGAGATCGTATCTGCCGCCTGCACGATGCATGCAATCAGTGATTCCGGCTCTACATCGCCATGATGCGCCTCAACCGCATTGACAACCACCGCAGACTCCTTGTACTTCCGGCAGAGATCTGCACCGATCTGAATGTGTGAGCCCTCAATCTCATGGTCAATGGATTTACCAATATCATGCAACAATCCGGCACGCTTGGCCACCCGCACGTCGACACCGATCTCCCCGGCCAGCAGCCCTGCGAGCTGCGCCACCTCGATCGAGTGCTTCAATGCATTCTGTCCATAGCTCGTACGGAACTTCATCCGTCCAAGCAAACGCACCAACTCCGGATGGATGCCGTGTACGCCGACCTCGAGCGTCGCCGCCTCGCCCTCCTCGCGGATGATTGTCTCTACTTCCTTCTGTGCTTTCTCCACCATCTCCTCGATCCTGGCCGGATGGATGCGGCCATCGACGATCAGCTTTTCGAGGGCGATTCGCGCGACCTCTCTTCTGATCGGATCAAATGCGGACAGGATCACGGCTTCCGGTGTGTCGTCAATAATCAGATCCACCCCGGTCATCGTCTCAAGTGTCCGGATATTTCTCCCCTCCCGTCCGATGATTCTTCCTTTCATCTCATCGTTCGGAAGCTGTACGACGGAGATTGTGGTCTCCGCTACGTGGTCAGCGGCACATTTCTGGATCGCAGTAACCACGTACTCCTTTGCTTTTTTACCGGCTTCTTCTTTGGCCCTGCTCTCGAGCTCCTTGTAGAGCTTCGCAGTGTCAATTTTCACTTCATCTTCAACAGTTTTTAAAAGATATTCTTTTGCTTGTTCAGAGGTCAGTCCTGAGATTCTTTCAAGTTCCTGGAGTCTTTGGCCACGGAGCTTTTCCACTTCCGCGCTCTTTTTTCTTAACTCTTCTTCTTTTGCTGTGATCCCTGATTCTCTACGTTCCAGAGCATCCGCTTTCTTGTCCACGCTCTCTTCCTTGGACAGTACTCGCTTCTCGTAGCGCTGCAGTTCTGTTCGGCGTTCTCTCGTCTCTCTTTCCAACTCATTTTTCGTCTTCAAAGATTCTTCCTTCGCTTCCAGAAGTGCCTCACGCTTCTTTGTCTCTGCAACCTTGAGTGCATCGTCGATAATCTGTCTCGCCTTTTCATCCGCACTGCCGAGCTTGGCCTCTTCGACCTTCTGGCGGTAGCTGATGGCAACGAGGCTCGTCACCGGTACTGCGATAACCAGGGTGATGATAACAGCAATGATGATCGTTACTGCACCAGGCACAGGAGCACCTCCTTATTAAGTTTTCATTGTCCGCAAACAACACTACAATTTTATACTGTTTTCACAAATGTGTCAAGTAAATGTGCTTCTGTTTTCAAGACTTTTGTTAAAACTTATCCGAAAAAGCCCGCCGAATCGCCGACAGCTCGTAGCCCCGGCGCAAAAGAAATCGGTAAAACCGCTCTGTCTCGCGGCGGTCGGCTGCCTGGGGATCGAAGCCTTTTTTCTCGGCCCACGCCAGGATCTGCTTCGCCTCGTCTGACCACTCCAACTGCTCGAACGCAGCCGCGAGGTCCTCCCGCGAGATTCCCTTCCGGTACAGCTCGAGCTCGAGCTGCCGGCGGCTCCTGCTCTCCTTTCGGGACTCCAGGTAGGAGACGGCATACCGCACATCGTCAATATAGTGGTAGCCTCTGACATACTCCACCGCGTCATTTACGATCTCGGGCGGATAGTGGCTGGAGCTCAGCTTCTGCCGAAGCTGTGCCTCCGTGCGCCCCATCGCCTGCAGCAGATACAGTGCCCGCATCCTCGCCCGCTTGGGAAGCAGGTCCCGCATAATCTCCTCGTACGCCTCCTCCGACAGGGACGCATGCTCCTCGATCCCGTACTCCGCCAGTTCCTTCGCGTAGAGAGGGAAGTACGTCTCATCCTCCAGCACGATGCGGTATCTGCCGGAGGTCAGCTTCTCAATCCTGCTGATCTGCCGCATACGCATCCGAAGCAGGCGCGTGCTCTGCCTCGCCCTGTGCGTCCGGGCCGTCCGCCGGCTCGAGATTCATCTGCAGCTGCGCGCTGTCCGCGTCCGGCCGGTTCCCGGCCACTGCCTTGAGCCCCTTTGCGCCCTTTGCCTTCGCGCTGGCAGGCGCTGCCTCCTCCGGCTTCTGCGCGCCGGGGATCAGGCCGTAGTGCTCGCGCACCTTGCGGTCCACCTCCTGCATCACTTCCGGGTGCTCGCGCAGGTAAAGCTTCGCATTCTCACGGCCCTGTCCGATCTTCGCGCCGTTGTAGGCGTACCAAGCGCCGCTCTTATTGACCACATTGATGTTCGCCGCAAGATCCAGGATATCGCCCTCCCGGGAAATCCCCTTGCCGAACATAATGTCAAACTCCGCCTCCTTAAACGGCGGCGCAATCTTATTCTTCACGACACGCACCCTCGTGCGGCTGCCGATCACCTCTCCGCTCTGCTTCAGCGACTCGATGCGGCGCACATCCAGGCGGATCGAGGAGTAGAACTTCAGCGCACGGCCGCCCGTCGTCGTCTCCGGATTGCCGAACATCACGCCGACCTTCTCGCGGAGCTGATTGATAAAGACGACGGTGCAGTTCGACTTGCTGATGATGCCGGTCAGCTTCCGCAGAGCCTGCGACATCAGACGCGCCTGCAATCCCACATGGCTGTCTCCCATGTCGCCGTCGATCTCCGCCTTCGGGACGAGCGCTGCGACGGAGTCCACGATGATGATATCCACCGCGCCCGATCGCACCATCGTCTCTGTGATCTCGAGCGCCTGCTCGCCGTTGTCCGGCTGGGAAATGTAGAGGTTGTCGATGTCCACACCGATGTTCTTCGCGTAGACGGGGTCGAGCGCATGCTCGGCGTCAATGAAGCCGGCAATTCCCTCTCTCTTCTGTACCTCAGCCACCATGTGCAGGGCTACCGTCGTCTTACCGCTCGACTCCGGGCCGTAGATCTCGACCACACGCCCCTTCGGGATCCCGCCGAGCCCAAGCGCGATGTCAAGGCTCAGGGAGCCGGTCGGAATCGTCTCTATATTCATATTCGCCCCGGAATCCCCCAGCTTCATCACGGAGCCCTTACCAAACTGCTTCTCAATCTGCGCCAACGCGCCATCCAATGCTTTCAGCTTCTCGTCCTGTGTCATATCTGTTCTCCTTTCGAACTTACGTTCGCATCTCTGTTTCATAATAATATAACTGCTTGCGCTTGTCAAGCACTTTCTGCAACAACATTCTCTTCTTTATTCCCTATCATAATATCTCTTTTTCTCTATGTCAAGCATTAAGTTGCGTATTGATTTACAAAAAACGACTTCCCCGCCCAAAAACAATACGCCTGTCGAAAATCCGCAGCCATGCTGCAGTCCGTCCGCCGACGAACCGTAACACAGCCGCTGCCATCTTTCGGCAGCGGCTGCAGATTATCCGGTCAATCGCGAGCTCTGACTTCTCACCCGCTCCCGCGATCCGTTATTTCAGAAAAAGAGCTTCTTCACGTCATTGAACATCACGACCAGCATCAGCAGCATCAGCAGCGCCAGCCCGGTGAGATGAATTTTGGCCTCGAGCTCCGGCTCGACGCGCCTTTTGCGGATGGCCTCGAGGATCAGGAACACCAGACGGCCCCCGTCAAGCGCCGGGATCGGCAGCAAGTTCATGACGCCGAGGTTCGCGGACAGGAGGATCGCGATGTTCAGAAGGTTCAGCCAGACGTAGAACGCGCCGTCCGAGCGGCTCTCCTCGTACGTCTCCCCGATCGCGTCGACCACGCCGACCGGCCCGGACATGTCGTCGAGCGATACGCCGCCCTGCACCAGCAACTTGAGGCTCGAGAGCGTCGTGTCAATCCAGTAGCCCACCTCGATCACACTGTACTGCAGCGTCTCGACCGGATTCGTCTTCTGTCTCGTCAGATTCACGTTGCCGTTGATCCCGTAGCGGTAGCTGCCGTTCATGATCTCAGGAGTTACCGTCGTCTCCAGCGTCTGTCCGTCCCGCACATACCGGAACACGACCGGCTCTCCCGGATGAAACATCGAATAGTTCTCCACCTGCCGCCACAGCCGGATCTTTTTCCCGTTCATCTTCACGATGCGGTCCCCCGCCTGCAGCCCGGCCGCCTCCGCCGGAGTGCCCTCCGCCACGCCGACCAGAACCGGCGCGTCATATCCGATGCTCCCGACGATGAACACCGCCATCACGAACGCGAGAAGGAAATTGAACAACGGCCCTGCCACAATCACGGAGATCCGCGCCCACACAGACTTGCTGCCGAAGGTGCCCTCTCCTTCATCCTCTCCGTCCTCCCCGAGCATCATGCACGAGCCGCCGAACGGCAGAAGCTTCCAGGAATACCGCGTCCCCCCGGCCTCAAAGCTCAGAAGCCGCGGCCCCATTCCCAGAGAGAACTCTGTGACCGTGATCCCCGCCTTTTTCGCGAGGAGGAAATGCCCGAGTTCGTGTACAATAATGATAACGCTGAACACCAGCAGCGCAATAAGAATCCTCAATCTACCACCTGCTCTCAATAAATTCGTATACGCTCTGCTCCGTGTCGAGAATCTGTGTGATATCCGGCTCGGCGATCGTCCTGTGTACATCCATGCAGGAGCGTATGATCTCATAGATATCGGTAAAGCCGATCTGACGCCTTAAAAACTTGCTGACCGCCCGCTCATTCGCCGCGTTGAAGACCGTCGGCATCGAGCCGCCCGCCCGCGCCGCCTCGAACGCGTACTTGAGTCCCAGAAACGTCTCCGGATCGGGATCCTCAAACGTGATGCTGCCAAGCTTCGCGAAGTCGAGCCGCTGTCCCGCCAGATACCGCCGCTCGGGGTAGTACAGCGCGTACTGGATCGGAAGCTTCATATCCGGAGTGCCCAGCTGCGCGATCACGGCCCCGTCGACAAACTGCACCATCGAGTGGATGACGCTCTGCGGCTGGATCACGACCTGGATCTGGTCGAGCTCAGTCCCGAACAGCCACTTCGCCTCCATGACCTCCAGCCCCTTGTTCACCATCGAGGCAGAGTCAATCGTAATCTTCTGGCCCATCGACCAGTTCGGGTGCTTCAGCGCGTCCTCCACGCGCAGCCCGCGCAGGTCCTTGCGTCCGCGGAACGGACCGCCCGACGCCGTCAGCAGAATCTTGTCGATCTTCCTTCCGTCCTCCCCGTTCAGGGACTGGAAGATCGCGCTGTGCTCGCTGTCCACCGGCAGAATCTTCACACCGCACTTCTTCGCGAGCGGCATGATGAGATGTCCCGCAGTCACCAACGTCTCCTTGTTGGCCAGCGCGATATCCTTGCCCGCCTCGATCGCGCGGATCGTCGGCAGGATTCCGATCATCCCGACAATCGCTGTCACCAGGATCTGTGCCTCCTCACAGACAGCGACCGCCTCACGCCCTTCCTCGCCAGAGAGCACCTCGACCTCGAGGTCCGCGATCGCCGTGCGCAGTGCCCGCGCGTCCGCCTCATCCGCCACTGCCGCCAGCCTCGGATGAAATTCCCGGATCTGCTGCTCCAGCAGCTTTATATTTTTGCCCGCGGCGAGCGCCGCCACCCGGATGTCTCCGTTCGCCCGGACGACCTCGAGCGTCTGTGTCCCGATCGACCCCGTCGATCCGAGTATTGCTATCGTCTTCATTCGTATCTCTCCCTGTCTTTGCTCAATCTCACGGCCTGTGCAGTCCGCCGGCTGACAAACCCGGGCCTGGCATTCTCATAGCTTCTCCATTTCCGCCTGTCACACCAGCGCCACCGCCAGATAATAGATCACCGGCGCGATCAGGATCACGCTGTCGAAGCGGTCCAGGATGCCGCCGTGCCCCGGAATCAGGTGCCCGTAGTCCTTGATGTCGTGGTTTCTCTTAATCGCGGATGCCGCCAGGTCGCCGACCATCGAGATCAGCCCGCCCACGGCGCAGATCACCGCGAACGGCACGATGTGGCTGCCGCCCCCCATCCGCGCGGAGATGGCGTATCCGTAGATCGCGCCCAGCAGCGCCGCACCCGTGACACCGCCGACGCCGCCCTCCACCGATTTCTTCGGGCTCAGCTTCGGCGTCATCTTATGCTTTCCAAACAGCTTGCCGACACAGTATGCGCACGTATCGCAGCCCCAGGACCCCAGAAAGATCAGCCAGACCAGATACACTCCCTGCTCCAGGCACCGCAGCTCGTAGATGCACGAGAGCATCACCGCGACGTACAGGACGCCGAAGACGGCTCCCGTCACCTGCTCTGAGCGGTAGCGCGGATATGTAAACACGTACACCGCCAGGCAGAGAATCAGCACACCAAGTATCACTGTCATAGTATATGCAGAACCGCCGAAAAATACAATGCCATAGTAGACCGCCGTCCCCAGATAGCCCGCGAGCGCCAGCGGCGACGGCCTGCGGTCCTCCACCTTCAGCACCCGGTAGAGCTCAAACAGCCCGATTTCCGATATCAGCAGGAGCGTCACCGCCAGCACCGGCCCTCCCGCGAGGATCACAGCCAGCGCAATCAGCACCAGCACAATTCCACTGATCAGTCTCGTTCGAAACATTTACGCTTCCTCCTTGATTCCGCCGTACCGCCGGTCTCTGCTGTTATACTTCTCGATCGCCTTGATCAGCTCCGCCTTGTCAAACGCGGGCCACGGAACTTCCGTAAAATAAAACTCCGTGTACGCGAGTTGCCACAGCAGGTAGTTCGACAGCCGCAGCTCTCCGCTCGTCCGAATCAAAAGATCCGGATCCGGCACCTCCGCCGTGTCGAGATACCCGGAAAAGCACTGCTCGTCGATCTGCTCCGGGCGCAGCTTTCCGTCCACACAGTCCTGCGCCGCCCTTCTGATCGCGCGCACGATCTCATCGCGGCTCCCGTAATTGATGGCAATCTGGAAATTCAGGCCCGTGTTGTCCTTTGAGGACTCCACCAGGTTGCGCAGACTCTCCTGCAGATCCGGATCCAACGCGCCAGGTTCGCCCAGCACGCGCACCTTCATATTGTTGTCGCGCGCCGTCTTGATACACGTCTTCGTGTACTTGCGGAACAGCTTCATCAGCGCCGCCACCTCGTCCGGCGACCGCTTCCAGTTCTCCGTCGAGAACAGGTACACCGTCAGATATTTGATGCCGAGATTATACGCATCCCGGCAGATCACTTCCAGATTCTGCGCGCCGCGCACGTGGCCGTAATTGCGCGGCATCCCCTTGCTCTTCGCCCACCGTCCGTTTCCGTCCAGAATGATTGCAACATGATTCGGAACCTTCATCCTCTCTCCTCCCACAAACACCTGCGCCCCGCACCTCATCCCTGCGCGGAGCGCTTCACTTCCCGCAGGAACAACCATCCTGCAGAACATGAAAAAGGGGGATGTCACACCCGCACGCTCCCTCACGCATCCCCGGACAGTCTGTTCCTGCCGCAGGAATGCAGAGGGCACTGCGCCCTGCAATACCCCCATACCATCGATCCCATGTCCCGTGCCCTTGCAGATACCGGCTGATAATCTGCAGCCCTCCCTGCGCCGATTCGGACGCCTGCAACCTGCAGCTCTCACCGCGCCGATTCGGTCGCCTGCAACCTGCAGCCCTCACTGCGCCGATCCGGATGGCTGCAACCTGCAGCCCTCTCTGCGCCGATCCGGATGGCTGCAACCTGCAGTCTTCCCTGCACCGGCCCGGACGGCTTATACCGTCAGAATTTCCTTCGACTTCTCCTCGGTCGCCTTGTCGATGTCCTTGATATACTTGTCGGTCAGCTTCTGAATCTGATCCTCGAGATCCTTGATCTCATCCTCGGAGACGTCGGTCTTTCCGAGCTTCTTCAGATAGTCGTTCGCGTCGCGGCGGATATTCCGGATCGCGACCTTGCCTGCCTCGCCCTTCTTTCTGACATCCTTGACGAGGTCCTTTCTGCGCTCCTCCGTGAGCTCCGGGAATACCAGGCGGATCACTCTGCCGTCATTCGACGGGTTGATGCCGATATCGGAGGTGAGGATCGCCTTCTCAATCTTCTTCACCAGCGACGACTCCCACGGCTGGATCTGCAGCACGCGCGGCTCCGGAACCGTGATATTTCCGACCTGCTGCAGCGGAGTCGGCGTGCCGTAATAGTCCACGCGGATCTTGTTCAGAACGCCCGGATTCGCGCGCCCCGCGCGCACCGTCGCGAACTCGCCCAGCAGATTGTTGTACGTCTTTGTCATCTTCTCGTCATATACCTTAATTCTCTCATCCATGTCATGTCCTCCTTTTTCTGTTCCCTCTGCATTGGATCCCTGTTATCGGATCTCTGCCCTTACGTCCCCGACATCCGACCCCGGATATCCGATTCCCAGCGCCGCGCCGGCAACGCACTGCGCCTCTCTTCCGCCTCTACACGGTCACTCTGGTCCCGTGGAAATTTCCGCTGACGGTATTGACGATGCTGTTCTCCTCGTTCAAGCCGAACACCAGCATCGGCATCTTCTGCTCCATGCACAGGATCGACGCCGTCATATCCACCACGCCGAGCTTTTTGTCAATGACCTCCTGAATCGAGATCTCGTCGTATTTCTTCGCGTCCGGGTGATCCTTCGGATCGCTGTCATACACGCCGTCGATGGACTTCGCCAGCAGAATCACATCCGCCTCAATCTCAATCGCGCGCAGCACCGTCGCCGTGTCGGTCGAGAAATACGGGTGCCCTGTGCCGCCCGCAAAGAACGTCACCACGCCCTCGGCGAAGCACTCCCGCACGCGGTCCTTTGAAAAAAGCTCCGTAAACGCCCCGCACGCAAACGGCGTCATCACCGCCGTCCTCATGCCCGCGGCCCGAAAGATCTCCGATACATAGATACAGTTCATCACAGTCGCCAGCATACCGATCTGGTCTGCCTTCGTCCGGTCGATGTTCTCACTGGAACGCCCGCGCCAGAAATTGCCGCCGCCGATCACGATCCCGACCTCGATCCCCTGATCGACCAGCTGCTTCACCTGCACAGCCACCTTCATGACTGTCGGCTCGTCAAACCCCGTTTTCTTTTCTCCTGCGAGTGCCTCTCCACTCAGCTTTAAAAGAACTCGTTTCATCTCTGTCTCCTTTCGGAATATGCTTTCACACATTATAGCATGTCTGTTGACATTATACCAATGATCCGAAACAAAATCTACAAAATTTGTTACTTTTTTTCTGCCGTCACCCGGCTCCTGGTATATTTCTGACGGCGCCGATTCGTGTACCACCGGGACAGCCCCCTAATCCAGATGCCGAGATAGCGGAACGTCGGCTCCGTCACGACCGCAAACACGAGCAGGAGCATCAGACACTGCTTGGAAATGCTCGTGATCGCGAAGATTTTGCGGACAAAGGTCATGCAGTAGAGCAGGCCGCCCGCCATCGAGAACCACAGCAGCCAGTGATATTTCGTCATCGGCGACGCGATCTGGTACAGGATCATCAGACCGACAATCGCGAGGATGATCGTGCAGGAGGTCGAGACGTCGTTCTCGCTCACGTGGAACTCCATGCAGAAGGTGTACAGGCTGCTGACCACCAGGAAATCTGTCAGTCCGCCGGGCAGCGCCTTGAAGAGCACGTTGCTCAGGAAGTGCCCCCTGATCCGGTCTGTGTTGCGCTCAAGCGACATCACAAATGCAGGAATGCCGATCGTGAACATGCTGATCAGCGAAATCTGCGACGGCTCCAGCGGGTAGTTCACCATCAGGACGATCGAGAAGATCGAGAGGAACAGCGAGAAAATGTTCTTTACCAGGAACAGGCTCGCGGTCCGCTCAATGTTGTTCACGACTCTGCGCCCCTCGGCGACAACCGATGGCATTTTTGAGAAATCCGACTCCAGCAGGACGAGCTGCGCCACCTGCGAGGCCGCATCGCTGCCGGACGCCATCGCGATGCTGCAGTCCGCGTCTTTCAACGCGAGCACATCGTTGACTCCGTCTCCGGTCATCGCGACCGTATGGCCCCGGTCCTTCATCGCGCTGACCAGCTGGCGCTTCTGATCCGGCGTCACCCGCCCGAATACGGTAAAGCGCTCCGAGGCCGCCCGCAGCGCATCCTCGTCCGTCAGCGTCGTCGCATCCACATACTCCCCGGCGTTCTCGATGCCGGCCTCCTTCGCGACCTCCGACACCGTGACCGGATTGTCCCCGGAGATCACCTTGATGCGCACGCCCTGCTTTGCAAAATAGGAAAACGTCTCCTTCGCGTTCTTGCGGATCGGGTTCGCCAGCAGGATCATGCCGAGCGGCTCCACCGGGGCCGTCAGGGCTCCGCCCTCCAGCACGCCCTCGTACCGCGCAAACACGAGGACGCGGTAGCCCTCGCGGCTCCTGCACTCGATCTGCTCCGCGTACGAATCATACTGCTCCCGGAGAATAAACTCCGGCGCACCCAGCACATAGCTCGCATCCTCGAACACCGCGCCGCTGTACTTTGTCGCCGAGGAGAAGGAGAAGACCTTCTCCGGGCGCTTGCCGCTGCGCTTGCGGAAATGCTCCTTGATCGCCTTCATGGTGATGTTGTCCGTCGCCATCGCCGCGGCGAAATCTCCGACTGCCAGCTCAAACTCCGCCGCCTCCGCGGTCGTAAATGCCGGCTGCTGCTGCGTGACATCCGGCTGCGGCGCAGCCGCCGTCCCGGTAGGATCGCCCATGCGCACTGCATCCGCCGTACGCTTTGCGGCATCTGCTGTCTGCGCTGCATCCGCCGTACACTTTGCATCATCTGCTGTCTGCGCTGCATCCGCTGTACGCTTTGCATCATCTGGCTGTGCGGAAGCTGCCGCCTGCACATTACCAGCCGTATCTTTCGCCTGCACAGTATCGGCTGCCTCCGCCGCCTCTTCCGTCCCCACAGCTCCGACGGCCCGCGGCTTCCTGCGCAGCGGCAGCACTTTCTTCACACTCATCGTATTGTCCGTGATCGTCCCCGTCTTGTCGACGCAGAGCACGTCCACGCGCGCCAGCGTCTCAATGCACTTCATGTTGTGCACGAGCACCTTCTGGGTCGCGAGGCGCATCACGCTGACCGCCAGCGCGACGCTCGCGAGCAGATACAGCCCCTCCGGGATCATCCCGATCACCGCCGCGACCGTGGCCGTCACGCTGTCCCGGATCGACGCCCCGTTGCCGAAATGCTGCTGGCCGAACAGGATAATCCCGATCGGGATGATCACCACGCCGATGATCTTGACGAGACGGTCCAGAGAGCGGATCATCTCGGACACCTCCTGGTCGTTCATCGCCTTCGCCTCGAGCGTCAGCTGCGCGACGTACGAGTCCTTCCCGACCTTGTCCACCCGCGCCCGGCACTCGCCCGACACGACAAAGCTGCCGGAGAGCAGCACGCTCTGCTCCTTTTTCCGGATCTGATCCGCCTCACCGGTGAGCAGCGACTCATTGACCAGCACCTCTCCCTGCTCCACGACAGCGTCCGCCGGGATCTGGTTGCCCGCCCGCAGCACGATGATGTCGTCGAGCACCAGCTCCTCCGACGGCAGCGTCTGCTCCTGCCCGTCGCGCAGCACCGTATTCTTCGGCGCATTCAGAATTGTTAGCTCGTCGAGCACCTTCTTCGAGCGCAGCTCCTGGAAAATGCCGATCGCCGTGTTCGCGATGATGACCGGGAGAAACGTCAGGTCCCGGAAGGAGCCGACCGAGATCAGCAGCACCGCGATGATAAAAAAGATCAGGTTGAAATACGTGAAAATGTTGCTGCAGACAATCTCCTTGCGCGATTTGGACGCGGACTCGACCGCGTGGTTGACCGCGCCGCGCGCAATCCGCTCCTCGACCTGCTCCCGCGTCAATCCCCTTGCCGGGTCTGTCTCCACCCGCTTTACCGGCTCGATGTGCTCCGGCAACCGCAGCTCCTCCGGCACCACCTTTGTCTTCTTTACCTTCTGCCCGATCGCCTTGAGCGTCCCCCACAGATCCTTGCCTGGCGCCTCCTCCGGCAGCATCAGCTCCGGCTCCTCCGCCAAAAGCGCCGTCTCTTCTCCGGGAATCCGTTCTGTCCCGGTATACTCTGTCGCACTGTCCTTCTTCTTTTCCACAATCATTTCCCCATCTACTTCCGCCGCACATTTCGGCGCGGCGCATTGTCTGTCCTTGTCTGTGTTCGTGTTCATTCTACCATACCTGTCTTTCTATTTTAACCCTGCAAATTCTGAAATTTTCCTAAAGATATCCGCAAGATTTCCGCACCTGTCCCATAAAAACGGCCCGCACAGCAGCAAATGCACAAACGGCCGCAAGAAAGAATATTGCGTCTGTCCCCGGATTCTGCTATACTCCTCCTTGGAACCCCTGTAAATCCCCGGGTTCCAAAAACAAAAGCGAGGAGTACACGCTCCTCCGAGGAAAAAGGAGACTTCTACGATGCTCTCAAAAAAGCTCACAAATGTATCTACGCTTTTTTATCTTCTGGTCCTCGACAAGCACGTCCCGGACAATCTCGCGAAGGTCAAGAAAAAGCAGAACAGACATGTCTATAAATTGATGAAGCGCGCCTATGAGATCCCGTTCTATCGCGCCCGCTTTGACGCGAACCATCTGACGCCGGACGATTTTCATTCCAGCGAGGACCTCGCCAAATTCCCGGTGCTCACAAAGGCCGAGCTGCGCGCGTGGATGAAGGAGCTCTACGACACCCACCCGAAGGAGCGGGACTCCTGGGATGCGACGAGCACGAGCGGCTCCACCGGCGTCCCGCTGACGCTCTACCAGTCCCAGCGCGAGCACGCCTGCACGAACGCCAACTGGATCCGCATCCTCATGACCTTCGGCTACAACCCCATCTTCGGGAAAATGCTCTCGTTCGAGTCCAGCTACCGCAAGGAAAAACAGCAGCGCGACTCTGTGCTGCAGCGCTTCGGCATTCTCCAGCGCCGCAAGCTCTCCGAGACACGCTGCACGGAGGAGGGCATGCCAGACGTCATCCGCGACCTCAACGACTACCACCCGGACCTGATCTGCCTGCGCAAGAACTGCATCGTGCGCATCGCGCTCTACGCGCAGGAGCACGGCCTCGCCATCAAGCAGCCCAAGTGGTACATCCCGGTCAGCGAGATGGTCGACGAGATGACACGCAGCACGCTCGAGAAGACCTTCGGCAAGGGCCTCGTCGACGCCTACGGGAGCGACGAGACCGGCAGCTGCATCATCAAGCGCCCCGGCAAGGACTACTACGACATCTGCAACGACACGCACGTCATCAACATCTATGACGAGCAGAATCATCTCGCCAACGACGGCCGCGTCATCATCACGCCGCTGTTTAAGACCGACTTCCCGCTGATCAACTACGACATCGGGGACATCGCCTCCTCCTACGTGAAGGAGGGCATCCGCTTCGTCACAAAGATCCACGGGAGGCTCAACGACATGGTCAGGCACGAGGACGGCACGGAGACCTCCGTGCTGGAGCTGCGCAAAATCTCAAACGGGATCACCGGCATCGCACAGTTCCGCTTCGTCCAGGAGAGCTACCACGACCTGCGCGTCGAGCTCGTGCGCGATCCCATCGACACCACCTACTCGAAGGAGCAGATCTCCGACTTTTTCCTCCGGAAGCTGCACGACATCTACGGCGACGAGTTCCGCATCCGGATCGACTGGCTCGATGTGATCCCGCCCGACCCGAACGGAAAGCTGCGCTGCTTCGTCTGCAACGTGGCACGGTAACCGCAAAGGCCCGGCAGGCTCCGCTGCTCCGTCCATTTGTGCCAACGCCGGAAGGCATCGGCGCCCTCCGGCCCCTATAAATAAGGAAGTGACTACATGGCTGACACCACCGACAAGGATTCCTCGCTGAACCGCCGCGCCTTCAAGGCAGGCATCTTCTACATTGCCTGCCAGCTCATCGTGCGCGGCATCACCTTTCTCATGACGCCGGTCTTCACCCGGCTGCTGTCGCAGGAGCAGTACAACCAGTACAAGATTTTCGAATCCTGGCTGCTGATTTTTGCCCCCGTCATGTCCCTGTGCCTCTGGCGCAGCGTCGAGCGCGCCAAGTACGATGTCCGGGAGCGGTTTCACGAGTACGTCTCAAGCGTCCAGACGCTCTCCTACCTCTCCATCACCGTGTTCCTTGTGCTCGCACTGCTCTTCCGCGAGCAGGTGGAAGCGCTCTGCGGCATGAACGATTTCATGCTGCTCATCGCGTTTCTCTACACCTACGCGCACACGAGCATCTTCTACATGCAGCGGCGGGAAAAACAGATGATGCGCTACAAGGCGAGCACGACTCTGACCGCCGCGACCGTCATCCCCGCCACGCTGCTCTCCGTCCTGCTCGTCCTGATCGGAAAACAGACCGGCCACAGCGACGCCCTGATGCAGCTGCGGATCGCGGGCTACTACATCCCGATGATCCTGGGCGGCTTCGCGGTCGCGGTGCTCATGCTCGTGCAGGGCAAAAAGCTCGTCGACCTCGGCTACTGGCGCTACGCGCTGCGCTTCAGCCTGCCTCTGATCCCCGAGGTGCTCTCGATCCAGATCATGAATCAGGCCGACAAGCTCATGGTCACGCACATGGTCGGTGACGTCCCGGGCTCCGTCTTCGCGGTCGCCACGACGGTCTCCTACATCATCTGGATCCTCGAGGACTCGGTCTGGAACGCCTGGCTGCCGTGGATGTACGAGAAAATCTCGCGCGGCCAGGGCGGCGAAATCCGCAATTCCTGGGCAACCCTGATGCACGGCTTCGGCGTCATCTCCTGGGCGCTCGTCCTCTTCGCCCCCGAGATCATCCTGATTCTCGGCGGGAAAAAATACGGCGAGGCCATCTGGCTCGTCGCCCCGATGGTCACCGGCACGCTGTTCCGCTTCTACAGCTACAGCTACACCGCGATCCAGAACTACCACAAGAAGACGAAGTTTGTCGCGGTCTCCACGGTCTCGGTCATGTTTTTGAATGTGCTCCTGAACTACATCGGCATCCGCCTCTTCGGCTACCGCGCGGCTGCCTACACGACCGCCTTTTCCTACCTGGTGCTGATGGTCATGCAGGCCGTCATGGAGCGGCGCCTGACCGGGGAGCAGATCATCCCGCTTCGCACGACGCTGCTGATCTCCCTGGCCTACTTTGCCCTCTGCACCGTCACCATGCTGACCTTCCACGCCCCCTTCTGGCTGCGCTGCCTCATCGCGCTCCCGGCTGCGCTGGGTGCCGTTGGTTACTTCCTGCCGCGCGCGAGCAGCCTGCTCGCCGCCCTCAAATCCAAGCCGGGAGGCAAGCACAGATAGACATCCGTAAATTCTGGCCCGACGGCAGGCACAGATAGCCGTCCGTAAATCCTGGTCCGACGGCAGGCACAGATAGCCGTCCGTAAATCCTGGTCCGGTGGCAGGCACAGATAGCCGTCCGTAAATCCTGGACTGGCGGCAGGCACAGATAGCCGTCCGTAAATCCTGGTCCGGTGGCGGGCACAGATAGACATCCGTAACCCCTGGGCTGGCGGCAGGCACAGATAGCCGTCCGTAAATCCTGGTCCAGCCGCATGCCAGGTCGCAAAATATTCATGGAATCTTCGCCGTCCGGCTCGCTATTTGCGGAAATCGTTTCCTCCAACTACAAACAGCAAATCACACACAGACACGAAAAACCAGCGGATTTCTCATAGGTCCGCTGGTTTCTCTATTTTACTATGACCCTGTGTCGCAGCACACCGATATCCTCTGTCAAAGCGACTCACGCTGCCGTCAGAATGCGGTTACCGCGCATCCTGGCTCTGCGGAACGATTTCCTTCTTCTCCGCCTTCTCTTCCTTTCCGGTCTCCGCCTCCCCGCGCGGCAGCCGCACCACCGCCTTGAACAGATCCCCGTCCGTGACGATCCCGAAGGTTCCGCCCTGCAGCTCCGTAAAGCTCTTCACGATCGCGAGCCCCAGCCCGCTCCCCTCGGTATTGCGCGCCTTGTCCCCGCGCACAAACCGCTCTGTCAGATAACTGACATCCTCCGTCAGCTCCGCCGCCGACGTATTTTTCACGACAATCTCCGCCGCATCTGCGTCCATGCGCAGGCTGACCCACGCGCGCGTCCCCGCCAGCGCATATTTCGAGACGTTCACCAGCAGGTTTTCCAGAATCCGGTACGTCTTCTCCCCGTCGAGCCAGACCGGCACGCGCTCTCCCGGAACGGACACCCGGCAGTCGATCTGCGCCTCCGCGAGCCGTTCCTCCTGCTCGAGCACGGCCTGGCGCACCATCTCCGCCAGATCCACCTCCTGCCGCTCGATCCGGATGTTTCCGCTCGACGCCTTGCTGATCTCGAACAGATCCTCGATCAGCTTCTTGAGCCGCAGCGCTTTCCGGTCCAGGATCTCAATGTAGTTTCTGCGCTCCTCCTCCGTGATCTGCTCCTCCTTGAGCAGATTCACATACGTGATGATCGCCGTCAGCGGCGTCTTCAGATCGTGGGAGACGTTGGTGATCAGCTCGCTCTTGAGGTTCCGGCTGCGCAGCTCCTCCTCCACGGCCTTCGCAAAGCCCTCGTTCACCTTCGCCAGCTCCTCCCCGAGCGGCGCGAAGATCCCAAGCTCCTCGGTCGGCTCCATGTGCAGGTCTCCCTCGGCCATCCTGCGCGTCTCCCGCAGCAGCACGCCGTAGCTCTCCTTGACCTGGTTCAGATACTTCCGCAGGATAAAGAACAGCAGCACCGAGTAGACCAGAAGCCCCAGCACACCCCAGAACCAGATCAGGCAGCACGCCGAGAGGATCAGAAAATTCACCGCCACCACGCGCAGCAGCCACTGATCCGACCGGTCGCCAAGATCCACCTGGCGAACGCTGTCCACGAACCGCCGCGCCAGCTGCCTGCTCTTCGCGGCGATCCGGTCGATATTCCGGTACACAAACGACCGCTCCCTCCAGAACCGCAGCAACCCGACATCCCGCATCTGCAGCAGCACCATGACCGAGAGCATCCATACACCGTAGATCAGAAGATAGATCACAAAATTCTCGAGCCCCAGAAGTGAGACGTCCTCCCCCCTCACCCTCGCATACACGTAATCCTGGCACAGCGATTCCGCGAGCCCCACCGCGGACAGCCCGAACACGCCGCCGGCCAAGGATGCCTCCGCCGGAATCCGCGCGATCCACCGTGTCTCCCGCCTCAACCTCCAGAACGGAGGAAAGATCCATGCCAGCAGCGCCGTCACCGCGAGCAGGATCAGGTAGGACGGGACGACCGTATCGTGCGCCGCTCTCAGGTACGGTTTCCTGTCCTCATATTCCAGCGTCGTCCGGTTCGAGTAGTAGCACATCGGGTCATTGGAGTACAGGTACAGCTCAACGCTCCTCGGCTGCTCCAGCTTGGAGGCATGAATGTCCCCAAGCTCCATCCAGTTCAGAAAGCTTCCCTTCGTCATCCCGTCAATATCCCGGATCCCCAGCTCGATCCCGTCCTGATTCACCAGCTCCGCAATCGAGAGGCTCCCATCCTGTCCGTACGACAGTTTCAGGAAAAATGCCGGCTCCTCTGCGTCCTCCTCCTTCTGTCCTGTCTCATATTTTTCCAGATTCACGACAGAGTTTGTGTAGACTCCTCCCTCCGCCTGGCTGACCATCCGGTACTCTACACCGTACTCCGCCAACAGTGACAAAAAGCTGCCGTACCACCGCTCGAAGGTCTCGTCAAACCGGATCGTGTCGACCTCGTTCAGCCCGCTCTCCGTGAGAAAGAGCCCGGAGGGAGAGATCCCCGCCTGCCCCGTTTTCTGCATCAGCTCCCAGTACATTCCGTAGCTGCCCACACACATATACCGGATAAAGCTCTTCAGGTTCGTCTCCGCGTCACTGTTGTAGTTCGGCCAGGACTGCTCCGTATCGCTCCCATCGTCCTCGGCCGTCTCCCCCGTGGTTTCCCACTCTGCCTGCCTTTGCGCGCTGTCATAGCACCCGAGCATGACAAACGCACAGCACGCCAGCAGCAGCGCCATCCACAGGCCGCCCTTACTGCTTTTCAATTTTATAGCCAACGCCCCACACCACCTTTACATATTTTGGATTCTTCGGATCGACCTCGATTTTCGCCCGGATATGGCGGATATGTACCATGATCGTCTCCGTCGCGATCGCCTTCTCGTTCCAGACGCGCTCATAGATCTCCTCCGCGGAGAAGACGCGCCCCGGGCTCTTCATCAGCAGCGCGAGGATCTTGAACTCGAGCGGCGTCATCGTCACCGGCTCGCCGTCCACGCTGACCTCCTTCGTGTCCTCGTTCAGCTCGAGACCTCCGATCACGTAGACGTGCTCCCGCTCCTTTCTGTCCGCCATCCTCAGATAGCGCGCGTACCTGCGCAGCTGGGAGTTGACGCGCGCCAGAAGCTCCATCGGCGCAAAGGGCTTCGTCACATAGTCATCCGCCCCGATGTTCAGTCCCATGACCTTGTCGGTCTCCTCGGACTTTGCCGAGAGCATGATCACCGGAAAATCGTACTTCTCCCGCAGCTTGATCGTCATCGTGATCCCGTCCATGACCGGCATCATGATGTCCACGATCGCCAGATGGACCTCCTGTCGCTCCAGGATCTGCAGCCCCTCCTTTCCATTTTGCGCCTTGAAGACGACGTAGCCCTGATTCTTCAGGTAGATCCCCACGCCGTCCAGAATCTCCCGGTCGTCCTCGACCACCAGTATATGATACGGTTTCATCACACTTCCTCCTTATGCCCGCAGAGGTCTGCCGGAGCCCACCGCACGGCAGCTTTCTTTCTACGCCTATCATACCACCGGAACCGGAAAGCGTTGCGGTGCCGAATCGAAAAAAATCGCTAAGAAAACCGAAAGAAAATCGAAAGAAAGGCCGCCGCGCCATCAGGCATCTCCTCCCGGGGGATACCTGCCGCCACAGCAGCCCAATCTCTTTTGTATGTTCTCAACTACCGGCTTCCGATCTCACTCACTCGCGGTTTGCCACCAGCAGCGTCTCTCCGTTGCTCGCCTCCGCGATGTTCATGACATGGTTGACCACGCGCGTGAAGCTGTTCAGGGACTCGACAAAGGTGAGACCCTGCTCGAACGTGCAGGTCTTCTCACGCAGCCGGACCATATGGTTCGTCTGGGCCTTCGCGACCAGCTTCATGATCGTGCGCTCCTTCAGCTTCAGCCCCATCCAGTCCTCCGCCGTGATCTGCTGGCGGTGGAACATCTCCATCGTCGTGACGAGCAGCTCCATATCGAGCTGATAGACCACACGCAGCTCTTCCTGCGCCGCGTCCGAGTAGCCCTGTCCCAGCTCCACGCACTTCTCCGTCTGTACCAGAATCTTGATCGCGTGGTCCCCGATCTGCTCGAGATCGTTGATGACGTGGAAGACACAGCCCATATAGTGCGACACGGACGGCGGCAGCTGCAGCGCGTTCACGCTCGTCAGATAATCCGTAATCTCCGAGGCCAGATAGTCGATGACCTGCTCGCGCTCCCGGATCGTGTTGGCGGACGTGATGTCATTTCTGATCAGGCCCTCAGCCGCATCCGAGATATTCTGACGGACAATGTTCGCCATACGCTCGACTTCCTTGCCCACCTGCAGCGACATAACTGCCGGGGAGCCGACCATGTTCGGGTCAATGTACTCGAAGCGGAATGCACTCTCGTGCGCCTGCTTCGGAATGATCTGGTACGTCCACTTTACGACCAGATTTACGAGCGGCAGCAGCAGCACGCCTGTCACAACCTTGAAGATGATGTGGTAGACCGCAATCTGGAAGACCGGATTCGGAATGAACTGCTCGATCACCTGGGTGATCGGTGAGAGCATCGTCAGCGGGATAAACAGAATCGCACCGACCACGTTAAAGATCAGGTAAATGCAGGCCGCGCGCTTCGCGTTGTTCTTCGCGTTGAGGGCGGAGAGCAGCGGGGGCGTCGAGGAGCCGACGTTGATTCCGCAGATGATGAACGCCGCAAAGTAGAGCGGCATCAGCCCCTGCATCGCGAGCGCCTGCAGGACGCCTACCGCGGCGGACGAGCTCTGAATCACCGCGCAGAGCACCACGCCGACCACAAAGCCGAGCAGCGGATTCTTCGCATTCAGTATAAATTCCTGGAAAGTCAGCGAATCTTTCAGAGGCGACATCGCCGCACTCATCGTATGTAAGCCCTGAAACAGCATACCAAAGCCCAGAATGACCTGGCCGATATAGCGGTTGCGCTTCCGCTTGCCGTACAGCATCAGCACCGCGCCCAGACAGATGCACACCGGCGCAATCCCGGACACATCCAGCGCGATCAGGATACTCGTGATCGTCGTACCGATGTTGGCTCCGAAAATGACGCCCGTCGCCTGCGCCAGATCCATGATCTCCGCGTTGATAAAGCCCATGACCATGACCGTCGTCGCCGACGAGGACTGAATCACGACTGTTACCAGAGCGCCGAGCAGGAAACCGATAAAGCGATTCCTCGTCAGCTTCTCCAGCAGATCCTTCATCTTCGGACCCGCCGCCAGCTCCAGTCCCTCGCCCATGTACTTCATGCCGAACAGGAACAGTCCCAGTCCACCGAACAATTCAATAATACTGTTAATCCCCATATGCAGTTTTCTCTTGGGAAGCCTGTGCGCTCCCCTTTCCTCCCTTACACAGATTCCCACCGCCCGCGGCCATACCACGCGCCGGGGACAACGGGCAATTCTTATGTGACTGATGCACCGGTATACGACAGACACCGCACGGTTCGCGTTTTTCCCGCGAAATCCGCAAATTACATCAATATATAGCATAGCACATCTGTGTAAAGTTTGCAAAGGGTATGTAAACTTTTTGTAAGCTTTCTGTAAATTGCCGTTACGCCTGAAGGCGGTCCAGGATCCCGACGACCTCGTTCAGACGGCGGATCTCAAAGTCCACGCGCACATCCGTATGGTTTTCTTCTCCGGACGGGTTGTACCAGCAGCAGACGATCCCGGCATTGTTGCCGCCCCGCATATCGCTCGTGAGGGAATCGCCCACGATCAGGATCTCCTCTTTTGCTATCCCTGCAAGCGTCTCAAACACCGGCGCGAAGAAACCGGCCCCGGGCTTCTCGACCCCAATCTCGTCGGAGATAAAGATCCCGTCCATGTAATCTCCCAGGCCCGACTTGGCCAGCTTGTTGCGCTGCGCCTCCACCGTGCCGTTCGTCACAACGCACTGCCTCACCCGCCCTTTGAGGCTGGCGACCAGCGACAGCGCGTCCTCGTTCTCGAAAAAGTACTGTCCGAGCTTTCTCTGGTAGGAGTCATTGAAGGCCTCGATGTCCGGGCAGTCCAGCCCTTCCTCCGCGAAAAATGTCCGAAATCTTCCGACCAGCACCTCCTGCTTCGTCATCTCGCCGCGCTCCAGCGCCTCCCAGTGTCTCCGGTTGATCCCGGCGTAGCGCTGCAGCAGCTCCTCGCTGTACGTCTCGATCCCGATCTCCGCCAGGCAGGAGCGGATCCCGTACGCCTCCGATTTCCCAAAATCCAGCAGCGTCCCGTCCACATCCCAAAGTATTGCACGTATCATAGCGTTTCCTCCATATCCATATCTAAGCCGTAAATGATCATCCGACTCTGCTCTGCACTCCGACCGTTCCGCCACGCAGGCATCTTCTCTGCATTCCGCATTCTCTATCCTGCGACAGCGTTCTCCGCATTCTGATCACGCCTCCAGCAGCAGTGTCAACAGCGACTCAAATCCCGCTTCCTTCCACTCTCCCATCATGCGCTCCATCGCGAGCAGGTTCGGGTCCGAGTGCTCCAGTTCCCGGGAGTAGCGCCACGCCAGTTTCGCGCGGTCCTCAAACGAGAGCCGTCCGTCCTGCCGGATCCACTCGGCCAGCGCGAGCTCCCTGAGGATCAGCACGCTCGTCACCGACATCTGCACCTTCTTCAGGCAGTCCCCGTCATAAACCGCGCCGCAGAAATACGTGAACAGAAAGTAGACCAGGATCTGCTCATACTCGGTCTCCCACTCCTTCTCGGCCTCCCGAAATTTCCACGCGGCCTCCAGATACCCCGCGCAGCCTCTGCCGTACAGCAGCCGCCTCCACTCCTGCAGATCCTCCCTCCACAGCGGGTCGAGCACCTCAAAATCGCGCAGATAGTCCAGCTGCCGCCACCGCAGCGTCACCAGCTCATCCAGCCGCTCCCGGTTGCTCAAGCGCTCCGACTGCTCTGCGACGTACCGCCGCAGCCGCTCTGTCAACCGCGCGTCCGCCCCCGGCCTCCGGTAGCGCTCCAGCACGCCCTCCACCTCAAAGAGACGCCGCGCCTGGATCCGGTTCTGCACATCGTGTGCCAGCGCCAGCAGCTTCGCCATGCGCAGCTCCAAGGCATCCGCACGGTTCTGCGCAAATGCCAGCAGCAGTTCTCTGCAATCCTGCAGTGCAGAGTACAGCAGATCGTCGAACTCCTCCTCCTGCTCTACGCCGCCCCGCTCGATACTGCGAAACGTCACGCGCTCTTTTCTGCCGAGGAGGAGCCGCGCGATCGCGGGACACGACAGCGACAGGGACAGCTCCCGCTCATTCTCGTAGACCTCCGTGTGCCTCGGATAATTCCTGCAGGTGCGGCACATCAGATCCGCCCCGGCCTCCAGGTGAATGTCACACAAATTCTGTTCATTCAGGAACGCACAGCGCCCCTCGTACTGCTCAAAGGTCTGCTGCTTCCAGTTAATTGCATTTGCCAGGCGGCTGCCAAAGCTCCCTTTCAGGTTCCTGTACCGTCTCAGCGTCTTATCGTCAATCACAATCTGCCACCCTGCGCAGCAGGTAGCCGGGCAGTCCGATGCCAGGCACCGGAACTCCTGATAATAATCTGGTATGGTATAAATCATGTATACTCCCCTCGATCCTTTTCCTTCGTCCGCCGGCGGCAGCGGATCACCTCTGCCGTTCTGAAAACGCACGATCACTCTGGTCTGCAGCCCTGCCGGGGTGCAAACTGTGACATTTATTGTAACACAATCCTCCTGGGATTGGAACCTTCTTTCGGTCTATTTCAAAGCGGATTTGAGATTCAAATGCTTCCCCAGCTGTCATTTGCGAATCCCAATTTTTGTGTAATCGCAGTCAGCACTGGGTATTGTTTTTCCACCGGACGAGAAGATTACAGGGCCAGACATAATTTGCTACGAGCGCGCGAGAAGCTGGATTGCTCTTACGACCACGAGGATCAGGAGCACCGCCGCGAAGATTCCTCCCATGCCCTTCCACATGAGGTCGACCGCGTTCTTTGCGCCTCCTGACGTTACCAGGCGGACCACCAGGCCGCCTGCGACGACCGAGGCCACCTGACCTGATACATTTGCGCCCGCTGCATGCATCAGAAGTACATTCGTCGGATCCTCCGCGATCGCCATTTTCTGTATGACGCGCGAGGACATCGGAAACGCAGAGATGCCGGCCGCCCCGATCATCGGGTTTACCTTTTTCTTCAGGAACAGATTCATGAACTTCGCCAGCAGGACGCCGCCGATCGTGTCCATCACAAAGGCGAACAGGCCGATCGCGAGGATCAGAAGCGTCTCCCAGGTCACAAATGCTTCCGCGCGCATGCTGTAGGAGATTGTAATCCCCAGCAGCAGCGTGATCAAGTTCGCGAGTACATTCTGCGCCGTCTCAGACATCACCTGCAGGACACCGCACTCACGGATCAGGTTGCCGAACATCAGAAATCCGACCAGCGCCACCGACGACGGCGCGATCAGCCCGACAATCATCGTCACCAGGATCGGAAACGCAATGCGCATCTGTCTCGTGACTCCCTGGGGCTCGTAGTCCATGTGGATCTGCCGCTCCTTTTTCGTCGTCACCAGACGGATGGCCAGCGGCTGGATGACCGGCACCAGCGCCATATACGAGTAGGCTGCGACCGCGATCGCCCCGACGTACTTCGACTTGAGCACCTGGGAGACCAGAATCGCGGTCGGCCCGTCCGCCGCCCCGATAATTCCCGCCGCCGCGGCGTCCCTGAACCCAAAGCCCAGCAGCGACGCCAGTATAATTGCCGCAAAGATGCCAAACTGCGCGCCGGCGCCGAACAGGAACATCTGCGGGCACGACAGCAGCGGCCCGAAGTCAATCATCGCGCCGATGCCGATGAACAGCAGGATCGGCATGGCCTCCGATGCCTCGATACACGTCTCAAACAGCCATTGGATGATTCCGTTTGTCTCCCCGACACCGGAGAGCACCTGATTGATCGCTCCGCTCGCCGGGAGATTCACCAGAATCGCGCCAAAACCCATCGGCAGCAGCAGAGCCGGCTCATAGTCCTTTTTTACAGCGAGATAGATCAGCAAAATTCCGATCCCGTACATTACCACCTGTTTCCAGGTCAACAGTAGAATCCCTTCCAGCAAAAATTCCATTTTCCCACTCCTTTCTTCCGCGTCTCCGGTCGCGCAGGCCGTCCGCCGCACACAGCTCCCGCTTCGTCTCAGGTCTCCGGAAAATGAAAAGAGACCCTTATCACAGCATAATCACTGTGATAAGAGTCTCGCTATTTCAATTCCTGCCGGATAACAGCGTTATCGTACTGACGGCCTGAATCCACATCGCTGTGGAAGCTACTCCCTCTTACCGGAAACAACTCCATGTTCCTATGATTTCCACACCACCAGTATAACAGCCAATCGCTCGTTGTTCAACCACTTTTTGCATCGTTTTCCACCATTTCCTGATAAGGCCAATCCAAAATACCGCCAAATTCCAGTACATTCTCATATCCCATGTCCGCCAGCTTCTGTGCCGCCTGTTTGCTGCGGTTGCCGCTCCTGCAGTACACCAGGATTTTCTGCTTCTTATCCGGAAGTTCCGCCGGCTCCTCCACGATCTCCTCATTAGGGAGGCAGATTGACTCTTTGATATGCCCGGAATCATACTCTTCCTGCGTCCGCACATCCAAAATGCAGATATCCGCTTCCTCATCCATGATCTTTTTCGCTTCCTGTGCAGTAATCTGCTGATAGCTCATGTCCGTTTCCTCCTGCTTCGTTTCTTTCTTCCCATCTATCATCTGCGTAACCGCTTCCACGGTCTGCTCTTGCTGCTCTTCTGAAGAAATTCTGGCTTCGCCATCTCCTTTTTGCTTCCCATAATTTCCAAAACCCGCATGGTTTCCGCCTTCTATACAGAGTTCTGTATAACCTGCAGGCATGAGCGCTCTTCCTTCCTCCAGCTTTTCCATATTCAGGACGCCGTCTTCACTTCCATATACAGATAAAACAGAAATCTGCGCTCCTTTCAGATCCCTGGTTGGATACGCAGCCAGCAGGATCAGTCCATCGAAACGTTCCGGATGCCCTGCGGCATAAGAGGCCGCCATCGCCCCGCCTAAAGAATGTCCTGCCAGATACCAGTGCTCATATTCATAGGTTTCCATAATGTCTTCTGCTCTATTCTGTCCCAAAATTGCAAGATTACACGGCATTTTAATTAGGAAACAATCTATGCCCTGTTCTGCCAGTCCATAGAAAAGCGGCAGATACGCCGTATACTCCACCTTTGCCCCCGGATAGAAAACGACTGCAGCCTCTTCTCCGGGTCCGTCTACAAATAAGCCATCCGCTATTTCCGATACGGCCACCTGTTCCTTTCCCTGCAGATATTTATTTACACGCTCATCACGATGGTAATAATCATTCACATAGAAAAACGCTGACAACATAACGATCAAAATAAGCCCCATTACTGCCGCAGCAATTTTCCTGCCCTTTTTCTTCTTTATCATTCTGATTTCTTTTTCCTCAAATCTTCTGCCATCTTCTATTATGACCGTCCTCCATTTGCAGGACTTAATACCACCACCTGAGCGTCCGGCCGGTTTTCCATGCAGATTTCTGATCCTTCTACAGTCGTTACGCTATCCATAAGTTCTGTAAATGCACTGACTGTCCCGATTACATCGTATCCATAGACATTCCGCTCCTCCCTGTAATGCATCGGGATCACAGTCTGAGGTTTTAACTCCAAAACAAGCTCTGCCGCTTCTTTTGCATCAATCGTATAAAATCCCCCTACCGGAACCAGAAGCAGATCCAGGTTCTTTAACTGTTCCTTCTGTTTCTCCTGAAGCCGGCACCCCAAATCTCCCAGATGGGCAATCCTGTAACCATCTGCTTCTATCATATGTATGGTATTTTTCCCACGGTGCGTTCCATTATGATGGTCATGGAACGTATCTATTTTTGTGATCTGAATACCCGGTTTCAAATCACCGCTTAATTTTACACACTCCGTCCCGCTGTGGTCATCATGCCCGTGGCTGCAAAGTACAAGATCTGCATTTTCCCTCACATTTCCAAGTCCCGGTACAGAACCGTCCTTATATGGATCTACAACGATAACTGCTTCCCTGCTTTCTATTTTAAAGCAGGAATGTCCCAACCAAATAATATGCATCTGCCTTCTCCTCCTCAGTTTTCAGCTATTTCCTTCATTATATCTACAGGGATGGAAATTATTTTTCCCCTGTTTTTATGAAATGAATCAATGACATTCAGCCTTCCCATGTAAAATCCTTTGGCTTATAATTTTATCAGCCTGCCATTGCTAAAATAATAAATATCTTCCCTCTTATATCCATATTTGGAATCAGGAATGCTGATATGCGGTTCAAAAGTAAACATTTTGACATCTGATAATCTTTTATGGTTTCCTTTTTCGATATAGATACGCTCATTTTTATTTTTCACAATAGAATGTCCGAGGTTGCCAAGAAAATCCAGGTTAAAAAATCCTTTTTTCGCAATCAAATCATTCATATAATAGTACAATTCTTCAAATGTCATATTCGGCGTTGCCACCTCAATTAAAGTTTTATGCAGATATTCTTCCATCAGCAAGCCGTTTCGCCACTCGTCATTTTTGATTTTGTCGGTTTCACTGCATAATACGCCATTTTCAAATACAAGCGTTCTCGCATAATCTCCCCAAATATTATTCTTTTGAGGACTTAAATCAATTGTGATAATATCATTCTCCTGTATGATTCTATCTGCTGCTTTGTAATCTTTACCTGATACGGAAACAGCAGTTTCATCTCCTGCAAAAATAAATGCGCCAACATCCCAATACCAAAAGGAATCTGCACCATTTTTCATCAAATACTCCTCACATAATGCCTTTATCCTCGGTAAACGCATTCCGACTTGAATCATGCCAGCGGCATACTTTATCGCTGCCCGATTCAAATTCTGCATTGCGAAATACAGATCAAGAATTTCCTTTTCCACGCTTTCACTCCTTCTTATTGTGTGTTCCATTCATCCTGAACTTCCTTTAGAAACCACCATCCATTTATTTTTTGCTTGAGTGTATCCTTTGTCTGTTCATACACATAGTTCAAATGATCCATTTTTCCAAATAGACTGCTACGCCATCCTCCTCATTTGAAAGTGTTATGGCATCGGCAACATCTTTTACTTCTTGTATCGCATTGCCCATCGCTACACCAATGCCGCATAACTTCAACATACCTATATCTGCATAATCGTCTCCAAAAGCAATGATTTCCGATACATCTATATGGCACGCTTCACATACGGCCAAGATTGCCTTTTCTTTTGTAATCCCGCTTTTCGTAAACTTATACCAATCGCCATCCGAAAAACGCTGGCTGTCAAGTTCCGAAAAATGTGCGCATAATTTCTGCGCTGTAGTGGAATCATGTATTTCAACACATATCTTCAAAGCCTCATGGTCAAAGTCTGAAAAATCCGTATATACGCTGTCGCCCCAGCTTTGATCTTGTTCTTTTGGATCGGTTTTGTAATTCCAATAATGAACGTTTAATGTATCAACTGTTATTTCACAATCTGCACCGCATATAGTTCTTGCTGTTTCAATAAAACTGTTTACTTCCGTCACTGAAAAAACAGATGAACAGATAATCTTTCCGTTTACCCGCACCAATGCCCCTCCGCTGGAAATCAGGATGTCGGGGTTCAGTTCCTTTAAAAATTTCAGACAGTTTGACTCGCCTCTTGATGTGGAAATGCCAATCAAGAAGCCTTGCTTTTTGCATTTGGAAACAGATTCCAAAGTATACCGGGACAAGGTTTTGTCATCTCTCAGCAACGTGTCGTCCAAGTCAAAAAGCAGTATTCTTTTGGGGTTTCCCATTGTATATTCCTCCCAATTTTATATGCAATCAACGATAAATCTACTTTACCATATTCTTTGGTAATTTTCATTAAGAACTTTCTATAGGTCACTTTCTGAAAATTTCCGCTTACACGACCTTAGTCACCCGTATGTCAAGTACGCGACAAAAAATAAACTCTCCGCAAAAGCAGAAATTCCAAACTACCAATATAATTTGATAGTCTGGGATTTCTTGCTTGTGCTTATTTTTCTGCATGACTAGCTCGGTAGAGAAAATATTTGTCAAGACGGTCGCTGGAATGCAGAAGCGCTCCTCAGCCAGATTAACCCTGGCCCCTTACGCTCCAGTACAGAAAGGAACTGCTACAAGGGAGTATGCGCTGCATATGGATCAGTTTTTCTTCCTAAATGAAATCAACATCATGATCCTTAATCAGAGCATCCTCACACTGCTTGATATCAGAATACTCATGGATGTAGTGAGGTCTCGTCAAGCGAAATGCATGCGTCAGCACCGGGCAATAAGGTTTATCCTTTCTCTGTTCGCCGCTTGTGGGAAATACATAGTTGAATCCCATATTGGATGCCCGGACAGAGGCGCAGGAAAAATATCGAATACCAATCAACTGATTTTGACGGCCTTTCATTGCCTGCATCTCGCTGCGCACCCATTGCATTAACAACTGGGGAATAATATATTCTGCGGCAAAAGGATCCTCTTTGTTTACGCGAATGTACGAACACGCCGCAATCACTGGATACCAATGAAGGTATGCACCTCTCGCTTCCGAATCTACCAGAATATTTCTATTAACGCTCCGTCCATTTGGTCTCTCATTATCCAATATTGAATTTAAAAAATCCTGTGGTTTGACTGCAAGATCAATAAAAGAAATAGGCTTGTTCTCATATTTGTAGTATACATCCGGTTCAAATCTTGCAGCAATAGAATACCCTTTGTGGGGGGTTAGATGAATCTCCTCACAACACAGTTCCAGCGATGTGCCTAAGTACAGGCTTGGGAAACCTGCAATGCTATACCGATTGGTGGATACCCGGGAACGCATATTGTATGGTGTGTGAAAGATCCTTTCCCGCGAATACGGTTGGTTATCCGGAACACCTGCAGCTCGAAATAAATGTACTGGATGATGCCTGTTGCTTTCTTCATACCGGAATTCATCTATCGCATTTTGAAAATGCAACCCCACAGGTGATAGAATCATTCTAGGCATCAATGTCTCCATGGAGTTGTACGCCTTATTGGGGAATCCATTCAAATGATGATTAACTGCTCTAATAATCAAATCGCAGTCTCGCTGGATTTCCCTAACGCTCGACTTGGGTATAACAAACTGGATTTCATTGATATAGTGGGTATACAGTTCATCCAGTGTTTGGGAAAAATTGCTTCCTCCCCATCGAATCGGAAGGTGAAAGGATTCGTCACGAAATATGCGGCGAAATTCCGGTTCAGAGATATCAAGAATCATAAACGGCCCTCCCAAGCATTACTTCCTGAATCAGATTTTATCTCATATTATTCTATTTTTCAACCTTTTTCGCACAGTAAGGGTAGCATAGGTCACTTACTGAAAATTTCCGCTTACACGACTTTAGTCATACCTACACAACAAACCTGTTATCAAACGGGGCGCAGCCAAAAGATGTGCAGGAACTTTTAGGGCACTCAGATGTAAGCACAACCATGAATATCTATGCGTACGCTACAAGGGAGGCAAAGCGGGATTCCGCAAAACTCTTGGATAAGGTTGTGGGAATGAATTAAAACTGAATAGGAAAAACTTTCCCTTGTGACCTGCCCATGAGAGTAAAAACAAGGGAAAAAGATACATATTTTGAGGTTAGGCATACCGCAAAGCCTTGAAAATAGGGGAAAGGTAAGGCAGTTAGTAGATAAACAGGAATTTACATTTTTATAATTTTTCTATTTCTTTCAATGCTTTTTGGATATCCTTATGAACTAATGGTTGCATACTATCATCATAAATACATATATTAGCTTTATGAAGTGCGGAAAAAATATCTTCCTTCAATTCTGGTTTATCCTTTGCAATAATCGGCAACAGCTTAATGCATTGTCTCGCTGTAATCGGTTTAATATCTGTTATGTGCTTTAAATAGTTATCAATGATTTCATCAATTTTATAATCTTTATCCCATTTTGCATTATAGGCAATCAGTGTAAGCCCTCTTGTGCGGATATAAGAATTATCACTGTCAAGCATTTCGCTTAATCGATCCATATAAGGATAAACACAATCTGTTTCAATGCTTTCTTTTTGCAATTCCTGTAATGCCTTGTATGCAACATTATTATTCTTGTCGTACAATAATTCAAATGTTTCTGCTATGTTAAATGACATAATGTTCTCCTTTACAAACACCGATTTTTCAATTTCTCCTCAATTATACCTTATTACATCCACTTTCACAATCATTCTTCTGCCTTATGACCATTTTCCAGCACTGGCGCATAAATTGCCGATATCTTTACTTTCTCTTCGTTACTGTCATTAACCTGCACATAATAATCCCTCACATAGTAAGATATATAGTCTCCCTGCAGGGAATACAATTCCAGCGTCCGGAAATCCACCAAGCACAGATCCCTCGACTTTGCCGTTTCATTCCCCAAGCCATATGCCTTCATCATCTCCAGTAAGTTGATTTAAAATCAATACAGGGGTGGCTCGGTCATAGTACGATTCATACTACAGCTAATATCTATACCCACTTTGATTTCAGCAAAAAAGTGGCTTCAGCAAATGCGATTATGACGAATTTTCCGTCCATAAAACAGGAGGGATGTTAAGCAATTTGGGAGGGATATCGAATAAAAAATGCGATTTTAGAAATTTTAGAAAAAATAAAAAAAGGCTCAAACCTTGCATTTAAGCCTTTTTCCGAAATGCCATAGACCGGGATCGAACCGGTACGGGTATCGCTACCCACGGGATTTTAAGTCCCGGGCGTCTGCCAGTTCCGCCACTATGGCATAGCTGATTCAGTATATAAGAGAAGCACCATCCGGATACAACCTTTGGTGCTCCAAACGACCCAGACGAGACTCGAACTCGTGACCTCCGCCGTGACAGGGCGGCGCTCTAACCAACTGAGCCACTAGGCCATGTTATTCAATTAAAGTGGACCTTCGGGGACTCGAACCCAGGACCGACCGGTTATGAGCCGGTTGCTCTAACCAACTGAGCTAAAGGTCCAAGAAGCCGATGATCGGACTCGAACCGATAACCTGCTGATTA
>JAETOO010000005.1 GCA_021771715.1 Oscillospiraceae bacterium
ATGATTTAGCCATTGCCTATCAGTCTCTGCACGTCAACTATTGAAACCGCCGTGTACCGAACGGTACGCACGGTGGTGTGAGAGGACGGCGGCTAATCACCGCCTCCTACTCGATCTGATATTGAAAATACAGGTACAAAAGTCTGTATAAAATAGCTTGACAAAAACTGAAATCTATGCCATTATTATAATAGTTATAAAAAGTAATAAAAAAAGTAAAATAAAAACAATGAAGGAGGATTTCAAATGAAGAGAAAAGGAAAAAAGCTGTCAGTAGGATTGGGTGCACTAATGATGGTCTCAGCGTTGGGAGCAGGTCTGCCGGCACGTGCAGCGGAGGAGCCGAAGGAGTATTCCGTCTACATCGGAGATGCGTGGATGGCGACATTGTTTAACGCGGGCGAGAAGGACCTTGTTTTGCAGGAGCTCGAGAAGCGCACCAACACCACCCTGAATCTGGAGCTGGTGAAGTCGAGCGACGTGAGCTCTGAGGTCAACGTCATGCTGGCGTCCGGGGAGCTGCCGGATGTGATCTTTGCATCGGGAGACGTGCGCTCGCAGATGATCCGCGACGGGTATGTGATTCCGCTGAATGATCTGATCGAGGAGCACGCTCCGAACATAAAGGAAAACATCGGCTTTGTCCTGCCGGAATGGCAGGAGCGGGACGGCACCATCTACGGGATCGGCAGCTTTGTGTGGAATGACCCGCGCTACGCGCTGAACCTTACGGTCAATACCGTGGCGATCCGGTATGACATGCTGAAGGAGCTCGGGTATGAGAAGCTCGACCGGACGAATCCGATGGATTCGTTTATCACGACGGAGGAGTATCTGTCTCTGCTCGACCGGGTGAAGGAGCAGTATCCGGATCTGTACCCGGCTCTGTTCGACACCGAGAAGGCGCTTGAAGTGCTGGTGAAATCGAAGGGAGTCCAGTGTGTGCTCCTGCCGGACAGCACCTACTGCGTGTACGAGGACGGGAAGGCGACGAGTATGTTCAGCAGCAGCTATATGGAGGAGGCGGTGCAGTTCCTGAATCAATTCTGCACGGACGGCTATGCGCCGGAGGGCGTCACCTCCTTTACGATCGAGGAGAACCAGGCGCTGCTCGCATCCGGACAGGTGTTCAGCACGCTGGGAGCGGTGGAAGGTCTGGAGGCGGCGAACGCTGCGCTGGCGGCAGAGAATGACGAGTCCAGATTTGTCTACTTCTATCTGGTGGACGCGCCGGAGATCACGGATGTCCTGATCAACGGCTATGCGTCTGTGGAGGGCCCGAACCTCATGATCACGAAGGACTGCGAGGAGCCCGCCGGAGTGATCGAGTTCCTGGACTACTGCGCTACCGAGGAGGGAAGTACGCTGATCGGCGCAGGGGTTGAGGGCGTCACCTACACGGTAGAGGACGGCGTGAAGGTGCCCACAGAGGAGGTCGCAAAGGGCTATGCGATGTGGGACACCAACATGATCAAGAAGTACGGGATCGGGAACTGGCTGAATACGCTCCCGGCAATGGAAGGACTGGACGCGGACGGGAATGCGTACGATGTGAATGCGCAGCTCGCGTTCACGCAGGATAAGTGGGTCATGTACAATAACGCGGACTGGGAGCACTTCGCATTCCCAAGGACGATCAACGCGAACGCGAAGATTGATGCCTCGCTGCAGCCGGAGGCACATAAGGCGTTGGCGGAGATTCAGACGTACGTGTTTGACCGTGTGGCAAAGGCAGTTGCGCAGCCTTCCGCTGAGGAATGTGCGGAGGAGTGGAGCGTTTGCCTGGAGCAGCTGCAGGATGACGGATTGGAGGCGCTGGACGCTGCGATCGCCGAGAACTGGGATGCCCTGGCCGCCGCGAAGGGGAGAACCCCGGACAAGGTATTTATGACCCCGGCCGAAGAGAGCAGCGAGTCGCAAGAGTGATGCGCCGGCATCGGATGACAGATAACGGATGAAAAGACGGACAGCGCTGTCAGACTGCATGAAAGCATGCTGGCGCGCTGTACCCTGGCCGGGGATTGCTTCAGGATGGAGAGACGAACATGAAGAAAAGATGGAAGAAGTTTGGAAAACAATACAGGCTCCAGGTCATTATGGTTCCGATGTCTATATGGGCGATTCTGATCTTCTATATCCCGATCATGGGGAATATCATAGCATTTCAGGATTACAGCATCGGAAAAGGAATCCTGGGCAGTCCCTGGGTAGGGCTCAAGCACTTTAAGGACTTTCTGACAAACCGCTATACCCTGCAGCTGGTGCGCAATACGCTCGCCATGAGCGTGCTTGGGCTGGTGTTCGGCACATTTGCCGCCATATCGCTGGCCCTGATGATCAATGAGATCAGCAGCAGGATGCTCAAGAAGACGGTTCAGACGATCTCGTATCTGCCGCACTTTATCTCTATGGGGGTCTGCGCGACGATTTTTACGCAGATCCTGGGACGGCGCGGCCTGATCAACGAGTGTCTGCAGGCGGTTGGTCTGCTGGATCACGCATATGCGTTTCTGGAGCAGGAGCACCTGTTCTGGATCATCATGACGATACAGATCGTCTGGAAGGAAGTGGGCTGGAACGCGATCATCTATCTCGCGGCTATAACCGGTATCTCCAGCGATATCTATGAGGCGGCCCAGATCGACGGCGCGGGGAGAATGCAGCGGATTTTACATATCACGCTTCCGTGCATTTCTCCTACGATCATCATTCTGCTCATCATGGATCTCGGCAAAGTGTTCAGCGGCGGATTTGAGCAGCAGCTGCTGATGTTCAATCCGAGCGTCATGGACTACGCGGAGGTGATCGGGAGCTACGTCTACAAGCGTGGCATGGGAGGCGCCCAGTTCTCCTTCGCCACGGCAGTCGGAATGTTCCAGTCCGTCATCAGCGTGATTCTGCTGGTGCTGGTCAACAGGGCGGCGAAAAAGTATTCGGAGGTGTCGCTATGGTAAAGGCTCTGAAGAAAAAAAGGAAACTGACAGTATTTGACATTGTTCTGGATATGGCTTCGATCGTGTTTGTCCTGATTATTCTTCTGCCCTTTGTCCATCTGGCGGCGCTGTCATTGAATGACGGGCTGGATGCGCTGAAGGGCGGAATCGGACTGCTGCCGCGCAAATTCACACTGGAAAACTACAAGATCATTTTTCAGGAGCAGAGTCTGGCGAGAGCGTCGCTGGTGACCGTCTCGCGGACACTGGTCGGAACCGCGCTCCCGCTGCTGTGCACCAGCCTGGTGGCGTTCTGTCTGACCAGAAAGGATTTGGTCGGAAGGAAATTTTATCTGGTGCTGTTCCTTCTCCCGATGTATATCGGGGCGGGTCTGATCCCGACCTTTCTCACGTACAAGGCGCTGCGGCTGACGAACAGCTTTGCGGTCTATATCGTTCCGAACCTCGTGTGGGGCTACAACATTATTATTCTTCGCTCCTTTTTTGAGACGCTGCCTGCCTCGCTGGAGGAGTCGGCTGTTCTGGACGGGGCGACGGAATATCAGATCTTTTTTCGAATCTGCATTCCGCTGTCGATGCCGGTTGTGGTGACGATTGGCCTGTTCAATGCCGTGTGGCAGTGGAACAGCTGGTTTGACACCGTGATGTACATCAGGGGAAATGAGTGGGATACCTTATCCAGCCTTCTGGCCCACATGCTGATGGAGCAGCAGACGAACTTTATCAACGACATGAAAATGGCAAAACGCGCAGTTTCCCTCACACCGGAGGTACTGAAGGCTGCGATGACGATTGTCACCGCGCTGCCGATCGTATTGGTGTATCCGTTTTTACAGAAATATTTTGTGAAAGGTATTATGGTAGGAGCCGTGAAGGAATAATGGGAAAAGAAGAGAAGAAAAGCAGAGAGACGGCGGGGATGCTGGCCGGTTTGATTCGAAGCCGCCGCAGCGACCGGAGATGCTTTGTCGGGTTCGACGGCTATATTGACGAGCTGTACGAGGTCGTGCAGAGACGG
The DNA here is from genome assembly GCA_021771715.1 of Oscillospiraceae bacterium. Taxonomy (GTDB): domain Bacteria; phylum Bacillota; class Clostridia; order Lachnospirales; family Lachnospiraceae; genus Choladousia. Next base: position 3,973 of record JAETOO010000005.1, read on the forward strand.
GATTCGGCGGCGCATTACGTGAAATGTGAGACCATAGAAGCCCTTGGCAGACGGATTCTGGACGCGGCCGGAAAGAGCGCGGATATAGAGATCGTCCGGCGCAAGACAAAGATAGGGGGAAATGCGCCGATTCTGGCGAATGCGCTTGCAACGCTCGGCTTTGGCACGGTCTGCGTAGGGCAGATGGATCATGAAAAGGAAGGAAATCCTTTTTTACAGATGCATCCGGCCTGTCAGAAAATCAGCACCGGTGATGCCAGCAAGACGATTGCGCTGGAATTTTCAGACGGAAAAATCATGCTGGGCGATCTGAGGGGCAATGATCTCACGTGGGACGGACTCAAGCGCAGAGCAGGGGAGGAGACGCTGCGCCGCAAGATGGGAGACAGCAGCCTTCTGTGCTTTGTGAACTGGGGTGGCTTTTATCATATGAATGACATCCTCAGAGGGCTGTTTCGCGAGATCCTGCTGCCGTTTCAGGAATCGTCGGCACTTGACCGGGATATATTTATTGACTTGTCGGATCCTTCCGCGCGGTCGGAGGCGGATGTGAGCGAGCTGCTGGACATTATCGGCGAGCTCTCATGCGTGTACCGGGTGACGCTGGGGATGAATGAAAATGAGGCGGAGAAAATCGGAAGGAAATGTTCCGGCCGCAGCGGCATGGAGGAGATCGGGGAACAGATGCGCGCGAAGCTCGGCCTGTATCAGCTGGTGATCCATATGAATCACAAGTCGTGCGGGTTCCGGGAGGGAGTCCGGGAGGAGTTTACCGGGATGCATGTGGAAAAACCGGTCCAGTCGACGGGAGCCGGGGACCATTTTAACGCGGGATTCTGCATGGGGATGCTGGAAGCGCTGGATCTTCAGAGCTGCCTGATCCTGGGGCAGGCTATGGCCTCCTGCTATGTGGAGACGGGGGCGACTGCGACGAGAGAACGGTTGGCGCAGTATATGGAAAAATACAGTCAGACAGTATAAAATGAGGATGGGAACAGAGGTATGGAGGAGAAATTTTATTGGAACGATATCCTGTCGCAGGACAGAGAGCTGGATCGGGCGATGCGCTGCTATAGGAGCGAAGCGGTGAGGAGGAAGCTGGAAGCGCTTTCCGGGATGGATGTGAAAAAGGTCGTTTTCAGTGGGATGGGAAGCTCCCATTTCTGCGCATACGGGGCGAGCATTTATCTGAAACAGCACGGGATTGACAGTGAGGTGATTTCGACCGGCGAGCTTCTTTACTACGAAGCGGGCTGCCTGACGGAAGATACCGTCTTATGTCTGATTTCCCAGTCGGGCGAGAGTGCGGAGACGAGACATCTTCTCGAGCGGCTGCCTGACGGGATCTTCGTGATCGCGCTGACCAACGATGCGCAGAGTGCGCTGGGGAGACGGGGAGATATCTGCTTTCTGATGAACGTGTCGGATGAGATCTCGGTTACGACGCGCACCTACGTGAGCTCGCTGGTGATGACGCAGCTGATTGCAGCGGCTCTGTGCGGGGAGGCGCTTGAACCGGTGTTCGCGGAGTACGAGAGAGCGGTCGGCTGCATGGGCGCTTATCTGGCACATGCGCAGGAGGAGACAGAGCGCCTTCGGGACTTCTGCAGGGGGATGCAGAGCCTCAGCCTGATGGGCAGAGGCAATGCCCTGTCGTCTGTGCGTTCCGGGGCGCTGTTTTTAAGAGAGGTGGCCAAATTTACAGCGGTGGATTTTGACAGCGCGGAGTTCCGGCACGGCCCGATGGAGCTGGTGGAGGAGGGCTTTTTTGCGGCAGTGTTTGCGCCGACCGGAGTCGGGCAGGAGCTCGGAGTCAGGCTCGCGCAGAGTATTGCAGAGAAGGGCGGAAGGGTGCTGCTGATCACGGATCCGAACGGGGTATGCCGCAAGGTGCAGGAAGAGGAGCGGATTCTTGCGGTTGTGCTGCCGGAAGCAAAGGAGTACGCAAGCCAGCTGCTGCAGATCATTCCGATTCAGCTGCTGGCCGATGCGATCGCCAGGGACAAGGGGATCGTGCCGGGCGTGTTCCGGTGGGGTAGCAAGATCACCGCGGTCGAGTGAGGAGGAGACGGTATGGGAGACTATTACGTAGTTGCGATGAACCATATTGATATGGCGTTTACCATGCGCGAGGAAGCCCATGAGGAGATGCTTGACGTCACGCTGGAGCGCGTGATCGGGGTGCTGGAGCGCCACCCGGAGCTTCATTTCGCATTGGAGCAGGCGGCGCATTACCGCAAGCTCGAGCGGAGAAGGCCGGATCTGTTTCAGAAGGTGAGGCAGCTGCTGGCGGAAGGACGCATGGAATTTCTGGGCGGTATGGCTACGACGGCGGAGACAAATTTCCCGAACGGCGAGTGTCTGATCCGCAACCAGGGGATGGGCCTGCTGTGGATCCGGAAGCATCTGGGGACAGAGCCGAAGGTGGGATGGCTCGTGGATACCTTTGGGATGAATCCGCAGGTCCCGCAGATCATGAGCCAGTTCGGGTTCCGGCATGTATACGCGAACCGGTTTGGCGGAGACAAGCGCCACGATCTGTTTTTTGCGCAGGGGTTGGACGGAAGCAAGATTCTTGTGATAGGCAGAGATCTGGCCTCCATAAATGTCCTTCCGAACAGTCAGGCGTTTGGGCTGTGCAGGAACCCGGGAGATGTGGACAGACTGTTTGCAGAGGCGGATGCGCTGACCGGAGATGTCCCGAGACTGGTGCATTACTATATTGAAAATGAAGAACTGTTCAGCGAGTATTATCTGAGGCTGGTGGAGGAGCGCCAAACAGAGGGGAACTGGAAGCACGCGACGTACGCGGAGTACAGCGAAGCCCTGGAGGCGCACGGATATGAGGTTCCGACTCTGGACGGCGACCTCAACCCGGAGTTCACCGGGACCTTTGCGCTGAGGACGCCGATCAAGGTGGGGAACCGGAGCGCGGAGACCGGGCTGCTCGAGGCGGAGCTGTGGGCGGCGCTTCTGGGAGCCGACGCGCAGGAGAGCCTGGAGGACTGCTGGTGGGATCTGTTCTTCTGCCAGTTTCACGATGTGTTTACCGGCTCACACGAGGATATCACATATCGGAATGTCAGGAACAAATTCCACGGGATTCATGACGTGTCTGCCAGGGTCCTGCGGCAATCCCTTGGCATGAGGGAGGCCGAGGACCGGATCGTGTGCTGCAACAGTCTCCCGTGGGCGAGAAGAGAGTGGGTGGAGATTGACCCGGACACGGGGCGCGGCTTCTTCGCGGAGCTGCCGCCGTGCGGCGTAGAGGAGTATGCGCTTGAAATGCTGCCGGAGTGCGGCGCAGAGGAGTATGCGATCGAATCGCTGCCGGAGCGTGGCGCAGAAGAGTATGCGCTCGAATCGCTGCCGGAGCGCACAGAAGAGCTTCCGGGAGCGGGAAGCAGCATCTCCAATGAGTATCTGACTCTTGTATTGGATGAAAAAGCCGGGATCACGCTGAAGGATCGCGCCGGGACGGCATACATCGCAGAGGCGGCCGATTTTCTCGTGGCGCAGGCGGATTACGGCGGACTGCAGATCGAGCGGTGCGAGGCCGAGGAAGTGTATGCCATGACCGGAAGCGTCCGAATCGGAGCGGCTGTGGCGAGCGAGCGGGGACAGAGTATTTCCATGTACGGCAGATTCCCCAGGATGCCGTGGAATCACGGGGCGAACCGTCTGGACTGGGAGATACAGTTCTTATTGCAGAAGGGGGAGAAGGCGCTCCGAATCAAGGTGCTGCTCGACTGGGAGGGGCAGGAGACGAGAATCCGTCTCAGGCTCCCGGGTGCACTCGAGGGAAGGGACGCATTTTATGAGGTTCCCTTTGGCGTGGTGAGAAGGGAGGCGTATCGGAATCTGCCTACCGCGAAGGGAGAGTGGCCGGCGTTTCGGTTCGCGGCGCTGGAGGACGGAAAAAGAGGGCTGGCGCTCATCAACCGCGGTGTCGCAGGCGTCGAGCAGGAGGGGAGCAGTCTCGTGACGACCCTGATTCGCGCGTACGGCGAGCGGGACAATCCTTGGATTGCGCCGACCGAGCTGACCTCCCAGTGCGGGAAATCGGAGTTTGCGTTTCTGGTGGCGCCGTATGAGGGAAATTACCGCAGCGCGGATATCATCCGGAAGGCGCAGGCGTTCAATCAGCCGGTCACCTGCCTGAAAGGGATGTGCGAGGAGAGCGCTGCAGGGAAATCGTGGTTCTCAATCGACCGGGAGAATATTGTGCTCTCCGCAATCAAGACCGCGTGGGATGGGTCCGGCGATACGGTCATCCGCATGTATGAGGCGGCGGGGACTGCGCAGACCTGCAGCGCGGAGATTTCGGGACTGCAGGAGGTCTGCCGGTCCGATGTGGCGGAGAAGAAGGGGGAGAGGCTTGCACATGCAGGCGACAAGGTCACGCTGGAGTTTGCACCGTACGAGATAAAGACGATCCGTGTCAGAAGAATCCTGCAGTAAGGCAGTGTTTCCATTTGTTTTCGACTGACGAACTTGCAGAAACCGCTGGAATATGCAATAATCAGTGTTATAGAAGAAAATGGAAGAGATGGTAACGGAATGGACCTTATTGTGAAAAACGCTGCAGAAATTCGCAAGAACAACAAGAAAAAAATTTTGAGTTACATACAGACGCATGACTGTGTCTCGAAAAAGGAAATTGAGAGGAAGACGGATCTGAGCTCGGCGACCGTATCGAATCTGTGCAATCAGCTGGTGCAGGAGGGATTTCTGTCGGTAGACTCAAAACAGAAATCGAGCGGCGGGAGAAATGCAAGCCTGTTTACAATCAGGGATAATCACAAATTCTACCTTGCGGTCAGGGTCATAGACGAGAGGGAGCTGAATGTCGCCCTGATGTCGTTTGAGAAGGAGATTCTGCACTCGTTTGATGTGACGATTCAGGAGGAGGGTGTGGAGGCATTCATTGATTCCTGCCTCTGCGGCATAAGGAAGTGCGTGGAGGCAGAACAGGATGCGACCGGCGGGATTCTCGGTGTGGGAATCGCGCTGCCGGGTATCATGGAGAATGAAAAAGAGTGCCTGATCAACTCCACGATTCCCTATCTGGAAAGCCAACCGGTGCTCCAGAAGCTGCAGGAGCGCCTCTCCGGATTTTCCGTGACGGGGGCAAATGAATCCAATATCCTGGCGCTGGCGCTGGCAAAGCGCGATTACAATGACCTGACTCTGCAGGACACGATCTATCTGCATGTGGATGAGGGCCTGGGGATCGGTGTGATCTGCAACGGACGTCTGCTGCTCGGCAGCCACAACAGGGGCGGTGAGATCAATCACATGCCGATCGGCGAGCGAGGCCGCCTCTGCAGCTGCGGGCAGCGCGGCTGCGTCGAGACCGAACTCTCGATCGGGGGCATTCTGCTTGATTACAGCGAGCTGACGGGCAGAACCTCATCCTGGGAAGCGTTCTGCCAGGCCGTCAGGGAAAAAGACGGGAACGCGTGCAGAATTCTGGAGGAAAAGGGAAGGATTCTCGGAAAACTGATTTCGATCCTGGATTCCGTCTTTGACCCGTGCAGCTTTTATCTGGGAGGACAGGCAGTAGATCTCTTCTCAGAGTTATCGGTCTATATTGATTTGGAGTATCAAAAACGATTTCGCTTAGACAAATCGCCGCAGATGGCAGTCTTTCCCTGCTATGAGTACAACGAACTGCTGTTGAAGGGCTGCGCGGATCTGGTGTTTGACGAGTTTGCGCTGAGTGAAAACTAGAAGTTCAGATGATTATTTTCCCAGTGTGAAACAGATCGGTGAGGGCAATACTATTGCAGAAAACAGAATGGAAGCAGGAGGTTTTGCAATATGTGTAATTATATGCCCATCACGGATGTATATGCGCGGGAGATTCTGGATTCCAGAGGGAACCCGACGGTGGAAGTAGAATTGATGACAGAGGACGGGAGCGTCGGCCGGGCGGCGGTGCCCTCCGGCGCTTCGACGGGGCAGTACGAGGCGGTGGAGCTTCGGGACGGTCAGGAGCGCTACGGCGGAAAGGGAGTGGAGCAGGCCTGCCATTTCGTGAACACGATTCTCGCGGACGCGGTGATCGGGGAAAATGTGTACGGGCAGGCAGCGATCGACCGGATCCTGCTGCGGGAGGACGGCACGCCGAACAAGAAGCGTCTCGGGGCAAACGGGATCCTCGGCGTGTCTATGGCGGCGGCTGCCGCGGCGGCAAAATCGTTGGACCTTCCGCTGTTCCGGTATCTCGGCGGGATGCACGCGCACCGGATGCCGGTGCCGATGATGAACATCCTCAACGGGGGCTGTCACGCGGACAACACGGTGGATCTGCAGGAATTTATGATCATGCCCGTCGGAGCCGACGGCTTCGCGCACGGCCTGCAGATGTGCGCGGAGATCTACCACACCTTGAAGGGACTGCTGAAGTCGCGCGGCATGGCGACCGGGGTCGGGGACGAGGGAGGCTTTGCGCCGGATCTGGCGGACGCGGATGCCGTGCTCACCCTGATCTGCGAGGCGGTGGAGAAGGCGGGCTATCACATGGAGAAGGACATTGTGATCGCGCTGGACGCGGCGTCGAGTGAGCTGTACGATGCGGAGAAGAAGGCGTATCTCTTCCCGGGAGAGAGCCGGATGAAGGGAGAGGAGGTCTGCCGGTCGACCGAGGAGATGATCTCCTATCTTTCGGGATTGTGCAGCAGGTATCCGATCGCCTCGATCGAGGATGGCCTGGACGAGAACGACTGGACCGGCTGGAAGGAGTTGACCCAGCGCCTCGGGGAGCGGGTGCAGCTGGTCGGCGACGATCTGTTCGTGACGAACGAGGCGCGGCTGGCGAAGGGAATTCAGGAGAAGGCCGGCAATGCGATTTTGGTCAAGGTGAACCAGATCGGGACGCTCACAGAGGCTTTTGACGCGATCGAGCTGGCGCACCGCAGCGGCTACCGGACGGTCATCTCGCACCGCTCGGGCGAGACGGAGGACACGATGATCGCGGACATTGCGGTCGCAGTCGGAGCAGGGCAGATCAAGACCGGCGCGCCGTGCCGCTCGGAGCGCGTGGCGAAGTACAATCAGCTGCTGCGGATTGAGGATGCGATTGGGCTGGCGGCGTCCTACGAAAGTCCGTTTGAGCGCTTCCGCAGGATATAGTTCATTTGGCCAACTTTTTCTAAAAAACAGTTGAAATATTGCGCGTCCTGTGCTAGACTATGTTTGTTTGACGTAGGAGGTGTGATATACCGTGAGAACATTTTTGACAATTATTTTTGTGTTAGTATGTATTGCATTATCCGTGATTGTTCTGGCTCAGCAGGGCGAGGATGCGGGCCTCGGAGCGATCGGAGGTATCGGGGATACTTACTGGAGCAAGAACAAGTCAAGGTCGATGGAAGGAAAGCTGGTTCAGATCACGAAGATTCTTGCTGTCGCATTTATCTTGCTCGCAGTGATTTTGAATTTGAATTTCTAAGACATGGAAGACGGAGGACTGATGCGATGGCACCGGTCCTTTTTCTTTCGGGTTTCTTCGCGTTTAACGCCTGGAATTCGGGATGATGCGCGAGGAAATTCGGCTGATGGAAGAAAAGAAAGAGAGAAGGGTATGACACAGACAGAAGAACAGTTTGAGCGCCGGAAAAAGGTGATTTCAGATATGCTTCATGACAAGCAGTATGTGCCGATGAAGCTGAAAGAGATGGCGATGCTGCTGCAGGTCCCGAAGGAGAACCGCGATGAGCTGAAGGCGGTGCTGGACGCGCTGATTCTGGAAGGAAAGGCGGAGGTCAGCACAAAGGGCAAGTACCGGAAGGCGGACGCAAAGACGGTGACTGGCACATTCATCGCGCACCCGCGCGGCTTTGGCTTTGTGGAGGTCGAGGGGCGCGAGGAGGATCTGTTTATCCCGGAGGAGCACACGGGCGGGGCGCTGCACCACGACACGGTGCAGGTGCTGCTTCTGGCGCCGTCTGCCGGGAGACGGCAGGAGGGCGCGGTGACGCGGATCCTGGCGCATGAGATCACGAAGGTCGTGGGGACCTTTCAGAAAAATAAGACGTACGGCTTTGTCGTTCCGGACAATCCGCGGATTACGACCGATATTTTTGTGCCGCAGGAGTGCAGCAAGGGAGCGGTGCAGGGGCACAAGGTCATCGTGGAGCTGACCTCGTACGGCGATGAGCACCGTAAGCCGGAGGGGCGGGTGACGGAGATCATCGGCCACATCAACGATCCCGGCACGGATATCCTGTCCGTCGTGTACGGCTATGAGCTGCCCAACGAGTTCCCGGACAAGGTGCTGCGCCAGGCGGAGCGGACGCCGGACTCGGTGAGCGAGGCGGACATGGCCGGGCGGCGCGACCTGCGCGAGCTGCAGATGGTCACGATCGACGGGGAGGACGCGAAGGACCTGGATGACGCGGTGTCGCTGACCTTTGACGGCACGCAGTATCACCTTGGCGTGCACATCGCGGACGTGGCGAATTATGTGCAGGAGAAGAGCGCGCTGGACCGTGAGGCGCTGACGCGCGGCACGAGTGTGTATCTGGCGGACCGCGTGATCCCGATGCTGCCGCACCGGCTGTCGAACGGGATCTGCTCGCTGAATGCCGGCGTCGACCGGCTGGCGATGAGCTGCCTGATGGTGATTGACCAGAAGGGGGCGATCGTATCGCACGAGGTCGCGGAGACGGTGATCCGCGTAGACCGCCGGATGTCGTACACCGAGGTGAAACGGATCCTCGAGGATCGGGACGAGCAGCTGAGAAATGAGTGCGCGGCGCTTGTGCCGATGTTGGAGCAGATGCAGGCGCTCTCCGGGATCCTGAGAGAGCGGCGCAGAAAGCGCGGGGCGATCGACTTTGATTTCCCGGAGGCGAAGGTGATCCTGGACGAGAACGGCGTGCCGCAGGAGATCCATGCCTATGAGCGGAACGTGGCGACGAAGCTGATTGAGGACTTCATGCTCGCGGCGAATGAGACGATCGCGGAGGAGTTCTTCTGGCAGGAGATTCCGTTCCTCTACCGGTCGCACGAGACGCCGGATCCGGAGAAAATACGCGCGCTCATGGCGTTTCTCTCCAATTTCGGCTACGGGATCAAGGGAGGCGGCGAGGTGCACCCGAAGGAGCTGCAGAAGCTTCTGGTGAGGGCGGCTGACACCCCGGAGGAGAGGATGATCAGCCGGATGACGCTTCGGTCGATGCGCCAGGCGGCCTACACGACGACGTGCACGGGGCACTTTGGGCTGGCGGCAAAGTATTACTGCCATTTCACCTCCCCGATCCGCCGCTATCCCGACCTGCAGATTCACCGGATCATCAAGGACGTGCTGCGCGGCCGGATGAATGAGGAGCGCGTCGGCCATTATTCCGAGCTCCTGCCGTCTGTGGCGGAGCACTGCAGCCAGACGGAGCGGCGCGCGGACGAGGCGGAGCGCGAGACCGTGAAGATGAAAAAGGCAGAGTACATGCTCGGGCATATCGGCGAGGAGTACGACGCGGTGATTTCCGGCATCACTTCGTTTGGCATGTATGCGGAGCTGCCGAATACGGTCGAGGGCCTGATCCATGTGAGCCGCATGTACGACGACCGCTATTATTATAAGGAAGATTCCTTTGAGCTGTACGGCATCGACAGCGGCCGCGTGTTCCGCCTGGGAGACACCGTGCATGTGCGCGTCGTGGACGCAGATAAGGAAATGAAGACGGTGGATTTCGAGCTGGCGGAGCGCGGAGAATGAACTGGTATGGTCTGCAGTTTGGCGGGAGGCAGAGAACCGCAGCGGACTTGCAGTTTGACAGGAGGCGGAGAAACGCGTTAGGGCTGTAGCTTGGCGGGAGACAGAGAACTGTAGCAGGCTTGCGGTTCGGTGGGAGGCGGAGAACTGCGGCGGGCTGCAGTTTAGACAGAAACAGGTAAGGAGGGGCGATTCGATGGGAGAATCGGTAAAACTGGTGGCAAACAACAAAAAGGCGTACCATGACTATTTTATTGAGGATACGTATGAGGCGGGGATCGCGCTGCACGGCACGGAGGTGAAGTCGCTGCGCATGGGAAAGTGCAGCATCAAGGAGTCGTTTATCCGGGTGGAGAACGGGGAGGTCTTTGTCTACGGGATGCACATCAGCCCGTATGAGAAAGGCAATCTGTTCAACAAGGACCCGCTCCGGGTAAAGAAACTGCTGCTGCACCGCGGCGAGATCAACAAGATGCTCGGGAAGATCGCGGAGAAGGGCTACACGCTCGTGCCGCTGCGCGTCTATTTCAAGGGCAGCCTGGCGAAGGTCGAGATCGGCCTGGCGAAGGGCAAGAAACTGTACGACAAGCGCGCAGACATCGCGAAGAAGGATCAGCGGCGCGAGGCGGAGCAGGAATTCAAGGTGCGGATGCGGTAGTTCGCTGCCGGGCCGTGCAGCGAAAAGTGTTCATAATTTTGTCGCTCATAATTTTGTCTGTGCCTACGGCTTGACATTTGCAGAGTAAATGCGTATACTGTAAAAGCAGCAGGCGCACGGCAGTTTGTGCGCGGAAGAAGGGCCAGTAAAGGTTTCGACGGGGGCTGTGAAGCTGGAGAAGCTATCCGCAGGTGATGCGTCAAATCACAAACTTAAAATTAAACGCTGAAGATAATTTAGCATACGCTGCCTAATGGCAGCTGTCTGACACAGAGCACCTGCACTTTGTGACCCAGGCATCGACGATGCAGGAAACGACATATGTTAAGCTTTGCGCATATGGGCGTATCATGAAGCTACTGAAAGCAGGAGGTTGTCCGCCGCCGTCTGCCGGAGGGAATGTCAAATAACGGACTATGATAGTAGAAGGACAGGGGATTGGTTTTCGGACACGGGTTCGATTCCCGTCTGGTCCATGATATGTGCTAAGGAGGGACCCGCGCGAAGCGTGGGAGGATGCCTTAGTACCCCGCAGACGTCCATTCGAATCTTTGATTCGAATTTGAATGCGTCTGCTCAACTGTTAATAGTTTCCTCCGCTGGGAGGATTGCGGGAAGATCCTGAAAGGGATCTTCTCTTACTGTGCAGAAAAAGTGTAAAACCTTGTAAAAAGACACAGAATAGACAAAAGATGCAGGTATGATAGAGGGAGAACAAGGACAGGCATGACCCCGCGGGATGGGAGATCGGAGGATGGATGATGGAGCGATTAAAGGTGCTGGTCGTGGACGACGAGAGCAGGATGCGGAAGCTGGTGCGCGACTTTCTTGTGAAGAAGGGGTTCGAGGTGCTGGAGGCCGGCGACGGAGCCGAGGCGCTCGATGTGTTTTTTGCGGAGAAGGAGATTGCGCTGGTGATCCTGGACGTGATGATGCCGAAGATGGACGGCTGGCAGGTGTGCCGGGAGATCCGCTCGTACTCGCAGGTGCCGATTATCATGCTGACGGCAAAGAGCGATGAGCGCGACGAGCTGCTTGGCTTCGAGCTCGGTGTGGACGAGTACATCTCGAAGCCGTTCAGCCCCAAGATTCTGGTTGCGCGCGTCGAGGCGATCCTGCGCCGCACGAGCGGTCTTGCGGCCGACGACGTGCTGCGCGCAGGCGGCATCGAGATCAACAAGGCGGCGCACGAGGTGACAATCGACGGGAAGGCAGTGGAGCTCAGCTACAAGGAGTTCGAGCTTCTTACCTACTTTATGGAAAATCAGGGACTCGCACTCTCGCGCGAGAAGATCCTGAACAGTGTCTGGAATTACGACTACTTTGGCGATGCGCGCACGATTGACACCCATGTGAAGAAGCTGCGCAGCAAGCTCGGGGCAAAGGGCGATTACATCCGGACGATCTGGGGCATGGGCTACAAATTCGAGGTGGAGAGCGTATGAATATGTCACTGCGCAGACAGCTGACCGTCAGCTTTATCGGCCTGATCACGGCGCTGTTTCTGGCGAATTATCTGGTGAATACGTTTTTCCTGGAAGACTATTACTATATGAGGAAAAAAGAGGTGCTCGTGAACGCCTACGATATTCTGAACCGGGACACGCAGAATCCGGCTGAAGATATGGAGGAGCTGACCGGGATCTGTCTTGCAAACGGTGTCTCGCTGGTGGTCATAGATTCGGACAATTACGTGCGCCTCCGGACGATCTGGACAGGCGAGGATCAGATTCGGCTGATGCGGGCACGGCTGAACGGGTATCAGATGGGCTTTGACATTGATGACGTGAAGGAGCTTGTGCAGACAGACGAGTACACGATCCAGCGCAGGTACGATGAGGAGGCCGGTCAGGAGTTCCTCGAGATGTGGGGAATCCTCAGTACAGGCTATTCGTTTCTGATGCGCTTCAGCGTGGAGGGAGTCGCGGAGGATGTCGGTGTCTCAAATGAATTTGTGAAATACATCTGCCTGACCGGCGTTGTGCTGGCGGCGGTGATCGTCTGGCTGATCTCAAAGCGGGTGACACAGCCATTGCACGAGCTGACCGAGTTGTCAAAGCGGATGTCGGAGCTGGACTTCGACGTGAAATACACGAGCGGCGGGAGCAATGAGATCGGACAGCTGGGCGCGCATTTCAACCGCATGTCGGAGAATCTGGAGAAGGCGTACTCCGACCTTTTGACGGCAAACAATGAGCTGCAGAAGGACATCGAGCGCAAGGAGCAGATTGACGATATGCGCAAGGAATTTCTGTCGAATGTCTCCCATGAGCTGAAGACGCCGATCGCGCTCATCCAGGGCTATGCCGAGGGGCTGGCAGAGTGTATCAATGACGACGCGGAGAGCCGGGAGTTTTACTGCGAGGTCATCATGGATGAGGCGGGCAAGATGAACGGCATGGTGCAGAAACTGCTGACGCTCAACCAGCTCGAGTTTGGCAATGACAAGGTGGTGATGGAGCGCTTTGACCTGGCGGTGCTGCTGAGAAACAAGATCCAGTCGATCTCGATTCTCGCCCAGCAGAAGGAGGCCGTGATTTCCTATCACGGAGCGGACGTGGCGGCCGTCTGGGGCGATGAGTTCAAGGTCGAAGAGGTGATCACGAACTATCTGAGCAACGCGCTGAATCACGTGAGCGGCAGGCGGCAGATCGACGTCACGGTGCAGGAGCTTGGGGATGTGGTGCGCGTGTCGGTGTTCAACACAGGCGAGCAGATCCCCGAGCAGGACATCGGACAGATCTGGGACAAATTTTATAAGGTGGACAAAGCGCGGACACGGGAGTACGGCGGCAGCGGAGTCGGCCTGTCGATCGTGAAGGCGATCATGGAGGCGCTGCACCAGGAGTACGGGGTGCGCAACTGCGAGGAAGGCGTGGAGTTCTGGTTTACGCTGAAGAACGGAAACAATGTCTGCGGGGACGGCGAATCTGTGGGATGGACAGTGATGGATAACAGACAGCTACAGGCAGAGGTAGGGCGGACAGTGATGGATAGCGGACAGCTGCCGGCAGGAGCGGGCCGGACGATGGTGAATGACAGACAGCTGTCGCCGGAAGGTAGCGGTGGGAGCTTGGATCACGGGCAGTCATCAGTCGGGAATGAGAAAATGGATGACAGGCAGTCATCAGTCGGATGCACGGAAATGGTTCATAGTCAGTCATCAGCCGGATGTTTGAAAACGGATAATGGAAATGCGGGAAGGAATGACAGACAGCTTGAGGACGAGATTCGCGAGGACGCGGTGTGGCGCCGCCTTGAGTGAGGCGTGGCCCGAACAGAGAATGGAAAAGGGAAGAGAATATGGGCAAGGTTATTGTGGTAGGAGGCGGCGCTGCGGGCATGATGGCGGCAGTGTCGGCCGCCGAGTCCGGGCACGAGGTCACTCTGCTCGAGAAAAATGAGAAGCTAGGAAAGAAGGTCTACATCACCGGGAAGGGGCGCTGCAACCTCACGAATCACTGTGAGACAGAGGAGCTGCTCGGCGCGGTGTGCACGAACAGGAAATTTCTGTACAGCGCCTTTTACGGTTTTACGAGCGAGGATGCGATCCGGTTTTTTGAGGCGTCCGGTATGCGGACGAAGACGGAGCGGGGCGGCCGCGTCTTTCCGGTCTCAGATCACTCCTCCGATGTGATCGCCGCGCTTGCGTCGCGGCTAAAAAAAGCCGGTGTCCGGGTGCTGCTGCACACGGAGGTCGACCGGATACTGACGGAGGACGGAGGAGACGGCGCTCGCATAGCCCCTGACGAGAGAGCTCCGAAGGTGTCAGGCGTGCGCCTCTCGGACGGTTCCTGCATGGCGGCCGATGCTGTGATTGTGGCTACAGGCGGCCTCTCCTACCCGTCGACCGGGTCGACCGGGGACGGCTACCGGTTTGCGCGGGAGCTGGGGCACAGTGTGACGGAGCTCTCGCCGTCGCTGGTTCCGATCGAGACGGAGGGCGATCTGGCTGCGCGGCTGCAGGGACTGTCGCTGCGCAACGTCGAGGTGGCTGTGTTTGACGGCAGGAAGGAGCTCTACCGGGAGTTCGGGGAGATGCTGTTCACACATTACGGTGTGACCGGCCCGCTGATCCTGACCGCGAGCAGCGTGGTCGGGCGGCGGCTTGGGAAGCATCCGCTGCAGCTTCGGATCAATCTGAAGCCGGCGCTCTCCGAGGAGCAGCTCGACGCGCGGATCCTGCGGGAGTTTGAGGGCGCGAAGAATAAGCAGTTTAAGAATGCGCTCGGCTCGCTGTATCCGTCGAAGCTGATCCCGGTTATGATCGAGTGCAGCGGGATTCCGGGCGAGAAGCCGGTGCACGATATTTCCCGCGAGGAGCGGAAAAATCTTGTCCGTCTGACGCAGGAATTTCCGTTGACTTTGACGGCATTGCGAGATTATAATGAAGCTATCGTGACGAGCGGGGGCGTGAGCGTCCGCGAGGTCAACCCGACTACGATGGAGTCAAGGAAGGTGCGCGATCTGCATTTTGCAGGGGAGGTGCTGGATCTCGACGCCGTAACCGGGGGCTTCAACCTGCAGATCGCCTGGTCGACCGGGTACGCTGCGGGAAAGGGGATTGCGGAGGATCTTTGAGGAACAAGGAGGACTGGGATGAGTTTTAATATAGCAATAGACGGTCCGGCTGGGGCCGGAAAGAGCACGATCGCGAAGCTTGCCGCGAAGGAGCTCTCCTTTATCTATGTGGACACCGGTGCGATGTACCGGACGATCGCGCTGGCGCTTCTGCGGGCGCACACGGACATCGAGGACGCGGAGGCGCTCGCGGCTGCGCTGGCGCAGATCGAGGTCGGCATCTCGTACGAGGACGGCGTGCAGCAGGTGTATCTGAACGGAGAAAATGTGTCCGGGCTGATCCGCACCGAGGAGGTCAGCGATATGACGAGCCGCTCCTCCGCGAAACCGCAGGTGCGCGCGAAGCTGACGGATCTGCAGAGAGATCTGGCGAGGCGGGAGAATGTGCTGATGGATGGCAGGGATATCGGCACCATGATTCTGCCGCAGGCGCAGCTGAAGATCTTCCTGACGGCCAGCGTGCGGACGCGCGCCGAGCGCCGCTACCGGGAGCTTGCCGGGCAAGGAGAGGTGTGTACGCTTGAGGAGATCGAGAAGGACATCGAGGAGCGCGACTACCGCGACTCACACCGCGAGACGGCTCCGCTTCGCCAGGCAGAGGACGCGGTCCTGATTGACTCGTCCGATCTGACGGTGGACGAGGTGGTCGGCAGGATCGTAGAACTGGCGAAGGCGAGGATGGATTCGGCATGGAAGTGATTGTGGCAAAGACTGCCGGCTTCTGTTTCGGCGTGGAGCGCGCGGTGGCGCAGGTGCGCCGGCAGGCGGAGGAAGGGATTCGGCCGATCTACACGTACGGGCCGATTATCCACAATGAAGAGGTGGTCCGCGAGCTCGAGGAGGAGGGCGTGCAGGTACTCCACGGCGAGGAGGAGCTGCGGACAGTGCGGGAGGGAACGGTCGTGATCCGCTCCCACGGCGTCCCGGAGCGGATTTGCCGGCTCATCGAGGAGCAGGGACTCCACATGGTCGATGCGACCTGCCCGTTTGTGAAGAAGATTCACCGGATCGTCCGCGAGCGCGGGGAGCAGGGTGCGGATATCGTCATCATCGGGAACGAGGGCCATCCGGAGGTGGAGGGCATCAAGGGCTGGTGCGTCGGCCCTGTGACGGTCATCGGGAGCGAGGAGGAGGCCAGGCAGTTCCGGCCGGATCCGTCGCGTCCGCTCTGCGTAGTTTCGCAGACGACATTTAATTACAAGAAATTTGATAAATTAGTTGAAATTATTGAGGAAATGAGTTATGATAGAGTGGATATTTTGAATACGATATGCAGCGCCACTGAGGAAAGGCAGTCAGAGGCCCGGGAGATCGCGAAAAAAGCGGACTCCATGATTGTCATCGGAGGCAGCCACAGCTCGAATACGAGAAAGCTATTCGAAATATGCAAGAAAGAATGTGCAAATACTTACTATATACAAACACTGAAAGATTTGGATATTCGGCTATTGCCATCCAGGGGTTGCGTAGGTATTACAGCAGGGGCATCGACCCCAAATAATTTAATTGAGGAGGTTTCAAAACAATGTCAGATATGAGTTTTGAACAAATGCTGGATGAATCATTCAAGACAATTCATAATGGAGAGGTAGTCGAAGGCACTGTTATCGATGTCAAAGAAGATGAAATCATCTTGAACATTGGCTATAAGGCAGATGGTATCATTACCAGAAGCGAATACACGAACGAGCAGAATGCAGACCTTCGCGAGATCGTCCATGTGGGTGATAAGATGGAGGCAAAGGTTCTGAAGGTGAATGACGGAGACGGCCAGGTAGTTCTTACCTACAAGCGTCTCGCGGCAGAGAAGGGCAACAAGAGACTTGAGGAGGCGTTCAACAGCCAGGAAGTGCTCAAGGCTCCGGTGGTACAGGTACTGACCGGCGGTCTCAGCGTCGTAGTGGAGGAGGCGAGAGTCTTCATCCCGGCGAGCCTCGTATCCGATACGTATGAGAAGAACCTCGAGAAGTATGCGGGCCAGGAGATTGAGTTCGTGATCACAGAGTTCAATCCGCGCAGAAGAAGAATCATCGGCGACCGCAAGCAGCTTCTCGTGGCGAGAAAGGCGCAGATGCAGAAGGAGCTCTTCGAGCGCATCCAGGTGGGCGATGTTGTAGAGGGCGTTGTGAAGAATGTGACAGACTTTGGCGCATTCGTGGATCTCGGCGGAGCAGACGGTCTGCTTCACATCTCCGAGATGTCCTGGGGCCATGTAGAGAATCCGAAGAAGGTCTTCAAGGTAGGCGAGAAGCTGACGGTTCTGATCAAGGACATCCGCGGCGAGAAGATCGCGCTGAGCCTGAAGTTCGAGGATCAGAATCCGTGGCTGACCGCAGGCGAGAACTACGCAGCGGGCAACATCGTGGAGGGCCGCGTGGCACGTATGACCGACTTCGGCGCATTCATCGAGCTCGAGCCGGGCGTAGATGCACTGCTTCACGTATCTCAGATTTCTCATGAGCATGTTGACAAGCCGTCCGATATCCTCAAGGTGGGCCAGATCATTACCGCTAAGGTAGTAGATTTCAACGGTGAGGACAAGAAGATCAGCCTGAGCATGAAGGCACTCGAGAACCTGACTCCGGCAGAGGATGAGGAGTAATCCACTCCTTCTCCCAGCAATTAAAAAATCAAGAAACAGCTTCGAACTTGTTAAGAGTGATCCGAAGCTGTTTTTTTGTCGTGTCGCGCGGCCTGCCTATACGTAGTGGGTGTTCCGGTATTCGGACGGTGTGATGCCGGTCTCCATCTTGAAGATTCTGTTGAACGAGGAGATGGAGGAAAATCCGCTCTGCATCCCTATGGTAATGATGGTCGCCTCCTTTTCCACGCACAGCAGCTTTTTGGCGAAGGAGATCCGCTGTTTATTCAGATAGGATGAAAAACTCATTCCCGTGTAGGAGACGAACAGCCGGTTAAAATGGGAGAGAGAAAACCCATACTCCGCGGCAATATCCTGTGCGCGCAGTTTTTTTACACAGTGATCATCAATATATTTGCAGATCGCATCCAGCTCATCTTTATACTTATCTATGTGCCGTTCAGAGAGCAAAATCCGGTTATGGAACGTGTCTTCCAGATTAATTCTGCCGGCAATGGCAAAGAGCACCATAATACTTGCGTAAAAATGAAAATATTTGTAGGGCGCATTTGACTGATAGTGCTCCCAGAGCATTTCGATGCGCCTGTTCAACAATTCTATAGAGGTAGCATTGATAGAACTGTCATATATGGCGTAGGAAGAAAAGGACTGAAGCAGATCCTGAGATTCCGGGACCTCCTTGAAGATGGAAGTATTTACATTCAGCAGATAATGCTGCCCCTTGCCGCGGCGCTGAATGCTGTGGTTGATACTGGGAGCGATAAAGAGAACATCGTTCGGACTCAGAATATGGACCGTATCGCCGATGATCACACAGCATTCGCCGTCGATTGGCATGATGATTTCGAACGCGTTGTGATAATGGCAGGGAACCTCTTCGGAATTGCTTCCCAGATACATGTTGACAGAAAGGTTTTTATTGTAAGGTATTTTTTCCCGGTAGCCGGCTAAGCTTTTGGACATTCCGATCACTCTCCATAGTACATTGAAATTAAGAATTACAATAACTAAATTATAGTACACTTTTTGACAAAAATCCATGATGAAACATTTGCCAGTAGGATTCGACACGAACAGCGGTTATTTGATAAAAAATGACCGAATTTGGAATGCGAATAAGTAGAATAATTGTTATTGTGTATTAAAATATAGGTATCATATAGTTGAGCATCCTTGGATGAAATGTCTGGCCGGCATTTGAAACTTGATGATATTTTTACAAGGAGGACAAAATGAAGAAAAAAATTTTATCATTCGCTCTGACGATTCCCATGATTATGATGTGTTCAGCGGGTGCAGCAAGCGCTGTGAGTGCAGAAGAACTGGAAGGCACGCTTCGCATGTACGGCCCCGGACTTTTTACGGAGGTTGGGGCAGAGGGTACGGTGGACATTGTCTCAGGACTGGAGCGTCCGGGGTATGACAAGCTGCTTGAGCGCTGGAATGAGCTGTATCCGAATGTGAAGGTGGAGATTGAGGCAATTCCGTGGGACAACTGGAAGGCAGCCGTTCAGACGGCGGCGATGTCCGGGGATTATGACATCATCATTCACGGAAACGGAAATGCGGACTTTTGTCTGGATCTCACGGAGTACATTGAAAATGATCCGGAAGTAAAGGACAATGTCACCTTCTATCCGTTCAGACGAAACCCGGAGAACTTCACGGAAGTGAAGGCGTACGGAATCTCTTATACCTTGAATCCGATCGTATGTGTGCTGGACAAGCAGATCTTTGAGGATTACGGCGTTGAGCTTCCGGACAGTTCCTGGACGTATGACGAGATTCTCTCTCTCGCGGAACAGATGACCGGGGAGGATCCGGTGACCGGGAAGACCACCTACGGAATTTCGATGTGCAAGGCGGCGGATATGTACAAAAACTACAAGGTACTTTCCCTTGGCCTGAACGATGTAATTTTTGATTTTTCGGAGAAGCTTGCGGATACGAAGGTCAGCTTTGACAATCCGACAACGGTGAACGTATTTGAGTATATCCAGAAGTTCGGAGAATTCTCCAGCCCGGATTATCTGGAAGGACTGAACCTTGCAAATGCCTGGACGGAAGAGAATGACACCGCGATGACGTGGGCTGACGGCGCGTATACGATCTACAACACGATCAAGGCAAACGGTCTGGAAGACCGGTTTATGTTCCTCCCGCTTCCGAAGGTTGCGGAGGGCGTCGATGCAGGCCGCACGAGCTCTGTTCTGCAGGACCTGAATATGGCAATCTACAAGAATACGGAGCAGAAAGAGCTTGCATGGACCTTCCTGAAGTTCATGCTGACGGACGAGCAGGCGCAGCAGTGGCTGATCGACACGTTCTCGATTCCGGCAAACACCCAGTATACAGGGCTGATCCAGGAGGCAATGTCCGAGGACTATGCAAATGCGATTGCCGAGATTATCGCGTCGAATCCGTTTGGATTTGACTCTTCGGCATCGGACTACTACGATTCCACATGGTTCGGTACTCTGCAGTCAGACATCGTGACGGCCGGGGATATGGTTCTTCAGGGCCAGAGCACCGCGGAGGAGGCTGTCGCAAATATTCAGGCGAACATCGACACGTATATCAGCTCTCTCGAGTAATCGAAGCATTCGTTTGTCCGTTTGATTGTAGTAAAGGCTGCTGTTTCGGCAGCCCTTACTACTCTATGGAGCAAATGCTCATGCGGGCATCGAATGTCAGAAGGGATTAGGGAATGGAGGTACCTTGGGAAATATGAAAAATAAAAGAAAAATCAGACATCAGTTGACTTGGTATTCTTTTATTATCATAAGTGTGATATGTCTGGTCACTTTGACATATATCCCGATGGGGACAACGATTAAGTACAGCTTCTATGACGCGCGTACACTTGGGTTTGAAGGCTCCTTCAATGGCTTTCAGAACTACAAAGTTCTGGTGAGCAATGCGGGTTTTGTCAAGGCGATCATCAACACATTCGCGTTGACAGGACTGTCGCTGCTGGTGATTCCGATCGGATATATTTTTGCCTGCCTGATCAACGGCGTGAGAAATGTCAAAGTGCAGAGCCTGTTCCGGGTTGGCTTTTATATGCCCAACATCATCACCGGAGTCAGCGTGGTGCTGATCTTTCAGGTCGTTCTGAAGCAAAACGGAGGTCTGCTGAACAGTGCGCTCTCTGCGCTGTTCCATACGGATGTGACGGTCGGCTGGCTTGCAGATCCCAACTATGCGAAGTTCGGTGCCGGTATTCTGGGCCTGTGGGCAAATCTGGGATACTGCATGCTGATCTGCCTTGCCAATCTGCAGGGAATTTCCTCGGATGTCAGTGAGGCGGCGGAAGTGGATGGCGCGAATGGGTGGAAGCGCTGGCTCTATATTACCACACCGTTGATGAAGAACTGCTTTATCTTTCTGTTCATCACGACAATCATCAATGGATTTTCGCGTTTCACGGATCTGTTCATTATCGGAGGAAACTCTGCGTCGGGACGTCCGGGCGGCTCCCTGCAGACATTGCTGATGTATATTTATCAGTATAGCTTTGAGTATCCGAACTTCGGAATGGCATCCGCCGGTGCAATGATTCTGTTTCTCCTGACATTTATAGTTACGATGGTGAATCTGAAGCTTACCGGCTTTTTCGACAAAGAGAGAGATTGACAGGAGGGGAATTATGAGAACAAAAAAGATCAAACAGGCCGTAATCGTTGTTTTCCTTGCTGCAGTCCTGGTCATTCTTATGATACCGCTTGTCTGGTGTGTGACCTTATCCTTTGACCGGACAGCCCTGACCGCTTTGCCGGAGTTTTCGCTGATACCGAAAGAGTTTTCTACCTATAATTACGAGATTGCCATGAAAGCGATTCCGCTGTGGCGGTATTTTGGCAACACGATCTTTTTGACGGTTGTGAACACAGCGCTCAGCGTGTTCTTTGCATGTACGTGCGGCTATGCGTTTGCAAAAGGAAATTTTGTTCTGAAAAATTTCTGGTTCGTCTTCATGCTGATTGTCATGATGATCCCGTTCGAGTCGAGGATGATTCCACTGTATATTGAATACAAAAGTATGGGATTGCTGGACACGTACTGGCCGCTGATTCTCGGATCGTTTTCCTATGTATACGGCATGTTTTTTGCGAGGCAGAATATTGCGGCGATACCGGATTCGCTCAGAGAGTCAGCCTATCTGGACGGTGCGGGGGAGTGGAAGATTTTCTTTCACATCATCATCCCGCTGTCCAAGCCCTTGATTGCGACACTCTGTATTCTTCAGATCATTCAGCAGTGGAATTCCTACCTGTGGCCGCTGATCGTGCTGAGGAGCAGAGAGAAGCAGGTGATATCGGTAGGTGTGGCGCTGTTTAATGCGCAGGAAAATGCGATTATCTATGGCCCGAGAATGGCGGTCGCGGTTATCAGTGCGGTGCCTCTGACCATTCTTTATCTGATTCTTCAGAAGCACATTGTGCAGAGCATTGCATTCAGCGGTATGAAGCAGTAAAGGCAGGAGAGGATAGTTATGAAAAATGAAATGATATTACAGTCCGGATGGGAATTATTACAGCTTACTCCGTCCGAGACGCTTGATTTTTCCAGAATTTCAGGGACGGATCAGGAATGGCTTCCCATTTCCAGGATGCCTGCGCAGGTCCAGGATGTCTTGCTTGCGCACGGGAAAATTCCGGAAGAATTTCTGGTCGGATGGTGCCAGGAAGTAAACTGGATCACGGAATATGACTGGGTATACCGGGTAAGATTTACAAGACCGGAGGAGGAGAGAGCGCACCGTGCCCGCCTGATCCTCAAAGGGCTCGACACGTTCGCGGATGTCTATCTGAACCGGACCTTACTTGTCCGGCACTCCAATTTTTATCTTCCGGATGAGGCAGATGTCAGCGATGTGCTGGAAGATGAAAATGAATTGGTGATTCATTTTCACAGAGTGCAGGATATCCTGGATGCAAAGGAATTTGCGGAAGCGTGGGAAGGCCATGTCCAGCGGATCAAAACGATTCGCAAGCCGGTACACGATTTTGACCCGCACAATGCGTGGGGTGCGGAATACCAGGGGGCAGTTCCGTATTTTCAGGCGATCGGCGTCTACCGGGACGTGAGTATCGAGTACCACGAGGAGACTGAGATTACACAGATGTCGGTCCGCGCCTACGCGGACACGGATCTGGACGGCTTTGTGGATCTGCAGCTGAGCGGGTATGCGACTGCAGAGAACGCAGAGCTGAGAGGTACGATTTCCGATGCAGACGGTGTCACCGTGTGGGAAGAACGTCTGATGCCGGTGCAGGAGGGGAGATTCTGGCGGGCAGAGAAACGATGCAAGCTGATCCGGCCGAGGCTCTGGTATCCTAACGGCTACGGGGAGCCGTACTTGTATGAGCTGCGCGTGGAGCTTGTCGCGGATGGCGAAGTGAAGGAAGTGCGGAGAAAGCGGATTGGGTTTAAGAATGTCGAAGTGATCAGTCCGCTGGAGTTTATCATCAACGGAAAGCGCACGCGCATCTGGGGAGGAAGCCTTGACCCGCTCCAGGGCTGGACGCACTGCTTTCTCAGGGATCGTGCGGAGCGCATGTTCGCGCTTGTGCTGAACGGCCATTTCAATACCCTTCGCATCTGGGGGGAAGGAATTCCGTATCCCGATGAATTCTACGATATGGCGGACGAGAAGGGTCTGATGATATGGCAGGAATTCTTTATGGGATATGGGCCGGTTCCGGATTCGGATGCATACGTGGAGGAGTACAAAAAGGAAGCAGTCACACTGGTCCAGAGGCTCAAACACCATGCCTGCCTGTTGATGTGGTGCGGTGGAAATGAGACGCTTCTCGGCGCGGAAGTGAATCACCAGATTCCGTTCGGGAAAAAGGTTCTGGTCGATGTCTTTCCGGAAATTGTGAATCAGCTGGATCCGGGAAGATTTTACCTCCCGTCAAGTCCGTATGGAGGAGAATGGGTCGACGATCCGCGCACGGGAGATGTCCACACACTGGACCGGGTACTGTTCTACCCGAACAGGAATTATCCGAATTTTGTGACGGAGCATTGTCTGACTGCGCCGACGGCGCTTCACAGCCTGAAGCAGTTTGTGCGCGGAGATCTCTTCCCGGAGGGATATACGAGTCTTGTGACAAAGGATACGGAATTGATCATGCCGCGCAACTGGATTGAGCGAAGCAGTGTGGGCTCTCTGGGACAGAGAAAATCCGGACCCTACTGGGAATTCTATGATGCAGACAATCTGGAAGATATGATTTACAAATTCGGCGCCGCTGCGGGACAGGAGCTGCGCCGGTATGGAGAGATGGTGAGACGGGGCAGCAAGGATCCGGCGGATCCGTGCCAGCGGTCGAAGGGGTACATTACCTGCAAATTGCTGGATACCTGGCCGAAAATCTACTGTTCGACCATCGACTTCTTCCTGGAAGGCTACATTCCGTATTACACAATCGCGCGGCTGTTTGCGCCTGTCATGGCGAGCTTTCAGAAGGATGACAACCTGAGGCTGTGGATCGTAAATGACAGTGGAGAAACTTTTGAGGGGAAACTGACCTATGGCATATATGACCTTCTCAGGGAGCGGTATGTGCATGAGAGCTGCGTTGACGTGTCGATTGCCCACTGCGATGCAAAGGTAGTCTTTGACTATGCAGCGTTCCATTTCATTCCGATGGAGTGCGTCGTGTATGCGCGGATTGAGGATAAAGATGGGGAGCTGGTTTATCAGTCCGTGGACTATCTGGACGTAGAGCGCCAGCTGAAATTCCCGGATGCGAAGATTCAGGTCGAGGTGGAGGGAGACAACCTGCTGATTTCTTCCGATCGCTTTGTCCGCTGTGTAGAGATCTTAGGCAGATGTGGCGAGGATGAGATGGGCTGGCTGTTCAGCGACAACTATTTTGATCTGATGCCGGGAGAGACACGGAAAATCAGAGTTGTAGCGCGCGATCATGGAGAGATCAGCGTAAAAGGACATTACTGTAGTACAGCGACAAAAATTACTTATAGCAGATAGGAGAAGAGAACATGAAAGCAGTAGTAGTAGGCGGGTGCGGAAAAATCGGTACATATCTGGTTCCTAAGCTGGTAAACCAGGGATATGAGGTTACAGTGATCACGAGAGGCAATAGTCAGCCATTTAAAAAGAACGGAGCATTTTCGTACGTCGAGCGCGTGTACATGGACCGCGTTGCGCTCGACAAGGAGGGGACGTTTGCCGGGAAGGTAGCGGATATGAACCCGGATATTGTCGTCGATCTGATTAACTTCCTCCCTTCCAGCACACACATGATGTATGAGGCACTGAAAAATACGAACATTCAGCAGTATCTGTTCTGCGCTTCCATCTGGGTACATGGTCAGGCGACCGTAGTTCCGGCTACGGAGGATCTCTATCCGAGAAGACCGATTGAGCAGTATGGCGTAGATAAGGCGGCAAGTGAACAGTTTTTGCATGAGAAGTACCGGTTAGAGGGATTCCCGGAGACCGTTGTGTGTCCGGGACATATTACAGGCCCGGGCTGGAACTGCATTAACCCGCAGGGAAATCTGGATCCGAAGGTGTTTGAAACGATTGCACATGGGGAGACGCTTACGCTGCCGAACGGCGGCATGGAGTGTGTGCACCATGTACATGCGGATGATGTCGCGCAGGTATTTTTTAAGGCAATCACGCACAGGGAGAAGGCACTTGGCGAGACATTCCACGCAACGGCTCCGGCAGCGATGACCTTGCGCGGATTTGCGGAAGCGATGTACCGCTATTTCGGTCAGGAGCCGAAGCTTGCCTTCCTCCCGTACGAGGAGTGGTGCAAGTTCCGGCAGGATCCGGCGTTTATCGCCTCCACAACTTCCCATATCCTGCACAGCGACAATTATTCCATTGAGAAGGCGAAACGCCTGCTGGAGTACCGCCCGAGATATACGATTCTGGAAGCGGTTCAGGAAAGCGTGGAGAGCATGATTGAGCGAAACGTGATTGAAATCTGATGTGATGGAGGAAAAAGATGAAAAAATGCTTAAACAGCAGTGACGCTTTTGTCGATGAGAGTCTGGAAGGGATTGTGAGAGCGTATCCTTCCTTCTACCGCTTTGCAAAAACGGATCACAGAGGTATTATTTTTGACGGAAATCAGTCGCGCAAGGTAAAAATTGTTACCGGCGGAGGGTACGGACATCTGCCGCTTTTTCTGGGATATGTCGGAAACGCGCTGTGCGATGGGATTGCAGTCGGAAATGTGTTTACCTCGCCGTCGTCGGAGAGCATTGTGGAGGTGGCGAGAGATCTGGATTCCAGGCAGATTCTGTTCCTATTCGGCAACTATTTTGGCGACACCATGAATTTTGAGATGGCATCGGAACTGCTCGAGATGGACGGGATAGAAAGCGGGATTGTAAAAGGTGCGGATGACATCGCGAGCTCCAAGGTGCCCGCAGAGCGCCGTGGGATCGCAGGGATTCTGTTCGCGTATAAGGTCGCGGGCGCGGCGGCGGATCAGGGGGCAGAGCTTGCCGAGGTCATGCGCGTGACACGGAAAGCGATTGACCAGACGGCATCGCTCGGAGTGGCGTTTTCGTCCTGCGAGCTTCCGGGATCCCGGAGGCCTGTTTTTGAGATGGAAGCGGATGAGATGGAAATCGGCATGGGGATTCACGGGGAGCCCGGGATCATCCGTTCGAAGATGATGAACAGCAGGGAACTGGCAAAGCGGCTGGTTCTGGACTGTCTGGCCGATCTGAAGCTCGAGAGGGGCGCCAGAGTTGCGGTGTTGGTAAACGGGCTGGGAAGCACCAGCAGAGAAGAGCTGTTTGTGCTGTTCCATGATATGGCGGATGTATTTTCCGACCGGGAAATCGTGGTCGCAAAGACGTATGTCGGTGAGTACGTCACGTCTATGGAGATGGCCGGACTTTCGCTCAGCATTTTGAAGCTGGATGAGGAGCTGGAAGCGCTGCTGCAGGTGCCGGCGGGCTCTCCACTTGTAACGCTTTGAGAGTGAGGATATTAGGTATGACAAAATTATTTACGGATCGTTATCGTCTGAAGAATGGCGTGGAAATTCCGATCATGGGGTTCGGAAGCTATATGATGCATCAGGAGGTCGTCCGCGATGCGGTAAAAGAGGCCATTCGGAGCGGATATCGGATGATTGACTGCGCATCGGCCTATGGAAACGAGGACTGGGTCGGAAGGGGAATCAAGGAGTCAGGCGTGGCCCGTGACCAGCTCTTCATCACCAGCAAGGTGAACAATCCGGACCGGGGGTATGAGACGACGAAGAAGGCTTTTTACAGATCTCTGAAGGATCTTGGCTTGGACTACCTGGATCTGTATCTGATTCACTGGCCGGCATACAAGAACCGGTTTGACAACTGGGAAGAGATCAATCTGGAGACCTGGCGTGCGATGACGGAGCTTTATAAGGAGGGCCTGATCCGCGCGATCGGCGTTTCGAATTTCAAACCGCATCATATGGAAGCGCTCATGAAGACGGAGGTTCCTCCGATGGTTGATCAGATTGAATATCATCCGGGCAACCTTCAGGAGGAGACCGTCGAGTGGTGCCAGTCGAACCACATCTATGTGGAAGCCTGGAGCCCGCTGGGGAAGGGGCGCGTGCTGCATGATGAGACGCTGGGGAGCATCGCCGGAAAATACGGGAAGAGCATTGCACAGCTCTGCATTCGCTTCTGTCTCCAGACGAATGTGATTGCGCTCCCGAAATCGGCAACGGCCGGCCGCATTCATGAGAACAAGGATGTCTTCGACTTTGAGATCAGTGAAGAGGATATGCAGACAATCAAGGGAATGCCGGGCTTTGGCGGGTCCGGTCTGGATTCAGATTGCATTAATTTTTGAGAAGGCAGAGAATATGGAGTATTCATTAGAGGCAGTAAAAGAAGTTACAAATCGGATTGTGGAGCGAATGATCGAGATCAGTGATCAGCTGACGGAGCTGGACTCCAAGTTGGGGGATGGCGATATGGGAATTTCCATGCAGAAGGGAGCGCTGGCCGTGAAGGGAGTGCTGGAAGCGGATTCCGGCGATTCCATAAAGACGTTTCTGATGCAGTGCGCAGCGGCATTCAATAGGGCGGCGCCTTCGACGATGGGAACGCTGCTTTCCGGCTCGATTCTGGCGGCAGCCCGGTATGCGGCGGATAAAACGTATTTTACGGCGGAGGATGTCTGGGAGCTCCCGGAACTTATGGCGGAAGCCATTGCGAAACGCGGACATGCAGCGGTGGGCGACAAGACGATCCTGGATGCGTTCGTCCCGTACGCGGTCGAGTTCAAAGAGACATGCAGGCTGTCCGGGGACCTGAAAGAGGGAAAAGAGAGGGCGCTTGCGGCAGCGGTAGCCGGTATGGAACGCACGAAAGGACTGGTCGCAAAGACAGGGAGAGCGAGCTGGCTGGGAGATCGAAATAAAGAGTATCCGGATGCCGGAGCGTATATGTTTTGCAGGATTGCCGAGATTTTCTGATTGGTAAATGAAAAAGAGACAGGGCGTGCTTTTCTCCTATGGAGGAGGCACGCCCTGTCTTATTGTTTACTGAATTGGAACAAGGTCAGAAGCAACTGAATGAGGAGTGCTCAGCGGACCGCAGATGTCAGCCCCTACGCCGGATTCCTCTTCTTGATCACCTTTGCCGGGCACTTCTCTGCGCATTTGCCGCACTTGGTGCACTTGTCGTAGTCGATGTGCGCGACATTGTTCTCCACCGTGATCGCCCCTGCCTCACACTGCTTCTCGCAGAGCTTGCACGCCAGGCAGCCGGCGCTGCAGACCTTCTTGACGGCCGCGCCCCGGTCGTGGCTGGAGCAGCGCACCGCGTACGTCGCCGAATCCGGCACGAGCTCGATCAGGTGTCTCGGGCAGGCAGCCACGCACTGGCCGCAGGCCTTGCACTTGTCGCGGTCCACGCGCGCCACGCCCTGGTCGACCGTGATCGCCCCGAACGGGCAGGCAGCCGCACAGGTGCCGAAGCCGATGCAGCCGAAGTCGCAGGTCCACGGGGAGAGGCCGCTGCTGATGGCAGAGGCACAGTCGTGGATACCCACGTAGTGGCAGCGGGCCGCCGCATTCTCGCAGTCGCCGGAGCACTTTACGAAGGCCGCGACCTTCTCCGTGTGCTCCATCTCAAGGCCCAGGATCGTGCTGATCTTCTCCGCGACCGGATCGCCGCCGACCGGACATCCGTTGACCGGGGCCTCCTGATGGATGATGGCCGACGCGAGCGCGTCACATCCGGCGTAGCCGCAGCCGCCGCAGTTGTTGCCCGGAAGGCAGGCGCGCACGGCCGCCTCCTTCTCGTCTACCTCAACCTTAAACTTTTTATCCACCGTGACCAGCAGCACGCCGATCAGAAGGCCGATGACGGCCACTGCAGCGGTGGCAATGATAATATGACTCATTCTACACTACCTCCTCTTCTTACAGTGACAGCCCGGAGAATCCCATAAAGGCGATCGACATCAGGGCAGCGGTCAGCAGTACGACAGGTGCGCCGCGGAACGGAAGAGGCACGCTCGCCTCATCAATACGCTCGCGGATCCCGGCAAGCAGGACAATCGCGATCGTGTAGCCGATGGCGGTGCCAAGGCCCGCGACGATGCTCTGGATGAAGTTGTACTCATTCTGTACGTTTGTCAGAGCTACGCCGAGCACTGCGCAGTTGGTCGTGATCAGCGGCAGATAGATGCCGAGCGCCTTGTAGATGGCCGGAGAGCTCTTTTTCAGGAACATCTCGACGATCTGCACGAGGCAGGCGATCACGAGGATGAAGACGATCGTTTCCAGGTACTCCAGGTGCAGCGGAGCGAGCAGGAAATCGTAGAGCAGGTTCGCCACACCGGAGGCGATCGTGATGACAAAGATCACGGCTACGCCGAGGCTGATCGAGGTCTTGATCTGCTTTGACACTCCGAGGAAGGAGCAGATGCCGAGGAACTGGCTCAGCACGACGTTGTTGACCAGAGCGGTCGTTATAATAATCAGGATCAAAGATGTACTCATTACTTCGCCTCCTCCTTCTTGTCATTGTGGCAGCCCGTCTTGCTGCAGTGGCTGCAGCAGCCGTCACAGCCCTGTACCAGGTCATTCGCGTTGTTCTTGATGTGGAACGCATTCAGGATCGCGATCATGAAGCCGATCACGAGGAACGCGCCGGGAGCCTTCACGAAGATGGCGATCGGCGTGAAGGACTCCGGAAGTACCGCAGCGTTGAACGCGGTGCCGTTTCCGAGCAGCTCGCGCACGAGGCCGATGATCGTCAGGGCAATCGTGAAGCCGAGTCCCATGCCGAGGCCGTCAAAGAATGCGAGCCCCGGGCCGACCTTGTTGGCATACGCCTCGGCGCGGCCGAGGATGATGCAGTTGACAACGATCAGCGGGATGTAGATACCGAGCGCTGCGTACAGGCTGGGTACATACGCCTGAAGCAGCAGATCCACGACCGTGACCAGGGATGCCACGATGACGATGTACGCCGGGAGGCGCACCTGGTCCGGGATGATCTTGCGCATCAGAGAGATAATCAGGTTCGAGAAAATCAGTACCGCGAGGGTGGAAAGCCCCATGCCAAGGCCGTTGATCGCCGAGGTGGTGACCGCCAGTGTCGGGCACATGCCAAGCATCAGGACGGTGCAGGGATTTTCCTTTACGATACCGTTATACAGCCGTTCAACATACTTATTCATATGGATATCCCCTCCTTACTTGATATTGGCCGCATAGAATGCGAGAGCAGTGTTGACTGCGTTTACGACTGCGCCAGAGGTGGTCGACGCGCCGGAGACGGAGTCGATCTCGTTGTCCGCGGTGGAGCCGCCAGCCTTGTTCAGAAGGAAGGCGTCGGTCGTCACACCCGTGAACTGGCTCTTGAAGGCATCCTCTCCGCAGAGCATACCCATGCCGGCGGTCTCGTGCAGCTCGGTGAAGGAAATGCCGGTCACCGTGCCCTCGGCGTTCAGGCCGACCGCGAGCGTGACGTTGCCGTCATAGCCGTCGCCGCTTGTCACGCTGAACACGTAGCCTGCGGCAGAGCCGTCTGCAGCCTTGCCGACTGCGACCTCATTTATGTAGGTCTTGCCGAACTGCGCGTCGTACGGCTCTCCGTTCAGCGCGGAAACGGCGTCATTGATCGCGTCGTCATAGCCAAAGGACTCCGCATCCGGGCAGACCTCCTTGTAGGAAGCAGCGTTTGCGGCCATCTTCTGCTCGTCGATCCGGCTCTTTGTGAGCAGGTAGACGCTGCTGAGCGCAAGGCCTGCACACAGGGTGATGATCGTGAGATTCAGGGCAGCCTTCGGGAACTCCTTCTTGCCGGAAGCGCTGGTGCCGCGGTAGCCGAGCGGCTTCGGCACGGAAATCTTGTCAATAAACGGCACAAACATGTTTGAGATAATGATCGCGTAGCTGACCGAGTCCGCCGCGGTTCCGTAGACGCGGAAGAGGCCCGCGAGGATACCGGTGATCGCTCCGTAGAGCAGCTGGCCGCGCGAGGTGACCGGGCTGGTAACCGGGTCCGTGGACATGAAGAATGCGCCCATCAGGATACCGCCGCCGCACACGTGCGCGAGGAGGAACTGCGGATCAAAGCCCTGTCCGCCGAACAGCCCCATAAATAAGGTAAAGACGGCGATAAAGGATACCGGGATCTCAAAGGTGATACCGCCGCAGATCCACAGATACAGTCCGCCCAGAAGGAGCGCCAGCGCAGAGCCGCCGATGACGCTGCTCGCCGTGCCGAGGTAGATCTGCGGCACGCTGACCAGCTCGCCCGCCTTCATCGCTGCCAGCGGGGTGGCGGAGGTGACGCCGTCGACGGAGAAATTCGTCATGACACTCCCGAAGGAGATCAGCAGGAAACACCTTGCCGTGACGGCAGGATTCATAAAATTCTTGCCCAGACCGCCGAAGAAGCACTTCACGACGAGAATCGCGAACACAGCGCCGAGCAGCGGAATGTAGAGCGGCACGGACGGAGAGAGCGAGAGCGCGAGCAGAAGGCCCGTGACCAGCGCGCTGCCGTCCTTGATTGTCAGCGGCTTCTTTGCGATCTTGTCAAAGAGGAACTCCGTGACGATCGCGGAGGCGA
Organism: Oscillospiraceae bacterium; assembly: GCA_021771715.1. Classification (GTDB taxonomy): domain Bacteria; phylum Bacillota; class Clostridia; order Lachnospirales; family Lachnospiraceae; genus Choladousia. The sequence continues at coordinate 35,626 of JAETOO010000005.1, forward strand.
TGCTGACAAGCAGGATCAAAAATGCGTGCAGTCCATAGCGGTAGATGCCAAAAAGGGTAGCCGGCAGAAGCGCCACAGCCACGTCCGTCATCACAGACCCGGTCGTCAGCTTCTGGCGAATATGGGGACTGGAAGACATATTCAGTATGTTCTCATTCATTTTCCGTTCCCTCACTTTCTTTTTGCAGCCATGATCTTGGCTTTCGTGTGTTTGAAGAGCTGCATCAGCGGACGCTTCGCCGGGCAGGTGTAGGTGCAGGAGCCGCAGGCGATGCAGTCAAGGCCGTAGAGCTTCTTCTCATAGCGCTCGAGGTCATTCCGCTCGGCAGCCTCCGCCATCATCTGCGGGACGAGGCCGATCGGACACACCTGACCGCAGCGGCCGCAGCGGATGCAGGCAGTCATCTGCTCCTCGGCGAACTCTACCTCATCCTCCGCGAGGAAGGTGAGGGCATTGTTGTTTTTCGCGGTGGGCACATCGAGTGTGGACATCGCGATTCCCATCATCGGGCCGCCGCAGAGAACCTTCTTGACCTGACAGCCGGACTTGACGCCGCCGGCTGCCTCGAGAAGCTCTGCACAGCAGGTGCCGATCGGCACGGAGAGGTTGTGCGGCTTCTCCACGGCATCGCCGGACACGGTGAAGAGGCGGTCCATCAGCGGCTCGCTCTTGCAGACCGCGCGGTAGATGGCGTTCAGGGAGCTGACGTTGCAGACGACGCAGCCGAGGTCTGCCGGGAGCTGTCCGAAGCGGAGCTGACGGCCGGTCACGACGCCGATCAGGCTGCGCTCGCCGCCCTCCGGGTATTTTGCCATCACCGGGAGAACGGAGATATTCGCGTCGCCGGAACAGGCAGCGGTCATCGCGGAGATTGCCTCCGGCTTGTTGTCCTCGATGGCGATCACGCCCTTCGCGTTCGGGAAGAGGCGCAGGACGAGGCGAAGCCCCTCCACGATGCCGGCGCTCTCCGTGCGCATGAGCTGGTCATCACAGGTGATGTACGGCTCGCACTCGGAGCCGTTTGCGATCACGTAGTCGATCTGCTCCGGATTGCGCGGAGCGAGCTTTACATGGGTGGGGAAGCCTGCGCCGCCCAGGCCGACGATGCCGGCCCACTTGATTGCGTCCAAGATCTCCTTGCCGGTGACCTTGGTGTCGTCGCGCTCCGCGCCGATGCCCGGCGCTCTGGTAAACTGTCCGTCATTTGCGATGACGATGCACATCGCGCGTCCGCCGGAGATGGTGTGGCGCTCCTCGACCGCCTTGACCGTGCCGGAGCAGGAGCTGACGATGTTTGCGGAAACGAAGCCGTCCGCCTCCGCGATGAGCTGTCCGGCGAGCACCTGGTCGCCCTTTTTCACGACGGGCTTTGCGGGCTTGCCGATATGCTGGTTGAGTGGGAATACGAGATCACCCTTCGGAAGAAACTTCTCAATCGGCTGGTCCTTTGAGAGCTCCTTATGTCCATCCGGATGCACGCCTCCCCGAAATGTTTTATTCATAAAATACCTCCTGTAGAGATCTGTTGTTTACTCTGTAAATGTTGCCTTTGCGATGCACTCTGCGGCTGCGCCCTTTACGGCGTCAGAGGTGATGGTCGCCCCGGAGATGCCGTCGATGTCGGCAGACTGTGCGGTCAGAAGCCGCGTCTGCATCTCGTCGCCGATGTCCGCGCCGATGCCCGGAGTCTCCCCGCTGACAATTACGCCGACAGAGGTGATGCCGTCCTCGCTGAAGCTCATGGTCACCCGGACGTCGCTGGAGATGCCCTTCATCGAAGCGCTGTAGATCCCGGGAACGTAGCCGGAGCCTGCAGTGAGAGGAGCGGAAGCGCTCTTGGCAGCCGTTTCCGTCTCGGCCCCATCTTTGGACGCATTCTCCGCAGCCGCTTCTGTCTCGGCCTCGTCTGCATCCTCGGCGGCCGTTTCTGCCTCAGTCTCGGCTGTATCCTCAGCGGCCATTTCTGTCTCAGCCTCGGAAGCGCCGGAAAGCAGAGCCTGCGCGATGCAGTCTGCGGCGGCAGCCTTGACCGCGTCGCTGGTGACGGTTGCGCCTGCTACGCCGTCGACCTCGGCGGACTGTGCAGCCATGAGCTGGTCGCTGATCTCCCCGCCGATCTTTGCGCCGATGGTCTCTGTCTCCTCAGCGACGTAGACGCCGATCGAGACGATGCCGTACTCGTCAAAAGTACAGGTCACGGATACGTCGCTCTCCATGCCCTTCACGGTGGCGGTGTAGGTGCCTGGTATGTAAAGGACCTCTCTGTCCTCCTCACCGGTGGTCTCGCCGTCGGCATCCGCTGCCTCTGTCTGTGCTTCCGTCTCGGCCTCCTGCGCGGGAGCGGCTGCGACTGCACCTGCCTGTCCGAAGCAGTCTGCGACGGCGGATTTCAGGGCGTCAGAGGTAATCGTAGCGCCGGACACTGCGTCGACCTCGGACGACTGTGCATCGAGGAAGCGCTTGACCATCGTATCGCCGATGTCCGCGCCGATGCCCGCGGTCTCTCCGGAGACATCCACCTCGACAGCGGTGAGAGCGGAGCCGTCAAACGTACAGGTTGCCGTGACATCGCTGGAGATTCCCTTCGCGGAAGCCGTGTAGGTGCCCGGTGCAGCGACCGTAAGAGCACCGCCCGCAGCGCTAGCGGTCCCGGTTGCCAGTTCCGTCTCAGCCTCGGAAGCGCTCTCGGAACCCAGTTCCGTCTCAGCCTCAGAAGTGCTCTCGGAACTCAGTTCCGTCTCAGCCTCAGAGGCGCTCTCGGAACTCAGTTCCGTCTCAGCCTCGGAAGCGCTCTCGGAACCCAGTTCCGTCTCAGCCTCGGAAGCGCTCTCGGAACCCACTTCCGTCTCAGCCTCGGAAACGCCTTCCGTATCCGCATTTGCAGCCGGTTCAGCCGCGCCTCCAGCAGATGCCTGTGCGATACAGTCGGCAGCGGCCGTCTTGAGCGCGTCTGAGGTGATCGTAGCGCCTGCTACGCCGTCCACCTCGGCGGACTGTGCCTCGAGGATCGCAGCGCTCAGATCGTCGCCGACCTCCGTGCCGATGCCCTGCGTCTCGCCGGAGACGTCGGCCTCGAGAGCAGTGATCGAAGTCTCATCAAACGTAACAGTGACAGTGATGTCACTGGAAATCCCTTTCGCGGAGGCTGTGTACGTGCCCGGTGTATAGCCCGCGCCAGAAGGAGCCGTGCTGTCCGTTCCTGCCGCCGCCTCAGTGGCATCCTGCGCCGCTTCTGTGCCGGCCTCGGTTGTCTTTTCTGCGGCCTCTGTATCGGCCTCGGTTGTCTTTTCTGCGGCCTCTGTACCGGCCTCAGCCGCCTCAGTGCTTCCTTCTGCCGCCGCGGGAGTTCCTGTCGAGAGGCCTGCCGCCTGCATGAAGCAGTCAGCGACGGCTGCCTTGAGTGCATCAGAGGAGATCGTGGCGCCGGATATTCCGTCCACCTGCGGAGTCTGCGCGGAGAGGATGCTCTCGATCATCGCGGTGCCGATTTCGGTACCGATGCCCTGTGTCTCGCCGGAGACGTCCGCCTCCATAGCAGTGATCGAGGTCTCGTCAAACGTACAGGTGACGGAAATGTCACTGGAAATCCCCTTTGCGGAGGCCGTGTAGGTGCCCGGAGTGAACGAATACGGAGCCTCCGGGAGCGTGAGCTGTGTTCCGGACTGGCTGCCCTCCTGGGCCGCAGGGGTCGTGCCGGCTTCTGCGGTGCCTCCCTCAGGCGCGACATTCGCTTCCGTGTTGGTTTCCTCAGGCGGGATCTGATAATTCCCAGCCTGCAAAATCCCGAGCGAAGCGACCGCGACGATACCTGCCGTCACGCCCTTCGCGATAGTGTTGCGAGAAATTGTTGCCTTTCCCATTGTTTCATCCCTTTCCTTATTTATAATGCATTGCTGTCGGAGGTTTCCTGCTCCGCGTTTCTTTTGCGCTTCAGTTTGAGAGAAATTGTGCAGAGAATAATGCTGAGCTCATACAGACCGAGCATCGGCACAGCCACCATGACCTGTGAGACGATGTCCGGCGGTGTGATGAGCGCTGCAACGACAAAGATCGCCACAATGATCAGGCGGCGTCCCTTGCGCATCCACTCAGGCTGCAGCAGCCCCATCCGGGTCAATACCACAGAGACGACGGGGAGCTCAAAGACGATTCCGAACACCATGAAAATGGTGAGCAGAAAACTGATATAATTCTGTACGCTGACCGAGGCCGAGATGGAGGTATCCTTGCTCAGGTCGATCAGGAAATGCAGAGTAAACGGAAGCATGATCCTGTAGGCAAACAGGACTCCGACGGCAAAACAAATCAAACCGAAGAACATGGCCATCAGAAAAAGAGAGTTCTCATTCTTTTTCAGCCCCGGCTGGACAAAGGCCCAGATCTGATACAGGATCACCGGGAAGGAGAGACAGACGGCAAGCAGCAGGGCCACAGAAAAATACTGCAGCAGAAGCTCCTGCGGCGACAGATACACGTAGGTATAGCCGTAGCGCTTCCCGATGTCCGTCAGCAGCTCCACGATCTGAGGTGCAAAATACAGCCCGGCCAGCATAAAGACAACCAGGCAGATCACGCAGACCAGAATCCGGTTGCGCAGCTCGCGCAGATGTCCGGCAAGGGTCATATTTTTTTCGGCATTCGATTTCGCATGCTTTGTTCCTTTTTTCATCACGGTTCCTTCTGCTCAGAGGAGGGGGTCTCTGCCGTTTCTTCTCCCTCATTCATGCCTGAGCGGAAATTTTTGATGCTCTTGCCGAACATTCTTGCGAGCTTCGGCAGCTGTGTCGGCCCAAAGAGGACGACGACAATCGCAAGTATTACGAGTAATTCCGTAGTTCCAAATTTCATTCTGGTTTTCCTCCTGTTTTTTTGTGAATTTCTGCAGCCCGGTTGTGCAGCCTGATATGCGCTGCCATCCGATCAAAGAGCAGGTACGGCACGCAGCAGTTGTGAGACCCTTCTTTGGCTGTCTTACATGGATTCGCCGCAGCATCCGTTCTCTATGCGACAACATCCGTGTCAGCCTGTGCGTCAGCACCAGCATCCGTCTGCACATGAGCGTCAGTGTCAGTACCCGCCTGCACATGAGCGTCAGTGTCAGTACCCGCCTGCGCATCAGCGTCAGCGCTTGTCTGCGCAGGAGCGTCAGTGTTGTCAGCATTCGTCTGCGCATGCACATCAGTGTCAGCGCTTGTCTGCGCAGGAACATCAGCGTCAGTATCCGTCTGCGCATGCACATCAGCATCAGCGCCCGCCTGCGCATGCACGTCATCCTCCGCCTCTGCGCCTGTCTTTACATCAGCGCTTTCACCGGTCTGTGCCGCAGCTTCCTGGACATCACTTTTAGCACCGGAAGTTTTTTTGCCGCACGTCGACGGCTTTCCGATGCTGTTCAGGGATTGCTTGATTTCATTGACATTCTCGCGGACGTCCTTCTCGAGCTCGGTGACAGGCTCCATTGCCTCACGCAGCGGGCGCTGTGCCTCCTCGAGCGGCTCCACGATGCTCTCACGGATGTCCTTAGTCGCGTCCTCAGAAAATTTGCGGAACTGAGCAAGCGCGCTTCCGAGCTTTTTCGCATACACGGGCAATTTGTCCGGTCCCAGAACCACCAGGGCCACGATAAAGACCAGCAGCAGTTCCTGTATGCCCATTTTCATAAATCGGCTCCCTCCCTTCAGATTTTGGACTATAAAGATAATAACAGCTTTTTCGAAATAACACCAGCTTTTTTCACATGAATTTGCAATAAAAATTTGGATTCATGCGCAAAATTATGCAGAGAAGGGAGAAAGCGGAGGCTTTGGGAAAGAAATGTACCAGCCCGGTACGATAAAACGAGTGGAAAGTGACGGAAAAGTGCAGAATGGTGGTGTTCACCATATGGACGGCTGAAAAAATATATGGTATACTTTCGATGAAAACGGAGGGCAGAATTCTGCAGATCCGAGCACTAAGAGAAACCGGGAAGGAGACGTATACGCAATGGGAAAAGAAATTTCCAGAAGAGATTTTATGAAAGGAACGGCGGCCGGTGCGCTGGGACTGGCGGCGGCAGGCATGTTCGGCGGAATGGTTGCGGCGGCGGAGGAAGTGGTCGCTGAGCCGACGACGGAGAAGGAGGTCATTGAGCCGGGCATCAAGGGCGGATATGAGATCTCCCAGAAGATCGAGGCAGACGCGGTCGTAGTCGGCTGCGGAGCGGCAGGCTTGCAGGCGGCTCTTACCTTGCAGGCGGCGGGAGTCAACACCTACCTGCTCGAGAAGGGCATGAGCTGCGGCGTGTCAAACGGCTGCATGGCAGGCGGACCGGCGCTGGCGAATACGCGCGTGCAGGAGGCGGAGGACGCCACGGTGACGGTGGAGACGCTGTACGAGTGCCAGTACGGCTTCAGCCGTGGCACGGTAAATGGAGCCCTTTTGAAGAAGTGTATCGGTCAGGGTGAGCGTGTGGTCTCGAACTTCATGGACAACGGTGTCAATATGGGACTTCGCCGCGACGCGTATGGCATGGGCTTCCGCGCCCGCCACAATTTTGCGGACAAGGACGGCAATCAGGTCAAGGGGCCGGACCGCTTCCAGCCGCTGATCGACAAATTTACGGCGGACGGCGGCGTGTTCGAGACGTCCCGTGAGGCCGTGGTACTCGTGAAGACCGGCGATGCGGTGACCGGTGTGATCGTGCGGAACATGGAGGACGACTCCTACATTCAGTACAACGCGAAGGCAATCCTGATCGCGACCGGCGGCTATGCGGGCAACGATAAGCGGCTGCGCGAGCATTTCGGAGATCTCCTGATCTATCCGCTGTGCAATACGCTCTCCGACGGCAAGGGCTACGACATGGTGATCGGGGCCGGCGGAATCGCGGACCGCAACTGGGCGCTCTGCTGCAATGAGTTCGGCGGCGCAAACGACAAGATAAAGGATGCGCAGGGCTCTGCGATGTCGCGCGCGAACAAGGCGCAGGTGTTTGCGATCTACGGCGGACTGCTGGTCAATGCGTACGGCGACCGGTTTATGAACGAGCAGTATATGGCGGACCGCCCGCTGGCGCTCGGCGGCGAGATGACGCTGCGCGAGGGCAAATTCTATGCGGTGATTGACCAGGCGATGTATGAGGGCTGCCGCGACAAGGGCATTCTGGAGTACCTCGGGAATCCGAAGGACTGGTACGTGGGCCAGACCGGCTTCAAGGATGTCGTGCTGGAGGAGCTGGACGCGGACACCGAGAAGGGAATTGCGGAGGGCTGGATCGCGAAGGGAACGCTCGCAGAGTGCGCGGAGGCGTTTGGACTGGCGCACCTGGAGGACACCGTCGCAGAGTACAACAAGATGTGCAAGGCAGGCAGCGACGAGCTGTTTTACAAGAACAGCTATCTGATGAAGGAGATGACCGGGGAGACGTACTACGTGATAGAGTATATTCCGTCGATCTGGTGCACCTTCGGCGGCGTAAAGACAGACGCGTACTGCCGTGCTCTGACGGCGCAGCAGCAGCCGATCCCGGGCCTCTACGTGGCGGGCGTCGACAACGGCAGCCTGTACGCGAGCCCCTACTACGAGAACGAGGGCGCTGCGCTCGGCACCGCGTACACGAGCGGCATCGTGGCAGGCGACTGCATGGCGGAGTACATCAAGAGCCTTTAATTGAATGATAAAAATTTGCAGCCCCGATCCGGCACAGACACAGGTGCCGGGTCGGGGCTGTTTTCGTTAGAAGAGAGCAGCCGTCCGCCTTTGAGCAGGAAGCCATTTCAATATAGTAGCTCTACGCCTTTGAGCAGAAAGTCATTTCAATATAGTAGCTCTACGCCTTTGAGCTGGAAGTCATTTCAATATAGTAGCTCTACGCCTTTGAACAGGAAAGCATTTCAATAGGAACGTTGCAGGATCTTCCGCGCCGCTTTTTCGAGCACCGGGAGATCTGCCCGGAGAGCGGCCGACAGGAGAGGCTGCAGCTTTGACGGCGTCTGGCAGAGCGCGTCCGTGTATTCAAAATACAGCGCCGGGTCGCACAGCTCCTTGCGGAAGACCGGGGAAAAGACGGCGTCCGGCTGCCTGCAGAAGCGGCCTTCCCTGCGGGTATAGCAGGTATCGGGCTGTGCCGGGATCCGGTAGGAAGGATCCAGGTAGGCGCCGACGCGTCTGTGGATCGCCTGATCCTCGAGCGGCAGGTAGAAATAGTTCTTCCAGTCCGGGAAAAAATACTTCAGCTCACCCTGATAGCAGGGCAGATGCAGTGTGCCGCGGTCGCCCCGGATCTGCAGGGGAAAAGGAACGTCCGCAGAAAGCGGGGCAGGCAGAGGCGCGCCGAGCCGGAAGCCGAGCTGCAAAAACGGCTGGCCGTCCTCCTCCCACGCGGGCGTCTGCTCGACAGACGGCAGGCCATTCTCCTCCCACGCGGGCGTCTGCTCCACAGATGGCAGGCCATTCTCCTTCCACGCGGGCGTCTGCTCCACAGACGACAGGCCATCCTCCTTCCACGCGGGCGTCTGTTCTACAGACAATCCGGCCGCATCCGGAGAGAACAGCAGGGCGTAGGCGGCGAGCTGCAGCAGCTTCGTCATGCCGACGAGGTCGTCGTGATTGTGCAGCAGCAGCTTTGTCCGCAGGGTCGGATCCTTTGTCTTGCAAAATGCCTGGTAGAGCGCGATCATGTGTTTCCCGGTCAGATCATCCTCGCGCTGCCAGCCGACGAATGCTTCGAGCGCCGTCTGGTTCATGCCGGAGAGTCCGAGCGGAGCGCGCAGCGCGCGGAACCGCTGGTAGAGATCGAGCGAGGCCCGGCCGGATGGCTCGGAAGACGGGAGATCCGCTTGCTTGGTCTGACCGGGGGCAGGCAGGGGTGACTCCAGCCCCAGCGCGGCCGCCCTTGCCCGGAGAAAGGGCAGATCAAATGTGTTTCCGTTGAAATGAATGAGCGTGGAGCAGGGACGCGCGTCCTCGAAAAACCGGCGGAGAATGGCTTCCTCCTCCCCTTCCTCCTCGGCGAGGTACTGCGTCAGCTGCCAGCCTTCGTCCTGCAGGCGCAGCGCGCCGATCAGAAAGAGCGCGGAGGAGGCGGGGGAGAGCCCCGTCGTCTCAATGTCAAAGAAAAGAGAGTCCTCCGGGACGTAGCCGAGGGTCTCGTGAAAATCACAAAAGTCAGTGATGTGTTCCGTGGCGATGTACATAGGATTGCCTCCGTTTTTTCGTTCGACAAATAACTGCACCCGACACGCAGCCAAGGGCAGTTCAGAGAATAGTATACAGGAAAGCGCGGCGTTGCGCCAGCAAAACCTTAAGGGATTCTTTCGTTGTGTAAAGCGGCGGGAGGGTGTACTATGATCTGGAACCGGACGGCGAAAACTGCGGCCAGGTGGTATGCCCGGAGAGCTGGCCGGGGATTTGGCGTGCGGATACGGGATCTGCCAGCCGGAAAATGAGCAGACAAAAATGAGCAGATGGAGGGAAGCAGGAGATGTTGCTGGAGTGTAAGGATCTGAAAAAGAGCTACAGGCGGAAGCTTGCGGTGCGCGATATCACGGTGAATCTGGAGCAGGGCCGGATGTACGGGCTGCTGGGGCCAAACGGCGCCGGAAAGTCGACCTGGATGAAAATGGTCGCCGGGCTTGTGAAGGGCTGGCAGGGCACGCTGCTGTACGAGGGGCATCCCCTGACGTACCGCGACAAGGCCGGGATCGCCTACATGTCGACGGAGCCGTTTTTTTATTCCTATATGAAAATCAAGGATGTCGCAAACTATTATGAGGACTTTTTTGACGATTTCAGCCGGGAACGGTTCTATGAGCTGCTGGGGCGAATGGAGCTGGACGCGGAGGACAGGACGCGGACGCTCTCGTCCGGTATGGCCGCGAAGCTGAAGCTGGCGGCGACGCTCGCGCGGGATGCGAAGCTGTATCTGCTCGATGAGCCCTTAAACGGGATCGATCTGGTCGCGCGCGACCGTGTCATGCAGACGATTCTCGAGGTGCACAGCCCGAAGAACACGATCGTGATGTCGACGCACCTGGTCGATGAGATCGAGGATGTGATCGACGAGGCGATCTTTGTCCGGGAGGGGGAGATCGCGCTCGCAGGCAGCAAAGAAAAGCTGCATCAGGACTGGGATGCGTCGATTGTGGATCTCTATCGGAAAATTTACGGATAATCAAAGCGAGGCTGGAAAGGAGAAAGTCATGCTGAAAATATTTAAATATGAATGGAGAAAGCAGCTGTTCTCGAAGCTCGTAATCGGCTGCATTCTGCTCGGGCTCACGCTGCTGTATGTGGCGGGGATGTTTGTGGGAAAGGAGAACTGGCAGGAGATTGCGCTGGTGCTGCTCGTATTTGCCGGAATGTTCGCCGCGATGTACGTCGGCATCGAGTGCCTGATCGTGCTGAACCGGGATCTGAAGACAAAGGAGAGCCATATGCTTTTCATGGTGCCGCACTCCGCGTACGAGATTCTCGGGGCAAAGATTCTTGCCGCGATCTGCCAGATTCTGCTGACCGGCGTTCTGTTTGCGGCCGCGTTTTTCGTGTGCTTCACGGCATACATCGCCGCCAATGAGGGGCTCGCACAGTTTCTGAACGTGCTGCGCCAGATGCTGCGCGAGTGGATGGATGTCGATCTGAAATGGGATCAGATTCTGCTTGTGCTCGCGGAGATCTTTCTGGGCTGGATCAATATGGTCGCAGTCGGGATTACCTCGATTATCGCAGTGCGCACGGTGCTGGCAAACAATAAATGTGCGACAGTGCTTGCAGTGGTTCTGTTTTTCCTGCTGAACTGGGGAATCTCGCGGATCAGCCAGGCGATCATGGATCTGGCGGACGGCTGGACGGAGATGATGAAATACTTCTGGATTCAGGTGGGCGTGCTGTCCGTGATCACCGTCGTGCTACTGCTTGTCTCGGGCTGGATGGCAGAGAAAAAGCTGAGCGTGTGACATGAAATCCCCGCTGCGTGCAGTCATATGGCAAGTCTGCGATATGACTGCGCAGCGGGGATTTGTTTACCATTCGGCCGGAACCTTGCACTTGGCAGCATGCATACTTCCAGTAGAGTATTCAGTAAATACATTGATTCATTGATGGGCAAAGTAGTAACTATTTGCGCAAAATCTAACGTTTATGTTGGTTTGGACAATAATGCACTGCTGGTCAGGAAGAGATCTGCCCCTCGCCGCAGGTGGTATAAAGCGAGGTCTGGATCACTGGGGCCAGCCACTTGTACAGTGCATCTGAAAATCCTCAGTCACGAACATCGCCTCGATCCCGTCCAGGGATTCCGCGAGCGCCAGTCCATCCGTGAGGCCCAGCGTGAAGCAGGTCGTGCTCAGCGCGTCGCCGTCCATCGAGCGGTCGGAGAGGATCGTGACGCTCGTGAGCCCGTTCTGGATCGGATAGCCGGTGCTGGGGTCCAGGATGTGGTGGTAGATCTCGCCGTCCTTCTCAAAATACCGCTCGTACGTCCCGGAGGTGACGATCGACTGATCCGTGCAGCGGACGGCAGTGATCAGTTCCCCTGTCTGGGAGAACGGCTTGCGGATCCCGATGTTCCACTGGCTGCCGTCCGGCTTTGTGCCGATCGTGAGCATGTTGCCGCCCAGGTCGATCAGGCCGCTGGCGACACCCTGCCCCGTGAGGTAGTCCTTGAGGCAGTCAGCGATGTACCCCTTCGCGATCCCGCCCAGGTCGATCGAGGCATCCGGGTCGGCGATCGTGACGGTCGTGCCGTCGAGCGTGATGTTCCGGTAGTCGACGTGCGGGAGCGCATCTGCGAGCGCAGCATCCTCCGGGATCTCGCCGGCGCGCTCCTGGGAGGTAAAATTCCACAGGGAGACGACCGGGGCGACGGAGATGTCGAATTTGCCGCCGGAGAGCTCGCAGTAGTCAAGTGCCGTCGCGAGCAGGTCGGCCGTCTCCTGCGAGATCTCGACCGGCACTCCGGCGCTGTGATTGATGTTCCACACATCGCTGCCCTCGCGGGTGCGGCTGAGCAGCTCCTCGTACTCGGCGGTGAGGGCGAAGCACTCGTCCAGGAGCGACTCGTCGTCGGTGTCGTACAGTTTGAGCGTCACGACGGTGTCAAGAAAAAATCCGGTCCTTGAGATGTAGTCATCGGATGGCTGCGCCAGAGCGCAGCCGCCGCCCGCCGTCAAGGCGGTGAGCGCAGCACAGAACAGAGGGACAAAGAAGCGGGATCGGTGCATTTATGTTCATCCTTTCTATATTATAATGAAGTTGATTTTCCCTGTCACTTTATCATAAATCGGGCGCGGATTCAACCGTGTTTCTCTGGAACATGCTCTTTACAAAACGGACCGCCTTGCGTATAATGAACTTGTCCAGGTATTTTATGGCAGCGCGGAGTTCCGGCTGTCCGCCGCAGAAGGAAACAGAACGAGTTCGGACAAGAAAAGGTGAGCGGCGGCGGGGATACCGGGCAGGAAACGCAGGCATGCATATGCACAGGAGGGCTTGTTATGGCAGTTTTAGTCACCGGTGGAGCCGGATATATCGGCAGCCATACATGTGTTGAGCTGTTGAACAACGGCTATGATGTAGTAGTAATGGATAATCTGTATAACTCCAGTGAGAAGGCTCTCGAGCGTGTGGAGCAGATCACCGGAAAGAAGCTGAAGTTCTACAATGCGGACATGCTTGATAAGGCGGCGATGGATGAGATTTTTGAGAAGGAAGAGATTGATTCCGTGATCCACTTTGCAGGCTACAAGGCAGTCGGAGAGTCGGTGCGCAAGCCGCTCGAGTACTACCACAACAATATCACAGGTACGCTGAATCTCTGCGATGTGATGCGCAATCACGGTGTGAAGAAGATCATCTTCAGCTCTTCCGCGACCGTGTACGGGGATCCCGCGTTTATCCCGATCACGGAGGACTGCCCGAAGGGTCAGATCACGAACCCGTACGGCCAGACGAAGGGGATGCTCGAGCAGATCCTGACCGACCTGCACGTCTCGGACCCGGAGTGGAGCGTCGTGCTTCTGCGCTACTTCAACCCGATCGGCGCGCACAAGTCGGGCCTGATCGGCGAGGACCCCAAGGGGATTCCGAACAACCTGCTCCCGTACATCGCGCAGGTGGCAGTCGGCAAGCTGGAGAAGCTCGGCGTGTTCGGCGACGATTACGATACGCCGGACGGTACCGGTGTGCGCGATTACATCCACGTCGTGGATTTGGCGCGCGGCCATGTCAAGGCGATGAAGAAGTTCGAGGAGGAGCCGCAGGTGCGGATCTACAACCTCGGCACCGGGAACGGCTACAGCGTGCTGCAGGTGCTGCATGCGTTTGAGAAGGCGTGCGGCAAGACCCTTCCGTATGAGATCAAGCCGCGCCGCGCAGGCGACATCGCGATGTGCTACTGCACTCCGGCGAAGGCGAAGGCGGAGCTTGGCTGGACGGCGGAGTACGGCATCGACGAGATGTGCGCAGATTCCTGGAGATGGCAGTCGACGAATCCGAACGGGTACAACGACTGACGGATACATAGGGTTCCAGTGATTATAGATCGGGAGGTTCGTCTAATGAGTACGCCATGCAAGCCACAGGTCTACGCTCCGCTTCGGTCGGCGCTAACCGTGTGCCACGGCACACAGCGCCCCGCTTGCTACGCAAGCTATCCGCCGCTATGCGGCTCCTGTCTGTGGCTGAATGGGCGTTCCGCCCATTCAAAAATGGCAATACAGCCCTTAGCAAGCAAGCTTGCACGGCCTGCCTTCCCATTTTTTTTGCATGGCTGAACTGATTTTATCAAAAAGGGTATGGACGAATCTGTCGATTTATGAGAAAATACAGGGTAAACAAATTTACAGCTGAAAGGAGTTTTAACATGATTTATTCACGCGAAGTAGAAGAAATGTGCCCGGTAGCACAGGGCGTTCACCACGGCGCGGCTCCGATTCCGGAGGAAGCGAAGTGGGTTCAGGCAAAGGAAATCAAGGATATTTCCGGATTTACACATGGCGTGGGCTGGTGTGCACCGCAGCAGGGCGCATGTAAGCTGAGCCTGAATGTGAAGGAGGGCGTGATCCAGGAGGCGCTCGTCGAGACGCTTGGCTGCTCTGGAATGACGCATTCCGCAGCGATGGCTTCCGAGATCCTTCCGGGCCTGACAATCCTTGAGGCGCTGAACACAGACCTCGTATGTGATGCGATTAATACAGCTATGAGAGAGCTCTTCCTGCAGATCGTCTACGGCAGAAGCCAGTCCGCATTCTCTGAGGACGGCCTTCCGGTAGGCGCTGGCCTGGAGGATCTCGGAAAGGGTCTCCGCTCTCAGGTAGGTACGATGTACGGTACGCTGAAGAAGGGCCCGCGTTACCTTGAGATGGCAGAGGGCTATGTGACCGGTATCGCTCTTGACGCGGATGATCAGATCATCGGCTATCAGTTTGTAAATCTTGGAAAGATGACAGACTTCATCAAGAAGGGCGACGATGCCAACACCGCATGGGAGAAGGCAAAAGGACAGTACGGCCGCGTAGCAGACGCTGTTAAGATTATTGACCCGAGAAAAGAATGATTGAGGAGGTAACAGACAATGGCTTTATTTGAATCATATGAGAGACGTATTAACCAGATCAATGCTGTCCTGAACAGCTATGGTATCGCTTCTCTGGAAGAGGCGGAGAAGATCACGAAGGATGCCGGTCTGGATGTATACAGCCAGATCAAGGGCATTCAGCCGATCTGCTTTGAGAATGCATGCTGGGCGTACATCACCGGCGCGGCGATCGCGATCAAGAAGGGCTGCAGAAAGGCATCTGAGGCGGCTGCGGCAATCGGCGAGGGCCTTCAGGCGTTCTGTATCCCGGGCTCTGTGGCAGACACCCGTAAGGTAGGCCTTGGCCACGGCAACCTCGGCAAGATGCTGCTCGAGGAGGAGACCGAGTGCTTCGCATTCCTGGCAGGCCACGAGTCCTTCGCGGCAGCAGAGGGCGCAATCGGTATCGCAGAGAAGGCAAACAAGGTTCGCCAGAAGCCGCTGCGCGTGATCCTGAACGGTCTCGGCAAGGACGCTGCACAGATCATCTCCCGTATCAACGGCTTCACCTTCGTTGAGACTGAGTACGATCCGTACACGAACACGGTAAAAGAGGTTTCCAGAAAGTCTTACTCTGAGGGACTCCGCGCGAAGGTAAACTGCTACGGCGCGAACAGCGTTCCGGAGGGTGTTGCGATCATGTGGAAGGAGAACGTAGACGTATCCATCACAGGTAACTCCACGAACCCGACCCGTTTCCAGCATCCGGTAGCAGGCACCTACAAGAAGGAGCGCATCGAGGCTGGCAAGAAGTACTTCTCCGTGGCATCCGGCGGCGGCACAGGCCGTACCCTTCACCCGGACAACATGGCGGCAGGCCCGGCTTCCTACGGTATGACCGATACCCTTGGCCGTATGCATTCGGACGCACAGTTCGCAGGTTCCTCCTCCGTTCCGGCTCACGTAGAGATGATGGGTCTGATCGGCGCAGGCAACAACCCGATGGTTGGTATGACCGTTGCGGTTGCAGTTTCCATTGAGGAAGCAGCGAAGGCTGGGAAGTTCTAAGTATCATTTGTAAATGCAAAGAGCCGCACTTAGCGGCTCTTTTTTTGGGTTGCATTTTAGTCGGAAATGTGATAAAAAGGATTTACTTGCGGTGGCGGGAAGGGGAATTATTGTTTTGCACGGGATGTTGAGTTTACTGATTGATCTGGTTTATTTTGTGGCGCTTGTGTACATGTTCTGCTATGTGGAGGCGCTTCCCTTTTCGTCAAGGAGAAAAAAATATCTCGTAGTAGGAGGAACCGGGGTAATCGTCGCCGTCAATCTCTTGATTTTCTTCCTTTTCCCGGATGTCGTCATCGGTGAGATAGCGCTTCTTACACAGACGATCCCATCTATGGTGATCTGCTGGATCGCGTCGCGGCATAAGGATGCGAGATTTTTGTTTGTCTTTTGCTCGCTGGACGTCATTGCTTTTATGTTGATGCTCATTGTCAATGGCGTGTCCGCCGTGCTCCCCTTCAATGAAATCGCGTATTCTATCACAAATCTGCTGCTTGTTTTCTTGTATCTGTGCGTCATTCACCAGTATGGAACCTCCCTTCGCAGGATCATGGAGATGGTCGAAAAGATCTGGAACAAGCTTTCCGTTTTTGTACTTTTGTTCTATGTGTACAGCTATTTTCTGATTTTATATCCGGAGCCGTGGAAAGACCGCCCGGAATATGCGCCTGTCATCATCGGGTATGCGATTCTGATCCTGTACTGCTTTTACATTATCATGTGGATGCTGATCGGCAAGGAGCGGATTCAGAGGCTGGAGCGGAAGGAATATGAGATGAAGCTCCAGCTCGAGCGGCAGAACTCGCGCGTTCTGATGCACAAGATCCAGCCGCATTTTATCTATAACGTACTGATGTCGATCCGGTACTTTGTGAAGAAGGATTCGCAGGTTGCCTACGATATGATTTACGATTTTTCGAACTATCTGCGGTTTAACGTGGAGCAGCTGGAAAATGTGGACCGCATTCTCTGGTCAGAGGAGCTGGAGCATATTCAGGTGTATGTGCGGATTGAGAAGATGCGGTTCAAGGAGCGCCTGAAC
The DNA here is from genome assembly GCA_021771715.1 of Oscillospiraceae bacterium. GTDB lineage: Bacteria > Bacillota > Clostridia > Lachnospirales > Lachnospiraceae > Choladousia. The sequence goes on from JAETOO010000005.1 coordinate 52,231, forward strand.
ATCGTGTATGCGATTGGGGAGGAGGATTTTCTGATTCCGCCGCTCTGTGTGGAGCCGCTCGTGGAAAACGCGGTAAAGCACGGTGTCATGCAGAAGATGTCCGGCGGGACGGTGTGGATCCGCAGCAGGACGACGGAGACGGGACACGAAATCGTGATCGAGGACAACGGTGTGGGGTTTGATGTGGAGAGTCTGGGCCAGGAGAAGTCTGTGGGGTTTGACTACATCCGCGCCAGACTTGCCATGACAGAGGGAGCGTCGATGCAAATCGAGAGCACACCCGGGGAGGGGACGCGGGTCCGGCTGACATTTGCGAAGGACAAGGAGGAGGAGTCCGATGAGAGTGATACTTGTGGATGACGAGGTAAACAATATGGATGCCTTCGAGCTGGAGACGGAGGGCATGGAAGGGATCGAGATCGTCGGGCGGTTCGAGAATCCGGTGGAGGCGCTTGGCTTTGTCAGGGAACATGCGGTGGATCTGGCGGTGCTGGACGTGGAGATGCCGGAGCTGGACGGGATCAGGCTCGGGAAGAAGCTCAGGGAATGCAGGCCGGAGATCGAGCTGATTTATCTCACGGCGTACCGGGATTACGCGTTTGACGCATACCAGCTCTATGCGGGAGCGTATCTTCTGAAGCCGTTCAACCGGGCGGATATTGAGAAGGCATTCAGCCATTTGACCCGGTTCTCTGGAAATGCGCTCTCTGACGCAGAGGTCCCGCGCGTCTTCATCCAGACGTTCGGGAGATTTGAGGTGTTTCTGGACGGGAAACCGCTGGAGTTCAAGAGTGCCAAGGCGAAAGAGCTGCTGGCGCTTCTGGTGGATCGGAGGGGCGGCATCGTGACGACGGAGGAGATGCTGACGTATCTGTGGGAGGACCGGCCGAACACGGACAGCAGCCGGAGTCTCTGCCGCAAGGTGGTACAGCGGCTGCACAGTTTTCTGGAGGAAAACGGGATCGGAGATATCGTGGAGCGCTACACGAGGGGGAGAAGTCTGCAGGTGTCCAAGGTGAGCTGCGATTACTATGATTATCTGGACGGAAAGGAAGAGGGAAAGAGAGCCTTTCTGGGGGAATATATGTCCAATTACAGCTGGGCGGAGGAAACGCTCAGCAGAATACTGGGTAGAGAGTAAAAGCCCGCCGCAGCAGGGGGATTTTTGTCCCGGCTGCACGAAAGAAGTCTTCTGAGGGCACGAAATTGTCACAATATACTTGGTATAATAAGGAGTAAAAATGAAAAAATGGACAGCTTGGAGGAGAAAATACATTGAATGAGGGAAAGGAGACTCAGAAGCGTTCGCTGAGGCATATGCTGTTGACGGCGCTGGGGACGGTCTTGTGTGTTATTTTGATCCCGATCCTGGTGCTGAATGTTTCGCTGATTGTGAAGAGCTATCTGCACGAGGGCGAGGTGCCGAATGTGGGCGGCGTGTTTCCGCTGATCGTGCTCACCGACTCCATGTATCCGGAGATCCAGAGCGGTGATCTGATCTTCTGCCGCACGGCGGATCCGGACCAGATCCAGGTGGGCGACGTGATTGCGTTCTTCGACCCGGCGGGCAGCGGGACCAGCATTGTCACCCACTCTGTAGCGGAGGTCAGGGAGAAGGACAGTCAGATCGAGTGGATCACCCGCGGTATTGCGAACAACGCCGACGACCCCATGCCGGTGCCGGAGGCGAATCTGGTGGGCATGTACCGCAGACGTGTTCCCGGCCTGGGAAACGCGGTCATGTTTATGCAGACTACGGCGGGGCTGATTGTGTGCGTCGTGTGCCCGATCCTGCTGCTGGTCGGCTGGGATGTCATGCGCAGGCGCAGATACGAGAGAAGGAAGCAGGCGGATACGGATGCGCTCATGCGGGAACTGCAGGAGCTCCGCGCGCAGAAGGAGAAACAATCGGAGGACGGGACGAACGTCCCTTAACTGGATTCAGCTTCACAGGGGCCACGCTGTGAATATGAATAAATAAAACTGCCAGGGCCACGCGGGAAACCGCTTTGCTCCGAAGGGCCACGGCAAGAGCAAAGCCCGCATGGGAGTTCCCCGTGGGGCCAGTCAAATAATCGAGAAAGGAGAATAGAACCATGAACAAGAACAAGATGCTTCGCCTGGCTTCCGTGCTGCTGATCCTGACGCTGCTGACCACCAGCATAATCGGCGGGACGTTTGCGAAGTATGTTACTACCGATCAGGCCAGAGATACAGCGCGGGTCGCAAAGTGGGGAGTGGTGGTTACGACCAGCGGTTCCCTGTACAGTGATGCCTATGCTGATGCGACTAGTAGCAGTGGCAACTTACCAACTGCTTGGACCAACAGTGGCAGTGGAATCAGTGTTGCCGCGACGACGGCGAACGACAACGTTGTAGCTCCCGGCACGAAAAGTTATGACGGCGGTCTGAGTTTCGGTATTTCAGGTAATCCAGAGGTAGCGGTCGATGTTAAGACCAGCATTACTGCCGAAGATATCTATCTGAAAGCGGGTACCTATGGCGTGTTGGTCCCCGCGGTGGTGAAAGATATGGAAAGTTTGAGGGAGATTGTGAAGGCGAATAATGCTGACGGTGTGTATTGGTCGAATGGCAGCGATTATACAAAGGTTGACGACAACGATGCTTATGACGGTGGGAGAACATATTTTGTTTTAGCTAACAAAGTGACGCTTGCTGCTGATTATTTTCCTGTAGTGTACACGCTGAAAGATTCTGGAAGTAGTGCAAGTGCGAAGACTGCAGTCGGAATTGCTGAGAAACTGGCAGATGCGGTAAAGAGCGGTACGCCTGCAACGGAGAGCGCAGTTTATAAGGCTACTTATGCGGAGATATCTCAGCGTTTTAATGCCAACACCGATCTGGGAACAAAGGGTCCTAATCTTAAAGATGAGAAGTTGACATGGGAGTGGGAGTATACAGACGACAAGGGTAGTAAAGACCTTGCTGATACGATCCTAGGAGATCTGATCGCGGCGCGGGGAGCGTCCCCTGCTGTTGATTATGTTGTCGTTTCGGTTGGTGCAGACGGCTCTGTAAAAGCATTGACCTTTGCTACTGATGCGGATGATTACACGGTAAAAAGTGGTACAGGAGACGCCGCCCTTGTTGTAGCCAACTTGCGCACGAAATTTGATATCAGCCTGACGGTTACTCAGGTAGACTAATCCCCGATGGCTGCCCCATTGAAGAGAAACGGAAACACCTTTCCCACTATCGTGGCGGGAGGGAGAGGTGTGTTTTCGTTTTTTCAAAGGAGCGAAACCGTGTTCGCTCTTCTGAAAAGAGGAAAACGGAAACCGTGCAGACAGGATCATTTGTGAGGAGGATTTCAGTGAAGAAGGAGCAGATCGAGCAGACGGCCTCACGGCCGGCGACAAGCGATCCCCCAAAAAGGCGCCCGATATTTTGGGTGTTGTTGTTATGCCTGCTGCTTGGGGGAGGGGTTGTTGTGACCTTGCCGTTGCTTGGAGGCGTTTTTGGCAGATTTTCTATAGAGGAGACGAATGTGATCGCCCTTGTACCGCCCGAGGAGGCAGGCTACCGGTCAGCGTCGCTGTATGCGCAGTCTGGCGGAGCGTCTGCTTCGTCCCAGAGGGAGAGCGGCGGCCAGCCGGATGGCCAGGAAGGAGACCTGCAGGTTTATGATGATATGCAGACGTGGGACAGCGAGACTCATGTGAACCTGTTCCAGAGCGAATACGGAAGCACAGTGAAGTCCGGCGACGGGGAGAACGTGATTGCCCCCGGCACCACGAACCGCTATGCGTTTACCGTAAAGAATGACAGCGGCTTTCCGCTGGATTACGCGATTTCGCTTGAGGTGAAGGCCCTTCCGGAGGGAGAGGAGCGCGGTTCAAAGCTTCCGCTGGAATGGCGTCTGCTGACTGCGGACAATAAGGCCGTCGGAGACTGGCAGGGGTATAACGGGCGCACGGAGACATTGAAACAGGGCACGCTGAAGGTCCGGAACCAGGACCGCTACACGCTGGAGTGGCGCTGGGCCTTTGAGGAGAGTGACGCTGCGGACAAGACGGACACCAGTTTGGGAGACCTGGCGGCGGAAGAACAGATTGGTGTGGAGGCCGTGATCTATGTCCGCGCGGAGCAGGTAGCGGACGAGACCGAGCAAAAGCCGGATGAGACGGAGAAAAAGCCGGACGAGACAGAGCAGAAGCCAGACGAGACGGAGGACAAGCCGGACGAGACCGAGCGGAAGCCGGACGAGACGGAGAAAAAGCCGGACGAGACGGAGAAAAAGCCGGACGAGACCGAGCGGAAGCCAGACGAGACGGAGGACAAGCCGGACGAGACCGACCGGAAGCCAGACGAGACGGAGGACAACGTAGGCGAGACCGAGCGGAAGCCAGACGAGACAGAGCAGAAGCTGGAAGAGACGGATCGCCTCCCGGATGAGACCGATCAGAATCAGCCTGACACGAACCAGATCATGGATGAGACGGACAGAAATCAGCCTGACACGGGTCGGATCCTGGATGATGCGGGCGGGAGCCGGAGTCAGGAAGGTACATCGTCGGCGCTTGGCGGAACGCCGAGAACGGGAGACACGGCGAACCTGCTTTTGTATACCGTGCTGCTGGTGATATCCGCCTGGGGACTGCTGGCATTGTCTGTGACAGGCAGGCGCAGAAAAAGAGGTGGAGACGCGCAGGATGGCCAGAAGTAATCGCAAGCTTACGAGACAGAAAGAATCCAGAGCCGGGAAATTCTGGAGGCGGGCGCTGGTGGTCCTTGCAGGCGGGATATTGGGACTGAACATTTATCGGTGGAACGCCGCCGCTCTGGCGGGAAATGTGCTGCCTATGCCGTTCGGAACCGGCGTCGCGGTGGTGCTCTCCGGCAGCATGACCCCGGCGCTGAATGTCAACGATCTGGTGCTCGTGCGGGAGAAGAAGCAGTACGAGACGGGAGATATCGTCGTGTACCAGTCAGGGTATGACTTGATCGTCCATCGAATCATTGCACAGGAGGATGGCCTTATCACGACGAAGGGCGATGCCAACCGCATGCCGGACGCCCCGGTGGAGGCTGACGCGGTCAAAGGGGCGGTGGTATTTCAAGTCCCGTTTGTGGGATTGGCGGTCAAGCTGCTGAAGCTCCCAGCAGTGAGCATTCTGCTTTTGATCGGTGCGTGTGTTTTGCTGGAGCGCTCGTTCCAGACGGAGCGGCGCGCCGGGGAGGAAGATCTGGATGCCATCAAAGCAGAAATCCGCAGACTGAGAGCGGAGCTGGATCCCGGGGACAAAGAGAAGCCGGACGGGAAAACAAGATGATTCATACGCGGCGTGAGGCAGCAGAACAGAAAAACGGTAGGGTGCGGATCGCGTGCGAGGAAGGTAGTGATTAGAGTGAAATCTGTGCTCTCATCGCAGATGACAGAAATGAGAAAAGCTGCAGGTCTGGTATGCGGTCGGTTGGTCCGCTGCCAGAACCTTGCAGCTTTTCTGCAGTTTTGCAGCACGTTCATTTCTGCGGTTTTTCAGACGTACTCCTCACGTGCCGTGTCATCGCCTTCGCCTCCCGGGCCATCCTTGCGGGGTCTTGTGGACTCCGGCAGCGGGTCCTTGATCCAGGAATCCTTCGGAACGTCGATTTCCGGAATATTGTCATCGTCGTAAACATTCTGCATAGATCTGTTTTTTTCTGACATCATTACACCGTCCTTTCATTTTTAGAGCGTGTTTGAACAAGGAGTTCTGCACATGTTTCAAACACGATCTAGGATGTGCAGTTTCAGAGAAAATATATCAAAGACACCTCAGATTCTCCATAAAATTTTCGGGATGCTTTCCAGGATATTCCACAGATGTATTTCGTATATTCCTTAGAGGTATTTCGTAGAGTTCATAGACGCATTTTTTACATTTCCCGGACATATCCATATAAAAAATGACTAACAGTCAATTATTACAAAAAGAGGTGTTGCACGCGCCGTATTCTTGTCATTATTTAATATTGACCAAAAGTCATTTTTGAATATAATGAAAGTGTGCAAGGAAAAGAAGCAGGATACATAGGAATCTGAAGATAGATCATGGAGGGGACAGGCATGAATAGAAACAGGAAATGCAGGAAGAGTGTGACAGCAGGGCTGGCGGTCGGCATGGCAGCCGTGATCGGGGCGGTACCGGTGTATGCGGCGGCAGAGACAGCGCCCGTTTCGAAGGAAGAGACCGTATACGTGAACGCGGATGCGTCCGGCAATCAGGAGCATGTCACCGTGTCGAGCCGGTTGAAAAATGCCGGTTCCCAGACAGAGCTGAAGGATCAGAGCGGCCTGGAGGACATTGTGAATGTGAAGGGGGAGGAGACCTTTTCCCAGAGCGGGGAGACGCTCACTTGGAACACGGCGGGCAGTGATATCTATTATCAGGGGACGACGGATAAGGAGCTTCCGGTGGGCGTGAAGCTGACCTACTTCCTGGACGGTGCGGAGATTGCACCGGAGGAGCTGAAGGGAAAGAGCGGACGTCTGGAGATCCGTGTCGAGTATGAGAACCGGACCCGGCAGTCGGCCAGGATCGGAGATCAGGATACGACCATGTCGAGCCCGTTCGTGATGGTGACCGGCATGATCCTCCCGGGCGAGCATTTTACAAATGTCATGATCGACAACGGAAAGGTGATTTCTGACGGCAACCGCGAGCTGGTCATCGGCATCGGCATGCCGGGGCTGAGGGAGAGCCTCGGCCTGGACGATCTGGACCTGAGCGCGCTGGACGACGAGGAGGAGACCGAGACGGGGAGAGACGATGGGGGACAGACCGGGAGGACAGCGGAGTCAGAGAAGAAAGCCGGAAGGGAAGAAACGGCAGAGCAGGAAATCGAGTTCCCGGAGAGCCTGACGATCACGGCGGATGTGACGGATTTCACGATGAGCTCCACGTTCACGATCGCGCTGACGAATCTGCTTTCCGATCTGGATACCGAGGAGATCGACAGCTTTGATACACTCAAGGAGAAGCTGAATGACCTGGAGGATGCGGCTCTGGAGCTCGTGGATGGAACCGGGGAGCTTTACGACGGCGTGGACACGCTGGATGAGAGCTATATCGAGTTTGATGAGGGCGTGCATGAACTGAAGGACGGCATCGAGGAGCTGCGCGACGGCACCGCAGAGCTGAAGGACGGCGCTTCCGATCTGAAGGACGGCACGTCTGAGCTCTACGACGGCACTGGGGATCTGAAGGACGGCACGTCTGAGCTCTACAGCGGGACGAAGAAGCTGAAGGATGGCACGTCTGAACTCTACAGCGGGGCAACAGAGCTGAAGGATGGCACATCTGAGCTCTACACCGGGGCGAAGGATTTGAAGAACGGCACTTCCAGCCTGAAGAGCGGGGCGACGAAGCTGGACGGCGGCGCGTCCGAGTTGAAGACGGGAATTGACTCTTACACGAAGGGTGCAGATCAGCTGAACAGCGGCATCCAGACGTATCTGAGCAAAAAGGGCATTCTGGCCGGCAAAGCGCAGGAATTTCAGAGCGGGATGAATACGCTCGCGCAGGGCGTCACGCAGTACACGGACGGCGCATCGGCGCTGGCGGACGGCGTGACGGCATATGTCGCAGGGGAGCAGCAGCTCGCCGCAGGCGCGCAGCAGCTGAAACCACTGGTAGACGGTCTGACGCAGGTACGAAGTGCGATCCAGCAGATGTACGCGGTACTCGACGGAGAGGGGGCGGCCACGGAGGATCTCTACGCGGCCTCCCAGGCGCTCGCCGCAGGGACGCAGCAGCTGGAAGCGGCAGTCTGCAACGGCGACTCCTTAGCGCAGCTGTCCGGGCTGATTGATCAGATGACACAGACCGGAAACGGTCTGATCACGGAGGCGTCCGGACTGTCCAACGTACTGTCCGACCAGGTTGCAAGGCCGATGAATGAGATGATGGCGGCTGCGGAAACGCTGGAGACGGAGCTTGGAAAAGTCGGGACGATGATGCAGGAGCTGCAGAGCGCGGCGGCGGAGCTTCAGAAGGCGGCTGCCGGGCTGGAGGATCAGGCGAACGGGCAGATTGGAGAGGTAAACAAGCAAATCAGAGAGGCACAGGGCACATTAGATGGAATTTCCGGCAGTGTGAATGATGCGAATGGCAGAATTGATGCTGCGAACACGGCGATGAAGACAGCGAATGACCAAAAGCAAAGTGCAAATGCCCAGATCACGAATGCGCAGAATGCAATTTCGGGTGCGTCGCAAGAAGCGGGCAGTGCCAGCGGTGCTACAAGCGGTGCAGCGGGTGTTGCGGCGTCGGCGGCATCGGTGGCATCGGCTGCAAGTGAGGCGGCAAAGAAATTGGCGGATACGGATCCGGGACTGGCGGGACAGCTAAGCGATTACGCCAGCCAGTTAAGATCTTACGAGAGTCAGTTGAATACGTATGCCGGAAATTTGTCTGGAAGCGCCGGTACAATCAGTAAGTTTCAGCCATCCGCAATCAGCGCGGACATTCCGGCAGGAGACCTGGAAAACATTTCTTATACCGCACCGCAGATCTCCGAAGTGCAGCCGGTGCAACTGAATGGAGCGCCGGTTGGAGCAATCACGCAGCCGGACACGTCGGCTATGGCAGCCGCATTGGGGAGCATCCAGACAAATTATCAGAGCATTGTCACGGTTGTGAATCAGCTCTCCCCTCAGCTGACGGAGATGCAGAGTCAGCTGAATACCCTGGCGGACCAGAAGAATCAGATTCCGGCGAATCCGGTCGGCGAGCTGGCGGCCAGTGTGAAAACGCTCAACGCAGGTATGTCCTCCCTGAACACTGCGATCGGAGCGCTCTCCGCCAACGTCGCAGCTCTGAATGAGGGTACGGCCTCCTTCCCGGCTGCATCGGCCGGTCTGCAGCAGCTGCTGGACGGCTTTGGTACGCTGTCCGCGAACAACCAGGCGCTCACCGGCGGTGCGGCGGAGCTCAAGAAGAACGGGCCGATTCTGAACAAGGGCATGGAGACACTGCAGGACGGCACAGCACAGCTGGTGGGCGGCCTGAACACGCTGGGCGCGCAGATGACGAGCGGCGCAGGTCAGCTGGCAGCGAACAGCGGCAAGCTCCGCAACGGCGTGCAGACGCTCAAGTCTGGCACCACAGAGCTCTCTTCGGGCGCAAAGCAGCTGGATTCCGGCGCGTCTGCTCTGAGGGACGGCGCGAAGCGGCTGGATTCCGGAGCGTCTGCTCTGAAGAGCGGAGCAAAAGAGCTGGATTCCGGTGCGACCGATCTGAGAGACGGCGCAAAAGAACTGGATTCCGGTGCAAAGGACCTGAAGAATGGCGCGAAGCAGCTGGACTCCGGTGCGGGTGAGCTGCTGGATGGCGCAGAGACGCTCGAGTCCGGCGCGGGCGAGCTGTACGACGGTGCAGAGACACTTGAGTCCGGCAGCACCGAGGTGAAGGACGGTATCTCTGAGCTGAAGGACGGGACAGAGGAGCTGCGGGACGGCATGGAGGAATTTGAGGAGAAAGGCACAGGTAAGCTGAAAAAGGCTGCGGACGATATCCTGGATCAGATTCTCGACAGGATCGATGCGCTTGGTTCAGGCGATTACACGTACGATACGTACAGCGGTAAGGTGGAGGGTATGGACGGCAGCGTTAAATTCATCATCGAGACAGCACCGATTGAAAATGATTGATTGCAGGGCTGCCGCGCTGTGGAGACGATTGTCTTACGATCAGAAGACAATCCGACCTGGCGCGGCGGCCCTTCTTTTTTTCTTTTTTTGGAAAACTATCGCATTTTATCCATGCTTTGTCTGTGATTAGTTAAGAATTTATTAAAGAACTGTTCATGAAAATACGTTATTATGGTACACAGGAGCCAGGGCACTGGCACGCTCACGGTACTGTTCATCCGGACATGAACGAGTCAGTGCACCGGGAAGGGAAGGGATAGGAATATTTTGAGGGCAAATAAGAAAAAATCATTTAGAGTATGGCTTGGAAATGTGATACCGGAGTACGCTTGGTGTCCGCTGATTTTTGAGTTTACCTTGAATATGCTGGTGTACACAGGGGCAAAGGTCATTGCCAGGAGCTGGAAGCACTTCGATCTGACGACCGAGCTGGACCGACGGACTCCCTTTTTGCCCTGGACGATCGTGATTTATTTCAGCTGCTATCTTTTCTGGTGCGTGAACTATGTTTTGAGCGTCAGAGAGAACAGAGAGCGCACCTGGCGGTTCCTCAGTGCCGATTTTCTGGCGAAACTGGTCTGCCTTGCGTGTTTTCTGGCGATCCCGACGACAAATGCGCGGCCGGAGATCGTCGGTCATACGATCTGGGATGAGCTGATGCGGTTTTTGTACTGGATCGATTCTCCGGATAACCTCTTCCCCTCGATTCATTGCCTGACGAGTTGGTTCTGTTACATTGGAATCAGAAAGCGGGAGGATGTTCCGAGGTGGTATCGCACGTTTTCCTGCCTGTTTGCGGTGGCGGTGTTTGTGTCGACGCTGACGACAAAGCAGCATGTCATTGCCGATGTCGCAGGAGGTGTGGCGCTCGCAGAGATTTCCTATTGGATTGCAGGCCGTACGGCTCTTTCCGACAGGTACGGCTGCACGGCCAACCGGATCAATGCGCGGTTGTTCGAAAAAAGATAGCAAAATGTGTTTTTTTGGAAAAATATGATTGTAGAATGAGTCGGACCTGTGTTAAACTTGTCTATATGAGCCATTGACGAAAATGACCAGGGATGCGACGACTTTTCGGAGATGGAGGAGGGATGACATGAAGCAGAATCGAAAAAAGGTACTCATGAATGCCCTTCTCTTTTTTGTTATTTTCGGCCTGACGGTGTACGGCGTGTTTCACGGGGAAGATCCGAGGGAACTGAAAGCGGCTCTTCGGGAATCAAAGCTGCGCTGGCTTGCACCAGCGGTCGTGTGTGTCCTGTTTTTTATCTGGGGCGAGTCGATTATCATATGGTATATGATGCGGTCCTGCGGGATTCATCTCAAGGAGCGGCTGTGCTTCCTGATCTCATCGGTCGGCTTCTTTTTCAGCTGCGTCACGCCGTCGGCCTCCGGCGGTCAGCCGATGCAGATCTATTTCATGAAAAAGGAAAAAATTCCGATTCCGATCTCAACCGTGATTTTGATGATCGTGACGATCACGTACAAGTTTGTGCTGGTCATGATCGGGCTTGCCGTGGCGCTTTTTGCGCGGCCGTTCCTTGTGGAATATCTGGGCAGCGTCCTGTTCATCTTCTATCTTGGACTCGCGCTGAACATTTTTTGTGTGACATTTATGGGGATTCTTGTGTTTCACCCGTCGCTTGCGAAGTGGTTCATGGTAAAGGGACATCAGATCCTCGAGCGGTTCCATATCCTGCGCCGAAGCGAGGGGCGGCTGGCGAAGCTTGAGGATTCGATGGATCTGTACAGTGATACGGCGGCGTACATGGGGGCACATCCGCTGCTGATCGTAAATGTCTTCCTGATCACGTTTGTGCAGAGGCTTGCGCTGTTTGCAGTCACTTATTTTGTGTATCGCGCATTTTCGCTCACCGGTACGTCGGCTTTGGCGGTCATCACCCTGCAGGCGATTATCTCGGTCTCTGTCGACATGCTGCCGCTGCCGGGCGGGATGGGGATCAGCGAGACGCTGTTCCTGGCCATTTTTCCGCCGGTATTCAAAGAACTGCTTCTTCCGGGGATGGTCCTGAGCCGTGGCCTTGGGTACTACAGTGAGCTGCTGATTTCGGCGGTGTTTACGCTGGCCGCAGTTGTCATATTCGGCAGCAGGGAGCGGACAAGGCAGAAGAAGCATCTGGGAGATGAGAAACATCCGGGTGTGCATGAGAGTGCAGATCTGCGCAGTGTGTCCGGGGTTCGTGTAACTGCTGATTTTCGCAGTGCACAATCAGGCAGGAGATAGGGCGTATTAGTGAAAAGGGCAGAAGCACTGGATTTGTAAAACGCTTTATTTATAGGACTGTAGGGCTTGTCTGATATTTTGACGAGTGCGTGGGGCAGCGGAAATTACGGAGAAGTGCAGCAATAGGAAGAGACAAAAAGGGGAAAACGTATGTTAGGATTTTACGATTACACAGTGATATTGACTTATATGAGCCTGGCATCTTCGATTATCGGAATGTTTTGCGCTTTCTCGGGACATTTGCATCTGGCGATCACCTGCCTTGCGCTGTCCGGGCTGTTTGATACCTTTGACGGAAAGGTGGCCCGAACCAAAAAGAACCGGACGGAGGAGGAAAAGCATTTCGGTATTCAGATTGATTCACTGTGTGATGTCATCTGCTTCGGCGTGCTTCCGGTCATCATCTGCTATTTTACCGGACTGCAGGACGTTCCGAGCATGGGGATTCTGATCCTGTACTGCCTCGCCGGCCTGATCCGGCTCGCATACTTTAATGTGATCGAGGAGCGCCGCCAGAAGGAGACAAGCGAGAAGCGCAAATATTACCAGGGGCTGCCGATTACGTCGATCTCCGTCATTTTACCGCTTGTGTACGTGGGCTCTTTTTTGTACGAGCAGAGCTTTCTGATCGTCCTTCGGCTGGTCATGCTGCTGACCGCAGTTCTCTTCATCGGCAATTTCCGCTTCCGCAAGCCAAACAATAAAGAATTGGCCATTCTCATCGGAGTCGTCGCGGTTGCCGTCGTGTACATACTGCTGTTCTTCCGCTGGCGGCACATACAGTGGAGCTGGCGCGATGTGTTCCATTTGTTCCGCAGAGCGAGGGGAGGAAGCTGAGAGATATTGTATGCAGAGAAACGGGACTCGCGGGGATGGATGTGGGGATTGTAAAAGAGAAGCATGGGGAGAGGATATTTGAGAGTGCGCTGATGTAGGGGAACTTGAGATAGGAGATGGATCAATGAGTTTTGAGCGTTGGTTTTAAATGGAAGTAAAAGATAGAAAAGAAAGATAGAAAATATATAGAGAACATAGAAAATATAGAGAATATAGAAAACATAGAGAATATAGAAAACATAGAGAACATAGAGAACATAAAAAACATAGAAAACATAGAGAACATAAAAAATATAGAGTACTGTGTATGAGGAAATGTGGGATAGAAAGAAGCGTAGAGAAATGAGAAAAAAATGAAGAGATATGAGAAGAGATGGAATTAGACTGACAGGCAAGACAGAGCAGCAATAAGAAAGGCTCTGTGCAGAAAAAGAGAAGAGATGAAATGATACTGGCTGGCAAAACAGAACAGCAATAAGAAAGGTTCTGTGCAGAAAAGGAGAAGAGATGAAGTTGCACCGACAGGCAAAGCAGAGCTGTAATAAGAAAAACTCTGTGCAGGATAGGCGGATCGAAGAGGAATCGTCAGGTAAAGTGGATTTTATAAAGGAGAAAGGGCGAGAGGATGCTGTGTCCTGGCAGAATCGCGTCCTTTCTCTTTTGTATGACCATGTTGCGGGCCGTGTACTGCTACGCCCCCTGGTCAGCCCCTGGTTCTCACAGCTGGGAGGCTGCCTGCTGGACACGCGTCTTTCCGCACTCGCAGTGCGCCCGTTTGTGCGCGCGCACCATATCGACCTGTCCGAGTGCGAGACGCGGCAGTTTCGCTCCTACAACGATTTTTTCACCCGTCGCCTGCGCCCCGGTTCCCGCGCGATCAGTCCGGATCCGGATGTCTGGGTCAGCCCCTGCGACGGCAGACTCTCTGTCTATCCGATCACGCAGGACGGCAGCTTCCTGATCAAACACACCAGATACACGGTCAGCGAGCTGCTGCACAACTCCTCGCTCGCGCAGCGCTACGAGGGAGGCACGCTCTGGCTCTATCGCCTCTGCGTCGACGACTACCACCGATATATCTACCCCTGCGACGCCCTCAAATCCCGCAACATTCGCATTCCGGGCATTTTCCACACCGTCAACCCGATCGCGAATGAGCACTATCCGATCTACAAAGAAAACACCCGCGAGTACTGTCTCCTTGGCTCTGAACAGTTCGGCACTGCCCTGATGATGGAAGTCGGCGCCCTGCTCGTCGGAAAAATCGAGAACCACACAAAAGGCCGCGCAGCAGTGCACCGCGGAGAGGAGAAAGGATATTTTGCGTTTGGAGGGTCGACGATTGTAGTGCTGACGGAGAAAGGAAAGGTAACGCCGGAGGCACGGTTTGCGGAGAATACGCGAAGAGGAATCGAGACGAAGGTGAGATTGGGGGAACGTGTGGGGAAAATATGCGGAGAGAGATTGAAATGAAGGTGAGGTTGGTAAGTGTGTGGGGAGAGGATGAGTGAGTTGCAAGGGCAGGAGCGCAGAGGGAAAGAAGGACGAGGTATCAGAGAGCGGGTCCCTTTCCCTTGCTTTTCTATACGTCCTGTATTATAATGCACAGGAAAGAGAAAAAGAATGGACGGTACAAAGGAGGATGCTTTGAACCTGCTTATTATGATTCCTGCCTACAACGAAGCAGAAAATATCGAGCGCGTGGTAGACAATCTGATTAAGAATTATTCTCAGTACGATTATGTGATTATAAACGACGGCTCCACGGATGACACGAGAAAGGTCTGTGCGCGCTGCAATTACAATATGATGGATCTTCCGGTCAATACAGGCCTGGCGGGTGCGATTAAGAGTGGAATGCGGTATGCGAATTATCACGGCTACGACTATGTCCTGCAGCTCGACGGAGACGGACAGCATGATCCAAAGTACATTGAGGATATGATTGCAAAGATGGAAGAAACCGGCTGCGACATCGTGATCGGTTCCCGGTTTAAGACAGAGCGCAAGCCACTCAACTGTCGTATGATCGGGAGTCAGATACTGACAGCCGCGATCTGGCTGACGACCGGTGGAACCTATATCGGGGATGTCACCTCAGGTATGCGCCTGTTTAATAAAAAAATGATCAAGCGCTTTGGATATGATATTCATTATAGCCCTGAGCCAGATACCCTCGCCTACCTTTTAAACTGTAACGTCAAGATTGAGGAGATACAGGTAGAGATGCACGAGCGAATTGCAGGTGTCAGCTATCTCGATTTTAAGGGGTCTATCTGGTATATGATGAAAATGCTGTTTTCTATTTTGCTGTTCCAGTGGGTTCGAAGAAAGGTAAAGGAGTGAGAAGATGTCGTATACACTCAGGGTACTGCTGCTGATCGCAGCGCTTGCGACAGCGGGGTGGATTTTGTATAAAATACGCAAGCTAAAGGTGAAAATGGAGGATGCGATCTTCTGGATTATCTTCGCAGGCATTCTTTGCGTGCTTGGCATTTTTCCTGAATTCACCTATTGGCTGACAGAGAAGATGGGAGTAATGTCACCGGCAAATTTGATTTTCCTGGTGATCATTTTTCTTTTACTGGAAAAAGTATTTACCTTGTCGATTATTGTGTCCCAGTTAGAAGAAAAAATTACTGTCCTGTCCGCTGAGGTGGCACTTCGGTCGCATGATGCGGCAAGAAGGCTGAAAGAAGGGGAACAGGCGAGTGGAGAGACGGAGAAAGCAACAGATGAGAGTGAACTGCGTTGAGTTTCCGGTTTGAATCATGCGAGAGATACTTACGCGGGAAACAGGAATCTCGGAGGGAGTTTTTCTATGTCGATGGTATCGGTCATCATCCCTGTATATAATACGAAGCTTTTCGTTGAAAAATGCATTCGCTCTGTAATGCGCCAGACACATCATGATCTGGAAATTTTAGTCATTGATGACGGCAGTACGGACGGATGTTCTGAGTGTCTCGATCTGCTTGCAGAAGAGGATCGCCGAATTCAGGTGTTTCATCAGGAAAATGCAGGTGTGGCGGTTGCGCGCAATCGCGGCATTGATGCAGCGACCGGGGAATATCTCGTATTTATTGATGGAGATGATTATGTCGGGGAGCGCTATATTGAGGCTCTGTATGAGTGTGCGGAAAAGAACCAGGCGGAGCTGGTCATCTGCGGTCTGACATTTGTGGATGAGAAGGAACATATCTTAAAAGAAATTATTCCAGGCCCGTATATAAAGGGAGAGCATGAAGAGTGGACGTTCAGAATTTCAGCAGTTTGTTCCCATTTATACCGCCGCGAGCTCTGGGACAGATATCATATCCGGTTCTATCCGGGAGAACGAGGGGAGGATATGCCGATTTCCTTGTTTTTCAGTACCGTATGTGATAGAATAGCCACGTTGCCGAAAAACGATTATTTTTATGTGCAGCATGCATCATCGGCCAGCCATAATTTTGCCGGGCTTAAAAAATATAGCCCGCCATATCATGCGCTGGAACGTGTCATTATTAAGATACAAACGTTGAATAAGATTAACTGCTTTGAGTTTTATGAGTTATTTGTGCTCCGGATTTTGGGGACGTGTTATTTTACCCTTGGAAGGGGAGCGTCAAAACAGAGAGCAAGGGAATTAAGTGATTATATATCGCGAATTCTTCGGACGTATTTTAAAGGATTTGAAAAAAATTCTCTTACGAGACTGCAGTCGGGTTTGGATATTCCTTTTGCTCAGAAGCTCGCGGTCAAGGTGTTGATTTTATTGGTGAGAACGAATCTGTTATATCCTGTGTTGCGCCTGATGCGATAACGGCGGATAGTCTTTGATGGTCAGGAAGATTGGACAGAGGAAAATAGTATGTGCAGACAGAGGATGCAAATAGATGAGAGTTATTAGTTTTGTTGTATTGCATTACGGAGACCAAAATATAACATATGCGTGTGTGAATTCTATTTTGGCGTTGGATCAGCAGGAACGCATACGTGTTGTCATTGTGGATAACGACAGCAATGCAGCGGACGACGAGCGTGACAAGCTGGCAAGAATATATCAGAATAATCCCAGAATTGCAGTGTTGTCTATGAAAAAGCAACGGGGCTTTTCCTATGCAAATAATTGCGGATATCGTTATGCGAAAGAGAAACAGAAGGTGGATTGTATTATTTTATTGAATAATGATATCGAATTTCCGGACGGGGATTTTATACGAAGACTTGAACTATCGTATACAAGGGAGCATTGTCATATTTTGAGCCCGGACATTGTTCGGCGTAGAGACGGAGAGCATCAAAGTCCTGTAGATATTCGTACACGCACGAAGCAGGAGGCGGACAATACGATCCGGTTGAATCGGATTGCATTGAGATATTACTCCGTGCTGTATCCCATCCTTAGATTTAAATTGAACTGGGATGAGAAAGTCAGTTCTCAGAAACGAAAGAAAAATGTAGCTTATTACACTGCAAAACAAGAAGGGATCGTACCGTTTGGAGCATGCTTAATTTTTACTCCGAGCTTTGTGAAAGAGCAGAGCGAGGCTTTTGTACCCGAGACAGAATTTTATTATGAAGAATATATTCTCGCGTATCGTTGTCAAAAGATGGGGTATCGAATTGTGTACGATCCAACCATGAGGGTATTCCACGAGAGTGGTATTGCTACAAAAAAAAGAAACTCCAGTGAATGGAAGCGGCTCTACTTTATAATAGAGAGAACGTTGAATGCATGTGAAATATACAGGAAGTTAATAGATGAAAATGAATAGAAAAAAAATACTTTGGCTTTCGCCGTATGCACCGTATGATGAAGTGGCGCATGGGGGCGGAAAGTCTCATAATTTTTATGTTAAATATCTCCATAAAAGCGGGCTCTTTGACATTACTTTGCTGACCTTATGTATGGAATTTGAAAAGGACAAATTAGACCTCGAGGAGTACGGGATTAAAAATCAGGTATTTGTGCTGGATCGGAACAGGCTGCAAAAAATGTGTCGTCTGCTGTTTAGCGGGTGTGCATACCGAAATCCGTTTGACAAGTCAGGTGGGATTTGTCTGAGCTATGAAAAGCACAGGATGAAGCAGATGCTGGCACACTATGCTGGCGAGGGAAATATGCCTGATATAATTATTTTACAGTGGACATTTTCTCTTATGCTGATTGATGAGATAAAGAAGTACTTTCCGGACAGTCGAATTATTGCAATCGAAGAAGACGTGACATTTCTGAACTATTGGAGAAAATACAGGGGAGCGCATGTTGGGTATGAACGATTTTTCTGGAAACACCGCTATGATATCATGCACCGGGAAGAACTTCACTGTCTGAAAAAAGTGAATCTGATCGTTACGAACAATCCGAAGGATACAAGGCTTCTTGTAGATAACGGTATTTCCGAGCAGTGTATTTTTACGTCTTCCCCGTATTTTCAAAGCTATCATGAAAATAGAAGAACCGCATACGGAAAAGATATTCTCTTTTATGGGGCGATGTCAAGACCCGAAAATTATGAGAGTGCGGTTTGGTTTATTGAAAAAGTACTGCCTCTTATACCGGATAAACAGGTTCGCTTTGTCATAGTGGGAGCAAATCCGGATCCGGTATTATATAAATACAAAAATGAGCGCGTCGAAATTACTGGTTTTGTAGAGGATATCGGACAATATTTTTCCGAGTGTATGTGTATGGTTGCTCCGCTGGTTGGGGGAGCAGGAATTAAGATAAAAATTTTGGAGGCATTGTCGGCAGGAGTCCCCGTGTTGACAAATCAGATTGGTATAGAAGGAATTGATGCAAAAGATAAAAGAGATTATTTTTATTGCGAGAAACCGGAAAGCTATGCGGACTATATCAATGAGATGGCTGCTGGCAAACTGGATACAGTGACGCTGTCGGAAGCTGCAAAGAAATTCATAGAGAAAAATTATGATCCGGGAAAGAAGCTGGATGAGTTAAAGGAAATCATGAGTTCTATGCCGTAACCATGTAGTCTAAAGTCTGTAAAACTTGTTTTTTGAGTATGCATGTGATATTATTATGCTACTATATTTGCTTTGAGGTGAAGGATAAAATGATAAATCGCGTAAAGGAAATATATGAGTACAGGGATATGATATACAGCCTTGTCAAACGTGAATTGCGAGGGAGATACCAGAAATCTGTGTTGGGTATGCTATGGACGTTATTAAATCCCTTTTTCCAAATATTAATTTATACGTTTGTATTTACAGTGATATTTCCAAGCAGTATTGAAAATTATTATATTTATTTAATGACTGGAATGATCCCGTGGACTTTTTTTTCAGAGGCCTTAGGCCAGGGAGCGGGAACAATCGTCAGCAATGCGGATATGACAAAAAAAATCTATTTTCCGAGAGAAGTGTTGACGATCGCTTCCGTAACAGCAAAATTTGTAAATATGCTGTTGGCTTTTGTGGTAATATTTGTATTTTTACTCACTTCGCCGCTGAAATTTAGTTATCATATTCTTTTGCTTCCACTGGTCATGATCTTTGAGTATTTTATAGCGCTTGGATTTACACTGTTTTTTTCTGCAATTACAGTCTATCTCAGAGATATGGAATATATTGTGGGAGTTCTTTTGATGGCGTGGATATGGGCGACGCCGATTATGTATGATATCAGTTCATTGGATCCTGTGATAGGGCATATTTTGCTTCTGAATCCAATGACATTGGTTGTATCCGCATACCATAATATACTATATTATCATTGTGTGCCTACTCTTTGGACAATGACTGCGCTCCTCTTGGAGGGAATTGTGTTCGCCCTAATCGGATGGGGGATTTTTGTGCATTTGGAAGGAAACTTTGCGGAGGAATTGTAATGAAACCAGGAAATGCGATAGAGGTACGGAACGTAAAAAAATATTTTAAAGTGTATGTAGACAAAGGTCATATGCTCAGGGAGCGTATCGTTCATTTTAACAGGAATCGTTATGAAAATCGTGAGGTATTAAAGGGGATCAGTTTTGAAGTAAAAAAGGGGGAGTCTGTCGGTCTGATTGGACGCAATGGTTGCGGCAAGAGTACCACACTTAAACTGTTGACCAGGATATTGCGCCCAAACGGAGGAACGATAGAGATGGATGGCCGTGTCTGCAGTCTGATTGAGCTCGGTGCCGGCTTTCACCCTGATATGAGTGGTCGAGAAAATATATACATCAATGCATCTATTTTTGGAATTAAGGCAAAAGAGGTAGATGAGAGAATTAACGATATTATTCGCTTCTCAGAACTTGAAGAGTTTATTGATAACCCGGTTCGAACTTATTCTTCCGGAATGTATATGCGTTTGGCATTTTCGGTTGCAATTAATGTGGATGCGGATATTCTTTTGATTGATGAGATATTAGCCGTCGGAGATAATGCTTTTCAGACAAAATGTTTTAATAAGCTGAAGAGCATGAAGGATCAGGGAACGACGATCGTGATTGTATCACATGCGTTAGGACAGGTGGAGAAGCTGTGCGACAGGGCAATTTGGATTGAAGACGGGCTAATCCGAAAAGATGGGCCGGCAAGATTGGTTTGTAAAGAATATTTAGACAAAATGGAATCGTCTAGGTTAGAGCGAGCAGAGTTGGAATATCGTATGCACTTGGATGAGGAAAAACAACGTAAGGCTGCAGAAGAGGAAGCTCGTAAAAGGGAGAAAGAGGAAGCAGAGCGCCGTAGAAAAGAAAATGATCGGCAAAAAAGAGAAGCAGAAAGACGTCAAAAGGAAGAACGAAGACGAAATATAGAAGAAAAGAAAAGGAAGGAAGAAGAGGAAAGACGAAAAAAGCAAGAGGAGGAAGCTTTACAAAAAAGAAAAGAAGAGGAACGAAGAAGAAATGCAAGCTGTAGAGCGGTGGCTGTACAGTGCAGTCCTGATGCGCGTAGGGAAGGAATGGGAAAGATATTTTTTACAGAAGTAAAGATGCTAGACCATTTAGGAAAAGAACAGACAAAGTATAATATTGGAGATGAAATGACTGTCTCTATGAAATATTTTAGTGAAATTCCAGGGACGAGTGCCAATTTTGTTATTGGAATTAATAGAAATGATTGGATATATTGCTATGGTACTTCTCTGCAGCATGAGGGCGGAAATTTTTTGGTAACTAAAAAGGAAGGATATATTTCCGTGACGATTAAAAAACTAAATTTGCTCCAGGGCAAATACAGTTTAGAGGTACGTATCCAAAATATTGAGAAGATTCCTTACGATTATTTGATATCATTGATCGATTTCGAAGTGAGGAGTGATGAAAAGAAAGAGACCGGGATTCTAACTATGCCTTATGAATGGAGAACGAACGATACTCAGATAAAGATAGGAAAAATTAAGTAGCTTGTTTTAAAGAGAGGGTAAAAATATGGGATATGCAGTTGCTGTTTTTGGTGCATTTAATATTAAAAGCTTCGGCGATACAATGTTTCCGAAAGCGTTGCTCAATGAAATGTCAAAAAGAGTTCCTATAGATGCATTTGTTATGTTTTCGCCAGGAAGACTTAGTGTTGGTTATGAAGATAATAGGCAGGTATATTCTTACGAAGAATTTGAAGAAGTGTATGAGCGTATCAAATTTGACGTTATTGTTATAGGCGGCGGAGAATTGCTGCATAATAAACCAATTACTTTTAAAGAAGGAAACATTGTTTACCCGGCTGGTGAAATATGGAAAGTTCCTATTCAATATGGGAAAAAATATAATATACCTGTTATCTTAAATAGTGTTGGAATGCCATTTGAATTTACGGAAGATGAGAGAAAAAAGGTAAAGCCCCTATTTGAACAGGTAAATTATATATCATTACGGGATAATTTTTCCTTTGAGAGATGGAACAAATCTTTTGGATGCTGTTCGAATGTTCAATTGGTTCCAGACTCTCTGTGGAGAATCCAAGATTATATGAGCGTTTCTGAACTTAACGAGTGCAGACAAGCGTTAAAAAAGAAGTATGGGATCGGATCGGATTATTTGATTTTTCAATATGGAACCACGAAAGAGTGGCAGGAAGCTGCAGAGATAGTAGAGCGCTTTGGTAAAAATAATAAACTTCAAGTAATTGCAATCATGGTAAATGCATGCCATGATGATTTTGTCGTTGTTAAACACTTGAAAAAGGATATGCTCGGGATTATTTCTGTTACAGATGTATTGTCTCCAACAGAAATAGTAGCACTTATTTCTGGAGCAAAAATGTTTATAGGAACAAGTTTGCACGGAAATCTTGTTGCAACAGTATATGGAGTTAGAAATGTTATTATTGATATGTATCCTGATTTTGTGAGCAAGATGGATGGCTTTTCTGAAATGATAGGTTATACCGATAATTTTGTGAATGAAATACGGGATTTTTGGTATGTTCTCAATAAAATATATGCGGAGGATATCTCTTGCCTTAAGAACAGGATCGAGAAGTTGAAGTCACAGACTAAAGCTCATTTTGATAGGATTTGTGAAATTATCCAAAGTAATGCAATTTCTCCATTATCCTTGCCTGACGAGCAACAGATTGATGCCGGAGTATTATTTAGAAAAGCTTACTTGAAGATATCAAATGAGGATGGAATAAGACATATTCATAAGGTGATTGCTAAATGTATAGGAGATAGGTTTAAGTTTTCATTTACGTGTCCTGAAGTGCGTGAGGATGATGTTGTTGAGTTTGTGGAACCGATAAGCGGCGTAGTACAGGTAGAAGTTGAAAATGAAGCAAACATAGTTGCTTCTAGCAATAAATTTGAAAATGATTTGTATGTAGCACCTATGGTGCGCTGGAAATTAGTTCAACAGAACAGGTATGACTTTGTTTGTCGTTATGAACAGATGGAACTGGAAAAAGTGGTAAATACTATTTTTACTGCTTATTATAATGAAACAATTCATTGCGATCAGCTAATGATGAAGGAGCGAGAATACAGGAGAGAGCTGGTTGATTGGAAAGACATAAATGATAATACAGTAGAGGCATTGGAAATAAAGAATGCAGAGTGTGAACAATTAGAAGAACAATTAGTAAAAAAAGAAGTGCAATATAAAATAGAAGTAGAAGGTCTGACAGTAAGGAGAGAAAAATTAGAAGAAACAATATCGCAATTAGAAGCGCAGATCAAATCGGATGAGTTGGAATTTATACAGCTTAGACAGGAAATTTTAAATAAGGAAGGCCATATCGAACTTTTATTGCCCGCGGAGAGAGAATACAATAAGATTATTCATTCGAAAATGTTTAAAATAATGAGGGCTTGTTGCAGAACAATTGATATTATTTTAGTCGTACCTAAATATGTTGCGAAAAAAATGATAGCCTTCATAAAGATGCTTAGCCATGTTAATATACCTAAATTAAAAATTGCACTTGGATATGTAAAACATGAAGGTCTAGGAGGAGCATATCGACATTTGATGAGAGATTACCATCAAGGGGAGTTGCCTAAGATAGAGGTCGATGTGGACAATAAAATATATGAAGAAATCAGAGATATAAAAACTTGTGAGGTTTTGGAGTTCCCAACTTGTGACAATCCGATAGTTTCTATTGTTATTCCTGCGTATAATCAGTTTACTTATACTTATTATTGCTTGAAGTCGATTTTGGATAACAGTGGCGATGTCGGGTATGAAGTCATTTTGGCAGATGATTGTAGTACAGATATAACGACTCAGATTACTGAAGTAGTAAAAAATATTATTGTTGCGCGGACAAAGACGAATCTTTTGTTTTTGAAAAATTGTAATAATGCAGCATGTAGAGCAAGGGGAAAATACATTTTATTCTTGAATAATGATACGCAGGTGCAGAAAGGATGGTTAAAACCGCTGGTTGATATTTGCGAAAAGGATGATTCTATAGGTCTGACAGGTTCTAAATTGGTTTATTCTGATGGAACTTTACAGGAGGCTGGCGGCATTATTTGGAATGATGCAAGTGGTTGGAACTATGGAAGAAATTGTGATGCAATGTCTCCAGAATATAATTATGTCCGAGAGGTAGACTATATTTCCGGAGCGGCAATAATGATTCGAAAAGAGTTGTGGATAAAGTTAGGCGGATTTGACGAGTATTTCGCGCCTGCTTATTATGAGGATTCTGATTTGGCGTTCCAAGTAAGAAAAGCAGGATATCGGGTTGTGTATCAGCCGCTTTCTGTAGTAGTCCATTTTGAAGGGAAATCAAATGGAACCGATTTAAATGTTGGTGTAAAGAAAAACCAGGTTGAAAATCAGGTTAAGTTCAGAAAAAAGTGGAAGGAGATTTTGGAAAAAGAACAATATCCAAATGCACAGGAAGTTTTTTTGGCTAATGATAGAAGCCGCTTTAAGAAAAGAATATTGGTGGTAGATCATTATGTCCCACATTATGATAAGGATGCGGGAGGAAGATGTACCTATATGTATTTAAAGCTTTTTGTCAAATTGGGATTCAAGGTTGTATTTATTGGGGACAATTTTTTTAAACATGAACCATACACAACGGAATTAACACAGATGGGGATTGAAGTTCTCTATGGCAATTATTATTTTGAGCATTGGCAAGAATGGTTGAAAGATAATTTGCATTATTTTGATTATATTTATTTGCAGAGACCACATATTGCAATTAAGTATATTGATCTTGTGAAAAAATATGCGACTGGAAAAGTATTCTATTTTGCGCATGATTTACATTTTTTGCGGTTGACAAGGGAATACGAGCTTACTCACGATGAAAAATATTTAGTAGAAGCTGAAAAGTTTAAAAAGGATGAGTTTTATCTGTTTGAGAAAGCAGATGTAGTGCACGTAGTTGGAAGTTACGAGCAGGCAGTTCTTCAAAAAGAATTACCGTCCAAAGCAGTTCGTAATATCCCATTATATATTTATGAAGAATTGCTGGAGAATATCAATAAAGATTTTGCTAAGCGGAATGATATCGTGTTTGTAGGTGGATTTGGGCATCCTCCAAACATAGATGCTGTTTTGTGGTTTGCAAAAGAAGTTTTTCCGAAAATATTGCAGGTGTATCCAGATTTAGTTTGGCATATAGTAGGAGGCAAAGCGCCAAAGGAAGTTACGGATCTTGCATCTGATAATATTGTTTTGGAAGGGTTTCTATCTGATGAAGATTTGGACAAGATGTACCGCAAATGTAGGATGGCGGTAGTCCCGCTGCGTGTAGGCGCAGGTGTAAAAGGAAAGGTGGTGGAGGCTGCTTATTATCAAATCCCATTGGTGACAACCACTATTGGAGAAGAGGGAATCAGTAATAAAGAAGGGGCTTTTGCCGTAGAAGATGACGCAGATAAGATGGCAGATTTGATTATTTCTCTTTATACTGATTATGATAAATTGCGGGAAATGTCTGATGCAGGGGTAGAGTTAATCCGTAATCATTATATGTTGGACGAAGCAGAGCGGGTTTTGCGTTTAGATTTGTAAAGTGGTACTAAAATGTTTGGGCAGGGGTTCTGTGTCTGCCCAAACAATTTTAGTGTCTAAAGGAATTGTTGTAAGCTGTTTTGTGGAGGAATTATCAGTGAGTAGACCCAGAAATGTAATTCGAATAAAAGGTATTTTGATTGGCAGCATAATATTATTGTATGTGTTTGTGGTAGTTCCATATGTGTACATTAGAGATGCAAGAGAAAAAAACAGTTCGGAAATCAATCCGTCAGAGAGCGTACGGATGGAGACAAATGAAATGTCCAAAGGCATGAATTTGTTAAAGAAAGACAATTTGTTATTTTTCGGAGACCAGACAACGGAAGATAATCCGTGGAAAATGACAGCGGGGTTGATTAGTAGTGAAGAATATGGCGAGTGTATTTTTCTGACACCGGAAACGAGTGTAAAAATTAAAGAGATAGAAGTAACAGGAAAATATTTGAACTTTTCGTATATGCTATATCCGCAGGTGCGAGAAAAATCGGATGGAGCAAGTATTATTGCAGAAGTTTATTTAAACAATACAGAAAAGGCGGAAATAACAGAAAAAATTAATATTTCACCGGAAGAGGATTGGACACAGAAGAATATTGATGTTTCAAGATATAAAGGTTCGACGATTTCTGTTAGATTTATAGGTGGAAATGGCGAAAATGGAAATGATGATGCTGATTGGGTGATTATAAATAATGTGAGAGTTGAAGAGTAGTATTTGCTATTATTTATAATGAAAGGGGAATTTTGAACTATGAAGAGAACGGCATTAATTATGGCAGGTGGCCGAGGAGAGCGATTTTGGCCTAAAAGCAGGAAAAATCTTCCGAAGCAGTTTTTGTCTTTGACGGATGATGGAAAGACGATGATTCAGCTTACAGTAGAAAGAATTCTTCCTATTGTAAGGCTGGAGGATATTTATATTGCAACAAATAAGAATTACAGACATCTCGTAATGGAGCAACTTCCCGGACTTCCGGTAGAAAATATTTTGTGTGAGCCTGTGGGAAGAAATACAGCTCCCTGTATTGGACTTGGTGCGGTGCATATTTTAAAAAAATATGAAGATGCCGTGATGTTTGTGTTGCCGTCAGACCATCTGATTAAATTTAACGATGTGTTTTTGACTGTACTTAAAGATGCGGCGGAGATAGCAGAAAAAGGAGAGAATCTTGTTACGATTGGCATCACTCCGGATTATCCAGAGACAGGATATGGATATATTAAGTTTAATCCGGGTATTACAGAAGGAAGAGCATATAAAGTAGCTCGTTTTGTGGAAAAACCGAGTGTGGAAGTAGCAAAGGAATACCTTGCAACGGAGGAGTACCTTTGGAATAGCGGTATGTTTACGTGGAAAGTATCTTCTATTTTAAAGAATATGAAGAGGTTTATGCCGGATACATATGATAGACTAATGATAATCAGGGATGCGATAGGAAGCTGCGAAGAAGAAATTATTTTAGAAAAAGAATTTTATGGGATGCAGTCGCAGTCCATAGATTATGGAATAATGGAAAAGGCAGATTATATTTATACGATACCAGGGGCATTTGGATGGGACGATGTTGGATCTTGGTTAGCAATCGAGAGAACAAAGAAGAAAAATGATGACGGCAATGTAGTTGACGACAATGTTATTACTGTTAATACCCATGAATGTATTATTCAGGGAGGAAAAAAATTAATTGCTGTTGTAGGTCTCGAAAATGTAGTCGTGGTTGATTCGGATGATGCAATACTAATATGTGCAAAAGATAGTGTTTCCGATATTAAGAAGGTTGTAGAAAATTTAAGAGTTTGTAATAAAGAAGAATATATTTAAAGAGATTTGATTGCTGTACTTATTATATTGAGAGAGGGAAAACATGGATTATAGAGAAAAGTATGATTTGTGGTGTACGAACAAATATTTTGATGAAGCGACCAGAGAGGAATTGAAGGATTTAGAGGGAAAGGAATCCGAGCTAGAGGATCGTTTTTATAAAGATCTCACATTTGGAACAGGTGGATTGCGAGGGGTAATCGGCGCTGGTACAAATCGAATGAATGTCTATACGGTGCGGAAAGCAACACAGGGCTTGGCTAATTATATTATTCAGGAAAATGGGCAGAAAAAAGGTGTGGTAATTGCATTCGATTCTCGTCGCATGTCACCGGAATTTGCCGATGAGGCTGCGCGCTGTTTGGCGGCAAATGGCATTAAAGCTTACATTTTCGAATCGCTCCGACCGACACCAGAGCTTTCTTTTGCAGTTCGCGAACTGGGATGTATAGCGGGAATTGTGATAACAGCCAGCCATAATCCGCCGGAATATAATGGATATAAGGTGTATTGGGAGGATGGTGCGCAGATTACTTTCCCGAAGGATAAACAAATTATCTCAGAAGTAAATAAAGTAACAGATTTCGCTTTGGTAAGGACAATGGAAAAAGAAGAGGCTGTAAAAAGAGGCCTTTATCAGATTGTTGGATCAGAAATTGATGACAGATACATTTCAGAGCTGAAAAAGTTGATTATTCATCCTGAGATTATTCAGGCAGTTGCTAATGATATAACGATTGTATATACTCCGCTTCATGGTACAGGTAATTTGCCGGTAAGGCGTATACTGAAGGAGCTTGGATTCAAGAAAGTATATGTGGTTCCGGAACAGGAGAGACCGGATGGAAACTTCCCGACAGTGTCTTATCCGAATCCGGAAGATCCGAAGGCATTTACATTAGCGATCAAGCTGGCAAAAAAAGTGGATGCGGACATCGTATTGGCTACAGATCCGGATGCTGACCGCCTTGGTGTTTATGCAAAGGATAGCAAAACAGGGGAGTTTATGCCATTTACGGGCAACATGTCGGGGGTTGTAATTGCAGAATATATCTTGTCCAGAAAGAAAGAAAATAAAACACTGTCTAAAAAGTCAGCGTTAGTAAAAACGATTGTGACAACAGATATGATAGACATGATTGCTGAAAAATATCAGGTAAATCTGATTGAAGTGTTGACCGGTTTCAAATACATCGGTGAACAGATTAAGTTCTTTGAACAGCAGCACACATACGAGTATGTATTTGGCATGGAAGAAAGTTATGGCTGCCTGGTTGGCACACATGCAAGAGATAAAGATGCCATAGTTGCCGTGATGGCTTTATGCGAGGCAGCAGCTTATTGTAAGAGCAGGGGAAAGACATTATGGGATCAGATGATTGAGCTGTATGAAGAGTATGGATATTTTCGCGAGGGGTTGGAGTCTGTTACTTTGAAAGGAATTGATGGAAGTCAAAAAATTCAGGCGATGATGGAGAAAATGAGAAAGACACCGCCGCGTGAATTGGCAGGACTTAAAACTCTGGAAGTCAGAGACTATAATGCAGATACTATATGTGAATTGCAAACTGGTGTGGTTTCTTCGACGGGGCTTCCGAAATCGAATGTGCTGTATTACAAATTAGAAAATAATGCGTGGTGTTGTGCGAGACCATCTGGCACAGAGCCTAAAATTAAATTTTACATGGGCGTGAAAGAAAAAAGCCTTGAGGAATCTTTGCAAAAACTGAATGAATTGAAATCGGCTATGTTAGCGTTTGCAGAAGTTTAAAGGATTTCAGTAGAAATAAAGTGGTAAGAAGCTGAACTGACTGAAAAATGTAAGAGAAGGAGATCCTGGTATCAATGAAATGTTTGATTCTGGCAGGTGGAAAGGGTAACAGTCTTTGGCCGTTATCGAGAGAAGAATATCCAAAACAGTTTATGAGTATTAGAAAGAATCGTTCTCTGCTGCAGGAAACAGTGGCACGGAATATCCCGTTTTGTGATGAATTTCTAATCGCCACAAATTCTTCTTATCATTTTATTGTAGAAGGACAGATGAAAGTATTTCAAGGATTGCGGTATCGCTGTATTCTGGAGGAGGAATGCCGGAAAACGGCACCAGTGGTAGCGCTTGCTTGTATGTATCTTAATCCGTCAGAATACGTTTTTGTTGTTTCGGCGGATCAGATCATTGAAGGGCAGGAGTATAAAGAAACCATTATGCGTGGTCGCGAGCTTGCTAAGCAGGGACAGCTTGTAACTTTTGGCATGGAAGTGATGAGCCCACACACAGGATACGGATATATACGTAACGATGGTGAGCGAGTACTGGAATTTAGGGAAAAGCCGGATTACTGGGTTGCAAAGCAGTATTTTGAAAGTGGTAATTATCTTTGGAATAGCGGTAATTTTTTGTTTTGTGCAGGAGATTATTTAAATGAATTGAAAAGAACGGCAGCGGATGTGTATGAGGCCTGTATGCGAGTTCAAAAACGACTGAAGATGTCGGGAAGTGTGATGGCACTTCCCGCGGAGGTAATGCATACAATTCCTGCTATTTCGATTGAAAATGCGGTGTTTGAAAGATCAGAATGTGTAAGTGTGGTGAAAGCATCGTTTCATTGGTGGGATATAGGTAATTTGGATGCGTTATCTAATTTTATGGAAAATGAAACGGGAAAGAATGTTATTTGTGAAGATTGTGAAAATGTAACTGTTATTAATCAGGCAGAAAATCAGTTAGTGGTAACGGACAGTGTTCGTGATTTTATGGTGATTAATACAGAGGATGCATGTTATATTACTAAGAAGGATACGGATCAGACCATTAAACAAATAATAAAAAAACATCCGGAGTACAAGAGCTTTTTTGAAAAGTCAAGACTAATGTATCGTCCGTGGGGGACATATGAGATTTTGAATTACACATCGAATTATAAGGTTAAAAAGGTAACTGTTTATCCGGGAAAAGCGTTGACAACGCATCGGCATCTGATGCGGAGTGAGCAGTGGTCTGTCGTTCAGGGAATAGCGACAGTTACCCTTAATGGTGAGAAACAGGAAGTTCCGACATATAGCAGCATCGAAGTCGCGGCTGGAGTTGATCACTCATTGGCAAATATGACGGACGAACCCCTGGTTATTATAGAAGTTTCTTTTGGACCACAGGTTACTGAAGAGGATATGCAGAATGTGGTGAAGAATGAACGAAATATAAGGGTAGAAGAGCAGTTTGTTAAATGTGAACCGATCTACAAAGATTATCTCTGGGGAGGTACGAAGTTACGCGACATCTATGGTAAAAAATGTGATTACGATATTATAGCCGAAAGCTGGGAATTGTCTGCGCATGAGGATGGTCAATGTCGTGTTGCGTCAGGAAAGCATAAAGGGATGCTGTTTAAGGATTATCTTCAATTAATAGGCGAAGATGCTTTAGGCTGGAAATGTCAGTCATTTGAAAAATTTCCTTTACTCATTAAGTTTATAGATGCGAAAAGGGATTTGTCGATTCAAGTACATCCAGATGACAATTATGCCTTATCGAATGAAAATGAGTATGGAAAAAATGAGATGTGGTATATTATGGATTGTGATCCGGGTGCAACAATTTATTTTGGATTGAAGAAAACTATATCATCTGAAGAATTGAGAGAGAGAGTTTTAAATAATACAATTTTAGAAGTGTTGAATGAGATTCCGGTAAAAAAGGGAGATACTTTTTTTGTTAAAGCGGGTACAATTCATGCAATCGGAAAGGGAATCCTTATTTGCGAAATTCAGCAGAATTCTAATTGCACGTATCGTTTGTATGATTATGGGAGAAAGGATAAGTTTGGTAATTTAAGAAAATTGCATCTTGATCAGGCGATTGCTGTGGCTAATACAGAAAAATGTGTAGGGTGTGGTGACCAGTATTTAACAGTGGAAATGAGTGGTCATCAGGTTCGAAAATTATGTGAAAACAAGTATTTTACAAGCATACTGTATAGTGTTAAAGACGAAATGGGCTTTGATGTGAATAATACTTCTTTTATAGTAATTGTGATATTAGAGGGAAGAGGCAGGCTTGAAGTTAATGGGGAAAAAATGGACTTTAGCCCTACGGATACCTTTTTTGTGCATGCAGGTGAGCGAAAAGTAAATATGGTGGGGCAATGTGAATTTATTTTGACACATATATAGAATAATATTGATTATGGCAATAATATTGATTATGGCATAAGGAAGAATTGTTGAACAACGAGGAGATATTGTGGATATGAATAAGAAGGCTATTATATATAAGAAAGATGATAAAAAAAAGATTCTGATAGGGAATGTCTTTTTACTGACTGCTCTTTTTCTTGTAGGGGGCGTTTGCATTTTATTTTGGGAAGGCTTTATGAGGGGAAGTGATTTTTCTTGGACGGTTCAGCAGCCAGATTATTGGAATGCTGTTGTTGAGATGCTATTAGTGTTTTGGGTTTATGTTATATGTTTGACATTACCTGTTAACAAAGCAATTTATCGATACATAGGGATAATTTTGTCGTTTTTGGTGTTAATGTACATGCATGCCTTTATCTTTGCAATATTGGTAAGTGTTTTGTATGCACTCATGATTTACTTAACAGGACATTTAATTTGTAAATCTATATATCGTTACGATAAAGATATAGCGAATGAATTTCATTTTTGTTTTACTATAGGAGTTGCAGGAATTATTTGTTTGGTTGCAATAGCTTCTTTGCTAAAATGTGGTACTCCAAGTAAGCTTCGTCTCATTTTTCCTATAGTTTTTATTAGTGAACTAATTCTGGAAAGAAAACAAATAAAACAAAAAATTACTAAAATTGGCGAGGGCTTTGAACATAGATTTAATGCAAAGGGTGATTTTATTGTAGCCGCTATCCTTGCATTAATTTGTACGATGGTGACAGTTCAAGCATGTAGAGCTAATCTTGGCATAGATTATGATTCGATCTGGTATGGGCTTAGATCGAATTATGTGTTGGCACCGGAAAATGGTATATATGATAAGCTTATAATGATGGCTTGTGTATACACATATTCTAAAGGTTTTGAAGTGTTGTCTCTGGTGTTTTCGGGTCTACCATCATATAGTTTTACTATTTCTGTAAATGTTATGATGGGAGTATTGACTTTGCTGGCTATATATCGATTAGGACAGATAGCAGGAAGAAAGAGAACAAGTTTATTTTTTGTTCTCTTAGTCTCACTTACCCCCTCGATAATGAATATGATGGTGACAGCAAAGTCTGATACGGTGACAATATACCTTCAGGTTGTGGTATTGCTTTATGCGGCATTGGCCTTAAAAGAAAAAAGGGGGCAATATTTACTCTTATCTTTTTCTGTTTTGCTTTTATCATTTGGTTTCAAACCATCCAGTATTGTTTTTTCAACGATGATAGCAGTTATTTTGCTAATTATGATAGGCATTGTAAGGATCAGACCGAGCAGAAAGGATTTTTGTTTATTTATAATGCCATTAGCGAGTATATGTTTTTTGTGGGGACGAACAGTACTAATAACTGGTTATCCAATTACTTCTTTGGTTGTTCCACTATTTGAAAAAATGGGATATTACCCTAAATATCCATATACATTGCCGCCAAACGCTACTATGTCGTTAAAAACACTTTTGACAACGGAAGCATTTTGGGAGCGCTTGCTTCGGTTACCAAAAATATTTTTTTATCCGAATACAAGCGATGTATATACTTTGGAAATGACTTGGTGGGGCCCATTATTTTCAGTTATCTGGATAGTTTCGTTGTTTTCTATTTTATTGAAACCGATTAAAGCTATAATGAGGATAAAAGAAGATTGTATATATGGTTTTCAAGTTATTTGTTTTTTAGTTTGCAGCGGAGTAAGTTTAGGTTGTATGATGCTGTTATCGACACCAGATGGTAATTATTTTGTTTTGATGCATATCCTGACATATTGGTATGCTTCGACTGAACTTTGTAGATTTTGTTTTAAAGGAAAGAAACTTGCTGGAATTATTGCAGTTCCTTTAGTTGCGTGTAACTTTTTGCTCTGTATTGCTATCAGTTGGGCTTGGTCAGTAGGATTGACCCCAATTGAAATGGATAATTATGGTTATTACAATCATGAAGTCAAGCAAGTCAATCCACAAATGCAAGCGAATGAGCTTACGGAGGTTTATGAATATTTAAAGAGCAGCGAGATTCAGAGGATGATTGTTTGTTCTGAAAAAGAAGCGGCGATGTTTAAATTGCCTGCTGTAGTGGAAAGTTATACTCATCAAAAAGTTTGGGCACCTGAAACTATAAAAACAGTTGAAGAGCTTTATGGTTTTTTAAAGTATGCAGATGTAGATAGTATATTGTTTGATGAGGCATATTCTTCAGTAGATAGCCATTGTACAGAACTAGTAAAAGCACTTATAGATCAAGGAAAGCTAGAGATGGAATTTAGTGCATATGGCTATGCAATATTTCATGTTGTGGATAATAATGAACCAGATGGCGCTGCGGTACAATATATGAATAATGTACTTGCAAGTTTAGAGAATAATAGTTAAAATAAGCGTAAATGGAAATGTAGTATTAGAAAGGGAGAGAAGAAGTGATTCATTTTAATATACCACCATATCTTGGAAATGAAATTGAGAATATTAAAAAGGCAATAGAGAATAAAAAGATTTGCGGTGACGGTGAATTTACGAAAAAGTGCAATAAGTGGCTGGAGGAGAAAACGGGAACTCCTAAAGCGTTATTAACTACATCCTGTACACATGCTACAGAGATGGCCGCATTGTTGTGCGACATTGCTCCTGGAGATGAGGTGATTATGCCCTCCTATACGTTTGTGTCAACGGCGGATGCATTTGTGTTAAGGGGAGCAAAGGTGGTTTTTGTTGATATTCGCCCGGATACTATGAATATTGACGAGACGTTGATTGAGAATGCAATTACAGATAAGACAAAGGCGATTGTGCCGGTACATTATGCGGGCGTAGCCTGCGAGATGGATACAATAATGGAAGTGGCTGAAAAATATCATCTTGCGGTTATTGAGGATGCTGCCCAAGGGATTATGTGTACTTACAAAGGAATGCCTTTAGGGACTATTGGAGATTATGGATGCTATAGTTTTCATGAGACCAAAAATTACTCTATGGGTGAGGGCGGTGCACTTCTCATAAAAAATGAGGAGAAAATAGAGGAGGCAGAGATCCTGAGAGAAAAAGGGACAAATCGCAGCAAATTTTTCAGAGGACAAATTGACAAATATACGTGGGTGAATTTTGGCTCTTCCTATCTGCCAAGCGATATGAATGCTGCCTATTTATATACGCAGTTGGAGGAAGCAGATAAAATAAATAATGACCGGTTAAAAACGTGGTCGCATTATAAGGAAGGTTTATCTGACTTGCAGAACAGAGGAATTATTGAGTTGCCATTTGTGCCAGATGGCTGTGTTCATAATGCGCATATGTTTTACGTGAAAGCAAAGGATCTTGAGGAGAGGACAAGGTTAATCGAATTTTTGAAAGAGAATGGTATTCAGGCTGTATTTCATTATATTCCGTTACATACAGCACCGGCAGGTATAAAGTATGGAGTATTTCGAGGTGAAGACAGATATACTACAAAGGAGAGTGAGCGCTTGTTGCGTTTACCGATGTATTATGGACTCAAGGAAGATGAAACAGAGTATGTGATCGATAAAATAAAAGAGTTCTATAGATAGGAGGATAAAAAATGATTATTGTAATGGGCGCGACGGGATTTGTCGGTATGTATACTGTGGAAAAGCTGATCTCTGAAGGGGAAAGGGTGATAGCTACCGGGAGAAATAAAAAGCTGGGAGCAGTATTGGAAAATATGGGAGCTGAGTTTATCACTTTAGATATTACACATAAGGAGGACTTTGAAAAGCTTCCGCAGGATGGCGTGGAAGGAGTAATTTTGCTTGCGGGGCTGCTTCCTGCTAATGCGAAGGTAGATATAAATGAGGATGAGAATGCTGCGGATTATTTTGAGGTAAACGTAATTGGCACAATAAATGTCCTCGAGTATTGCAGAAAGAATAATATCAGGAAAGTAATTTCGTGCTGTTCCTATTCGGATGTAGCAGGTGCTTGGAAAAAAGGAGTCGCAATAAAAGAAACAGAGCCAAGAGATTTTCATTTTACGGGAGATCATGCAGTCTATGTTATTTCAAAAAATGCTGCAAATGATGTAATGGAGTATTACAATCAGCAGCATCATATGCAGTGTGCCTCTTTTAGATTTCCGCCGGTATATGGTGTAGGACCGCATTCTGCAATTTATGTAAATGGAAAATATTATAAATCGGGTGTTCAGACGTTTATTGAGAATGCAGAAAAAGGGGATGATATTGAAATCTGGGGAGATCCGCATATCACAAGAGATATTATTTATGTAAAGGATGTAGCCAAGGCTTTTTCAATGGCGTTAAAGAGCGATAAAACATATGGCCTATATAATATGACATCAGGTACGGAATTAGACTTGGAAGAGCAGGTAAAAGCAATCATTGAGGTATTCGGCGGAGAAAAGAAATCGAATATAGTTTATAGACCTGACAAGCCTAATAATACACCATCCTTCTTGTTTGATATGACGAAGGCAAAAGAAGATTTTGGTTTTGTTCCGGAATATACTTCCTATATTGAAATTATGAGGGATTATAAGAAAGAATTGGAAAGCGGAAAATGGACACAGTTGATCGAGAACCGGCAGAAGGAGCAATAAAGAAACAGATGAAGAGGATAGCGATAATAGGGGCAAATGATTTTCAGAATCCTTTGATTATAAAAGCAAAAGAAATGGGATATGAAACTCATGTGTTTGCATGGGAAGATGGCTCGATTGGTGAAAAAACGGCAGACTATTTTTATCCCATCAGCATTGTTGAGAGGGAAAAGATATATGAGGTTTGTAAACAAATCGAGCCAGATGCGGTTGTGACAATTGCTTCGGACTTGGCTGGGATAACGGTAAATTATGTCGCCAGACGATTGGGACAGGCTTGCAATAGTGAAAGAAGTGTTGTTATCTCTACAAATAAATATGAGATGCGCAAAGCATTTAAAGCGGCGGGAGTCCCGATACCAGAGTTCCATGAGATTACTTTGAATTCAGATTTCGAAGAAGTAAAAAAAATGAGGCTGCCTGTTATTGTCAAGCCAACCGATCGTTCAGGAAGCAGGGGAATAACGAAACTGGATAGCTTTGAGGGGTTGGAAAAAGCTGTATTAGACGCAGTTGAAAATTCATTTGAAAAAAAGGCTATCGTCGAGGAATATCTGGAGGGCAGCGAATATAGCTGTGAGTGTATTTCTTTTAAAGGAAAACATTATTTTTTAACTTTGACTAAAAAGTTTACGACAGGTGCTCCGCATTTCATTGAGACAGGGCATTTGGAACCCTCTGATTTAGACCCTGAGATGGTAGAACGAGTTAAAAACGAAATATACAAAGCGTTGGATGCTTTGGAGATTGAGTATGGTGCTTCACATTCTGAATTTAAAATTGATGGGGAAGGAAATATCAGAATTATTGAGATAGGAGCCAGAATGGGAGGAGACTGTATTGGCTCTGACCTGGTTCAGATTTCTACAGGGTATGATTTTGTTAAAATGGTGATACAGGTTGCAACTGGCTGTGAGCCGGATTTGCAGAAGGTATCTGAACCGAAGGTCGCAGCTATAAAGTTTATTTTTTCTGAGAGTGATTATGAGAATCTGAAAACGCTTCAGAGAGAATGTCCTGACAAAATATACTATGTAAGCGACATTCATATATCAAAAGAAAATAGAATTGTCGATAGCGCATCCAGATATGGTTTTTACATTTTAGCATGCGATTCGAAAGAGGAGGCAATGGAATTAGCTCAGTTATGAAGAAAGAAAGAAATATTCGAATAAAGGATATTGTTTTGCTACAGGCGATCGTAGTGATCTACACATTGTCCGGTGTAGCAGCAAAGTTTGCATCTGGAAATGGCTTTTTGTCGTTTAAATTTATTTTGTTTTATGGAGTAGAGATCGGAATACTCGGTGTGTATGCGGTATTATGGCAGCAAATTATAAAGAAATTTGATTTGTCTATTGCATATGCAAACCGTTCGATTGCGTTATTGTGGTCTATGGTGTGGGCTGTCGCTTTTTTCCATGAGAGTGTCACAATAAAAAATGTAATAGGAGTATTGATTGTCATTACAGGGACAATCATAATTAATAGCGATGATAGATAAATATATTTGCTTGTTGTTATTGGCGGTTCTGGTGTCCTCTTCATCCCAAATACTATTGAAAAAGAGTGCTCAAAAAAAATATGACACATTTTGGAAAGAATATCTTAATCCATATGTTGTTGTAGGATATGGCATGATGGTGCTGTCTACGTTACTGATTATTCTGGCATATCATGGTACTGCTTATAAAAATGGACCGATGATTGAATCACTGGGATATATTTTAATATTATTTTTGAGCTATTTGTTCTTTAAAGAGCCGATTACGAAGAAGAAGATACTTGGAAATTTGTTAGTGCTTTTAGGAATATTTATATTTTACGTTTAGAATGAGGGATTGTTATGGATATATCAGTTGTAGTGCCGGTATACGGGTGTAAAGCAGCACTCAGAGAGTTATATGAACGATTAACGGTAACACTTGGCAAATTAGTAGATACTTATGAGATAATTTTGGTCAATGATAAATGTCCGCAGAATTCCTGGGAAGTGATTGAAAAAATCTGTGAAGAAGATGTACATGTTGTCGGAATTGAGATGGCTCGGAATTTTGGACAGATTCAGGCTATTACAGCGGGATTGGATTATAGTTCTGGTGATTGGGTTGTAGTCATGGATTGTGATTTGCAGGATCGGCCGGAAGAGATAGTTAATTTATACAACAAGGCGCTGGAAGGATATGATGCAGTTTTTGCCAGAAGAAAGAATCGAAAAGATTCGTTTTTGAAGGTTTTTGTTTCAAAAATGTTTTATAAGGTTTACAATTTTGCTTCCGGGGGAAATTATGACCCGGCTATTTGCAATTTCAGTATTTGTAAAAGAATTGTGATTGACAATTATTGTAAAATGCGTGAGTTACATCGGGCATATGTTATCTATATAAAATGGTTAGGTTTTAATCAGACGGCTATTGATGTTGAACATGATGAGAGAAAAGAGGGAAAATCATCCTATAATTTCAAACGGCGAATGAAAATGGCCGGAGAGATTTTAACGTCCCAGTCAGATAAATTGTTGAAGCTTACAGTGGGAGTGGGCTTTATAATTACATTGGCATCGTTGATTGCTATTCTCGGGATTATTATTCAGCATTTTACAGTACATGTCCCGGCGGGGTGGTCTAGTATGTTAGCAACGGTATGCTTAATGGGTGGCCTTACAATAATGTGCATTGGGGTTGTAGGCATATATGTAGGAAATATCTTTATGCAGTCGAAGGAAAGACCGCTTTATGTTGTAAGGAATGTGCTGAATGGTACAAAATATGATAAAAATAATTAGATTCTGTTAAGATTAACATTAGAATAGGTGCAAAGACGTTAGTATAGATTTAGACTGTTTCGTTTTTGTACCTATATTTTTGAAAAAGCTAAACGGGCCAGATAAAATGCATAGGTGCAATGTAGTGTACCTATACGTAAACAGTATGATAGATTTTGTAAAAACAAGAGAAAAGCTCAGCCATTTTTATCTTGGTTTGTACCTGAGCAGGATGAAAGGAATGTAAGGTAGTATGGATAGTTATTTGATTGATTTATGTGAATTGAGTAATAGTATTGAGTACACATCCTTTTTTTCGAATGCGAGCAAAGATATATATCATTATACTTCTCCGCTTGCTTTTCAAAGCATAATCGAAAATCAAAAGCTTCGTTTTTCGGATAGATATTATCTTAATGATGGCAGTGAAGGAAAAGCTATTATGCAACTCTGTTTAGACGAGTTAGATGAGGTTGCTCCTGATGATCCTAAATTTAAAGAGTGTTTGAAAGAGGAATGCAATAAGCGCTACAAGAAACCACAACGGGATAATTTCTATGTTTTTCAGTGCTCGTTTTCTGTCGATCAAGATAGTCTGTGCCTGTGGAATTATTACACGAAAGGTGATTGCCTTAGAGGTTATAATTTGCATTTTAAGTCTGGGGAATTAAGAAGAAAAATAGAGATGCAGCCTGATAAGTGTTGTGATAAAGGAACCAGTGGAAGGCCTAAGGGACGAACTCCGCAGATAATTAGCGCAAAGGTAGTTTATAAAAAGAGAGAACAAAAGAAAATTGTTAAGCAGGTGATTCAACAATTTTATAATTTTTCTGTTGCACATAGTCGATGCGATGAAAAGTTTACAATAGAAATTCTTGTTGATAAATTGATGATTTTAGGAGTTTTTTTTAAAAAGGAGTGCTTTGAACCTGAGCATGAGTACAGATTTGCTATATCTCTTTATTTAAATAACGACGGAACCTATGCAGCGATAAAAGAGAAACAAGAGTTTTTGGAAAAAGATGGGCTTTTTGTTCCATATGTTGATCTTAAATTTGCACCAGAGGCGCTTAAATCGGTTTATGTGTCGCCAACTTTAGATTTGGAAAGAGCAAGGGAAAGCATACTTCGTTTATCACAGGGGAAATTCCCGCAGTTTTCCGACGTTAGCCTTATAAAACAATCTGGGATACCGCTGAGATATTAATAGTAATTGAAAGTAGAATTTCATCAAAGAATGCAAAGTAAATCAATTGGAGTGTCGAAATATTAATTATTTAATGATTTACCCGAAGGGCTGTAGATTCATACACCACTTACTCCAGAAGATATTAAAATACGTGTAATGAGAAAATACGATTGAGATTAAGTAATTTGGCACACGTGTGTGCCGAATTAAGATATGTGATAGGAATAAAATATGAAGACGGTTTTACTTGTGAAGCTACTAAGCGTATTAGACGGCTCTATATTTTAGTTACATGTGTTGTGGTATATGTAGAGGATAGGAAAGAAAAATGAAACTAAGAAAAAATATTGATAGCGGGTGGACAACAAAAATATGGGAAAGGATAGCATGGCTGATTCTTGAATTCAGTTATTGTTTCATCCTCTTGATTAGTGGCCCGTTAAAACTGTGCATGGAGTATAAGAGCGAATTCTGGTTTTCAGTGACAGATATCCTGCCAGTTGTGACGAAGATGTTTTTGTATGTCTTACTTCTGGCATATGTGGGAGGATGGATTTTACGAAAAACACCATTTTCGCAGTTCTTTTATGTGCTGTTGTTATGCTTTTTGGCTGGCTTTTTTATTCAGGAAAATGTAATTGCAAAGTGTTATAGTATGGTGGAAGGTGGAAGGCTCGTATGGCTTCAGGAAAAAGCCTACTACACTTCAAGTATACTCCTTTGGGGTGCGGTTGCAGTAGGATTGGGATTAACCTTACTGGTGCTGCGGTCGCAGAAGCGAATTGAGAAGGTTGGAGTAGGTGTATGTGTTGTTCTTGTGGTTGTGGAATTTGCATTATTAGGGATTGATTTTAGCAATACGGCAAGACTTGAAAATGATAAAAAGCCTCTGCTTATGGTATCCGATGACGGAGCGTTGAAGCTTTCAAAAAATAGTAATGTTGTTACTTTTATTCTTGGATCATCCAAAGGTTCGGTGGAGTTGGATGATTTTACCAGTTATCCTGATGCGGTGAGTGGGTATTCAGTTGCTGATGGCAATGTGCCACTTATATTAACTGGGAAATGGTATGAGAGTAATATGCCGTATTCGGATTATTTGATGGAAGCATATCAAAATACGGCATTGTATTCCGATCTGGAAAGCAGAGGATATTCTGTAGGAGTTTATACGGATAGTAGGTATTTGGCGGATGATAACTTCGATTTTATGAATGTATCTGATGAAAAGTGCGGGATAGGAGATACGGTTGGATTCGTGATTCAACTGTATAAGTTGATGGCCTATCATTATATTCCGCACCAGTGTTTGGATCCTTTTATTGAATATACGGGCGAATTTGAAATCTACAGGATGAACGAGGATGGTGCGTGCAGTTACAGTACGAGAGCTG
The DNA here is from genome assembly GCA_021771715.1 of Oscillospiraceae bacterium. Classification (GTDB taxonomy): domain Bacteria; phylum Bacillota; class Clostridia; order Lachnospirales; family Lachnospiraceae; genus Choladousia. Next base: position 93,303 of record JAETOO010000005.1, read on the forward strand.
AAGATTTCTACAGACGTTTGACGAAAGAAAAACTGTCTGTCGATAAGAGTAAAGGTGCATTTCGGGTTTATTTCCTTGAGGAGGAAAATGCTGGGACATGTGCAAGTATAATTGAGGAGTATTGCGAACAACTAAAAAGGCAAAAGGTTTATGATAATACATCCATTGTGATACTGTCTGGAGAAGGAAATACTCAGGAAGGGGAGCAGAGACCTCTGTTTATGTTGAAGGAGGCAAAAGAGACGCATCCGTTTGCTATATCTGACGAGAGTGTATCCTATGAGGAAGTACAGCCAATTTTAAAAACTTTGATTGCGGGAAAGAAGGTAGCAGATTATTTCCAGGAGAAGCAGTGGGAGCAGGAAAAAATCAGGAGATTTTTGAAGTCTACTGATAGAGGTGAGAAAAGTCGGAATGATAGTTTGGCGAAAATGAAAGAATACTATGTCGTGGGCATCGCAGCAGATGAAGAATCCTGGATTCCGATGGGGAATATTTATTCTGCAGATGGACAACGGGATTTAGAAATAGGGCTTTTCATGGATTCTGAAGAGCAGAGAGTTCTGATGGATGAATCAAGTCCGGAATATCAGGCATTGGTACAAACCGGATTGAGTGTTGAGAAGGCTAAAGAGGATGAATTAGCATGTGCATGGACATCTGGAAAGTATTCTGAGTTCTTGTGGAGATTTCCGGAGACATTTTCAGAGGATCTTAAAGTGACGTTTTCAGTTGGGGGTACGTTCGATGGCGCTGAGCAGAGGGTTCTGCCTTTTGCAAATGGGATCCGTCTGCCAGAACTGCTGGTCAAAGAGGGAAAAGTAGAGATTGAAATTCCCAATTTTTGCATTGATGACAGCAGGCTGGACTTGATACTTTATTATCCAGGCGGTGAGGATGTACAGGCAGGAAATGATAATGATAGATCTATTTTTTCGCTTCAGGATATCGTTTGTGAAAAAACAAAATTGTGTCGATATATGATCGAGGACACCTGCAGTATAAATGTATCAGAGGATAATTCTGATTTTGAGAAAATAGCATGGAAAGGCTTTTCGAATCCAGAGAATTCTGGTGTATGGATAGATGGAAAAGATGCAGTGCTTTCATTTGCTTTTCCAGAAAATTATGAAGATGACTTTCGCCTGATATTAAGTGTTGGGGATAAAATGGGAGATAGTCAGCCGGTTGTAGTGTATGCAAATGGTTTGAAGGTAGATGATGTTTTATGCTTGGATAAAGAGATTGTAATCAATATAGAAAATGCATTGATTAAAGATGGTTCTCTGCTTCTTGAACTGTCACTGCCGGGAGCAGTTTCTGCTGTTGAGTTGAAAACGGGGACGGATGAGAGAAAACTGGCATATTTTATTACTGGCATTTTATGCGAGCGTGTTTCCGCTACAGGACTTGTGTTTGAAGATGATTGTGAAATTGAAGTCTCAAAGGACGGGACGATGTATCAGACTCTGGTGATTGATGGAGGTGAAAAGCCGGATGATATAGGAGCGTGGTTTGGAGATAAGGATGTCTGCATGCGGATCAGTTTTCAGGATGACTTTCAAGATGATTTTAGATTGCGGCTGAAAACAGATTATGTGATGAATGGCAGTCAGAGCATTTTAGCAAGTGTAAACGGATATGAGATCTATTCAGTGTGGTATATGAATGATGAGATTGTCCTTGATATTCCAAACCGGTATCTGCTTGCACATAGGAATGATATCAGGTTATCCTTTCCGGATTCTGTGTCAGCCCAAGAATTAGGAACCGGAGCGGATGTTCGGAAGCTTGCTTATCGAATAACAAGCATAGCATGTGAGAGACGTTTGAGAGGAGGTTATCTGGTAAAAGAGTCAGAGGAGATTGCAATATCAGATAGTAATCCTGATTTTCAGAGATTGATGGTTTCGGGATTTGCCGGAACAGATGGCACAGGGGTCTGGACAACCGGGGGAACAGCAATGATAGCTCTTGCTTTTTCGGAGAATTTTGATCACGATGTTTGTGTTGTATTAAAGACGGACAATGAGATTAACGGTACTCAAAAGGTAACAGCTAAGGTAAATGGACGCAAATTAGTTGGTACAGGCTATCAGGAAGGATGTATCGTAATTCCGATTTTGGAGGAAAGGATAGAGAAATGCTATATGGAAATTAATTTGTCGTTTTCGGGAGATACAGATGTGTTCCATATTACTGATATTTACTGTTATGTACTGTAAAAAAGGGGTTCTTGAGGCAGAATATGAGGAAGAATGTTATAAAAAAAACATGGCTGGTATTGTTAGCGGGATTGGTGCTGTTGGTACTGCAGCATCGATTAGTTGGCTTGTATTATGATGATTTTGGCAACACGTCACTTTCCTATGGATATATGGCAGAAGGTGTGGAAGGAACAAACTGGACGGTGTCTGATTTGCTTGGCTGGGTAAGATGGTGTTACTTTAACTGGGGCGGCAGGGTTTTGTATGCTGCAATGTTCTTGTTGCCGCTAACGCGGTTTGGCGCGTTGCCATATATGCTCTGTCAGGTAGTCGTTCTTCTGCTGATTTTCTGGTTTAGCGTCCGCTTTGTAAATCTGGAAACAGATAAGCAGGATAATTTCAAAATATTACTGCTATTCTTGATTTTATACGGCCTGCTTGGTCAGGATGTGCATCGCTTTGGAACTTATTGGGCATCGGCATCTGTATTGTATGTCTGGCCGATGCTGCCGTTGTTTATGAGTGCATTTCTTTATGGAAAGAAAGAAATGCTGCAAAAACAAGGACTGAAAAATGAATGGAAATGGAACCTTTTGCTTTTAATTCTGGTGTTTTTTGCAACCTTTTCACAGGAGCAAGTGGGGGCTTTTGTTGTAGTTTATTATGTGTTTATGGCCTTGATTGGCCATTGGAAGGTATGGAAAGAGCATTGGAAGACAGATGTTACTGTAGTAGGCGGAAGTGTTGTGAGCTACCTTGTATTGTTTTTTGCACCGGGTAATTTTGCACGATTAAACAGTACAGAGTTCGCCCAATTGAGCCTGATTGAAAAGTTTAAGTACAATTATCCGCAAATTGTGAGAGGCTTTTTCATTTATGGATTGAGCTGGATGAATTTGGTTCTTACCTTGCTGCTGCTGTATGCGTCAGTAAGACTGTATAAAGAGTCAAAGAAAGCAATTATTTTGGTGGTATTGTCTGTTTGCAGCGCTATTTTTTCACTATATAAATTGACAGGAATTAGTTTGTTACCGGAGATTACGGAACTTTTTTGCGAGACGGTTGTAATGCTGAACCTGATTGTGACGGTGACAATCTATATGGCTATGAAAAAGAGAATATCAATGATTGCAATGATGTATGCTGGGGGTGCGTCCGTCGTATGCCTGCTTGTCTCGCCGACTGTGAATATTCGCTCTTATCTGGGATATATTTTTGCGGCGTTTATTATTATAGCCAGTCTGTTTGCGGATTGGTCATGCGATATGGCACAAATGAAGCGGCAGAAATATATTTGTGTAGCGATCGGGTTGCTTGGGCTTTTCTCGTTTCGAAATTACTATAATATTGAGCGAGGATATTCCCGTAATTATGAAAATTTGATGTATAATGATAAGGTATTACGAGAGTATGAGAATGAGGAAATGCTTATTCTAAAAAAACTTCCGGAGTCTTACTATGCAGTGCAAATGCCCTATGATGAAGGATTTGGATATATCGAATACTGGATGAAAGAATACTATGATATTCCAGAGAATGTGAAATTCATTTGGGTTACACTATGATCTATGAGACCAGGATAACTAAGTATATTGTTTGGTTTGAACCTTCATTTGAACCTTCTGAAAGGAAAAGTAATTTACATTTATGTGTACCGTGTTATAATAGTGAGTGTTAAGCGAAAAATAGTGAATGGTTGAGATGACGGTAAGGAGCATACAGTGATAAAATGAGAAACTATATTAATCTAGGAAAAGAGACAACACATTGCTTTGCAATCTGTGCATATAAAGACTCTCCTTATTTGGAGAATTGTATTCGTTCGATTGAGAACCAATCGGTTCCGGCGAAGGCGATTTTGGCGACCTCTACGCCAAGTCCCTATATAGAGAATCTTGCGAAAAAATATGGAATACCGTATTTTGTGAGGGAGGGAGCCAGCGATATTCAGGATGACTGGAATTTTGCTTATAATCACGCGGATGCGGATTATGTTACAGTTGCGCATCAGGATGATGAATATGAGCGGGAATATGTAGCTGAGCTGATGCGGGCAGCAAAGCGTTATTCTGATATCAGTCTTTTTATCACAGATTATTTGCCAATCAAGAATGGAAAGGTTGGAAGTGATATAAACAGCAGAATAAAGCGGATATTGAGAATGCCGTTAAAGGTCGCCAGGTGGGCGGATAAGCGTATGGTTAAAAAGCGGATTTTGTGCCTGGGCAATTGTATCTGCTGCCCTTCGGTGACGTATAACAAAAAAATGCTGGGCGAAACGATATTTACTTCAGAATACAAATATAATCTTGATTGGGATACGTTTTATAAGTATGCATGCAGAGACGGCAGGTTCTATTATGTAGATAAGCCGCTGACTCATTTCCGTGTGCATGATGGTGCAACAAGCAAGCAGTTTATCGAGGATCATCGCCGGATTAAGGATGATATCTCAATGTTTGAGAAGTTTTGGCCTGGATTTGTGGTGAAAGTGATTATGCTCTTTTACAAGTTATCATATCGGACGTACGGTTGATTCGGAGGAACGTTTATCAGACTGCCAGAATTCTGGGGCTAGGGAGCCGTAGAAGATACATTGCATGTAAATGCAGAGAGGGAGAGGAGCCGGAGATGCGGGCATCTGTATTGTATTTAGTGATACCATGTTATAATGAGGAAGCAGTTCTTCATGAGACATCCAGGCAGCTGCTTCACAAGCTGGACGTGCTGATCAGTAAGAATCTGATTGATCAGAGGAGTAAGATCGTATTTGTGAATGACGGTTCCAGGGATACTACCTGGGAAATTATTAAGGAATTGCATGAGAAGAATCCGATGATACTCGGAATTGATCTTTCACGGAATCGTGGGCATCAGAATGCACTTTTGGCAGGCTTGATGACAGTGAAAGAGTATGCAGATATGGTGATTTCGCTGGATGCGGATCTGCAGGATGATGTAGACGCGATTGATGAGATGGTAGAAAGATATCATGAAGGATTCGATATCGTATACGGAGTGCGGAGCGCGCGCAAGACAGATACATTTTTCAAACGATTTACTGCGGAGGGCTTTTACAGGGTTATGAAGCTGCTGGGGGCAGATGTTGTCTTTAATCATGCAGACTATCGTTTGATGAGTAAACGGACACTTGACGCGCTCGAGGAGTTCAAGGAAGTGAATCTCTTTCTCAGAGGTATTGTACCGATGATCGGATTTGACAGCACGAATGTGTATTATGAGCGCAAGGAGCGGTTTGCTGGTGAGTCAAAATATCCTCTGAAAAAGATGCTCTCCTTTGCGTTTGACGGGATTACGTCACTGAGCGTGAAGCCGATCCGGATGATTAGCATATTGGGAATTTTGATTTTTATGATTAGCGTCATTGCGTTTTTGTATTTTCTGATTGGCTCGATTGTAGGCGTAACAGAACCGGGATGGCCGAGTTTGATCACGTCAATCTGGGCACTTGGAGGACTGCAGCTGTTGGCGATCGGGGTAGTCGGCGAATATATCGGAAAGATCTATCTGGAAACGAAGGAAAGACCCAAATATATTGTGAAAGAGTTTTTAAGGTAGATATTGTGATTCAGAGTATTATTAGATGACAGAAACGAAAGAGAGAACTGTACAATGCTTTTTAGTTCCATGATATTTCTGTGGGGATTTCTTCCGATTACATTGATTAGCTATTACCTGATCCGACCAGAATGGCGAAATTACGTTTTGCTGATTGCCAGCATTGTTTTTTATGCGTGGGGTGAACCGTTTTATATTCTACTGATGCTTTTTTCCGTTGGATTGAATTATAGTATGGGAATTGTGCTTGATAAAGTGAAAAGGGAGAGGCACCGGAAGGGTGTCCTCTTTTTGTGCATTGTAATAAATATTGGGCTTTTATGGTACTTTAAATATTCTACAAGATGTTTTATGTTCTTAAACAGAGTATTTGAGAAGGATGTTATAGCGGTACGGAATATTGTTTTGCCGATCGGTATTTCATTTTATACATTTCAGGCTATGTCTTATGTAATTGATCTTTATCGAAGAGAGATTTCTGTGCAGAAAAATCCTTTGGACCTGGCTTTGTATATCAGTTTTTTCCCACAACTAATTGCCGGCCCTATCGTGAAATACAAGGACGTAAACGATCAGCTCAGAGAGAGATTGGTTACAGAAGAAGGATTTGCATATGGTATAAAGCGATTTACGTACGGATTGGGGAAAAAGGTAATTATTTCGAATACCGTAGCTGAGATTGCAGATAGCATTTTTGCAGTTGAAATGACACAGTTAAACACGGGGTTGGTGTGGTTTGGGATAGGCATGTATACATTGCAGATCTATTTTGATTTTTCCGGCTATTCTGATATGGCGATCGGTTTGGGAAGAATGTTCGGATTTCGATTCTTGGAGAATTTTGATTACCCTTATATTTCGGAATCAATTCGGGAATTTTGGCGCAGATGGCATATGTCCTTATCCGGATGGTTTCGCGATTATGTGTATATTCCACTAGGTGGTAATCGGAAAGGAAAAATTCGTACGTATGTAAATTTGTTTTTGGTTTTTGTATTGACGGGAATCTGGCATGGAGCGAGTCTGAACTTTTTGGCCTGGGGTTTATGGCATGGATTTTTCAGTATTTTGGAGCGACTTGGCCTTGGGAAACTTTTGAAGAGGAATCCGGTGAAGATATTGAATCATGCCTATATGATGTTTGTAGTAGCAGTCGGCTGGGGAATGTTTCGGTGTGATTCTTTGACGGAGGCGTATAGTGTGCTGCGTGCTATGTTTCACTGGAAAGTGGAGAGTGCATATGTACTGAGAAATTTTGTGTCGAATCGGGATTGGCTGATCATCGGAGTGGCGCTTGCAGGATGTGGTGTAGTGCAAAGCCTGATTCCGCGAATGGAAGGCTGGATTAAGTCAGAGAATAGCGGAGGTATGATAGAATTCGGTGTGTTAGTGTTGATTCTGATGCTTAGTATTATGTACTTAGTGAGTGGCACATATAATCCGTTTATTTATTTTAAGTTTTAGGAGAGACGATGTTCAGATATCGTAATAAAATATTAATTAGTACATTCTGTGTGATTCTGGTTCTTCCTTCTGTATCTTATCCTTTTGTGAAGCGTTATATTGATACGGAAAATTATGAAAATAGGGAACTGGCAGAAAAACCAGAGCTTTCGGTAACATCTGTTACTGAGTATCCGGCTGCTTACGAAGCCTGGTTTGACGATCATCTGCCATATAAAAACCAACTGCAGTTTATAAACAGAGCTTTGGATTTAGTGGTGTTTCATAGTCTGGATTCTGATCAGGTGTTGCTGGGAAAAGACGAGTGGTTGTTTTATAAGGCGGCAGAATGTATTGATAATTATAGGGGAATTTACTCTTACTCTGAAAATGAACTAAAAGAGATGGAAGAGAATCTGCGGTTTGTCTGGGAGTGGTTTCAGGCGAAGGGAATAGAACTGGTGATTAGCATTGTGCCAAACAAGGCTGAGGTGTATAGTCGGTTTATGCCGGATGATATTCAGGTAGTGAATCCGGTTAGCCTGAGTCAGCAAGCGGTCGAATATATACAGCAAAATACGGATGTCCCTGTTCTGTATGATTTGGATGGATTGCAGACGGCATCGGAACGATATCAGGTCTATTGTAAATATGATACGCATTGGAATTATATTGGCGGATACTATGGAGCAAAAGCGATACTTGGTCTGCTTGGAAAAAAATTGCCGGAATGTACGGAGGATATGGTAGTAGAGTGGTCTGAATCTGTATTTAAGGCTGCTCCACAGCAGAGAGGAACAACGTATGATCTGTCTATGATGGCCGGCTTGCCGCATCTGCTGGATGTCAGGCGGGATAAAAAGTATATGGTGAATTATAAACCGGAAGTACAGTATGAGTTTGAGTCATTGGAAAGTTTTTCGGATATTGACACGATGCACTATACATCTGACGCTGCAGATCAGCGAAGGGTTATGATGGTATGTGATTCCTTCGGCAATCTGGACATGCCTTATATTGCAAAGGAATTCGCAGAGTGCAGTTGTATTCATTATTCGCGGTGTACGTTAGATTTTTTGACAGAACAGAAGCCAGATATTGTGATCTTTCAGTTTGTGGAACGACAAGCGCAGAGATTTGATCAGACGATTTTGAACATAATAAGCAGAGACGAGGGATGAGTTGAGCGGGATGATTGAGATGATAAAGAAGTGGGAACGAAAAAGGCTTATACTTTTGATTTTGTGTATGATTTGTTCCGGATTGTTTTTTGTGTCGTTCATGTACAGTGATATTTTGGAAACAACCCGTGATGGAATGACCTTTTGGGATGCACTATTTGCCGGAAGGATTCGGGATTTTTACATCATGAATGAGGATGTAGTAATCAGCAGCCGGTTTGGCACGAGCGGTGCAGCCATTTATGATTTCCCGGTGTATTTTGTTTTTGCCGTTTGGAATTTTCCATTATGGCTGTATGAACACTTTTCAGGAGAATATGCGTTGGATCGGCTGCTTGGAGTTTTGTGGGCGAAAAGTATTTCACTTCCATTTCTAGCAGGGATCAATCTGGTAATGATAAAGATAGGGAAGCAAATCAAAGGAACCGAGTATGATGTGGATTTATCCATACTGATGTTTGGAAGTTCTGTGCTGCTGTTTGTGCCAGTGCTTGTGATGGGACAGTATGATGCGTTTTGCCTTTTGTTTATACTTTTGGGAGTAGATGCATACATTTCGGGCCGCCAAAAGCAGTTTATTGTGTGGTTTGCGGTAGCGGCAGCGTTTAAATTATTTGCATTTTTTGTGTTTATCCCCCTTGTCCTGCTAAAAGAAAAAAAGCTGATAAGGATGTTTGCAAAGCTCGGGGCGGGGTGTTTATTTTTGGCTTTCTGGAAAATTGTACAGAAATTCTTTTTTGTTGTCAGTGATCGCGGGACAGATTATGTGAGTGGGCATCTTCTTACCTTTATTTTTCAGAGTCAGACAGGAATGGTGTATGGGACCAGTTCCATTTTTGTGGCGGTGTTTTTGCTGGTTTGTATGTATTGTTATTTTAAAGCGCCTGTGAAAGAAGAAGAGACAGGTATTTGGGCGATATATGTAAGCTTTATGGGATTGGCATCCTTTTTTGTCACGAGCCTGACTCATCCGCAGTGGAGTCTGTTGCTGCTTCCATTCACTGTGCTGCTGGTTCTCTGCAGAAGTCAGGAGGAAAGAAAAACGGGAATGTGGATTTCTACGATTTTTTCGACGGGCTTGCTGTTAGCGGAGTTTATATATTATTATTGGGTATTCAATGTAAAGACCAGCGTATATACATTGGCCGGAAAGCTGTTTTATAATGAGAAGACAGATATCGGATATTCGATACGAAATTCAATCGAAAATAAGCTTGTGGGTTTCGATATAAATTATCTAAATCTAATCGGCGGAGGCATTTTTGTGGGGGGGATACTGTTTTTCTTGTATTGGGCACACCCGGACACAGGGCGTGCAAAATTTGCCAGACTGGAATGTTCCGTCGAGAGCATTCTGATTGTCAGAGAGCTTGTATTGATAGGATCAGCAGGGTTACTGATTGCGCTCATGCTTTAGGTGCGCTATAATAGGATGTCAGGGGAGAGAAATGGAGAAAAGAGACATGAAGGTCGTTATTTTAGCCGGTGGTTTCGGCACGCGGATTTCTGAAGAGTCTGAGTACAAGCCGAAGCCGATGATTGAGATCGGTGGGATGCCGATTCTCTGGCATATTATGAAGGAATACTCCTACTATGGATTTCATGAATTTATTATCTGTGCGGGGTACAAGCAGCATGTTATTAAGGAATGGTTTGCGGATTATTTTCTTCACACGTCAGATATCACGTTTGACTTTACACAGGGGAATAAAGTGATCGTGCACAACCAGCATTCGGAGCCGTGGAAGGTGACGGTGGTGGACACCGGGCTCCACACGATGACCGGCGGGCGGATCAAGCGCGTGCAGCCTTACATCGGCAGCGAGCCGTTTATGATGACGTACGGGGATGGCGTGTGCGATGTAGATATTGAGAAATTGTTGGCGTTTCACGAATCACAGGGGAAGGTCGCGACGCTGACCTCTGTGCTGCTGGAGCAGCAGAAGGGGATTCTCGACATCGGCGGAGACAATGCGGTGCACTCCTTCCGAGAGAAGAGCATTTCGGATGGCGCGCCGATCAATGCGGGGTATATGGTGCTGAATCCGGAGATTTTTGACTATATCGACGGGGATGAGACGGTCTTTGAGAAGCAGCCGCTGGAGCGTCTGGCCCGTGAGGGGCAGCTGATGTCGTATTCGCACAAGGGCTACTGGCAGTGTATGGATACGAAGCGGGAGAAGGATATTCTGGAAGGGCTGTGGGCGCAGAATCGGGCGCCGTGGAAGAAGTGGCAGGATTGAGCAGATGACGGAGGCATAGCAGGAATGTCCGGTTCTGTGCAGACGAAAGAAGCATACCAAGACAGGGATAGAACAATCTGGAAAGTAAAAAATGCGTCAAAGCCTGTAAATTCAATATATTTAGGCTTGACAGAATAGGAAGGAAAACGAAATGGCGAACTGGAAAAATGAAGCGGAGGCGCGCGAGCAGATCAAAGCGCTGGTCGCGGAGTATTATCATGATTTTAAGGAGAAGCGGGAACCGTTTGTGCCTGGCGACAGGATCAGCTATGCGTCCCGTGTCTTCGACGAAAAGGAAATGTGCAGTCTGACGGACGCGATGCTGGACTTCTGGTTAACGACAGGGCGCTTTTCGGAGGAATTTGAAACAGAATTTGCAAAATGGATCGGCGTGAAGTATGCGCATCTGGTGAATAGCGGATCGTCTGCGAATTTGATTGCATTTACTGTCCTGACGGCCCCGGAGCTGGGAGAACGCAGGATTCAGCGCGGCGATGAAGTGATCACGGTGGCGTGCGGTTTTCCGACTACGGTGGCGCCGATGCTGCAGTATGGCGCTGTGCCGGTATTCGTGGATGTGACCGTGCCGCAGTATAATATTGATGTGGCGCAGTTGGAGGCAGCACGCTCTGAGCGGACAAAAGCAGTGATGATCGCACATACGCTCGGGAATCCGTTTGATCTGGCGGCTGTGAAATCGTTCTGTGAGAGACACCATCTCTGGCTCGTGGAGGACAACTGTGATGCGCTCGGCACAGAATATACGATAGACGGTGAGACCAGATTCAGCGGGACCTGGGGCGATATCGGGACAAGCAGCTTTTACCCGCCGCATCATATGACGATGGGCGAGGGCGGATGCGTTTACACAAATGATGCGAAGCTGCACCGGCTGATTCTCTCGTACCGTGACTGGGGCCGCGACTGTATCTGTCCGTCCGGGCATGACAATTTCTGCGGGCATAGATTTGACCGGCAGTACGGCGAGCTGCCACAGGGGTATGACCACAAGTATGTCTACAGCCATCTGGGCTACAATCTGAAGGTGACGGATCTGCAGGCGGCGGTAGGCTGTGAGCAGCTAAAGAAATTTCCGTCCTTCATCGAGCGTCGCCGCCACAACTGGGAGCGGCTGCGTGAGGCACTGGAGCCGGTGGCGGATCGGGTGATCCTTCCGGAGGCTGCCCCGAACAGCCGGCCTTCTTGGTTCGGTTTCCTGATCTCAGTGAGGCCGGAGAGTGGCTTGGATCGAAATGCAGTCACAAAATATATTGAGGAGCACAATATTCAGACGCGTCTGCTCTTCAGCGGCAACCTGATCAAACATCCGTGTTTTGATGAGATCAGAGGAACAGATGCCTATCGAGTAGTCGGAGATCTGACAAATACGGACTATATTATGAATCATACCTTCTGGGTGGGGGTCTACCCGGGCATGGCGGACGAGATGATTGATTATATGGCGAAGATTATTCGAGAGGCTGTTTCGTGAGAAAGAAGGCCTTGCAGACTGCTTAGATGTTTTCACGCAGTACGTGCAAAAATCCGGGGAATGCGATCAGGACACTGAGATAGGGAAATATACAGAGAACGTGTGGTGTTATCTGGAGTGGAGAATAAACGGCGAAGAGTCAGCCCGTCGGTGGACGGGAGAACAGGAGGTACAGGATGAAACAGAGATTATCGGATTATGTTGCGGATTTTCTGGTGAATAAGGGCGTGACAGACTGCTTTATGGTGGTCGGCGGCGGTGCAATGCATCTGAACGATGCGTTTGGACACAAGGAAGGGTTGAAATGTACCTACAGCCATCATGAGCAGGGCTCTGCGATAGCGGCAGAGGCGTACGCGCGCGTTCAGAACAAACCGGCGGTGCTCTGTGTGACGACGGGGCCTGGTGGGACGAATGCGATTACGGGTGTCGTGGGCGGATGGCTGGATTCGATTCCGATGTTTGTGGTGTCGGGACAGGTGCGCTATGACACGACGGCGCGGTACAATGAGCAATTTACGGATGGTCATCCGCTGCGCGCGGTCGGTGATCAGGAGTTTGACATTGTAAAATCAGTGGACTGCATGTGTAAGTATGCGGTCATGATTGAGGATCCGAAGCGGATCCGGTATGCGCTCGAGAAAGCGTATTATCTGGCGACAACGGGGCGTCCGGGACCTGTATGGATTGATATTCCGGTGAATTATCAGGGGTGCACGATTGAGACAGAGGAGCTGGAGGGTTATGATCCGGCGGAGGAAGTGAAGTATCTTCCGGATCCGGTGTCCGTGGAGACGGTGAGAACGGTTCTGGACAAGATTCAGCATGCAAAACGTCCGGTGCTGTACGCCGGAAACGGGATCCGGCTGTCGGGCGGTTTTGAAGAGTTCCGCAGGGCGGTTGAGAAGCTTGGCATTCCGGTGTGTACGTACTGGGATGCAATCGACCTGATTGAGACGGAGCATCCGCTGTACTGTGGACGCGGCGGCAACATGGGTGACCGCCCGGGCAATTTTGCGGTACAGAATGCAGATCTTGTGCTGGCAGTCGGCAATCGTTTGCCGATCCGCGTAGTTGGCTTTAACTGGAAGACCTGGGCGCGTGAGGCTGAGGTGATTATGGTCGACATTGATCCGGCTGAGCTGAAGAAGCCGACGATCCATGTGGAGATGCCGATTCACGCGGATGCGAAGGATTTCTTTGAGAAGGTGAATCTGGTGCTGGGGCAGCAGGACGGCGCACTTTTCCAGGGCGAGGAGTGGGTGCAGATCTGTCAGAACTGGAAGAAGGATTATCCGGTTGTGCTTCCAAGGCATTGGGAGGAAAGTGACCATTTTGCAAATGCATATGCAGCGTTTGACTATATCAGCCGGAAGCTGCCCGAGGACAGCCTGACGGTTACGAGCAACGGAACGTGCTGTGTGGCCGGACATCAGAGCTGGTTTATTCGCAAGGGCTGCCGTTTCCTGAATAATAATGCGATCGCGAGCATGGGATATGGCCTGCCGGCAGCGGTTGGCGCCTGCATTGCGCATGACAGGAAGGATACGATCTGTCTGGAGGGTGACGGGAGTATTATGATGAACCTCCAGGAACTTCAGACGGTGGTGACGAACCGCTTGCCGATTAAGCTGTTTATGATTAATAATGAAGGCTACCATTCGATTCGTCAGACGCAGAACAATCTGTTTAAGGAGCACTGCAAGGTAGGCATCGGACCGGAGAGCGGAGACCTTTCGTTCCCTGAGTTCCGAAAGATCGCGGAGGCGTTTGGCTGGCCATATTACAGTGCGCACACGAACGACGAGATGAAAGAAGCGGTTGATGCGACATTGAATGCGGAGGGCTTCGCGTTTTGTGAGATTTTCGTGTCGACGGAGCAGATTTTTGAGCCGAAGAGTGCGACGAAAAAGCTGGCGGACGGTACGCTGTTCAGCCCGTCGCTCGAGGACCTGGCGCCGTTCCTAGACAGAGAGGAATTAAAGAAGAATCTGTATATTACGCCGATTGAGGAGTAAAGTGTACGGTGTACGGCAAAGAAACGAGATGACAGAGGAGTCCAGATGAGTAAAAGGATCATTCTTACCGGTCCGACCGGTGCGGTTGGACATGCGTTGATTGAGGAGTGCCTCTCACATGGGGATGAGGTCTATGCGGTTTGCAGGCCAAATTCTGCGCGGATGGATACGATTCCGAAGCATGAGCAGGTACATATCGTGGAGGCGGATCTGAGTGATCTGGCTTCTGTCGAGGCCTGCATTCCCAGCTGTTGTGATGTGTTTTATCATTTCGGCTGGGAGGGCACGATCGGCGATGGCCGGAACGATATGTTTTTGCAGAACCGCAATGTCAGGTATACGCTGGATGCGGTGGAGTTGGCGTGCAGATTGGGGTGCAAGGCATTTATCGGAGCCGGATCTCAGGCAGAGTACGGCCGTGTGGAGGGCATGCTTCAGCCTGATACGCCTGCTTTTCCGGAGAACGGCTACGGGATGGCAAAGCTCTGTGCCGGACAGATGAGCCGCGTCAAGTGTCAGCAATACGGAATCAAGCATATCTGGGCCAGAATTCTGAGTGTCTATGGGCCGTATGACAGCACGCGCACGATGGTGATGTCGACGATTGTGAAGCTGCTGCAAGGGGAACGCCCTGCTTTTACAAAGGGAGAACAGCTGTGGGATTATCTGTATTCGAAGGATGCGGCTGGGATTCTGTATGCGTTGGCTCAAAAGGGAGTAAGCGGCAAGGTCTACTGCCTGGGCAGTGGCAAGGCGCGGCCGCTCTCGGAGTATATGTATGCAATCCGGGATGCTGTTGACGGCAGTCTGCCCTTGGGGATCGGTGAGCTTCCTTACGCGCCAAAGCAGGTGATGTACCTATGTGCAGATACGAAGTCGATTCAGGAGGATCTCGGATATGCGTATCGCTATTCATTTGAGGAAGGGATCGCAGAGACCGTCGAGTGGTATAAGAATAGGACTGCAGAGAAACGGTCATTTGGCGCATGACAGTGTGGCTGCCGCAAGGGCGGCGTAGGAGGAAACATGCAGAAGATAAGCATCATGATTCCATGCTATAATGAAGAGGAAAATGTAAGACCTATGAGCAAGGCGGTGGTCGAGCTGCTGGGCAGGGAGCTTCCACAGTACGATTACGAGATTTTGTTTATCGACAACTGTTCGACAGACCGCACGCGGGAGTATCTGCGGGAGGTTTGTGCCGCGAACCACAAGATCAAGGCGATCTTTAATGCAAAGAACTTTGGACAGTTCAATTCACCCTATTATGGGATGTGTCAGACGACAGGAGACTGTACGATTTGTCTGTGCTGTGATTTTCAGGATCCGGTCGAGATGATTCCGGAACTGGTGAGAGAATGGGAGAACGGCTATAAGATTGTCTGTGCGATCAAGACGGCCAGCAAGGAAAATAAGATTATGCGCTTTCTGCGGACCTGCTATTACAAGCTGATCAAGAGGATGTCGGATGTGGAGCAGATTGAGCATTTTACCGGGTTCGGACTGTATGACAGGAGTTTTATCGAGGTGCTGCGGAATCTGGATGATCCGACACCGTTTTTGAGAGGGATTGTGGCGGAGCTTGGCTTCCGGAGAAAGGATATCCCGTATACGCAGGCAAAGCGAGCGGCCGGGAAGACGCACAATAACTGGTACACTCTGTATGATGCGGCGATGCTGAGTTTCACATCCTACACGAAGATCGGACTGCGGCTTGCGACGATCATGGGATTTGCATGCTCGGCGATCAGCATTGTGATTGCGGTGGCGTATCTGATTATGAAACTGATCTACTGGGATCGGTTCGCGGCCGGGACCGCGCCGATTCTGATCGGAGTGTTTCTGATGGGGTCGATCCAGCTTTTCTTTATCGGGTTGATGGGAGAGTATATCCTGAATATCAACCGGCGGGTGATGAAGCGGCCGCTGGTGATAGAGGAGGAGCGGATCAATTTCGAGGAGCAGAATGGTGATAATTATGAAATTTGACTTTGATTTTTACAGAAATCGTCGGGTACTGGTGACGGGGCACACGGGCTTTAAGGGAAGCTGGATGTGCAAGCTGCTGGTCGGCGCGGGCGCAAAAGTGACAGGCTATGCACTCAAGCCTCCTACAGTGCCGGAGCTGTTTGGGCTGACCGGTGTGGAGGAGAGTATGCACTCCGTGGAAGGCGATGTGCGGGATCTGCAGCACTTGCGGGAGGTCTTTGAGGCGGCACAGCCGGAGATTGTGATCCACATGGCGGCACAGCCGATTGTGAGGGAATCCTACAAAAATCCGGTGTACACGTATGAGACGAATGTGATGGGGACTGTGAATGTCCTGGAGTGCATTCGGCTGACGGACTCCGTCAAATCCTTTGTGAATGTGACGACGGACAAGGTCTACCGGAACCGGGAGTGGGACTGGGGCTACCGCGAGAATGAGGAGCTGAACGGGTACGATCCATACTCGAACTCGAAATCGTGCTCGGAGCTTGTCACGAGCAGCTACCTGAATTCTTTTTTTAAGGAAAAAGATGTCGCGATCTCCACGGCGCGTGCCGGAAATGTGATCGGCGGCGGGGATTTTGCGGTGGATCGGATTATACCGGACTGCATTCGTGCGGCGCATGAGAAACGGGATATCATTGTGCGGAATCCTTATTCCACCAGGCCTTATGAGCATGTGCTGGAGCCGGTGTGCGTGTATTTGATGCTGGCGGCTGCGCAGTATCAGGACAGAGCGTTCGCCGGGAGCTATAATGTGGGGCCGGATGACGCGGATTGCTGGACAACCGGGGAACTTGTATCCTTGTTCTGTGAGAAGTGGAATGAGCACACGGGGAATGCAGTGAGCTGGATCGACCAGTATGACGGCGGCCCGCATGAGGCAAATTTCCTGAAGCTGGACTGTTCAAAGCTGAAAAAGACGTTTGGCTGGCGGCCGCGCTGGAATGTGGAGACCGCGATGGAAAAGATTGTAGAGTGGTATGCGTGCTATTATCAGGGCGGTGATGTGGCTGCGTGCATGGAGCGGCAGATCCGGGAGTTTTGCGGGTGAGATAGAGGGTATTGTGTGCCGGTGACATTCATTTGATAATGGTTGGGGCAAAAGGCAGAAATGTGGTTGGCTGCGATTGAGGCAGAGAGTGTCCTTATGTTGTGGATGCTGTCTTGACCAACATGTACATGTGTGGAAGAAAGAAATGAGGATGAGAGCGGAACATGGAGCAGGTAATGAACCAACTTTGGAAGCTGATTGACGGGATTTTGAGATTTATTTTTTTCCGGATTTTGCATTTGAAGATATCGGAAGAGAACTGGGAGAAATTTCTGCAGTTTGTGAAGTTCGGCATTGTCGGTGTGAGCAACACGGTGGTATCGTATGTGATCTATGTCATTTCTCTGCTTCTGTTTCAGAGACAGGGGCTTTTTCCTGAGGTGGATTATCTGATTGCGCAGATGATTGCGTTTGCGCTCAGTGTGCTCTGGTCGTTTTACTGGAATCGAAAATATGTGTTCCAGGACGGCGGGGAGCAGGTGATCTGGTGGAAGGCATTGATCAAGACTTATATTTCATATGCGTTTACGGGGCTGTTTCTGAATACGATTCTCTCTTATTTCTGGGTTAATTGGCTGCATGTTTCCAAGCTTGTGGCGCCGATCGCGAATCTGCTGATCAGTGTGCCGCTGAATTTTGTGCTGAATAAGTTTTGGGCGTTTAAGAAATAATGAGCTGGGCAGCAGAGCTAAATTCATAAATTCGTTTTGCCCAAAATCGCGGTTGTGTCTTTTCTGATCTCGTAGTAAAATGGAGATACGGGATCAGAAGAGACGCTTTTTTGTGACAGAGCAGACGGGAGAAGGAATGGATAAAAATCTGGGACTGGAAGAAACTGCGAAATGGAATCGAGACAGGACAGATTCCTGGCACAGATGGAAGAAGCTCCCGATTGGAGTGGAGAGCTTTGAGAAGCTGCGCAGGAATGAGTTCTATTATATTGATAAGACAGGCCTGATCCGGGATCTGCTGAACAGCTGGGCAGATGTGAATCTGTTTACCCGCCCGAGACGGTTTGGAAAGTCTCTGAATATGAGTATGTTTCAGAGCTTTTTTGAGATTGGGTGCGACAGGAGTCTGTTTGACGGTCTGGAAATTGCAAAGGATACAAAACTGTGCGATGCCTATATGGGAAAGTTCCCTGTGATTTCTATCTCGCTGAAAGGCGTAAATGGGAGCAGCTATGAGCAGGCGGTAGATATGCTTCGGCTGATTCTGAATGAAGAAACCAACCGTGTCGTGAAGAATATGCGGCAGGAGGAGTGGAATCTGTATCAGCAAAGTGCAGTAAATCGGCTTTTGGACCATGAGATGAGCGAGGCGGATGTGATGAGTTCCGTTCGGACTCTGTCAGCTGTGCTGAACCAATATTATGGGCAGAAGGTGATTATTCTCATAGATGAGTATGATGTGCCCCTTGCGAAAGCGTT
This sequence comes from Oscillospiraceae bacterium, assembly GCA_021771715.1. Classification (GTDB taxonomy): domain Bacteria; phylum Bacillota; class Clostridia; order Lachnospirales; family Lachnospiraceae; genus Choladousia. The sequence continues at coordinate 111,939 of JAETOO010000005.1, forward strand.
TGATCGCGGCTACTATGATCAGATGGTGGTTCTGATGCGCAACCTGTTTGAGCAGGCGCTGAAGACAAATGACAACCTCTATTTTGCGGTGCTGACGGGCTGCATGCGGATTTCCAAGGAGAGCATTTTTACGGGACTGAATAATTTAAAGGTGCTTTCTGTATCGGATGTGCGGTTTGACGAGTATTTTGGCTTTACAGAGTCCGAGGTCAGAGCGATGCTGGATGATTATGGGCTTTTGGCATACCTTGACCGCATGAAGGAATGGTATGATGGGTATCAGTTTGGAAAGGTACATGTATACTGTCCGTGGGATGTGGTAAATTACTGCGATGAGCTGCGGGCGGATCCGGAGGTGCAGCCTAAGAATTACTGGCTGAATACGAGCGGGAATGATGTGGTGAGGCGTTTTATTGAGCGGGCAGATTCCGGTACGGCAAAGCGGGAGATTGAGCGGCTGGTCGCCGGCGATACGGTGTCAAAGGAGCTTCATCAGGAACTGACCTACAAGGAACTGTATGACTCGGTGGAAAATATCTGGAGCGTCTTGTTTGCGACCGGGTATTTGACACAGAAGGGACAGCCGGAAGGGGATCTCTTTTCTCTGAAAATTCCGAATCTGGAGATCCGGCAGATTTTTACGAGGCAGATCATGGTATTGTTTCGCGAAGCTGCAGGAAAGGATGGAGCGGCGCTGGAAGCGTTGTGCGATTCGCTGCAAAGAGGAGACGCGGCGGGAGTGGAGCGGAGGCTGAATGAGTACCTGCGCAAGACCATCAGTATTCGGGACACTTTTGTGAAAAAAGCGACGAAGGAGAATTTCTATCATGGAATTTTGCTTGGGCTGCTGGGCTTCAAGGATTCCTGGAGTGTGTATTCTAACAGGGAAGCCGGGGAGGGCTACAGTGATATCCTCGTGGAATGCGAGGAGGATGCGCTGGGGATTGTAATAGAAGTAAAGTATGCCGAGAGTGGCGATCTGGAACAGGGATGCCGCGCTGCGCTGGAGCAGATCGGGAGAAAGCATTACGAGGACGAGCTGCGAAGGGATGGGATGGCGAAGATTCTGGAGTACGGAATCGCCTGTTTCCGAAAGCAGTGCAGGGTTGAAGTGATAAGTAGCCAGGACATTGGAATGATAGCAGAATAGTATGGAGAAAAATGTGGAAAGACTTAGGATAGGAGCAAGAGCGTGTATTTTTTGCGGAATAGCGTGCCTGCTGTTCGGCGTGGTGAACGTCATTGCGAGTCCGGTCTGGTTGGACTGGAACAATTATAATACGACATACGGTTTCTACGAGGAGCCGGACAATACGATCGAGACGATTTTTCTGGGCTCCAGTGTGACGGTGAATGGGATCATTCCAATGGAGTTGTACGAAAAATATGGGATCAGCAGTTATAATCTGGGCACGGAGCAGCAGCCGATGCTGGCGTCTTACTATTGGCTGGAGGAGGCTTATCGGCTTCATTCGGATACGCTGGACACGGTTGTGCTGGATGTCTCTATGATGAGAAGGACGCCGGACGAGGCTTTCTTTCATAAGGCATTGGATGCGATGCAGTTGTCCAAGGTAAAATACCATGCGGTGAAGGAATACACGGATGACTTCAAAAAAATGCTGTCGGAGCTGATTCCTGTATTATCCTATCATGATCGTTGGAAATCTCTGGCGGATAGTGATTTCCTGAAGATGGATTATGACGCAGAACTGTATACACGGGGATACAATTACAATGCGGGAAGATACCTTTCTTATATTGGCGATGCAACTCTGATTGCGCAGCCTCCGTATCTGGAGGATGCACAGGCGGGGGAGACGGTTCTTGACAGTTATTCTCTGCTCTATTTAAAGAGAATGATGCAGTTTTGTGCGGCTCATGAGATTCGATTTGTTTTGATGAAAACTCCGATTTTCAGTGATGCATCCTGGGCGAGGGGCTGGACCTCAGCGGATCACAATGCGGTGCAGAAGATTGCGGATAGCTATCATCTGGACTTTTTTGATTTTAATTTCTGGCCGTACATAGATGAGATCGAGTACAGCAATGCGACAGATACCTTTGACGGATATCATTTAAATTATTCCGGTGCGAGAAAGTTGACGAGCTGGTTTGGGAGATACCTTACCCGCAGCTGTGGAAATCGGGATGTCCGGGGCGAGGAGCGGTACGCGTTTCTTGAGGAGGAGTTGATGCAGTATAAGCGAAGCATCGTAGGAGCAGGGCTTGGCAGGATCACGGATCCGGCGGCGTACCTTTCCTATTTTGCGGATAAGGAGCAGTATACGGTTTTTGTTTCTGTCATGGATGATGCGTCGGAGAGTCTTTCTTCTTGGCAGAGAGAAAAATTTGCAGACTTGGGTTTGAAAGAGCTATCCGGGTTAGCATACCGCGACGCTTATTTAGGAATTATTAATAATAATACAATAGAAATCGACGAAGTAAAGCGGTATAATGAGGAGAAAATTCTGGAAAAATCAGAAGAGGCCTCCGAGCAGTATGAGATCAATGATCTGGAGCATATCGAGGAATTGATTGCCCTTGAGGAGGCCAAAAAGGATGCGGAAGAAGATGCGGCAGAGGAAGAGCAGCTGTTGCAGGAGGACACTCTTCCGCTGACGGTTGAGGGGAGATTGCCGGATGGGAAGGAATATAAATTGACCAGCGGAGGCTTTGCCTCTGGCTGCATTGCTTCCTGCGAAATTGACGGTGTAGAGTATGCACCGAACCAGAGGGGCTTGAACATCGTGGTGTACGATCATGTGCTGAAAAAGGTGGTCGATACGGCGGTGTTTGACACGTTTGCGTCTCCGGTGAGGGAGTCGAAGATCATCGAGGAGTCTTTAGATCAGGCGCTGGCGGAAGGGAAAACATTTTCTGAGCTGTCGCCTCTGGAGCAGCAGCTGTGGCTGTACAATCAAGCATGTGAGGAGAGACGGTCGGTGTTGCTGCAGTCTCTTGCTACGGTGGGATAGGATCATGGTTACAACGATTTTGGAGAAAATAATACGAAATGTACAATATATCATAGAAGGGACGACAATGTCCTACAATTCCCTGATTTTCTTTCTCTGTGTCGTCTTTTTTCTGGCGGTCTATTTTCTGCTGCGCCATCAGGCGGCGAAGAGAATCTGGATCCTGACGGCGAACATTGTCTTCTATGTCTGGTCGGGCTGGGCCGCGCTGTGGATTGTCGTGGCGACGGCGCTGATCGTGTACGGGATCACGAGAAGGATGGAACAGATCTACAGCCGGTACGAGACGGAGAAGGAAGGGCTGAAGCCGAAGGAGCAGACGGTTCTGCTTGCGGGCTACAAAAGAAAGACGAGAAAGTACATGTGGCTTGGACTGTTTTTGATCCTCGCTGTGTGGATTTATGTCAAGGTGGGAAAGCTGCTCGACTTTGACTCAGTTGATACCTTCCGGGAGTGGGGCAGTGGAAAAGGTATTTTGGTTCCGCTTGGAATTTCCTATTACAGCCTATCGGCAATCGGGTATCTGCTGGATGTCTACTGGAGAAAGGCAAAGCCGGAGCACAATTTTCTCTCCCTGTTCACGGTGATGACATACTTTCCGCATATCGTTCAGGGGCCGATCAGCAAGTACAGCAAGCTGCTCGCACAGCTGCATGCGCTTCCGGCCTTTCAGTATGACCGGGTGTGCTTTGGACTGCAGCTGATGATCTGGGGCTACGTGAAGAAGCTGGTGATTGCGGACCGGCTGGTGATCTTCACGAATGCGGTGTTCACGGCTCCTGCGGATTATGCGGGGGTGGAGATTGTTCTGGCCGTGGTGCTCTGTGTGTTCCAGCTGTATGCGGATTTCAGCGGCTGTATGGATATCGTTTGCGGTATATCGCAGGCGATCGGGATTGAACTGGACGTCAATTTCAGGCAGCCGTTCTACGCGAGGAGCGCGTCGGAGTTCTGGAGCCGGTGGCATATCACGCTGGGAGCGTGGACGAAGGAGTACCTCTACCTGCCGATTGCGATGAATCCGAGGTTCATGAAGTGGACGCGGCAGCTGAAAAAGGATGGGAAGGCGTGGTTTTCGTCGTTCATCAAAGCGCTCTGTCCGCTGTTTGCGGTGTGGCTGTTCACCGGACTGTGGCATGGGACAGGCTGGGACTATCTGGTGTGGGGCCTTTACTGGTGTGTTCTGATGACGATCGGGAAGGAGACGGCCCCGCTGTGCGGAAAGCTGACAGCACGGCTGGGGATCAGCACGGGAAGAAAATACTTTGCGCTGTGGCAGTCGATCCGGACCTTTCTGATTTTTGGAATCGGCAGGATGTTTACGGTGGCCGGTGGCTTGGCGGGCTGCAAGACGCTGTGGAATCAGCTGTTTGCGGAGCACAGGCTCTGGGTACTGTTTGACGGAAGCCTGTACACGCACGGGCTGGATCGGAAGGACTGTTATGTGGCGATTGCGGGGGTGATCCTGCTCCTGGTGGTGGATGCGATCCACGAAAAGGGGACGGCAATCCGCCGCACGATCGCGGCGCAGCCGCTGCCGGTCCGGTGGCTGGTGTACTATGCGGCGATCTTCGCGATCGTGATTTTCGGAATGTACGGGCCGGGGTATGACGCCTCCAGTTTTGTGTATGGGGCGTTTTGACGGATAAAAACTGTCGGCTGTTTTGACGGGGGAAAGCCGGAATGGGTGAATGGCCGGTTATTTTGACTGATAAAAGTCAGAATGGGTGACTGCCGATTGCCTTGGTGGTGGTAGCGAGTGAAAAAATCAGGCAGAGAATCTGCGGAAAGGAATGAAAAATTATGAGAGAAAAAGTATTGGCAGTGTGTGAAGGTGTGGACGCGTCGATTGATTTTTCTTCGACGGAGCTGATCGACGGAGGACTTCTGGACTCGGTGACGCTGGTGGAGATCGTCTCGGAGCTGATGGATGCGTTTGAGATCGACATCCCGTATGAGGACGTGGTGCCGGAGAATTTCAACTCGATTGACGCGATGGTCAGATTGGTGGAAAAGTATGTGTAGGTCGATCGCGGAGGCCGTACTGGCTCATGGAAGAAAACAGCCCGGCAAGCTGGCGGTGGCGGATCCGGAGAGAACGTACTCGTACGGAGAGCTGGCGAAGGCTGCAGTGATTGCGGCAGGTGTATTGCATGACAGGTCCGTGGAGCGGGGAGACTATGTGTTGGTGGAGTGCACGCAGAAGGCGGAATTTCTGATTCTGGATCTCGCGTGCGAGCTGCTCGGCGCAGTCTTTGTGCCGCTGGAGAAAAAGATGACGGAGAGCCGTGTCCGGTCGATTTATCAGGATACCGGAGCAAAATGTGTGATCTCGGAGACGGATTACGCGGCGGTGGGCGTCAGTTATGGGATTGCGCAGATCATGGAGGATGTTGGGGAGCGGTATGGACAGGGTACAGATACCGTTAAAGAGCCGTTTGATCGGAGTGTAGAGATTGCCGGGAGGCAATCTGGTAAGAGATCAGATACAGGTCCGGAGAGTTTGGGAAATGGTGAAAGTGCCGGGCCGTCGAAGGACTCTCTGGCCGAAATTCTGTTCACGACCGGGACGACCGGGCAGCCGAAGGGGATTATGATCTCACACCGGGCGAACCTCGCGATCGCGGAGAATATCAGCTGCGGGACAAAGATGTCGGAGGATACGGTTGAGCTGATTCCGATGCCGCTCAGCCATTCGCACGGCCTTCGCACGTGCTATGCGAATCTCCTGAACGGCAGCGCGGTGGTGATCGTCGACGGTGTAATGAATATCGCCCTGCTGTTCCGGCTGATTGACGAGCTGCAGGTGAACGCTCTGGACATTTCGCCGACGCTTGCGAAGCTGCTTCTGAAGATCGCGCGCAAGGGATTGGCAAAGTGCAGTGAGCGGATGGATTACATCGAGATCGGCACAGCGTTTCTGGACGATGAGCTGAAGACTCAGCTGAAAGCACTGTTCCCGTCCACGCGCCTCTACAATTTTTACGGTTCGACCGAGGCAGGCAGGAGCTGTGTGCTCGATTTTAATGAGATGGATTTTTCCGGCTGCATCGGATATCCGTCAAAGAATGCGTCCTTCTTGATCGTGGATGACGAGCGCCGTCCGATCGAGAGCTCGAAGGAGAATCCTGGACTGGTAGCGGTGAGCGGGAGCATGATGATGGACGGCTATTTTGGCAGCGAGGAGCTGACGCGTGCGACGCTGGTGGACGGCGTGCTGTATACCAGCGATCTGGGGTATATTGACGAGGCGGGCAGAGTCTACGTGCTCGGGCGCAGGGATGACATCATCAACTACAAGGGAATCAAGATTGCGCCGGAGGAGATCGAGACGGTAGCGATGCAGTATGCGGATATCACAGACTGCGCGTGCGTTCCGGTGGAGGACGGCGTGCGGGGACAGGTGCCAAAGCTGTTTGTGTCGGTGCGGTCCGGAGCGGATTACAGGGAAAAATCACTGTTTGATTTCCTGAGAGCGCATCTGGAGGCGACGCGTGTCCCGGTCTACATCGAGGTGATCGACGAGATTCCGCGCAGCTCGAACGGGAAATTGCAGAGAAAGCGACTGAGAGAGAATGAAGCAACAAAATAGATGGATGTACCTGGGGCTTGGCCCGCTGCTGTTTGTACTGTGTGTGTTCTGTCTGCCGCAGAGCGTGTTTGCTTCCCTGACGGCGAGGGCGGCTGTCGGCACGGTGGCCTGGATGGCGTTCTGGTGGGTGACCTCGCCGGTGGATTACGCCGTCACGGCATTTTTGCCGATCGCCTTGAATGCAGTGATTCCGATGACAGAGATGAAATCGGTCATCGCCAATTATGCGTCTGAGACGATCCTGCTGCTGCTGGGTGCGTCGATCCTGACGGCTTCCTGGGAGAAAACAGGGCTGGAGAGACGGATCGCGATCCGTTTTCTGAATCTGATCGGGAACAATCTGCGAAGACAGGTGATCTTCTGGTTTCTCCTCTCCGCAGCTTTGTCGGCCGTGCTGCCGAATGCGGTGGTGTGCGCGACGATCACGCCGATTGCGGTGTCGATGCTGAACTATGCGGGCGAGAAGAACGTGAGCGAGAGCCGGGTCGCGTCGAAGCTTCTGCTGACGATCGCGTATGCGACCGGAGTGGGAGGATTGGCGTCACCGCTCGGTGGGGCGATGAATCTCGTGGTGGTGGACTATATTCAGCAGCTGACGGGGCAGGAATATATGTATACGGCATGGGTGGTCAGGCTTCTGCCGATCATGATTTTGCTTGTGATCAGCAATGTGGTTTTCATGATAAGAGATGTCAGGGGGACGGAAGAGCTGGGCGGATCCCAGGAGTATTTTGCACAGGAGCTCAAAAAGATGAGCCGGATGAGCTTTGAGGAAACATGTTCTCTGGCGGTATTTTTGATCGCGACGGCGCTGTCGTTTACGAGGCAGCTGTACCAGAATTATCTGCCGGGACTCAAGCCGGCGTATATCTTTATTATCTGTGCCATTGTTTCTTTCCTGATCACGGATCGGGAAGGAAACCGGCTGCTGATGTGGAAATCCGTGGAGTCGAAGATTATCTGGGAGCTGATTTACATTTTTGCCGGGGGACTGGCTGTCGGCACCTTGATCAATGAGTCCGGTGCGGCAGCGTCAATCGGCGCCGTGGTGGCGAGAATGGGGCTGAGCGGCGGCATCGCGACGGTGCTGGCGATTCTCACGCTGACGCTTCTGCTCTCCGATGTAACCTCGAACACGGCGACCGCGGCGGTTGCGATGCCGATTGTGATTTCGATCATTCAGGGAATCGGCGAGAACCCGATTCCGTATATCTATATTGCGGCGGTCGGCGTGAATCTCTCCTACATGCTGCCGACGTCGATCCGGGCGATCCCGGTCGGCTACGGGCTGAGCCCGAAGTATATGCTGCAGGAGGGCTGGAAACTGACGGTGCTGGTCATTCTGCTGATGACCGGAATCTGCTATGTGCTGCTGCGGGCCGGTTATTTACTATGAAAGTAAGCCAAGTGGGCATAGCTGCGACGTGCTGGCACGAGAGCAGCTATGGACATTTGGCGCACCCCTGGTATGAGCATGCAAGTTTACTATGAAAGTAAGCCAAGTCGTCATAAGAGGCGGCGGAATGGAGCGTAATATGAAGAAAAAACGGATTGTCGGGATCTGTCTCTTTGTTCTTTTGCTGGCGATGACTGTCGTGCCGGTAAATGCATATAATTTTTTCAGAGATTATTCTGCGCGTCCGGCCACGCCTGTGACGAACCATCCGAGAATTCTGATGATCGGAAACAGCCTGACCTATACGAACAATCTTCCGAAAATGCTCGCGCGCATGTGTGCGGATTCGGGCATTTCTGCCACGGTGGACAGTGTCACGGTCGGCGGGCACTCGCTGACGCAGTACGTATTTCCGTCGAATGATGCGGAGCGTGCGATCAGCCAGCGGCTGATAGACAAGCTGAAGAAGGAGAAGTGGGATTATGTGATCGTGCAGGGCAGACGGGAGGAGCCGGTGTCGCAGGAGGCGTCGATGCGGAGTGCCGTGGCGAAGCTGTACCCGCTGATCCGCGATTCGGGGGCCCAGATGGTATTGTATATGACCTGGGCGGCGGATTTCCGCACGGCGGGATACGACATGGACCGGGTGCAGGGGAAGGTGGCGGATGTGTACTACAGCCTGGCGAAGCAGTATTCGTGTGCGCTGGCGCCGTCCGGGATCGCCTTTGCCCGGGAGCGGAATCTGTACCCGGAGTATGACCTGTACTTTAGCCCGTCGGACCGGGTTCACCCCAATCTGTCCGGCAGCTATCTGTCGGCGTGCTGCATTTACGGGACGTTGTTTGGAAAAAGTCCGGTGCAGCTGAGCTACACGGCCGGGATACCGGATGCGCAGGTCAAGATTCTGCGCGCTCTGGCCGCGGATGTTACGACGGGCGGCAGTGGCGGCAGCGGGCAGAATGAGGTGATGGCGAAGGCCGCGAAGAGTGACTATCAGCTGCAGCCGGGTACGGTGAAGCAGCTTTCGTACAGCGCTACCCATACGAATGTCCGGATTATCCGCTGTTCGAGCAGCAATCCGAGCGTGGCGGAGGTCGATCAGAACGGACGCGTGCTCGCAAAAGCGGCCGGGATGGCCACGGTGACCATGCGGCTGAGTAACAATCAGACGCTGGGCTGGGACATCGTGGTGACAAAGTACGGCAAGCTGACGCTTGGCGCAGGCGATAAGCAGAAGCTGGATTTCAGCCCGGTCGGTTATACGTGGAAGACATCGAATAAGAAAGTTGCTGTCGCAAAGGGCGGTGTGATCACCGCGAAAGCGAAGGGCAGGGCGACCGTGACCGGGGAAGGCATCAATGGGACGGAGGTCACGGTGCAGGTCACGGTAAAGGCTGCGCCGAAAAAGGTGACAGTGAAGAATGTGCCGAAGGCCCTGGCGGTCGGCCAGCAGTATCGGTTGAAGCTGAATGTCTCGAAGGTTCGTGTGGCGTACAAGTCGTCCAGGCCGAAGATTATCTCCGTCTCGGAGGATGGCGTGCTGCAGGCAAAGAAGGCCGGGACGGCGAAGATCACAGTGACGGCGTATAACGGGAAAAGCGTGTCCTTTAAAGTGACTTCCCGGGTGATGACGAAGAAGCTCAAGGTGACGAACCTGGAATCCGGCGATGTGCTGCGCGTGGGCCAGAAAAAGAAAATCCGATTGAGCTTCGCGCCGACAAACGTGACGAGCAGAAAGGTCACGTACAAATCCAGCAATAAAAAGGTGTTGACGGTTGATAAGAAGGGCGTGATTAAGGCTGTCGGGAGAGGGACGGCGAGAGTTACGGTGACGGCTGCGGATGGGTCGAAGAAAAAGGTGATCGTGAAGCTGACGGTAAAAAAGTGATGGGACAGAAACTCCTGAGCGGTAATCATATTACAACAAATAAAAAAGCAAAGGAATGAAATTAGATATGTTTTTTATAGAAATGTTGGCTGCTTTTTTAGTTTTGGGTGGTTTAGTAATACTGGTGCGAAGTCTTTTGCGGGTAAATTCCGGAGAAGGAATGTTTTTGTCTGTGGCTCTGATTGTACTTTTGTTTTGGCTGAGCAGCCGGATGGGAAGTTTTATTTATGGATTTTATTGCATTTTGGGACTAGCGCTCTTAGGAGGGATTGTCGGAGTAGCCAGTCTTCTTAAGAGAGAGCACAGTCGTGAGGATAGATTATTTTCACCGGTGTTTGTATTATTGGCCGGCTTGTATGTTTTTGCGCTGATTACGCTGTATCATGATTTCATACAGCATATTGATGAGTTTCATCACTGGGCGGCAGCGGTAAAGTACCTGTTAGAGCGTGATGCCATGCCCACAGGTTATGATTTCCTTGGTGGCGGTGGAAATTATGCGTTTGCGACAAGCTTGTTTCATTTGTTTTTTCAAAAGTTCACAGGATATAATGAGCAGGGAATGTACGTATCTGCGTTCCTTTTGATGTGGGTAGGCTTTTTGCTTCCCTTTTCGGAGTACGGCTGGAAGGATTGGAAGAAGATCGCAGTTTATGTTGTGATTATCTATATCTCATTATTCTCTCTTTATATGTATGGGTCCAAGAGCCTTTACGTGGATGTACCGACTGCAGCATGGGCGGGCGGGCTCGCCGGATGGTGGGTAAATCGTAAAAAGAAGAGTTCCAATGCGCTGATTGCTGCGGTGGGGTTTGTTATGCTGCACTTTTTTAAGGCGTCTGCGGGATTGCTGATGGCAGTGCTGGTCGGTTTCTTCATGATGGTGCATACTTGTTTGATTGAAAAAGGATGTGCGGAGGAGGAAGACGGGAGAAAGAAAATTGTGATAGGCAGTGTTGTAGCATGCCTGCTTGTCCTTCTTTGCAGTGCTATGCTTTTGGGGGCGGCTCTCTGCCTGAAACCTGCGAAATCAGAGGCGGTGAACGAGACGGCTGTGTCAGAGGTATCTGGTGAGTCGGAGGGGGAGAATCTGCCTCCAGCTGGTTGGTCGATCGCAGGGGTACGATTGCCGGATTTTGTTTCCGATCAGATTAATATAGTGAAGCTCTCAAAAGATAAAATAATTCGAACATTGGGGGCTTTCTTTACGAAGAGTATCGGGGCAGGCATGTCGACAAGGTCTAATTTAAGCTTGTCATTTGCCACGTTTGTGATTTTCCTGTTATGGCTGTTAAAGTTTAGCGGAACGATAAACGGACAGAAAAACAGAGCGTTTGTCTACGTTTTATATGGTGTTGTTGCAACGCTCTGCTATTCCGCCGCGGTATTTTTTTCCTATTTGTTCATGTTTGCGTATGAACTCAGTATAGATTTACGCTCCTGTACACGTTATTTTTCAATATGGGCAATTTTTCTATTCATCGTGGTATTAACGGAGCTGATGCAGAGAGGCGCAGATAGAAAGAATCGGATGTGTGATTATGTGCTTGCCGGCGTTTTGGCTTTCTTCCTGCTTGGTTTGAACGAGGAATTTATACCGAATACAACAGCACTGGATAAGACAAATACCTCAGGGTATGAGAAGATTATGGGGACAGTAGAAGAAATTCATCAGTTGGAGGATATTTTGACTGAGACGGATAAGGTATATTACCTTTGTCAGTATCCTGCGGATAATTTGGGGGGTGCAGAACTTTATAATGCGTCTGCTTTGTATTATCTTGATGGAAGAATCAGTAACTACTTGCAGACCCCCTGGAAATTTACAAGCACAGGATCGAATCTCCGGCTTGAGGAATTTGACACTTCAATTAATGAGCTGCCTTCCTTGCTGGCGCAGGGCGGTTACACGTACTTGTGGGTGCACACGACGAATCCGTATTTGACGCGTGAACTGCCGCTGGTGCTGTCATGTGATGAGGTGGCAGATGGATATTTGTATAAGGTGGTATATGAGAACGGCGTGGCGACGGGTCTGGAATTTGTGAAGGCTTTGGCCGGATAAGCTGCAGCATGAAATTCCGGGACGGCTGTAACAATGACAGTGGCAGTGCCGTCAGGTGAGCAGGGAGAGAGTCATATGGGAAATATCAATCGGGAAGACATGCTGGAGCTGACGCGGCGCATGACCTTGAAGCGAAATTGTTTTGACCGGATCGCCGGAGCGTATTTTGACGAGGACGGATACGTGGACGGGACGTTTAACACGCATTTTCTGAAGCTTGACCAGGCGGAGCGCGCGGCGAAGCTCGAGATTGCAAAGGCGATTCCGTTTGCGGAGACGAACGTAAAGTTGAAGGAGTACGCGTTTTCAGACGATGCGAGGAAGACGGGGGGTATCCGGCAGCTGCTCTTGGCGCTGAGGGACTGCGAGCTGAAAAATGATGCGCTGCTGGATCTGCTCTATGAGAGAATCGGGGAGGAGTACCGTGCGGCAGGGCCGTTCGGAGTCTTTTTCTTTCACGGCAGCTACGATGTGCCTAGAAGGGCGTCGGACAAGGCAGAGCAGTGGGAGTCAGAGGAGGTCTATCGGTTCCTGATCTGTGCCGTCTGTCCGATCAGCGGGGACTATGAGCCGGGCAGGCCGGAATGCGGGTTCCTCTTTCCGGCATTTACGGATCGCTGCCCGAATCCGGACTGGATCGATGTGTATGCGGCGATGCGGGAATGAGCACGTGTATGCGGCTGTGTCGGGATAAAACATGCATACAGTGATGTAGGAATGAATATGTACGTGCAGCAGTGCCGGGATGAATATGTGTATACAGTTGTGCCGGGATGAATATATGCGTGCAGCGGTGCCGGGATGAATGTGTATACGGTTGTGCCAGAACCGGGGAAGAGGAAAGAGAATCTTTGCGTCTGATTCGGAAGAGATGGCGGGTCTTTATATCTAACCCGGAAGAGATAGGTGGGGGAGGAGACGCATGCGGACGAGAGAGAGTCTGTGCGGAGCGAAAGATACGGCGGACGTAGTTCAGGCTGAGAAGAGACGGGATAGTGATTCTGTGAACGAGATGTATCAAGATACCTTTTTTGGGAAGAAAATAGATCAGACTGCGCCCCCAGAATATGAAAAAAGTCAGACTGCCTATATCGGGCGTGTGGAAGTGCAGGCTGGCGGGTTTCTGTATGAGGAAGGCGGGGAGGATCTGTTGGATGACCTGAATCCGTCTCAGCGGGAGGCGGTGACGGCGACGGAGGGGTATATCCGCGTGGTTGCGGGGGCGGGCTCCGGCAAGACGCGCGCGCTTTCGAGGCGCTTTGCGTATCTGGTCAACGAGCTGGGGATTCTGCCGGGCAATATCCTCTGTGTCACATTTACGAACAAGTCTGCAAACGAGATGCAGCGCCGGATTCACAACCTGACCGGGGACAATGACACGGGCTATATCAACACCTTTCACGGGTTCTGTGTCTCGATCCTGCAGGAGGACAGCTACGCGGTGCAGTATCCGAAGAGTTTTCTCGTGCTCGACAATTCCGATATCGACGAGATGCTGAAGCTGATCTATGAGGAGCGCGGTCTGACACTGCGGGATATGACGTTTGGGAATGCGCGCGATATGATCGAGCAGCGGAAGCTGTTCAAGGAGCCGGAGTATTATCTGGATCTGATTACGATGTCGCTCGAGACGCTGCGGCAGAAATATCAGAATGCGTCCGAGCCCGGGGATATCATTTTCTATGGCTATCTGTATCAGGAGAAAAAGTGCTTCGGGCTTGACTACAATGATCTGATTAAATTTTCCCTCTATATTTTTGAACAGAGCGAGGAAATCCGGCTCAAGTGGCAGCAGCGGCTCGAATATATCATGATTGATGAGTTTCAGGATATTGACAGACTGCAGTATCAGCTGATGGAGGTGCTGTGCGGCTACCATAAGAATCTGTTTATTGTGGGTGACCCGGATCAGACGATCTACACGTGGCGCGGCGCGAATGTGAGATATCTGCTCGACTTCGACCGGGTGTTCCCCAAGGTGCGGACAATCATGATGATGCAGAACTATCGGTCGACGCCGCAGATTCTTGCTGCCGCAAACTCCTTGATTGAAAAGAATACACAGCGGTTGAAGAAAGAGCTGCTCCCGGTATTGCCGGATGGCCCGGAGGTGTACTGCCATCATGCGGCCAACGCAGAGGCAGAGGCGAAATGGATCGCCGGGCAGATGAAGGAGCTCCATGACAGAGGGATTGCGTGGAAGGAGATGACGGTCCTGTACCGGGCGCACTATGTGACGCGGAACGTCGAAGAGGTGCTGCTTCGGGAGGAGATTCCTTACAATATTTACAGTGGGGTCCAGTTCTTTGGGCGGATGGAGATTAAGGATGCGCTCTGCTATCTGCGGATGATCGCGTACAAGGATGATCTTTCGTTTCTGCGGATTGCGAATGTGCCAAAGCGGAATCTTGGCGAGCGGCGCATGAAATTCCTGAATGCGTATGCGCAGGAGAATGGTCTGTCGCTCTACGATGCGCTGAGGCAGACGCTGGAGCATGAACTGATCCGCGGGACGGGTGCGGCAGCGTTTGTGGCCCTGGTGGAGCGGTTTTCGAAGGAGTACGCGCAGAGGCAGGTATCGGAGGTGCTCGCCAAACTGCTGGATGAGAGCGGGTATGAGCGGATGCTGCGCACGGAGGGGAGCCAGGAGCGGCTGGACAACCTCGCAGAGCTGAAACAGTCGGTTTATGAGTATGAGACGACGTGCGGCGAGGAGGCGACGCTGGAGCAGTACCTCGCGCGGGTTGCGCTGTTTACAAACAGCGATGCGGATGTGGGCGGGGACAAGGTAAAGCTGATGACCGTGCACGCCGCGAAGGGGCTGGAATTTCCGTACGTATTTTTGTGCGGGATGAATGAAGGTATTTTCCCGTCCCGGAAGGTGCGGACGCAGCAGGGCATGGAGGAAGAGCGCCGGCTCGCATTTGTGGCGGTGACGCGCGCCATGCAGGGCCTGTACTTGTCGGATGCGGAGGGGCGGAATTTCGACGGGAGTCCGCGTTATCCGTCCCGTTTTCTGCTGGATATCGATCCGGCGCTTCTGCATTTTACAGAGAAGCCGAAGGACAGCCTGATCGCGGAGGCGCGGTCGTACATCGCGATGAGCAGGAAATTCCTGGCTGACGATGCGGGGAGACAGCTGCTCGCGGTCGGGACGAGAGTCAGGCACGGCGTGTTCGGCACCGGGACGGTGGAAGCGCTGGATCTCGAGAAGGGCGCGTACCGGATTCGCTTCGACGAGCTCCCCACACCGAGGTCAATTTCATTTCGCGCGAAGCTGGTGTGCGTCTGAGAAAGCGGGAATCCGTCAGGCAAAACAGGTGTGCGGCTGAAAAGTCGGAAGACAATCAAGCAAAACAGGTGTGCAGCTGGGAAGGCGGGAGGCTGTCAGGCAAAACGTGTGTGCAGCTGGGAAGGCGGGAGGCTATTAGGCAAAACGTGTGTGCAGCTGGGAAGGCGGGAAGCTGTCAGGCAAAACAGGTGTGAGGCTGAAAAGTCGGAAGATGATCAAGCAAAACAGGTGTGCAGCTGAAAAGTCGGAAGACAGTTTCAAGGGAAGTGTCTGCAAGATAGAAGTTTTGTGCGTGACAGGGAGGATAGAATGAGAGGAAAGACGGTAATCAGGATCAACGAGTTGAAGCTGCGGCCGGATCACACGCAGCAGGAGCTGGAGCATGAGATCCGCATGCTTCTGCAGCTGCGGGGGCAGTCTTTTCAATATGAAGTGATGCGCCGCTCGATTGATGCGAGGAAGAAGCCGGAGCTGTTTTTTGTGTACACGGTGGATGTGAGCGTGGACCATCCGCAGGCAGTCCTGAAGCGCGCGAAGAAGAAGCGGGCAGTGCTCTGTGAGCGATGGGATTACGAATTTCCAGGTACGGCAATGGAGATGGAGTGCATTGCGGAGGAAGCGGAAGGGCGTGATGGACGTCGTGCGCCAGCGGGAGAACAGGGCTGTGGAGCGATGCATCGCCCGCCGGTGGTAGTCGGAAGCGGCCCGGCAGGGCTTTTCTGTGCGCTGATGCTCGCGCGCGCCGGCTTACGGCCGATTGTCCTGGAGCGCGGGGAGCGGGTCGAGGCACGGGTGGAGACGGTGAACCGCTTCTGGCAGACGGGAGAGCTGAATCTGCGCTCGAATGTGCAGTTCGGGGAAGGCGGAGCAGGAACGTTCTCCGATGGAAAGCTGAATACGCTGATCAAGGATCCGGACGGGAGGATCCGCTTTGTGCTGCAGGAATTTGTGAGAGCGGGAGCGGATCCTTCGATCCTGTATGACCACAAGCCGCATATCGGCACAGATGTGCTGGTCGGCGTGGTCAGGCACATCCGCTGCGAGATCGAGCAACTCGGCGGAACGTTTCTGTTTGAAAGCTGTCTGACAGGGATTTCCGAGGGAGGATGCAGGGTAGACGGTGGGGCAGAGAGCGTATCGGCAGAGCATGCAGGGCAGTCAGACGGCGTGTGTGGGGATGTATCGCAGGTAGGCAGAACGGCAGACGGTACGTGTGAGGTAATATCACAGTCAGGCAAGTCTGTAGACGGTATATGGGAGGATGACACGCAGTCAGGCAAGGCAGCGGATGGTATGCGGGAGGATGCATTGCGGACAGACAAGCCCGCGGATGAAGAGGACGGACATGTCTCGCAGCCGCCTGCGCGCTATATACTGGAGATCAACGGTGGGGAGCGCACGCTGGAGGCGGATGATGTGGTGCTTGCGATCGGGCACAGCGCGCGGGACACGTTTGAGCTGTTACAGCGGTCGGGCTTCGCGCTGCAGCCGAAGGCGTTCGCGGTCGGGCTGCGCATGGAGCATCCGCAGCAGATGATCAATGAAGCGATGTACGGACGCGACTGCCCGTATGAGCTCGGGGCAGCGCCCTACAAGGTGACGCACAAGTGTGCAGACGGCCGGGGCGTGTATTCCTTTTGCATGTGCCCAGGAGGCTATGTGGTGAATGCCTCCTCCGAGGAGGGACGCCTCGCGGTAAACGGGATGAGCTACAGCGGACGCGGCAGTCAGAATGCGAACAGCGCGATCGTCGTCACCGTGACGCCGGAGGACTATCATGCAACCTCCCCGCTGGACGGAGTGGCGTTCCAGCGGGAGTTGGAGGAGCGTGCATACCGCTGCGGAAACGGGAAAATTCCGGTGCAGTATTTCCAGGATTTCTGCAGAGACGATGAGGCGAGGACGAGTCGCGGCGATGGCAGTTGTGAGGTGAGGGCGAGTCGCAGTGACGGCGGCTGTGAGGCGAGGGCGAGTCGCAGTGACGGTGGTTGTGAGGCGAGGACGAGTCGTAACGACGGCAGTTGTGAGGTGAGGACGAGTCGCAACGACGGCAGCTATGAGGCGAGGACGAGTTGCAGCGACGGCGGCTGTGAGGTGAGGACGAGTCGTAACGACGGCAGTTGTGAGGTGAGAACGAGTCGTGATGACAGCGGCTGTGAGGCAACGTCCGAGAAATGGGAACAGAAAGACAGCCGGACCGAAACTGTGGAAACACATGTATGTGTGACACCGGAAGAAACCGCCCTCTCGCCGGAAATCAAAGGTCAGTATACCTTTGCGGACGTCCGCTCCGTGCTCCCGGAAGCGTTGAATCAGGCATTGATCGAGGGAATTCACGCGTTTGGACGGCGGATTCCCGGCTTTGACCGCGGGGATGCGCTTTTGTCGGCGGTGGAGAGCCGCACCTCCTCCCCGGTCCGTATCCTGCGCGATCCAGCCACCTGCCAGGCAGTCATGCACCCCGGCATCTATCCCTGCGGAGAGGGCGCCGGCTACGCCGGAGGAATTACCTCAGCCGCAGTCGACGGAATCCGCATCGCCGAGGCGATGTGCAGGAGTTATAGTTCAGCCAGCCGCTGACAGAGAAGATCGCAGAGCCACACGAAAGTGCAAAAGCAAGTCTTTATAAGCAGTGTACAGGAGACAGTAGTTTAGCCAGCCACTGCCAGAGCAGATTGCAGGGCCGTCGGGAAGCGACTATAGCGAGTCTTTACAAGGACTTAGGTCTCAGAAGGCCGGAGTATCTGCAAAAATCCTGCGTTCCAGCAGGATTTTTAGACGGCATTGTCCGAGCAAAATGTGCATCAGGCACATTTTGTGAGTTGCCGGCGGCAGATGCGCAGGCATTCTGAGGCCTTAGTCCTTGTAGACGAGCGATTCGGAGCGTCCCGGCGGCCCTGCAATCTGCTCGTCCGGTTTTATAATATAACTGCAGCCCTCCTCCGGTAAGAAAAAATTAATAGTCTGGGTGTATACTTTCCATCAAAATTATGTTAGAATAACAAAATGATTCGAGCCATGCCGTGTGAAATAGGTTTCTCGCGCGTCCTCGCATCATGATGTCTGCACAGCAGGCAGAGCGGTTCTGGGGAGAGAGCCGGGTAACGATATGTTTGATTTGAAGCAGGATGAAAACATTGTTCCGTTTGCAGATGGGTACGGCTGCAGTGAGACAACGCCGGATTCCCCCTATACCATGCGGAATATTCCGGCAGAGGAGCGGCCATACGAGAAATGCATCGCAAACGGCGCGGAGGCTCTGAGTGATGCGGAGCTGCTCGCCGTGATTCTGCGGACGGGCGCGCACGGGGAGTCGGTTCTGGAGCTGTCGCGCAAGATACTGGCGCAGCACAGGGACGGCCTTCTCGGCATCTATCACATGTCGATTGCAGATCTGCAGAAGATCCGCGGTCTGGGAAAAGTCAAGGCGGTTCAGCTCAAGTGTGTGGCGGAGCTGTCGAGACGCATCGCGCGGGCCGGTTTTTCGGAGCGCATGACCTTTCGGGATCCCGGCACAGTCGCAGAGTATTATATGGAGACGATGCGGCACGAGGAGCAGGAGATCCTGATTCTTGCGATGCTGAACAGCAAAGGAAGGCTGATTCAGGACAAGGTGATTGCCAGGGGCACGGTGAACGGGGCCCTGATTTCGCCGAGGGAGATCTTTATTGAGGCGGTGCGCCACCAGGCAGTCAGCATCCTGCTGGTGCACAATCATCCGAGTGGAATTCCGGATCCGAGCAGGGAGGATTTGATGCTGACAGAGATGGTCCGTCGCTCCGGAGAGATGCTGGGCATCGAGTTGATAGACCATATTATTATCGGGGACAGGCAGGCCGTCAGCATGAGGGAGCAGGGGTTCTGGCTGGATCGGAGACAAAGCACTGAGGGGTAGAGTACATGCTGTTTCAAAAAGTATGCGGAGTCGATCTGGGTACGGACACGATTAAGATAAAGGATAAAAACGGCAAAAAATTTCTGTATGACAAAAATGTGGTGGCGCTTCGCAATGATCGCAGAGTGCTGGCGGTGGGCAGCGCTGCGTATGAGATCTATGAGAAGAATCCCCGGGACGTTCAGGTCGTCTGGCCGATGGCAAACGGCGTGGTGGCGAATCTGACGGAGGCGGAGATTGTTCTCTCGCATTTGCTGAAGGGCTTTTCCGGCATGTTCGGAAAGGACGCGTCGCTCTGTATCGCGGTGCCGAGCGATATCACGCAGGTGGAGAAGCGCGCGTTTTTCCAGGTCATGAGCAGCAAGATCGGCGCGGGCAGGATCCGGCTGATCGACAAGGGAATCGCCGACGCGGTGAGTGCAGGGCTGCCCGTGCTGTCCTCGCGGGGGCATATGGTGGTCAACATCGGCGCCGACACGACGGAGATTTCCGTGATCTCCTCGGGCAAGGTGATCCTCGCGCAGACGCTGAAGGTCGGCGGCAGGAGATTTGACGAGGATATCAGCACGATGGTCCGGCGCAAATTCAACCTGAGCATCGGGCGGAAGACGGCGGAGTCGCTGAAAAACAATCTGGCGTTCATGATCAACGGCCCGCGGCTCGAGCAGAAGGTGTTCGGCATCCACACGCTGTCCGGCCTTCCGAAGTCGGACATGATCCCTTCGCTCGCGGTGAGCGTCGCGATTATCGACACGGTGGACTCGATTGTGGAGTCGATCAACTCGGTGTTCAATCGAATCCCCCCGCAGCTGATGAAGGACATCGAGCGCGAGGGACTCTACCTGAGCGGCGGGGTGTCCATGATCCAGAATCTTCCGGAGTACATCCGCAAGGAGATCGGGATACCGCTCCACCACATGCAGGACCCGAAGAACAGCACGGTCCGCGGCCTGGTGGAGATCCTGAACAATAAAGACCTGAGACAGTCAACGTATTCGTTAAGTGACTTGGCTGGGATGAGATAGAGGCTGGCTATGAAGAAGAAGACGAATGACAATTTAAAAAACAAGTATTTGCTGATCGGGCTGAGCGTTCTGTGTGTCGCGCTGATCGCGGTTTCTTTTTTGGAGAGCGAGGCGATCGCCCCGGTGAAGCAGGTCAGCGGGTTCGTGATCACGCCGATTCAGAAGGGGATCAACGGGTTCGGCGCTTGGCTGTCCGGACTCACGGACAATTTCGAGGACGCGGTGACGCTGCGCGCGAAAAATGAGGAGCTCCAGGCCAGAGTCGACACGCTGACGGAGGAGAACAGCCTGCTGGTGCAGGACAAGGAGGAGCTGGCGAGGCTGCGGGAGCTGTTTGAGCTCGACCAGCAGTATGACGAGTATGAGAAGGTCGGCGCGCGCGTGATCGCGATGGAGACCGGGAACTGGTTCCAGCTCTTCACGATCGACAAGGGCAGCAACGACGGGATCCGGCGGGATGCGAATGTGATCTCGGGCGGCGGGCTCGTCGGCATCGTGACCGAGGTGGGGCCGAACTGGGCGACGGTCCGGTCGATCATCGACGACAACAGCAATGTGAGCGCGATGGTCTCGACGACGCAGGACCGCTGCATCATCGCGGGTGATCTGCGATTGATCGACGAGGGCTCTCTGAATCTCGTCAAGCTGACGGACACGGAGAACAAGGTGCATGTGGGAGACAAGGTGGTGACCTCCTACATAAGTGAAAAGTTCCTGCCCGGCATCCTGATCGGGTACATCAGCGAACTGAACAATGATTCGAACAACCTGACGAAGTCCGGCTTCATCACGCCGGTCGTCGATTTCCGCCACCTGCAGGAGGTGTTGGTCATACTGGAGCTGAAGGAGTACGTGCCGTCCGACTCTGTCTCGGAGCCGGAGGGCGAGGGGACGCAGGGTGCAGAGCCGGAGGACTCCGGTACGTCCGGCACAGAGCCGACCGATCCGGAGGATCCCACGGCATCCACGGAGTCCACACCGGCGGCTGAGACGGGCACGCAGCCGGAGGGCTGAACGCAGAATATAGTTTTTGATTCAGGTACAGAAATTTAAGTTTGATGAGAAAGGAGTCCGGTTCATGCGGCGCAAGGTTACAATGGCGGTCCTGATCCTGGTGGGGATTATTCTGCAGTCTACGGTCTGCCAGATGATCTCGATCGCTTCCATAAAGCCCAATCTGCTGATCATCCTGATTGTCTCCTTCGGCCTGATGCGCGGCCGCAGGGACGGCATGCTCACGGGCTTCTTCTGCGGTCTTCTGACAGATATTTTTTTCAACAGCATCATCGGCTTCAACGCATTGATTTACCTGTGGGTCGGCTACTTCAGCGGCTACTTTTATCGCATTTTCTATGACGATGACATCAAGACGCCGCTGTTTCTGATCTCGATCTCCGATCTGGTGTACGGGATCGTGCAGTACGGCTTTATGTTTCTGATGCGCGGTCGGATCCACTTTTTCTACTATCTGGGGCGGGTGATCCTGCCGGAGGTATTCTACACGCTGATGGTGACGATCGTAGTCTATCGTCTTCTGTATGCGATCAACAAGTGGCTGTGCATGACAGATAAAGGGGGTGTCGACAGCTTTGTTTCATGATATCGGAAAACGGGTGTCCAAAATGGTGAATGCAAGGACCATCATCCTGGGTCTTGTGATCGTTCTGATGGCGGTGGCCATGATCTGGCGCCTGTTTTATCTGCAGGTCGTAAAGGGCGAGTCGTATCAGGAGAATTTCAAGCTGATGATTCGCAAGGAGCGCACCCTGAAAAGCTCCCGCGGCAGCATTTTTGACCGGAACGGGAAGCCAATCGCGTACAATGAATTGTCGTACTGTGTGACCTACGAGGACACTACGGGGAGCGACCAGACGCTGCACGAGAGCAATCTCTCGATGAACAGTGTGCTGTACCATGTGATCAAGATGATCGAGGGGCAGGGGGATTCCGTCGTCGACGATTTTGAGATCGAGCAGGCGGAGGACGGCTCCTGGGTTTACAATGTGTCCGGGTTCACGCTGAACCGGTTCAAGGCGGATCTGTTCGGAGAGACGTACATCGAGGATCTGGACGCGGATGAGCTGAATATCACGGCGGATGATCTGATGGACATGCTGTGCGATGCGAAGCATTACGGGCTTCTGGATCCGAAGATCACGGCCGAGGAGCGCGAGGAGTACGGTCTGCCGGAGAGCTACACGGACCGGGAGCTGCTGCAGCTCGTGTCCTTCCGGGCGGCGGTCGCGGCGCACAGCTTCCAGCGCTACCAGAGCGTGACGATCGCGGAGGGTGTGAGCGAGGAGACGGTGGCGAAGATCATGGAGAACGCGGCGGACTTCCCGGGAATCGAGATCTCGGAGGAGTACCGCAGAGTCTATGCGGATGCGGAGTATCTGGCGCCGCTGATCGGGTATACCGGAAAGATCTCCTCGGAGGAGCTTGAGCGGCTCAAGGAGGAGGATGAGACGTACGACGCGAATGATATTGTCGGAAAGACCGGCCTGGAGAGCGTGCTGGAGACGACGCTGCAGGGCGACAAGGGCTCCGAGACGCTCTACGTCGACAGTCTGGGGCGGACGCTGGAGGTGGAGTCCCGCGTGGAGCCGCAGGCCGGAAACGATGTTATTTTGACGATCGACATGGATCTGCAGAGGGCGGCCTACCAGATCCTGGAGCAGTACATCGCGGGCATTATCTGTGAGAAGCTGGTGGATCTGGAGGAGTTTAACGCGGACCTCGTCGAGTCCGCCGACCAGCTGCTGATCCCGGTCTACGATGTGTACTACGCGCTGTTCGAGAACAACGTGCTGGACGTGGGTCATCTGAAGGCGAAGGATGCGACGGACAATGAGAGGGAGGTCTACAACGCATTCCTCGTGAAGGCGTCGGAGATTTTCGCGACGATCAAGAGTGAACTGCTCTCGGACAATCCGACCGTCTACGCTGAGCTTGAGGAGGAGTACCAGGCGTACGAGTCCTACATCGTAAATGACATGCTGATGAGGGACACCGGGATTCTGAATCAGGACGCGGTCGACACGACGGACCCGGTCTACCGGCAGTGGACGGAGGAGGAGACGATCAGCCTCAAGGAGTTTTTGACGTACGCGATCCAGAAGAACTGGCTTGACATTACGAAGATCGCGAGTGATACTGAGTATATGGATACGCAGGAGATGTTTGCGGCTCTGGCGGACTACATTGCCGACTATCTGTATGAGGACGACAATTTCTGTAAGCAGGTGTACCGGTATCTGCTGAAGGAGGACCGTATCAATGAGGCGGAGATCTGCCTGCTCCTGTTTGACCAGGGCGTGCTGGAGATGGACACGGACGCGTACCAGAGGCTCACGGACGGCTCCCTGAGCGGCTACAGCTTTATCTATGACAAGATCTGGAATCTCGAGATCCGCCCGTGCCAGCTGGCACTGTCCCCGTGCTCCGGGTCGCTGGTGCTGACAGACCCGAATACGGGCGAGACACTTGCGTGTGTGACGTATCCGGGGTACGACAACAACCGCCTCGCGAATGAGATGGACTCTGATTACTTTATCAAGCTGAATATGGACAAGTCGTCCCCGTTCTACAGCCGTGCGACGCAGGAGGCGATTGCGCCTGGCTCGACATTCAAAGTCGTGACGGCGACGGCAGGCTACATGGAGGGCGTCGTGAACCTGGGGGAGGGCATCAACTGTACCGGTAAGTTCGAGCTGCCGCCGTTTGACGTGCAGCCGATCAAGTGCTGGAACACCTGGGGGCACGGAGTGGAGACGCTGCAGACGGCGATCAGCGACTCGTGCAACTATTTCTTCAATATGGTCGGCTACCGGCTGAGCACGACGAGCGGCGAGTACGTCGACGCGGACGGAATCGCTCAGCTGACCAAGTATGCGTCGATGTACGGTTTGGATGCGAAGTCCGGGCTCGAGGTGCCGGAGACGATGCCGAATGTCTCGCAGGAGGATGCGGCGCGTTCCTCGATGGGACAGTCCAAGCATCTGTACACGACAGCAGGGCTGGCGCGCTATGTCAGCACGATCGCGAACAGCGGCACGTGCTATGACCTGACGCTGGTCAAGGCGATCACAGACTCGGCGGGCGGTGTGCTCGAGGAGAATCAGGCGGATGTGCACAGCACGCTGGAGCTCCCGCAGGAGCTCTGGGACGCGATCCATGCCGGCATGCGCGGCGTGGTACAGAAGCACACGGTGTTCAACGCGACATATGCGCCGGAGTTTAACGGGGCGAACGGCATGGCGGTGGCCGGTAAGACCGGTACGGCACAGCAGACGAAGGACAAGCCCAACCACGGTCTGTTTATCGGATATGCGCCGTACGACAATCCCCAGATCGCGCTGGCGGTGCGTATCACGAACGGATATACGTCGGCGAACGCGGCGCTCGCCGCGCGGGATGTTATTTCCTGGTATTTCAAGCTGAAGGATGAGAGTGAGCTGATCACAGGACATGCCTCCAAGGCATATGGAAGCTATGATACTTCAACGACTCCGGCCACAGCGTTTACGGATTGATGGAGGAAGGTACGATGGGCCGAAATGCAGTGATTCTGAAGAGCAATCCTTACGGATTGATTCTGAGTCTCGATCCGGACCTGCCGTTTGAGGAGCTGCTCCAGGCGGTGGGAGAAAAGTTTGCGGCGTCCGCCGGGTTCTTCAAGAATGCGAAGCTGGCGCTGACCTTCCGGGGACGGAAGCTTACAAAGGAGCAGGAGGATCTGCTGATAGACGAGATTGTGCGAAATTCAAAGATACAGGTTGTCTGCATTGTGGACGAGGAAAAGCAGTCCGAGGAGCTCTATCGCAGGGCGGTCGAGAGCGCGCTGGAGAAGAAAAAGGAGGAGGACGGGCACTTTTACCGCGGGACACTGCGCTCCGGGCAGGTGCTCGAGACGGAGACGAGCGTCGTCATCATCGGGGACGTCAATCCGGGCGCCCAGGTTGTCTCGAAGGGCAACATCGTGGTGCTCGGCTGCTGCATGGGCAATCTGTACGCAGGGGCGGGAGGCGACCGCAGCTGCTTTGCGGCGGCGCTGACGATGAAGCCGATGCAGGTGCGCATCGCGGACAAGATCGCGCGCAGCGCGATCGTAAAAAAGAAGGACAGCGGGGACTACCCACTTGATCCAAAGATTGTATACATCAAGGAGGACCACCTTCAGATCAAGCCGATCACGAGTGAGAATCTCTGTGAATATCTGACGTGATGCCGGATTCGGGAGGTATGAGATACGGCAGAGGCGCATGTGCGCCGCGGGGAGATTATCGGAAATCGGAGGTAGGAGTATGAGTAGCGTAATTGTGGTAACATCCGGAAAGGGAGGGGTCGGGAAGACGACCTCGACCGCGAACATCGGCGCCGGGCTGGCGCGGATGAATAAAAAGGTGGTGTTGGTCGACACGGATATCGGTCTTCGGAATCTGGATGTCGTGATGGGGCTTGAGAACCGGATTATCTACAATCTGGTCGATGTCATCGAGGGGAACTGCCGGATCAAGCAGGCGCTGATCAAGGACAAGCACTATTCGAACCTGTACCTGCTGCCGTCCGCGCAGACGCGGGACAAGAGCGCGGTGAGCCCGGAGCAGATGATCAAGTTGGTCGACGGGCTGAAGCCGATCTTTGACTACATTATTCTGGACTGCCCGGCCGGCATTGAGCAGGGCTTCCGCAACGCGATCGCGGCGGCGGACCGGGCGGTGGTGGTGACGACGCCGGAGGTGTCGGCGATCCGTGACGCGGACCGGATCATCGGTCTGCTCGAGGCGGACGGGATCAGACAGATCGATCTCGTGCTGAACCGGATCCGCGTGGACATGGTGAAGCGCGGGGAGATGATGTCGACTGAGGACGTCCTGGATATCCTCGCGGTCAACCTGCTCGGGGCGATTCCGGACGAGGAGAGCGTCGTGATTGCGGCGAACCACGGGGAGTCGGTGATCGGCAGCGATACACAGGTGGGGCAGGCGTATATGAACATCGCGCGCAGGCTCACCGGGGAGACCGTGCCCTTGCTCGAGCTTCAGGCGGGCAGCTCGTTTCTGCAGCGCGTCCGGGCTCTTTTCGTGAGATAGCGGGAGGGCGGAACATGGACAGCTGCGGACATCGTTCTCACGGCGGATCAGGAGAGGTTGCGCGGGTGCGCGCGAAGCTCACCGTCGCATCAGACCGGCTCGGCTGCGGGCAGGGTGAATTACAGCAGATGCAGAAGGAGCTCATGGCGGTGCTCGCAAAGTACATGAATCTCGGGGGAGACGGGTTGGAGATACGGATGGACATTGTTCGCAGGATAAAGCAAGGAGTGCAGGATGTTAAGACAATACAGATTAAGTGATTACCGCTTTCGGCTGATCCTCTGGGTGGTGGCTCTGGCGGTGCTTGGCATTTTGATTATCGGCAGCGCAAACGATGATTTTCAGAGAAAGCAGTTCTACGGGCTCTTGCTCGGCGTGGCGGTGATGGTGGTGGTCTCCCTATTCGACTACACCTGGCTGCTGAATTTTTACTGGCTGATCTACCTGGGAGGCACCGGACTGCTGGCCGCGGTGCTGCTGGTCGGCGTCTCGCGCAACGGGGCGCAGCGCTGGCTGAACGTCGGCTTTCAGTTTCAGCCGTCCGATATCGTAAAAATCATGCTGATCCTGTTTTTTGCGAAGTTTTTCGAGCAGCACGAGGATGAGATCAGCAAATTCCGGACGATTCTGATGTCTGTGGCGCTCATCGGCGTGCAGCTGTTCCTGATCCTCAAGGAGCCGGATCTGTCGACGACGATCGTCACGGCGCTCGTGTTCTGTGTGCTGATCTTCATGGCGGGCTTAAGCTACAAGATTGTGGGAGGGATCCTGATCGTCTGCATCCCGCTCGCGGTCATCGTGATGAGCGTCCTGATGCAGCCCGACCAGAAGCTGATCAACAACTATCAGCTGAAGCGCGTCTACGCGTGGCTGCGCCCGGAGGAGTACCCGCAGGAGGCGTTTCAGCAGCAGAATTCGATCAAGGCGATCGGTTCCGGGCAGCTCTACGGCAAGGGGCTCGACAACGACGAGGTCATCTCGGTCAAAAACGGCAACTTTATCCCGGAGCCGCAGACTGATTTTATCTTTGCGGTGGCGGGGGAGGAGCTCGGCTTTCTGGGCTGCTGCATCATCGTCCTGCTGGAGTTTTTGATCGCGCTGGAGTGCCTTTTGATTGGAAGGAGGGCCAAAGTGCTGTCGGGGACACTGATCTGCTGCGGCATGGCCGCGCTGGTGTTCTTTCAGACCTTTGTAAATGTGTCCGTCACGACCGGGCTGATGCCGAACACGGGCATCACGCTTCCGTTCGTGAGCTACGGGCTGACGTCTCTGGTCAGCTTCTGCATCGGGATCGGCCTGGTGCTGAACGTGGGACTGCAGACGAAAAAATACTGACAACCTACACAGTCTGATGAGGGAGGTATTGAGGAATGAATGTAGCGTTTATTGCACATGATTCAAAGAAAAAGCTGATGCAGAATCTTTGTATCGCGTATCGGAGCATTTTGGTGCGGCATGAGCTGTATGCGACCGGGACGACCGGGAGACTGATCGAGGAGGCGACGAACCTGACCGTCCACAAGTTTCTCGCCGGCCATATCGGCGGGGAGGAGCAGCTCGGCGCGATGATCGAGCAGAATCAGATCGACCTGGTTATCTTTTTCCGCGATCCGCTGACCACACAGCACAACGAGCCGGATATCAACAAGGCGCTCCGCCTCTGCGACATCCACAACGTGCCGCTCGCGACGAACATTGCTTCGGCTGAGATACTGCTGAAATCACTGGAAAGAGGAGACTTAGAGTGGCGTGAGATGTACAAATAATGCAGAACAGCCCGACGGGTACACGGCGCGCGAATGGGCGCGCATCCGCGAGAAGGAGGAGCTTGAGAAGAAAAAGCAGCAAAAGCTGTTGCTGGCGATGCTGCTCCTTTTGTGTGCCACGGCGCTGATGATTTTTCTGGTCTACTATTTTGTGGTGCGCTCCCACGACTATGAGCTGTTTTACCCGTACGACAGGGCCGACACGACATTTGGCGCCGGCAGCAGCTTTCTGACCGGGAACGTGGCCGAGCCGTTCGCCTCGGGGCTGTGTGTGGCGGACGGGGATACGAACAGCGTGGCGCTGACGCTGAACGCGTACTCGGCGGGATTGTTCGACATGAACGGAGAGCAGACCGTCTACGCGAAGGATATTTTTACGAGGCGCTCCCCTGCGAGTATCACGAAGGTGATGACCGCGCTGGTGACGCTGAAATACGGAAATCTGGACGATCTGGTGACGGTGACGGAGACGGCGAAGGATATCGAGTACGGCTCCTCCGTCTGCGACATCAAGGTGGGGGATGTGCTTTCTCTGCGGCAGTTGCTCTACGGGCTGATGGTGGCCTCCGGAAATGACGCCGCGATGATGATCGCCGAGCATGTCGGGGGATCTGTCGACCAGTTTGTCGCGATGATGAACCAGGAGGCGGCAGCGCTTGGCGCTACGGACTCCCACTTTATGAATCCGCACGGCCTGACGGCCGAGGATCACTATACCTCGATCTATGACATCTACCTGATCTATCAGGCGGCGCTGGAGTACGATATTTTTCAGGACATCATCAGCAGGAAGAACTATTACGCGGAGTACAAGCGCGCGGACGGATCGGATGTGGCTGTGACCTGGGAGTCGACGAACCACTATTTCACAAACGATGCGCAGGCGCCGGATCACGTGACCGTCTACGGCGGCAAGACCGGTACGACGGACGACGCGGGAGCCTGTCTGTCGCTGCTCTCCAAGGACAAGTACGGCAATCCGTATTTGTCGGTGATCCTGCACGCGGAGTCCAAGGACACGCTCTACCAGGAGATGAACGCGCTGCTGGCTCTGATTGAGGACTGAGTGGCCAGCCAGGACGCCATGCAAGCCGCAGACCCGCTTGCTGCGCAAGCTATCCGCCGCTTTGCGGCTCCTGTCTGTGGCTGAATGGGCATTCCGCCCATTCAAAAATGGTAATACAGCCCTTAGCAAGCAAGCTTGCACGGTCTGTCTTCCCATTTTTTTTGCATGGCTGAATTGTTATGCAAATAAGTGAAATAGACGATTAAATAGATTTGGGTGTTGTAATTTATGTATAAATAGTCTATAATGACAGCATGAATATTTTATCCGCTACTAAAGGAGGAGATTACCATGATACAGTTAATCGTAGGCGCGAAGGGAAAGGGCAAGACAAAAATTTTACTGGACAAGGTAAACAGTGAGATCAAGGAAGCACACGGCAGCATCGTCTATCTTGACAAGAGCACGAAGCACATGTTTGAGCTCAACAACAAGATCCGTCTGATCGATGTTTCCGGATTTGATCTGGAGTCCAGCGGTGAGTTTATCGGATTCATCTACGGAGTGCTTTCTCAGGACCATGACCTTGAGCAGATGTATTTGGACAGCTTCCTGAAGATCTCGCTCACGGACGCGTCGACTGCGAACGATGTGCTGCGCAGACTGGATGCGATCAGCAAAAAGTTTGGCGTGACCTTCGTGATCAGCATTTCCCTGGATGCTTCCGAGATCGCGGAGGATCTGAAGGAAACCATTATTGCGGAATTATAAGGAATACATAGGAACGAGCGCATTGCAAAACTGTTAGAAGCTACAAGTACTGGTGTACGTTCAATCGGGTAACTGCCAGTGCTTGTAGCTTCGCTGCATGTTACGGCGTCTTCATGCGGGCGGTTACTGGCGCTCCCCGCCGAGCTCTGTGACTCTTCCGTACAGGCTCAGCAGGTACAGGCCGGACAGGCCGACCAGGGCGTAGATGATTCTGGAGATCCAGGTCATATTTCCGAACAGCATATTGACGAGATCAAGACGGAAAAAGCCGATCAGCCCCCAGTTGATTGCTCCGATGATGACCAGGGTGAGTGCGGTATAGTCAAGTCCCTTGCTCATAAAATCCCTCCTTCCTGCGTGATAAAAATTCAGCCATTTTTGAATGGCGCAGCCGCCTTCGCATGGCATCTGTGAATAGTATATCCGTTCCGCTTTTTTTTATACGATGGTTGTAACCTGCCTGCGATCATGGTAAAATAGACAACAGGCTTATTTTTATTCTGGAGGGTTTCGGTTGCTTAATTGGAAGAAAAACAGCAAAATAACAAAGTACAGAAGATATTCCTTTTTCAATATCGGCACGCTGCTGTTCTTTATCGTGTTTTTGTACATGCTGATCTGTCTGTTCATGTACCTGACGGAGCGCCATGTGACGTCGTACGAGGTGACGCGCGGCTCCATCACGGGGAATTACCGGTTTCACGCGCTGTCGCTGCGCGAGGAGACGGTGGTCAACGCGACCCAGTCGGGCAGTGTGCGCTATTACGTGCGGGAGGGCGCAAAGACCTCCGCGGGCAGCGCGGTCTGTGCGGTCAATGAGTCCGGTGCGGCGCAGGCGCCGGTCTACGAGGCGTTTTCGTTGAGCACCGAGGAGGCAAAGCGGCTGGGCAATCTGCTCTCGAGCTTTACGATCAATTTCTCGGAGAATGCGTTTCAGACGACGTACGACCTTCGGTCGAATGTGCAGACGTCGATCGCGGAGATCCTGCAGGATACGGCGGATGCGCCGGTCTCGGTCCGCAACCAGTGCGTTGCTCCGCAGGCAGGGTTCGTGGTGTACAACACGGACGGCTATGAGACGGTCACGGAGGAGCAGCTGACCGCTGAGATGTTCGACGAGAGCAGCTACCATGTGAACAGCCTGCGCCAGAACGCGTCGGTGACGGCGGGCAACCCGGTGTTCAAGCTGCTCGTGAGCGAGAACTGGGCGCTGTATTTCCCGATGGACGAGAAGCTTCAGACCGAGCTGGTCGGCGTCGAGAGCCTCCAGTTCCGCTTCCTGAAAGATAATGTGACGTTCACGGCTCCTTTTGAGATTGTACAGAATGCGAATGGCTGCTTTGGAAAGCTGTCGTTGAGCAATTCTCTGGTGCGCTACGCGACGGATCGCTACCTCGAGATCGAGCTGGTCATGAAGAAGAAGACCGGACTGAAGATCCCGGAGTCTGCGATTGTCCAGAGGGAGTTTTACGCGATCCCGGAGGAGTATGTGCTGAAGAATGATGGGACGGAGTCGGAGATCACGCTGAAGGTCGAGCACTTCACGGAGGACGGCGCGTCGAAGGTGCGGTATCAGACCGCGAATGTGTACCAGTATGACTCGGAGAAGAAGGAGTACCTGGTGGATCGGCAGCTGCTGAATGAGGGCGATTATATCCAGCTGGAGGACTCGGCGAAGCGGATCCAGATCCAGGAGAAGGATGTGAAGACGTTGTACGGGGTTTACAATATTAATAAAGGGTATGCGGTGTTCCGGGAGATCACGATGATTGATGAGAATGAGGAGTATTGCATCGTTGAGAGCAACAATGTGTATGGGCTTGCGGCATACGACTACATCGTGCTGAACGCGGATGAGGTGACGGAGGACGAGATCGTGTACTAGAATAGGAGGATATGACGGATGGTGAGAGAGAATCTGGCAGAGGTGGAGAGGCGGATTCAGGCGGCTTGTGAGCGCGCGGGGCGCGAGAGGGCGCAGGTGCGGTTGATCGCGGTCAGCAAGACGAAGCCGGTGGAGCTGCTGACGGAGGCGTATGAGGCGGGGAGCCGGGATTTCGGGGAGAACAAGCCGCAGGAGATCAAGGAAAAGTATCCGCAGCTGCCGTCCGACATCCGGTGGCACATGATCGGGCATCTGCAGCGCAACAAGATTAAATACGTGATCGACAAGGTCTGCATGATCCACTCGGTGGAGTCCGTGCGGCTGGCGGAGGCGATCAGCGAGGAGGCCGGGAAGCGCGGGATCGTGATGCCGGTTCTGGTCGAGGTGAACGTGGCGGGGGAGGAGTCCAAATTTGGCGTCAGGCCGGAGGAGACGGAAGCGTTTGTCCGCGAAATCTGTCGTTTTCCAAACATTCGTGTCGAAGGACTGATGACGATCGCGCCATTTACAGAAAATGCCGAAGATAACAGAATTTTCTTCCGCAAATTAAGAAATTTGTATGTTGACATAAAAGCGAAAAACATTGATAATGTGAATATGTGTAATCTCAGCATGGGTATGACCGGTGATTACGAGGTGGCGATCGAGGAAGGGGCTACGATGGTGCGGGTCGGGACAGGAATTTTCGGCGCGCGGTCATACGGTCAGATATAAAGGCAGATGGGAGACAACAGAATGGGTGTTTTGGACAGATTTTTGAATGCAATGAAGCTGAATGACGATGAGGATCTGGACGGCGAGGGCTATCTGGATGAGGAGTATGACGAGGAGTACGAGGAAGAGCGTCCGAAGAAGCGGATTTTGAGTAAATATGAGGAAGATGACGAGGCGGAGGAGCGCCAGGAGGCGCAGATGGTGCGCCAGGAGCGCCCGGCGCAGGCGGCGAGGCCGAAGGTCGTCAAGACGAACAATTCCTCGAAGATTGCGCCGATGCGCCCGCGCCGCGGCAACGGCATGGAGGTCTGCGTGATCAAGCCGCGCAGCATGGAGGACACGCACGAGATCACGGAGACTCTGCGGGAGAACTGTACGGTAGTGCTGAACATGGAAGGGATCGACCTGGATCTGGCGCAGCGTATCATTGACTTCTCCTGCGGCTCGTGCTATGCGCTGGACGGCAAGCTGCAGAAGATCAGCAACTACATCTTTATCATTACCCCGATGAGTGTCGATATCTCCGGTGATTTTCAGGAGGTTTTGAGCGGCGCGATCGGCGTGCCGAGCTTTGAGAACCGGTTCTGATGAGGAAGGATGCATGAACAAGGAAGAGGAATTACTGGCGAAGCGGATTTCGGAGCTCGCAAGGGTCGCGGACCTCAAGTGTTGCGTGACCTTTACGGATTTTCTGAATCTGAATGAACAGAATATTCTGCATCAGACCGCCCGAAAGCTCTCGTGGGTGAAGACGGAGACTTTCGGCGGGTATGAGGGAGCCGAGCGTCAGATCGCAGCTTTTGTGCCTGATGCTCTTTCTTATCTTATGGAGTCTGATGCACAGGAGGAGTCGGCGTGCGCGCGCGCCGGGAGGCTGGGCTGCCCGATCGCCTGTGTGCAGATCCGGCCGGTGAACGCGAAGTTCGCGGAAGCTCTGACGCACAGGGATATCCTGGGGGCGCTGATGCATCTGGGAATCGAGCGGTGCAAGCTGGGTGATATCGCGCTGTGCGGCGAGGTGTTTTACCTGTTCTGCCAGGAGCGGCTGGCGGGTGTGATCGCGGAGGACCTGACGCAGATCCGGCACACACAGGTGCACTGCGCCGTCTGCGATCTGCAGGATTTTGTGTACACGCCGCGGACGAAGGAGCTTGCGGGCAGCGTCGCGTCGGTCAGGCTCGACTCGGTGATGGCGATCGCCTTCGGGTCGTCGCGCAGCAGTCTGCTGTCGCTGATCGAGTCAGGGAAGGTGTTCGTGAACGGGAAGCTGATCACGACGAACGCGTACAGTCTGAAGGAGGGCGACCTCGTCTCCGTGCGCGGTGAGGGAAAGTTCCGCTACGGCGGGGAGGTCGGACAGACCAAAAAGGGACGCCGCATGGTGAAGGTGGAGAAATATAGTTAGCACATCGGACTTGTGTAGGTTCCTGATGTGTGAGTGTCGGACAAAAGAATGGAACAGAGCAGCACGCAGCTGCCTGGAAAGGGAGGACGATATGGGAAAGGGATCGGCGGAGAGACGCATTCACGTAAAGACAGCAGGAGATGCAGGCTATGATATCTGTCTGCAGGACTCGTTTGGAGCGCTGGCGGGGGAGCTGGCGAAGCTTGGCTGCGAGGGGCGCAGAGTCTGCATTGTGTCGGATTCGAACGTGGCCGGGCGGTATCTGGAGGCTGTAAAGCAGGAGGTTGCAGGCTGCGCGGCACAGGTGGAGACGTTTGTGTTTCCGGCGGGCGAGGAGAGCAAGACGCTCGCGAACGTGCAGGAGCTCTACGAGGTGCTGATCCGCGCGGGCTTTGACCGGAAGGATTTTCTGCTCGCGCTCGGCGGCGGGGTGGTCGGGGATCTGACCGGATATGCCGCGGCGACGTACCTGCGCGGTATCCGCTTTATCCAGGTGCCGACCACGCTGCTCGCGCAGATTGACAGCAGCGTCGGCGGGAAGACGGGCGTGGATTTTGACCAGTATAAAAATATGGTCGGCGCGTTCCACCAGCCGTCGCTCGTGTACATCAGCATACCGGTGCTGCGGACGCTGCCCGAGGAGCAGTTTGCCAGCGGGATGGGCGAGCTTTTGAAGTACGGGCTGAGCTTCGACGCGGAGTTCTACGAGTGGGCGATCGAGCACATGGAGGAGATCGAGGAGCGCGATGCAGAGACGATGGCTTACATGGTCAGCAAGTGCTGCCAGTTGAAAAAGTACATCGTGGAGAAGGATCCGACGGAGAAGGGCGACCGCGCGCTGCTGAACTTCGGCCATACGGTCGGCCATGCGATCGAGAAGCTGAAGCATTTCGAGCTGACGCACGGCGCCTGCGTGGCGCTCGGAACCGTGGCGGCCGCGTACATTTCGTGGCAGAGAGGCTATCTGGACGAGGACGAGTTCTACGAGATCCGGGATATGAACGTCGGCTTCGGGCTCCCGATCTCCTTTGACGGGATCACGGAGGATGCGATCGTCGAGGCGACACGGCACGACAAGAAGATGGACGGCGGGAAGATCCGCTTCATCCTGCTGAAGAAGCTCGGCAAGGCGTTTATCGCGGAGGATGTGACGGAGAAGGAAATGCGCGAGGCAGTTCGGACGATGAAGGCGGACTAACGGCATGGTTGACGCAGCGATTTGCCGGGGAAGGAGAGGCGCGAGGCAATCCGACGATGAAGGCAGACCAGCGGAATGCCTGACGCAGCGATCCGCCGGGGAAAGTGTGCATTTGGACGGATAGAGAGGATAGAGGATGGCGGGAAAGCGTAGAGACAGAGGAAGGTATCCGGCTGGGGCGGTCAGTCTTGTGCTGCTGACTGCGCTTGATCAGATCACGAAATATTTTGCGGTGCGGTGTTTGAAGGGAAGGGCAGGTATCTCCGTCATTCCGGGCGTGTTTGAGCTGTTCTATCTGGAGAACCGCGGGGCGGCGTTCGGGATGTTTGAGAACCGGCAGTGGGTGTTTATCATGATCGCGCTGGCGATGCTCGCGGCGGCGGTCTATGTGTATCTGTTTCTGCCCGGGGAAAGACATTTTCACGGGATCCGGTTTTGCATGGTGCTGATCGGGGCGGGGGCCGTCGGGAATATGATTGACCGGCTGGCGTGCCGCTATGTCGTCGACTTTCTGTACGTCTCGCTGATCGATTTTCCGGTCTTCAACGTGGCGGACTGCTACGTGGTCGTCGGGGCCGCGCTGCTGATTCTCCTGATTTTTACCGTGTACCGGAATGACAGCTTTGCATGTCTCGATCCGCGGAAGGAATAGAAATGCATAGCGGCGGATCTCCTGCGGCACAGGCAGAGTTGCAGTTTGCATGGTTCACGGTTTGGTTGTAGGGAAATATGGGAGAGAATTGCATGGAATTTGAACGGCCTTTGAAGGAGATACCGGAGCTCGAGGACGGCTGGGAGCCGGAGGATGCGGAGGAGACGGCGGAAGACCCGGGCAGACAGGCGGGGCCGCGCTTCTTTGAGTGGACGGTGGAGGAGACGGAGGAGGAGATGCGGATCGACCGGTATCTCTCAGACCGGTTTCCGGAGCTGACGCGCTCTTACGTGCAGCGGATGATCAAGGAGGGAGCGGTGCTCGTGAACGGCGCGGGCGTCAAGTCCAGCTACCGGGTGGCAGGTGGGGACAAGGTCTTTCTCATGCGCCCGGAGCCGACGGTGCTCTCGATTCGCCCGGAGCCGATTCCTCTGGAGATTCTCTATGAGGATCAGGATCTGTTGATTGTGAACAAGCCGAAGGGGATGGTCGTGCATCCGGCGGCAGGGCACTACAGCGGCACGCTGGTGAACGCGGTGCTGTACCACTGCGGGGATTCGCTCTCCGGCATCAACGGGGTGCTGCGGCCCGGGATTGTGCACCGGATCGACCGCGACACGACGGGCTCGCTGATCGTGTGCAAGAACGACCGGGCGCACCAGTGCATCGCCGGGCAGCTCAAGGAGCACTCGATCACGCGCAAATACCGTGCGCTCGTGCACGGGAGGCTCTCTGCGGACGGGACAGTGCACGCGGCGATCGGACGGCACCCGCAGAACCGCAAGCAGATGGCGGCCAACGTGCCCAACGGCAAGGATGCCGTGACGCACTATCATATCCTGGAGCAG
This sequence comes from Oscillospiraceae bacterium, assembly GCA_021771715.1. GTDB lineage: Bacteria > Bacillota > Clostridia > Lachnospirales > Lachnospiraceae > Choladousia. Next base: position 148,407 of record JAETOO010000005.1, read on the forward strand.
TTTGATGGGTATACGTATGTGGAATGTCAGCTGGAGACGGGGAGGACGCACCAGATCCGCGTCCACATGAAGAGCATCGGACACCCGCTGGTGGGCGATCAGGTCTACGGCCCGTCCCGCTGCCCGTTTCCGGGCCTGCAGGGACAGACGCTGCACGCGATGACGATCGGCTTTCGCCATCCGTCTACCGGGGCCTACCTGGAGTTCGACGCGCCGCTGCCGGAGTATTTTGAGGAATTGCTGCGGAAGCTGCGGAATCACACCGCGTGATTACCGCGCACGGTCGGGATGCGGTCCCGCCACGCCGGGAGATCACTGTTCAGGATCGCGGTGAAGATGCGCTCGAGCGAGCCGGGGTGGTCGCGGGTCAGCCCTGCGAGCAGCTCCTTTGTGTACTCGCGCTGGGTGTAGCCGTCGGCCGGGCAGGGGTTCTTCACGGTCGTGATCTGGTATTTGTTGATGAAGCCCTTGATCTCGGGCTCCTCGACGAAGAGCAGCGGCCGGATCAGGGTCAGATTCATCCGGTCGAGGTGTGTGACCGGGGAGAAGGTGTGGATGCGCCCTTCGAGGAAGAGGGACATCAGGAGCGTCTCGACGACGTCATTTTTGTGGTGCGCATAGGCGATTTTGTTGCAGCCGAGCTCGAGGGCTTTTTTGTTGAAAGCCCCTTTTCTCATTTTGGCGCAGAGCGAGCAGGGATTGCCCTCCCTGCGGTCCTCGAAAATGATTTTTCCGATCTGCGTCTCGACCACGGTGTACGGGACATCGAGCTTTTCTGTGAGCGCGCGGACCGGTGAGAGATCGAAGCCCTCGTAGCCGAGACTGACCGTGATGGCCTCGATCGTGAACGGATGCGGATAAAAATGGCGTAGGCTGGCGAGCGCATAGAGCAGCGCGAGGCTGTCCTTGCCGCCGGAGATGCCGACGGCGATCCGGTCTCCAGGCTGTATCATCTGAAATTCGTCGACGGCCTTGCGCGTCAGACTCAGTAATCGCTGTAATTTCATAGGAACCCCCTTGTAACATTCAGGACTTTCGTGCATACTGCATGAACGGTAAAATTCTTCTACGAAGATAGCACATAAGCGGCGGCGCGTCAAGAAACGGGATTGGATTCTGTTCACGGCCCGGCCGGCCGCGGACAATGATGCGTTTTGAGCTGCTTTGAAGACAGCCGGAAAGGATGAGAGAGATGAAATTTGTCATACAGAGAGTGACGGAGGCCTCCGTCGAGGTGGAGGGAAGCTGTGTCGGGCAGATCGGCCAGGGCTATCTGGTGCTGATCGGCGTCGGACAGGAGGATACGGAGGCGACAGCCGACAAGCTTGTGAGGAAGATGCTCGGGCTGCGCATTTTTTCGGATGAGAACGGCAAGACGAACCTGTCCCTGCGCGATGTCGGCGGCGCGCTGCTGCTCGTGTCACAGTTCACCCTGTACGCAGACTGCCGGCACGGCAATCGCCCGTCCTTCACGGAGGCCGGTTCCCCGGAAAAGGCGGAAGCGCTTTATGAGTATATCATCGCCGCGTGCCGGAGGGAGATTCCGACCGTGGAGACGGGCGTGTTCGGCGCAAAGATGAAGGTCCGCCTGTGCAATGACGGCCCGTTCACGATTCTTCTGGACAGCAGCCTTTAACGTGCCATGTACATAGAGATACTTACGACGAGCCGCTCGCGCAAGGACCCGTACCGGGCGTTCCGGCGGTTCCTGTCCGTCCGGCGGACCGGAAAAAACATGTACCGCGTGCAGGCCGAGGAGCAGCAGCTGCGAAAAGTGCGCCGGATCTGCAGGCGGCGCCACTACGAGCTGGTGCGCACCTACCCGGAAAACCGCGGCCGCAGCGACAGCTACCGGCAGGCCTTCCTGCGCCACTATCCGCGACCCTTCGGCGGCTACCGCTGCCGGTACTGCCACCGCCGTCTGTCCGACCGCAAGCTGATGATCGACCACATCTATCCCGTCTACCGGGCAAAGACAGGGAACGGTTTCTGGCTGCGGCTGCTCGGCATCGACGACGTAAACGACATCCGCAACCTCGCCCCCGCCTGCCGTCGCTGCAACACAAAAAAAGGCAGAAGCGCCGGCATCTGGATCCTCCGGGCGATCCTTGGAAAATACGAACTCTACTGGATCGTGCGCCGATTGCTGCAGGCAGCAATCATACTTGCCCTCCTTCTTGCAGGCCAGAGACTTTTGCTGATGGTACAGAGCGGCCAGGGACTGACATCCATCTTTCCAATGCAATAAAGAGGTCCAGGGACTGACGCCCATCTTTCCAATGCAATAAAGAGTCTCCAGGGACTGACGCTCATCTTTCCAATGCAATAAAGAGTTTCCGGGGACTGACGCTCATCTTTCCAATGCAATAAAGAGTCTCCAGGGACTGACGCCCATCTTCCCAATGCAATAAAGAGTCTCCGGAGACTGACGCCCATCTTTCCAATGCAATAAAGGATCTCCAGGGCCTATCAGCGATCTTAGCCGCAGATTACCATTCGCCCAACCACTGTCAGAGAAGATTGCAGGGCCGCCGGAACGCGACTATAGCGAGTCTTTACAAGCACTTGGGTCTCAGAAGGTCGGAGCATCTGTAAAAATCCTGCCTTCCGGCAGGATTTTTAGCCGGCTCTGTCTGAGAAAAATGTGCATCCGGCACATTTTTCGAGTTGCCGGCGGCAGATGCGCAGACCTTCTGAGACCCTAGTACTTGTAGACGAGCGATTCGGAGCGTTCCGGCGGCCCTGCAATCTTCTCGTCCGTTTTAGCGACATCCGTTTTAGCGACATCCGTTTTAGCGACATCCGTTTTAGCCACATCCTGTTTATCTAAAAAAACACTTGACAACCCCAGAATCCGAGTTATAATAGACTCAAACATATGAATAATTGTTCATATGAAATACCATGAGAACTAATCAAAAGGAAAGGATGGCCCCAAGATGAAGAAGACGTACAAGATTGATGTGGACTGCGCAAACTGTGCAAACAAGATGGAGGATGCCGCGAAAAAGACCACCGGTGTCAAGGACGCCACAGTAAACTTCATGACCCTGAAGATGATCGTGGAGTTTGAGGACGGACAGGACCCGAAGACCGTCATGCAGGAGGTTCGGAAGAACTGCAAAAAGGTCGAGGACGACTGCGAGATTTTCCTGTAAAGCAGAGAGCCAGACCGCGCAGCGGATGGCGAGGGAGGTCGGAGAGATGAGCAAAAAGCAGAAAAAGATGCTGATTCGTATCCTTGTGGCAGCGGCGCTGATGATTCTTCTGCCGTTTCTTCCACTGAAAGGCTATCTAGAGTTTGCACTGTTTATGGTGCCGTACCTGGTGATCGGATACGATATCCTGATCAAGGCAGGGAAAGGGATTCGGAACAGACAGGTATTTGACGAGAATTTCCTGATGGCAGTCGCGACGCTCGGCGCGATCCTGCTGCGCGACTACAAGGAAGGCGTCGCCGTCATGCTGTTCTATCAGGTCGGCGAACTGTTCCAGAGCTATGCGGTCGGGAAGAGCAGGCGGAATATCAGTGATCTGATGGATATCCGCCCGGACTATGCGAATGTGGAGATCGACGGCAAGCTGGAGCAGGTGGACCCGGATGAGGTCGAGATCGGCACGACGATCATCGTGCAGCCGGGCGAGAAGGTGCCGATCGACGGCGTGATCCTGGAGGGAAAGACTTCTCTGAATACGAGTGCGCTGACCGGTGAGAGCCTGCCGCGCGAGGCGGCGGAGGGCGACGAGGTCATCAGCGGCTGCATCAACATGACCGGCCTGCTCCGCATCCGCACGACGAAGGAATTCGGGGAGTCGACCGTCTCAAAGATCCTGGAGCTCGTGGAAAATTCCAGCTCGCGCAAGTCGCGGTCGGAGAATTTCATATCCAGATTTGCGCGGATCTACACCCCTGCGGTCTGCTACGGAGCGCTCGCGCTTGCAGTGCTCCCACCGCTCGTGCGGCTTCTGTTTCTGGGGCTCTCCCCGGAGTGGGGCGACTGGATCTACCGCGCCCTGACCTTCCTCGTCATCAGCTGCCCGTGCGCGCTGGTGATCAGCATCCCGCTGAGCTTTTTTGCCGGAATCGGAGGAGCCAGCAAGGAAGGGGTGCTCGTGAAGGGGTCCAATTACCTTGAGACGCTCTCGCAGACGAAGCTGGTCGTGTTCGACAAGACCGGGACGATGACGCAGGGAGTCTTTGAGGTCAGCGGCGTCCACCACAGCAGCATGGAGGACAAGAAGCTGCTCGAGTACGCGGCGCTCGCCGAGAGTGCCTCCTCGCACCCGATCAGCAAGAGTCTGCAGCGCGCCTACGGGGAACCGCTCGACCGCAGCAGGGTCTCCGACATCGAGGAAATCAGCGGAAACGGCGTGACGGCAAAGGTCGACAGCAGGCTGGTTGCGGCCGGAAATGCGAAGCTGATGCGGCGGCTCGGCGTGAATTATCAGGAGTGTCACCACGTCGGGACGGTCGTGCACATCGCGATCGACGGGGCGTACGCGGGCCACATCCTGATCTCGGATGTGATCAAGCCGCACGCAAAGCAGGCGATCGCAAATCTGAAAAAATCGGGCGTCACAAGGACGATCATGCTGACCGGCGACATGAAAAAGGTCGCGGATCAGGTCGCGGCGGAGCTCGGGATCGACGAGGTCCACTCGGAGCTGCTGCCGGCGGATAAGGTGGCGAAAGTCGAGGAGCTGCTCGCGGGCAAGGGACCGAAGGAAAAGCTCGCGTTTGTGGGGGACGGCATCAACGATGCCCCGGTGCTCTCGCGGGCGGACATCGGAATCGCGATGGGGGCGATGGGCTCCGACGCGGCGATCGAGGCGGCGGACATTGTGCTGATGGACGATGACCCGCTGAAGATCGCGAAGGCGATCCGGATTTCAAGAAAATGCCTCCGCATCGTCTATGAGAACATTTATTTCGCGATCGGCGTCAAGCTGTTCTGCCTGGCACTCGGCGCGCTTGGCATTGCGAATATGTGGATGGCCATCTTTGCGGATGTCGGTGTCATGGTGATCGCAGTTCTGAATGCGATCCGGGCGCTGTTCGTGAAGAATCTGTAGGGAAAAGATACGGACCGGATCTCCTCTTGCAGGAATCCGGTTCGTGCTGTATAGTAGAGAGAAAGCGATGGAAAGGAGACGGAACATGGCTCTGAGAGAGAATGAATGCTGTGAGGAGATCGAGGTACACGAGGGGCTTTTGAAGATTGTGCGCGAGACGATGCCGGAGGAGACCGAGCTGTATGATCTCGCGGAGCTGTTTAAGGTGTTCGGGGATTCCACGCGGATCCGGATTCTGTTTGTGCTGTTCGAGGCGGAGGTGTGCGTCTGTGATCTCGCGGAGGCGCTTTCCATGACGCAGTCTGCGATCTCGCACCAGCTGCGGATCCTGAAGCAGAGCAGGCTGGTGAAGAGCCGCAGGGAGGGGAAATCCATCTTTTACTCTCTGGCGGACGAGCATGTGCGCACGATCATCGCACAGGGACAGGAGCATATCGAGGAGAGCTGAGGGACGGATGTTCGCTCAAGACAGGATGAGGCTTCGCAGGTGTGACGAAGCAACGGTCAGAGGGAGATATGGGCGTTCTCCTGAGGCAGGATGTGTCAGCAGAGAATAACAGAAAAGCGGATCCGGATGTCTGTTGTCAGAACCGGATCCGCTTCTCTGTCTCCGCTGTCACGATCCCGATCAGAAGACCGGTGAGGACACCCGAGACGAGCAATGCAGGCGCATAGTAGACGAGCGAGGTGTTCTCGACGATCAGCATCGCGATGAGCAGCTGTCCGAGGTTGTGTGAGACGCCGCCCAGGACGCTGATCAGGATGGCGGAGAAGTCCGTTTTCTGTTTCGCGAAGGCCATGACCGCGAGGCTCAGCGCAGCGCCGGCCAGGCTGTAGACGATGCCGAAGAGGCTGCCGAAGAGAAAGCCGATGATCAGGATCCGGAGGACGGAGACGAGTGCGGCCTCCTTCCAGGAGTAGCGGATCAGGAGGAAGAGCACGGCGAGGTTTGCCAGGCCGAGCTTGACGCCCGGGATCCCGACGAAGACGGGGATCAGCGACTCGATGTAGCCCAGGATGGATGCGAGGGCAGTGAACAGGCCTAAGTAGGCAATTTTGTAGTAATCGTGTCTCATAGGAGTATGCAGCAGCGCCGGCGGATGTGCCGGCGTTTTCCTTTCTTTCATAAAATATACGGCATTTCACAAGATGACGGTATTCCATTGCGCTGCAATGTACATTGCAGAAATATTCCATTGCGCCGCGTTGTGCACCGCAGAAATATTCCGTCGCGCCGCGTTGTGCATCGCAGAAATATTCCGTCGCGCTGTGTCGTACACTGTAGGAATCTGGATGTAACGCGTCCTTTGGTGACTGGCAGCACATCTCTCGGGATGCCGGAAGTGCGAACGATAACAGTCTAGCATATTCGCAGAGGAAAAGCAAGAAATCTGAGCTTGCGCGGGGGAAGAGTGTCTCTTATAATAAAAGCAACACAGAAAAAAATACGTTTGTATCAGGAGGACTGTATGGATAAGCTGTTGTATGGAATTGCGTATTATGATGAGTACATGCCGTGTGACCGGCTCGCCGAGGACGTGCGGATGATGAAGGCGGCGGGGATCAACGTCGTGCGGATCGCGGAGTCGACGTGGAGCACGCATGAGCCGCAGGAGGGCGTGTTTGATTTCAGCCATGTGACGCGCGTGCTGGACGCGATGGAGGAGGCGGGAATCTCCGTGATCGTCGGGACGCCGACGTACGCGGTGCCGACCTGGATGGTAAAGCTGCACCCGGACATTCTGGCGACGACCAGGGAAGGGCGCGGACTCTACGGCCCGCGGCAGATCATGGATATCACACACCCGGCCTACCTCTTCTACGCGGAGCGGATCATCCGCAGACTGATGGAGGTGACGGCACATAGGAAGTGCGTGATCGGGTTCCAGCTCGACAATGAGACAAAGTATTATGGCACGGCGGGGCCGAATGTGCAGGAGCGCTTTGTCAAGTATCTGAGAAAGAAATTCCGGGACGATCTGGATGCGATGAACCGCGAGTTCGGTCTGGATTACTGGAGCAACCGGATCAATGCGTGGGAGGATTTCCCGGATGTGCGCGGGACGATCAACGGCAGCCTGGGCGCGGAGTTTCAGAAGTTCCAGCGGACGCTGGTGGACGAGTTTCTGATGTGGCAGTCAGGAATCGTGCGGGAGTATGCGCGCGAGGATCAGTTTATCACGCACAATTTTGACTTTGACTGGCGCGGCTACACGTACGGCGTGCAGCCGCAGGTGGATCACAAGCACGCGGCGCGGGCGCTGACGGTGGCCGGGGCGGACATCTACCATCCGACCCAGGACGATCTGACCGGGGCGGAGATCGCGTTCGGCGGGGATCTGACGCGCTCCCTGAAGAACGACAACTACCTGATTCTCGAGACGGAGGCGCAGGGCTTTCCGTGCTGGATGCCGTACGACGGCCAGCTGCGGCTGCAGGCGTTCAGCCATCTGGCGAGCGGCGCCAACATGGTGGAATACTGGCACTGGCATTCGATCCACAACTCGTTCGAGACGTACTGGAAGGGGCTTTTGAGCCACGACTTTAAGGAGAATGAGACGTACCGGGCGGCGAAGGAGATCGGAAGGGAGTTTGCCGAGCTGAGCCCCCACCTGGTCAATCTGAAAAAGCACAACCGCGTGGCAATGCTGCTCAGCAACGAGTCGCTGACGGCGCTGCAGTGGTTCCCGATCAATCTGGCGTCCGGCGACGCGCCGCTTGGCTACAATGAGGTCGTCCGCTACGTCTACGACCAGCTGTACCGCCTGAACGTGGAGTGCGACGTGCTCTGGCCGGAGGCGACGCGGGAGGATCTGGCGGCCTACGACCTGCTCGTCGTGCCGGCACTGTACGCGGCGCCCGAGCGGCTGCTGCAGGACATCAGCGACTACGTGGAGCAGGGCGGCCACCTGCTGGCGACGTTCAAGACCGCGTTTGCAGACGAGCACCTGAAGGTCTACCACGACGCGCAGCCGCACCTCCTGGATCGCTGCCTCGGGATATCCTACAGCCACTTTACGTATCCGAAGCAGCTGCGCTTGAAGTCCGACACCTATACCTGCGCGGACACCGGGGTGCGGAACTTCCTCGAGCTGGTCAACCCGGCGGGCGATCAGGTGCAGGTGCTCGCGTCCTACGACCACCCGAGCTGGGGAAAATTCGCGGCCGTCACGCGGAACCGATTCGGCAGGGGCAGCGCGACGTACCTGGGCTGCTGGACCGGCGACGAGCTGCTCCGGGAGATCCTGCTTGACGTGCTGAAGGATGCCGGCCTTGGCGAGACGCTTTCGGACACCGGGTTCCCGGTGATCCTCCGCCGCGGCACCAACGGGCTCGGCAAAGAGATCGTGTACTATCTGAATTATTCCGGCGAGGCGCAGACCGTGACGTACCGCGGGGCGGACGGAGTGGAGCTTTTGAAACGTGAGCCGGTGACAGACGGCCATCCGCTTGCGCTTGGCGCATGGGATCTGAAGATTGTAGAGCGGTAAGGGTTCTTTGGGGGACCGTTCGATCCTGGCGGAATGGTCCCCCCTTTCTGGGCTGTAAAGAGCGGTAAAATTCGTCCGGGACTTGACAATCTTCGCCTGTCGTTTTACAATAAATGAGTATTTTATCTCAATTACAAGAGCAACAAGTTTCCGGTAAAACGGAATGAAAAGGGAAACCGGTGTGAATCCGGTACGGTCCCGCCACTGTGAGAGGGAGTCCTCTGTCGGTATGCCATTGCGCGAGCGAGAAGGCGGCAGAGAGCGAAGAACTTGAGTCAGGAGACCTGCTTGTGCTGAATCGGCTGAGTTATTCTTACGGTGGATGAGAAGGACTGGTGATATGTCTGCGAATGCGTCCGTAACTGGACGCATTTTTTTTACCTCTGATCGGTCCTCTCTTGGCGGCAGCTCTGCATTCCCAGTTTTCGGAGGTGGACAGAATGGACAAAAGACAATGCTGCAGAAGACTTCTGCAGATCGCGGTCGTGCTGGTCGGGATCAGTTTTCTGACCTTTGCGCTCACCTACCTCGCGCCCGGAGATCCGGTGCGCTCCATGTATGCGGCGAACGGCACAATCCCAAGCGAGGCGGTGCTGCAGCAGACGCGGGAGGAGATGGGGCTGAACCGGCCCTTCCTGGTGCAGTATTTTGACTGGCTGACGGGCTGCCTGCGCGGCGACTTCGGCAGATCCTACTCGCTGAAAAAGCCGGTGGCCGAGCTGCTTGCGGCGAGACTCTGGCCCACCTTGAAGCTGTCGCTGCTGTCCCTGCTTTTGATGCTTCTGTTCGCGGTCCCGTTCGGGATGCTCTCCGCCGTCTACAAAGGGAAGCCGGTCGATTACCTCGTGCGCGGGTGCACCTTCTTCGGGGTGTCGATGCCGAATTTCTGGGTCGGGCTGCTGCTCCTCTACGTCGTGGCGCTCGAGCTGAAGCTGGTCCCGGTCGTGTCCTCCGGGAAGGGCTTCGACAAACTCATTCTGCCCGCGGTCACGCTCGCGTTTGCGATGGCGGCCAAGTATACGCGCCAGGTGCGCACCGCCGTGCTCGAGGAGCTGAATCAGGACTACGTGGCAGGGGCGCGTGCGCGCGGGATCAGAGAGCGCACGATCCTCTGGAGGCACGTCTTCCCGAACGCCCTGCTCCCGCTGATCACGATGCTCGGGCTCTCGCTTGGCTCGCTGCTCGGGGGCACCGCGGTCGTCGAGGTGATTTTTTCCTACCCGGGCCTCGGCAATCTGGCGATCAAGGCGATTCAGGCGATGGATTATCCGCTGATCCAAGGCTACGTGCTCTGGACTGCGCTGATCTACATGGCGCTGAATCTTCTGGTCGACATTTCCTACAACTATGTGGATCCGCGGATCAGGGAAAAGAGGTAAGTGGTATGAAAAAGAAACATGTTCTGTTTGTGAGTTTTCTGTGCCTGGCGCTCCTGATCGTGCTGGCGGCGGTCCTGGCCCCGTATCTGGTGCCGTACGATCCGTTTGCGGCATCGCTGACCGACGCGCTGAAGCCGCCGTCCGCGGAGCATCTGTTCGGCACGGACAAGCTCGGGCGGGATCTGTTTTCCCGTGTGATCTACGGCAGCAGAGCATCGCTTGCCTCGGCGCTGGCCCTGGTGGCCTGCATCTTTGCGCTGGGATCCGTGGTCGGGATCGCGGCCGGATACTTCGGAGGGTGGATCGACGCCGTCCTCATGCGGCTCGCGGACATGATGATCTCGTTTCCGGGGATGGTGCTGGCGATCGCGGTGGCCGGGATTCTCGGGGCGAGCATGACGAACGCGGTGATCGCGGTGGCGCTGGTGAGCTGGACGAAGTACGCCAGACTCTCGCGCAGCCTGGTGCTCAAGATCAAAGGCTGTGAGTACCTTGCGGCCGCGCGGCTGACCGGCTCGCGAACCGGACACATCATGTGGCGGTACCTGTTCCCGAACGCAGTGCCGACGCTGGTGATCACGGCGGCGACCGACATCGGCAGCATGATGCTCGAGCTGGCCGGACTGTCGTTTCTGGGGTTTGGCGCGCAGGCGCCGATGGCAGAGTGGGGCTTGATGCTGAGCGAGGGACGTAGCTATATGCAGAAGGCGCCCTGGATGATGGTGTTCCCGGGCCTTGCGATTTTTTGTGTAGTTGTCGTATTCAATCTCCTCGGGGACAGTCTGCGGGATGTCCTGGACCCGAGGGAGGAAGAATAAAGAAAGATAAATAAAGGAAACAGCGCCCTGCAAGACGGATGGTTTCGGAAAAACGGAGGAAAAAAGCAATGAAGAGAGTTTCAAAGGCAGTGGCGGCAGGGATTGCCGCGGCAATGATGTGCACGGCAATGGTCTCGGCGGCAGCACAGGAGCATCTGAATTTCGGCTGCTACATGTATGCGGCGTCGTTTGACCCGGCTGCGTACCAGAATGCGGCGTGGCAGGGGATGCGGCTTGGCGTCACGGAGGCGCTGTTCCGGTTCAACGACGATATGACGGTGTCGGGCTGTCTGTGCGACACGTACGAGGTGTCCGAGGATCACAAGACCTGGACATTGCACATCCGGGACGGCGTGAAGTTCTCGAACGGGGACGACTGCAATGCGCAGGCGGTGGCGGACAGCCTGCAGCGGTTGTACAACGTGTGCGCGAGGGAGGAATACAGTTCAACCCCGTCTACTTACATTGACATGGCTTCGATCACCGCGGACGCGGAGGCGAACACGGTGACGCTGGTGACGAACGTGGCGTATGCCGATCTGACGGCGACGCTGTGCTTCCCGTTTTACACGATCATTGACGTGGAGGGCGACCTGGATGATGAGTCCCACGATTACACGGAGTCTGTCATCGGCACGGGCCCGTACGTGGTGGATTCCTTTGACGTGACGACGAAAAATGCGGAGCTGGTGCGCAATGAGAATTACTGGAAGGGGGAGGTGCCGTACGCGAGCGTCAGCGCGACCTTCATCGAGGACGACACGACGAAGGCGCTGGCGATCCAGAGCGGCGATATCGACCTGACCGAGAATGTGACGACGGCGAGCGACCTCGCGACGCTCGAGGCAGACGATACGTACTACGTCTCCAAGACCTCGAGCATGCGGACCGGCTTTGCCTACCTCAATTTCGCGGGCGTGCTCGGCAATGACGACCTGCGCCGCGCCGTATGCATGGCGGTTGACGGACAGACGCTGTGTGACGTGACGGTGGGCGGCATGTACACGTACGGCTACGCGGTGCTTCCGTCGTCGCTCGTGTATGATTACGATTCGCTCGTCTATGCGTATGGGTATGACGTCGAGGGAGCAAAGAAGCTTCTGGACGACGCCGGGATCGTGGACACGGACGGAGACGGCATCCGGGAGCTGAACGGGGAGAACATCACGCTGCGCTATATCACGTATGTGAACCGCTGCCTGAGCGATTTCGCGGAGGCGATTCAGGTGTCGCTCGCGGAGATCGGCATCAACGTCGAGATCACGAACACAGACAGCGATACGGAGTGGAATCTGATGCAGGCGGGAGCGTACGATCTGTGCGACTCGAACTGGACGACGGTGGGCACCGGGGATCCGACCGCGTTTCTGCTGAACTGGTACGGAGACGGCGGCGCGAACCTCTACGACGGCGAGAATGCCGAGGCGACGAACTACTGCAATTACGTGAGCGAGGAGTATGACGAGCTCTATGAGGCATTCACGGCGTCCACGGACGTGGAGGAGCGCAACCGCCTTGTCGCGCAGATGGAGCAGGTGCTGCTGGACGACTGCGCGGTGCTGGTACACGGCTACTACAATTCGGCGTTCATCAGCAACGCGACGAAGGTCACAGGGGCGGAGATCTCTACGATCGACTACTACTGGCTGAGCTCTGACATCAAGCCGGTCGAGTAAGGACAGGCTGCGAGCGATAACGCGTTTTGTGATGCGTGAACAGGAATGATCCGGCGGCATTAAGGGCCGGAGGCGACAGGAGGAAGGAAGCGATGGAGCTATTGGAAATCCGGGATCTCTCGGTTGGCTACGGGAAACATCCCAGGCCGGCGGTCGCGCATGTCTCCCTGCAGGTGAGGCAGGGCGAGGTGGTCAGCATCGTCGGCGAGAGCGGCAGCGGGAAAACGACGGTGATCCGTGCGGTGATGGGACTGCTCCCGTCGGGCGGGCGTGTGACGGGCGGAGAGATCCTGTTTGAGGGAAGCTCACTGCTCGGCCGCACAAAGGAGGAGCTGAGGGCGCTGCGGGGCTCGCGCATCTCCATGATCTTTCAGGACTCCGGAGCCATGATCAATCCGATCCGCCGGATCGGCGACCAGTATGTGGAGTACATTCGGACGCACGAGAAACTGTCGAAAAAGGACGCGTTTGCCAGGGGCGTCGAGATGCTGGAGCGGATGCGGCTGCCGGACGGGAAGAACATCATGAACAGCTATCCGTTCCAGCTCTCGGGAGGGATGCGGCAGCGCGTGGGAATCGCGATGGCCATGACCTTCGAGCCGCGGCTGCTGCTTGCGGATGAGCCGACGAGCGCGCTGGACGTGACGACGCAGGCACAGATCGTGCGCCAGATCATGGAGCTGCGCGAGCGCTGGAACACGTCTGTGATCATCGTGACGCACAATATCGGCGTGGCTGCGTACATGGCGGATGAGCTGCTCGTGATGCAGCACGGAAAGGTGGTCGAGCGGGGGACGCGGGAGGACGTGATACAGCACCCGGCGGACGACTATACGCGGAGACTGCTCGCAGCCGTGCCCCAGATGGGAGGAAAACGATATGTCTCATGAACCGATTCTGACGGCCAGACACGTGACGAAGCAGTTCCCGGCGGCCAATGGCCGGCTGCTGACGGCATGTGACGATGTGAATCTGACGGTCTGTCAGGGCAGGACGCTCGGGATCGTCGGCGAGAGCGGCTGCGGCAAGTCCACCTTTGTGAAAATGCTGGTCGGACTTCTTGCGCCCACCGAGGGCGAGATTCTGTTTCACGGGGACGATATCACAAAGCTGAAGGGCGAGGCGCTGCGGCAGAACCGCAGGAAGATCCAGATGGTCTTCCAGGACGCGTGGGCGGCCTTCAATCCGAAAATGCGGGTTGTGGACATCGTCACGGAGCCGCTGCTGAATTTCGGCCTGATCCGGCGGTCGGAGCGGGCGGCGAAGGCGCAGGAGCTGCTGGAGATGGTGCATCTGCCCAAGGAGTACATCGACCGCTATCCGCACAGCATGAGCGGCGGGCAGCGGCAGCGCGTGGGGATCGCCCGGGCGCTTGCGCTCGAGCCGGAGATCATCGTGTGCGACGAGGCGACGTGCGCGCTGGACGTCTCAGTGCAGGACCGGATCGTCGAGCTGCTGGTCGAGCTCCAGCAAAAGAAAGGAATCTCGTTCGTCTTCATCTGCCACGATGTGGCCCTGGTGCAGTCCCTCTCCCACCAGATGGCGGTCATGTATCTGGGAAATGTCGTGGAGGTGTTGCCGGGCCATCTGGTAGGCACGGAGGCGCTGCACCCCTACACGCAGGCGCTGATCGGCGCCATTTTCTCTACAAGAATGGATTTCACGAAAAAGATCGAGAGCATCGAGAGCGAGGCGCCCAGCCCGCTGGATGTACCGGCGGGCTGCCCGTTTCAGAACCGCTGCGGGCACTGCATGGAGCGCTGCAGGCGGGAGAAGCCGAAGCTTGTGGAGATCGAACAGCACCATGAGGTGGCGTGCCATCTGTTTTCACGGTAGCTGTGCGATCTTGTGGACGGTATGTCGTCAGTTGCTGTGATGTTCTATAATTCCGTTAATTTTCTTCTCGTTGTAGAACAGGAAAATCGCTGCTCCCGCAAAGCAGAAGGCAGCTGCGCCGAATGCGGCGATGCGGTAGCCCACGCCTGTTGCGGCTCCGATTGTGGAGACGGCGGTGAAGATCAGCATGGACACGCTTTGTCCCATCTTGAATGCGAACGTGCGGGCTGCGTAGAACATTCCCTCGCGGTTGTTTCCGGTTGTCATGGCGTCACTCTGCGCAATGTCCGCGACCACTGCCTGGGGCAGAATGCCGAAAATCGCCATAGGAAGTGCCGCGACAGCAGTCAGGAGCAGGCCCTGCACAGCGGGGGAGAGGAAGGAAATGGTTCCCAGACACCCCGTGTACAGGTAGGCGATGCAGAATATGCCGAAGGCCACGAGAATCAGCTTTTTCTTTCCGAGCTTCGGCGTCAGCTTGTTGATCGGGACGTAGAAAATCAGGGAGAGCGCGGTCATGCCCACAAAGTAGATGGTGGTCATGGACTCCGGCAGCTTCAGGAGGCTCGTGGTAAAAAAGGGCAGCCCCGTCTGGAACATGGTGATCGCAATCCAGTAAAAAATATCGGAGCCCACAAACTTGCAGAATTCCCGGTTGCGGAAGGTAGCCGCCAGGGAGCCAAAGGCCCCGTCGCTGGTGGGAACCGTGTTGACGTACTCTTTTTCCTTGATGGTCAGCACCGGGACCTCCATACACACGAACGCAAGCACCGCCATCACCGTGAAGGTGACCCGGATCGCAGTTACGCGGCTCAGGGAAGGAATCAGCGTTCCCCAGATGGCAGGAGCCAGGTACGCCACCGCCGTGCCGGCGATAAAGGTAAAGGAGATCACGGTGGAGATGTTGAGGCGCTCCTGCTGGTCGTGTCCGAGCTCCGGGATCAGCGCGTTGTAGGGCGTGCAGTAGGCGGTGATGGAAAAATAGTAAACCATGACCATGACAAACAAAAATGCAGCGTTCACGAAGCTGGTCTTAGACACAGGCGACCAGAATACCAGCACTGTGGCCAGCGACAGCGGCAGGGCTGCGAATTTCATAAACGGAATGCGCCGTCCGTCCCTGGAGGTACAGCGGTCCGACCAGGAGGCGATCAGCGGGTCCGTCACCGCGTCAAAAATCCGCCCGAAGGCCGTGATGCCGCCGATCACCGTGAAGATTCCGAGCACCACCAGCCCCTGGGGGATGAACACCGTCTGCCCCTGGGTGATCGATGCCTCGTCCGGCTGGTAAAAATAGACCAGCCAGTTGGAGATGATCCCGGACAAAAGGGACCATCCGAACTGTCCCGTGGCAAAAAGCCAGATCTTTCCTGTCGTCAGTTTTTTCATTGTAAAACCCCCGTTTCTGTTTTTTTATTCTTGCTTTTCTTTCTGGATCAGAAGACTGCCGGCAGTCCTCAGACGGACAATCCCTTCACCAGCAGTTCCCCCGCGATTTTTACCTGCAGGGCCAGGTCAATGTGCTCGTCGGAGGAGAGGACCTTGCCGTTGGATGCCAGCTTCTGCATCAGGCTCAGCATGGTATGCGTGACAGAGAAATAGATTTCATCGACGCTGTAGGTAAATTGCAGGCTTCCGTCCGCCAGCCCCTTTTCCAGCGCGTCTGTCACGTAGGATTTTAAGTCGAGGATCGTATGCTCATACTCCGCCAGGCGCTGCTGGGAGATCTGATCGTTCTGCACAAACACGTCAAACTCCTGCAGGAATTTTAGGAAGTCAAATTCCTCCGTGAAAATTGACAGGAAGATGGCAAAAATCTGTTCCAGCTGTTCCTTGCCGCTTCCTTCCCGGTATTCCGCCGCCTCGAGCGCGCCCAGATAGCGTCCCGATACCTTCTGCCAGTAGGCGATCCCGCTCTGAATCGCCAGCTCTGCCTTGGTCTCGAAATACCGGTAGATCGTCGCGGGCCCGACCCCTGCCTCCTTTGCCACGTCCTCCACAGAGGTGTCCTCGATTCCTTTCTCGCAGAACAGCTTCAGGGCGGCAGCCAGTATTTTGGCGGAGCGGAGCGCGGCGTTTTGCTGCCATTTCGATGTAGGCTCCATGTGCGCCTCCTTTCTCTCAAGTTCCGTTTTTGATGTCCGCAGGCAACCTGGCATGGATCGCTTTCGGTGTCGCCTGCCTTCCCTGCATATTTCTGATAGTAATACTATCATATTTTATATGGAATTGCAAGAGTGCCTTGCAGCCATTTTGGCACAGACTTGTTGCGTTGTCGTTTGAGCCGACTTTCCTTGACAGAATTTGGATAAACCAGTATAGTAGAGGGCAGGAAGGGAAGTGCTTCGGGGGAAATCCGGAGCATTTTTCCTGTGAGCAGCGAGCCGGGAAGCCGTGCATGGATGATTGGCGGCCGGTCTGCTGCGTTTCTTTGAGGAAGGGGGTATCTTTTTTGAGAGAGATAGAGGCAGGGACGATCACGGAGGTGGTCGCGCGGCTGTGTGTGGAGGCGAACGAGCATCTGCCCGGGGATATTCAGGCGGCGCTGAAACGCTGCAGGGCGTGTGAGGACTGGGAGATCGCGCAGGGCGTGCTGGATCAGATTATCGAGAATTACGAGATCGCGGACGCGCAGTGCGTGCCGGTCTGCCAGGACACGGGGATGGCCTGTGTGTTTCTGGAGATCGGGCAGGACGTGCATATCACAGGCGGCGATCTGACCGAGGCGGTCGATGAGGGCGTGCGCCGGGGCTACCAGGAGGGCTATCTGCGCAAGTCCGTCGTGCAGGATCCGGTGCGCCGCGGCAACACCGGGGACAACACGCCGGCGATGCTCTACACGGAGATCGTGCCGGGAGAGCAGATCCGGGTGACGGTCGGGCCGAAAGGCTTTGGCAGTGAAAATATGAGCGCGATCCGCATGTTCAAGCCGTCCGCGGGGCTGCAGGGGATCAAGGATTTCATTCTGGAGACGGTGGAGGCGGCGGGGCCGAACCCGTGTCCTCCGATGGTCGTGGGAGTGGGGATCGGCGGCACCTTCGACAAGGCGGCGCTGCTCGCGAAAAAGGCGCTGATGCGCCCGATCGACTCTGAGCATCCGGATCCGTTCTACGCCGCACTCGAGCGGGAGATGCTGGAGCGCATCAACGAGCTCGGGATCGGGCCGCAGGGGTTCGGCGGGCGGACGACGGCGCTCGGGCTCAACATTGAGACGATGCCGACGCACATCGCGGGGATGCCGTGTGCGATCAATATCAGCTGTCATGTGACACGCCATAAGACGGAGGTGATTTAGATGGAGAGGCATATTACGCTGCCGCTGACCAGGGAGCTGGCGCGGACGCTGCACGCCGGGGACACGGTGTATCTGACCGGGACCATTTATACCTCCCGCGATGCGGGGCATAAGCGCATGTGTGAGGCGCTCGCGCGGGGAGAGCAGCTTCCGTTTGACCCGAAGGATGCGACGATCTACTATGTCGGCCCGTCTCCGGCGAAGCCGGGACAGGTCATCGGCTCTGCCGGCCCGACCACGAGCGGGCGCATGGACGCGTACGCGCCCACGATGATGTCCGTCGGCGCGCGCGGCATGATCGGGAAGGGAGCGCGGCTGCCGGAGGTCGTCGAGGCGATGAAGCAGTACGACGGCGTCTACTTCGGCGCGATCGGAGGCGCGGGCGCGCTGCTGGCGAAGTGCATCAAGGAGGCGGAGCTGATCGCGTACGAGGACCTCGGTGCGGAGGCGCTGCGGAAGCTCTATGTGGAGGAGATGCCGCTCGTGGTGATCATTGACTGCGAGGGGAAGAATCTGTATGAGGACGGGAGAGCGGCGTATCTCGCGAGAAAAAATGGTTCCTGTACTTGACAGCGCGTGAAGAATAGGGTAAACTGTCATAAGTTAGATGAAACTAATTAAATTGGAGCTCTTCGTGGGATTTCCTGACGTGGATTCGAGAGCGAAGTGCTCCATCTTTTTATCAAATAGTTAGTCTTAACTAATTAAAAAAGAAATAGAAAGCGGTTAGGATATCAGGCGTCTAGCGTGGAGATGCAAGAGTTATCCTGCCAGCGGCGGGAAGCGGATTTGAAAGAGTACGGAGGTGTGTTATGAGCGTGGTAATTATCGGAGGAAATGAGCGGATGGTCTGTCAGTATTCGGATATCTGCAGGGCTTACGGGTGCAAGGCGAAGGTGTTTGCGAAGGAGAGCGGTCCGCTGCGCAAGAAGATCGGCTGTCCGGATCTGATGATCCTGTTTACGAGCACGGTCTCGCACAAGATGGTGATTGCGGCGGCACAGGAGGCGAAGCGGGGGAACATTCCGGTGGCGCGCATCCACACGAGCAGCGCGGCGGCACTCAAGGGCGTCCTCGAGGAATACTGCGTCCGATGACCGGCTGTTAATGAGAAATATTTTCAATAAAAATTATTGACATCTAATAAAAATTAGCATAGACTAACATATGAAAAAGGGGAAATGAAAAAAGGAATCAACAAGGGTGAGTAGAAGAGGAGGACGAGAGAATGCCGCTTTCGATGGTAGGAATCGGGGAAGAGAATGTCATTAAAAAGGTGGGCGGAAAAGAGGAGACGCGGTTGTTTCTGGAACGGCTCGGCTTTGTGACAGGCGGTATGGTGACCGTCGTTTCCGAGGTCGGCGGAAATATGATCGTCAATGTAAAGGATTCCCGCGTCGCGATCGGAAAGGATATGGCGAACAAGATTATCGTCTGAGCCATCCCGGCAGCGATCGGGAAGAATGGGAGGAAAGAAGGAGAGCAGTATGAGAACATTAAGAGACGTTGCCTGCGGGCAGACCGTTACGGTCAGGAGGCTTCACGGCGAGGGACCTGTGAAGAGACGTATCATGGACATGGGGATCACGAAGGGCGTATCCATTTTTGTCAGAAAGGTGGCTCCGCTCGGCGACCCTGTCGAGGTCACGGTCCGCGGCTATGAGCTTTCTCTGAGAAAGTCGGATGCCGGCACGATCGAAGTAGAGTAGGATAAATTTTTTTTGAGCATAGGTTAGCGAAAACTAATCACAGAAAGTCTGGGCAGACAAGAAAGAGGTCAGACAAACCCGAAAAGAAGTATGACGTATTTCTGGCCGGGCGGATACGGGACAGAAGGACCGGAAGAGGAGTCTCTTGTCAAAGCGCGTTCGGTATGACACGCGGGAAACAGCAGAGATTCTGGAACGGCTGTCCGGAAAATCGGATTCGATAGAAAATCAGAAAGAAGGAATGAAGAGATGGCGA
This sequence comes from Oscillospiraceae bacterium, assembly GCA_021771715.1. GTDB lineage: Bacteria > Bacillota > Clostridia > Lachnospirales > Lachnospiraceae > Choladousia. The sequence goes on from JAETOO010000005.1 coordinate 167,940, forward strand.
TTAAGATTGCACTTGCCGGTAATCCGAACTGCGGCAAGACGACACTGTTCAATGCACTGACCGGCTCGAACCAGTTTGTGGGAAACTGGCCGGGCGTCACGGTGGAAAAGAAGGAGGGAAAACTGAAGGGGAACAAGGACGTTGTGATTATGGACCTTCCGGGTATCTATTCCTTGTCTCCGTACACATTGGAGGAGGTCGTCGCGCGGAACTACTTGATCAGCGAGCGGCCGGATGCGATTATCAATATCGTGGACGGCACCAACATCGAGCGGAACCTGTATTTGTCGACCCAGATTATGGAGCTGGGCATTCCGGTCGTGATGGCCGTGAACATGATGGATATCCTGGAGAAGAGCGGTGATGTGATCCACACGGATCGGCTGAGCAAGCGCCTGGGCTGCGAGGTGGTCGAGATTTCCGCACTGAAGGGCACCGGGATCCAGAAGGTGGCGGAGAAGGCGGTCGGGCTGGCCGGGAGAAAAATGGCGGCCAGGGCAGTTCACGAGTTCCATCCCGATGTGGAGGCCGCGATTGAGGCAGTCGAGGGGAGGCTTGGCACGATCCCAAAGGAACAGAGACGGTTCTTTGCGATCAAGCTGCTCGAGAAGGACGACAAGATTCATGAGCAGATGACACAGGTGCCGGAGGTTTCCGCTGAGATCAAGGCACTGGAAGACCGTTTTGACGATGACACCGAGAGCATTATCACAAATGAGCGGTATGTCTACATATCAAAAATCATTGGCGAGTGCGTGACGAAGAAGTCCTCAAAGGAGAAGCTCACAACCTCCGACAAGATCGATCGTGTGGTGACAAACCGCTGGCTGGCGCTGCCGATTTTTGCGCTGGTGATGTGGCTGGTCTACTATGTGTCCGTTACGACCGTCGGCACGATTGCGACAGACTGGGCGAACGACGGCGTGTTCGGAGACGGCTGGCACCTGTTCGGCGTCGGCACGGGCGAGTATGAGGAGTTGGCCCAGGAGTACGGCGGAGCCGCCGAGGTGGTAAACGCGTTCGTGGCGGATGCGGGAGCGGACGACGTGGCTGCGGCTCTGGATGCGGAGTCCGAGGAGTTTGACGCGGAGGCGGCAAAGACTGCGCTGGAAGAGTTTGCGGTAGATGTCAGGGAGGATGCGACCGTCTCATATATGGTGCAGGATGAAGAGACCCTGGCGGAGGAGGAGACCTCCGCGACGGGTGCAGATTTCCAGGAAGCTGTCGCGGTATTGGATGCGTATGGATATGTGGAGCCGGATCCGTCTGAATACGGCATCTGGGTACCAGGTATTCCGACTCTGCTTGAGGGTGTGCTCTCGAAGCTGAACTGTGCCGAATGGCTGCACGGGCTGGTGATGGACGGCATTGTCGCAGGTGTCGGAGCCGTGCTTGGCTTCGTGCCGCAGATCCTGATCCTGTTTCTTTTCCTAGCGTTTCTGGAGGGCTGCGGGTACATGGCGCGCATCGCGTTTATCATGGACCGGATCTTCCGCAAGTTCGGGCTTTCCGGTAAGTCTTTTATCCCGATGCTGATCGGCTCCGGCTGCGGCATCCCGGGTATCATGGCGTCCCGCACGATCGAGAACGACCGGGACCGCAAGATGACGATTATGACGACAACCTTTATCCCTTGCGGCGCGAAGCTTCCGTTCATCGCGATGGTGGCAGGCGCGGTGTTCGGCGGCGCGTCCTGGGTGGCTCCGTCCGCGTACTTCCTCGGAATTGCGGCGATCATCTGCTCCGGCATTATTCTGAAGAAGACGAAGCTGTTCTCCGGCGACCCGGCTCCGTTTGTCATGGAGCTCCCGGCCTACCATCTGCCGACGGCCGGCAGCGTGCTGCGCAGCATGTGGGAGCGCGGCTGGTCGTTCATCAAGAAGGCAGGCACGATCATCCTGCTCTCGACGATTGTGATCTGGTTTACGACGTACTTTGGATTTGCGGGCGGCGCGTTCCGGATGCTCGGCGAGGATGAGATCGAGTACAGCCTCCTGGCGACGATCGGAAAGGGTCTGAGCTGGATCTTCATCCCGCAGGGCTTCGGTAACTGGCAGGCGGCAGTCGCTTCGATCACGGGCCTTGTGGCGAAGGAGAATATCGTCGGCACGATGGGAATCCTGTTCGGCGGCGGAGATGTGAGCGCGTATGCGGCGATCGGAGCGACGTTTACGGTGCTGAGCGGCTATGCGTTCCTCGCGTTTAACCTTCTGTGCGCACCGTGTTTTGCGGCGATGGGCGCGATCAAGAGAGAGATGAACAACGCGAGGTGGTTCTGGATCGCGATCGGATATCAGTGCGGCTTTGCATGGCTGGTTTCCATGTGTGTGTACCAGATCGGTACGCTCGTCACAGGCGGCGGGTTCGGCATCTGGACCGTCATCGCAATCGCTGTGGTGATCGCGTTCGTGTACCTGCTGTTCCGCCCGTACAAGGAGAGCGCAACGCTGAAGGTTGATGTGAAGAAAACGGTTGGCGCGAAGTAAGAAAGAGTCAGTAGGGAGGATTGCATATGGGAAATTTGATTGTCGGGGCAGCGGTGCTTCTCGTGGTCGGGCTTGCGGTGAGGAGCATGCGCAGGGACAGGAAAAACGGAAAATCCGTTCAGTGCGGCGGGAACTGCAGTCACTGCGGTCACTGCCACTGAGGTGGGTCAGGTGCGTCGGACAGCGTGCGGGCGACGGTGCGACCGGGCAGGTGCGTCAGACAGCGTGCGGGCGACGGTGTGACCGGGCAGGTGCGTCGGACAGCGTGCGGGCGATGGTGTGACCGGAAGGGATGACGATGCAGAGGGAAGAGATTATTGAGAGCCTGAAGGCGCAGGGCTGCCGGATCACGAAGCAGCGGCTGACGCTTCTGGATGTGATTCTGGAGGAGGACTGCTCCTGCTGCAAGGAGATTTACTACAAGGCCTCCCTGAAGGATTCCGGCATCGGGATGGCGACGGTATACCGGATGGTGAATATGCTGGAGCAGATCGGCGCGATCGGACGGAGAAGTATCTATCCGCGGTGCAGCGGCGAGCAGGGGGAACAGAAGACCGATTCGGAGCCGGGCTGCAGCGGCGCGCAGGAGACGCAGAAGACCGATTCGGAGCCGGGCTGCAGCGGCGAACAGGGGATGCAGAAGACTGATTCGAAGCCGGGCTGCAGCATCGAGCTGAGCGACCACACGGTCTTCTGCCTGTCGCCGGAGCGGCTGCGGGATGTGATGCAGGCCGGGCTGCGCGCATGCGGCTACATCGGCGATCAGGAAATCGAGACCATCCTGCTTCGGGCAGTCAGATCGCGTTAATATCCACAGAAATAACCGCCGAAGGAGATTGATATTATTTTTATTATTGCGTATAGCGTTTGCCGGCGAAGCAGAAAAGGCGGGCTTTACAACTGAGGGAGAAATGCAGGATTATATGAAGGAAATCCGAAAGGAAGTAAGAGGTTACGATGGCGGAATTCCTGGAACGATATTAGAAACATAAAGGCAGGCAGCGTGCAGAAATAAAAAGTACGCTGCCTGCCATTTTTGTTCAGGGCTTCAGGCGTTGCATTTAAGGATATCGTCGTAGAATTCCTCCATCTCCTTGCGCGTCTCGAAGACTGCGACGTACATCTGGTTGCCCATAGCGGTCGCGAGCGCGTCCGGCATGCGGTCGTTCATCTTCATGCAGTGGCCGTACTTCTTCAGAATATCGGCGTGCGTCATCGCGAAGTCCTTGCCGTCTCGGCGGCCGGCGAACGCGCAGTAGGAGTGCTGGCCCACGGGCATGGTCGAGCGGTCGAAGGCGATCATGTCCGCCCAGATCTTGTAGACATCCGTGCTGTGCGCGAAGTCCATCATATCCGGGGTGAAGCCGCCGCACGGGCGCATATTGACCTCGAGCGCGACGATGTCGCCCTTCTTGCCAAGGCCCTCCTGGTCGGCGAGCAGGCGGAAAAATTCAAAGTGGACGAAGCGGCTCCTGACGCCGAAGCTCTTCACCGTCGCGCGGCCCGCAGCCCGGGTGTCGTCCGGGAGATCCTTCAGGATGTAGTAGATCGAGTTGTCGTTGTTGTTGACGATGTCCATGATCGACATCGGTGTCACGTTTCCGGTCTCAAACATGGGCTCGCCTTTTGAGTCGATGATCGCGTCGTAGGAGTTGACCTCTCCGTTGATGTACTCCTCCATGATGTACTGCGTGTCCGGCCACTTGTACTCGAAAAAGCTTTTCATCTGCGCGTCGTTCTCCAGACGGAAGGTGTGCGACGCGCCGACGCCGTTGTCAGGCTTCGCGACGACTGGGTAGCCGACCTTCCCGGCGAAGGCGAGGCAGTTCTCGAGGTCGTCCACCATGTGGTAGCGCGCGACCGGAATGCCGGCTTTCTGGTAAAATTCCTTCATCCTGGACTTGAATTTGATCCGGGGCATGTCCGACACCTGGAAGCCGCTCTGGATGTTGAAATCGGTGCGCAGCTTGGCGTCGCGCTCGAGCCAGTATTCGTTGTTCGACTCGAGCCAGTCGATCCGGCCGTGCTTGTACGTCAGGAAAGCGACCGCGCGGTAGACCTCGTCCTCGTTTTCGAGGTTGCTGACCTTGTAGTACTCGTTCAGGCTTTCTTTTAAATGCTGCGGGAGCTCATCGTACGGCTGATCTCCGATGCCAAGCACGTTCAGTCCGTTTTTCTTGAGCTCCCGGCAGAACATCCAGTAGTTCGTTGGGAAGTTCGGTGAGATAAAGATAAAATTTTTCATAACGTTCCTCCTTGTGACAGTGCGGTCAGGACAGACCGGTCCTGCGGATTCACACGGCAGACCTTGCCGCGGATCAGATCTTTTGTGTCAGATGCCGGCTCAATCGTCCGTCTCGTCGAGCAGATACAGGGCGGTGCTCAGACGACTGCTTACCGGCAGGCGCGGGGCGATGCGTCAGTCGTCGGTCTCGTCGAGCAGATACGGCAGGAAATAGGTCGTCTGCCGGTACCACCAGTCCCAGTCATGCGCACAGTCGTATCCCCAGAGGTCGACCCAGGCGTGGATGCCTTTTTCCTGGAAGAGCTCGCCGAGCTGGCGCGTTGACTGCGGAAGCTCCCAGGGGCCCTGCCCGGCGCAGAAGACCGCTTTTTTGAGGTTGTACAGCTCGATGTACGGGTGATCGGCGGGCATGTTGGCCAGGAAGTGGACGGGAGAATTCTGGTAGACGAGGTCGTCCATGTAGCTGCCAAAGCCGTACTCTGCGTTGTAGATCCCGCTCAGGGCCAGAAGACGGTCGAACAGATCCGGACGCCGCAGATACAGGTTCGCCGCGTGGGTTGCGCCGAGGCTGCAGCCGAACGCCAGGATGCCGGGATAGCCCTCCCAGCCGTTGCGCTCGTTGACCATCGTGCGCATGAAGGGGACGAGCTCGTCCGTGATAAAGCGGATCCACTGCTCGTAGCGCTCGATCCGGCACCTCGGGTCAAAGCTGCGGTTCGACCATGTCTCCTGGTCCACGGTGTCGATCGAGAATACCATGATCTTTCCGGCGTCGATCCACGGGGCGCAGACATCGGCCATCTTGTAGTTCTCGAAGTCATAGAACCGGCCGTCCTGGCACGGGATGAACAGCACCGGCCGCCCGGCGTGCCCCCAGACCTTGCATTCCATGTCGCGGTTCATAGCGGGGCTGTAGCTCTTGAAATATTGTGTTTCCATAGGATTCCTCCTGTGATGGTGGTGCGTCCCTTTTTGCAGTCAGCACAAGGAGACGCAGGAGTGTTTTGCAGCAGGCTGCGGGATATTTCCGCGGACAGGCCGGGCAGCCATGCCTGCAGCGGGGTATTCGACTTTTCGATCCGCGCTACGGCTCGTACATCAGGGTATGTAAGACGAAGGGCAGCTGCTTTTCCCAGCTCACCTCACAGTGATTCCCGAACGGAACGATGCGGCTCGTGAGGAAGGCCTTTTTCTGCAGCAGCAGAAGCGTCATCCGCTCAAACTGGGCCTGCATCTCCTTGTGAAAACTGATTTCCCGGGAGCCGTAGTCCAGATAGATCACGGTGTCCGCTCCAAGCCGTGCTTCCTTCACGAGCGATTCCAGCTTCTGATTCGCGGTCCAGATCGAGGGTGAGAGCGCGGCGGCTCTCGAGAATACGGAATTGTATCTGAGCACCGCGTACAGGCTCATCAGGCCGCCCATCGAGCTGCCTGCGATGTACGTGTGTGCGCGGTCGGGCAGTGTCCGGTAGCTGCGGTCGATCTCTTCCTTGAAGGTGTGGATCAGCCAGTGCATCGTCTGGTCGCCGCGCCCTTCGATCGCGCCGAGCTTCGGGTCCGAGAAGGAGTACGGAGCGTACTCTCTGAGCCTGCCGTTGTCCGGGTCATGGCTGCACTCGATGGCGGCGATGATCAGCTGGGTGTTGGTGAAGTCCATATACTCCTTCATGCCCCAGCACTTTCCGTAGGTGGCATCAGAATCAAAAAAGACGTTGTGGCCGTCAAACATGTACAGGACAGGGTAGCGTCTGTCCGGATCATATTCATAGGATTCCGGCAGGTAGAGATACGCGGTGCGCGGGTCATCGCCGTCTCTGGCCGGAAATGGCAGGGTCCATTTTTTTACCACAATAAAGGCTCCTCTCTGTGTAAAGCTTGCGGCAGTCGGAAGAGACCGGCTGCCTTTGTGGACATTATACGCGGGTTTTGGTGGAAATACAAGGAAAACAAAGTTTACATTTTTGTTGAATTAAGGGGAAACTTGTTGTAAGATAGACAGCGTGAGAGAGGGCAGGGGGATCAAATTCTGAAGATGAGACACTTAATTAAGCGGGAAAACTGGGGATTTCAGAGGATTGTACTTTTGCTGTTTGTGCTGCTTTGCGCGTTTGTCGCGATCCGGCACCGGCGGTTTTTTGACGGGGAGATGACGGAGACCTCGATCGGGTGGGAGCTGACGAACGGGCCGACGGACCGGACGGAGCTCGGACCGGAGAGTGTGCTGGAGCAGGTCTTTTATCCGCAGAAGGATGTCCTGAACCTGATCTACGTGGCGGTCAACGGACACGGAGAGACCGGAAAGATGGTCGTCACGGTCCGCGATGAGGCCGGGGACGAGGTGGCGAGGCGCGAGATCACCTGCAGCGAAATGGTCCCGGCCGGGGCGCAGGGCATCTGGTTCAATGAGCGGGTGACTCCGCGGGCGAAGTATTCGTACACCGTGACGTTTGAGGGCGTGGAGGACGGTGTTCCGGTGATCCAGACGGCGCCGTGCCTGACGAAGCGGGAGCTCGGGGAGCTGACGATCGACGGAGAGGTGCAGGAGGAGCGCATCTACGGGCTTTTCGTGTATCAGACGCACTACACGGACAGCGTGTCCTGGCGCGGCTGCATGGGGATCCTGTGCGTGATGCTTCTCTTCCTTATTTTATATCGGAGCGTTCCGGTGTGGCATACACGGCTGTTTCCGGTGTTTGCCATTGGGCACGCTGCGCTCGGGGTGCTGATGATTGAGTTTGTGATCGGGACGCCGCTGCGCGACCTCGGGTGGAGCAATCTGCTGTGCAACCTGGTCCTGTGCAGCACGGGATTTTTTGTTCTGTATCTTCTTGCCTGGAAGGAGCGGGCGGCGGTCCTGGTCGGATCAGTGCTCTGCCTGGTGATCGGCATCGCGGAGTATTACGTGATCGAGTTCCGCGGGCTGCCGATTGTGCTCTCGGATATTCTGAGCATCCGCACGGCGGAGGATGTGGCCGGCACGTACGCGTTTGACGTGACGGAGCGGATGGTGGTCTCTGTGCTGCTGCTCGCGGCGCTGTTCCTCCTGGAGACGCGGGTGCGGTTTGTGAAGTATCCGCTGCGCGTCCGCGGGGTGGTGCTCGCGGCGATGGCGGTCTTCAGCATCTGCGGATTCGGCTGCATCGATTCGCTGCCGCTGCTGCAGAATGACAAGGACGGTCATTTCTTCTGGAACATGCCGAAGTCATATATGGAGCACGGGTATCTTCTGAGCACCTACATCTATGAGAAGTTCCAGGTGGTGAAGAAGCCGGAGGGGTACTCCGGGGAAGCGGTGAGGCTGCTGGCGCAGGAGCTGACGGAGGCGCAGGAGGCGAAGGCGCAGGGGCAGGCACAGAAGACAGAGACACAGAAGGCGAATGCACAGAGGGCAGAGGAGCAGACGCAAAGGACAGAGGCGCAGAAATCGGAGGCTGGCCAGATCGCAGGAGCGTCCGGGCAGGGCGCGGCGCCCGATCAGACGGATGGAACGCAGCTGCCGAATATCATCGCGATCATGAATGAGTCTTACACGGATTTTGCGAGTGTCGGCGGCCTCGAGACGTCGATCCCGGTCACGCCGTTCATCGACTCTCTGACGGAGAATACGATCAAGGGGAACCTGTACGTCTCGGTGTACGGCAGCGGGACGGCGAACTCGGAGTTTGAGTTCCTGACCGGGAGCACGATGAAGTTTCTCCCGAACGGCAGCATTCCCTACCAGGCGTACATCGACTCGGAGCTGCCGTCGCTGGCCTCGTATCTGAAGGAGTACGGCTACTATACGCTGGCGGCCCACTTTGCACAGCGGACGAACTGGAAGCGGGACAAGGTGTACCCGCTGCTCGGCTTTGACACGTATCTCTCGGATGAGTTCTCCGGGAACATGGTGGAGACGGTGCACAACCGGATCTCGGACCGCGCGAACTACGAGCAGATCCTGAAATGCTATGAGGAGTGGAAGGAGAAGAAGGAGACGGAGCACTTTTTCTGCTTTAATATCACGTTCCAGAACCACGGCGGCTACAAGACCGGCTACCGCTGCGACGATCCGCCGCACTACACGGGCGGCCCGGCGGAGGGCGATGTCGACGAGTACCTCTCCCTGCTCCACGTATCGGATCAGGCGTTTGAGGAGCTGGTGCGGTATTTCGAGAAGGAGGAGGAGCCGACGGTCATCCTGATGTTCGGCGATCACTGGCCGCGGCTCGACGACGCCTTTGTCGATTCCGTCACGACGCGCAACCCGGACGCGGGGGTCCTGGAGACGGCGCAGCAGAAGTACCAGACGATGTTTCTGCTGTGGGCGAACTACGACATCGAGGAGGCACAGATCGACCGCCTGAGTGCGAACTACCTCTCGACGCTGCTCCTTGAGACAGCCGGTGTCCCGCTGAACGGCTACTATTCCTTCCTGGATGAGCTGGCCGGGGACGTGCCGGTGGTCAACAGCCTGGGCTACATGACGCCGGACGGCGCCTGCTACGGCGCAGCCGAGGAGCTCGGCGCGGACCTCGCAGAGCGATTGTCGGACTATGAGCTGCTGGAGTACGAGAACCTCTTTGGAAAGACGGAGGGGCTGGATTCTTTCTATAATTAAGGTTTTCGTCCGGATAACCGTTAAAGTTCTCCGCAAAGTATTTCCAAAAATACAGAAATTCCAGTTGACGTAATGTGTCAGATGTGTTAATATTCTAGGGTATGCCGCACAAAGAGGTCTAAATGTCATATCTGACTACCGTATTTGGCGAGTAATGATAAACAGGAGGTGTGCCATATGTACGCAATTATTGCAACAGGTGGTAAACAGTACAAAGTAGCCGAGGGCGATATCATTAACGTAGAGAAGCTTGGTGTGGAAGCTGGCGAGATTGTTACGTTTGATCAGGTGCTTGCAGTGAGCAATGACGGACTTAAGGTCGGCGCGGACGTTGCAGATGCAACCGTTACCGCTACCGTCGTTAAGAATGCGAAGGCAAAGAAAGTCATCGTTTACAAGTACAAGAGAAAAACGGGTTACCACAAGAAAAACGGTCACAGACAGCAGTACACACAGGTAAAGATTGAAAAGATCAACGGTTAATCGTATGATTACCTTTACGCTGTGGAGGTCTGGCCAGCAGTACAGGGGCTTTTCCTCGGAGGGACATGCAGGGTATGCGGACGAGGGGATGGATGTGGTCTGTGCCGCTGTCTCCGCTCTTGTGATCAACACTGTGAACGCGGTTGAGGCGTTTACGGAGGATCCGTTTGAGGTGGAGCAGGCAGAGGACGGCGGTTTCCTCCAGCTCACATTTCCGGAGGCTCCCGGCGAGAGGGCAGCGCTGCTGATGGACAGCCTGGTGCTCGGCATGCAGCAGATCGAGGCCGAGTACGGAAATCAATTTGTTACCTTAGTATATGAGGAGGTGTAACTATGTTAAAGATGAACCTTCAGTTCTTCGCTCATAAAAAGGGAGTTGGCTCCACAAAGAACGGCAGAGACTCCGAGTCGAAGAGACTTGGCGCGAAGAGAGCGGACGGCCAGTTCGTAAAGGCAGGAAATATTCTGTACAGACAGCGTGGCACAAAGATCCATCCGGGCCTGAACGTAGGCCGCGGTGGTGATGATACACTGTTTGCAATGGCTGACGGCGTTGTCAGATTTGAGAGAAAGGGAAGAGACAAGAAGCAGGTTTCGGTCCTTCCGGTAGAAGCAGAATAAGAATGGACGCAGGCTTCAAATCAGGACGTGGTTTGAAGCCTGTTTTTCACTTCATAGATCAGGAGAGAACGATATGTTTGCGGACAGAGCAAGGATTATCATCCGCTCCGGCAAGGGCGGCGATGGTCACGTCAGCTTCCGGCGCGAGCTGTTTGTGCCGGACGGCGGTCCGGACGGCGGCGACGGCGGCAAGGGCGGCGACGTGATATTTGAAGTTGACAAAGGATTAAATACACTGATTGAGTACCGCCACAGGAGAAAGTTCTCGGCCAAGGACGGGGAGCCGGGCGGAAAGAAGCGCTGTCACGGCGCGAACGGCGAGGATATCGTGCTGCGCGTGCCGGAGGGGACGGTCGTCAAGGAGGCGGAGAGCGGACAGGTGATCGCCGATATGTCCGGGGAGAACAGCCGCCAGGTGATCCTGAAGGGCGGCCGCGGCGGCAACGGAAATATGCACTACGCGACGGCCACGATGCAGGCGCCCAAATACGCGCAGCCCGGGCAGGACGCGCGCGAGCTCGAGGTGTTTCTGGAGCTTAAGGTGATCGCGGATGTCGGGCTGGTCGGATTTCCGAATGTCGGGAAGTCGACGCTGCTCTCCCGCGTGACCAACGCGACGCCAAAGATCGCGAACTACCATTTCACGACGCTTTCCCCGAATCTGGGAGTCGTGGATCTGGACGGCGGAGGATTCGTCATCGCGGATATCCCGGGCTTGATTGAGGGGGCCTCACAGGGTGTCGGATTGGGGCTGGAGTTCCTGCGCCATATTGAGCGGACCAAGGTGATCGTGCACATGGTCGACGCGGCCTCGGTCGAGGGGCGTGATCCCGTCGACGACATTGCGAAGATCAACCAGGAGCTGGAGAGCTACGATGCGTCGCTTTTGAAAAAGCCTCAGGTGATCGCGGCGAACAAGGTGGATGCGATCTATGCCGGGGACGGCGAGGACCCGGTGCAGCGGCTGCGCGATGTGTTCGAGCCGCAGGGCATCCGGGTGTTTGCGATCTCCGCGGTCAGCGGGCAGGGCTTGAAGGAGCTTCTGTACCATGTGCAGGGGATGCTGCAGGCGCTTCCGAAGGAACCGACGGTGTTTGAGCAGGAGTACGATCCGGAGCTCCATCTGAAGACCGGGAACCTTCCGTTTACCGTCGAGAAGTCGGAGGAGGAGGAGAACACCTTCATCGTGGAGGGGCCGCGCATCGAGAAGATGCTTGGCTATACAAATCTGGAGTCCGAGAAGGGCTTCCAGTTCTTCCAGAACTTCCTCAAGGATAACGGCATCCTGGATCAGCTCGAGGCGCTCGGCGTAAAAGACGGCGACACGATCCGCATGTATGGGTTACAGTTTGATTACTATAAGTAAAGTTCAGCCATGCATAAAAAATGGGAAGACAGACCGTGCAAGCTTGCTTGCTAAGGGCTGTATTACCATTTTTGAATGGGCGGAGCGGTGCTGAGTCCCAGTGGGACTCGTTTAGCACCGACCGAAGCGAAGCGTAGACCCATTCAGCCACAGACAGGAGCCGCAAAGCGGCAGATAGCTTGCGCAGCAAGCGCGTCTGCGGCTTGCATGGCGTCCTGGATAAGTATAAAGGATTTGCGGAAGATACTTGATTTGGACAGTGAGATAAAGTAAAATAGTTGGAGGATATTATGACGAGCAAGCAGCGCGCATATTTAAAGAGCCTTGCGATGACAATGGATCCGATTTTTCAGATCGGGAAATCGAGTCTGACTCCGGAGCTGACGGCTGCGGTCGCGGAGGCGCTCGAGGCACGGGAGCTGATCAAGATCAGCGTGCTCCAGAACTGTATGGATGACCCGAACGAGCTCGCGCAGATGGTGGCGGAGCGCACCCGGTCCCAGGTCGTACAGGTCATCGGGAAGAAGATTGTCCTGTACAAAGAGGGCAAGGACGACAAGAAAAAAATCGAGCTCCCAAAGGCGGGGCGGAAGTAGGGCGGTGTGACTGCGAGGAGGACTGGCTATGGAGAAGATGAGACGCCGGATCGGCCTGATGGGCGGGACCTTTGATCCGATTCACATCGGGCATCTGATGCTCGCGGAGTGTGCGTATGAGCAGTTTGGCCTCGAGAAGGTGCTGTTTCTTCCGTCCGGCAATCCGCCTCACAAGGCGAAGGAGACGGTCGGGGCGAGCGATCACGACCGCGTGCAGATGGTGCGCCGGGCAATCGCGGGGAATCCCCACTTCGGCCTGGATGCGGAGGAGATGTACCGCGAGGGCTACACGTACACGAATGATACGCTGGAGCTGCTGACGGCGGCACACCCGGATGTCGACTATTATTTTATCATCGGCGCGGACTCCCTGATGTCGTTTGACACGTGGTATCGCCCGGACGGGATCTGTCAGCACTGCATTCTGACCGTGGCGGTCCGGGATCAGCTGGATCCGGGCACGATCCGGCAGAAAATGGAGGAGCTTAGAGAGCGGTATCAGGCCAGGATCTACCTGTTGCAGACACCGGATGTGGACATTGCTTCGAGCCGGCTGCGCGCGATGCGCAGGCAGAGGCGCTCGATCCGCTACTATGTGACGGATGAGGTGTATCGCTATATCGAGGAGCACGGGCTGTACCTGTAGCGGAAAACAGGTATGGAGTGTGGTTGCAGCGCTTAAGAAGAGCAGTCTGTACTGCAGCGTCTGCGGGTGGCAGAAAAAGTGGACGGAGGCGTCAAGCGCATGGTTGAAGTTGCAGAGTCCGTCTGCTGTGAAAATATAGAAATCGGAACACAGAGGGTAAGGAAGAGATGAGCACGTACAATCTTGGAAAGATGCAGAAGAAGCTGAAGAAATATATGGATGACGGGAGGTATGAGCATACGCTTGGCGTGATGTACACAGCCGCGGCGCTTGCGATGTGCTACGGGGAGGATATCGAGCGGGCCCAGGTGGCCGGATTGCTCCACGACTGCGCGAAGTGCATTCCGAATGAGAAAAAGCTGAAGCTCTGCAAGCAGCACGGGATTCCGGTGTCTGAGATTGAGAAATCATCCCCCTATCTGCTGCACGCGAGCCTTGGCGCCTATATCGCGAGGGAAAAGTATGATATCAGCGATCCGGAGATCCTGAGCGCGATCGCGTGTCACACGACGGGAAAGCCGGACATGACCCTGCTGGAGAGGATTATTTTTATTTCCGATTATATAGAACCAATGCGGTCCAAGGCGTCTAATCTGCCGAAGATCCGCCGGCTGGCATTTGAGGATCTGGATCTCGCGGTCTACATGACGCTGCGGGATACGCTCGCGTATCTGGAGACCGAGAAGACAGCGCTGGATCACCAGACGACGGTCGCATACGAATATTACAGGACTTTGATTGAAGAAAGGGAGGCATAGTATATGGCAGACAGGAAATCGAAGGAGATGGCAAGGCTCGCATACGATGCGCTTGCAGAAAAGAAGGCACAGGATATCAAGATTATCAATATCGAGGGCGTTTCCGTGATCGCCGACTACTTTATTATCGCCTCCGGTACGAACCACAATCAGGTGCAGGCGATGGCTGACAGCGTGGAGGAAGCGCTGGGCAGAGCAGGCCATCCGGCGAGGCAGACGGAGGGCTACCAGACGGCGAACTGGATTCTGATGGATTTTGGCGATATCATCGTGCATGTGTTTGACACGGAGAACCGCCTGTTTTACGATCTCGAGCGGATCTGGAGAGACGGGAAGGAAATCGCGGTGGAAGAGCTGTGAGAGAACTTGAGACTGGGAATGGGAGATAGAGGACATGGCAGTAGATAAGACATTTTTGATGAGGAGTATACAGAAGAGAGAAGAGATGATCGTGGCATATTGCGCGTATACGAATATGCCGTTTGTGATCTGTGATCCGGAGACGTTCAACGATCAGATCTGGATTTTTGAGACGGAGGAGCAGCTGAAGGAATTTGCGAAGCCGTACACGGAGAAGAAGATCATGCTCAAGGGCATCAAGTATCCGAACAAGAATTTCCTGGGCTTTTTCTCCATGCTGTTCACGATCGGGGTAAATGAGCTGGTATTCGTGAACGACAAGGGCCAGGAGAGGCTGGAGCTCGGGGAGCTTGTGAAGCGCCCTGATTTTTCGAAGCTTCCGAAGGAGCAGCAGCCGGTCACGAATCCGGAGCTGCAGCTGACCGGGCTCTATTTTATGCAGGAGGCAGCCCGCCCGGTTCCGAACGAGGAGAAGCATGCTGCTGAGCTGGAGGAGGAGCTGGCGGCGAACCTGTTCAAGGCGCGCTACATTGTCCCGCTCGAGCTGCTCGAGGGGCCGGAGAGCGACATGGAAAAGCTGAAGAATAAGAAGTACCGTCTCCCGATTCTGAAGAACAAGAACGGCGATATGCTTCAGCCGCTGTTCACGGACCCGAATGAGCTGGCGAAGTTTGACCGTGAGAAGAAGCTCAAGGCGCTCGCGATGCCGTTTGCGAATCTGACGAAGGTGCTGATCAAGGATTCGAAGGGATTTCTGCTGAACCCGGCAGGCTTCCACATCGCGATGCCGAAGGAGCTGGTAGAGGGACTGCCGAAGCGGTTCGGGCAGGACGCGTAGATTGTGCAGGGCACATAGAGAGAAGTGCGTCCGGCTGTGGTGAGCCGGGGCAGATAATAAGTGAAGAGAACAAAAAGAATATCCCGCGGACGGATGTTAAGTGTCCATACGCGGGATATTTCTATTCGTAAAATATCTGTGCAACAGATTATTATGTTCGCCGGTTTGATATTCATTCTGTTTCTGTAAAATGATGGTTACATTTAAATATTCACAATAACCAGTAGGCAGCCAAAAACTAAAAAGTTTACATAATTTAATTACGTAAACAGAACAAAAAAATGTTATGACCGGAAATTCGGAGCAGAAACAGAACACGTCGAGTACCTTGCCTGGAATCTGGCCACCGCGGTGTGCATCAGAAGAAGCGGAACACGCCGAACACCTTGCCCAGAATCTGGCAGTCGTCGACGATGATCGGTTCCATCGTGTCATTCTCAGGCTGGAGGCGGTAGTGGCCGTTCTCCTTGTAGTAAGTCTTGACGGTCGCGGAATCCTCAATCAGTGCGACGACGATGTCTCCGTTATTTGCGGTCGGCTGCTGCATGACGAGAACGCTGTCACCGTCGAGAATCCCCGCATTGATCATGCTCTCGCCCTTGACCTTGAGGATAAAGGCCTGCTCATTCGGCATGTACTCGGCCGGGATCGGGAAGTAGCAGTCGATATTCTGCTCAGCGAGGATCGGCTGGCCGGCGGCCACGGTGCCGACGATCGGCACGTTCACCATCTCGCGGCGGAGCATATTGAAGGACTCGTCGAGAATCTCGATCGCGCGCGGCTTCGTCGGGTCGCGACGGATGTAGCCGTTCTTCTCGAGGGACTCGAGGTGAGAGTGGACGGATGAGGTGGACTTCAGTCCGACCGCCTGGCAGATCTCGCGCACTGCAGGCGGGAAACCGCGCTCCAGAATCTCATTTTTTATATAATTAAGAATTTCTTCCTGCTTTTTGGAAATAGGTCTTTCTTCCATAGATGAATCCTCCTGTCGATTCCTTTTGCCTGAGTATAACACAGAATCGGGGAATTGGCAAACAAATGTTTAGAATATTTGTTTGGGTATTTTCCGCAGGGGAGCGGGATAGCTGTATATAAACAAAAAAACAAAGGCAGATAACCTAAGTTACCTGCCTGAAATGTTGAATGAAATAGGTGGGTGACAATCCACATCTCCTAACTATGGGCGACGGCCGCCTGTTCCGTCCTCAGATTCCATTCAATAACAGTTTATGTATCTGTAGCTTCATTATACATTATTTTGGGGTTGTGTCAAGTTTTTTCAGGGTGCCTTTTTCAATATATCGTTCCGCGTTACAAGTGCTGAGTAAATGCAGTGTCTTTGCAAAACATTTGCCGCTGGAAGTGACTTTTGCTGCTACGCGTATGTATTCGCCCTGAATTTCGTACAATTTCACGAAAAGGATAGAGGCATCTTTGGGGTTAAGTCCGACATAGTCAGGTGAATTGATAATCAGACCGATATCGGAAAGATATGTATCATATTCATATGGATGTCGGTTTTTAATATGCTCAATGTTAGTTTCGCCGATATAAACAGGGGTATTTGGTTTCATATCCAAATTTAAAAGGTCGATAATTGGTTTAGAAATATAGCCAACCGGTTCCATAGCAATACCTCTTTTAGGATTTTTATCATTCCGTGCACATCGCTCTAAAAACGCCTGCTACCTTTTTGTTAGGATAACATATACATGAAAAATATTCAACAAAAACAGAATAGTTTTCTTTTTATATATAAGCATTGAACCTAATTTAAGAATCGCTTAATAATTCAATTTCTTTTGTTTTCTTGTTTTCCTGCCCCGTGGGTGCTATAATGAGTTGACTAAACAGCCGGGCTGTGACATAGCGGATTGATATGGGCGATCTGAGTATGGAACGGTGTGGCATCTATGAGAACTATACAGATGAAAGAGAGGATATCGTATGAAAAGAAACATGCTTGCTTTGGCGATGAGCGCGCTGATGCTCGCGTCGGCGGTTCCGGGCGTTCCGGTATCTGCGGACGGACAGAAGGTCGTGACGCTCGGCGCAGATCTTTCTGAGGAGCAGAAAAATGCAATTCTCCGCTACTTTGGTGTGGCGGGACAGAGCATTCAGACGCTGACGATCACGAACCAGGATGAGCGGAACCACCTTGGCTCCTATGTGCCGCTGGAGCAGATCGGCACGCGGACTTACAGCTGTGCGCTGGTGTGCCCGACGACCTCGGGCGGCATCCAGGTGAAGACGGCGAACCTGTCCTGGGTGACGAGCAACATGATTGCGACGACACTTTCTACCTCTGGCGTGGTGAACTGCGACGTGCTCGCGGCGTCTCCGTTCGAGGTGTCCGGGACCGGTGCGCTGACGGGCATCCTGATGGCGTATGAGTCGGCGAGCGGGGAGAAGCTCGACGAGACGAAGAAGGAGATCGCGACGCAGGAGATGATCGCGACGACGACGATCGCCAACACGGTCGGACAGCAGCAGGCGACGGAGATCGTCAATGACACAAAGATGCAGGTCATCCAGGGCAACCAGGTGAATGAGATGACGTCGAACGATATCGACATCATTGTCAACGAGGTGGCGGAGGAGAAACAGATCTCGCTCACCGATGAGGACCGGGAGCTGCTGACTTCCCTGCTGGAAGAGATCGCCGCCCAGGACTATGACTATGATGAGATGAAGGAGACGCTGGAGCGCGTCGAGGTCAACGTGAACAACACGATCGAGAACACGACGGTGATCCAGACCGGCGAGACAAGCGCGGCAGACCAGCAGAGCGAAGCAGCCCCGCAGACCGAGGCTGCACAGAATGAGACGCCGGAGACGCTTGCCCCGGACAGCATTCTGATGAACACAGACGAATCCGCGCTCGGTGATACGGCAACCTTTGACGCGACTGATACCTCGGCGCTCGACGAGACGGAGGCCCCGGCGCAGCAGGAGACGGCACCGCAGACGGACGCTGCGGGAGGCTTCGAGATTACCTCCTCGGACGAATACACGGATACACCGGAGACGACTGCGCCAAGCGAGACGCCGGCGGACGTACAGAGCGAGACGCCAGCGGACGGCAGTGCGGATGTGCAGAGTGAGACGCCTGCAGACGGCAGTGCGGACGTACAGAGTGAAACTCCGGCGGACGGCCAGCCGGTGACGCTGAATCTGGAGATGATCCCGCTGGATGAGTTTGTGCTTGCACCGGTTACATCCGAGTCGACCGCGTATGAGGTATACCAGGCCGGAATGGATGAGCTGACGGTCAGCTTCGAGCGCGGGGACATCATCGCCGGCTCCGGAACTGTGTCCCTGTACAATGCGGCGGATTCCTCTCTGGTGGAGACGATCAACATGAGTGATCCGAAGAAGGTGTCCATCGTGCCGCTGGACGACGAGGAGCTGCTGGATCTTGGCTGGAGCAGCGGATACAAGGCGGTCATCTCGCTCACAGAGACGCTGAAGCAGGATACGACCTATTTTGTATCGCTCTCGCAGGATGCATTTGCCACGGCGGATGGGATCGGCACTTCCGAGGCGACGCCGGACAGCTACACATGGATCTTCCAGACCGCCCCGTATGGGTTCCGCATCGTGAAGCCGGAGGACGGGTTTGCGGCAGGCGGCACTGCGGCGGGAGAAATTCTGATGGATGGCACTGCGGCCGGCTATGCGTGCATTGAGAATGCGGATGCGTCGATGATCAGCTTTGACCAGACCGAGTTCTGGGCGAACGGAAGACTGAATGCGATGTTTGTACAGCCGGGCGAGACGACCTTCCAGGTGTCCTTCTACGATATCATGGGCGGAACGCTGCTGTACACCGTTAACTATACGGTAGAAGTGCGATAGACGATTGAATGAAAAACCGGATTGCTCCAGGTCAGAAGGGCTTGGGCAATCCGGTTTTTTTATGAGGATAGTTTACGTAATATAATTATGTGAAGCAAAGGAACGCTTACTCGTCCCAGCCGTCGGTGAGACGCATGATGGCTGAGATATTGCGGACAAATTCGTTTTCCCTCAGCGAAAGATCCTCGGCGTGGGAGATGGGAGGGAGGTTCCCCTCAAACTCCGTCAGCTCGACGTAGAGCCAGTCATACATCGCATGGTAGGCATTTTCAAGGCACTCATTTAAATCGTCTCCCTCGGCCTCACAGGAGGCGAGATCGGGGAAGACGGCCTTGAAGGTACCGGTTTCCGTCTGATGGATCACCGCAGGATATGCAAACGTCATAAAATTCTCCTTTCTGCGGCAGTGCCGTCTGTCTGGAAGCTGTCAGTTTTCTTCCTCTTTGAGATCCAGCTTGATATGGACGTCTGAGAGCTGCTTCGGGTCCACAGCGGACGGCGCGCCCATCATGACATCCTGTGCCGTCTTGTTCATCGGGAACGGGATGATCTCGCGGATGCTGTCCTCACCGGCGAGCAGCATGACCATGCGGTCGACGCCCGGCGCGATTCCGGCATGCGGCGGAGCGCCGTAGCAGAACGCGTTGTACATAGCCGGGAATTTTGCCTTTACATCGTTTTCACCGAGCCCGACGAGCTCGAACGCCTTGACCATGATCTCCGGGTCATGGTTCCGGACCGCGCCGGAGGAGAGCTCTACGCCGTTGCAGACCAGGTCATACTGGTAGGCGTTGATGTCGAGCGGGTTCTGGTTCATCAGGGCATCCAATCCGCCCTGCGGCATCGAGAACGGATTGTGGCAGAACTCGAGCTCGCCGGATTCCTCGCCGATCTCGTACATCGGGAAGTCGACAATCCAGCAGAACTCGTAGCAGTCTGTCCGCATGTGTCCTTCGGCTGCAGCGCCGAGGTATTTGCGGAGGACGCCGGAGGTCTTCTGGGCCGCCTGCTTCTTGCCGGCGCACACGCCGATGAAGTCGCCCGGCTTGAGGCCAAGCGCTTCCTTGACAGCCTCGGAGCGCTCCTGGAGGAACTTCGCGATGCCGCCGGTGAGCGTGCCATTCTCGTCGACCTTGAACCAGTAGCACTTGTTGCCTGCCTGCACCTCGATATCCGCCATCATCTTGTCGATGGCCTTTCTGGTGCCCTTGTAGCCGTCGGCGACGACTGCCTTCACCACGTTTCCTTCAAACGGTCCGAAGCCGCAGTCTGCCATGCAGGCGGTCGCGTCCTGGACAGTCAGGTCGATGCGCAGGTCCGGCTTGTCCGTGCCGTATTTTTCCATCGCGTCCTTGTAGGAGATGCGGGTAAACGGCGCCCTGGAAGCCGTGCGGTATGTGCCGAACTTCTCAAATACAGGGGGCAGTACGTCCTCGAGCACCGCGAACACGTCCTCCTGGGAGGCAAACGCCATCTCCATGTCGAGCTGATAAAACTCGCCCGGAGAGCGGTCTGCGCGTGCGTCCTCGTCGCGGAAGCACGGTGCGATCTGGAAGTAGCGGTCGAAGCCGGAGGTCATCAGCAGCTGCTTGAACTGCTGCGGAGCCTGGGGCAGCGCGTAAAATTTGCCCGGGTGGTTGCGGGAGGGGACAAGGTAGTCCCTGGCTCCCTCGGGGGAGGAGCAGGTCAGGATCGGAGTCGTGATCTCAAGGAAACCGTGCTCCATCATGCTGCGGCGCAGCTCGGCCACCACATTGCAGCGCAGGACGATCTTTTCCTTTACGGCCGGATTGCGCAGGTCGAGATAACGGTATTTCAGGCGGGTGTTCTCATCTGCCTCCTTGGAACGGTTGATCTCGAACGGAAGTTCGTTGTAGATGCACTTGCCGAGCACCTCAATTTTTTCCGGAACGACCTCGATTTCACCGGTCGGCAGGTTTGCATTTTTGCTGGAGCGCTCGCGGACGACGCCGGAGACGGAGATCGTGGACTCTGTATTCAGTCCGGAGATCTGATCCATCATTTCCTCGGTCTCGATCACGATCTGCGTTGTCCCGTAGAAATCGCGCAGGATCAGAAAGCCGAGGTTTTTGCTTACCCTTCGTAAATTTTCATACCAGCCGACGAGCGTGACCGTTTTGCCCGCATCGGCAAGGCGCAGCTCATTACAGGTATGAGTTCTTGACTGTGTCATGATTTTACCTTCCTTTTTCTGGTAATTTTTCAGTTCGGGCCACATAGATCCCGGACTGTCGGCTGGAACGCTTTGCATAAAAAAGCATTCATCAAATTATGTATTATACTATGTTTGAGGGGGCATTGCAAGGAAAAGACGGAGAAGAAATGGGAAAAGGACAAGCAAAAGTTACGGTTCAATGAAATCCGGACGAGAAGGTAGCAGGGCCGTCCGAAAGCTCCAAATCGCTCGTCTACAAGTTCTAAGGTCTCAAAATACCTGCGCAGCTGCCGCTGGCAACTCGAAAAATGTGCATGATGCACATTTTCCTCAGACAGAGCCAGCTAAAAATCCTGCTTGAACGCAGGATTTTTACAGTTGCTCCGGCATTCTGAGACCTAAGAACTTGTAAAGACTCGCTACAGTCGCTTATTCAAAATCTTCAAGGTTACAGTTTCACTCTCGGCTCTGGTAACTTTTCAAGTCTTGCGTTGTATCTATCATAACAATTTAAGAAAGAAATGAAAAGGAAATTTGGAAAGAAATAAAAAAGGATAAATAATAAATATAGGAAGGAACTAGGTCAAAATGGAAAATCATACTTACCATGAGCAGGTCACGATTGAAAATGTACGGAAGCTGCGCGAGGTCTTGAAGACGTTGCCGCCGTTTGCGCGCGACTATTTCCGGGCGATTGAGCCGACGACCTCGGCGCGGACGCGGATTTCGTACGCGTATGACATCCGGATCTTTTTCAATTTTCTGCTCGCGGAGAATCCATATTTTAAGAATAAGACAATGAGTGACATCACGGTGGAGGTATTGGATCAGCTGCAGGCGGTGGATATTGAGGAATATCAGGAATATCTGAAGGTTTACGATTCTGCCGAGGATGACCGGCTGCAGACGAACGGGGAACGCGGGCTGAAGAGGAAAATGTCTGCGCTGCGCAGTTTTTACGCGTATTATTATAAGAGGGAAATGATTCGGACGAATCCGACGGTGCTCGTGGACATGCCGAAGCTGCATGACAAGGAAATCATTCGGCTGGACCCGGATGAGACGGCGGAGCTCCTGGACTATATCGAGCACGCCGGCGATCAGCTGACCGGGCAGAAAAAGGTGTACTACGAAAAGACGCGGCTGCGCGATCTCGCGATCGTCACTCTCCTGCTCGGAACCGGAATCCGTGTCTCGGAGTGCGTCGGGTTGGATGTCGGGGACATTGACTTCAAAAACGGAGGAATCCGCGTGGTGCGCAAGGGCGGCTCGGAGATGATGGTCTATTTCGGCGAGGAGGTCGAGACGGCGCTTTTGAATTATCTCGACGTGCGCGCCGGGATCACGCCCGTGGCGGGACATGAGAATGCACTCTTCTACTCTACGCAGCGCAGGCGAATCGGCGTGCAGGCCGTCGAGAATATGGTCAAAAAATATGCGCGCGAGGTGACGACGACAAAAAAAATCACGCCGCATAAGCTGCGCAGTACGTACGGCACGACGCTCTACCAGGAGACGGGCGACATCTATCTGGTCGCGGATGTCCTGGGACACAAGGACGTGAATACGACGCGGAAGCACTATGCGGCGATGGATGATGACCGGAGGCGGCGGGCTGCCTCGGCGGTGAAGCTCAGGAAGGCCTGAGCCCGGAATGACACAGAGTAAGTTTAGACCTTTGAGAATGTCTGAATGTACTCTGTACACAAAATTCATAAATTTTCAGTTCAAGAAAGAGGATGTCGCAAAATGCAGCAAATCCACAATGACTGGTATCTGTGCGATTGATCGTATACTAGTAGTGGTAGTTATCAGCAATTTTGCAACATCCTCTTGTCTGCGTATCAGAGATCAGAGGAATTTTTTGTCCTTTACCGCAGGTGCGATGGAAAGCTCCGGTGTGCAGTACGGGATCAGAGTCGCCTGTGTCGCGTGGTACAAGTCGGATTTGCCCGGCCACACGGTGCCGATGACCTGATTGTTGCGGTCAAGCTGGTGGTACCAGGAGCCGTTGACGTGGTCGAGCACCTTCTCGTCGAGGTAGCGCATGAACGCGGCGTAGTCCTCGGCGTAGCGCTGCTTTCCGGTCACATGCCAGAGGACGGACGAGGTGTTGATCGCCTCGGCGAGTGTCCAGTGCATGCGGTCGTGGACGACCGGCTTGCCGGTCCAGTCCGTCGTGTAGACGATTCCCGGCGCGCCGTCCGCGTTCCACGCGTCCGCGATGGCCCGGCAGTACAGCTGTTCGGAGACCTCTATGTACGGAGCAGCCGCTGCGCTGACCGGGAATGAGTCGCTGCCGGAGACAGCTGTGCAGCCGGATGACGGATGCGCGGACAGCGCCCACTGTGCGATCAGGCGCGCCCATTCGATGCCGTGTCCCGGCGTCGCTCCGTACGGCTTGAACTGGTCGTCCGGCTTGTCGCGGTTGCAGTCGAGGTCTGCGATCCAGTCGCTGGAGAAGTGCTCCGGGATGCGCCATTCATTGGCGGCCGCCCAGCCTTTTACGTGGTCAATGATGCGCCCTGCGCGCACGCGGTAGGTCTCGTCTCCGGTGACGTCGGATGCCGCGAGGAATGCCTCGACGGTGTGCATGTTCGCATTCAGCCCGCGGTAGTCGTCGAGCTTCGTAAATTCTGTGTTCCAGGTATCGCAGGAAAGCCCCTCCTCTTCGTTCCAGAAGCGCTTGTCGTAGAGCGCCAGCGCCTCGTCGAGCAGCTCCTTTGCGCCCGGACGGCCTGCGAGCGTCGCGGAGGAGGCGGCGAGGATCACGAACGCGTGCGCATAGCACTGCTTGTTCGGCAGGATCTTGCCGTCCGCGGTCAGCCCTGCGTACCAGCCGCCGTGCTCCTGGTCGTGCAGCTCGTGAATCAGGCCGCGCAGTCCGGCGTCCACGAGCGCTTCGCTGTCCGGATGGCCCAGAAACATGCCGAGGCTGTACACGTGAACCATGCGGCTGGTGATCCAGGCCTCACGGCTGCGCTCCTTCCAGGGAGTACCGTCATCTCCGAGATAGTACGAGCTGCCGCCCGGAGACGGGAAATGATGTCCGAACCGGAGCAGCCCCTCTCTCACCTCTGCGAGAAACTGCCGGTTTTCCTCTGTGTCGATCTGGTAGCGTCTGTTCTGTTCCTTCATATGGTTTCCTATCCTTTCTTGTCCACAGGACAAATCTAAATACGCCTCACACTTCTGCCCTTCTGCAGTCAGTCCTGGGCGCTGTTTACGGTGGTTATACTGCGTGTCCTGCCGATCGTGTCCCTGAGCGGGCGCTCCCGCTTCTGGCGCGTGATTTCGACGAGAGAGAGCTTTGTCATGTCGACCAGGACAGTGCGGATCGGATCGCGGCTAAGCTCCTGGTCGAGAAGTGAGAGCAGCGCATCGTTGGAGGCGCGGCTCTCCATGTTGATGAAGTCGACGAGGATGATGCCGCTCAGGTTGCGCAGCCGCAGCTGGCGCGCGATCTCGACGGCGGCCTCCCGGTTGATCCGAAGGAAGGTCGCCTCCTTCTGTTTTCCGCCCTCATACTTTCCGGTATTGACGTCGATGACGGTCAGCGCCTCGGTCGGCTGGATCACGAGGTAGCCGCCGGATTTGAGCCAGACGCGCTCGCTCAGCGCCTCCTTGAGATGGCGCTCCAGCGAATAGAGCTTTGCGAGCGGGAGCAGGCGGTCCTCGTAGCGTGTGAGCTTTGCCAGATCACCGCTCTGGTGCTGCGCGAGATAATCGTGCATGGCAGCGTAAAGTGCGGGATCGTCGGTGACGATCCGGTCGGCGTCCGTGTCGTAGAGGTCAGTCAGCCGCTTCAGGTAGGCGGGCGGCCTGCCAAGGAGGCAGGAGCCGCAGGTCCGGTACTGCGCGGTCTTCATGAGATCCAGGTACTGTGCATGCAGCCAGGCAAGGTCCTGTTCCAGCAGCTCGGGTGCAATCCCCCCGGCATTCGTGCGGATCAGCCAGCCGAATGGGCGGTCGGCGAGCCCGGCGGCCAGCCGTTCTTTTTTTGACGTATCGCTCTCTTGCGTACAGCCAGGTGGTTCAACAGATGGCTGTGTCGTAGTGGGTTCTTTGTCTGCGTCAGAGAGCTTTGCTTCGTACGCGCGCACGATCCCGAACAAGCGCTCTTTTTCTGACTGCGGGAGCTTCGCGGACACGGAGATCCGCGGGTTGCCGGTCGTCAGCAGGGCGTACTTGCCGTGCAGGGACAGATTGGTCGTGACGGCGGGCGCTTTTGTCTTGATGCTGTCGCGGATGACCTGGACGAGCAGCTCATCTCCTGCCTGCGGATTCCTGGAGGTTCCCTTCCTGGTGTAGACGGGATTCCGGATCTCATCGAGGGCCAGGTAGCAGGTCAGACCGGGAGTGAGCTCGACGAAGGCAGCGCCGATGTTTTTTGCGATATTTTTGATTCTTCCGATATAAATGTTCTCAAGGATGGAGTGATCCTGCTCCTCATCGCAGTGAATCTCGACTGCGCGGGATGCGTGGAGCAGGCAGGACACGATGTGTCCATCCATCTTTGTGACAAGGTAAACGCGGTCCGTATTCATGCGCGTTCCTCGCAGGTGACATCGCGTCTGTCATCGCAGTTGTCGCTATGGCCGTCGTCGCAGCTATCGTTATGTCTGTCACTGCAGTTGTCATTATTGCAGTCGTCGTGGCTGTCGTTATGGCCATCATTGCGGATGACGGCTGCCTCAACATCGTGCCCCAGCGCGCCAAGCGGAACGAGCTTTCGTTTTCCTTCTCTGCCGATATCGGCGTACAGCTCGGCGCGGTGAATCTCGTAGGAAAACGGCTCCGGGGTAATCCCGAGCGTCGCCAGGTACGTGTCCATGACGAGCTCCGGCTTCAGGTTCGCCTCGCTGCCGGCGCTCAGCTGCAGATAGACGGTGCCTGCGTTGACGTGCATGTCGTAGATCAGAGGACGGATGTCGATCTCCTTCTCCCCCTTTTTCGTCTTTTTCAGCGCGGGGATCGACTTCTGCGCCTGGAAGTGGGAGATATTCGACTGCCAGTCCAGCTTCGGCGCGTAGCCCTTGCGGAAGCGCAGCTGATAGTCGGCGGCGGCGACCAGCGTCATGGCCTTGCTCGCCTTGTCCTGCGGGATTTGCTTCCACTCCGTCACGGTGATTCCCTCGACACCGACGCGGTTCAGGCGGTCGATGGCCTCACGGGAGGCGATCGGTGTACGGACCTCGATGTCCATGTACTCCGCGTCACTGGTCAGGCCGACACCGAGTGGCTGTGCGAACGACATGATCATGTGCGGGCTGATGCCCTCCGAGTAGGCGATGTCGATGCCGGCGCGCCGGATTGCCTTCTGGAAGTAGCGCATGACGTCCAGGTGCCCGATAAATTTCATGATGCTGTATTTGGAAAATTTTACTCTTACGCGCAAACCGGATCCCTCCTGCTTTCCTTGGTCATCTCCTGCGGCAGCCCAGTCAAAGCCGCTGCATTCCATGCATTTTTTGTTCTGTCAGGCCAGGCTGCCTTGTTCCATATGTCTGTCCGACCGGAAAACAGGGCCACCATGACATCTGTATGCCTGCTACTTCTTTTCAAGACAGACACCTCCCCCGTAGCTCGCCGCGCCGCAGCCGCTGCAGCGCACCCGGCAGTTCGGCGTGACCTCGCGCTCATGCGCCCGCTGCCACTCCCGCCACAGAAATTTCTTCGTGACTCCGATGCGGATGAAATCCCACGGAAAGATCTCGTCCTCCGACCGCTCGCGCAGCGTGTAGAAATCCATGTCCAGTCCGGCTTCGGCGAACGCGTCCACCCAGCGCTCATAATTCCAGTACTCCGTCCAGGCGTCGAACAGTGCCCCGTGCTCGTAGGCGATGCGGATGGCCTTGGCCACTCTCCGGTCGCCGCGCGCGAAGATTCCCTCGAGCACCGTCTCGTCTGCCTGGTGCCAGTTGTAGCGGATGCTCTTCTGGTTCTTCATCGCCTTGATCTCGTGGTTGACGGTCTTCGCAAAGCCGAGGTAATCGCCGGGCGTGTACATCCTCGCCCACTGGAACGGCGTGAAAGGCTTTGGCACAAAGAAGGAGGTACTGACGGTGATCTGGCACTTCCCGGCGCGCGCTTCCTTTGGAATCTCGTCATAGTAGGTCGTGGCAATTTTCTCTGCGAGGTGCGCGATGTCCTTGCGGTCCTCTTCCTCCTCGAGCGGGAGGCCGAGCATGAAGTACAGCTTGACCTTGTTCCAGCCGCCGTGGAAGGCCTGGGAGGCGCCCACTAAGATGTCTTCCTCGGTCAGCCCCTTGTTGATGACGTTGCGCATGCGCTGCGAGCCGGCCTCCGGGGCAAAGGTCAGGCTGCTCTTCTTGATGTCCTGCACCTTGCTCATCACGTCGAGCGAAAAGGCGTCGATGCGCAGGGACGGCAGGCAGATGTTGATGTTCTGGTTCTGGAACTCGTCGATCAGGTAGTTGACGATTCCGGCCAGATCGGAGTAGTCGCTGGAGCTCAGGGAGCTCAGGGAGATCTCCTCGTGTCCGGTATGCTTGAGCATGCGCTCGGCGTGCTGCTTGAGGATCTCGAGGCTCCGCTCACGCGTGGGCCGGTAGAGCATGCCTGCCTGGCAGAACCGGCAGCCGCGGATGCAGCCGCGCTGGATCTCGAGTACGACGCGGTCCTGCGTCACCTTGATGTAGGGGACGACGGGCGACTCCGGGTAGGGCGCGTTGGTGACGTCCATCTCCACCTGCTTCTCGACGACGGCCGGAACGCCCTCCTCGATTGGCGCAAAGGAAGCGATCGTGCCGTCCTCGCGGTAAGTTGTCTCGTAGAGCGAGGGCACGTAGATGCCGGGGATCCGGGAGGCGCGGCGCAGGAAGTCTCTGCGCGAAACGCCGTTTTGGCGGCACTCCTTGTAGAGGTCGAGCAGCGGATCGTAGACGGTCTCGCCCTCTCCGATGTAGAACAGGTCAAAAAATTCCGCGATCGGCTCCGGGTTGTAGGCGCAGGGGCCGCCGCCGATGACGATCGGGCAGTCCTCTCCTCTCCTCGCTGCGGAAAGCGGAATGCCGGACAGATCCAGGATCTGCAGGATATTGGTGTAGCACATCTCGTACTGCAGCGTGATCCCGAGAAAATCAAACTCCTTGACCGGGTCCTGGGATTCGAGTGCAAAGAGCGGGATGTGCTGTTCGCGCATGACCTTGTCGAGGTCGACCCAGGGGGAATAGACGCGCTCGCACCAGACATCTGAGCGCCGGTTGAACATGTCGTAGAGGATCTGGATGCCCAGATGCGACATGCCGATCTCGTAGACGTCCGGGAAGCACATGCAGAACCGGATGTCTACGCTTTCTTTGTCCTTCATGACGGCATTCACCTCGCCGCCGATGTAGCGGGCAGGCTTTTCAATGCTAAGCAATATTTCATCAGGAAGCGCTAGTTTCCTCATTTTCTTATCCTTACCTCGTTTCTGTTGATTGCAGAGGCTGCGTTTTCCCATTAAAAAACAGGGAAGCGCAAACGGCAGCCCCAGACTGTACTAAGTATACCATAGAAGGGGAAAATAACAAACAAAATTCTTGTTTTTCGGGAGAAATGTTCTATGACAGAAGAAACGACGCCCGTCTGTGCTTAGACGAGCGCCGTTCCAAGAAACATAACGTTACCCTATACGAAAATGAAGGAGTGTAAAATGGTTTCCGCTTAGCCGAGCGGTATGGAAATATCACTCACCTCAAAGAGCGGCGTTAAGTTGCCTCTCTGTGGCCCGCTGACATTCAGGCAGATGCTCAGCGATTCGATCTGATCGATTCCGTTTGCCGCCAGGAAGTCCTGGTTGATGGTTAGACCGCGAAGCCAGGTTCTTCCTGCCAATTCATAATTCCAGTGATAAAAATCTTCATCCTCAATTCCGTTGATCTTCATATCGTCGATATGAAATCCGGCCGCTTCATTCGAGTCATTTTGGAGTGCGCACGCGACGTACGCAGGAGTATCCGCAGTAGCCTCGACGTATTTCGCATACAAGGTAAATCCATTGCCGCTGTAAACGTTCTGCATATCCTCGCCCAGCTCCGTATCCATCTCCTCATACGCGGAGGTGCGGATCACGGAAGGAGTGATTGGGACAATCGGGTCAAAGTTTTCATCATAGATGGAAAACTGCACTTCGATTTCTCCTATGTTCTCGATGCCTGCGGCTTCCAATGCATACGTGTCCAGGAAAACCGCATCCGTAACGGTCTCTTTGGCAGCCACATCAATATAGGCGCCCCCGCTCACCTGGAAGCCGTTAATATAAACGTAGTCATCTTCTCCCATCACCTGTCCGTCAACAGAGCTAAAGGAGACCGTCGCGTCCTCATCCGTGTTGTTGGTGATCTCCAGATAAAGCTTCAGGGTGCCATCCCAGTTCTGTCCGGCTCCGATCGCCTTGATCACAACCCCATCGCTGTCATAGATGGTCTGCTTCTCCACCGTAAAGCCAAGAAGCGCCTGCTCCTCTGCCATCGCCGCCTCCGACTGCTCCTGCGCCGCCGCTTCCGCTTCCGCAGCTGCTTCTTCGGATCGTTCTTTTGCCGCATTCCGGTCTTCTTCCGATCCGAACAGATACTCGATCTCGGCCAGCGTTTCATAGTAGCCGCCTAAAATTTCCAGAGGGCAATAGGCATTTGTTATCTCGGATGTTTCGTCGATGCCCTCAAGCTCCAGTCTGAGGTATCCGTAGGTTCTGGTTCCAGGCAATGCTTTTCCATAGCAGTAGCGATATTCTACCGCTTCTCCGTTTAACACGGCAGCAGAGTCATACCCATAATCCAGACTGACGATGTCCTGGCTGTGATTTTCCAGAACCATGCCAAAATAGCAGCTCCCGTTCACTGCACGCATCAGCCCCAGATCGATCAGGCGGACCTGGTCATCCTCATATAAGACGGTCCCTTCCACCTCTGTCCAGACGCCATCCCACGCGGCATCCGGGATTTCTACCTCGGTCAGAGTGCCGGCATCTGTGAAGAGGGCATCTTCCTCCTCGAATTCATCCGTCCCGTCCAGCAGTAATTCTTCAGACAGGCCGATCACGCCCACGGAGGTCTCCAGCTTCGAAACCTTCTCATAGGAGAAAATGTCCCTAAGATCCGAATCAACCTCTATCGTAATGTTTTTGATCGTGCCCGCGTTCACATAGAGCGTTTCATCCGACTCAGAAAACTCGCCGTCTAAAGCAAACATAAGACAGGTACGCAGCTGCATCATATAAAAATAAGGATCCGGCACTGTTTCCAGTGAAACCTCATTGGCAACCAGCTCTCCGGGCATCACCACCACAGGATATTCCGATGCGTTCTGCACGCGGTACTCCACCGCCTTCCCGTCCTGGGATAGAGCTGCCGTCACCGCCACCTGGTGGGCATTGTAGATGACCGTTCCCTCTATCTCGATTTCTTCAACCGGGTCAGACGGCGCTTCCGCCGCAGTTTCTGAAGCTTCCGCGGAAGTCTCTGCTACTTCTGCCGGATTCTCTGTTACTTCCGCCGCATTCTCAGATCCTTCTGCAGCATTCCCGGATCCCTCCGCTGCGGCTTCCGTTTCCGGGGCTGGGGCGCTTTGGGCGTCAGCGCCGTTTTCTTCGGTTCCCGCCGCCGGAAGCCCCATACTCGCCAGCAGCGCATCGTCAATCTCCCCGCTTGGCGTCAGCTGATGTTCATTCTGCCAGGCAGCGATTGCCTCCGCCGTTCTGCTGCCGGCAATTCCGTCCGCCGTCCCGCAGTCAAACCCGGCTTCGTTCAGCTTTTCCTGCACCGCCTGCACCGTATCCGCATCGGAATACACCTGTGCCTGCGCCTGGACGCAGAACAGGGAAACTGCCCCGATCACCGCTCCTAAAAATGCGCTTCTTCTGTTCCGTTTTTTCACCATTTCCGCTTCTCCTCTCTTTTTGTCGGTCATGAGCAAACCTCCACATGGTAAGGTCATGCGAGGCACACGTTTGTCCTCGATCAGTATACCACAGCGCGCTCGTTCTCCCCGTAACATGCAAGGTCCCTTTTCGGGCAATCATACAGCCGGGACTCTGCGGCGGATGCAAAGTCCCGGCTGTTTAATAAGTGATATCGATTCCGTTTACTTCAAAGGGGCCGCCCTCCTTCTGCCGCTCCTCCCACCACTTTGTGGTGGCCATAGCGCCCCAGCCGATTTCCCTCAGGCTTTGCGGAAATGCAATCTCCTCCAGATTCTCACAGAAGAAAAAGCACCGTTCCCCCAGACTGACAATCCCCTCCGGAAGCACCACCTTCTGCAGCTCCATATGCTGCTGGAAAGCATTGTCCGCGATGCGGCGGATCCCCAGATTTTCCGGGATCACAAGCTCGGTTTCCTCCCCCAGCCATGCGATCAGGAACTCTCCCAGGACAATATAGTCGCTGTTCTTTTTCTGCTCCTCGTACCACGCTGTCCCCTTAAAAGCATCTTCTCCAATGGAGGACACCGTTTCCGGCAGCCGGATGTCCTTCAGGCTCTGGCAGACCTGAAACGCATTCGCTCCGATTCGTTCCACTTTCGATGGAATCGTGATCGCCTCCAAAGCGGAACAGTTGTTGAACGTGCTTGCAGGAATTTCCCGCAGGTCGGAGGGAAGGGTGACCGAGGCAAGAGCAGAACAGCAGAAAAAGACTTCCTCCCCCAATTCCTCCACGGTGTCCCCCAGAGTCACGCTCCTGAGCGTTTCATTTTGCGCAAACGCCCTGCCGCAGATC
Organism: Oscillospiraceae bacterium; assembly: GCA_021771715.1. GTDB lineage: Bacteria > Bacillota > Clostridia > Lachnospirales > Lachnospiraceae > Choladousia. The sequence continues at coordinate 199,691 of JAETOO010000005.1, forward strand.
TTCCGGATGCCCATATCCTCAGAAATCGTCACAGCCTCCTCGTCTCCGAAGTAGGCCAGCAGGAGGTCGTTTGCGATCAGGAAACCGCCCTCCTTCTTCCGCTCTTCCAGCCAGATTGTGCTGTTGAATGCGTCCGGACCGATCTCCCTGACAGAGGACGGAATTTCAAGCTCCGCCAGATTAAAGCAGAGCCCGAACGCCATTTCGGAGATGGTTTCCAGCCCTTCCGGCAGATCCACCTTTTCCAGCGCCAGACAGTTCAAAAACGCCAATCGCCCGATTTCCTTCAGCGAGGAGGGAAAAGTGATCTCCTTCAGATTCTGGCAGCCCTGAAATACATACGCTCCGATGGTCCGAAGCCCCTCCGGCAGCTCCACCCTCTGCAGCGACAGGCAATTTCCAAACTGCTGTTCCACATCCGTCACATTCCCCCGGATCACCAGCTTCTTTATCCCGCCGCTGTTTTTCTGCCAGTCCTGCACTTCCTCCGTATAGGAAGTAAGGACCCCGTCTCCCTGAAACGTCAGGGTGCCGTCCCGGCCAAGGCTCCAGGTAAACCCATCCTCGCGCTCCTGCTGCATCACCGGCGTGTTCCACCAGGCCAGGGCTCCGGCTGTGCCGACCACGGCGAGCAAAACGGCTGCAGCAGCAGCTTTCTGCAGACGGCTTAAAGAGCCAACCATCCTGCCCACCCTGCTTTTCTCGTGGCGCAGACACCGCTCCAGAGCTCTGCGAAGCGTCGCGGCCCTCCGATAACGCTTGTCCGGGCGAAAGGCACAGGCCTTCCCAAGAATCCGGGCGAACTCCGCGGAGGCATCCGCAGGGGCGGGAAACGGCGCGCCGGCCATCCGCTTTTTCAGAGCCGCCTCGCTGTCCTTGTAGCTGATTATCTGTTTCTCTTTGGAGACAAAGGGCTCTCTCCCGCGATTCATGATCCGGTAAAATACCATGCCCAGAGAATAGATGTCGGCAGTCCGGTCACATTTTTGTCCATGAAACATTTCCGGAGCCATATAGGAAAACGTTCCCTGAATCCTATGGCTTTCTTCCGTCTGCGCCGGCTCTGCCGCGATACCGAAATCTCCCAGCTTTGCCCTTCCCTGTGCCGTGATCAGGATGTTCTCCGGCTTGATATCTCTGTGGATGATTCGTTCCTGCTCGCATTTCTCCAGTCCCCGGCAGAGATCGATCATCATCCGCAGCGCTTCCTCCTCCGGGAGCGGCCTTTCATGGAGGAGCTCTGCCAGGCTTTTCAGGTACTCCATCCTCAGAAACACCTTCCATTGTCCCCCATCCGTCTCCTCAATGCGGGAATCCTCCAGCTCCACGATATACGGGCATCCTCCAAGCCGTGTCAGCGACTGCACCTCAAAGGAATCCGCAGGAACACGCATGACTTTCACGGCTGAGACATGCCCGCTTTGATTCTCCGCGCGATAGACGTTCCCGCAGGAACCCTCGCCGATCTTTTCTCTGACGGTCCACGCGGACCATTCTTCCGGCAACTTGCAGATTTCTGTCTCTCTCTCCTCCATCACAGTCTCTCCTTGCTGTTTTTCCCGTAAGACATCTCCCACACATCCTGGAAGGTTCCAAGCGGTTCATCCGCCATCAGACACATCGTGACAAACGCTTCATAGGGATTGGCAAAATACAGCCCTGCCATATGACATTCCATCAGGATCGCATTCGCTTCCCGGATAAAGTCATCCCGCCTCCGATCCGGCGAGCCCTCCTTTTTGCTGTAAAGATAAAATAAAAAGGTAATAAGATCAAACCGGTTCACCGGCCGCTTCCGCCCAAGAAGCATATTCATGCGCTGACGGCTCATCTTATGGCGGAGAAACGCTTTTTCCAGAGAAGATTCTGAAATCGGTTTCAGATTTCCCGCCGGGTCCTTCGGGATCCCGCAGCCAAATACGTTTTCGATTTCATAGGACAATCCGCTCCCGCTTTTTGCGCAGAGCGCCGCCACCCGGTCGTAGAGCTTTTTAAATTCACGGAAAGCGGTTTCCTCGCCCTCAGGCCGGTTCCCCTTCAGATAGCGCAGGTAGTCCCTCAGCGTATGCTCCTCCCAGAGACACAGCTTCGGGCTCATGGAGACGCTGTTCAGATAATCCTTGTCTGCCTTCGGCGTCTCCTTGTCACGCTCAGCTTCCTCCAGCAGCCGTTTTGCCGCGTCAAAGCTCAGATGGTGATGGAGACAATACCAGTAGATTGTTTCCGCCGGATCATAGAAATCAAAGTCGGTCTCCTTCAGGCACTTCGTCAGAAAGTCCGTCACATCCCTGTCATCCATACGGAGGCCGAACCCGAGGAGAAACACCGTCTTCCGCTGAACCGATTCTCTGGTAAGCCAGCCCCGGATGATTCCGGTGGATCTCTTCTGGGACGGCTGGAAGGAAAACACCATGTGATTTTCAAAAAATGCATTGCGTATGATTTCCACATAAACAGAATCCGGGATGCTGTCGAACGGTTCTTCCAGCTCTGCCCGGATATAGATGTATCGTTTCAGATAAACAGAAAAGGGGATTGCCGTTGTCTCTCTGGTCAGGTAGCGGTAAATCAGCTGCGCGTCGCAGGTCTCAAACTCCAGAGCGGAGAGGATCTGATCCATTTTTTGAATCGCACGTTTTGTATACTTAAAGATACTGACGGTGCGGTCATCCTGAAAATAGTATTGGTTGAGATATTCTTCGTAATTGTCCAAGCTTGTCACGTTCATTTGTGTGTTTTCCTTCCGGAAGGATCGTGGGAGCCGTCCTGGAGCATTGGCTGGCCGCTTTACAGGTATGAAAAAATGCGCGCTTTGGCGCAGGATGTTTTCGAAATTATAGCATTTTTTTTCGGATCATTCAACTTAATAATATTTTGCTTTGCGCATCATTTTTTTCGAATCATGCAACTTGATAATACTTTGAAGAGATTGCGGAATGATCGGGAACTGTGTGTTTGGGTTTGGTTTGCTGGCGATTTGTTCTTGTTTTTTGGGGGAAAATACGGTAGGATAAGGTGACAGGTGCATATGGAACCGGACGAGAATCATGCAGGGCCGCCGGAACGCTCCGAATCGCTCGTCTACACGTGCTAAGGTCTCAGAGAGCCTGCGCATCTGCCGCCGGCAACTCACAAAATGTGCCGGATGCACATTTTGCTCAGACAATGCCGGCTAAAAATCCTGCAAGAATGCAGGATTTTTGCAGGTGCTCCGGCTTTCTGAGACCTAAGTACGTGTAAAGACTCGCGATAGTCGCGATCCGGCGGCCCTGCATGATTCTCTGATTGTGGCTGGCATGACGTTTTGGCGGCTCTGCATGGATTCTCTGGTTGTGGTTGGCATGACGTTCCGGCGGCCTGTATGATTCTCTGGTTGTGGCTGGCATGAACTGGTAACAGAAGGAAGTTGAAAACAGGATAATTATTATATGTAGAAGGGAAGGATTGGGAATGAAGGTATATATCAGTGTTGATTTTGAAGGGGTGACGGGGTCGACCTCGTGGAGTTCGACGAATCTTGGGGATATTGAGCATGCGGCGATCGCTGCGCAGATGAAGGCGGAGGCGATGGCGGCCGCGAAGGGAGCGATCGAGGCGGGGGCCGATGAGGTCTACATTAAGGACGCGCATGATTCGGGGCGGAATTTTGACATTACGGGGTTTCCGCGGCAGTGCCGGTTTATCCGCGACTGGATGTGCAGTCCGGAGTCGATGGTCGGCGGACTGACGCCGGAGTTTGACGCGCTGCTGTATGTCGGTTACCACAGTCCGGCGGGCTCGGACGGCAGCCCGCTGAGCCACACGATGAACCGCGGGAACAACTATGTGAAGCTCAACGGAGCGCTGTGCAGCGAGTTTTTGATGCACGCCATGTACGGCGCGGAGCTCGGCGTCCCGTCGGTCTTCCTGAGCGGCGACAAGGCGCTCTGTGAGCATGCTCACGCGTTTGACCCGAAGCTGCGCACTGTGGCGGTCAAGGAGGGCGTCGGCTGCGCGACGATCAGCATCACGCCGGAGGAGGCGTGCGAGCGGATCCTAAGCGGCGCAAGGGATGCGGTCGAGCATCGCGGGGAGTGCCACCTGGATGTGCCGGAGACGATCACGATGGAGATCTGCTTCAAGGATCACTACCGCGCACGCACGGCCGGCTTCTACCCGGGCGCACGCCAGACCGGGCCGTACACGGTGGAGTACACCGGAAGGACGATGCGCGAGGTCATGACCTTCCGGATGTTTGTGCTGTAATCGGTTGTAGGAAAATATAGGGTTTGGTTTCGAATTTGCCTTCCGGTCAGAATTCCTTCTGCTCCATGATCCTGCCGGAGATGCAGCAGGATGCGGCGAGCGCGAGGATTCCGAGAGCCAGCAAGCCGAGGATCAGGACGGGCGCGGAGGCCGTTTTGATCCAGGCGGTCAGGGGTGTGAGGTTGATGGGGAATGTTTTGACGTATTTCGCTGCGAGGACGCCCCCGAACACGGACACGCCTATGATGCCAAACAGGACGGTCTGCGCCTTCTCAGAGCCGAATTTCAGCTTGACCGGGATTGCGAGCGATAAAAACAGGAATGTCCCGATCAGGTATGCCAGGGAGACAAAGAGGTACTCTCCGATGTCAAGCGGCGCATCCTGGCGCACACTGGAGAACACAGTGGTCAGGATCAGCGTGAATCCCCAGGAGCAGAGCGCACAGAGGGCGGAGAAGAGGTATTTCTCTCTCACGTATTGTCCGCGTGTGACCGGCATGGTGAACAGATACGGCATTCCGTTCTCAAACTCGTCGTAGGAGATCGAGTTGAGGGTGAAGCTCGCGAACAGCAGCGTCATGTAGGCGGTCACGAAGTAGACTTTCGCGCCTGTCGCGAGCATGAAGCAGCTGATCCCCAGGATCATGATGAGAAATCGGAACTGCATTTTTAAGAGTTTCAGGTCTTTGATCAGTAAGCCTTGCATAGCTTGTATTCCTCCTGTCAGATAAAGAGAGTCGGGCGGCTGCGGCGAATGCTCAGCAGGGCTGTTCGCCGCATGCCATCATCAGGATGGTCTCGTCGATGCTGCCGTTTTCGATGACGAGCTGCGGATAGTTGTCGTGGTAAAACTGTTTTTGATTCGTCAGGCAGTCGTAGCCGTAGCCGGTCTGCTTTGCCCGCAGAAGCTTCGAGCGGTCGATGGTCTGGTACTGCTCCTGTGTCACCTTCAAGAGGCCGTAGTCGGCGAGCAGCACGTCGGTGTCCTCGTGCAGGACGATTTTGCCGTCGTCGATCAGGTAGAGGTCGTCGCAGAGCCCTTCGAGATCCGCCGAGACGTGGGAGCTGATCAGGATCGCCCGGTCCTCCTGCTCCATGTAGGCGCGCAGCCGGTTCAGGAGGCGGTCTCTCGCGACGACATCCAGCCCCGCTGTGGGCTCGTCCAGAATCAGCAAACTTGCGTTGTGAGACAGGGCTGCAAGCAGCTGGAGCTTGCGTTTCATCCCGGTCGAGAACTCCTTGATTTGCTTGTCAAGCGGAAGCCTGGAGGCTTTACACTCGCGGGTGAAGGCTTCCCGGTCAAAGGCGGAATATATCCGGTCGAGCACGGGAAGATAATCCTGGATCGTCAGATAGCCGTTTAGGCCAGAGTTTGACAGGACGACGCCGATCCGCTCCCGGTCCGCTGTACTAAGCTCCTGGGGGCTTTTGCCGAACAGCTCCACCGTTCCGCCGTCCGTGGAGATCAGGCCCAGGATTGCCTTGAAGCAGGTGGTCTTCCCGGCGCCGTTTTTGCCGATCAAACCGGTGATCCGGCCGCGCTCCAGTTTCATCGAGCAGTCCAGTGTGAAGCTGCCGTATTGTTTTTGCATATGTTCCAGCTTAATCATAATCTTACTCCTCCAGTACAATCAGAAATAGCTCTTTCAGATCGGTATCGCTCATACCGCAGCTTCTGCCCTTCCGGATGGCCGTTTCCAGATCGGCTTCCACCTCTTTTTTCTTCTCCTCGAGCATCCGTTCCTGGTTGGCACAGGCTACGAAGGTTCCCTTACCGTGTACGGTGATGACGAAGCCCTCCTGCTCCAGCGCGTCGTACGCCTTTTTGACGGTCAGTGCGCTGATCTTCAGATCCTTCGCGAGGGTGCGCACGGAGGGAAGCATGGTCTCTTCTAAGAGCAGGCCCTTCATAATGTTCTGCCGGATCTGATCGGCGATCTGGTCGTAGATCGGCTGCATCGAGGAATGGTTGATAATCAGATTCATGGGTATCCTCCTTAAGTAGGTGATAACAGTATATAACAGTGTAGAACTGTTGTCAACTGTTATATACTGTTAATTTTGGAAAAGTTCAGTCGCGGTGCGGACGAGAAGATTGCAGGGCCGCCGGAACGCTCCGAATCGCTCGTCTACACGTACTAAGGCCTCAGAATGCCTGCGCATCTGCCGCCGGCAACTCGCAAAATGTGCCGGATGCACATTTTACTCGGACAGTGCCGGCTAAAAATCCTGCAAGAATGCAGGATTTTTGCGGATGCTCCGGCATTCTGAGACCTAAGTACGTGTGAAGACTCGCTATAGTCGCGTTCCGGCGGCCCTGCAATCTTCTCTGACAGTGAATGGCTGAACTGTATTAAAGGGCGTAGCGTCTATGTCATAAGGGGACAAATTTTTCTATGACACAAAAAAGAGTCTCCGAATATAGGGAAATCGGAAACTCTCTTTATTGCCTGATGAGTCGGGGCAACAGGATTTGAACCTGCGACCTCTCGGCCCCCAGCCGAGCGCGCTACCAAGCTACGCCATACCCCGAAGCAAATCTATTTTACTAGATTATGGGGCATTTGTAAAGAACTATTTTTCGCAGAACAGGTTCTTGCGTCAGAACAGCTTCTTCGGGTAGACGCCGTTTTCTACGAGGGCGTGGAAGGCGTCGCGGACGTAGGGGACGTCGTTCTTGAAGGTGACGCCGAACCAGTGATCGGAGGAGGCGAGCACGGAGAGGTCGACGCGGTGCTCCTTGAGCAGGCCGTCCACGATCGTCGGGAGCAGGTACTCTGCTTTGAGGCGGTTCTCTCCGAGGTCCGCGAGGAACGCGGGGAAGCCGGTGGCGAGTTCGTCGATGAAGTCCGGGGTGAAGCCCCAGAAATTCATGGAGACGAGGCTGTCCGGGTCGACGGGGCGCAGTGTCCCGTCTTCCTGCACGACTGCTGCCCCATCGTCTGTCTTGACAATGCCGCGGGTCTCCTCGATCGCGATCAGCTCATGCGCCTCGTTGACCTGGCAGATGCCGCGCGTCACGCCGCCGTGCTCGGAGAGGGTGTTTCTGAGGACAAAGCCGGCCATGCAGAACTGATATCTGCCGTTCGAAGCCGGATGCTGAGCAACCAGGAAATCGTGCACCTTGCGAAACGCGCTCTTTCCATAATAGTCGTCTGCGTTGATCACGGCAAACGGTTCCTTGACGATGCCGCGGCAGGACAGGATCGCCTGGCCGGTTCCCCAGGGCTTTGTGCGGCCCTCGGGCACAGAAAAGCCGTCCGGCAGGTCATTCATCTCCTGGAAGGCGTACTCGACGGGAATGACCTTCTCAATGCGGTCGCCGATAATTTCTTTAAAATCGTGAAACATATCCCTGCGGGTGACAAAGACAACTTTGTTGAAGCCGGCCTCGATGGCATCATAGATGGAATAGTCCATGATAATTTCGCCGCTTGGCCCAAAGGAGGTAAGCTGTTTGATTCCTCCGCCAAAGCGGCTGCCGATCCCTGCCGCCATGATCACAAGTGTCGTATTTTTCATGATATCTCCTTCCAAAGACCCAAAATTGTGCGGAATGTAATGAGTATGGATCCTATGCTGTCTTGCACGTTTTGTCTTTTTTTGTATTTTATCACACATTTTGAGGTATTGCTACCACAAGTTTTCAGCCGTTGAGGAGCTCGCGGTACAGGTTCAGCACATTGCCAAAAAGGATGTTGTCGATCTGGTCGTCGGATACGTGCAGCTTGTGGAGCGCCCAGGCAAAATCCTGGATTGCGGAGGCGTCGCGCGGCTGGCTGGGCTCGTCGAAGCCGTCAAAGTCCGTGCCGAGCCCGACACAGGCACTGCCGCCGACCTCCATCATATGTACGGCGTGGCAGGCAAGGTATTCGAGCAGATTCCTGCCCTCGTGCGTGCGGGAGCCGTCCGCAGATTTTTCTGCGATCACGAAGCCCGGGCAGAGGTTCAGGCCGGAGACGCCGCCGCGCTCTCCGAGCATCCGGAGCATCTCATCCGTCAGGTTGCGCTTGTGGCCGCAGAGGGCGCGCGCGTTCGAGTGGCTCGCGACGAACGGTTTCTTTGCGTGCTCGCAGACGTCGAAAAAGCCGTCGTCCGACATGTGTGAGACGTCGACGATCATGCCGAGCGCTTCCATCTCCTCGACAAACCGGATTCCGGTCTCCGTAAGCCCGAGCGGCCGCTTTTCGCCGGCGCGGTATGCGCTGCTGCCCTCCTGCATACAGGACGGGAAGCCGAGCTCATTTTCGTGGTTCCAGGTGAGCGTCATCATGCGCGCGCCGCGGCGGTAGAGCTCCCGCAGTTTCTCCACGTCGCCCATGCAGATGCCGCCCTCCTCGAGCGTGAAGAGCGCCGAGATGCGGTGCTCCTGCTCATTTTGCTGGATGTCTGACCAGGAGGCCACGGGGCGGATCAGGTCGCTGTTGGCGGCCATCTCCGCGTCAAAGGTATCCGCGAGCTCGAGCGCGAAGCGGTACGGGGCATCCTCCTGCCCCGGAAAGCGCCTGGCTGCCTCCTCAAGTTCCACAAAGGCCGCAAAATTCTGCAGCAGATAGTTGCCCTTCTGCATTTTTTCGAGGTTGATCTGCAGCTCGGGATCATTGCGCAGGGAGGATTCCTTTCCCTGAAAGCGCTTCTCATGGATCCGGTAAATAGTGTCACAGTGCATATCTAAAATATTCATGGGAGTTGTCCTCACTTTCTGAAAATTGATAGTAAAGTGTCAATCGACGCGCTGGTAGATCCTCGTGTAGCACCGCGCGCCCCAGGCCTGTCCGTCGCGCAGGTAAAATTCAACTGTGCTGATCCGCTGCGTGGGATCGTCGTGGCTGACGATCGCGAAAACTGTTCCGCCGCAGTAGAGGTAATCCACGCTCTGGTCGCTGTAGGAGCCGGTCAGACGGCCGTGCTCGAGCCGGACGATGCAGTGGGCGGGCACGCCCTCCTTTGCCAGGTAATCTCCGACCAGCGCTTCCGGCATGCCAAATTCCTGTCCGATCGGCTCGGCCCAGCGGTGCGTCGTAGCGAGCGGGAGCCCGAGGATAAAGTTGTAGCAGGCCCACTGAAATTCGTCCATGTCTGCGTCGCCCTCGTTGCAGAGCACCGCCGCAGCGTAGCCGCCCTCGATCAGGCCGCCTTTGGTCGAGACGCCGTGCAGGCCACCCGCATGCTCGCAGACGATCCTGCCGTCAATCAGCCGCTTCTCGAGTCCGAGGCAGTAGTACGGCTTCTCGGAGACCGGGAAGCGTTCACCGATCAGGAGCTCGACCGCCTCGCGCGGGATGACCTGCCGGCCCTCCCAGCAGCCTTGATCGCTGAGCATTTTGTAGTAGCGCGTGATATCGCTCGCGGTGGACTTGACACAGGCACACCCGCGAAATGGCGGGAGGATCGACCAGTTGTCGTCCTGCACCAGGGCGCCTGTCTTCTCGTCCCGCTCGAACAGGCTGGTCATATTGCCGCCGGAAATCGCGCGCGCCTTGCTCCCGTCCAGATCCATCAGAGTCCGCGTCATGCCGAGCGGCCCGAAAATGCGCTCCTGCATGAACTGCTCGAGCGGGATGGTTGCGGCCTGGTCGACGACGTAGGAAAGGATCGCGTAGCCCTCGTTGGAGTAGCTCATGTACTCTCCCGGCATGCCGAGCATCCGGTAATGGCCGGCGGCGATGTAGTCCACGATCTGTTCGATCCGGTCCATCCGGTTCGGGGCGGTCTGCCGCATCTGGCGGTACCAGTCACTGTCCCGCTCGGCGCTGTTCATCGCGATCGACCACTCGAGCGGCTCCATCGGCGGGACGCCCCAGCGGTGCATGGCGATGGAGCGCAGCGTCACGCACTCGTCCGGCGTTCCGGGCAGGTGCAGCGTCGGGAAATATTTGGTGATGGGATCCGACAGGCGGAGCTTCCCCTCGGTCTCGAGGATTGCGAGGCAGAGCGCCGTGATGGATTTGCTCATCGAGGCGATCCCGAAGATCGTGTGCTCGTCCGCCGGGAGCCGGTGCTCGATATCGCGGTAGCCGTAGCCATGCTGAAACAGAATCCCTTCCGGGCCGCGGATCGTCACCGCAATTCCGGGGTGGCCCTTTTTCGCAAAGAGCTGTGCGAGAAACTGTTCGAGCTCTTTTGTATCTCTGGTCATGATAGAAACCTCCATGTGATGTTCAGTATATATGGCACAAAAACAGATCGCCGATTCTGCGGAAACTGGCGAAGGTGATTTTATGGCTGAAACCGGTCGGATCCAAGATAGTCCTGCAGTCCGTACACGAGTTTGCCGCGGACGCCCTTTGTCGTCGGTGCGTGGTAGAGGGAGCTGATGACGGACTCCTCCACGGCCTCCACGGTCGCCTCAAAGACCGGGTCGATCGCGTCATCGCGGAAAGCTTTTGTCTCGTACAATGCGCTCTGTCCGTAGTGCGGCACGCGGTTTGCCGTGGAAAACGCGATCGCGATATCTCCGCTCCCGTTCCCGAGATAGGAGCCGGTGCGGCCGAGCGCAGCTGCTGACCGGCGTGCCATCCGCTTGAGCTGGCGGTCCGAGAGCGGCAGGTCAGTCGCGAGGAGGATGATGATGGAACCGTGCTCGGCTTGAGATTCACCGGAGTAGAAATCGCTCCACCGCGAGCGGCGCGGCCTGCCTGAACCGACGCTTGTGCAGCTGTCAGTGTCAGCATTCATGCCGGTGTTTGTACAGCTATCAGCGTCAGTATTTGCGCCGGTATGCGTATCAACATGTATATCGGCACGTCCCGGCGGCAGCGCCGTCTGCGGCATGCGCACGCCGTCGATCCGGAGGTTGCCGGCTACGCCGAAGTTGGACAGCACGAGCGCGCCGACCGTGTAGGTCTGGCCGTCTATGGGGAGGAGGCGGGAGGCGGATCCGATGCCGCCCTTGAGGCCCATGCAGCACATGCCGGTTCCGGCGCCGACAGCGCCCTCCTCAAACGACTCCGAGCAGTGCTCCAGGGCATGGCGCACATGTGCCTCTGTCACGTGCAGCCCGCGGATGTCATTCAGGCTGCCGTCGTTGCACTCGGCTACGATCCCGTTGACGGTGCCTGTCCCGACGCCGATATCGGGATTCTCCTCGAGCATATAACGCGTCAGAGCGGTCAGAGCGGTGCCGACACTCAAGGTGTTCGTCAGGAGAATCGGGGTCTCGAGCGTTCCGAGCTCCTCGAGCTGCACAAGGCCGGTCGTCTTCCCGAAGCCGTTGAGCACGGCTGTTCCGGCGGGTACTTTTTCCCGGAATACATTTCCGGGATGAGGGCGGACGGCCGTCACGCCGGTGTGAATCCCCCGCGCCTCGTCGGTGAGCGTGACCTGCCCGACTGTGACGCCCTGCACATCCGTGATCAGATTCCGGGTCCCCTTCTCATAAGCATGGTGAAGTGAAATCGCACAATTTGCCGGTAATCCCATTGTGATTCCTCCCTTTTCGGAGCCTGACTGCGGTCTAAGGTTCCCGTGGCGAGCCTGTTTCAACCAGAAAAAAAGAGACCGCCAGTCTCTGTCTCTTCCCGGATCTGCAGCAGCTCCGTTCGTCCGTATCCTTCCGGACACTTTTTTTCATTATATAGCAATCGACGGTATATTGCAATTCTCTTTTGCCGGGAATTATTTAATGACTGACTGAAAAACATTGCAGTTCACCCAGGACGCCATGCAAGCCGCAGACCGCAAGCTATCCGCCGCTACGCGGCTCCTGTCTGTGGCTGAACTGTAACCCGAAAATGCCGCAGGGTGCGTGTGGCCTCCCTGCGGCAAAATGGGTTGTTTCCGGCTGGAGTTATTCTTCGGCGCTCACGGCTCCTGTGCGCGGGGTGATCACGATGTTCTCCCCGGAGATGTCGGTCTTCCGCTTCACGATATCCTCGATCTGCGCGCGCTGCATGTCGTCGAGGGATGCTGCGTTGACCACGACATCGGCCTCGCCGTCCACGATGCTGACGACACAGCCGTCGAAGCCCTTTGCCTCGAGCAGCAGCTCCGCGGCGGCCTCCTTCTCCGCGATCTGCGCCAGCTCGGTCATCGCGGACACGGCGGTCGCCTTCTGGTCCTCCGCGATGTTGGTGTTGTTGATGACCTCGAGCAGCGTCTCCTTGCTCTGCGCGCGCACCTGCTCCCGGTTCAGCTTCGCGGCTGCCAGGATCGTATCGCCGGTCTGGGTGCTGGCGAGGACGGCCTCACCGACCGCGGTATCCGGATCGGGGAGTTCTGCCGATGCCTGCTCGGATCCGTCCCCGTCCAGACTCGCGATGTCCTCGTACGTGTCAGCGTATGTATTTACCGCCGCAGCCCCGTCGTCCGTGATGAGCGGGACATTGTCATCTGTTCCCGCAGGCTTCGTCTGATCCTCCAGTATTCTTCCTGAATAGTTCAGGTACCCGGCAATCGCAATCATGATTGCCAGCGTCGTAATGATGATCTGATTTTTCTTTAAGATGCGTTTCACCTTATCCTCCTCATTCCATCTTCATTACTTTGATTTTATGCGCTTCCACCCCGAATAATGCCATCACAGCCTCCGTAATCTCGTTGACGACTACCGCGTTTCCGCCGCCCTGCGCGATGACGAGCACGCCCGCTATCTCGGGGGCGAGCGTTTCTCTGACATAGGGCTGCTCATTTCCGGACGCATCCTTCTGATATACGGTCGTCTCGTCGCTGCTGCTGTTCGTCTGCCCGTTTGCGGCATTATTTTCCGTCTTCTGCTCTTTCGCTTCCTGTCGTGAGGTATCCTTCTCCACGATGCGCTGCCCGTCCGACTTCAGCGTGATCATGACGTCGGTCTTTCCGATGCCCTCCACACGTCCGAGGATGCGGCAGAGCCTCTGCTCGAGCGCTTCACACACGGTTGACTCGGAGGCCGGCGCATCGGGAGCCTCCGTCTGCGGGCTTTGGTTCCCCTCCGGGCTGGCAGGCTCCGTCGGGATCGCGATCACAAGCAACAGGATTCCTGCGAGCAGAAGGATCAGGATCCGCTCTTTTTTTTCTCCCCTAAATTGGTCGATCCATTTCACAGCTGTCTGCCTCCCTGCTCCGTTACTGAGATGCGATTCATCTCCAGCCCATAGACGGATGAAATTTCGCGCCGGATGTCTCCGGCGGCCTCTGAGAGTGCCTTCTGGGCCCCGGCAGTGTCGAGAGAGCCAGTCCCGCCCGACGCCTGCGTGCGGCCGTCAGAGCCCGCGGTCTGCCCGTACTGCCCGAGAAAGTCTGAGACGGAAGCAGCCGGGACGGTGATCCGGATCTGGGTGGGCGTCCAACCGTCTGACGGATCAAAGGCTGCCTCGGCCCGTGCGCCGGGGAGGCCGTAGGCGGAGGCGATCTCCTCGATCTGCCTGAGAATCTCATTTTGGCAGGCTGCCTGGATGTAGTCGTTTTTGAGATCACTCATGCCCTCCACGGCGGTCTCAAGATCATAGTAATCCTCCCTCAGAAATTCGAGCTCCAGCAGCCGTTCGAGCTCCCCCGCTCCCGCGAAAAAACGGAGCACGGGCGACACTGCCATGAGGAAAAAGATCAGCCCCGCATAGAATCGGACGTATTTCGTAAATTTGCCATCCGGGAGCAGGTTCAGCAGAATCGTGAGGATACAGATTCCGCCGATCAGTGTTTTGAGCCATTCGATCACAGGTCAGCCTCCTCTTACTGATGCGGTGATCATCGCGAGCGAGATCAGGAAAATCGACATCCCGGAGAGCAGGATCCGAAGGAGCATGGAGGCGCCCGCGGACATGCTCTCGATGCAGCCGACCATCCGCTTTTCGCTGATCGGCTGGATCAGCGCCATCAGCAGCCGAAACAAAAGCACGTTTGCTGCGAGCTTCAGGAACGGCACGAGGCAGATCAGCAGGACGGCGAGCATCCCTGCCACTCCGACCGCATTTTTGATCACGAGTGCGGAGCCAAGGACAGTCTCGGCCGCCGCGTCCAGGATGCTGCCGATCCCGGGCAGCGTCTTCGCGAGCCGGTGCGCCGCCGAGTTTTTCAGGGAATCGACGGCGGGCGCAGTCAGGCACTGTACGGCCTGCAGTCCGATCGCGATGCCCGTCACTGTTTTGACGCCCCACTCGATCACGGTCCGAAGGAGCTCCGCGGATCTGGAAAAATAGTCCTCCGCGGTCATCTGATTCAGGACCAGCAGGACAAGGTAGAACCGGATCAATGGCAGTATTATCTTTATGACCAGGACCTGCAGAATATGAATGGTGAGCAGGGAGACCTGGTAGAAGCCGAGCGCGAGCACGCTCCCGGAGGAAAACACGATCGTGACCAGGTAAGGCGGGAGCAGGACGCGGATGAAATTGTTGAGGTCTCCGAGCGCCTGTGCCGCGAGATCGCTCATGGAGGAGAAGGAGCGGATCAGCAGCGTCGCGATCATCAGGTACATCATATAGAAGCCGATTTCCGCGATCTGCGCGTTCTCGAACACGCGGATGAAGTTGGAGCAGACAGAGGAAATCAGCACGATCGCGAGGATTTTTGCTGCGAGCTCCTTCTGGTCCAGCAGCTGTGCGAGCAGCAGGTCGGCCGCGATGCCGGGAAGCTTCTGGATATCGAACGGGATTTCCCCTCGTAGGAGCGACTTGACGAGATCGGTGAAGGAGACGTCCGTGATGTCGGTCATCTCCCGCAGACTCTCCTGGGCAGCCCGCAGGTCGAGCTCGTCGAGCAGATCCGCGGCCGTGAGCTCGTCCGTCCCATTCTCGCCGGCAGATCGGTCAGATGATCCCGCTGCAGCTTGCAGTGCAGGTTCGTCCGGCTCCGCTTCGCAGGCGTCGGATTGGTCAGACGGTCCCGCTGCGGCTTCCAGTGCAGGCTCGTCCGGCTCCGCTTCGCTGACGTCGGATCGGTCAGCCAACTCCGCTGCCGCTGCCTCGTCATCTGACAGCAAAGCGCGCAGTTCGGTGGTGCGAGTGTCAGGCTCGTCCGACACCGGACCGGGCAGCTCCTGCCCTGCCGCAGCATGTCCGCCCGAAAGCACAGGGGAAAGCAGGGTCAGCAGAAACAGGGACAGCAAAAGCAGTCCCTTCCGGCGGGTACAGTGAGGTGTGGCCGGACGTCCTCGGCGGGCGGCCGGCTGTGTGGGCCGTTTGCGCATAGTCTGCTCCTCTTGTCATAAAACGGAACTCATAAAAAGGAATAAACGGTTTCCAGCAGCGCCAGGATGATCGGGGAGCTGACCGCGAGGATCGAGATCTTGCCGAAGAGGTCAATCTGCCCGGCGATCGCGCCGTAGCCGGCATCGCGGCAGACGGAGGAGGAAAAATCTGCGATGTACGTGATCCCTATGATTTTCAGCAGGATCCTGAAATAGGCGTCCTCGAGCGTGAGGTAGCTCCTCAGCGTGCCGATCAGCTCGAAGATCGAGGACAGGCGGGTCACGCTGTAGAAAATGATCAGCAGGCAGGTCGCGATGCTGACCAGCTCCGCGTACGGCGCCCTGCTCTGCTTCAGAAAGAGGCCGAGCAGCACGCCGGAAAAGCCCATGCAGGCAATCTTGATGATATTCATAGGGACGCTCCTCAAAATCAGCGCGGCGTCTGCGCACCGGCTGTGGCTACAGGGCAAACAGGGACTTTATGGTCTCGAAGAGCTGGCTGATATAGGGGATCAGCCAGAATAGGACGAGCACAAGGCCGGCAATGCCGGTGAGAAACGCGTGCTCCTCCCTGCCGCTCTGCTTCAGAATCTGGTTCAGCGCGGATACCAGGATCCCGACCGCCGCAATTTTAAAGATCAGATTTACACTCATATCCGCTTCTCTCCTATATCAGAATCAGGGAGAGGAAGATCCCGGCTGCCGTTGACAGCTTCCGGTAGAGACTCCCCTTCTCCTTGTACTGGCGCTCCGCCTCGCGGGTCATCGCAGCAAGGCGGTCTGTGTACTTGTCAAGCAGTGTCTTCTGCATCACGGTGTCCGGGTTGCAGAGGGCTGCGGAGAGCTCCTGCACGGCCAGAAGCTCCGGCTTTGCGAGCAGCGAGGAGAGATCGGCGTCTGCAAGCGCCTCCTCCCAGATCTCCCCGAACGTGGTGCCTGTCCGCAGCGGGATCAGCTCTGCCGCGCAAAGCAGCAATTTCCGAACCTCGTCCTGGCTGTGGGCGGCCGCCTCGCGCAGTGCTTCCCCGAGAGGAGTGCGGTGGTACGCCGTCTCCTTCTCGAGAAAGCGGAGCGCTTCTGTGAAGCCGCGAAGAAACAGCCAGCGCTTTTTGACCCGGCTCTCCAGCTCGAGGCCGGTGAGGACGGAGGCGGCCAGAATGCAGAGAATCCCGGCTAGTTTTACATAGAGCCACACGGCGCTGCTCCCCCTTTCTCCTGCTCCCTGGTATAGCGTACCGCAAATACCTGCGCCAAATCACTCGAAAAAGCATTCTGCTGTACCGGACTCGAAGAGGATCTCTCCTCTCCCGTTTTGAATCTGCCAGAGCTGCCCGGGGCGTCCGCCGCCCAGGACGACGTAGCGCTCAAACATCTGCTCCTCGTACATCCGGCGAAGCAGGGGCCGCCTCCGGATATCGTCGACACAGCTGCCGTGCGCCGTCGCGAGCAGGCGGCAGCCGCAGTGAAAGACGGATTCGATGGCGTAGCCGTCCTGCGTGCTTCCGAGCTCATCGACGGCGATGACGTGCGGCGACATGGAGCGCAGCAGCATCAGCATGCCCTCCGATTTGGAGCAGCAGTCGAGCACGTCAGTGCGCATGCCGAGGTCATTCTGCGGGATACCCAGGTAGCAGCCGGCCAGCTCGGAGCGCTCGTCCACGACCCCGACCGTGACCCCTGGCCGCCCCGGCGCTCCGTCGGAGAGCTGCCGGATCACGTCGCGCAGCAGCGTGGTCTTGCCGCAGCGCGGCGCAGAGAGGATCAGCGTGTGGCAGACCTCGTTGTCCTCGAGGAGGTACGGCAGCAGTGCGTCCGCGCAGCCGCAGATCTCGTGGGAAAAGCGGATGTTGAGGAAAGCGATGTGGCGGATGCACTGGATCTGGCCGCGGTCCGCCACGATTTTTCCGGCCAGACCGATGCGGTGCCCGCCGGGAATCGTCAGAAAGCCCTGCTTCATCTCCTCGTCGAACGCGTACATGGAGTAGCCGGAGACGTACTCGAGTGTCTCCTCGATCTCGCGGCGCGAGCAGAGCAGGCTCTCGCCGGGGTTGGCGGTCAGTGCGCCGCCCTCGGTGATCCCGTGCTCGTGCCCGTCATAGAGCAGAAAAACCGGCCTTTCTGCGCGCAGCCGGATCTCCTGCAGAGACTCCGGGCGCAGAGGCGAGGCCGCGAGCGCCTGGCGCAGTCTGGCCGGAAGAAACGCGTAGGAATGCAGCATATGCCCTCACTGTACATGGAATCGCCGTCCCGGCCGTGCGGCGGAGACGGTAGCGGTTGCGGGGTGCGGTTCGTGACCGGTGGCCTCGGAAAAAAAGACATTTCGCAGGACAGCGGGTGCGTGAACCGCAGCGGTTACAGTTTCAGTATATGGGAGGGGGCCTGCAAATATGACTGCCGCCTTGCTTTTTCCGGTGTGAGAGAATATAATAAGAAAAACGATCCGACTATGATTACGAAAGCAAGAGGGGATTCCTATGAGAAAAAGAGTTGTTGTCGCGCTCGGACACAGAGCGCTGGGCACTACGTTTCCCGAGCAGCAGAGGGCGGTCGCCTCGTCCGCGGCGATTCTCGCCGGGCTCGTGGAGGACGGGGCACAGCTGATTATCACGCACAGTAATGCGCCGCAGGTCGGCATGATCCACACGGCGATGAATGAGTTTGCCAAGTTTCACGAGACGTACGGGGCGCCGATGTCGGTCTGCTCGGCGATGAGCCAGGGCTACATCGGCTACGACCTGCAGAATGCGCTGCGCGCCGAGCTGCTCAAGCGGGGGATTTACCGCACGGTGTCGACGGTGCTCACGCAGGTGATCGTCGACCCGTATGACGAGACGTTCTACCATCCAGTCAAGACGGTTGGCCGCTGCCTGAGCGCGGAGGAGGCCGCCGCGGAGGAGAAAAAGGGAAACTATGTCGTCGAGGAGCCGGGAGGCGGCTTCCGACGGATTGTCGCGGCTCCGAGACCGCTGGAGATCGTGGAGATTGACGCGATCAATACGCTCGTCTCGGCGGGGCAGATCGTGATCGCGTGCGGGGGCGGCGGAATCCCGGTGCTGCGGCAGGGCTGCTGCCTCAAGGGAGCCAGCGCGGTGATCGAGAAGGACCTCGCGAGCGGGCTGCTCGCGGATGAGACCGACGCGGACATGCTGATGCTGTTGACCAACGAGGAGTTTGTCAACATCCGGTACGGCACCGAGGAGGAGACTTCCCTCGGGACGATCACGGCGGATGAGGCGCGTGCGCACATCGCGAACAAGGAGTTCGGCGAGAACAAGATGCTGCCGAAGATCGAGGCGTCGGTGAACTTCGTCTCCCGCAAAAAGGGACGGATCGCCGTGATCACCTCGATCGACAAGGCGTGCGACGCGTACCACGGCAAGACAGGGACGGTCATCACGGCGTAGCGGCAGACCTGTGCGGGAGGCGATCTGTCAGGAGGACAGACGGAGCTTACACTTCGCTTGATGTAGCAATGTTATGCAGAAAAAACGGATATGGGAGTCACAGGATGGAAAACGTGATTCTCATATCCGTTTCTTGTTGGGGTACAGTTGTCGTGCATCGTGACTTCAGGTTTGCTGCGGCTGTTCTGCGTCCTCCTGGGCGATCCGGATGGCGAGATTCCCGGAGCGGACCAGCCGAATGAAGAGCTCGGCGAGCTTCGGGTCGAACTGCCGCCCCTTCTCCTCCTCCAGGATGGAGAGCGCGCGCTCCACGCTCATCGCCTGTTTGTAGCTGCGCCTGGAGACCATCGCGTCGAACGAATCGACGACGCAGAGGATCCGGCCCATCACCGGGATGTCCTCGCCCGCGATCTGGCGCGGGTAGCCGTGTCCATCGTAGCGCTCGTGGTGCGCGAGCACGGCGGGGATCACGTAGTCCAGAGACGGGAGGTGCCGGATAATGCCGATCGAATTTTCCACGTGCGATTTCATGATCTCGTACTCTTCTACCGTGAGCTTGCCGGGCTTGTTCAGGATATCCTCGGGGATCCCGATTTTGCCGATGTCGTGGAGCAGGCCCGCCTCCTTGACAGTGTCAATGCACTCCTGGTTCAGCCCGAACGCCCTTGCGAGCTCGCCCGCGTAGTAGGCGACATTCTGCGAGTGGCTGAACGTGTAGTGGTCCTTGGTGTCGATCGCGGCGGTCAGCGCGTAGATGGTCGAGGCGTACGTGTCGTAGTAGCTCACGCGCGCCTTGCCCTGGGAGGTCTTCTCCTCGCGGAGCCCGACGTCCTCTGAGTACATGACGACCGTGTTCTTGCCGGAGCGCTTTGCGCTGTAGACGGCCAGATCCGTGTTCGTGATCAGCTCCTCCGGCGTAGATGCGAGGTAAGGAGCGGCACAGATCCCGCAGCTTAAGGTCATCGTCTTGAGCTGGTAGAGATGGTCGTGGGAGCCGTTCATGCGCTTCACCTGCGCGCAGACTGACTCGGCGAGAATCTTTGCGGAGTAGAGATCGTACCCGGGCAGCAGGATCGCAAATTCCTTTCCGGTCATGCGGAAAGCCATGCCGCGGTCCGCCGTGGTGGCGCGCATGATGTCCGCGAGGCGCTGCAGTGCCCGGTCTCCCTCCTTCGCCCCGTAGAGCTGGTTGTACAGCTTGAAATCGTCGATGTCCATCATCACGAGCGCGAGGGACTGCTCCTTGTACGAGTCAAACTGCTCCTGGATCGTCTCGTAGAAGCATTTGCGGTTGTACAGTCCGGTCAGTTCGTCCTTGCGCGCCTCGTCGTACGCCTGCTCGTACATGCGTGAATTTTTCACCGCCATTGTGCAGACGGAATTGACGGACATCAGCGCGCTGAAATCGTCGGAATTGTAGGGCTTTCCCTTTGGCTTTCCGGAGAGCATCACGATGCCGACGAGGTCGCTGCTGTCCTTCATGGGCGCGAAGCACTCGATCTTCCAGCTGCGAAGCTGCTGCTTCTCGGTCTCCCACATGGAGCGGTAGTCGTTCGTGCGGCAGAAATCGCGCATCAGGATGCAGCCGTCATGGGTCTGCAGGTAGCGCACGAGCGGATGATCCTGGTTCATGGAGAAGGACTGCTGGTCGAGCGGGCTGGCCGTCTGCTCCATGACATAGCGCCCGCTCCCGTCGTCGATGCAGACGAAGACGCGCTGTGCGCTGACCATGTTCTGGATGACGTCGGTGAGCTCGAGCAGGATCGTCTGCTTCTTGAGCGTGCGGGAGACAGAGTAGCTGAAGTTTTTGAGCGTCTCCGCCTGGATCTGCTCTTCCTTCACGAACAGAATGTCGAGGAAGCGCTTCATGATGAGGTACAGCAGGTAGATCGTGCCGATCATCATCATCGAGATCAGCAGGATCGAGAAGGCCTCGTTCAGCTTCAGGTTCTGCAGGAAAAAGGTGCGGAGCCAGGGGATCTGCTGGTAAAAAATCAGCATGCAGATCAGGATGGCGACGACATAGCAGTTGGCGCGCGAGGCCAGGAGCGTCAGCCGGAACATCCGCTTGCGGTACAGCGCGTAGAACAGGCTGTAGACGAAGAGGATGCCGGAGAGCACGTCGACCGGGATCCCGGCGAATACCGGGAAGGTCGAGATCATGTTTCCGAGGACCACGAGCACGATGCCGACGAGGATCGGGCGGAGCTGGCGCGCGATCAGTGCATCTCCCCTGCTGTACTGGATGAACAGGCGCAGGATCTGGAAGACGATCACGGCAGCCGCGGCGAACAGGATGTAGATCGGCCAGTGGTAGGTGTAGATAAAGCACACATTTCCGGCGGCGTCCTCAATCACCTGCGGGGTCGGGATGAACACCTCGGTGAAGAGGTTCACGAGGTAGGCGAGCACGAAAAACAGCAGCCAGAAATTCTTCCCGTGGCTGCGCTTCTCCTCGAGAAACGCGAGGAAAAAATTGAAAAATCCGAACGGGGTCAGAAGGATTCCGGCGATGGACACGTAGTGCCAGAGGTTGACGGACGGCCAGAACCGGATGCGCATCAGAAAAGAGCCTCCGGTCCACAGGATCATGATCACCTGAAGCAAAATAAACGAATATATCACCTTTGTCCGCTTGGCCGACGCAAAAGCGAGCAGCAGGAACAGGTAGCCAAACAGTGCGAGCACCGGGACCCAGCTGTAATTTGTCATGTTTTTTCCTCCTGTCGGACGTTGAATGTGCTCCCTTCGACGGTGAGAAAATCGGAAATCGCGTGAGCGTCCGGATTGATTCTGCGGATCGCTGTTTTGTATCTTCTGCGGTACGCTTCGAAGGCGCCGCATTTTACGATCGTGATATTTAAGGGATCCACGCCGAGGATCTTCTGCAGATCGCTGTAGTCGCTGTCCAGATATTTGAAGTAGACGCCGAGGTGCTCCTTGAGGATCTCGCGCCCAAGCGCCGCGGAGGTAAGCGAGTGCCGGTCAAGCTCCACATAGAGGTGAAGCTGCGGCCGGTTTTTTGCCGTGTACTCCTTTGCTGCGAACCAGTCCGTGATCTGCAGGCCAGAGAGCTCGATCGCGTTGCGGATCGAGTTTTCGGTGATCCGCGTGAAGCCGGCGATATCGATCACGTTCGGGACGCGGTCCACGTAGGAAAAGCGCGGGATGGCGGTGCCGTCCTCCCGGCTGCCGACGGCGATGCAGCGGTATACGTCGCCGACGCGGTAGCGCGCGAACGCGCCGCCCTTGAGGACGGTGATGACGATCTCATACTTCTCCCCCGGCACGACCTCGTCCATCAGGAAGGTGCGCGGGACGTATGAGGGATCGTCAAGGCTTCTCCACATCTCCTGCTCTGGGATAAATTCGTAGAAGCACGCGTCCGGGAAAAAGTACATGCCGTTGCGCGACCAGGTCTCGGTGCCGATGCAGGTGGGCTCCGTGCCGGCGAAGATCTCCATCGGGCGGATGCCCCAGAGCTCCTCGAGGTCGTCGCGGTAGCACCAGTTGTCCGTGCCGGCGCACATGAAGCCCTTCAAGGTGAACAGATCCTTTGGCATCAGCGCACGGCCTTCTTTTTTGCAGCGGCTCTTCGCGCGCAGGTACCGCGCGAGAATCTTTGGGGAGAAATGCGCCGCCTTCTCGGCGAGGGAATCGGACTTGCTGCTCTTCTGCATGCTCTCAAGGCTGCGGCTCACGAAGTACGTGACGCTCCCCAGGCCGAAAAAGTACTCGATCCCCTTCTTGAGTCCCAGCTTGAAGCCCTTCTTGTTGCGCTCACTGAAGGACATGGTGACCGCGTCCTTCACGGCAGGCAGGTACTCGATGTCGATCTCATCGTGGAGCAGGAGCGGCATCAGGCCGGTCGCGTAGGGAAGCGGGGCAAGCGCATACAGCATGTGGTCCGTCACGGAGATATCAAAATCCCCGCGGCCCTTTCCGGTGGCGATGATGAAGCAGGCCATCATGTTGTGCTTGTAGGTGTCGAGCATGCCCTTTGTGTAGGGCGCCACCTTGGTCGGGTGCATGCCGCCCTCCCAGGTGGTCTGAATCCAGAGCACGGGCTCCGCCGGGAGCAGGTCTGTCTGCTTGCCGAGCAGGATATCCGCGTAGTCGTCGTACGTCGTCAGAGGCACCATCTGCCGGAACTCCTCGAGTGTGTGCGGAACCTTACCCTTGAGGATGTGCTGCCCGAGCCCCGAACCGCTCCAGAGCGCAATCTCCTCCATCACGAGGCGCTTCTGCATCGCCATGTATTCTTCCAGATTCATATTCAGAAAACCGCAGTATTCTTCCCAGATCTCAGCCTTTGAATAGAGCCGGAGTTTTTCCTGAAAACGCATGTCCGCGCCTCCTTTCTCGTGTGTGTCTTTTTTGTCTTGCCGTATGAGGCGGTGTATCCCGCGCTGTCTGGCGTATCTGCAGGTAGTGCCGATATACTGCACGGGTCTCACGCCGTCGTCCATCCGTCCTGTGAAACGGCGCTGTCAGCCGCGCCACCTGCGGGTCTGTACGGCCCTGCGGATGCTCGCTGCGCCAGGCAGCAGGAACGGGGTGCTGTCTTTATATGTATCGTAGCCTGTGAAGGTACGGGGAAAGGTCCAGAGATCCTGAAAAATCACGTACAAAAGGTCCAGAAAGCTGTAGAACATGCCGGCCGGCAGAAGCCGGGACGGACGCACTGCGAGCCCGAGGAATAGATAAAACAGGAAAAACCACAGAACACCCGGATGTCTGCACAGCGCATACATCCCCTTATCGTAGACGGCTCTCCTGCCCTCCTGCGACACGTACGTCGCCTCAAAGGGAAGAGCGAAAAACAGGGTGTAGATCAATAGAATCAGGAAAAAAACGGCCGCGAAAAAGAGAAGGCAGGGAACCGGCCGAAATGCCCGCAGCGATTCTGCGTGCAATAGCTCATACATGGTCGATGCGCACAGGATCAGGCTGCCCAAAAGAAAGGTCAGATGCAGAATGCGATTCTGCCAGATGACACTGTTGATATCATATAAAAAATACAAGCCGAAACCAAAGATGCCCGTTATTATGTAACTCACGATACCCTCCGAAAAGAGATGGCGGCAGAAACCGTCCGCCTGTTGGGGTTTACACTCCACACCACCTATCATACTACTCTTTTCGGGATTGGTAAAGACATTTTGTCAGTTTTTGCCGGTACTTCCGATTCCGCCGCGGTCGGGCGCTTCCAGCCGGCTGCACTCCTCGAAGGTCACCTGCGGCTGATGCTCGACGATCCGGAACTGGCAGATCCGGTCGTTCACGTGGATCTCGGTGTCGCGCAGCGCGTAGGCCGCCATGTACCACCAGTCGTTCGGCCCCGCGTACGACTCGTCCACGATGCCGGTGTGGTTGGTCTGGATGATGCCGAAGTTCCGGTAGGTCGAGCTGCGCGGTACAATGTGCGCCTCATACCCCTTCGGAAGCTGCATCGCGACTCCCAGATGGATCAGGTGAAAATCGCCCTTCTTCATGACGACGTGTTCCGCGGCGCGCAGGTCAATCCAGTCGGATTTGCCGTCAATGTATTCGAGGCGTTTGATGCTGTCGTTCAGATACTGTATTTTAATGGTCTCCATGCTGTACTCCTGTTCTGCCCTTCGGCGTGGAAGTAACGATCACAACTCTGTCTTTGCATGGTGGCTGTGAAGTGGTGATCGCGGTTATGTCTTTATCTGTTGCTGCGAATTGCCCATTGTAGCGGGGAACGGCTGATTGCCCTTGCGGCCTATGTTTTTGCAGCAATCAGTCGCAGTGCAGAATGACCTGGCCGGCGGCGAGCGACGGCTGGACCGCGATCACCCGCTGGTTCGAGCTGCCGCGCCAGTGGAGCTGTGTGTCGCGCAGCTCTCTTTTGTAGCGGCCGTCCACGAGGACGTCGAGGTACTGCGCGATGTCGCGCTGCCGCACATACTCCCAGTCATATCCGGTGTAGAGCCAGATCGTCCGGTCCGGGAAGGTCCGGCGTATTTCTCTCGCGAGCGACACGATGTCCGCCTCATTTGACGGGGCGAGCGGGTCGCCGCCGCTCAGAGTGATTCCGGAGATGTACGGTTTTGCGAGCTCGGCAAAGAGCTCCGCCTTCTCCTTTTCTGTAAACGGAAGGCCGCCGTCGGGATCCCAGGTCAGAGGATTCTGGCACTCCGGGCAGTGATGCGGACAGCCGGCCACCCAGAGGACCACCCGCAGGCCGTCCCCGTTGAGCATGTCATCTTTCGTAATGTTGTGGTATCTCATAACATGTTCCTTCTCTGTAAGCAGTGGTTTAATGTATGAGCATCGCATCGCCAAAGGAAAAGAACCGGTACTGCTGCCGGATGGCTTCCTCGTAGGCGGCCATGATCTTCTCCTTCCCCGCGAGCGCCGACACGAGCATGACGAGCGTGGACTCGGGCAGATGGAAATTGGTGATCAGGCAGTCGAGCACCTTGAACTGATAGCCCGGATAGATAAAGATCTCGGTCTGGCCGCTGCACGCGCGAAGCGTGCCGTCCTTGGCCGCTGCGGACTCGACGGTGCGGCAGCTGGTCGTCCCGACGCAGATCACGCGCCCTCCGCTCTGCTTCGTCTCGTTGATCAATCGTGCGGCCTCCTCGGTGATCTGGTAATACTCGGAGTGCATGTGGTGCTGGGTCACATCGTCGACCTTGACCGGCCGGAAGGTGCCCAGTCCGACGTGCAGCGTGACCTCGGCGATCTTCACGCCCATATCGCGCACCTGCTGCAGCAGCTCGGGGGTGAAGTGAAGGCCGGCGGTCGGCGCGGCGGCACTGCCCTCGTATTTCGCGTAGACCGTCTGATAGCGGTTTTTGTCCTTGAGCTCGTGCGTGATGTACGGCGGAAGCGGCATCTGGCCGAGCTGGTCGAGAATCTCCTCAAAGATTCCCTCGTACGTAAACCGGATCAGACGGTTCCCCTCGTCGACGATGTCGAGGACCTCTCCGGTCAAAAGCCCGTCGCCAAAGACAAGCCGCGTGCCTGGCCGCGCCTTCTTTCCTGGCTTCACGAGCGTCTCCCACACATCGTGCTCCCTGCGTTTGAGCAGCAGGATCTCGATCAGCGCGCCGGTCCCCTCGCGGACTCCGTACAGCCGTGCAGGGATGACCTTTGTGTTGTTGAGCACGAGGCAGTCGCCCTTCTGCAGGTAATCAGTGATGTTGTAAAAATGGCGGTGCTCCATCGCCCCGGTCTTGCGGTCGAGCACGAGCAGGCGGGAGGACGAGCGGTCGTCCAGCGGATCCTGCGCGATCAGCTCCTTCGGGAGATCAAAATAAAAATCAGAGGTTTTCATAAATTCAACATTCCTTTCGGACAAAGTGTACACAGTGGCAGTCATCCGTTTTCAGGTGAGATGCGGACGGGAGCCGGGAAATCAGTAAAACAGAAGGTCCTGTGCCTCGATGACCCAGCGCGGCGCGCAGCTCCCGTCCTCTTCCGCCCCTGATCCGCAGGGATCGAGCCGGACAATGGTGACCGCACAGTTTTTCGGCACCCCGGTGTCCCAGAAATCAGCGAGGGCGCTGCGGCGGATATTCGCGAGCAGCGCGCGGGATGCGGCCCCGTGTGTCGAGACGAGAATCGTCTCCTCGGCCAAAGCTGCGGCGTCATCTCCTGCAGCAAGGACTGTGGGCGCCGTCCCCTCTCCTGCAGCAAGGACCGCGGGCGCCGTCCCCTCTCCCGCGGCAAGATCTGCAGGCGCTGTCTCTCCGCCGCACAGGCTAAGTGGTTTCTCCATTCCGGCGAGCTCCCGGAGGAAGTCTCCGGTCCGGGCGAGCAGCGCCTCAAGGCTCTCGCCGCCCTCCGGCGCGACGTAACGGTCAGGCTGCCGGAAGAAATCATAGTAGCGCGGGACCACGATCGCCCCGTCCTCATTTTTTACGCGCACGCTCTCCTCTGCTCCGAAGCTGATCTCGGCGATCCGTGGATCCTCGACGAGCGGGATCTGACGGCCTCCGAGCACGAGCCGCGCCGTCTCCTTTGCGCGGGAGAGCGGGCTGGTGTAGCATTTCGTGAAGGGCACCTTCTGTAAAGCACGGGCGGTTACCTGTGCCAGTAATCGCCCGTTTTCATTTAATTCAATATCCGTCTGGCCCTGGAGGCGCAGCAGATGATTCCACTGCGTCTCCCCGTGCCGGATTATATAGAGCTTCATAGTACCTCCTGCCCGATTTTCGTGGGCAATGAGCCAGGCAGCCATGTCCGCATGGATATATTTGGCAGCGCTGTGTGTGTTTTGGATTCACGAACGGATCTCGATGTGCATGGACTCGAGGCCGTTCCAGATCTTCTTCATCGCGGCAGTGATATCCGCCTCCTCGAGCGTGCGGTCTTTTGCACGGAAGGTGATGGAGTACGCCATCGACTTGCAGCCCATGCGGATCTGTGCGCCTTCGTAGATATCGAAGAGCTGGCAGCTCTCGAGGATCTTGCCGCCGCGCTGGATGATCATGTCCTCGATCTGCCCCGCAAGGACGGTCTTTGGAACAATCATGCTGATATCTCTTGTGACGGCCGGGAACCTGGCGATGCCCTCATACTTGCGGTCGAACGTCGCGAGCTCTGTCACCTCTGGCATGTCGAGCACGGCAATGTATGCTTTCTCGCCGATGCCGTACGTAGCCGCGACGGTCGGGTGCACCTCCCCGAGGTAACCGATCCGCGTCTTCTTGTAGTAGATATTTGCCTGACGGCCCGGGTGCAGGAACGGACGGTCATGCTCCGGCTGGTAGGAGCGTCTTCCGCTTATGCCGAGCTTGTCGAGGAACTCCTCGACGACGCCCTTCATCGTGAAGAAGTCCCCCTCCCCGTACATGCCCAGGGTAAACTGCATCCGCTCATCCGGCAGCTCGCGAAGCGGCAGCTCCTTCGGAAGGTAGATGTTGCCGAGCTCGTAGAGCCGGACATTTTTGTTCCGGTGGCTGTAGTTGAAGGCCAGGGAGGTCAGCATGCCGTTGACAGACTGGGTCCGCATGATGCTGAAATCCTCGCCGAGCGGATTCATGATCCGGATGGCGTTGCGCAGCGGGGAATCCTGCGGGATCAGAAGGCGGTCAAACGCCTTGGGGCTCTCGAACGAGTACATCATGCCCTGGGAGAAGCCGCAGAACTCTGCGATCTCCTGTGCGATCTGGCGCACGCGCAGGTCGAACGGCAGCTTGCCGGTCGTCGCCTCGCCGGTCGGGAGCGTCGTCGGGATGTTGGCGTAGCCGTAAAACCGCGCGACCTCCTCGGCGAGATCCGCCGTGCGGAAAAGGTCCTGACGGAAGGTCGGCGCGATCACCTCGCGCGTCTCGGGATCGTAGCCGAGATCAATCTTCCTGAAGTAGCCGAGCATCTCCTCCTCGGAGAGGTCTGTCCCGAGCAGCGCGTTGATCCGCTCCGGCTCAAACGGGATGCGCACCGGCTGTTTTACGACCGGGTACACGTCGACCATGCCGCCGACCACCTCGCCGGCGCCCATCTCCTCCACGAGCTGGCAGGCGCGATTGATCGCCTCCTCGGCATTGTTCGGGTCGAGACCCTTCTCAAACTTCGCGGACGCCTCCGTGCGCAGGCCGATTCGCTTGGACGAGAGGCGGATGTTCGTGCCGTCGAAGCAGGCCGCCTCGAAGAGCATGGTTGTCACGTTGTCCGTGATCATCGAGTTCTCGCCGCCCATGATGCCCGCGATGCCGACAGACTTCTCTCCGTCGCAGATCATGAGGACGTTCTCGTCGAGATGGCGCTCCTGGTCGTCCAGTGTGACGAACGTCTCGCCAGGCTTCGCGCGGCGCACGACGATCTCGCGGCCCGCGATCTGATCGTAGTCGTACGCGTGCATCGGCTGGCCGTACTCCTCCATGATGTAGTTCGTGATGTCGACGATGTTGTTGATCGGGCGGATGCCGGCTGCCGCCAGACGGCGCTGCATCCACTTCGGCGACGGGGCGATCCGGATGTTCTTCACGACTCTCGCGCAGTAGCGCGGGCAGAGGTCGGGATCCTGTACCGTCACTTTGATGTAGTCGGACGCCTGCTCGTCATTTCCGGTCGGCGTCACGACGGGCGGGTGAAATTCCTTGCCGAAGGTGGCCGCCGCCTCGCGCGCGATGCCGATGACGCCGAAGCAGTCGACACGGTTTGAGGTAATCTCATATTCAAATGTGACATCGTGCAGCCCGAGCGCCTCGATCGCGTCTGCGCCGACCTCGGCGTCCTCCGGGAAAAGGTAGATGCCGTATTCCGGAGCCTCCGGGTACAGGTCACGCGAGGAGCCGAGCTCCTCGATCGAGCACATCATGCCGTTCGACTCGATGCCGCGCAGCTTGCCCTTTTTGATCGGGATGCCACCCTCGGTCATCTTGCCGTCGTGATTGCCCGCGACTCTTCCGCCGTCGAGCACGACCGGCACCTTGTCGCCGACCTTGACGTTCGGCGCGCCGGTCACGATCTGGATCGTCTCAGAGCCGATATTGACCTGGCAGACGATCAGCTTGTCCGCGTCCGGGTGCTGCTCAATTTTCTCGATCTGGCCGATCACGATCTTGTCGAGGTCGCGGTCGGCAGCTACATAGCCCTCCACCTTTGTCCCGGAGAGCGTCATCGCATCCGTGTACTCCTGGGCTGTGCAGTCCAGATCCGGCACGTATGCTTTTATCCATGATAACGTTGTATTCATTTTCTTCTCCTATCCTGTTAGTCTGAGTCGGCCTGTGCCATGCTCTTGCCAGAGCCTGGCTGCGCTCAAGCTGTGCTGCCGCCTCAGCTTGCAATGTGACAGTTCCTGTAGTCAATGAGAGGCGTGTCTCAGAACTGCTTCAGGAAACGCACGTCGTTCTCGTAGAGCAGTCTCATGTCGTCGATTTCATATTTCAGCAGCGCGATGCGCTCGAGTCCTACGCCGAACGCGAAGCCGGTGTACTCGTCTGGGTCGATGCCGCACATCTCAAGCACGTGCGGGTGCACCATGCCGCAGCCGAGGATCTCGATCCAGCCGCTGCCCTTACAGAACCGGCAGCCCTTGCCGCCGCACTTGAAGCAGGAGACGTCTACCTCCGCGCTCGGCTCCGTGAATGGGAAATGGTGCGGGCGGAACTTAGTCCTAGTGTCCGGCCCGAACAGCTGCTTTGCGAACTCCTCTAAGGTGCCCTTGAGATCCGCGAACGTGATATGCTTGTCGATGACAAGCCCCTCGATCTGGTGGAAGGACGGGGAGTGCGTCGCGTCGACCTCGTCGGAGCGGAATACGCGGCCCGGTGCGATCATGCGGATCGGCAGCTTGCCCTGCTCCATGACGCGCGCCTGTACCGGGGAGGTCTGGGTGCGCAGCACGATCTCCTTGTTGATGTAGAAGGTGTCCTGCTCATCCTTTGCGGGATGGTTTGCAGGGATGTTCAGCTTCTCGAAATTGTAGAGGTCATACTCGATCTCGGGGCCCTCCACGACCTCGTAGCCCATGCCGATGAAGATGCGCTCTACCTCCTCGAGCGCGATCGTGTTCGGGTGGCGGTGTCCGACGCTGTTCTTTTTCGCCGGGAGCGTCACGTCGATCACCTCGGATTTGAGCTGCAGCTCAAGCGCCTGCGCCTCCAGCTTCTGCTTCGTCTCATCGAGGAAGGATTCAATCTGCGCTCTCGTCTCGTTTACGAGCTGGCCGAACGCCGGACGATCCTCCGGTGCGACCTCCTTCATGCTCTTTAATACTGCGGTAAGCTTTCCCTTTTTGCCGAGGAAGTTGACGCGGACGTCATTGAGCTTGTCCAGCGCGCCGGCCTGCTCGATCTGCGCGAGCGCCTCTTCCCTGATCGCCTTTAATTTGTCTTTCATGACCTTATCCTTTCTATAGATAAATTTGCGGGTGTAAGTTGGATGGCACCCTGCGTCTTTCGGGCAAACAAAAATGCTCCGCCCCATGAAGGGACGAAGCGTAATGTTCCGTGGTACCACCCTGATTCCTGCCGTGCGGCAGGCACTCCTGTACGCGTAACGTGCGTCTGCGTCGCTGCCTACCGGGAACCGGGTACGGGACTGTTCAGCAGCGAGGCTCCGGTGTGAAATTCGATCCGCGTCTGAACCTGAGGAGCTTCCAGCCGATGACATCCTCTCTCTGTCGGAAAACGCTGCACTACTTTGCACCATCTGCGCCTGTGACTGTCCTTTATTTTACCATAAGAATTTTATCTGTCAAGAGCAAACAGCTCCGGATCGGCAAGATGCTTTCTTGAACGGTGAATTTATGTAGAAGAATGCAGAAATTTATGATAACGTATATCATGTATGAGGAGGATGTGTTTATGCCTAAAATAAGTTCAAGAAATTTCAGGGTTTTATGTGATTTTATGGATGTGTATCAGTTTATGGTTGAGGTATATGAAAAAGATTGGAGGAATGGTGTCCCTGCTCCATTTTTGGAGTATGCACTCTCTAGTGATTGGATGGATAAATCTTTGGTGCATCGCTGGAAACTTTGGGAAGATGATGGACGTATCGTGGGTCTTGTCTTTTATGAAAATCCTGTAAATGATGTGTATTTCAGTCTGCGTCCAGGCTATGAAAAACTGGCAGAGGAAATGGTTGCGTATGCAGTTTCATTTATGCCACGTGTAGAGGGTCATCTCAGATTTGTAATTTTTGGCGGACAAAATGCTATTAAAGACGCAGCAACGAAAATTGGTTTCCAACAATCCTTTGACTATGTAGAGAAAGTCTTCGACTTTGAACAATCACTTCATTATACGTTGCCGGATGGATTCCATTTTGTGGAGTCTGAAAGGCTCTCTGTGGAAAAAATAGCGGAATGCTGTTGGAAAGGTTTTGACCATGAAAAAGAAGAAGGTTCTTGGAATGGCGATGCTGAGCATGGATATTATATGTTAATGGCACCGCACATGAAACCGGAGGATTCGATTGTCATTGAAAATGACGAGGGTGAGTACGTCTGTTATGCAGGTATGTGGTGGACGCCAGAAAATCACCTCGCTTATATGGAACCACTCTGTACGATTCCCAAATATCGAAAGAAAGGCTTGGCAGCAGCGGCACTTTCCGAGCATTACCGTAGGCTTAAACCATTAGGAGCAACACATATGACCGGCGGTGATCATACATTTTATGAAAAGATAGGTTTCAAGCCTTTGATTCACTGGACTTTTTGGGAGCAAAAAACTGTTAAGGGAAATAGGATGAGCTGACAAAGATGAGGGGCTTTCTTATCTTGCCCCTCTGTTTTTTACTTAATCTGTATAAAGTTTTAACTTATCTGTTATATATTTTCTGTCAGCCAGTCCGAAATCTTTTTTCGTCCTTGTTCCCCAAAGTTAAGCTGCCTGTTTTCCAAATCATATATAAGCAACCCCTCTTCATTTCTTTTAAGCTCATATAATGTACTGCCAGATTTATCATATAAGGCAGTTGGTGCTGTCTGATACGGACAAATTGTGTTTACGGTTATTGTATATGTAACATTTTCAACGGCTCTGGTTCTGATATGGGATTTTATCATTTCATATCTTTCCATATCATCATAGTCGGCAACATCATAAAACAGAATAATGTTTAAATCAGTATGAGCCTTATACAGTTCCCTGAAAAATTCCGGGAACCTAACTTCAAAGCATATTCTTATTCCAACCTTTAAGCCTTCTATGTCAAAAACTCCATTGCTGTTTCCTGTATTGAAATTATCTTTATCCCATCCCCACAAGGCTCTTTTGTGATAAACCAACTTTTCTCTATCAGGTGTAAAAATAATGGCGCTGTTATAATATCTTTTATTTTCTTGTGTAATGGTTCCGACTATTATGTATATCGAATTATCAGTAGCCATTGTTTGCAATTGTTCGTACGCATGATTCAATTCATCAAATTTGACTGAAGAGGAACTTTCAATATCATAAGGCGGATATCCAGTCAACGCACACTCCGGAAAGACTAACAGCCTAATCCCCTCTTTAGATGCCTGTGTGATAGTTCTTCTGATTATTTCCATATTATGATTGACATTATTTGTGACAGCAAATTGATATGCGCCTATTTTCATTACATCACTACCTTTCACGATATTATCCTATTGCCATTACATTTTAACAATTGACTATAATCCTCACAATATAGAAGAGCCTAGCGGGCAGATTATATACACTTACACATTCATTGTTACCACAATGGAGGAACTGGCGCCATACCAAGTACTCCAATTTTACTGCGGTCGCAGCAAAATGGAAAATTTCATCAAAGAAGGGAAAAGCGGCTTTGACTTTTCCGCCGTCAGCAGTTCCTCTATGACCGTCAATGCAACCGCCTGCAGATTCATGTGCTGGCGTGCAACTTATTCAACTGATTTGTGAATAATTCAGGTAAATGATACTCTATTGAAATAATAATGTTTTATTTTTTGTATCTAAAACCGCCTTTCTTCCAATAGGAAAAATTGCATGATTGGAACCATGACCAAAATCATCACAATAAGCCACAGGAATACTATATTTTTTGCCGAACCTTTCCAGTACTTCAAACAACAGGGGCGAAATATCATCTGAATAGTGTCCAAACAATAAACCTGTTACTTGTTCCATTAACCGACTTTGTCCTATACAAGTTAAGAACATACTGACATCTTGAACGGATTGAAATTTATCCAACTCTTCAATAAACAATATATAATTCCTGTCTGTTTGATAGGGAAAGAATCTGTTACCTAAAGCTAAAACAAAATTAAGCAAATATCCGCCGACAAGGATTCCTTCACAGCATCCCTCTGTTATAGTATACCAATTACTATTGCTAATATAATCTGTTACAGTTCCATCAACCAAATGCGAAACAAATTGTTTTCTGTCGTATTCGCTGATATTATCAAATAATCCCGGAGTCTGCCCGTAGTATGTTGTTATGCCGGTATTAGCGTATATTGCATTAAGGATAGATGTTCCATCACTATAACTCAAAAAAAGCTTCGGAGTTTCTTTTATTTTGTTATAATCTATATATGGAATTAAGTCTACGCTCCCATATCCCCCGCCAAAGAATACCATCCTTACGGTTTCGTCATATATCATTTCGTTCAAATCATCAACACGTTCTTCTATACTTGCAGTAAATTTATAAGTATTTTTGTAAATATTCTTGCCGAATTTGACTTGAAATCCCAATCTTTCAATACCTTTCGCATATTTTTCATAATCATTTTGATTAGCTACCCAACTTGGTGATATAATTCCAATGACATCTCCACATTTTAGCAAATTCATAATTTTCCCCTTTCGCAACATGCTCGGCTACAGTACATAAAAAGGATTTATCTATTGATATAATCAACTAAACAATTTACCTATCTATCGTTCCAACGATTTTTCTTCTCTGTATTTCTGCCCTTTCAAGTCATTCTGCTTCCCATATAAATTATTGCGCTCTCTGCGTAACTCTCGATGGCAGTTTACAGATGTGGGTTGATGCAGAAGATAGTCTTGAACTGTAGTAATTTAATCCCCCCGAAACCGGGGGGATTAAATCATTCCAAGACCTTTGTAGTTTGTTCTTCCAAAATGCTTTTGTACTATACAGCTTATTCTTTGGTATTAGCCATATTCTTCATAGGTTCTCCCCATTTTCCAAGATATCTTCCATCAACAGAAGAATATGTTTCTTCGCCCGGAGATAATACCGGAGCAGCCTGCATCAATCTCTCCGTAAAGGGAACTGTTGTATTCATCAGTCGTTCATCCTGAGTTACATTACGGATTAAACAGAGAAATATATCTGATCCATCTCCCATAGGAATTGATTTCTTCACTTCCAGTTCAAAAGTAACAGGGCTTTCTGCAATAGTCGGCACGTCCAGCACTTGTCCCCGTTCTACCGTAGGCAGGTACTTCATTTTATCAGGTGTGGTTCTGCCGCAGGTACAACCATAATAATCTGCCAGGGGCAGTAGCTTTTCGGATACGAGATTAGCAGAGAATACACCGTTTTTGCGTATCAAATCCTTGGTCTGCTTTTCCTCACCGATACATGCCATTACCCCGAGCCCCTCTGAGGAATGACAATATCCAAACCAACAGAAAAGACCAAAATGGGGCTGCCCGTCTTCCTGTTTTGTGCCATAGAGAAATAACGCCTGCGGACAGAAATCATTATAGATCTTAGTTTTTACCTTTGCCATCGTATACATCCTTTCCTTTTTTTAATGCTTGTTCCGCCCGCTCCAGGTTGGAAACGATACGGTCAAGATACTGTTCTAATTCCTTGATTTCCGCCTTTTCAAAATCCACAAAAAATAAGCTGTTCATTTGCTGGGAGACTTGGTCATAGCGTTTCTCCAGTGCACGCGCTTTGGGCGTCAGGCTAATCAAGCTTTGACGCCGATCAGAAGATGAAGCTTCTCGACGGATCAGTCCATTTTCCTCCATTCTGCAAAGCATTACGGTAAGTGTATTTTTTGCCAATCCAGTCTTTTGTGCAAGTTCCACGATAGGAATGCCTTCACTTTTCCATAACACATAAAGAATATGCCCTTGTGCTCCATTGAATTCTTCTACGCCACACGTCTGTAAAAGACGGTCAAAAACTCTCCCCTGAACCTGTCTAATATGGGAAATCAAAAAACCTGTTCGTGTCTCCAATTCTTATCAAACCTTCCTTGCTCGCCGCTTCGCAAGGATAGAAGCGGCAGTTTTGCTGTACAGCATAAAAAAGGACGTCTCCTTTTCACAGTATTAATGGTACTATATAGAACTTGTTTTTGTCAAGATGCAAATTTAAATAAAGAGTAATTCTTATACCGCCCACTCTCTACACATATATGAACTCATTCAACATTAATTGTTTCCAACTCCATCAGGGTATTTTAATATCAAATATACTAAATTCTTTAATATTTAACATATGGTAAAGACCGAAGACTTATCTCGCCCCTCGGTCTTTGTTCTTGATCGTCCTTTGCTGTTGGTACTCTGTTGTTATTTTTGGATTCTTCAACTGTTCAAGCACACTTTTCTTATTTTGCTCTTGGTTGTCTGTTCCGTAAGTTTTTTCACATTCAGCAACCTGTTCCCTATAAATTGCATAGGCGCTTTGGGATTGGTGAACGGACAGGATGGATCATATTTCAAGAATCAAATAGATTATTTTAGCGACAGATACAGAGTGATCGCTTTAGATACAAGAGGTCATGGTAAATCGCCAAGAGGTATAAAGCCTTTTACTATTGAGCAGTTTTCCTGTGATTTGGACGAATTTATGAAAGGTCTTGAAATTTCAGATGCAATTATTTTAGGATTTTCAGACGGAGCTAATAATAGCGTGGATACAAAATAGCAAGACGGTTTGCTTCAAAATCTCATGAAGCAAAAAAAGAATGCCGAAATGCTTGGGTTAATGGTCAATGACCCGAACATCGAGAGAAATGAATTGTCAAAAATAACAGTCCCTACGCTCGTGA
The DNA here is from genome assembly GCA_021771715.1 of Oscillospiraceae bacterium. GTDB lineage: Bacteria > Bacillota > Clostridia > Lachnospirales > Lachnospiraceae > Choladousia. Next base: position 235,884 of record JAETOO010000005.1, read on the forward strand.
TTTGTGGCAAAAATGATATAATTCGGGAATCCCATACAAAAGAGATTGCAAAAAATATACCGAATGCGAAATTATAGATTGTTAAAGGGAATCCCTTTATTGCAAATAAAAGATACATTACATTCAACAAAGAAGTTGAAGACTTTTTACAAACAGTGCAGTAAATTTGTGTCTATCGAGGAAATAGCAAAGTCAGCCGGGATTGGTGTGGTATCTTTAACTTTGGGAAACTCCACATTCCTATTTAGAAATCGTCTTATCGCTGATTGACAGTACATCGGCAAGCTGTTTTTGGGTCATGCTCTGCGCTTTTCTTGTTTCGGCAATGAATTTGCCAATCTTGATTTGATCCATCCGCGTCCTCCTTTCTGCCAATATTGTACATGATGAATGATTCGATAAACACACACGGAGTGTAGAGTTTCGTTTATCTACGGAACGTAGAGTAGTGAAAATTCCGATTTAGCAGAGTATCAAATAATTAATATTTTTTTCAAGTGCATCACCTCTGCAAATTTATCTGTCAAGCGCAAACAGCTCCGGATCGGCAAGATAATGGTTGATTTCCGCGCCGAGGAACAGGAGGTACATGCAGAAATACAGCCACAGCATCACGACCACGAGCGTCGTCAGGCTGCCGTAGATCGCGGACATGTTGACTGCAAAGTCCAGATAGATCGAGAACGCGTAGGAAAAGACCGCCCAGGAGACGGAGGAGAACACTGCCCCGGGGAGCTGCCGGAAAAACGGCTGTCTGCGGCTTGGCAGGTACGCGTACAGGACGGTAAACAGCAGCACGAGGAGCAAAAGCGCGATCCCTGTCGGCAGGATGACCAGCGCGTCCTGATAGCCAACGAGAAGCGGAATCTTCCGCACCAGGAAGGTGGAGATCCCGTAGCCGAACACGAGGATGCCCAGGCTGACGACGAGCGCGAGGATCAGCACGACCGTGTAGCAGGCGCAGCGCAGCCGGGTAATCACATAATTTCCCGGTTTCTCGATCTGATAGATGGAATTTAATCCGTCCGAGAGTCCGAGGATCCCCTTTCCCGCCGTCCAGATCGCGACCAGAATCGTCCAGGGCACGACAGCCGTGGACTGCTCGAAGATATCGTTCACGATCGGCCGCACCTCGGAGGCGACGGTGAACGGAGTCAGCTCCTCGATCGTGAAGACGATCTGGTCCGGGGTAATCGGTGTGTAGCGCAGCAGGGTGAGCATCAGCATCAGCAGAGGGAACACGCTCATGATGATGAAAAATGCCGCCTCCGCCGCATGTGCGCGCACGCGGTCTCTGCCGGTCTTCCGGACGAACCGGAAGATCAGGATGATGATTTTAGAAGTCCTCGACATGTGATAACTCACTTTCTCCGAAATAATAGTTCAGTATCTCCCGGTAGTCTGCGCCGTCCGCCGCCATCTGCGCCGCCCCGCACTGGCTCATGCCCTTCCCGTGCCCATAGCCGCCGCCGAGAAGCCGGATGAGTTCGTCGTCTGCACTGTCTGAAAGCCAGGCAGAGGGATCCGTTTCCTTGTGTGGAATGTCGGCCGGGGAGGTCATCATTTCATCCTGGGCGGCATCGTCGGGAGACACGATCGCTTCATTCTGGCCGGCAGTGTCAGAAAACACGCCATTCGTTTCGTTCTGGGCAGTGGTGTCAGGAGACATATGTTGGCCACTTTGCGAGCCAGATGTCGGCTCTGTGCGCAGAACGAACCAGGCGCTTGGCAGCATGGACAGGGAGGCGCTTTGACCGTTGTGCAGCGTCAGACCGCTGTCAGTCGGCGCCAGCGCGCGCCGGATCTGATACTCTCCCTCGATCGCCAGGGACGCTCCGCCACCGCTTGCGGTCAGCTCCTGTGCCTGGCCGTTTGGCAGCCGTTTCGTGACCTGCAGCCGTTCGACGGAATCGCCCGGATAACCGAACTCCGCCTGCAGATGCGCGAGCAGTGCATCCTTGGAAAGCACTGCCTCCCAGCGGATCCACGGGGATCCGTACTCCGCATCCGCGCGGGGCTCCTCTTCCAGGTAGGAGCGGAATGCCGCTTCGTCTGCCAGATCCTCCCGCCCGCAGGTGCCGCAGGAGGTCGAGTAGTACAGAACCTCGTCCAGGGGAAGAATCTCGCCTGCCGTGGCTGTGACAGCACGGGCGGACGCCTCGGAAGCCTTTTGATTATTATATACTTGAAATGCAACGCTGTCATCTAAATCTGCGCGATTATCCGAATTTTTTTCCCGCCGGATGCAGTTGGCGGCGTAGGTCCTGGCGCATACGGCCTGCGCCAGCTGTGCCTCCTGCGGGTAATCGGACGGCATCTCGGAGGCCACCACACTGCAGAGGTAGGCTTCGAGCGGGAGCAGGTTGACCAGAGCGATCCCGTCCGGCTCCCGGTACAAGAGCAGCTGTCCGTCGTACTCAGGAGCCTTCTGCGCCCGCGAAAGCTCCGGCAGCACGAGTAGATCGTCTCCGTCCGGTGTTATGACGCAGGCTTCGCCCTCGGAGAGCTCCTCGGCAGAAATCTGGAAAGTTCCTTCAGTGCAATACTGCAGCCTGCAGGCAGAGGTCTCGGAGCGCGCTCTGCAGAAGTCCGCCGTTTCCTCGCAGCAGTCTGCGGTGGTAAATGCGACCGTAAAGGCACTCTTCGATGTGACGGTGAGGGACGAATGGCTGCTGGCCTCATAGTTGTCGCCGAGAATCCGGACGCGGATCATTGCGGCACCATCGGAAGCTGTCTGCGCTTCTGCCCGATCTCTTGCAGCCGTATCTGTCTGCGCTTCTGTTTGCGCTTCTGTTTGCGCGCCGCTCATGGTTTCCTCGGCCTGTCTCAGATAGCGCCAGAGGAGCCAGAAGATCAGGAGCGTCATGGCAAACACAAGCGCGGCGGCTGCGCCGCAGGTCAGCCGCTGCTTGAACCGCAGGCGTTTGTTCGAGACGTCCTCCTCTGATCGAATTTCGTTCGATTGGATGTGCTGCATGTCGATCCCCCTTGTCCATCTGATGGGTTTTCTGCTTCTCCTTTCTTATTATATTTCGGATGGGCGGGATTCATTAAGGAAATTACAGATCGAGCCATTGAATAAATGCTGTTTTATCCGTACTGTTATATCCTGCATTTTTATAGAACTCTAACGTCTTTTGTTCTTTGGAACCTGTCAGCAGCATCAGCTTGTAGCAATGATTCTGTTCCGCTATGGTTTTTGCATAGTTTAAGCATTCCGTGGCATAGCCATGCCGCCTGTAGTCTGCATGGGTGACAACGTTTTCTACAAAAGCATACGGACGCACATTTCTGGTTAAATTGGGAATAATTACACAGACACACGAAGAAACAATCGTTCCGTCGATTACATTCACAATAAGATGATGATTTTGATCTTCTATAATTTGATTCCATGTGACAGACAAGTGTTCGGATTGTTCCGGAACAGACGTTTCATGAAGATGTAAATACAAATTCAGCACTTCCGCTAATTCTTCTTTTTTCACTTCGCGGACCATTTCTGGTCACCTCCCGCTTTCACAAATTTATTTGTTTTCATCATTCCCATTTATTTTGGCAAACCAGCAGATAGATGTCAATCGGAGATTCCATTTTTTCTTGATTCCTGCATATACTATTGATGAACTATGTAACATCCGGGTATTTGGGTAAGCGGGAACCTTTTTCACTTGAAACTGTTGACATCTCTACGGATTTTGTTATATGGTATTCAGTGATCGTACTGGAGAAACTTGTGAAGCCTCCAGTCCGGAAGGCTCCTGCGGGAGCCTTTCGTTATTTAACCGGGGGATGAAGCATTGTAATGTGCTGCTGTGGATCATGATTCAGGTACTTATAATCGGGAAGCCTACAGATTAACAGCAAAAAGGAGAGACTCTTAGCCTATTCAAAAACTAAGAGCCTCCTCCTTTTCACTTAAATTCAGCATGATTTCTTTTCAAAAACGCGATATCATTTCCATATTCATAAGCAAGTTCAGAATCATTTTCAAAGAAGCGTTTATACTCATCCGATGTAATTTTTGCAGACTTTTTTCTTTCATAAACAGCAAGATTCCATGAATGCTTACATTTTGCGCATCTGTATATGAGCCATACATCAACACGGCTCCCGTTGGCATTCACTCTGAATTTACCTGTATTTATGAATACTTGCTTTTTCCCGCACCCTCCGCAGCGATGATATACTTTTATGGTATCTATTTGCATCTTTCTGAATCTGCCGCAGAATTACCCGTTCTTGTGATTCTTTGGATGCTCTTTTGGGATAAGGAATACTCTTCTGCAAGGTCCGCTATGGAAACTCCGCTCCTATGTTTTTGACATATTTCGTCGTTTCTTGATTCATAGTATTGCTTCGTTTTGGTCTGGCTGCCCCAATCCTTTTTCTCTCTACATGGAATGTATATGCTTTTCCCACTGACGTATTGCTGAATCGTTTCTATCAATTCATGTGGCAGAATCTCCTCTGCCCTGACATAGCTCATTGCAATCCTCCTGAATGTTTTTCCGGGGATTCATCCGAGCTTAATGATTTTTGTTATTTTAAGCTCAGACTACTGAGCGATAACATATCTTCGCCTCATAGATCAGCCACTCCCTTCTGCGTTTCCTTCCATATGACAGCTGCGGTCTCTGCCATATGATACCTGTATCGTACGATCTTTGCAACCTCATTTTTGTTTATAAGCAACCTTGTTCTACGCAGACCTCTTGGCTCGTAAAGTCTGCGTGATGGACGGATTCTCCCGGATCAGATTCAGAACTTCAGTATCATTTCCGCTAATGTCAGGATCATCGTTCCAAAGTCTGACGGCTTCAGTGCCGTTCCGTCTGCACCGCCAAATTTACCTGCAAGGAAGATACTGGTAGGCCCGTCCGCACCGCCAATAATCACATGAGAAGCCGGTTCTTCATCCGTTTCCGCTGATTCATCCACGGCTATCCCCTCATCTTCCAACAACTCATCTTCCATTACGTATCCTTCATCTTCAAGATTATACAGAAATTCGTCATCCGATGGCTGCCTGTAGAATTTAAAGTATAAAAGGTGATAGTTCTCGTCTCTTACCGCAGACAAGTCAATCCGCAGATGATCGCTGTTCTCTCCCCAGTTCTCAGTGAGATACTGCAGTGCATTGCCTTCTTCGTATTCGTCCGACAGAGACTGAACTTCCATATCATAAAAGTAGAGCGTTTTCGTTTCATCGTCACAGGTCAGTCCCAGTTCCTCGTATTCCCTGAACTGTTCGGATGAAATAAGCTGTTCATAATCTACATCCTGATACTGCACGGAAACCGGTTCATCCGTCGCGTCTATGGCGACGATCTTTCCGGCGCCGTCTCTGATCAGTTTTTCCTCCGGCATATCAAACTCTGATGCTGCCTTTCCCATATTTTCTGTGTCTGTACCACTCGCCGTAGCAGTGAATGATGTTCCCATAACCATCACAGTTACAATCGTTCCCATTACAATCGTCTTTCCCGTCATATAATCGAACCTTCCTTTCGTCAATAGAAAACTGTTTCAAATCAGATCAATTTCCTGATTCTTCTTTTATCTGAATCCGAAATGCATCCCCAACCGGCTCCCAGCCATAATGATCTTCTTCTGCATACACCTCGCTGGGTTCAAGACTTTCCTGCGCATAGCATTCATCATCCAGTTTCTCTGCGGAGTCCGAATCCCACAGGATTTTTCTCTGATAGAGCTGCAAGTCCAGATACGCGCAGTTTTTGTCAGGCACAGACATCTGAAAACGATCTTCATCAAACACAGCACCGTCTTCATAGTCCCCAAAGAAGCTTGTTTCAAACCGCAGTTCGTTTTCCGAGAGGAATCCTGCACTCATAAAGCTTACCGGATTGCCAAAGCTGTCCTGTCCCGTCAGCTTCCATTCGTATTCATTCATCCGCTTGTCCTCCCAGGTCACACCGGACGCCACGATTCTGGCGCGCAGATCATTCATCACAAGCTCTTTTAAAGTCAGGCTGCAGTCATCCGCTCCCGGAATTGCCATATTCACTTCCTTTTGTACCGTCTGTGCCTTTAATTGCTCCGCGGTAATGGTAAAATCATAGACAAACTCCGCGATATGCGCAGAATGGTTTTCCTGAAAGACCGGCGCTCGCTCTCCCGCATCCAGCACAAGATGAACCGCTATTTCACTGTCAGGCAGATCCATATCATCATACTCCTGCGCCAGCACGGTTTCCGTATTTCTTTCATTGTCCGCAGATGCTTCCAGACCCATCCCTCCTCCGACAGTGCTGCTGATGCTTTGATACCGCTGACCGTTAATCAATGTTTTTTCCTCATTAATCCACAGATAGGGAGATTCCTTTCGGTTTTCGTAATCCGGCTTTACGGATACGATCAGACTGTAATCGTCCAGAATCACCTCATTGATTGTCAGCGCTATCCCGTTTTTCGTCTGTGTCTGCTGGATGATTTCCGTATAATCGGACAAATCTTTTGAAAAGCAGAAAATTTCCCCGATTTTCGTGGTAAACTTTTTTGCCGCCGCCTGAACATGGGAGTTGCCTGCTGCCGCAGCAAAAACCAGAAGGATTGCCGCTGCCTGAACCATTTTCCGTCTGTATAAGCTCAGAATCCTGCTTCTGTCCGCTGTCCAGGGTTTCCCTGCCTCTGCAATGAGCGTTTCGTCAATCTTTCCAAATGCTTCTGAAAAGTCGAACTCTTTCTTCAAATCAACACCTCCCGTCGCAGAATACGATATAATTTTTTTCGGTTTCGGCATAAATTTGTCTTGATGCATCCCTGTGATACACCGTGCCGTTTGGCAATGTCTTTGATGGAGTCCAGATACCAGTAACGCCTGATAAAAATGTCCCTGTCTGCATCCGGCAGCTTTCTTAAAAAGCGCTCTATGGATGTTATTAATTCTTTTTCCGCCATCCGTTCCTCCACCGTATAAGAAAAACTCAACGCATCCATCTCGCCGCAGACATCAGCAATATGTCCATCCATGCGTTTTGCCGCCTGTTTTTTTCGGAAACAGTCAATGGCAAGCCCTCTGGTGATCCTCCCGACAAATGCGGATAATACAGACGGCCTCTTCGGCGGCATATAGCCCCATGCCGCAAACCAGGTATCGTTTAAGCATTCTTCTGTATCCTCATGATTCTGCAAAAGATTCCATGCAATTTTATAACAGTAGCCGGAATACTTATGACTCAATTCCTGTATTGCTGTTTCGTCCCGGTTCCAGAACAGTTCGATAATTTCTGTGTCCTCCACTGTGTCCCTCCTTTTTGCTGTACTAGAGCATGATTATTCCTGCAGGATATCATCTTCTCATCCTATAATTCGTAAAAAACATACACAGGTTACAGAAATTATAAATGTAACGCTCGACATTGACAAGACGGCGCAAACAGCTTATGATTTTGGTGATTGTTTTGCTATTTTTTGGAGAAAGCGATGGGGAAATCGTATGAAGAACGTACTTGTGATCGGTTCTACGGTCGTGGATGTGATTATCAATGTGGAGCGACTGCCCAGGACACAGGAGGATGTACATGTCCTTGGTCAGCGGATGTCTCTGGGCGGCTGCGCCTACAATGTGTCGGATATGATCCGGCATTTCGGCGTGCCGTACCTTCTCTTCTCTCCGGTGGGCGCCGGGGCATACGGGGATTTTGTGCGCGCGCAGCTCTCAAAGCGCCGGGTGTCAACGCCCATCCCGGCTGTGGAGCGCGAAAACGGCTGCTGCTACTGCTTCGTCGAGGCGAACGGGGAGCGCACCTTCATCTCCTACCACGGTGCGGAGTATCTGTTTGAGCGGGAATGGTTCGAGCTGACGGAGCCATCGGAAATCGACAGCGTCTATATCTGCGGACTTGAGATCGAGGAGACGACCGGCGTGCACATCGTGGACTATCTCGAAGAACATCCGGAGTACCGGATCTACTTTGCGCCCGGCCCGCGCATCACAAAGATTGCGCCCGAGCTTCTCGCGCGCCTCTTCAACCTGCATCCGGTTCTGCATTTGAACGAGGAGGAAGTGCTGGCCTATGCGCGGAACTGTGAGGGGAATTGCGGCGCTGCTGTCGGAACCTGTGAAGCAGACGGTAAAAGTATTGCTGCCGCAGGAATCTGCGAGGCGGATTGCGAAAGCGCTGCTGTGCCGGAGGACTGCGAGGAAGACTGCAAAAGTGCCGGTGTGTCGGAGTGTGAGGTAGATTGCGGAAGCGCTGCTGTACCGGGAAGCTGGCTGGCTGCAAAGAGGCTGCGGGCGCTGGAGACGGCGGCGCGGCGGCTGCATGCGCAGACCGGAAACGATGTGATAGTCACGCTCGGGGCGGACGGAACATTTTACCGGACGGATGCGGGATCAGGCTATGTTCCGGCAGTGCCCGCCGTGCAGATCGACGCGATCGGAGCAGGTGACTCGCACATCGGCGCGGTCATCGCCTGCGAGAAGCTCGGCTTGTCCCTGCCGGAGGCGATTCGCGCAGCGAACCGTGTCGCCGCAAAGGTGGTCGAGACGGAGGGCGCGCTGCTGCCGGACGAGGCTTTCGCAGAGTTGAAAACACGAGGGCAATCCCCTCAGAAAGGAAGTGTACTGCATTGAGCACAATTATTTTAAGAGGAAACATCATCCACACGCCGACGAGGGAGCGGTTTGTGTGTATTCCGGGCGGCTATCTGGTGACTGTCGACAACGAGATCCGGGGCGTTTACGAGGAGCTGCCGGAAGCTTACCGCTCTCTCCCGGTTCTGGATTACGGGGATCAGCTGATTATCCCGGGGCTTTGCGACATGCATGTCCATGCGCCGCAGTTTGTCTACCGCGGGCTCGGGCTGGATCTGCAGCTGATGGACTGGCTGGACCGCTATGCCTTCCCGACGGAGGCCCGGTTCGCGGATCCGGCGTACGCCAGGATCTACTACGAGGCGTTTGCGGATGCGATGGCGAAGAACGGCACGACCCGCGCGGTGGTTTTCGGAACGCTGCACGCAGAGGCCACCGAGATCCTGATGGAGGAGCTGGAGAAAAAGCGCATTGCGGCCTATGTCGGCAAGATCAACATGGACACGCTCTCGCCGGACTATCTGTGTGAGACGCCGAAACAGTCACTCGCCGATACGGAGCGCTGGATTTTGAAGACAAAAGAAGCCTACCGCCTGGTCAAGCCCGCGATCACCCCGCGCTTCATCCCGACCTGCTCGAGCGAGGTGCTCGAAGGGCTGGGGCGTCTGCGCGAGACGTATGACCTGCCGGTACACTCGCATCTGTCGGAGGATCTCGGGGAAATGCAGATCGTGCGCGAGCGCTACCCGGAATACGACAATGACAGCGATGTGTATGACCGGTTCGGGCTGTTCACCGATCACACGGTGATGGCGCACTTTATTTATCCGACGGAGCACGAGCTGGATCTGGTGGCCAGGCGCGGTGTGACGATCGCGCACTGCCCGCAGTCCAACGGAAATGTGGCGGCCGGGATCCCTCCGATCCGCCGGATGCTCGACAAGGGGATCAAGGTCGGGCTTGGCTCCGATGTCGCCGGAGGCTACAGCCTGTGCATGTTGCGCGCGATGTCTGAGGCGGTCTACCTGTCGAAGCTGCAGTGGCTGAAAAGCGAGAAGCAGGATGCGGCGCTCTCGATCCCGGAAGCGTTCTATCTGGGGACAAAGGGAGGCGGACAGTTCTTCGGGAAGGTCGGCAGCTTCGAGCCGGGCTATGAGCTCGACGCGCTTGTAATCGATGACGGGAGCCTCGGGGTGGCGGCGGATCATCTCACGCTGGAGGAGCGGATCGAGCGCGTGATGCATCTCGCGGACGACCGGAACCTCACGGCGCGCTACGTCGCGGGAGAACGGGCATAGATGCCGCATGTTTTTATTGAAATCAGGCAGTCTTTTTAGTATACTATGAAAGTAGACCGATAGGTCGGATTGCGAATACCGGGGCGATTGCGGGAGTGCAAAGCACGGAGCAATCGACTTTCATACAAGATCTTTCAAAGGAGGGAATCACAATGGTTTCATGGAATAATTTTGATACACTTGCTTCTGTGAAGAAGCTCTCTTCTCTGGGTGAGGCGGTCCGTCTTCCGGAGGTGCTCTCGGGTGAGGCCGGAGCTGAGCGTGTGGCGAAGTATCAGGTGCCGATGTCAAACGGCCTGTCCTACAATTTCGCTGCCAAGCAGGTAGATGACCGTGTGCTGGAGGCTCTCGCCAAGCTGGCCGGCGAGGCACAGCTCACAGAAAAATATGCGGAGCTGTACAACGGCGCGGTGATCAACACAGGGGAAAAGAGACGTGTGCTGCACCAGCTGACCCGCGGGCAGCTCGGCGAGGCGGTCGTCGTGGACGGCGTCGACAAGAGAGACTTCTATGTCGCACAGCAGAAGCGCGCGGCGGAGTTTGCGCATCAGGTACATAGCGGCGCGATTGTGAATGGTGCAGGCGAGAAGTTCACGACGGTCGTTCAGATCGGTATCGGCGGAAGTGACCTCGGCCCGCGCGCGATCTATCTCGCACTCGAGAACTGGGCGAAGAGAAACGGGACGCTGAAAATGGAAGCCCGCTTCATCAGCAACGTGGACCCGGACGATGCAGTCAGTGTCCTGAATTCGATTGACGTCGCACACTCCATGTTCGTCCTTGTCTCGAAGTCCGGGACGACGCTGGAGACGCTGACGAACGAGTCCTTCGTGAAGGATGCCCTGAAGAAGGCCGGGCTTGATCCGGCGAAGCACATGGTGGCTGTCACGAGCGAGACCTCTCCTCTGGCAAAGAGTGAGGACTATCTTGCCGCGTTCTTTATGGATGACTACATCGGCGGCCGCTACTCCTCCTCTTCTGCGGTCGGCGGCGTGATCCTGTCCCTCGCGTTTGGCCCGGAGGTCTTCGCGCGGTTCCTGGACGGCGCGGCTGCGGAGGATCAGAACGCAAAGAATCCGAACCTGCTGGAGAACCCGGCGATGCTGGACGCGCTGATCGGCGTGTACGAGCGGAATGTACTGGGCTATCAGGCGACGGCGGTGCTGCCGTACTCGCAGGCACTCTCCCGCTTCCCGGCACATCTGCAGCAGCTCGACATGGAGTCCAACGGCAAGAGCGTCAACCGCTTTGGCGAGCCGATCGACTACAAGACCGGCCCGGTGATCTTCGGCGAGCCAGGCACGAACGGACAGCACTCCTTCTACCAGCTGCTCCATCAGGGCACGAATATCGTCCCGCTGCAGTTCATCGGCTTCCGGAAGAGCCAGGCTGAGACGGATGTCGTGATCCAGGGAAGCACGAGCCAGCAGAAGCTCTGCGCGAACGTGGTGGCACAGATCATGGCGTTTGCCTGCGGCAAGAAGGATGAGAACCTGAACAAGAACTTCGAGGGCGGAAGACCTTCGAGCATCATCGTCGGCGAGCAGCTGACCCCGGAGGCAGTCGGAGCGATCCTCGCGCATTTCGAGAATAAGGTCATGTTCCAGGGCTTTGCGTGGAACATCAACAGCTTCGACCAGGAGGGTGTACAGCTCGGAAAAGTGCTGGCAAAGAAGGTGCTGGCTCACGAGACGGACGGCGCGCTCAAGGCGTACAGCGATCTGTTCGGGATCTGAGAAGCGACGCGTTTGCAGATGAAATAGAAATAAAAGAAGAAAAAACAGAGGGCGAACCGTTTTGATATGATCCGCTCTCTGTTTTTTGATGATTTAGTGCGCCCCGAGCCGGTTCCGGCGCTTCATGACGGTGTAGCTGTAGACGGCCAGGCCGATCAGCGTCGTCAGATACGGGATCATCTGAATCAGCTCAGTCGGGATGGTCGTGAGCTGCATCAGGTTGCCGAGCGCCTGCGCGATGCCGAAGAGCATGGTCACGAGGAAGCCTCCGATCGGGGTGTCGGCTCCCATCGAGCTCGCGGCGAGCGCGATGAAGCCCTTGCCGGCCGACATATCCTTGGTGAACATATTCATGTAGCCTCCGGAGAGGAAGTAGCCGCCCATGCTGCAGAGCACGCCGCTCAGGACCAGCGCGATGTACTGAATCCGCTTCGAGCTGATGCCGACGGACTCCGCCGCGTTTTTATTTTCGCCGACCGCACGGATTTTGAGGCCCATCGGGGTCTTGTACAGAAAGACGTTGCAGACGACGACGGCGATCAGTGCCAGCCAGGTCATCAGGTTCTGTCCCGAGAGCACCGCCCCGATAAACGGAATCCCTTCTATGAACGGGAGGGCGATGACTGGTGCGGACACGCTCGAGATCGAGGTGGAAGCGCCGCGGTCCCCTGAGACTGCTAGGAGCAGAAGCACTGTGCCGCCGGTGGCGATCAGGTTGATCGCGATCGCAGCGAGGATCTCGTCGGTCTTCAGCTGCAGCACGAAGAATGCGAGGACGAAGCCGATCAGCCCGCCGATCGCCATCGTGATCAGGAGCCCTCCGAGGAAGCTGTGCGTCAGGGAGCTGAAAATCACACCGAACAAGGATGCGAACAACAGCATGCCCTCAAGCGCCATGTTGGTGATGCCGGCCTTCGCGGCGATGCCGGAGGCAAGCGTTGCGAACAGGATCGGCGTCGACGCGCGCAGGATCGCATTCACGAAGTCGGGGGATAAGATATTTTTTAACATTTACTGCACCTCCTCTTCCTTCAGGGAAGCCATCGCTTCCTTCGCGATCATCTTGTGCTTATAGCCGCTCAGGAACTGCTCTGCGACGACAAGCAGGATGATAATACCCTGCGTGATCTGCACGATCTCGAGCGTGACGTCTGTGTAGCGTGCCATGATCGAGGCGCCTGTGCGCAAGTACGCGAGAAACAGGGCCGCGAGCGGCGTGTACAGCGGATTATTTTTTGCCAGGGTGCAGATAATGATGGCATCCCAGCCGTAGCCGAGCAGCGAGGTCCAGGAAAAACGCGTGTAGATCGGGCTGAGCAGCTCGACACCGCCGCCCACGCCTGCGATGAAACCGCCGAGGAGCTGTGAGATCAATACCACCTTGACGATGCTGACGCCGGAATACCGCGCGAAGCCTTCATTCTGTCCGGTCAGGCGCAGCTCGTAGCCGATCCTGGACTTGAACAGGAAGATATAGCCGAGGATTGCCGCCGCGAGCGCGACGAACAAGCCGGGATGGATCCTGGTCCGGTCGATCAGCGTCGGGAGCGTGGATGCTTCCGGGATCAGGTAGGAGGCGGAGCCGATGCTCGGGTCACAGATAAAGTGCATCAGCACAAACATCGCAAACCAGAGGGCAATGTAGTTCAGCATCAGAGAGGAGACGAGCACCGACGCGTTCGTCTTGATCTTCAGGATGGCCGGGATCGCCGTGAAGACGGCACCCGCAAGTCCGGACAGGAGGATCGCGACGACGGGGCTGACGCCTGCCGGGAGGCCAAACTGCAGCGCGACGACGGCAGCGACCAGGCCGCCTAAGTGGAAGGCGCCCTCTCCTGCCAGATTGATCTGGTTGGCGGAGAACATGATGCAGACCCCGGTGCCGGTGAATATCAGCGGGATCATCGCCTCGATCACGTTTGCAAAGTTTCGTTTACTCTTGAATGGGCCGGTGATCAGCGTGTAGATCGCGGTCAGGGGCTGCTCACTCACCAGAAAAATGATGCCGAAGGAGATCAGTAGCGCGATCACTATGGCAAAAAACATTCGGAATACCTCAAATCGCTTCACACTGCTATTCATGTGACACACCTCCGTTCGCAAAATCATTTTTTAACCCGAGCATGTACTGGCCGAGCTCCTCCTCCGTCACATGCGCGACATCCGTGAAGATGCCGGAAAAGTTGCCCTTGTACATCACGGCGAGGCGGTCGCTGAGGGAGAAGATCTCGTTCAGGTCCGCCGATACTAGGATCACGGCACAGCCCGCGTCCCGGAACTCCAGAAGCTTCCTGCGGATAAACTCGGTCGCGCCGACGTCGATGCCGCGCGTGGGCTGGTTCGCGATGATGACATCCGGACCCGTGGAAAATTCCCGCGCCACGATCACCTTCTGGATATTTCCGCCGGAGAGCATGCCGACCTCCTGCTTCTGGGACTTACATTTGACGAGGTACTCCCGGATCAGCTCGTCGCAGCGCGACTGGATGGCCCTGGACCTGAGCATGAATTTTCCGGAATACCGCGCGTCGGTGTACTGGTTCGCGAACATGTTCTCCTGGATATTCAGGTGTGCCGCACAGCCGGACGCCATGCGGTCCTCCGGGATGTGCGCGAGCTTCTGTTCGCGGATCGCCTTGATGGACTCCCTGCGGATATCCGTTCCTTTGAGGAGGATCTCGCCGGAATATTTTCTGGAGAGCCCGGTGATCGCGTCGACCAGCTCCGTCTGCCCGTTGCCCTCGACACCGGCGATCCCGAGGATCTCGCCGCCTTGCACCTCGAAGGAGAGGTCGCGGATCTTCTGCACTCCCTGCGTGTTGTAGGCATTCAGATGCTTTACCTCGAGCATGACGCCCTGCAGCGTGGGCGCCTGCTTCTCAAACGAGAGGACAACCTCGCGCCCGACCATCAGCTTGGACATATCGTTGGTGCTGATCTCGTTGACGGAGTAGGTGCCCATGCTCTTTCCGTTGCGCATGATCGTCGCGCGGTCACAGATCCGCTTGATCTCGTCGAGCTTGTGCGAGATAAAGATGACCGTGTGCCCGTTGTCGCGCAGCTTCTCGAGCTGGACAAACAGCTCCTCGGTCTCCTGCGGCGTCAGCACAGCCGTCGGCTCGTCGAGGATCAGAATGTCCGCGCCGCGGTACAGCGCTTTGAGAATCTCCACCTTCTGTTTGATCCCGACCGGGATCTCCTCGACCTTCGCGGTCACGTCGATATCGAAATTGTACTTGTCAGCGATCTCCTTTGCAGACCGGATGGCCTGCTTCATGTCGATGAACAGTTTGCTTTTCCGCGGCTCCACACCGAGAATAATATTCTCAGCCACGGTCAGCGACGGCAGCAGCATGAAGTGCTGGTGCACCATGCCGATTCCCTTTGCGATTGCGTCCTGCGGGGAACGGATCGTTGTCTCCTTTCCGTTCAGAAGGATTTTTCCCTGGTCCGGGGATTCGATGCCGAACAGTACCTTCATCAGCGTACTCTTTCCGGCGCCGTTCTCTCCGAGCAGTGCGTGGATCTCGCCTTTCTTCAGCTCAAGGCTCACATCCTCATTTGCTACTACACCGTTCGAGTAGATTTTCATGATGTGCTGCATTTCCAGAACGGTTTCTTTCGCCAACACAATTCACCTTCTTTCTTCTTTTTCCAAAGCAAAAGCGGGGCTGCTGCGTATGTACCACATACGGCAACAGCCCCGTAAGCTCAGATGATTATCTGCCTACCTTTACGGACTCCTTCAGCGCTTCGATCGCTGCCTGATCCATCTCAGAGGAGGTATTTACTACGATGTCGCCGGCAATGATAGACTGCTCCAGCTCGTCCAGCTTCGTGCGGACTTCCTCGGAGAGCATCGCCTCATAGTGCGCATCCTTCACGAGCGCCACACCGCCCTCTGCGAAGCCGTAGGTCTCCTGTGTGCCGTATGCCAGCTCGCCGAGCATATCCTTCTGGATTGCAAGGTACAGGGACTGTCCGACGTTCTTCAGCGCGGAGGTCGGGATGTAGTCTGCGTAGTCCGGAAGCAGCGCTGCCTGGTCGGAGTCTACGCCGAACGCGAACTTATCCTCATCCTTTGCAGCCTCGATCTGGCCCAGACCTGCGTTTCCTGCCACGTTGAAGCCTACATCTGCACCGCTCTGGTACTGGGAAAGCGCGATATCCTTACCCTTTGTGGAGTCAACGAAGTCGCCCACAAAGCCTACCGCTACCTCGATATCCGGGTCGGTATCCAGAGCACCCTGGATGTAGCCTACCAGGAAGTCGTTGATGACTGCGTTGTCCATGCCGCCCAGGAAGCCGATGATATGGTTGTCCGGGTCGATACCCTGGAGGTTCTCGTCGGTGGTCATCATAGCAGCCGCTGCACCTACCAGGTAGGATACCTCGTTCTGCTTGTACAGCACGTTGTAAATGTTCTCCGGGTTGCCGTTTGCCTCGAAATCAAATGCCTCATCAAAGAAGATGAACTTCTGATCCGGGTACTCTGCTGCTGCGTTTGCCAGCGGCTGAGCCATCTGCCAGGTGCCCATGATGATGACATCATACTCACCGGTGTCACAGTAGTCGAGCAGGGTCGGCTCCCACTTGGACTCGTCCGCTGCCGTACCGCCCATCTGCTCTACCTTGAAATCAAATACATCCTCGCCGAGCTCGTCGCGCAGTCTTGTCAGACCCTCGTTCGCGGAATCGTAGAAGGACTTGTCGCCAAGGTTGCCGTTCAGAAGGAGCGCTGCCTTGTAGTGCGTGCCCTCCGGAGCCACAAATGCCTCTGCCTCAGTCTCTACCTCTACGGCCTCGGTTACTTCCTCGGTCTCCGCCTCGGTTCCTTCCTCAGTCCCTGCCTCGGTGACAGCTTCGGTCTCGGATTCTGCCTCAGTCACAGCTTCGGTCTCGGACTCTGCCTCGGTAACAGCCTCAGTCTCAGACTCTGCCTCGGTAACAGCCTCAGTCTCGGACTCTGCCTCGGTAACAGCCTCGGTCTCGGACTCCGCCTCAGTAGTCGCCTCGGATTCCGTCTCGGCCTCCGGAGCCGCCATAGTTTCCGCCTCGGTCACTTCCTCAGTCGCAACCTCGGTAGCCTCCTCGGTCTCAGTCTCTGCCTCAGTAGCAGCCTCAGTTTCGGTCTCTACCTCAGTAGCAGCCTCAGTTTCGGTCTCTGCCTCAGTAGCAGCCTCGGTCTCTGTCTCAGCCTCGGTGACAGCCTCAGTCTCCGCAGCGGCATCCTTATCCGCCTCGGTGGTTTTCTCGGACTCTACCTCGGTAGCCTTCTCGGACTCAGCCTCAGTGACCTTCTCGGTCTCAGCCTCAGCTTCCGTCTTCGCCTCTGTCTCAGCCTCGGTCTTCGCCTCCGTCTTTGCCTCGGTCTCAGCCTCGGTCTTTGCTTCTGTCTGTGCCTCCGTAGCCTTCTCGGTCTTCTTCTCAGTCACAGCCTCAGTTGTCGCCTCTGTCTTGGGCGCCTCGGTCTCCTTCGGTGTGGAGCTGCATCCGGCGAGCGAGATCGTCAGCGCAGCGGCAAGCACAAACATGGTTGCCTTTTTCATGTTCATTTCTCCTCTCACATGCTTTTATAATGAAGTATCCCTTGGAATGATACGCATTCCCTGAACTGGCCTTGTTCCTATGTACAAGCTGCCTGGATTCTCTTATCATAGCACATTCAAACAAAAAATCCAATACAAAACGCAAAAGAATCGCTGTTATTTTGCGTTAATATAGTTGATCAGGCCCTCGGCGTTGATAATTTTCTGCATAAACGGGGGAAATGCCTGTCCCTGGAAGCTCGTGCCCTTTGTCTTGTTGTAGATCACGCCGCTGTCAAAGTCGATCTCGACCTCGTCACCCGCCTCGATGCCTCTGGACGCCTCCGGGCATTCGATGATCGGCAGGCCGATATTGATCGCGTTGCGGTAAAAAATGCGCGCGAACGTCTCGGCGATGACGCAGCTCACGCCGGCTGCCTTGATCGCGATCGGCGCGTGCTCGCGGGAGGAGCCGCAGCCGAAATTCTTCTCTGCGACGATGATGTCTCCCTTGTGGACGCGGTGAATGAAATCTGCGTCAATGTCCTCCATGCAGTGTGTCGCCAGCTCCGCGGGATCCGACGAGTTCAGATAACGGGCGGGGATGATCACATCCGTGTCGACGTTATCTCCGTATTTAAAAACTGTTCCTGATGCCTTCATGATAGCCTCCTGCTCATTCATCTTTGCTTCCATCCGTTACATGCCAAGCGCTTCCGGCGCTGAGATGACGCCGGTGACTGCCGATGCCGCGGCGACCGCCGGGCTCGCCAGATACACCTCGGAGCCGGTGTGACCCATGCGGCCGACAAAGTTCCGGTTCGTCGTGGAGATGCAGCGCTCCTTGTCCGCGAGGACACCCATATATCCGCCGAGACACGGCCCGCAGGTCGGTGTGCTGACGACGGCGCCCGCCTCGATGAAAATTTTCAGCAGCCCCTCCTCCATCGCCTGGAGGTAGATTGCCTGCGTCGCGGGGATTACGATGCAGCGCACGCCCTTCTTTACCTTTCTGCCCTTGAGGATCTGTGCGGCAGCGCGCAGGTCGCTGATCCGGCCGTTTGTGCACGAGCCGATGACAGCCTGGTCGATCGCCACCGGCTCTGTGATCTCGTCGATGGTCTTTGTGTTTTCCGGGAGGTGCGGGAATGCGATCGTCGGGCGGAGTGCGCCAAGGTCGATCGTGTATTCCGCGTCGTAGACGGCATCCTCGTCGGCCTCGAAGATCCGGTACGGCCGTTTGGAGTGCTCCTTCATGTACGCGATCGCCGTCTCGTCGACCGGGAAGATCCCGTTCTTGCCGCCGGCCTCGATCGCCATGTTTGTGATCGTGAAGCGGTCGTCCATCGAGAGGTTCGCTACGCCCTCGCCGGTGAACTCCATAGACTTATACAGCGCTCCGTCTACGCCGATCATGCCGATGATGTGCAGAATCACATCCTTGCCGCTGACCCACTTGGACGGCTTGCCTACCAGGTTGAAGCGGATGGCTGAGGGCACCTTGAACCATGCCTTTCCGGTGGCCATGCCCGCCGCCATGTCAGTGCTGCCGACGCCGGTGGAGAACGCGCCGAGCGCGCCGTAAGTACAGGTGTGGGAGTCCGCGCCGATGATCACGTCGCCGGCCACCGTCAGTCCCTTCTCCGGGAGGAGTGCGTGCTCGATGCCCATCTCCCCCACGTCGAAGTAGTTAGTGATGTCATGCTTGCAGGCAAACTCGCGGACACACTTGCAGTGCTCCGCAGACTTGATATCCTTGTTCGGTATAAAGTGGTCCATGACCAGCGCAATCTTATCCTTGTCAAAGACAGAGCCATCCTTTAACTTGTCCATCTCGTGAATCGCGACCGGGGAGGTGATGTCATTTCCCAGTACGAGGTCAAGCTGTGCCTCGATCAGCTGTCCGGCCTGCACCTCGTCCAGACCTGCCGCCGCGGCAAGGATTTTCTGTGTCATTGTCATTCCCATGAAAGTAGCTCCTCTCTCAAAATAGTCGTAGTTCCTGTAAGATAGAGGGTGCTGCAAAATGGCTGACAGTCTGCCGCATTTTACAACACCCTCGAAACGGGGATTCCCCGAATCTGTTTAGTTGTTGATCAGCTTCTCCTCGCCGTTCCAGCTGTACAGCTTGCGGATCTCCTCTCCGATCTTCTCTGACGGATGCTCTGCTGCGAGCTTGCGCATTGCCTTGAAGTGTACCTGGCTGCCCGCGGAGGACATGTCAAGCAGGAACTCCTTCGCGAAGGTGCCGTCCTGGATATCCTTGAGGATCTTCTTCATCGTCTGCTTGGTCTCAGCGGTGATGAGCTTCGGGCCGGTGACGTAGTCGCCGTACTCAGCCGTGTTGGAGATCGAGTAGCGCATGCCCGCAAAGCCGGACTGGTAGATCAGGTCAACGATCAGCTTCATCTCGTGGATGCACTCGAAGTAAGCGTTTCTCGGATCGTAGCCCGCCTCGACGAGCGTCTCAAAGCCTGCCTGCATCAGAGCGCAGACACCGCCGCACAGCACGGCCTGCTCGCCGAACAGGTCGGTCTCGGTCTCGGTACGGAAGGTCGTCTCAAGGACACCTGCGCGCGCGCCGCCGATCGCCAGCGCATAAGCCAGCGCCAGATCCAGCGCCTTGCCGGTGTAGTCCTGCTCTACCGCTACGAGGCACGGAACACCCTTGCCTGCCTGGTACTCGCTTCTCACCGTGTGGCCCGGTCCCTTCGGGGCGATCATGGTCACGTCGACATTCTTCGGCGGAACGATGCAGCCGAAATGGATGTTGAAGCCGTGCGCGAACATCAGCATGTTGCCTTCCTCGAGGTTCGGCTCGATATCCTTCTTGTAGAGAGCGGCCTGCTTCTCATCGTTGATCAGGATCATGATGATGTCAGCCTTCTTTGCAGCCTCCGCTGCCGTGTATACCTCAAAGCCCTGCGCCTCAGCCTTTGCCCAGGATCTGCTTCCCTCATAAAGGCCGATGATGACGTGGCATCCGGACTCCTTTGCGTTCAGTGCGTGTGCGTGGCCCTGGCTGCCGTAGCCGATGACCGCGATCGTCTTTCCTTCCAGAAGGGAAAGATTACAGTCTTTCTGATAAAAAATTCTTGCTGCCATTTCTTTTTCTCCTCTTTTTATGTATTTATAGCTGTAACCGGAGGGAGGACAAGCGCCCGCCCGGCGGTAAGTTACCATAATATTCGAGTCCGGAACGCGCAGGTACGTTCTGCCTGTGCGTGACCGCAACCGGAATCCGTGTTCCTACAGATAACGGATGTCGTCCGCGCCTCTCGAGAGGCCGGTGATGCCGGTGCGGGCGAGCTCCAGGATCTCATAGCCCTCGAGCAGCTCGATGAAAGCATCCAGCTTCGACTGCTGTCCGGTCAGCTCGATGATCAGGGAGTCCTTGCCGACGTCGATGATATTGCCGCGGAAGACGTTCGCGATCGTGATGATTGACTGGCGATCCGCCGCGTCCGCGCGCACCTTCACGAGAACGAGCTCGCGGTTCACGCTGTTGTCGTCGTCGAGCACCTTGATGTCCACGACGTCGATCAGCTTGCGCAGCTGCTTCACGATCTGGCCGAGGATCAGCTCGTCCCCGCGGGCCACGACCGTCATGCGGGAATAGCGCGGGTCGGCCGTCTCGCCTACCGTGAGACTGTCGATATTATAACCGCGGCGGGAGAAAAGGCCCGCTACACGGCTCAGAACGCCGGAGGTATTGTCCACCAGCAGGGAAAACACTCTTTTTTTCATATGTATCTTGCTCCTGTCTCAAAACTTTCTCTACATTCTATCAATTTCTTGGGGCTTTGTCAATGCTTTAGCGTAATGAAATGCTTGGAGTGACAGGGCGCGTAGTGTAACCCGGACGAGAATCTTGCAGGGCCGCCGGAAGGTTTCGAATCGCCTTCCGACGGCCCTGTAAGATTCTCTGGTGGTGGATTGCTACAGTACATTGCCTGTTTTACTCGCTACTTATTTGAAATAGTCGACCAGTGCGCTGGCGACGGCGGCTGCCATTTTGTCTTTATTTTTGTTGTAGAAGGTCATGTCGTCCTTGTCGTCGATGAAGGCGGTCTCGAGCAGGCCGTAGGAGACGCCTTTGGACTGGCAGGTCTTGGCGTTGAACAGGGTGGAGGATTTGAAAATGCCGGCTCCGCCGCCCCAGACCTTGAAGCCGGTCTTGTGGATGGCCTGCACGATGTTCTTGTCGATCGTGTAGTTTTTCTTGCCGGAATTGACGTACATGCCGACGCCCTTGCAGGTGCCGTCTCCCTTGAGGTCTTTGCTGGCCGCTGCGGTCGCGTTGAAGTGGACTTCGAGGATGTAGTCGTAATCCTTCAGGTTTGGCTTCGGGCCGCTCTTCTTGCCGGACAGTACCTGGTAAAGGTCGTAGTTCTGGTCGTAGAGCGTGACCTTCAGGTTCGCTCCGGTCAGCTTCTCGTAGATCAGCTTTGCGAACTCGCGCGTGTATTTGTACTCGTAGTACGTCGTGCTGCCGTACTTTGCCGTAGCGCCGACGTCGCCCATCCCGTGGCCTGAGAGGATCAGGATCTTTGCGCCGTTGCCCTTTCCGGACAGATTCGGATCTGACGTGGCGCTGCCGTCGGCCGCCTCGCCTGTCGCGGCTCCGTCTGCGCCGAGCACGGTTCCGTCAACTGTAGTGCTCACGGCCATCTTTCCGTCGCTGCCGAAATAGTATTTCTTTCCGTTTATCGTCTGCCAGCCGGTTTTGACGCAGCTCTTCAGATAGTAGGTAGCGTCGCCGATCCGGAGCAGTCCGCTCTGGCGTATGCCGTCGTCATCAAAATAGTAGCGCTTGCCGCTGATCGTCTTCCAGCCGGTTGTCTTTTTTCCGTTGACATAGTAGGAATACTTGCCGTTCTGCTTGATCCAGCCCTTTGCGACGCGCTTTTTTACGCCCTTTGCATCCACGACGTATCCGTCCGGGGTCACGCAGCTCTTGAGCATCTTTCCGTCGCTGCCCAGGTAATATTTTTTGCTGATCCAGCGGTTCTTCTGCATGACACCGTAGGTGCTGAAGAAATAGCGGCCGGAGCCGATCGTCTTCCAGCCGGTGATCGCGCGTCCGCGCACGCCGAGCTTCGTGCTGTTGCTGAAGAAATATTTTTTGTTCTTGTAGGTCGCCCAGCCGACGGTGGCGGAGCCGTCCTCCTGGAACAGGAAGCGGTTCTTTCCGATTTGGGTAAAGCCGACGGCCATCGCGCCGAGCGCGCCCTTTTTCCCCTTGGGCGCAAAGTAATAGTATTTTTTGTTGATCTTCTTCCAGCCGGTCTGAAGGACGCCCTTGGAAGAAAAATAGAAGGTGTTCTTGCCGACCTGGTAAAAACCGGTCACGCGGCTGCCCTTTGGCGCCTGATCCTCGGCCTGCTTGCGCAGGTAATAGACCTTGCCCTTGATCGTCTTCCAGCCTACCTGAAGCGTACCTGCCTTGCTGTAGTACTGATACCAGGAACCCTCGCGCACCCAGCCGCTCTTTTTGGGGGCAGTGACATCGCGCTCCTCGGCGGAGGCAGTGCAAGTCGCGCCCGCGACGACGAGCAGCATAAACACCACAGACAACAGCAGCCGAACTTTCTTTCTCATAAAACAGACACTCCTTATGCGAAAAATAAAAAGATGAAAAAAGTATTACATATTTTTTACAGAATATCATATTTCTGTAATGATTTCAAGAGTCTTTTAAAAGAAAGAAACACGGTTTTGGGACGGAACCTACTGTCCGATGGCGGAATCCTGCCGCACGAGAAAGCTCTGGGCGACAGGTTCCCGGGCCTGCTGGCGGCACTGGTTGTAGCAGTACTCGATGATGCTCTTGCGGGTGACGATGCCGATAAAAATGCCGTTGTCGTCTATGACGGGGACAAAATTCTGGTTCATCGAAGTCATCACGAGATCCTCGATGTTGCAGTTGACGTTGATCGGCTGGTTGTCGCGCTTGCGCTTGATGTGGCGCAGGGTGATGGACTCCATCTCGTGCAGGTTGGAAAACTGTCTCGCCTTCAGCGCCCAGAGGATATCGCCCTCGGTCAGCGTGCCGACGTAGCATCCGGCGTGGTTGATGATCGGGACCGCGCTGTATTTGTGGTACTCCATCTTCTCGATGGCCTGGCGGATGGTAAAGTCGTCGTAGAGAAACATGACTTCGCTTTTGGGCACCAGATAAAAAAGTATGTTCATAGTATATACTCTCCTGTATCGTTCGAAATTTCTATTCGCGCATCGCTTCTAAACGTTTTGCTTAATTTTTCTTCTATTTTACCATAGCAGGCGGGCATATTCAACAAAATCAGGGATGTTTATTCTTTTTTAAGAAGAAGGAAAGCCGCAGCTGCCCTCCGGTCGGATAAGCAGTCTGCGGCTGTTCTGTATGAAACGGATGAATCGGAAGCGGTCTGTCAGGAGACGTCTACGGTCCTGCACGATAATATCTCGATCGCAAGGTCAATCTCTATCTGCCTGTGCGTTTCCACGAAGGAACGCAGGTCGTCTTCTGTCGCAAACCACGCATGGCGGGAATGCCAGAATCCGTCACGTCCGCATTCTGTGAAAGTCAACAAAAAGTATTTGTCCATCTTATCCTCCTGAACTGTCATAGTGCTGGCCGTTGGAACTAACGGTTCGCAGAATCGGTCTCGAACTATTCCCACTACAGAGGACAGACATAACACTGTGCCCCTCGCGTCATTATACCTTCTAAATCGAAAAAAACCAACCTTTTTACGAAAAAAGCAGGTTTTTTTCGTCTGTTTTGGAGAGCGGGTCACGTGTTGGTCAGGGAATACATGGCGATTTCATTGATCTCACGGTTGGTCGCGATCAGAATATCCTTCCCGTCATGCAGGTAGTGGAACACATTCGCGGGCCCGCAGTCCGTGTCGATGGTCTCGCTGGTGTAGGCATGGGCCGCCCGGTCGTAGGTGATGGCGAACAGCTTGCGGTCCCCTTTTCGGTGGCCGACGACGAAGGCGGGCCTGCCGCAGAGACTGCCGCCGTAGATGGCGTGCGCAAATTCCGCGTTGCCCGGATAGTCGTAGACTTTCCGGTACGCAGTTCCTTCCTTTTTGTAGATGCTGACGCTGTCGCCGTGAAACGGGGCGAGCACGCAGAGCTCCGGCTCCCCGTCCTCGTCGAGATCCACCGGCACGGCGTCGCTCGCGGCGATGTCGAGCAGCAGCTCGATCTTCCAGTCGCTCTCGCCCGCGGCAGGCGGTGTGAAGCGGTAAATCCCGTTCTCACAGGACAGAACGGCGGTCCAGACGCCGTCCTTCTGGGAGCGGTAGTAGCCGTGATTGCGCAGCATCCCGTCCTTGAGCACGGAAAGCTGCAGCGGATGCTCGTCGTCATAGCCGGAGAGGTCCTCGGGAAGCCGGGCCGCGTACACCTTGCCGGGCATGGACCAGTCCTCGTGGAACGCGTGGCCGGATTTCAGGGTACAGGCGATCAGGTAGTTCTGCCCGTCCCTGGTCAGAATGTCGAAGCGGTGTACGTGCGGGAGTGCCGCGAGTGTGCGCCGCTCCCAGACGCCCTCTGCGGTCGGCGTCACGATCACGATCTTCGCGTCCTTCGAGTCGTTCGGGGAGTAAAACCGGGAGGTCGCGAGGAACTGTCCGTCTGTGCCGGGCACCTGCACCATGCTCATGACACCGCCCGGTCCCTCCCAGACGGTATCCTCCAGATTTCCGTCGGTGTCGAACAGATAGCAGGGGTCCTGCTTCTCCGCTGCCACCAGAAAATGCTCCCGCCCATGATAAAAAAGCGGGGCGATCGAGTAACATTTATTCAGGTTCGCCAGAACCTTCTTTTCTACTTTCATCCTGCACCTCATTGCGGCAGCCCGGGCGAACGGCCTGGAGCTGCCCTTTTTTTGATTTTTTTATATCTTCTGTATGAGGCGAGCTCTAAGCACATGAATGTGCGTTGTCGCTGCGTGTCGAGAAATATGGTTATCCGGCGTGTGTTATTTCCGCGCGTCGAGAAGCGCGTTGCCATCCGGCTGAGTTCTCTCTGGCGCTGAGAAGCATTGCCGCTCGGCTTGCGCAATCTCCGCGCGTCGAGAAGCGTTGTCATCTGGCTTGCATTATTTCCGCGCGTCGAGAAGCGCGTTGCCATCCGGCTGAGTTCTCTCTGGCGCTGAGAAGCATTGCCGCTCGGCTTGCGCAATCTCCACGCGTCGAGAAGCGTCGTCTTTCGGCTTGCATTATTTTTGCGCGTCGAGAAGCGCGGCCATGCGGTCGTGTGCGTCGCGCAGCTCGTCCGGCCAGTTCGGATTGCCGACGTACCAGAATTCGGTCACGTATCTTCTGACACCGAGCTCCCAGGACGTGCGGATGACGGAGGCAAAGTCGACATGCCCCGTCCCGTAGGGGATCTCGCGGAACTTGCCCGGGACGGTCTCCTTCAGATGTACCGCGATGATGTGGCCGGCGCCGGACTGGAGATCCTGCTGCACGTCGGTGCCGTACATCACTGCTGCATTTGTGATGTTGCCGGAATCCGGGTAGACGTGGAGATACGGAGACTGTATGAGCGACACGTAGTGCATCGCTTTCTCGACGGTGTTCATGAGCTCGGTCTCCATCGTCTCAAAGCCGAGCAGGATGCCGCGGCGCGCCGCCAGCCGGACAGCACGCGCGAGGTTCTCCTCAAAGCGCGCGCGCGTCTCGGGAGTGCTCTCCTCATAGTAGACATCGTAGCCGGCGAGCTGGATGATCCGGATTCCGAGGTCGTCCGCGAGCTGTACCGCCTTCTCCATGATCTCCAGGCTGCGCGCGCACAGCTGCGGGTCGCTGCTGCCCAGCGGATATTTGCGGTGAGCGCTCAGGCACATGGAGCGGATCGGCATCCCGGTCTCCTCCATCAAGGAGACGAGCTGCCCGCGCATGGCGGCGGGCCAGTCGAGCCGGGCGAGCCGCTCTTCTGTCTCGTCGATGCTGAGCTCAATAAAATCATAGCCTGCCTCTTTGGCGGCTGTCAGTTTCTCGCGCCAGGAGAGTTTTCCCGGCATTGCTTTTTCATATAATCCCAGTGCGTATGCTTTCATAGTTCCTCCGAATTGTGCTTGTCTGCCTCCAGCAGCTCCATGACTTGCCGGACGGTGTTTTTCTTGAGTGCTTCTTGTGCGAGCTGCTGCAGGGCCTCGAAGGACTCCTTTCGCAGCTGATATTTGACGTAGGCGGCGCGGTTTGCCGACATGCTGAACTCGTCGAGCCCCATGCCCAGCAGCAGCCCGACGGCCTTCTCATCGCCGGCGAACTCCCCGCACATGCCCGCCTCGATTCCGTGCCGGTGCGCCGCCTTGATCGTGTGTGCGATCGCGCGCAGGACGGACGGGTGGAAGGAGTTGTACTTCTCGGCGACCTTCGGGTTGCCGCGGTCCACCGCGAGCACGTACTGTGTCAGGTCGTTTGTGCCGATGCTGAAAAAGTCTGCCTGCGCGGCGAGATCGTCCGCGAGCAGGACTGCGGCCGGCGTCTCCACCATGATGCCGGTCTGGATGTGCTCGTCGAAGGGGATCTGCCCGGCGCGCAGCTCATCCTTGCACGTCT
This sequence comes from Oscillospiraceae bacterium, assembly GCA_021771715.1. Lineage (GTDB taxonomy): Bacteria > Bacillota > Clostridia > Lachnospirales > Lachnospiraceae > Choladousia. The sequence goes on from JAETOO010000005.1 coordinate 262,569, forward strand.
CGAGCAGCGCGTTTGCCTCCAGCAGTTCCTCGATGGAAATCATCATCGGGTACATGATCCGGATGGAGCCGAATGCGCTGGCACGCAAGATCGCACGCAGCTGGACGCGGAACAGATCAGGCCGGTCGAGACAGAGGCGCACCGCGCGGTACCCGAGAAACGGATTCTCCTCTTTTGGGAACGTGAAGTAGTCCAGCCCCTTGTCGCCGCCAATGTCGAGCGTGCGGATGGTCAGCTCCTTTCCGTCGAGCAGCGAGACGGCCTCCTTGTAGGCGGAAAACTGCTCCTCCTCGGTGGGAAAATGGTCGTTTTCCATGTAGAGGAACTCCGTCCGGAACAGCCCGACCCCTTCGATCTGGTAGCGCAGCGCGTGCCGGATATCGCTCGGACTGCCGACGTTCGCGCAGATGCGGAAGCGGTGGCCGTCTGTCGTCTCCGACGGGAGATGGCCGAGCTGCTCGATCCGCTCCTTCTCCTGCCAGAGCGACTCGGCCTTTTTCCGGTAGTCCTCCAGAAGGGACGCTTCCGGTTCCAGATAAAAATATCCGTTTTCTGCGTCCAGGACGGCCATCTGGCCGGTGCGGACCTCGTCGAGGAGGGGGCCGGCGCCGACGAGGCAGGGGATGCCTTCATTCTTTGCGATGATGGACACGTGGCTTGTGACGCCGCCCTCCTCCGTGATAAAGCCGGCCACCAGAGAAAAATCCATCTTTGCGGTGTCCGACGGGGTGAGGTCTCTGGCCACGATGATTCCGGGCGAGCGCATGGCGGCAAACGGATTGTCGTCGATGCCCTTCAGGGCGTACAGAAGGCGCTTGGCCACGTCCCGCATATCGGCGGCCCGCTCGCGCATGTACTCATCCGCCATGCTCTCAAAGAGCAGGACGTACTCGTCGCTTGTCTGCATCAGCGCAGCCTCGGCGTTGAGATGCTCCGACTGGATTTTTCCGGCCACGCTCTCGTACAGCGCGATGTCGCCGGCCAGCGTGTGGTGCGCCGCGAAGATCTCGTTCTTGGCGGCAAGGGGAAGCAGCTCCTCCCTGGCCTTTGCCACCGCATCCTGGAACCGCTGCAGCTCGCCCTCCTTCTCGTCATCGGTGATGGTTCGATTATCGGGGGCTACGGACTGCTCGCGCACCACGTAGACCGGGGCAATCGCGTAGCCGTGTGAAGCTGTCTTTTTTATCTGCCATGTTCTCACGGGGAGCCTCCTTTTTCGTTTCATTGGATCACTGCGGGGGATCACCGGTTACTCCCCGAGCCCTCCGGCGATCGCGTCGAGCATCACTGTGAGATCTGCCTTCTCGTCCGGCCCCTCGCAGATGATGTCGATCGTGGTTCCCTTTGTGATGCCGGCGCTCATGAGGATCAGCACACTTTTCGGGTTCACCCTTTTCTCACCGGAGACGATGGTGATATCGCTGGTCAGTTTCGAGGCGATCTTTGCGAGCTCCGATGCCGGCCTCAGATGGAGACCGGATTTATTATTTACTACAATCGTACCCTTAACCATGTCGTACGTCCTTCCTGCTCATGTCAGAGCGTGTTCTACAAGTTCAGCCATGCATAAAAAATGGGAAAACAGACCGTGCAAGCCTGCATGGCGTCCTGGCTGCCGCGGAATCAACCGGCGATTCCGTGCTCCCGCAGCTTCTCTTCCATCTCCTGCATCGACATGATGTTGCGCAGGCCGATCACGGTCGTGCCTTTCTTCCCGGCGTCCTGGAACATGGACACAAAATTCTGTGCACAGAGTACGACATCGTACTGCGCAGCGGCGCTCTTCCCCTCGGACAGTGCGCAGTGGTGCAGCCTGCCGGGCCGGATGCCCAGCTTCGTCAGCACCTTCTGCAGTGTCATCTTCATCATCAGGCTCGAGCCTGCTCCGTTTGCACAGCATACCATAAAACTCAGATTTTCTTTCGACATGATGATACTCCTTGTCATTATAAATGGAACGGAATGTGTTTTCAATATGATTTTGACTGCTTCGCTCTTAATTCTTTGTAGGCCTCGTAGTCCTCTGTCACGAGGAAATAGCCCTCCTTATCCCTGCGGTAGCGGATCTGCGGGATTGCGAGCAGCACGACTGCGACCACTGCGATGCCGATATAGCTCAGATATTTCATGACGGCGGTCATGACGGGCCAAACGACGGCCCAGTCCCACATGCCCAGATAGCCGCCGTACACGGCCATGCCGGTCCAGCCGGCGATGATCGCGGAGCCGAATACCTGGCAGATCCCGGAGAGGAACGGCAGGATCAGGGCCGCCTTGATGCCGCCCTTCTCGTTTGCGAACACGGCGATCGTCGCGTTGTCAAAGAAGACGGGGACGAAGCCGCAGATCACGAGCACCGGGCTCTTGAGCAGGATCAGCGCGACAATCGCGAGAATCTGACCGCAGAAGCCCGCGAGAAAGCCGAACGGAACCGCGTTCGCGGAGCCGAAGCCGAAGATGACCGCGCAGTCCACGCCCGGGACGCTGCCGGGCAGCAGCCGGTCCGCGATGCCCTGGAAGGAGGTCGTCAGCTCGGTGACGAAGGTCCGCACGCCCAGCTGCAGGATCGCGAGGTAGACCGAGAAATACAGACAGGTCTGGATCACGTAGAACAGCATGCTCGCGCCCTCGGCCAGAAAGCCCTGGCTGACGAGGTAGTCGCGCCCGAGAATGCAGAGGATGGCGCCGAAAAAGATCAGCATCAGGATCGAGGTGCAGACCATGTTTTCATTGAAGATGGACATGAACCCCGGGAGGTTGAGATCGTCAATTTTCTTGACCTCCTTTCCGTCCTTCCTTCGCCCGAAGAGCTTTCCGGCGAGCCAGGTGTTGACGGCGATGCCGAACATCTGCTGGTGCGCCAGGCAGAAGCCCGCGCCGTCGGTCAGCTCCTGGCATGGCTCGATCGTCAGGTCCGAGCCCACGGCCCAGTACGCGCCGAGCACGATCGCCATGACAAGGATCAGGGCCGCGTCCGATTTCGCGAGAAACGGGCAGGCGAACAGGATCAGCCAGTAGGCGGTCGCCGACTGCTGTACCTGCACGTGGCCGGTGGTAAAGAGCGCGCGCAGCTTTGTGTACCGGCTGAAGCGGACCAGCAGGATGTTCACGATGAATGCGATCAGAAGAAGGATCATGGCGTTGCCAAAGCCCTTCCCGAAGACGTCGGCGACGCCTGCCGTCACCGCGTTCTGTCCAAAGTACGGGTCGATGACCATCGCGTCCATCTGAAACCGATCCTTGAGGCCCACGAGCACCGGGCGGAAATTGCTGACCAGGCCGCTCGAGCCCACGGTCAGGATCAGATAGCCCGCGATGGCCTTGATCACTCCTGCAAGAATGTCATACCACGGCTTCCGAAGCAGGATGTAGCCGAGCATGACGATCAGCCCGATCATGAAGGCAGGCTGCTCCAGAATGTTGGTCGCAAAGTACGACCAGATGTTTAAGAAAAAATTCATAGTTGCTACCTCGTGATTAGTCCAGATACTGCTCCTGAATCCTCAGGAGATCCTCCGGCGATTTTGCGGCGGCAAGTGCGTTCACCACCGCTTCGTTCATCAGCATCTCGGAGAGCGCCTGCATATTCTGCAGGTGCGCATCCGGGTTGCAGGAGGCCAGGGTGAAGAAAAGCTGTGCGTCCTTCTCCGGGTCCTTTGGGTCGAAGCTGACCGGCTTCTCGAGCTTCATGAATGCGATGGCGGTCTTGTTCACCCCGTCCGCGCCCTCCTGGGAGTGCGGCATGGCCACGTTTGGCATGATGACGATATAGGGACCGTGCTTTTCGACGCACGCGATGAGCTCCTCCTTGTAGCCGGGCTCCACGGTGTGGTCCGCCTCCAGGCTCTCACAGCTCATGCGGATGGCGTCCCGCCAGTCCTTTGCCTCCTTGGCGAATTTGTAATGCTTTTGCTCTACGAATGTCCGTAACATGGTTTTCCTCCGAAACTGATGCGTGTTCCGCGCTATAAAAGGGAGCGGAACGGGATGTTCTGCGGCGCCTCGAAGCAGTCCTCGAAGCCCCTTCTGTGGTGGTAGGCGCGCTTGTCCTTGTCGGTCGGATAGACGTATTTGCCGCCGACCTCCCAGAAAAACGGGTGGAATTTGTACTCCAGCCGGTCTTTTTTCTTCTCATAGAGAAGCCGGATCTCGTCGACGTCCGCCATGAAGTTCGTCCAGACATCGTAGTGGATCGGGATCACGACTTTGGCGCCGAGCGCCTCCGCCATGCGGAGGATGTCGACACTGGTCATCTTATCCTGCATGCCGATTGGGTTCTCGCCGTAGGAGCCGAACGCGACGTCGATGTCGTAGTCCTTGCCGTGCTTCGCGTAGTAGATCGAGTAGTGGGAATCCCCGCTGTGGTAGATGTTGCCGCCCGGCGTCTTGATCAGGTAGTTGACGGCTTTCTCGTCCATGTCGGTCGGGCAGACGCCGGTCAGCTCTTCCCGGTCGGCTCCGGTGGAGTCGGTCGTGACAAGGCAGGTGCGGTCGAAGGAGTCGAGCGCGACGATCTCGATATCCTTGATCTGAACCGTATCGCCCGGCTTTACGGTGATGCAGCGGTCGGCGGGGACGCCCCACTTCTGCCACAGCTCGACGGATTTCTTCGGGCCGATGAACGGGACGGGAATCTGCTTTCCGGCTTTGTCGGTTGTCGTCATGCCGCTCTGGATCACGTGTGCCGCGTACTCGGCGCTCATGTGGTCCTGATGGTAGTGCGTGGCGAGCACGGCGTCCACCTGACGGACGGCAAAGGGGTCGATCACAAACGGGACGGCGCGCAGGTTCGGCTGCATGGCGCGCGCGCCGCACATGTTCGCCATCTGGTGGCCGAGCTTCATTGTCCCGTCCCCGTGGGTGCGCTTGCCGTTGCCGGCCCAGAGGTCGATCGTGATGTTGCAGCCGCCCGGCGTCTTGAACCAGATTCCGGTGCAGCCAAGCCACCACATCGCCACGGTGCCGGGGGCGACGACCTCATTCTCGATCTCCTCATTCAGCCAGGTCCCCCACTCCGGGAAGGTGTTCATGATCCAGCTCTCTCTTGTTATCTCAGATATCTTACTCATTGCTTCCTCCTTCTCTGTTCTGCACTCTATTTTCTAAGTATCTCCATTGCGCGGGTTCTTATGCAGGGAATTTGTTGACGCGGACATATGGGAACGGTATACTGGAAAGAGAAAGCAAACTTTGAATTTTATGGTGAAAGAACAAATGCTTGATGATACTTCAGAGGTGTGTTGAGGGGGATAACATGATAGATGGTCATATTCACATTGAGCGTGGGGAGTATACGCTGGATTGGATCAATCAATTTGTAAACAGAGCGGTTGAAATGCAGCTTGATGAAATTTGGTTACTGGAACATTGCTATCGATTTGAAGAGTTTGTTCCCATGTATGATTCGGTGTGTGCATACAGTGACTATGTAGATGCATGGTTTCACAGACAGGCCGGTGTGTTAAAGCTTGAGGATTATTTGGAACTGATCAAGCGAGTCAGAGACGAGCAGTTTCCTGTTGAGATAAAGTTTGGTCTTGAACTATGTTATTTCAAAGAGTTTGAAGACTTCACCGCAGAACTGACAAAAGACAAAGGGTTTGATTTTTTATTGGGCAGTATTCATTTTGTGGATGATTTTGCCTTTGACCATAAGGCAGAACACTGGAATGGAATAGATGTAGACAAAATATATCGCAGATATTTTGAAGATTCTGTTTCACTTGCAAAAAGCAGGATATTTGACGGGATAGGTCATCCGGACGCAATTAAGCTTTTTGGCCATAAACCATCGTATCCACTTACAGAATACTATGAGCGTTTGGCTAAGGAACTTTCGAGAAGTAATATGTATGCAGATCAAAATAGCGGAGTTGCCAGAAGGTGCCCTGACACTGCGTCGCTTGGTATGGATGAAGAGTTGCTCAGAATACTGAAAAAGAATCATGTGAAAATTATTACCTCATCGGATGCGCATTGTCCGGAAGATGTTGGGTATAAAATCAGGGAATTAACTTTTGCAAACCCGTAACTAAATGACATTTTTGCAAAGAGAAGATTTTTTTGCAAAGAAGGTTTAAATGCGCATCAACAGGACAAAATATTCAAGAAAATGATTGACACAAAAATGCCTTCATGCTAAGATAATGACAACAGATCCCGCCATGCCTCTGAACTTCGGTTTATGCACAACCCGGCGGGCCTTTTTTATTTTATGGAGGAAGCGCGATATGAAACCATATCCTAAAAATGTACTGTCTGCATCCGATTTGCTTCAGAAATGTATCCAGGCGGGAATGATAATTTCGGATATTTCTGCAGCTGAAGCTAAGATAAATGAAATTGGATTTTACCGTCTGCGCGGCTATAGTTTTCATCTATATGACCATGCCACAAAACAATTTAAAGTTGGCACCACATTCGATGCTATTGTAAACATTTACAAATTCGATGCTGAACTCAGAAAGCTTCTTTTTGACATGACTTGCCAGGTAGAAGTAGCCCTGCGTGCCCGCTTTTGCGAGGCAATGCTCCAATCCGGGGATCCTTTGATTTACCTTGACCCGTCGTTTTTCAAAGACAAAGCTATTTTCTGGAAAAATACTTCCACTTTGTCATCGGAAATTGCTCGTTCCACAGATGTATTTATCGCACATAACTACGCAAACCATGATGGGCAGATTCCACTCTGGGCTGCTGTCGAAGTTATGTCTTTTGGCATGCTATCCAAATACATCAAAAATATGGCTACGGGTCCGAAATCCGCATTTCAGTATCTGGCAAAATTCTATTCCTATAAAACCCTCAAAGGAAACATTGCGTGCCCAAATCAGGACATGCTTACTTCATGGATTCATTCCGTCGTGGTTTTACGCAATATCTGTGCCCACAATTCCAGAGTCTACAATCGTTCACTGAGCACAAAGCCAAAGCTGTTAAACAAAGATCAGCAGAATCCACAGCCACGCTTCTGTGGACTGTATCATTTTCTGCTAGCGATGAAATATCTCCGTCCCTCTGATTGTGCGTGGAATAAGTTTACCGCAGACTTTAAACAATTGCTCCAGCAGTATCAATCAGATATTGATTTAGGCAAACTTCACCTCCCAACAGACTGGCAGCAACACATATAATTCTCTGAATACTCTGCGGAGCAAATACATATACTAAAACGACAGATCCAATCAAGCCACTCATCGAAGCTCAAACGATTGGCCGTCAACTGGGTGGAAAGCTTATCCCTTCCACCCTTCTTTTTTCTTATAGCCTTTCCCACCCTCTAACTACATCTTTCACAGTCATATTCTCGTTGTGGCGAACGAGTTCATATTCCGCGTCTGGCATGCCATAACTGCACCAATGCGGATTGGATAGCAGTATTCATTCCTCATCGATCCCTTACTCCGATTATTTTACCCCAATCAATACCCTAACGCCAGACCATATCTGCGGATCCGTTCTCTTGCGATACCATGATCAAGCGTTTCTCCTTCAGCAAAGTCAAAACAGGAAGCGAGAACAGACACAGCATATGGAGAAATTGCAGGTCTCCATATGCTGTGCCTGTGTCAGTTACATCGTAAATTCAATCTGGATGCGTCCGTTGTGGGTGCGCGCTGTCAGCGATTTGTGGCGGGTGCTGTCGTAGACATTGTCAAGATTGTTGAAGCCGTTGCGGGTCGTGCTGTTGATGTTGTAGTCGTTTTGGTTTCCGATGATCGTGGCGCCCACGAGGCCGTTGCAGGTCTGCAGGGTGATCTGGTCGCTGATCAGGTTGCGGCCGGTCACGGCGCCGTTCTGCGTGATCAGGGAGAGTTTCTCCGGGAAGCGGCTCTCCTTCACGCTGATGAGTCCGTTGCCCGCCGATGCCTCGAGCGATTTGCCGACCAGATTCTGCAGTTCGATCTTGGCGTTGCTCGTCTTGATCTGCAGCTCAGATACCTGGCTGTTCTCGATGTGGATCTTGCCGTTGTTGCTAAAGACCTCTCCTTTGGCGAGATCAACGAGGCCGGCGATTTTGATGGAGCCGTTCGTCGTCTTCAGCCAGAGCGCGCCGGAGAAATTCATCGGCAGCTCGAGGACCAGGATGTTGAAATCGAGAAAGAGGTTCAGCCAGTTCAGGTGCAGCGGGCTGCTCTTCATCTGGTGCCGGAAGGAGAACACGCCGTCCTTCTCCTCGAAGGTGACGAGATCCTGTCCCTCGCGCGGCTTGAAGTAGACGCGAACCGGGCCTTCCTCGACGGTGCGGACGCGGATCCGCAGGTTCTCGGTCTCGACCTTTACCGTGTGGATCAGCTCGGCGCTGGACTCATAACCCTGCTTCTGCTGCTCCTGGCTTTTCGCCTTTGCCGTGTACACGACGATTCCGCCGTACTCGGCGCGGATTTTCTTTGCGACCTCCTCCGGCGATTCGAACCGCGCGAGAATTTCCTCCTCGGTGTACCCCTGATCCATCCCGTCATAGATCAGCTCCTCATAAAAGTCCTCGATCTGGCTCAGATCCTCCGCAGGCAGATCAATCAGCTGGAATTTCAATTTCTTCAGATACTCTTCTTTTTTCATAATCCACTCTCCTCCTCTGCCGGATCTGCAGGTATTTGCTGCGTCATCTGGTTCTGCTGCTCGATGAAATGGTACATCTGCCGCAGCTCCTCCCACTCGCCCAGGAACCGATCAATTTTCTCCTGCCCTTCCGGGGTCAGCTGATAGTATTTCCGCAGCCGTCCGTTGTACTCCTGCCGATAGGTTTTCAGGCTGCCGTTCTGCTCCAGCCTCTTCAGGATCGGGTACAGCGTCGACTCTGATATGTCGATGCAGTGCTCCATCTCGCGGATGATCATATATCCGTAGGAAGGCCCCTTTTTCAGTACAGCGAGCACGCACACCTCCAGGATTCCCTTTTTTCTCTGTGCATCCATCCAATTACCTCCTGTCATGAACGAAACCGGTGACTTGGTTTGCTGTATATACTATGCATTGTATACTATATGTACTATACTATTCAATGCATAGTATGTCAAGCAATTTTTTGACCTGTTCAACATGTTTTCTCTACAAAAAACGTTACGGTTCAGACAGGATGCCAAGCAAACTTGCACGGTCTGTCTTCCCATTTTTTTGCATGGCTGAACTGCAATCAAAAAAAGTGTGCGGCAAAGAACTGGATTTACGCTTCTTTCGCCGCACACGGTCATTCCTGAATCCTTGTTTAATTTAAGTAATCGCCAACAGGGCTGGTATTGTACTGCTTGATAATTTTTATGATAACCGAGCCGTCAGCCTGTTCTGTCTCCTCCACAATACGGTATTGCGTATGGTTTCGATCCAGAGTTTTTTTGTACTGTTCCACTTCCTCTCTGACCTTCTTCACTGCGTAATCATGTCCCAGGTCTTCCTTGAGCATGAAATGCAGAGTCTGACAAATACACGCCGCTTTGATTCTCTTCACGTCTGTCACCTCCTTATTTTTAATAAAAAACGTGTGACAATAACTGGTTTTACGCAATTACTGCCACACGTTATATATATTTTACATCAAATTTTCTTAAAAAGTCAAGCAAAAATGACTCACGATTTTTTGCTGTTGATGGAGTCGGCGATGAGCTGTTGAACTTCCTTCTTCTCCTTACAGAATACGTATCCAAGCTCTGCATACAGGTAATTCTCTGCGAGAAGAAAGTAGCGGTCGTCGACTGCCGTTGATTTTTTGCCCTGCTGGGCGCGCTTTTTCTTGCGCAGATAAATCACTTTAATTATACTGACCAGCTCCTCCGGCTTTCCGCTCTTGATCGCTTCCTTATATTTCTGCTCGCGGAACTTGTCATTCTCGATCCACGTCTCCTCGACCTCCGGGATTTTATCAATGAGCTGCCACGCCTCGTCCACGGTCATCACTTTTCTTGTATTTGAGGACAGCGTGTCCGTCGGCATATAGATTACCTCTTTGGCATCCTCAATCGGCACTAAAAGATAATACAGCCTGTTTCGGTCTACTCCGCTCATATTCAAATGCAAAATATCCTTAACCACGCACACTCCGCTTCCAGGCTTCACAATGCAATCGCCTATCTCGTACATGAAGATACCTCCCCCATTCTTATGATTAAGGATATTTTAACATTTTTTCCGGTCAATTTTCAAAGGACAGATTGAACAATCTTTGTGCGCGTCTGTATTATGCAATTTCATCATAATTCGGGCAAAGCACAAAGCGCATATCCGTTTGACTCATGCTGCGTCCGGGCCGGGGGCAGTCAGGATGCGCATAAACTCCTCGCCGGTGATGGTCTCCTTTTCGTACAGATATTTGGCGAGCTCGTGCAGCTTGGGCAGGTTGTCGGAGAGCAGGCGGGTCGCCTTCTCGTACTGCTGCTTGACGAGCGCGACGACCATGTCGTCGATGTCCGCCGCGGTCTCCTGTGCGCAGGCCAGGGAGGTGTCGCCGCCCATGTACTGGCCGGTGACGGTCTCGAGCGCGACCATGCCGAACTGGTCGCTCATGCCGTAGCGCGTGATCATGCCGCGGGCCAGGCGGGTCGCCTGCTCGATGTCGTTGGATGCGCCGGTCGTGATCGAGTGGAAGATCAGCTCCTCCGCGACGCGGCCGCCCGTGAAGGTCGCAATCTTGTTCTCGAGCTCCTCCTTGCTCAGAAGGTTCCGCTCCTGTTCGTCCACCTGCATGGTGTAGCCGAGTGCGCCGGAGGTGCGCGGGATGATCGTGATCTTGGTGACCGGCGCCGAGTGCGACTGCAGCGCTGCGACGAGCGCGTGGCCGATCTCATGGTAGGACACAATCAGGCGCTCCTTGTCCGACAGGACTTTGTTCTTCTTCTGGTAGCCGGCGATGACGACCTCGATGCTCTCCTCCAGATCGGCCTGCGTCACATATTTTCTGCCGTCGCGGACGGCGCGCAGTGCCGCCTCATTTACCATATTTGCGAGCTCCGCACCGGAGGCGCCGGAGGCCGCGCGCGCGATCGCGTTGAAATCGACGCTGTCACTGAGACGGATGTTTTTCGCGTGAACCTTCAGGATCGCCTCGCGGCCCTGCAGATCCGGGAGCTCGACCGGGATTCGCCGGTCGAAGCGGCCGGGGCGCAGCAGCGCGGGGTCGAGGGACTCCGGACGGTTCGTCGCGGCCAGGATCACGACGCCCTTCGAGCCGTCGAAGCCGTCCATCTCGGTCAACAGCTGGTTCAGCGTCTGCTCGCGCTCGTCGTTGCCCGTCATGCCCTGTGTGTCACGCTTTTTGCCGATCGTGTCGATCTCGTCGATAAAGACGATACACGGCGCTTTCTCATTTGCCTGCTTGAACAGGTCGCGCACCTTTGCCGCGCCCATGCCGACGAACATCTCGACGAACTCTGAGCCGGAGATCGAGAAGAACGGAACCCCCGCCTCCCCTGCGACGGCCTTGGCGAGCAGCGTCTTTCCGGTGCCGGGAGGGCCTACGAGCAGCGCGCCCTTTGGCATCTTGGCGCCGATCTCCTGATATTTCTGCGGGCTGTGCAGGAAATCGACGATCTCCTGCAGCGCCTCCTTCGCCTCGTCCTCGCCGGCGACATCCTGAAACTTGATGCCGGTCTCGCTCGCGACGTAGACCTTGGCGTTGCTCTTGCCGAAGGACATCGCGTTGCCCATCCCGGCTCCGCCCATCTTTTTCATCAGCGACCGCGAGAGCAGCTGTCCGATGGCGATAAAGATCACGAGCGGGAACACAAAGGAGATCAGCATGGAGACAATCGGATTGAGCTCTTTTTGCTTGACCTGGCCGAACTCACACTGAGCCGCCTGCAGGCGGTCTACGAGATTCAGATCCAGGAAGGCCGTTGTGCTGTAGAACTGGTCTTCCTTATCCTCAAAATAGATATCGTCGCCGGAGAGCTCGACCCGTGCGACTTTTTTGTCGCTGAGCATCGTCAGGAAGGTTCCGTAGTCGACCTCCTGCACCTTCTGCTCGACCAGGTTCGGAAACAGAAACATGTTCAGAAGCACCATCACCGCAAGCACAATCAGGTAGTACACGAACAGCGGCTTTTTGGGCTTTTCCACTTTTTTCATAACATCACCTTTCCCTTTCTAAAAAAGAAATCCGGACGATCCGCTCTCGCGTTCGGAATCGCCCGGGCTCAGGTTTTTCCTGTAACTGCTATTATTGTACCGCAGAGGCCGGCAGATTCAAGGAAAAATTGTGAGAAAATTCTAAAATTTTTAGAAAGTGAGAAGCGATTCGCTTCTTACGTTGCGGCAGTCTGGGAGGCTTCCGCTTGTCCGGCCGCATGTACGCCGGCCACATAGCCGCTCGCCCACGCCCACTGCAGGTTGTAGCCGCCGCAGGGGCCGTCGACGTCCAGGAGCTCTCCTGCGAGGAACAGTCCGGGAAATCTGCGGCATTCGAGTGTCTCGGGGCAGAGCTCGCCGAGGGCGACGCCGCCTGCGCAGACCTGTGCCACGTCGAAGGATTTGGTTCCTTTTATTTTCAGTTCGAAGGCGCGGCAGGTCTGCAGCAAACGCCGGAGATCGGGTTCGGTGAGCGCGGCGCAGCCTGTCTTTTGGGAGATGCCGGAGCGGTCGAGGACCACCGGGATCAGCTTCTCCGGCAGGACTCCGCGCAGCAGGACCGGTACCTTTTCCTTGGTGAGCGCGGCAGCGCGATGGAACAGGAATGACAGCAGCTCATCCGTCTGGTGGGACGGAAAGAAATCAAGCCTCACGCGGAAGGATACGTCCGGCCCGGCAGCTGCCACAAAGCGCGACAGCTGGAAGACGGCGATCCCGGAGATGCCGTATTTTGTCCACTGCAGCTCACCGGTCTCCTCTCCTATTTTCTGCCACTGTTCCCGGGAAGCTGGCTGCTTCGTGGCTTCCGGCAAACGTGTGCTCGGTCGTTCTGCAGCGCGGGCAGGCTGTTCTGACAAACGTGCGCTTGGTCGTTCTGCGGCGCGGGCGGGCTGTTCCTGCAAACGCGTGCCCGATTGTTTCGCGGCGCGGGCGGGATCCTGCAAACGCGTGCCCGATTGTTTCGCGGCGCGGGCAGACTGTTCCTGCAAATGTGCGCCTGGTTGTTTTTGGCAGGACTGGTACAGTGCGATCTTCGCCTGGCACCGGACTCCGGCGAGGGTCGGCAGATAAGCGCCCTCGCAGAGGAGCGGAACGAGCGCGGGGGTGACAGGTCGGAGCTTCAGTCCCAGCGCGTTCGCCAGAGTATACCCGCTCCCGTCGGAGCCGGTTGACGGCGCACATTTCGAGCCGCAGCAGAGGATCAGGGCGTCCGCCTCGTAGGTCCAGGTTGCGGTCCTCACCTGCCATCTGCCGTCCACCCTGTGAATTTCCTCGATGCGCTCCGAGAGCTTGAGCCGCACGCCGAGCCGCCGCAGCTCCGCGAGCAGTACCTCGAGCACCGAGGAGGCCTGATTGGTGTAGGGGTAGACGTATCCGTTTTTCTCTACGGTCAGCAGTCCGAGCTCCGTGAAAAAGTCCCTGGTTTGATTGGCGTCCAGCCGGCTGATGACGGTTTCCACGAAGGAAGGGTCCGGGCTGTGGTAGGTGGATGCGAGCTGTGGGTTCATATTGGTCAGGTTGCAGCGGCCGTTTCCGGTCACAAGCAGTTTTTTCCCGGGGCGCTCCATCGCCTCAAGGACGGTGACAGCCGCACCGGCGCGCGCTGCCGCGATGGCGGCCATCAGCCCGGACGCACCGGCTCCGGCTACGAGGATTTTTTTTCCCATGTTCTATCTCCTTGGACAATCGGATTCCGATCAGTGCTCCTTTACGGCTCTTGTCGCGATAAAGGATGGGATGTGGTATTCGTGGAGCCTGCCCTCACCGTTCGTGTCCTCATAAATGTGGGTCAGACGGAAGCCGGCCTCGAGCTGGCCGCCGATCTGCTCCTCCAGCGTGTGCGAGAACTGGACCCCGTCGTCCATCTCCATGAGCTCCTGATAGAGAGCCGGATCCTTCAGCGGGTTGAACGGGAGACGGTATTTCAGGGTTGTTTCGCTCTCGTCAAAGATAAAATTGATGCCGTTGTCGAGGCCGCAGAGCAGAACGCCGCCCTTCTTGAGAACGCGGTAGCACTCGCGGAAGATGGGCTTTACCTCCTCGACGTAGCAGTTCGAGACGGGATGAAAGATCAGATCGAACGTCTCATCCGCAAAGGGGAGGGGCTTCGTCATGTCTTCCTGGAGGACGGTGACGGAATAGCCCTCCTGCCGTGCAAAGGTCCGTTCGCTCTCGCACTGGTGCGAGGAATAGTCCAGAACGGTGCAGTCTGCGCCGAGCGCGGAAAAAATCGGGATCTGCTGTGCGCCTCCGCTCGCGAGTCCCAGCAGCCGGCAGCCCGCAAAATCCGGGAACCATGCGTGCGGCACGGGCTTTGTGGGCGTCAGATAGACCTCCCACTCTCCCGCCTTTGCGCGCTCGTACGTCTCGTGGGAAATCGGCCTGCCCCACTCCCAGCCATTCTCACACCAGGAGTCGATCACGTTTGCGTTTATTTTCTGATAATCCATAAAATTCCTCCTCAGATCTTCTGCGGCAGCTTTACATGTCCTCTCTCATACAATTTTTGCAGGGACATCAGGATGCCGAGTTTTGCGTGCGGCCAGGTCAGGCCGCCCTGAAAGTAGACGGCGTACGGCGGCTGCACCGGTCCGTCAGCGCTCAGCTCGATCGACGAGCCCTGCACAAAAGCGCCCGCGGCCATGATGACGTCGCTGTCATAGCCGGGCATCGCCCACGGCTCCGGGGTCACGTAACTGTCGACGGGAGCGGCGGCCTGGATTCCCTCGCAGAACGAGATCATGCCGTCGGCGAAGCCGAACTCAACCGCCTGTATGATGTCATGGCGCTCCTCGGTTCCGTTCGGCACGACGTGGAAGCCGAGGCGCTCATAGATATTCGCTGCGAAGATCGCACCCTTTAAGGCCGCCGCGGTGACGGTGGGCGCGAGGAAAAAGCCCTGGTAGAAGGACTGCATGACGCCGAGAGAGGCGCCCACCTCTTTTCCGAGTCCGGGCGAGGTGAGACGGTACGCCGCGCGCTCCACACATTCCTTTGTGCCGGCGATGTACCCGCCGATCGGGGCGAGGCCGCCGCCCGGGTTCTTGATCAGGGAGCCCACGATCATATCTGCGCCGACATCGCTTGGCTCGAGCCGCTCGACAAATTCGCCGTAGCAGTTGTCCACCATCACGAGGATGTCGGGGCGGAGCTGTTTCACGAAGGCGATGGCCTCCCCGATCTGTGCGACGGACAACGTCGGGCGCGTCTGATATCCCTTTGAGCGCTGGATCTCGATCAGCCGTGTCTGAGGTTTCAGAGCTTTCGCGATGCCGTCGAAGTCGAAACTGCCGTCCGGGCGCAGATCAACCTGAGCGTAGGTCACGCCGTATTCCGCGAGGGAGCCGCAGGAGGGCCGGATGCCGATGACCTCCTCGAGCGTGTCGTACGGCTTGCCGGAGATCGAGAGCAATTCATCGCCGGGCCGCAGGTTGCCGGAGAGCGCGACTGCGAGCGCATGCGTGCCGCAGGTGATCTGCGGACGGACCAGCGCGGCCTCGGTGTGGAAGGCGGCGGCGTAGACCTCCTCGAGCGTGTCTCTTCCGATATCATTGTAACCGTAGCCGCTCGAGGTATTGAAGCATTCCGCGCTCACCCGCGATTGCTGCATCGCGCGGATGACCTTGAGCTGATTGTACTCTGCAGTTTCGTCGATGCCATCAAAACGCGGTTTCAGATCCGCGAGAATGGATTCGCCGTACGCATAGACCTCTTTGCTGATTCCAAGTGATTCGTACATCTGTTCCATTATCTTTTCCCTCTGTTATTCCGCAGTCTGGTGCGGAGTCTTTCTCTTTGTATTGTTTATTTATCTGATGAAATGCTGTCTATCCCGGAAATGCGCTTCTCATAATAGAGTATTTGCAGTGCTTGAGTTTATACATTTCTCTACAGATTCCCCGGTTTAGTACAGATTCCCCGGCTTTCAAGGATCTCTGTCATATGTGCGAGAATCGCCTCGTCATCGTTCGCGAAGTCCGGGCGGTTGATCCAGAGCACATCCCGCTCCCGCTTGAACCAGGTGAGCTGGCGCTTTGCGAAGTGGCGGGTGTCCCGCTTCAGAATCCGCACGGCTTCCTCGAGCGGCAGGTCGCCGTTCAGGTAGTCGAGGATTTCCTTGTAGCCGAGGCCCTGCATGGAGACCATGTCCCGCGTGCAGCCAGCTGTCTGCAGTGCGCGCACCTCCTCGATCAGTCCATGCGCGAGCATCTGATCTACTCTGCGGTCGATTCGCTCGTAGAGCCGGGCGCGGTCGTCGTTCAGGACAAAGTACGCAAAGCGGTACGGGGAGGGTTTCTGGCGCTCCTCCTCATTGTGGTCGGAGATCCGCTGTCCCGTCTCATGGTAATACTCCAGCGCCCGGATCACACGCTTCACGTTGTTGGCGTGGATCGCCAGGGCAGACGGCTCATCCACACGGCGCAGCAGCTCGTGAAGGTATTCCGCTCCCCTCTCCTCGGCCAGCGCTTCCAACGAGGCGCGGTAGGTGTGATCCTCCCCGTTTTCTGTGAAGTCGATGTCGTACAGCACGGCCTGGATGTAAAAGCCGGTGCCGCCCACCAGGATCGGGATCTTTCCGCGGTCAAGGATCTGCCGGATGTAGCGTTTGGCGTACTCCTGAAAGCGCACGACGTGAAATTCCTCGTTCGGCTCGAACTCGTCGATCAGATAATGCGGGACTCCCTGCATCTCTTCTTTTGTGATCTTTGCGGAGCCGATGTCCATGCCGCGGTAGACCTGCATCGAATCCGCAGAGATGATCTCTCCGCCGATTCGCTTCGCCAGTGCGACGGAGAGCGCCGTCTTGCCGACTGCAGTCGGCCCGGTCAGGATGACCAGGGGCTGTTTGGGTTGTTCTGTCTGGTTCATATCTTTGTCTCGATTTCGGATGTTCAACTTTTCTGCAGTGTCATACAATTCGTTTAAATTTCTTTTCCAGCTCATATTTCGTCATCGAAATGATCGTCGGGCGTCCGTGCGGGCAGTTATACGGGTTTTCTAAGGTCAGCAGCTCGCCGATCAGTGCGTCCGCCTCGGCGGCGGAGAGACGGCTGTTGCCCTTGACAGCGGCCTTGCAGGACATGGAGGCGATCTTCTCGCAGATGATCTGATCGGACGCGCGCTCCGCGGTGTCCGAGAGACCGTCCAGAATCTCGAGGAAAAGCTCACGGCTCGCGAGGCCGTACAGATTGCCGGGGACAGCGCCAATCGCGTACTCCCGGCCGCCAAACGGCGAAATCTCGAAGCCCACAGACTGAAAGGCATTCAAGTGACGGTTCAGCAGCTCCTCCTCCTGGAGGTTCAGTGTCACGATCACAGGGGGTGTGATCAGCTGCGAGGTCTGGCGCTTCTGCCGGTATTCCTCCATAAAATGCTCGTACATGACCTTCTCATGTGCGGCGTGCTGGTCGATAATATACAGCTTGTCCTCAAACTCGACGATCCAGTAGGTCCCGAAAATCTGTCCGATCAGCTTGTGGCGCGGACGGCTGGATTCCGCGAGCAGCTTCTCGCAGGACAGCTCCATCTGCTCCCCTGCCCGGTGGGCCTCCTCCTGCTCCTGGCGGATCTGCACCGCGTCTTCCATGACGGCCTGCAAAGCGGAGGCCGCCGGCTGCGGATTGGTCGGAACCACATTGGGTTGACCTGCAGGAGTCACATTGGGCTGACCCGCAGAAGCCGCATTCGGTTGGTCTGTCGGAGCTGCATTGGACCGGTCTACCGGAGCCGCATTGAATCGGTCTGTCGAAGCCGCGTTGGGCCGGTCTACCGGAGCCGCGTTGAGTTGGTCTATCGAAGCCGCATTAGACCGGTCTACCGGAGCCGCGTTGGACTGGCCTGCGAGAGCTGCGCCAAGTTGCTCTGCGGGAACCGGATCGGGTCGGTCCGCGGGGCGCTCCTCCGGGCGTGGGACTGAGGTAGCATTGAGCGGTTTATTGGCGTTCGCTGTGGTCGTGATCGTGGCCGCAGTCGTCCCATACTGCTTTGTGGTGAAATTTGCAGGGGAATCGGCTGGCGGGATGGAACCTGTCACCGGCTTCATCCAGCCGGACCGGCGGTCGCGCTGAGGGTATTTGATCTCGTAGGGGCTGTTGGCCTCGGCGATCAGCTGGCGGCGCACCTTCTCGAAGGGTTCGGGATAACGGATTCCCTGAGCGGAGGGCGCATTTTGTCCTCCTGCAGAGTCCCTCGTAACACTGTGGCGTCCAGTTGAGACTTCCTTTGAGGAGGCGATTTCTGCGCTGCCCTCTCCCTTTACCGGCTTCGCGGGGCTGTCGACGGTAAATTCTGGGATCAGTTCTTTTCCGAGCAATCCTTCCTTGACTGTCTGGCAGAGCCGCTCATAGATTTCCTGCTGGTTCGCGAAGCGGACCTCGAGCTTCTGCGGGTGCACGTTGACGTCGAGCTCCTCCGGGTTCAGCTCGAGGATCAGGACGGTGAACGGATAGCGGTGGTTCATCAGGAACGCTTTGTAGCCGTCCTCGATGCCCTTTGCGATGACCGTGCTCCTCACATAGCGCCCGTTTACAAAATAATTTTCAAAATTCCGGTTGCCGCGTGAGATCACGGGCTTTCCGATAAAGCCCCGGATCCTGAGATTCCCGTAGTCGGCCTCTATCTTGACCAGGTTCGCGGCGATCTCCCGCCCGTAGACGTGGTAGATGATGTCCTTTAAATTGCAGTTGCCGGAGGTGTGCAGTTTCGTGTCCCGGTTGTTGATGAATTTGAATGAGATATTCGGGTGGGACAGCGCCATCCGCTCCATGAGGTCGCTGACGTAGCCGGCCTCGGTCGCGGCAGATTTCAGGAATTTTTTGCGGGCCGGGGTGTTGTAAAACAGGTTGTGCACGAGAAAGGTCGTACCCTCCGGTGCGCCGATCTCCTCGAAAGCTGCTTCCTTTCCGCCCTCTATGACATAGCGCACGCCGGTCAGGCTGCCCGCCGTCTTTGTAATCATCTCGACCTGGCTGACTGCGGCGATGCTCGAGAGCGCCTCACCGCGGAACCCCAGAGTCCCGCTCGTCAGCAGATCCTCCACCGTGCGGATTTTGCTCGTCGCGTGCTGCAGATACGCCGTGCGCACCTGCTCCCGCGGGATGCCGCAGCCGTTGTCCGTGATCCGGATCAGGGAGGTCCCGCCGTCGCGGATCTCGACCGTGATGGCGTTCGCCCCGGCGTCCACCGCGTTCTCGACGAGCTCCTTCACGACGGAGGAGGGCCGCTCCACGACCTCTCCGGCCGCGATCTTGTCTATTGTCTCCTGACTGAGCAAGGTAATCTCATTCATAATCTCCCACCTTTTCATCCATGCCACCGGTTTTTCAGCTTGTTCTGCAGGCGATACAGCGTGTTCATGGCGTCCATCGGCGTCATGTTCGGCACGTCGAGCTCCTCGAGCTCCTTGAGCACGTCCGAGTCGCTGACGGTGTCGAACAGCGCCATCTGGTCCAGGTCGACCTGGTCGTATTTCTGCGATTTCGCCTTCTTTTCCTTCTGCGTGTCCGCGGCGTTTCCCTGTACATGTACCGTGATATCCGCGTTTGTCAGCTCCTCCGCCAGCTCCTTCGCACGCTCGATCACACTGTCCGGGACGCCGGCGAGCTTTGCAACCTGGATGCCGTAGCTCTTGTCCGCGCCGCCGCGGATGATCTTGCGCAGGAAGACGATCTCGTCGCCTTTCTCCTTGACGGCGATGCAGTAGTTGCTGACTCCGGTCAGCTTGCCCTCGAGCTCGGTCAGCTCATGGTAATGGGTCGCGAACAGCGTCTTTGCCCCGAGCAGCTTCGGATTGCTGATGTGCTCGACGACGGCCCAGGCGATGCTCAGCCCGTCGAAGGTGCTCGTGCCCCGCCCGATCTCGTCCAGGATCAGCAGGCTGTTGCGCGTCGCGTTGCGCAGGATGTTCGCGACCTCGGTCATCTCGACCATGAAGGTGCTCTGCCCGCTGGCCAGGTCGTCCGAGGCGCCGACCCGGGTGAAAATCCGGTCGACGATCCCGATGCGCGCACTCTGTGCCGGGACGAAGCTGCCGATCTGCGCCATCAGCACGATCAGCGCCGTCTGGCGCATGTAGGTCGATTTTCCGGCCATGTTCGGGCCGGTGATAATCGAGACGCGGCTCTTGCTGTTGTCGAGGTACGTGTCGTTTGCGATGAACATATCGTTCGCGATCATCTGCTCCACGACCGGGTGCCGCCCGCTCTTGATGTCGAGGATGCCCTTCTCGTTGATCGAGGGCTTTGCGTAGTTGTTCCGCTCCGCGACGAGCGCCAGCGATGCAAAGACGTCGATCCCGGCGATCGCGTGCGCCGTCTGCTGGATGCGGACAATCTGCTGCGCGATCTGGTTGCGGATGTCGACGTAGAGCTCGTACTCGAGGGAGACCAGCCGGTCCTCCGAGCCGAGAATCGTTTCCTCCAGCTCCTTGAGCTCCGGCGTGATGTAGCGCTCGGCGTTCGTGAGCGTCTGCTTTCTCGTGTAATAGTCCGGCACCATGTCCTTGTAGGAGTTCGTGACCTCGAGGTAGTAGCCGAACACCTTGTTGAATTTGACTTTCATGTTCCGGATCCCGGTCTTCTCGCGCTCCTCGGCCTCCAGATTCGCGAGCCAGTTCTTGCCCTCGGTCTTTGCGCTGCGCAGCCGGTCGACCTCCTCGTGGTAGCCCTCCTTGATAAAGCCGCCGTCGCGGATGCTGATGGGCGGGTCGTCGACGATGGAAGTTTCCACCAGCTCATACAAATCGGCGAGCTCGTCCAGCTGCTCCTGCAGCGACACAAGCAGCGGGGACTGCAGGCTTTTGAGGATGTACTTGATGTGCGGGAGCATGGAGAGCGACGACTTGAAGGCGATCAGGTCGCGCGGATTGGCCGTCTGATAGCTGATGCGGCTGATCAGCCGCTCCAGATCGTAGACCGGATTAAGGTACTCCCGCAGCTCTTCGCGCGTGATCGCGTTGTTTTTGAGCTCCTCGACGGCGTCGAGGCGGGCCGTGATCTCCTCCTTCTCGATCAGCGGCTGCTCGATGTAGCGCCGCAGCAGCCGGGCGCCCATCGCCGTCTTCGTCTTGTCGAGTACCCCGAGAAGCGAGCCGCGCTTCTTTTTCTCCCGCAGAGTCTCGCAGAGCTCGAGGTTCCGCCTGGTCGAGGAATCCAGCACCATATATTTTGCAATGGAATACGGCGTCAGCGCTGTCAGGTTCGAGATCGAGGTCTTCTGTGTCTCAATCAGATACTGTAAAAGCGCTCCCGCCGCAATCATTCCGCAGCTGTATTCTTCTATCCCAAGCCCGGACAGCGCAGTGACATGAAAGTGTTCCATCAGATTCCGCGCGCACAGGCTGTCATCAAAGTACCAGGAATCGAGTGAAAATACGGAGATGCCAAGCCTCCCCTTCATATCCTCGATGTCAATCCCGCTGACGTAAAACGAGTGGTTGCAGATAATCTCGGACGGAGAAAATTTGTTGATCTCATCGATCAGTTTCTTCTCGGTGTCGATCTCGGTGACGAGGTATTCGCCCGTCGAGATGTCGGCGACGGAGAGGCCGTAGCGGTCCGCCATGCAGACGATGCACATCAGGTAATTGTTGCGGCCCTCGTCGAGCGCCTGCGTGTCGAGGTTCGTGCCCGGCGTGACGATGCGGACCACGTCGCGCTTGACGAGCCCCTTCGCGAGCTTCGGGTCCTCGAGCTGTTCACAGATCGCCACTTTGTAGCCCTTTGAGACGAGCTTGGTGAGGTACGACTCCACCGCGTGGAAGGGCACGCCGCACATCGGCGCGCGCTCCTCCAGTCCGCAGTCCTTCCCGGTCAGCGTGATCTCCAGCTCCCGCGACGCCACGAGCGCGTCGTCGAAAAACATCTCGTAAAAATCTCCGAGTCTGTAAAATAAGATGCAGTCCTTATACTGTTCCTTTGTCTTTACGTACTGCTGCATCATCGGTGTCAGTTCTGCCATCTATGTGCTTCCTCACTTGTCTGTTCTTTCTGTGGCGGATCATCTTTTTACAGGATCGCCGTAATAGTAGAACCCCATGCACGCTTTCAGGTAGACGTCGACGGTCTGCCCGATCATGGACGCGTCGCCCGGAAAATGTACCAGCAGGTTGTTGCTAAGGCGTCCGGTCACAAGGCGGTCATCCTGTTCGTTGACGGACTCCACCAGCACCGGGAGCGTCTGCCCCTGCACCTTCAGGGACTGCTCCTTCGAGATGTCCTGCACGAGGGCGAGCAGCCGGTTGAAGCGGTCCTTCACGATGTCCTCGGGAACCTGGTCCGCCATCGCGGCCGCCGGCGTGCCGGTCCGCTTCGAGTAGATGAAGGTAAACGCACTGTCATAGCGCACCTGGCGCACGACATCGAGCGTCTCCTGAAAATCTTCCTCGGTCTCCCCCGGAAAGCCCACGATGATGTCCGTCGTGAGCGAGAGGTCCGGCATCTCCTCGCGCAGCTTTTTGGCGAGGGAGAGATACTGCTCCTTCGTGTACTTCCGGTTCATCACCTTGAGGATTCTGGTGCTGCCGGACTGCAGAGGCAGATGCAGGTGGCGGCAGATCTTTTTCGAATGCTTCATGACTTCGATCAGCTCGTCGGAGAGATCCTTCGGGTGGGAGGTCATAAAGCGGATCCGCTCAAGCCCCTCGATCTGCTCGACCAGAGTGAGCAGCTGCGCGAAGGAAATCGGGTGCTCGAGGTTCTTGCCGTAGGAGTTGACGTTCTGGCCGAGCAGCATGACCTCCTTGACCCCGTCTGCGACGAGGGATCGGATCTCCTTCAGAATGTCCTCCGGCTTCCGGCTGCGCTCACGGCCCCGCACGTACGGCACAATACAGTAGCTGCAGAAGTTGTTGCAGCCGAACATGATGTTGACGCCGGATTTAAAGGAGTAAGTGCGCTCCGCGGGCAGATCCTCGACGATCTGATCCGTGTCCTTCCAGATGTCGATGACCGTGCGGTCCGACTCGAACGCAGTCATCAGAAGCTCTGCAAATTTGTAGATGTTGTGGGTGCCGAACACGAGGTCGACGAAGCGGTAGCTCTTCTTGAGCCGCTCGATCACCTCGGGCTCCTGCATCATGCAGCCGCACAGCGCGATCACCATGTGCGGGTTCTTCTTTTTCAGCCCGCTCAGGTAGCCGAGGCGGCCGTAGACCTTGAGGTTCGCGTTTTCCCGGACCGTGCACGTATTGTAGAGGACGAAATCGGACTCCTCCTGGTCTGAGAGCTCGTACCCGACTGTCTCCAGGATGCCGCGCAGCTTCTCCGAGTCGCGGGCGTTCATCTGGCAACCAAAGGTTTTTGTATGACAGAACAAGGGACGCCCCAATTCAGCACTTTTTTTCTTTACAATCTGGCGACACTTCGCCATGAAATAATACTGTCGATCCGGCTCCGTCGTTGG
>JAETOO010000026.1 GCA_021771715.1 Oscillospiraceae bacterium
TATGATTTAGCCATTGCCTATCAGTCTCTGCGCGTCAACTATTGAAACCGCCGTGTACCGGACGGTATGCACGGTGGTGTGAGAGGACGGCGGCTAATCACCGCCTCCTACTCGATCAATGCTGTTTAGAAGACATACCTGCCGAGCCGCTCAAATGCCTCCTGCACGCGTGCGAGCGGCAGCGCGAGGTTGACGCGGATCGCGTATGCGCCGTGGAAGGGGCGGCCGTCCTGCCATGCGACGCCGACGTCCCATCCGGCCTTGAGAAGCTCGTCCATCGTCTTGCCGTGAGCACGGCACCAGCGCTCGCAGTCGAGGAAGAGCATGTAGGTGCCCTGCGGCTTCGAGACCTCGATCCCGTCAAAATGCTCTGCGATGTACTGACATGCGTAGTCGACATTTCCGGTGAGCACCTGGCAGAGCTCGTCGACCCACTCGTAGCCCTCCGGGCGGTAAGCGCCGATTAGCGCGTGCACGGAGAGGATGTTCGGCTCATTGTAGTGCGCCTTGCTGCCGGTCGCCGCGAGCCGGTCGCGCAGGTAGGAATTGTAGACAATGTGGTAGCTGCCGACGAGGCCGGCGAGGTTGAAGGTCTTGCTGGGCGCGTAGAAGGCGAAGGTGCGGTTTTTTGCGTCCTCGCTTACTGACTGCGTCGGGATGTGGCGGTGGCCGCCGAGAATGATGTCGGACCAGATCTCGTCCGAGATCACGACGCAGTCGTTCCGGCGGTAGACCTCCATCGCCTTCTCGATCTCCCAGCGCTCCCAGACGCGCCCGGTCGGGTTGTGCGGGCTGCAGAAGACGGCGACATGGATGTGGTTCTCCTTGAGCTTCGCGTCCATATCGTCAAAATCCATGCGCCACACGCCGTCACTGTCCTTGACGAGCGGGCTGTGCACGAGCTTGTAGCCGTAGTTCGTCAAAGAGCCGGTAAAACCGATGTAGGTCGGGCTGTGCAGCAGGATGGCGTCGCCCGGCGCGGCGAACGAAGAGACGGCCGAGACAACGCCGCCGAGCACGCCGTTCTCATAGCCGATGCACTCCTTCGTAAGCCCCTGTACCCCGTTGCGCGTCTCCTGCCACTTGATGATCGAGTCAAAATAGGCGTCCGGCAGAGAGAAATACCCGAAGGCCGGGTGCTGCATCCGCGCGATCACAGCCTCCTGCACCGTCGGCACCGTCGGGAAATTCATGTCCGCGACCCACATCGGGATCGCGTCGAACCCTTCCTTAGGAGCCTGCGGCGCGAATCCGCCTGTCCCGATCGCGTCGACGGCGATGGCATCCTTTCCGTGTCTGTCCATAATTGTAGTAAAATCGTACTTCATAGGAACACTCCTTTGTCATTAGTCGTTGTCCCTATTATACGGTATATCCCGCCGTTTTGCCACACAATTCGAGCCCGATTTTCCCAATTCCCGCACCACCCCACCCGACAAGGACGCAAGCTGAGTTCGTCGCACAGCCCCAGCCGGCAAAGCGAAGGCCGAGTCCATCACACCGCCCCACCTTGCAAATTCACAAAGCGAAGTTCCCCCATTCAGCCACAACCAGAGAAGCGCCCGGGGCCGCGCGGAAGCGACTGTAGCGAGTCTTTACAGGTTCTTAGGCTTCCGAATGTCGGAGCAGCTGTAAAACTCCTGCATTCCAGCAGGAGTTTTAGCGGGCACTGTCTGAGGAACATGTGCATCAGCACGTGTTCCGAGTTGCCCGCGGCAGCTGCGCAGGCATTCGGAAGCCTTAGAACCTGTAGACGAGCGATTTGGAGCTTCCGCGCGGCCCCGGGCGCTTCTCGTCCTGCTGCCTCACATACATTACACTTTTAAGAAATCGTAAAATTGACCATTTTCCGACGTCCGCGCCACCCGGATGATTGTATGCTCATTGAATAAAACACCCGTGCTCAGGAAAGTTTTTGTGCAAATTGGAGAAAACTGGTTGACATTTCCCGGAATGAATACTATACTTGTGCCATAAGTAAAGACTATCGGTACACAGGTGTCCTTCCGCTCGCGTTTCTGCGGAGGGGTGAAAAGGGAAGACGGGTGAGAGTCCCGCACAAAGCCGTTGCTGTATTGGCCGAGCAGCTGTCCGCGACATCATTGGGAACTGGAATCGACATCCTGAGAAGATGAGCAGCTGCGCCTGAGGCCTGAGTCAGAAGACCTGCCTGTGTATAACGCACGCAGCGACTCCACGGACCTTGGAGTGTGCCGGCAGACTGCAGAGATGCCGTCGCCAATTCAAAAAGCACAGTGGAAGACGATTCAGACTGTGACTTTGTAATGCATGTGCTCACGAGCATTTACTTATGATGACCTCTTCTTTTATGTGCGCGCATGTCTGGATCTGTCGGTTGCTGGGCAGCGCGCAGGGTTCACATACCAGACATGCGAGGGATTACGG
Source organism: Oscillospiraceae bacterium (assembly GCA_021771715.1). GTDB lineage: Bacteria > Bacillota > Clostridia > Lachnospirales > Lachnospiraceae > Choladousia. The sequence goes on from JAETOO010000026.1 coordinate 2,407, forward strand.
AAAGAGCACTTAATGGGAGCGCATTAGGTGCTTTTTGTATTTTCGGAAGGAGGCGAGGGTGTGTATCGGATTCAGGTGCGGGTGAAGACACTGACCGCGTCGGAATGGCTCCGTGAGTACTGTCAGCCGGAACAGTTTCTCCCGCTCTGCCGGGAGTGCCCGGAGTACGGCAGGAACTGGTCGTGTCCGCCGGGTGTCCCTGCGGCGCGCGAGCTCTCAGAGCGCTACCGGTTCGTGCAGATGATCGGACTGAAGGTTCTGTACGACGACGAGGTGCGCAGGGAGTCTGCGAAGAACCCGGCCCGGACGGAGCTTCTGCGGGAGCAGACGTACGGCGCGGCGAAGAGACGGCTGCTGCAGGCGCTTCTTCTGCTGGAGGAGACGTTTCCGGATTCGATGACAGTGATGGCAGGACGGTGCGAGCTGTGCACGCACTGTGCGAGAGAAGACGGGCAGGCATGCCGCCACCCGGAAAAGCTGCGCTATTCCTTTTCCGGGCTGGGGTTTGACCTTGGAAGACTTTCCGGGGAGCTTTTGGAGATGCCGCTTTTGTGGCAGAACGAGGGCCTTCCGGAATACAATGTTGCAGTGGCAGCATTTTTGCACAGATAATTCAGACGAAAGGAGCAGCTATGGACCAATTTGGAGTGAAGACCAGAATTATCATGGGTGACGGGCTGGGTTCGCTGACTGGTCGGATGAAGAAGGCATTCGTCGTGACGGACAGCTTCATGGCGAAGAGCGGGAAGGTGGAGTACGTGACCATGCGGCTGGATCAGGCCAAAGTGGCATATCAGGTCTTTTCTGAGATTTCCGCGGAGCCGGACATCGGGGTGGTCACACTCGGGGTCGGACAGATGATGGAGTTTGACCCGGATGCGGTGATCTGCCTGGGCGGCGGAGCTGCGATCGACGCGGCGAAGGCGATCGTGTTCATCGCGCAGAAGGCGGGCGGCAGGAGCGGCATATTCTTCGTCGCGATCCCGACGACGAGCGGTACGGGCTCCGAGGTGAGCCGCTTTGCGGTGATCACCGACAAGGAGAAGGAAGTGAAGTACCCGCTGATCGACGACAGCCTGCTTCCGGACGCGGCGGTTCTGGACGCGCAGCTGGTGGTGAGCGCGCCGCCCTCCGTGACGGCGGACACCGGCATCGACGTGTTTACCCACGCGGTGGAGGCGTTCGTCTCGACCGGCAGGAATGATTTCACGGATGCGTGCGCGTCGAAGGCGATCAAGCTGGTGAACCATCACCTGATGGCGGCCTACAAGAATCCGAAGGATCTGAAGGCGCGCCAAGGAATGCACAACGCGTCCTGCCTGGCAGGCATCGCATTTTCGAATGCGGGGCTGGGCGTGAACCACGGGATGGCACATGCGCTCGGCGCACATTTCCATATCCCGCACGGCAGGGCAAACGGAATCCTGCTTCCGTACGTCATGAGCTTCAACGCCGGGTGTACGGAGAACCTGACGCCGACGGCGAAGCGCTACGCGCAGATCTCGCGTCTGCTGCGGCTGGACACGAACAATGTCCGGCAGAGCGCGCTGAACATGATACGGACCGCGCGCCGGTTTATCGAGCAGATGAACATGCCGTCCACGATTGCGGCGGCGGGCGTGACGAAGGAGCAGTTCGAGGCCGAGCTGGATGCGATGGCGCAGGCGGCGCTCGCGGACAGCTGCACGGCGACGAACCCGCAGCCGGTGACGATCGACGACATTAAGTTGATCTACCGCAAGGCATTTATCGGAAAGATCCCGTGAGCCATTGGCAGGAGGAGAACCAAATGTCAGGAATGGAAGGAAAAGAGCGGATTATACAGGAGTTTGTTCCCGGCAAGCAGGTGACGCTGGCGCATGTGATTGCGAATCCGGACGACGCCCTGTACGCGAAGCTGGGACTGATTGACGCGGAGGGATCGATCGGGATCATGACGATCACCCCGAGCGAGGCCGCGATCATCGCGGCGGATGTGGCGACGAAGGCGGCGAATGTGACGGTCGGGTTCGTCGACCGCTTCAACGGCTCTCTCGTCATCACAGGCGATGTGTCGGCTGTGGAGACCGCGGTGCGGGAGGTCATGGGCGTCCTGTGCGATATGATGGGCTTCGCAAAGACCGTTGTGACGAAGACCTAAGACTACAGACAGGATGGACAGCATAGAGTATGAGTAAGAATCAGGAGCAGCCAATGGAGGGCGCCGCGCAGGAGCGGAAGAAGAGAATCATTCTCATCGGAAAGTCGACTGCGGGCAAGACGACGCTCTGCCAGTGCATCAACCACGAGGAGCTGAAGTACCACAAGACGCAGACGGTGCAGGTCATCAACAAGAACATGATCGACACACCGGGCGAGTACCTGGAGCGGACGGGTTACCGCGGCGCGTTGATCGTCACCTCGACGGAGGCGGACATCATCGTGCTGGTGCAGGACGCGACGGAGGCAGGGACGATGTTCCCGCCGATGTTCAACAGCATGTTCGCCAAGCCGTGCGTCGGCGTGGTGACCAAGGCCGACCTGGCAAGCAAGGAGCAGGTAGAGCGCGCAAAGAAGTATCTGAAGATGGCAGGAGCCGGTTCCCTGTACGTCACCAGCGCCGTGACAGGCGAGGGCGTAGACGAACTGGTGGAAAAGTTACACCTAATGTAAGTCTGGAGGCTTGCAATGCAGGAAGAAATTAAGAGCATCGGCATTGATATTGGCACCTCCACAACGCAGCTGGTGTTCAGCCGGCTGGTGGTGGAGAATGTTGCAGGCAGTTATACCGTCCCGAGAGTTACGATCGTGGAGAAGGAGGTCATATACCGCAGCCAGATTTATTTTACACCGCTGCGGTCCGCGACGGAGATCGACGCGGAGGCGGTTCAGAAGATTGTGAGCAGGGAGTACGAGATGGCGCACATGAAGCCCTCGGACCTGTCCACGGGAGCCGTGATTATCACCGGAGAGACGGCGAGAAAGCAGAACGCAAATGAGGTGCTGGCCGCTCTCTCGGACTTTGCCGGGGACTTCGTGGTGGCGACGGCCGGCCCTGATCTGGAGTCGGTGCTGGCGGCGCGGGGCGCGGGGGCGGATGTGCTCTCGGAGGAGAACCGCACCGTGATCGCGAACCTCGACATCGGAGGCGGCACCAGCAACATCGCAGTTTACCAGCGCGGGTCGCTTCGCGGAACGTGCTGTCTGGATATCGGAGGCCGTCTGATCAAGATCGAGAACGGCAGGATCTCCTATATCTACCACAAGATTCAAAGGCTCGCGGCCAATCACGGGATCACAATCGCCGTGGGGGAGCGGGCGGACGAGGCGAAGCTGTATCGGATCTGCGAGCTGATGGCAGAGCAGCTGGCGAAGTCGCTCTATCTGCTCGCGGCCGACGAGGAGCACAGGTCGCTGTACACGAATGACGGCAAGATGCTCCCGAAGGAGCCGGCCGTGCTTGGCCTGACGTACTCGGGCGGCGTCGCGGACTGTATCTACCGTGATGAGGATGCAGACCCGTTCCGGTACGGAGATATCGGCGTGCTGCTCGGAAGGGCAGTGCGGAAGAATCAGGCGCTCGGCGCCCTGACGCTCTATCAGGCGAAGGAGACGATCCGGGCGACGGTGGTCGGCGCAGGCACGCACGCCACCGATGTCAGCGGAAGTACGATCCGCTATGACAAGACATATTTACCGATTAAGAATATTCCGGTCCTCAAGGTGGCGCCTTGGGACGAGGAATCTCTTGATACATTTACAGAGGCGATCAGAAGCCAGCTTCCGCTGTTCCGCAGTGAAGGGCGGCTGGAGCATGTGGCGATTGCCTTTCAGGGAAACAGGCGCAGCGGGTTCCGGGAGATTCAGGAGCTGGCGGATGCGATTATCAAAGGAGCACAGGAGGTGATAGAGAGTGAATATCCGCTGATCGTGGTCATCGAGAACGACATCGGAAAGGTCCTTGGAAATGCGCTCAACGTAAAGCTGTCGCATGAAAAGCCGGTGATCTGCATCGACCGGATCCACACAGCAGGCGGAGATTATATTGACATCGGGGAGCCGATTGCCGGAGGGCAGGTGCTTCCGATCGTCAACAAGACACTGGTGTTTAATACTTAGAAGAAGAGGTGATTTAGCGTGATTTTAAAGACAAAGCTGTTCGGCCATGTATATGAGTTTAAATCCGTAAGAGAAGTCATGGCTAAAGCAAATGAGGAAAAGTCCGGCGACAAGCTGGCAGGTATCGCTGCTGAGACAGCCGAGGAGAGAGTAGCGGCAAAGTTTGTCCTCTCCAATCTGACACTGAACGATCTGCGCAACAATCCGGCAGTTCCGTATGAGGAGGATGAGGTAACCAGAATCATCCAGGATGACGTAAACGAGCAGATTTTCAAGACGATGAAGAACTGGACGCTCGCAGAGTTCCGCGAGTGGCTGCTGGATGTCAACACGACGACCGAGATGATCCGCCGTGCATCCAAGGGTCTGACTTCTGAGATCGTGGCAGGCGTCTGCAAGCTGATGAGCAACCTGGACCTGATCTACGCGGCGAGCAAGATGCGCGTATCCGCGCACTGCAATACGACGATCGGACTTCCGGGGACGTTCTCATCCCGTCTGCAGCCGAACCACACGACTGACGACCCGAAGGGAATCATCGCTTCTGTGATGGAAGGACTTTCCCTTGGCTGCGGCGACGCCGTGATCGGACTGAACCCGGTAGACGACTCCGTGGAGAGCGTAGCGCGTATCCTGAAGATGTTCGACGAGTTCAAGCATAAATGGGAAGTGCCGACGCAGATCTGCGTGCTGGCTCACGTGACGACCCAGACAGAGGCCGCGCAGCGCTTCGGAGCGCCGATGGACCTGATGTTCCAGTCGATCGCAGGCTCCCAGAAGGGCAATGAGGCATTCGGCCTGACCGCTGCGATGCTCGAGGAGGGGCGTCAGACGATGCTCACCAACTCCACCGCGACAGGACCGAACGTAATGTATTTCGAGACCGGCCAGGGCTCCGAGCTCTCCTCCGACGCGCACCACGGATGGGATCAGGTGACGATGGAGGCAAGATGCTACGGCTTCGCGAAGCGTTTCCAGCCGTTCCTGGTAAATACGGTTGTAGGCTTTATCGGACCGGAGTACCTGTACGACTCCAAGCAGGTGACGCGTGCAGGTCTGGAGGATCACTTCATGGGCAAGCTCACAGGTATCCCGATGGGCTGTGACGCGTGCTACACGAACCATATGAAGGCAGACCAGAATGATATTGAGAACCTCGCGACGCTGCTGGTAGCTGCAGGCTGCAACTACATCATGGGCGTTCCGCAGGGCGATGACTGTATGCTGATGTACCAGTGTACCGGTTACCACGAGGCAGCTTCTCTGCGTGAGGTCTTCGGACTTCGCCCGATCAAGGAGTTCGACCAGTGGCTGGAGAAGATGGGCTTCTCGGAGAACGGCAGACTGACGAAGCTTGCAGGCGATGCGTCTGTATTTATGAGCAGGTAAGGAAGGAGGGGACAGTTTCATGGAAACAAAGGATTTAAGAGCGATTATTGAGCAGGTATTACAGGAAATGAATGTTGCCCCGACGGATTCTGCGGCTGCACCTGCAGCGGCACCTGCGGCGGCGCCTGTATCGGAGGGGAAAGGACTCACGATCCCGAAGAAGGGCGTAGCGCTGGAGCCTTCTGTGGTGGAGGACGGCTGCCTGGAGGATATCACGGAGATCGATATCCGCACGCAGTATCTGGTAGACAATCCGGTGAACGGCGAGGCGTATGCAGAGCAGAAGTTCGCGGCTCCGTGCCGTCTGGGCATCGGCAAGGCAGGCGCGAGATATAAGACACTGCCGCAGCTGGAGTTCCGCGCGGCACACTCGGCGGCACAGGACGCAGTGTTCAACGATGTGGACGAGGAGTTTGTAAAGGCACAGGGCATGTTCATCGTGCAGACACAGTGCGACAGCAAGGATACGTATCTGACCCGTCCGGACCTGGGCCGCAAGCTCTCCCCGGAGGCAGTCGAGACGATCAAGGAAAAGTGCAGGAAGAAGCCGACCGTGCAGATCTACGTGTCCGACGGACTTTCCTCGGCAGCGGTGGCTGCGAACATCGGCGACCTTCTCCCGGCAATCATGCAGGGACTTGAGAGCTACAAGATCGACGTCGGAACTCCGTTCTTCGTGAAGTACGGCCGTGTCGGCGTGGAGGATGAGATCTGTGAGCTGCTCGATGCGGACGTTGTCTGCACCCTGATCGGCGAGCGTCCGGGCCTGATCACCGCGACCTCGATGTCCGCGTACATCGCGTACAAGGCGACGGTCGGAATGCCGGAGGCGAGACGTACGGTTGTCTCCAACATCCACAGCGCAGGCACGATCCCGGCAGAGGCCGGCGCGCACATCGCTGAGATCATCAAGATCATGCTCGAGCGCAAGGTGAGCGGAACCGAGCTGAAGTTGTAAAACAGTTCAGTACAGCAGGCGGGTCTGTGGCCTGCAGGATGAACGTCCTGAATAGTTAAAAATAAACGGAGGTATATATCATGAAAAGAGATCCATTGCCAGCAAAGGTCCTTGCAACCAGACTGATCCCGAACGTATCTGCGGATCTGGCGAAGCAGCTGAATCTGAGACCGGACCAGAAGTCTCTGGCGCTGATTACTGCGGACTGCGATGATGTGACATACACGGCGCTCGACGAGGCGACGAAGAAGGCCGACTGTGAGGTCGTATATGCGAAGAGCTTTTACGGCGGAGCAGCGAACGCGAACACGGCGCTCGCGGGCGAGATCATCGGCATCCTGGCAGCTCCGAACCCGGCAGAGGCGAAGGCAGGCCTGGAAGCTGCGGTTGACATGATCGAGAATGTGTGCCATTTCGTGTCGGCGAATGACGATGATTCCGTGTGCTACTACGCACACTGCATTTCCAGAACAGGCTCCTACCTGTCTGCGGGCTGCGGAATCGCAGAGGGCGAGGCGATCGCATACCTGATCGCACCGCCGCTCGAGGCAATGTACGCGGTCGATGCAGCGCTCAAGGCAGCAGACGTTAAGTGCTGCGTGCTCTACGCGCCGCCATCTGAGACGAACTTCGGCGGAGCACTTCTGACCGGAAGCCAGTCTGCATGTAAGTCTGCCTGCGACGCGTTCGCAGCAGCAGTTGAATCCGTCGCTGACCGCCCGATCGAGTAATCGGAGGAAAACGGAGGCTTTATCGTATGAAAGCTTTAGGCATGATTGAGACCCGTGGCCTCGTGGCTGCCATCGAGGCAGCCGATGCCATGATCAAGGCTGCAAATGTGACCCTTACATGCAAGGAGCAGATCGGCGGCGGTCTGGTGACCGTCATGGTCCGCGGGGACGTGGGCGCCGTGAAAGCAGCGACAGATGCCGGAGCAGCAGCAGCCGAGCGGGTGGGAGAGCTGATCGCTGTCCATGTGATCCCGAGACCACACGAGGAGCTCGAGCCGATCCTGGAGCCGGAGCCGGATCGAAGGCCCGGCGGCGGGAGGCCGCAGGAGCCTGGGCCGCCGGAAGCACCGGAGGATGCAGGCGGGGCAGAGACACCGATAGAAGAAGCGTCCGCGGAGGAGAAATCTGAGGCAGAGGAACCGAAAGCGGAGATGTCGATAGAAGAAGCACCTGCGGAGGAGAGATCTGAGGCGGAGGAACCGGAACCGGCAACTGCGGAGGAAGATTCTGAGGGTAAGAAATCAGAAGCGGAAAACTTCGAAGCGGAGGCCGTGACGGAGACACCGATAGAGGAAGCGCCCGCGGAGGAGACATCCGCTGCGGAAGCATCCCCGGCAGCGGCGCGCGTCACCTACACGCTCGAAGAACTCTCCGGGATGTCGGTTGCCAGGCTGCGGGATGTGGCGCGGAGGATCGGGGTCAACACGATGACGAGAAAAGAAATCCGCTTTGCCAAGAAACAGGAGCTTCTCGAGAGAATTGTCGATTTTCTGGCGCAAGGCTGACGTGCAGTAAGGGCGCGCCTGGGCGGGACCCGGGCGGCAGCCGACCAGTACAGGGTAAGGAGATAAGCCATTATGAAATTGATAGACAAAGATCTGATGTCTATGCAGGAGGTCCGCGAGCTGGTGGAGTCCGCGAAGGAAGCCCAGCAGGAGCTGACCCGCATGGATCAGGCACAGGTAGATCGGATCGTCAAGTCAATCGCGGACGCAGGTGTGCGCAATGCAAAGCGTCTTGCTCAGATGGCTCAGGAAGACACCGGTTTCGGTGTTGTGGACGACAAGATTATCAAAAATGTGTTTGCGAGCCGCGGCGTGTATGAGCATATCAAGGATATGAAGACGATCGGCGAGCTCAGAAGAGATGAGGAGAAGGGACTTCGCGTGATCGCGGTTCCGGTGGGCGTCATTGCCGGACTGATCCCGTCGACCAACCCGACCTCGACCGCCCTCTACAAGGCGGAAATAGCGATTAAATCCGGGAATGCGATTGTATTCTCCCCGCACCCGACCGCACTTCGCTGCATCCTGGAGACCGTCAAGGTGATCCGGCAGGCGATCGCGGAGGCTGGCGCGAATGAGAACCTCGTATCCTGTATCAGCATCCCGACGATGGAGGCGACCAGCTCCCTGATGCATCACAGAGATATCGCGCTGATCCTCGCGACCGGCGGCTCTGCGATGGTGAAGGCAGCGTACTCCTCCGGGACACCGGCGATCGGTGTGGGACCGGGCAACGGCCCGGCGTACCTGGAAAAGACTTGCGATCTGCCGCTGGCAGTGAAGCGGATCATGGATTCCGAGACGTTCGACAACGGCACGATCTGTGCCTCGGAGCAGTCAATCATCTGCGATGAGGACATGGCGGCGGCCGTTCAGGCGGAGATGGAGCGGCAGGGAGCGTACTTCCTGGATGAGAATGAGCGGGATCAGCTCGGACGCTTTATCCTGCGGGCTAACGGCACGATGAACCCGGAGATTGTCGGCAAGAGCGTTCGCACGATCGCGGAGCTGGCGCATCTGGACCGTGTGCCGAAGGACGCGAGAGTTCTCGTGGCAAAGGAGACCGGCGTAGGGCGCGGCCATCCGTACTCGAACGAGAAGCTCGGACCGATCCTGGCATTCTACACCGGAACGGACTATATGGACGTCTGCGACAAGGTGTGCACGATCCTTCACTACGAGGGAGCGGGCCATACGTTCTCGATGCACACGAAGGATGAGAAGATCGTAGATTACTTTGCAAAGCGCGTTCCGGCGTCGCGTATCATGGTCAACACGCCGAGCGCACTGGGCGGCATCGGAGCTACCACGAACCTGCAACCGGCATTGACCTTGGGCTGCGGAGCAGTCGGCGGGAGCGCGACCTCGGAGAATGTCGGGCCGATGCAGCTGCTGAATCTGCGGTACGTCGCGTACGGGCGCAAGGAGCTCGATGAGATCCGCGCGGAGATCCCGGACTGCAGCGACGGCGTCTGCAAGAACAGTGTGGATCTGAGCGAGATAGATATTGATGAGATTGTAAAGAGCGTGATCGCAAAGCTGAAAAATTTCTAATCACGCGGAAGGGAGTATATCATGGCTGTTACACAGGCACTTGGAATGATTGAGACAAAGGGACTGGTCGCTTCCATTGAGGCAGCGGATGCGATGGTGAAGGCAGCGAACGTGACGCTGATCGGAAAGGTACATGTGGGCGGCGGACTCGTGACGACGATGGTGCGCGGCGATGTCGGAGCAGTGAAGGCTGCGACGGATGCCGGAGCGGCGGCGGCAGAGCGCGTAGGAGAGCTGATCTCCGTGCATGTGATCCCGAGACCGCACGAGGAGGTAGAGTTTATCCTGCCGACCTTGAAATAGGTGTAAAAAAGTGTCTGCATCCTGATTGCGGAACCGGGACCGGTATCCTGGATGAAGGAAAAAGAACCGGCGGCCGGGGATGCGGATGCAGGAAAAATGATCAAGAACAGGCGCAACAGGCGCAGAAAAGAGGTAGAATATGGCTGTTACACAGGCACTTGGAATGATTGAGACAAAGGGACTGGTCGCTTCCATTGAGGCAGCGGATGCGATGGTTAAGGCGGCAAACGTCACCCTGATCGGCAAGGTACACGTAGGCGGCGGACTCGTGACGACGATGGTGCGCGGCGATGTCGGAGCAGTGAAGGCTGCGACGGATGCCGGGGCAGCGGCGGCAGAGCGCGTAGGAGAGCTGATCTCCGTGCATGTGATCCCGAGGCCGCACGAGGAAGTAGAGTTCATTCTTCCGTCACTGGACAAATAAGACGAGCGATTCGACAGAGACGACGGGAGGGGTGATAGATCGTGAAAGCAATCACGGAAGAAATCCTTCGCTATGAGCTTCGGAGCAGTCAGCCGGAGGTCTATATCATCCCGGAGGGGAAGATCCTGACCCCGGCTGCAAGGGAATACCTTCAGCAGCGGAAGATCCGCTTCGAGAAGGAAGGCGGCTACACCTACACCCATCAGCTGAAAGCTCCGGTCAGAACGGATCAGCCCCAGGCGGCGGACGCGGCTCCGCCGTCGACTCCCCGGAAGGTGGTGGCTACGAAGGTGCCGCCGCCGGAAGAGGTACAGATACCGGGGCAGCCACAGGAGCAGGCCTCCGTGCCGAAGCCGAAGTATGTAGACTATGAGACCGGTGCATTTTACTATGAGAAGCCGGAGCACATGACACAGCTGTTCGGAAACAAGCTGGTGTGCAAGGATCATCCGAGAATCCTGTTCCGCGGCAAACTGGATGCCCTGCAGGCGTCCGTCGTCCTGGCCCAGGCGATGATCCAGGCACAGGGCGGCAGCGGGAAGCTGATCGAGGAGCTGAGTGATATCCTGAAGCATTTGCGGGAGATGATGCGCTGCGACGTGCTCGACGAGGAACTGTGTCCGGAGACGACGATCGGGCTGACACACGCCGAGCTTCGGGAGCAGTCGCACAACCCGATGAAGTTTTACAACGTCAAACAGATGGTTCTGCCGGACTACTCGATGGGCGTGGAGTACGCGCTTTTGAATAAGCTGCGGACGGACATCCGCGAGACAGAGGTGGCGGCGTGCGTCGCATTCCATACGGGAAAGACGTTTGCGCGCGGAGATATTATTGAGGAATTGAACCGACTGTCCAGCGCGCTGCACATCATGATGTGCAGATATCTGGCAGGACTGTATCAGGCCGGATGAGATACCGGCGCGGAGGAAGCAGATGAAGGATCTTGTAACGGCGGTTATGGATGCCGTCCATATGGCGGGCTTCGTGGAGATCGAGGTATCTGCCAAGCATGTGCATCTGACACAGGAGGATGTGGAGGTGCTGTTCGGGAAGGGCACGAAACTGAATCAGGTGCGTCCCCTGTCCCAGCCGGGACAGTATCTCTCAGACCAGCGTGTCAGACTCATCGGCCCGAAGCGGACGATGGAGCGCGTGGCGGTTTTGGGGCCGGTCCGCAGTGCGACGCAGGTGGAGCTCTCAAAGAGCGACTGTGTGGCGCTCGGCGTGAAGGCGCCGCTGCGCGAGTCCGGAGATCTGGCAGGCTCCGGATCCATTACGATCGAGGGGCCGTGCGGGTCGCTTGAGGTGAAGGAGGGCGTGATCATCGCGCGCAGCCATATCCATGTGACGGAGGCGGATTCCCGCAGACTGAACCTGAAGGATAAGGACCGCGTGGCGGTGGAGGTGTTCACGGAGCGCCCGGTGATATTTAAGGATGTGATCGTCCGCGTCAGCAAAAATTTTGCGTGCAGGATGCATATCGACTTCGACGAGGCGAACGCGGCAGGTGTGGAGGGCTTTACACTTGGGCGGATTATCCGCAGGGTCGACGGCGAGGGCATCGGCCGGATGAAATAAATTCGATACGATTTAAAGGAGCTGTGTATGATGGATTTGCAGCGTGTCAATGAATACATGAGCCTGGTGGAGGCGTCCGAGAAGGAGAACCGCCCCCACACAAAGCGGCTCAAAACAGGTCTGGACCTTGGAACGGCATACATCGTCCTGGTCGTGCTGGACGAGGACAATCAGCCGGTGGCCTGCGAGAAGAAGGCGGCGGATGTCCTGAGGGACGGCGTTGTGGTGGACTACAGCGGCGCCTGCCGGATCGTGCGGGAGCTGAAGGAACGGCTGGAGGAGCGGCTGGATACGGAGCTGGTCGACTGTGCAATCGCGATGCCGGCCGGGACGGAGTCCAGCGTTCAGACACACCGCTATGTGGCGGAGTCTGCCGGGTTTGAGGTGACAAATGTGCTCGACGAGCCGACGGCGGCCAACTCGATTTACCGGATTTCGGACGGGGTGGTGGTCGACATCGGAGGAGGCACGACAGGGCTTGCGATTTTTCATGACGGGAAGGTCGTCCAGATCGAGGATGAACCGACCGGAGGCACGCATCTGTCGCTGGTGCTGGCAGGCAACTATCATATATCGTTTGCGGAAGCAGAGGCGATCAAGCAGGACTATGCCAGACACAAGGAGATTCTGCCGGTTGTGCGGCCGGTGATTGAGAAGATGGCAACGATCGTCAGAAAGTACATCGATCCGTCGCAGATTGACACGATCTATCTGTGCGGCGGGACGACGTGCCTGACCGGGATCGAGGGCGTTTTCGAGAAGGTCACCGGGATCCGCACCGTGAGGCCGGCGAACCCGTTTCTGGTGACGCCTGCGGGGATCGCGATGAATTGCATCCTTTCTGAAAGGTAATTCAGAAGAAAGGAGAGGGCGTGGAAAATAAGGAACTGCTGGAGCAGATTGTCGCCCGCGTCGCACAGAAGCTGGCCGAGGCCGGCGAGACTGTGACGGCGAGCGGGGGGACGCCGCAGCCGGCTGTGGATTGGCAGCTTCCGGGTCTTCTGATTCTGACGCAGGAGCACGGCTGCCACTGCCATGAGGTGCTCGAGAGCAGCCGGATCCGGGAGTGCTACCAGACGTCCTGCGCACTGCTGCAGGACTATCAGGTGGATCTGGATCAGGTCGAGGTGGTGGTGCTGTTCAACCTGACGACCGACGCCATGTGCAAGATTGCGTCGGGGATCACGGACACCCCGTATACCTCCCTGGTGGCAAAGGCGCTGCTGATGGGGAAGAAGCTGTTCGTCCCGGTGGAGGAGGTTGAGCTCAGCCGTTATCCGGTTCGGAAGCCCGGGTCGTTCCAGTGCATGTTACAGACAAAGCTGGACCGCCTGGTTTCCTGGGGACTCAGGATTTGTCCGCTCGCCCAGCTGGAGGACTGCATTCTGAAGGAGGCAGCCCAGACCACAGAGGGAGCGGCGCAGTGCGAGGCTGCGGCAGGAGGAGCTGCAAAGGACAAGGCGGCAGCACCGTGCGGACCTTGCAGCGCTGAGCACGATGGCGGCAGCGAGGCTGAGCCGGAGAAGGAGATGACCTTCTCGAAAAAGGTGATTACGGAGCGTGACGTCATAGAGGCCAACAGGGACAACGTGAAGGTCATCTGTGTCACGGAGCGGAATATTGTGACGGCGCTCGCAAGAGATGCCGCGTCCGCGAGAAATATCCGGATCGTCCGGAAGTAGGCGTAGATGCCGGAAAGCGAAAATTCCGGCGGTGCAGCTGTCCGGGAAGTGAAAAAATTCCGGCGGGCGAGGATGTCCGCTGGAAGAATCAGAGATAAGGAGAAAAAGAATGCAGGTCGCAAAGGTGATTGGAACGATCTGGGCAACCAGAAAGGAAGAGAAGCTCTCGGGGCTGAAACTCCTTCTGGTGAAGCCGATCGATGTACTGGATGAAACTGCGGATAAGTCACCTCTGGTTGCCGCAGATACGATCGGGGCCGGCGTAGGAGAGACGGTGATCGTAGTAGGCGGCAGCTCTGCGAGGAGTGCTGCCGGGGACAATTCTATTCCTGTAGATGCGACGGTGGTGGGAATCGTGGACGATCTGGAGATTGATCGGTCTGTCCTTGATTAGCCGCTGCCATGAGCAGCTAGAAAAGAGGTCGCTTATGAACCTTGTAGAGATCGTAAAAGCAGCAGGAATCGTGGGCGCAGGGGGCGCCGGCTTTCCGACCCACGTAAAGCTGAATACAAAGGTACAGTGCTTTATCGTGAATGCTGCGGAATGTGAGCCGCTGATCGAGACGGATAAGTACCTGTGCCGTACCCAGGCAGAGCGGATCATCCGGACCATTCCGGTGATCGCGGATGCGCTGGGAGCGTCCAGAAGCGTGATCGCCCTCAAGGCAAAGTACGAGGAGGAGATCGCCGCACTGGAGGCGGCAGTGAAAAAAACAGGCAGCCATGTGGAAATCTTCGGGCTGGGTTACTTCTATCCGGCCGGGGATGAGCAGACGCTGATCCAGCAGGTGACCGGGCAGTGTGTGCCGGAGCGCGGACTTCCGTCGGATGTGGGCTGTGTCGTGGACAATGTCGGCACGGTGCTGAACATCGCGGACGCGCTGGAGGGCAGACCGGTGACGGACAAATACCTCTCGGTGGTCGGTGAGGTGCAGCGCACCTTACTTCTGCATGTGCCTGTGGGCACGCCGGTGCTGGAGTGCGTGAAGGCCGCAGGGCCATTGATTGAGGATTACGCGTTAATTCTCGGCGGCCCGATGATGGGAAAGCAGCTGACAGACCGCAGCGCGATGGAGCAGGCGGTTGTCACAAAGACAACAGGAAATATCATGGTGCTTCCGAAGGAGCATTATCTGTTCCGGAAGGCAGCACTTCCGATGGACACGATCAGGCGGCAGACCAGAAGTGCCTGCATCCAGTGCAGGATGTGCACGGACCTCTGCCCGCGCTATCTGATCGGACATCAGATCAGGCCGAACCTGATCATGAGAGGCTTCTGGCGGGAGCAGTCCGTGACGGACAACGAGGAGTATCTGGCGATGTTCGGCGATGCGGCGAACTGCTGCAGCTGCGGCGTGTGCGAGATGTTCGCCTGCCCGATGGGCCTCTCCCCGAGAAAGGTGAATGACTACTTAAAGGGTGAGTTCCGCAGGCGCGGTATCCAGGTCCCGAAGAATCCGAAGGCGGAGGCGCGGGCGTTCGTGGATGACCGCAAGACGCCGACCAACCGCCTCGTGTCGCGGCTGGATCTGAACAAATATTACGGAAAGCACCCGAAGGAATGTGTGGAGCTTGTGCCAGACGCGGTGTTCCTCCCGTTCTCGCAGCACATCGGCAAGCCGTCGGTGGCCGTGAAGCAGGCGGGGGAGACCGTAGGCAAGGGTGAATTGCTGGCGGCGGCCGCGGAGGGACTCTCCGTGAACCTCCATTCGAGCGTGGATGGGGTTGTGGAGGAGGTCACCGACAAGGGCGTGCGCATCAGGTGCAGAAAGGAGTGAGCAAATGAGTCTGGCGATTGGCATGGTTGAGCTGAACAGTATCGCAAGGGGGATTGAGACCTGTGATTATATGGTCAAGGCGGCACAGATCGAGCTGCTCCGCTCCTCCACCGTGTGCCCCGGCAAGTTTATGATCCTGATCGGAGGCGACACAGGAGATGTGCGGGCCTCCATGAGGGAGGGCATGTTGCGGGGCGGTGAGTGTGTTGTGGACACACTGATGCTCCCGAACGTACACCCGTCGCTGATCCCGGCGATGAGCGGGACGACGCAGGTGCCGGAGTACGGAGCGGTCGGCGTCCTGGAATTTTATTCCGTCGCATCGGCGATCACGGCGGCAGACAAGGCCGCAAAGGCAGCAAATGTGACTCTGATGGAGGTACATATCGGTTTCGCGATCGGAGGCAAGGGGTACGTGACCCTGACCGGCGATGTGGGGGCCGTCAGGGCGGCGGTGGATGCCGCATCCCGCGGCAGTGACCTGCTTGTGGGCACGACCGTCATCCCGCGTCCGGCGAAGAAGCTGTTCGAGTCGCTGTTATAAAACAATATTGATTCGGAACAAAAACAGAGGCCCGGCAGCATTCCGCGAAAAGGAGGCCGGGGGAAGGAGAGAATATGAGCGTTTTTACAGAGAGTATTTCAGCATGGGTGCAGAATCTGTCCATTAACTCTGTGATCATGATGATTATGATGATCTTCATGCTTGTGGGAGCAATCGACAAGATCCGCGGAAACAAATTAGGTTATGGGGAAAAGTTTGAAGATGGCTTCAACGCAATCGGACCTCTGGCTCTGTCGATGGCCGGTGTCGTTGCGGCGGCTCCGGTGCTCGCGACCGTGCTCGGACCGATCATCAAGCCGATCTACACCCTGGTCGGAGCAGACTCCTCGATGTTCGCGACGACGCTGCTCGCGTGCGACATGGGCGGCTATCCGCTGGCAATGGAGCTGGCAGCAGACGAGACGATCGGTAACTTTGCAGGACTGATTCTCGGAACCATGATGGGACCGACGATCGTGTTCACGATCCCGGTGGCACTCGGCATCATTTCCAAGGAAGACAGATCCTACCTCGGCGCAGGTGTGCTGGCAGGTATGATCACCATCCCGATCGGCTGTATCGTCGGCGGTCTCGCTATGAACGTGCTGACCCCGTACAAGATCGGTATCGGCCGTATCCTGGTAAACCTGATCCCGGTTATCATCATCGCAGGCCTGATCGTGGTCGGACTGTGGTTCGCACCGGCGAAGATGATCAGCGGCTTCAACGTGTTCGGTACAGGCGTGACGATCGTGATCACAGCGCTCACCGCGATCGCGGTATTTGAGCAGATCACAGGCATCATGTTCCCGCTGTTCGACGTGATGGCGACTCCGGATGAGGCAGGTATGACTCCTCTTAACAGTGGTCTTCTGACCTGCGGCCAGATCGGTATCGTGCTGATCGGCGCGTTCCCGATGGTAGAGTGGATCACCCGCACCTTCGGCGGCGTTCTGAAGAAGCTCGGCGGCGCGCTCGGCATCAATGAGCAGGCATCCGCTGGTATGGTTGCAAACCTGGCAAACAACATCGCAATGTTCAATATTATGGGTGAGATGGACGCGAAGGGCAAGCTGCTCAACGTGGCATTCGCAGTTTCCGCAGCATTCGTATTTGGCGATCACCTCGGCTTTACCGCAGGCGTGAACCAGCAGATGGTGACGCCGGTTATCATCGGCAAGCTGGTAGCTGGTATCACAGCTCTGATCGTTGCGAACCTTCTCTCCCCGAAGCTTCTCGAGAAGATCCGTTCGGCGAAGTAGGAAACGCGGATCGATAGGAAAGGACAGCAGCTATGAATATTAGTGAAGAATTGATTCGTGAGATTATCACAAAGGTGGTGGAGGCGGCCGCGAAGGAGCAGACGAAGCCGGACTGCGGGTTCGAGAAACACGTCGATTCGAGCGGGATCATCGGAATCAAGACCTCCACAGTGAAGTGCGAGCCGTTTGAGCAGAAGGGCGTGGCGCTCAAGGACGTCGTGACGCTGGAGGAAGCGCCGAACATGGGCTGCGGTGTCATGGAGCTGGATCACACCAGCTTCGAGTGGACGCTCACCTATGATGAGTACGACATCGTCCTGGAGGGTCACCTGGAGATCGAGATCGACGGAAGAGTCGTCTCCGGAGGCGCGGGAGATATCATCTACATCCCGAAGGGAAGCCATATCCACTTCCAGACACCGGACTACGCGCGCTACGTGTACATCTCCTACCCGGCGAACTGGTCCGAGCTGGTATAAGGAAATGCGTATAGAACTTCCGTCGGAGCAGGACTGCTGGCGTAAGGGGAACGCGCAGAAAATTTTAGTCGAGACAGGGCTCGTATAAAGGAAAGCCGCAGAGGACTGCAGCATCAGGGCTGCGATAAGGAGAATGCGCATGGAATTGCATCTGAGACAGGGTTATTATAAGGATATCCGTCTGTGCGACGAGATAGCGAGAGATTCCGTTCTGTATGAACGCTACTTTCAGAAGGGCTACCGGACGGAGGATTACATCCGCTCGTACTTTCCGGACGACGGCAGGGGGAAGCTGTATTTTGCAGTGACAGCCCGCGGTGAGCGCGCCGGATTGATGGTGGTCAGCCGGAACGGATTCACCAACGAGTTCCACTACCTCGCGCTGCTGTGCGTGAAAAAGGAATTCCGCGGCCAGGGCGTAGGCGCCTGGATGCTGCGCCAGTTCGAGGAGATGGGGAGAAGCGACGGCAGGAGAAAAGCCTCCCTGACGGTCAGCGACTTCAACGTCCGCGCCTTCGAGTTCTACAAGAGGAACGGCTACTACGAGGTCGGCATGATCCCGAACGCGCTCACAGACGGCATTGGGGAGCACCTGATGCTCAAGGATCTGTGCTGAGCACCAGCAGGACATTCGGCGCAGAAAAACAGAACGTATCATACAGTGAAAATATTCTGGGATCTGTAAGAGGGTCTCAGAATATTTTTTTGGTGACTGTTTTGTCGAAGAATGAGCGAATGGAAATTGACTTGTCGGGTGCGAGATGGTAAACTAAGAGAGAAAAAAAGTCATGAGGGCTCCGCATCGGGGCATGCAGGAGCAGCGCCGGCGGTTGGCGCGTGACAAAAAAGCGGAGGTATACATATGAAGAAATTAGTGGTAACAGATAAGAAAGGCTGTATGGCCTGTCTTGCCTGCGTACAGGCGTGCTCTGAGGCGTTCTACAAGGTATTCGACCCGGACAAGTCCTGCATCCAGATCGTGGAGAAGAACGGCGAGGTCAAGACGAACACCTGTATCCAGTGCGGCAAGTGCGCGCGGACCTGCGAGTACGGCGCGATCAAGCAGAACGCGAAGGGCGTGTACATGATCGACAAGAAGCTCTGCACAGGCTGCGGCAAGTGCGTGGAGGTCTGCCCGATGGGCGTCATGGTCAAGGCTCCGGAGTCCCCGGTCACGACAAAGTGTATCGCATGCGGCATCTGCGCAAAGGCATGTCCGATGGGCATCCTCGAGGTACAGGAGAAATAAGGAACCGATTAAAATCATTCGCCGGGAGAGATCAGGCCGTGCGCCGATCTGTTCCGGCGATTCTTTTCCGGCCGGAGATGTGAGGCATCCGTAGTTGCTTTTCCCGCGGGAGCGCGTTATAATATAGAAAGTGTTGCAAATAACTTTTAAGAGATTTTGCGCCGGAGCATGATAGAACAGAGCGCAGAGCAGAAGGATGGAAAAAAGATGACAGATCGTGAATTGAGAAAGCTCAGCCGGGCCGAGCTGCTGGAGCTGCTGCTGGAGGAGACCAGGGAGAATGAGAAGCTGCGCGCCCAGGTAGAGGAGATGGAGGAGCAGCTGAAGGACAGGAGAATCCTGCTGGGACAGGCAGGCTCCATCGCCGAGGCGGCCCTGCGGCTGAACGGCGTGTTTGAGGCGGCTGAGAAAGCTGCCCAGCAGTACCTGGAAAATGTGCGCCGTCTGGCCGAGGAAGGGACGGACTGAGGAAGCAAAACAAGCTGCGATGCCCTGTCTGAGGATAGGGCATTTAGGAGATGTAACATCAAGTTTCCATATCAAGTGCCGGATAAAATCAGGTGTCTGATAGGAAAGTGTTTTTTTCAGCAGCAGTTATGGAAGAATAGAAATAACAGAGATTAACAGAAAATAACAGGGGAAGGAGAACGGGTGAACACTCCTTTCCCTGTTTTGGTCTCATGATGCAGGCGAAGCGCCCGAGTGGATGCATGAGCTGTACGCAGAGGGTCTGATCGATCCGGAGATTTTTTCTCAGGATGGTTCGTCCTACTCAGCAAAGGCCGCTTCCGGGCGTGTCGGACGGAACTCTGGAGGTGCGGGACGCGGCAATCTGGACGGAGTAGAGAGGATTATTCTTGACGATAGAACACGAAATGGGTATGATGGACAGGAGGAGCGGTTTGCGCCGCAAGAAGGATCACAGGAAACAGGAGGATGGAGATGAACAGTCAGACACTGCGGGAGGCCCGCAAATACGAGGAGGCCTCTGAGAAAATGGTTACGAAGGAGGAGCGGCCGGACTTTCACTTGTCCGCGCGCACCGGTTGGATGAATGATCCGAACGGGTTCTCCTACTATGGTGGAAAATATCACATGTTTTACCAGTATTATCCGTATGACACAGTCTGGGGGCCGATGCACTGGGGACACGCGGTCAGCGAGGATCTGCTGCACTGGGAGTTCCTTCCGGCTGCTCTGGCGCCGGACGAGTGGTATGACCGGGACGGATGCTTCTCGGGAAGCGCGATCGAGCTGCCGGACGGCAGACATCTGCTCATGTATACGAGCGTGCTGCAGGAGCGGCTGGCGAACGGCGGAGTCCGCGACATTCAGCAGCAATGCCTTGCGGTAGGCGACGGGGTCGACTATGAGAAGTATGAGAAAAATCCGGTGCTGACCAGTGATGATCTGCCGGAGGGCTGCAGCCGGACGGATTTCCGTGATCCGAAGGTGTGGAGAAAATCGGACGGCACCTACTGTTGTGTGACAGGCAACCGCCCGGCGGACGGAAGCGGCCAGATCCTCCTGTTCACCAGCCCGGACGGCTTCGACTGGAAGTTCTCCAAGGTTTTGGCGGCGAACCGGGACCGCTACGGAAAAATGTGGGAGTGCCCGGATTTCTTTGAGCTGGACGGGAAGGGCGTGCTGCTCACGAGCCCGCAGGATATGCTGCCGCAGGGCTTCGAGTACCACAACGGCAACGGAACCTTATGCTTGATCGGGACGTACGATGAGGCGACGGACACGTTCACGGAGCAGTACAATCAGGCGATTGACTACGGCATAGACTTCTACGCGCCGCAGACGGTGGTGACGCCGGACGGGCGCCGGGTCATGATCGGCTGGCTGCAGAACTGGGATACGTGCAGCTTCCGGACGAGCCATCCGAAGTGGTTCGGCCAGATGAGTTTGCCGCGTGAGCTCTCCGTCAGAGACGGACGGCTGTACCAGCGCCCGCTGCAGGAGCTGGACGCGATGCGCAGGAACAAGGTCGAGTACCGGGACGTCACGGTGACGGACACCATGAGCCTCGACGGGATCAGCGGCCGCCGCGTGGACATCGAGCTGACTATCCGCCCGGAGGAGGAGCAGCTGTATCAGAAGTTCGCGATCCGCTTTGCGCAGGATGAGCAGTATCACACCTCGCTCAGCTTCCGCCCCGCAGAGTCGATCCTCAAGATTGACCGCAAATTCTCCGGCTCCCGCAGAGCCATCATCCACCAGCGCCGCTGCCTGGTGCGCGGCAACCGCGAGGAGCTCCGCATGCGGATCATCCTGGACCGCTTCAGCGTCGAGGTCTTCATCAACGACGGCGAGCAGGTCATGTCGGCTGTGCTGAACACCGAGCAGAGCGCAGACGGGATCTCGTTCTTCGCGAATGGGCGGGTGAAGATGGATATTGTGAAGTACGACTTATAAAATGAGAAAAAAGGCTGCAGCCAAAGGGAGTATATCTCTTATGGCTGCAGTCTTTTTTCATTCCCGGCGGCGCATGTTTCTGACGGGTGAAAGTTCCAAATCTGCCCGGTGGCGGAACGGATACATACTTTAGCTATAGCATTACATAAAAACGTGCAGATGCACAGAAACAGGGAATGCAACGATGGAGATTCAAAGAGACGCTTACCTGCAGCAGCTAATTGAGCGAAAAGATAATGGGATGATGAAAGTGATTACCGGCATTCGCAGGTGTGGGAAATCCTTTCTGTTGTTCAACATTTTTTTGTGGTAAATCAGGGCAGCCAGAAACCGTGGAGAAATGATGAAGGTTTTGTAATTATGGGAATGAAGTACTTCCTTCTAAATGCCGATAGTTTGGAATTCTAAGATTACGCCACGGCACTTCAAGGTGATGCCGTGGCGTAATCATTATTATGAGACAAATAACCATCATCTTTCCAGTTTATGCCGCCAGGATTTCTGAAGGTTCAGGATACGATGACGGATAGATGTCACAGCTTGATATTCTTGAACAGCGATGCGAGCGAGGTGGTTGCCTCCTCCGCCTTTGGCAGCTCGAAGGTCTCCTCCTCGACCTCGGCAGCCGCGACATCCTCGAGCGCCTTCATGCTGAGGCTGATTTTGCCCTCCTTGATCGCGATGACCTTGACCTTTACGGTCTGGCCTTCCTTGAGCACGACGTTCGGATGCTTGATGCGCTGCTGGCTGATCTGGGAGACGTGTACAAGTCCGCTCAGGCCATTGCTCAGGCGTACAAATGCGCCGTACGGCATCAGGGATTCGACCTTGCCCTCTGTGACGAGGCCGACCTCGACGTTTGAGACGCGCTGCTTGCGCTCCTCGGCTTCCTTCTCGCGCAGGATATCTCTCGCGGAGAGGACGAGCTTCTTGGCCTCCGGGTCAGCCGTGATGACGCGGACCTCGAGCTCCTTGCCGACGTACTCGTCCAGATTTTCTACATAGGTGAGCGCCAGCTTTGAGGCAGGGATGAATCCGCGGATTCCCTCGACGTATGCCACGACGCCGCTCTTGACGGCCTCGCTGACCTTGACCTGGATGTTGGACTGGTCGTTCAGCAGCTGCACGAGGCGCTCCCAGCCGAGGACAGCTGCAGCCTCCTTCATCGAGAGACGGATGTGTCCCTCGCCGTCGTCGCGGCGGATGACTGTGGCGGAGATTTCCTGTCCGATCTGAATGTCATTGAAGGTGAAGTTCGGATCGTCGCTCGCGTCCTCGAGACGGATGATGCCGTCCGTGAAGGAGCCGAAATCGAGCGTCACCGTGTCTTCCGACACACCGATCACGGTGCCGGTCATGATGTCGCCCTCGTGGATCGGCTTGAGCGACGCGGTGATCGCATCCTCGTAGTCGGCCATCGTCTCTACCGGCTCGGCGGGAGCCGCTGCCGGAGCTTCAGCCGGAGCCGCTGCTTCTGGAGTCTCAGCTGGAACTGTTTCAGGAGCTTCTGCTGTCTCAGCGTCGCTTGCCGGGGCTTCTGCCGCTGTCGCAGCCTCGCTTGCCGGAGCTTCCGCTGCCGGAGCCTCGGCTGCGGGTACGTTTGCCTCGGCCACAGGAGCCTCGGCGGTCATGAGTTCTTCGTTTGTGATTGTCTTTTCGTTTTCCATGATTGCCTCCGTTTTCCTTTAGATAGCCTGATTTTACCACAAAGCGCGCGGTTTGAACACCGGAAAATCAGGAAAATGCGGAATCGGATAGAAAACAGTTTCAAAATCCGGCTCAAGGTGCTATACTATACGGGGTTGGAAAGGCAGGATGGATGATGGACACGATATATGAGGACATGCGGGATGGGCTTGATTTGGATGCGATCCGGCGTGGCGGGGAAATACTGAAGAAAGGCGGGCTGGTCGCATTTCCGACGGAGACGGTCTATGGCCTGGGCGGGAACGCGCTGGATGCGGAGGCGTCCGCAAAGATTTACGCTGCAAAGGGAAGACCCTCGGACAACCCGCTGATTGTACACATTGCGGACTGGGATGCGATTGAGGCGATCACAGAGGGGCTGCCGCCGGCGGCAAAGCTTCTGGCAGACGCGTTCTGGCCGGGGCCGCTGACGATGATTCTGAACAAATCGGAGCTTGTACCGCGGGCGACGACCGGCGGGCTTGCGACGGTCGCGATCCGCATGCCGAGCCATCCGATCGCGCGTGCGCTGATCCGGGCGGCGGGCGGCTATATCGCAGCGCCGAGTGCGAACACTTCGGGGCGTCCGAGCACGACACGGGCGAGCCATGTCGTGGAGGATCTGAGCGGGAAGATTGACATGATTATAGACGGCGGCGATGCGGACATCGGCCTCGAGTCGACGATT
Source organism: Oscillospiraceae bacterium (assembly GCA_021771715.1). Classification (GTDB taxonomy): domain Bacteria; phylum Bacillota; class Clostridia; order Lachnospirales; family Lachnospiraceae; genus Choladousia. The sequence goes on from JAETOO010000026.1 coordinate 26,019, forward strand.
ATTGATCTGACGGAGGAGGTGCCTACTGTCCTGCGGCCCGGGTATATCAGCCTGGAAATGCTGCGGGGCGTGCTGGGAAGCGTCGAGCTGGACCGCGGCCTGATTGCTGCGGACTCGAAGATCCGGCCAAAGGCGCCGGGCATGAAGTACCGCCACTATGCGCCAAAGGCTGAGCTGATCATTGTGGAGGGCCCGGCGGAGCGCGTCAGGGAGAAGATCAACAGCCTCGTGCACGAGCAGCTCGCACGAGGGAGAAAGGCCGGGGTGATCGGCACGGACGAGTCCCTTCTATATTATAAGGAGGGTGATGTGCGGTCCGTCGGCACGAGAGAGGACGAGATTACGATTGCGCAGCATCTGTTTGGACTGCTGCGGGAGTTTGACGAGTCAGATATCGCGGTGATTTATTCGGAGTCTTTTGAGACACCGCAGATGGGGCAGGCGATCATGAACCGCCTGATCAAGGCAGCCGGGCACCAGATAATCCAGGTGTAGCAAAGGCAGACAGCGAGGAGCAGAAACGGTGAAAAAATACGACAGACTGATATTTGTGAGCAGCAGTGATACAGCCGTCGCTCCGATGGCGGAGGCAATTTTGGAGAGCAAGTTTTTACTGGAGGAGCTGGCGATTACGTCGAAGGGCGTGGTGGTCCTCTTCCCGGAGCCGATCAATCCCAAGGCGGAGGCGATTCTGGTCAGCAATGGGCTGACGATGAAGGAGCACAGGAGCGAGCCGCTGGTGCGGGAGGATTTTGAGGATCGGACGCTGGTGCTTGCGATGAGCGAGGGTGTGAAACAGAAGATACGGACGGAATTTGGCGAGGAGTATTCGCTGCTGATTCCGGTGTTGAACGAATATGTCGGGGAGAAGGAGGAGGTCTTTGACCCCTACGGAGGCCCCCTGGCAGACTATGGAAGGTGCTTTACAGAGCTGGAGGCTCTGATTGGAAAGCTGGTAATAAAATTAAACGAGGAGGAATTGCTATGTTAGCACTGGGGTGTGATCAGGCCGGGTACGGTCTGATGCAGGAAGTGAAGAAGCATCTGGAGGAGCGCGGACTCGAATATGTAGACTGTGGGACGTACTCGGAGGACTCGGTTGATTATCCGGTGTACTCGAAGAAGGTGGTAAAGGAGATCCTTGAGGGCAGATGCGACAGAGGAATCCTGATCTGCGGGACGGGCATCGGGATTTCGATCACGGCGAACCGCTACAAGGGGATCCGCGCTGCAGTCTGCGGAGACTGTTTCAGCGCAGAGGCGACGCGGCTGCACAATGACGCGAATATCCTGGCGATGGGTGCGCGTGTGACCGGGACAGGGCTGGCGCTCAAGATCGTCGACACATTTCTGGACACGCCGTTTTCCGGGGCGGAGCGCCATGCGCGCAGAGTCCGCATGATCGACGAGGACTGATGCGGATCAGCTGAAGAGTCTGGCCGGTAAATGAAGATCGGCTGCAGAAGTGTGGCCGGTAAATGAAGATCGGCCGCAGAAGGCTGACCGTTAAACGGAGATCGGTAAATGAAGATCGATTGCAGAGGTCTGGTCGGTAAACGCGGATTTGCAGATGAGGAAGCTTGGAAACGGATATCAAAAATTCAAAATACACAGGAGGCAGCTATGCAGAAAGTAGTAATCATGGATCACCCTCTGATCCAGCATAAAATCGGTTTGATCAGAAGAAAAGAGACGGGCTCCCGGGATTTCCGGGCGCTGATCGGCGAGATCGCGATGTACATGTGCTACGAGGCGACACGGGATCTGAAGCTGAGAGATGTGGAGATCGAGACTCCGATCTGCAAGACTACAGTGAAAGAGCTCAGCGGTAAAAAGCTTGCAGTTGTGCCGATCTTGCGTGCAGGTCTTGGCATGGTCGACGGCATGCTCGCGATGATCCCCGCGGCGAAGGTGGGGCACATCGGCCTGTACCGCGACCCGGAGACGCTGAAGCCGGTAGAGTACTACTGCAAACTCCCGGCGGACTCGAATGAGAGAGAGGTATTCGTCGTGGACCCGATGCTGGCGACAGGCGGCTCCTCGATCGCCGCGATCCAGCTGCTGAAGGACAAGGGTGTGAAGAACATCCACTTCATGTGCATCATTGCCGCTCCGGAGGGAGTCAAGGCCATGACCGAGGCACACCCGGACGTAGACCTGTACATCGGCGCGCTGGATGAGCATTTGAATGACCACGGCTACATCGTACCGGGCCTGGGCGATGCAGGAGACCGGATATTCGGGACGAAGTAAAAACGATTGACTGCCAACTGCTTTTGGCGGTTGGAGAGGATTAAAGAGAGTGTTGTAAAATTGCTGCATTTTGCAACGCTCTCTTCCTTTTATTCCCGCGAGCAACGAGCCAAGTAGCCATGCTTGCATGGGTATTCGGCGACTGCCGCGAGGGTCATAAGCTTTCGCGGAATTATTTTATCGGTTACAGAAACGCAAGAACTTTTTAAGAAACTCCTTGTTTACGTTGGAAGCAGATTGTATTATACTGATTCTGAGATGATATGTGAGATGGTACGCGTGCGTCGGTCGCACGGCGCGCGGGGAGATGGACAGGCTCGCGGAGGGGACAATCCGGCAGCCTGTTGTGGAAGAAAGAAAAGAGGGGAGCCATATGAAGAGAAGAATCAGAAGAATCGGAGCCGCGTTTTTGACGGCGGCATTGCTGCTGCAGCAATGTGCGGTGACAGGGCTCGCAGAGGAGGCTGTGGCACAGGAGCAGCAGGTCGAGTCGCAGTCGATGCAGGCGGAGCCGGAGGCACAGGCAGAACCGGCCGCGCAGGCGGAGCCGGAGGCATCGGCAGAACCGGCCGCACAGGCGGAGCCGCAGACATCGGCACCGCAGAGTGAGACGCCGGCGCCGCAGCAGAGTGAGCCGCAGACACAGGCCGCGCAGCAGAGCGAGACACCGGCACAGTCGAGCGAGCCGCAGACGCAGCAGAGCGAGACACCGGCGCAATCGAGCGAGCCGCAGACGCAGGGTGCGCAGCAGAGTGAGTCACAGGCGCAGTCTTCGCAGCAGAGCGAGCCGCAGACGCAGGGTGCGCAGCAGAGTGAGTCACAGGCGCAGTCTTCGCAGCAGAGCGAGCCGCAGACGCAGGGTGCGCAGCAGAGTGAGTCACAGGCACAGTCTTCGCAGCAGAGCGAGCCGCAGACGCAGGGTGCGCAGCAGAGTGAATCGCAGGCGGCGACGGAGAAGGCTGCGGAAACGCAGGAGAAAGAGACGGAGCGCTCAGAGCGGGTCAATGGCGGAAAAAAGATTGACGACGATTTTCTCGTAGGAAAGCTGAAGAAGGTGCTCTCCTATCTGTTTGTGGCGGATGAGATGTCGCTGCCGGAGGAGCTGGAGGAGTCGCTGGATGCGTCCTGGCTTGTCGATGAGACGGAGGGGACGGCGCTCGTCGAGGGCCTTGCCGAGCTGTCCCTGACACTCGCGGACGGCAAATCGACGTCGATGGTGGAGGTGCTCAATCTCTATGCGGATGAGAAGGGAAAGCTGGATACCGAGCAGCTCACCAAAGCATTCAAGGACAAGGTCATTGATGTTACGGATCAGTATTATGTGGTGAATGTGATCGCGGCGAAGAAGGATCAGACCCTTGACTTCACCGGGTACGAGATGGTCAATAAGGGGAAGGCTGTAGCCTATGAAAAGGCATCGCAGCCGGGTGACATCCTCTACAATTTCGCGTATCTCGACGGAGATACCTATAAGCCATTTGAGGGAACCGTGAATCTGTCGTCGGGCAGCGGCCTGCAGGGCACGTATCTGGCGCCAAAGGCAACGGTAAATGTAAAGTCAGATCTCGCCGGAGCTGTGTACGCGAAGCAAATCACGGTGGCAGACGGCGTGAAGGATCTGATGCGGATCGGATATATCGACGGCGTTCCGACAGCTGAGGTGGAGAAGATAACGGAGGCAGCCGAGACAGAGAAAGCGTCGGAGCCAGCAGAGAACGACGAGACGGAGAAGACGCCGGAGTCAGCAGAGAGCGGCGAGACGGATGAGACGTCGGAGCCAGCAGAGAACGACGAGACGGAGAAGACGCCGGAGTCAGCGGAAGACGGCGGGACAGCCGAGGCAGGGTCCGAGTCAGAAGCTGAGACGGATACGGAGAAATTCGGAGAAGACGGTTCGGTTGTCGAGAATGGAATCAAGATAGAGACGGAGGTCGTCGACGAGATACCGAAGGAGACGGAGTCGGAAACTGAGACAGATCCGGCGCAGAGCGAGCTGTCTGCAGTAGAGAGTGAGCTGACCACGGACGAGACGACCGGAGAAGAGAGTGAGCTGTCAGTTGAGGAAGGTGAGCTGACTGCGGAGGAGCTCGCGGTCGATGAGAGCGAGCTGCTGATGGCGAGAAGCCTGATGTGGTATTCGGAGACGGGGACGTCCCTGAATGTGAGCTTTGCAGATGCGGCGGATGCGGCGGCTCAGTTTGAGCGTGACGGCGCGGCTGCGATTTATGCGGCAGGGTTGATTCTCGACGATACCGGGAAGGCAAAGTATAAAAAGGGCGACCAGGTGGCCGAGATCAGAGAGAATGATCCCGCGGGAGCTGCCGTATCGCTGCAGTACGGAGGAAATTATTACCTTGAGGTGACAAAGGTACCGACGCAGATCAGCGCGCAGGCGGACGCGGCGGCCTATGCGGCTCCGTCCAGGATTTATTTCCAGGTGGATCAGGCCGGAAAGCTTGTGTTGGGATCGGTCAGCGGACTGTACGAAGGGAACAGCGGGGCCGGAACTCTGAAAATTCTGCTCCAGAAGCAGGCGCAGGTGACGATTGTGCTCAAGGATGCGGACCCGGGTGTGCAGGGACTGCTTAGTGGCGCGGAGTTCGTGATCAAAGACAGTGCGAAGAAGATCATCCGGAGCACAGCGAACGACGGGAGCAGCTATCCGGCGTACTGTATTCCGTTCAACGGGCAGGAGGTTGGCATCTTCGGTCTGCAGCCCGGCATATACTATCTGTCGGAGGTAAAGGCGCCTGATGGCTATCAGGTTGCGGAGGATCAGGAATTTACGATAAGCGCTTCACAGACAGGGTCCGTAGAGCTTGTGGTCACGAACACGAAGCTGGCTGCCGATGCCAGGACGATCAAGGTGAAAGCACAGTCGAGCTTTGGCAGTCCGGCGAATGCTGACCGCGTGACGCTGACGGCGGAGCAGGATATGGAGCTGTATGCGGCGCTGTTCACATTGACAAAGGATCAGGACGGTTCCGGCGTCTACACGAGAGTCAGCGAGCCGAAGCTGCTGACGTATGCGCAGGGCGGCAGCGCGACGACTGAGGCTGTGTTTGGCGGCGTGTCGGATGGCACGGAATACTATGTGGCTCTGACCGATGCGTTCGGAGAGGCGATCCCGGCGGAGAACAGCTTCCGGCTGCTGCTGGCAGGCCAGACAAGCGAGACGGCAGGGGCGTATGCGGCGGTAAGCGCAGGCGCAGATGCGACTGTGGATATTGTCTACACGAGCTATCCGTCCGACTTCAGCTATCTGAAAAATGTGCAGTTCCAGATGGATGTGAAGAATCACGACGGCACGCCGAGGCAATCGGCGGACACGTTTTACGCGATGCTGTACAAGGATGAGGCGTACACAGAGAAGGCGCTCGCGAGCCCGGTTGCGATCGCGATGAACAATGCGTCCACGATGACTGTGACGGCGCAGGTGAAGGTGACGGCCGCGGAGCAGATCTTCTACCTGGCGCAGACGGACGCGAACGGCACGGCGCTTCGGACAGACGATCCGGATTTCGTGTATGCAATCACGTATCCGACCGAGCAGGGACAGACCGGGCGGCAGGTCAGGGTGACGTGTGACAATACACCGGTGACCGCCCGGATTCAGGATCAGATCAATGCCACGGTTGTGAAGTTCCGTCTGGAGGACGGCGCTTCCGGGGCGCTGCTTTCCGGAGCGAGCCTGATCGTGAGAAATACAGAGACCGGGGCGCAGACGGACGTGTTTGTGTCGGGCGGAGCGGAGACCGTGTGGGAAAACAAGCTCGCGGCGGGTTCCTACGTCCTGCGCGAAATCACAGCGCCGTCAGGCTACGCGAACACGGCAGACGTCGCGTTTACGGTGGAGGACGGAAGGATGACCGAGGTCGTGATGCAGAATACCCCGGTGAAGACCACCTCCTACAAGCTGACTGCGGTGAAGCAGGTCTACAATGACGATGCCCCGGTGTACGCGCGCGACACAGCCGCAGGCACGTATGCGGCAGAAGGGCGCTATACATTTTATGCGGCGCTGTACTCGGATTCCGCCCGCAGGCACAAGGTCAGCGATGTCAAGAAGATCACAGTGGGCGGCCTGAGCGGAACGGCGGCATTTGAAAATCTGACGGGCGGGGCGACGTACTATCTGACTGAGACAGACCAGTACGGCAACATCCTCACCTCGAAGGATCCGCTGGGACAGTCGTGCAAGATCCTGTACACGAACGGCGGCAAGGTGACGATGTCGTCCACGAGCCAGCAGGCTGTGATCCGGAATGCGTACAGCAGCCTGCCGCGCGGCTACCGCAATACGGCGACTCTGACGCTCACAAAGAAGCTGCAGAAATCTTCCGGCGAGGCGGACAATGCGTCCAAGACCTTCTACGCAGGCATCTACCGGAAGGCAGATTACAGCGACACGCCGACCGTGGTGGCGCTGAAGCTGGAGAACAGCTCGCAGGCATCCGCGAAGCGTCGGATCCTCCTCTCGGGCACGAAGGATGTGACGTACTACATCGCCGAGGTGGATGAGAACGGAAAGCGGATCACGGACGAAGCAGCGTTCGGCTATTCGATCACGGTCGATCAGCCGTCGGTGACACTGGGCGCAGGTGACGCGAAGAATGTTACTATTACGAACAAGACAAGGGTCTCCAAGGTGACGCTGTACCTGACGAAGAAGGTATATCAGGGCACGTCGCAGAAGGCGGTGAACGCGACCTTCTATGCGGGACTGTTCAAGGATCCGGAGTTCACGACGCTCTACGCGGACCCGATTCCGCTCAAGCTCGAGGGCAAGAGCGAGATCACGCTGAAGCTGACGCTGAACCTGGGCTCTGCGTCGGAGGCGAAGATCTATGTCGCCGAGGTAGACAAGGACGGCAACGTTGTAAAAGCGGGGAAGGAGTTCGGCTATGACATCCGCGTGGTCAATGCGACCGCGGCGTTTACGCAGGAGAAGACGGAGATCCAGAGCATCCTTCTGAACTCCGTATACTCCGCATCGTCGAGCGCGAACTGGAACACGATCCTGCACGAGGACGGCAACAACATCGGCGGCGGGGTCGGCGGCTTCGGCGGCTCTTCGTCGAATGGCGGCGGCGGTGCGGCAGAGAACGGTTCCGTGCAGACCGGCGATGAGACACCGATCCTCCCGTATGTGATCGGATTTGTCGCGGCGGCGGTTGTAATCATTGTGATTCTGCTGATCGGAAGAAAAAAGAAGAAATCCCGGAAGTAAACGGCTTCAAAGGGAAGACGTCTCAGAGGCAAGTGACCTCAGTGGAAACGTGTCTCAGAGCGAAACAGAAGTGATGGGAATCTGGGTGCTGCAAAGCAGGACAGCTCTACAGAGACTGACATCTGTGCGATTGATCGCGTGTCAGTAGCTGTAGCTGCCGGCGATTTTGCGGCACCCTTTTTCTTGCGCTTAGAGGCTCTGGGGCGGCGGCTCCTGCTTTGCCTGTTTCCGGTAGGCGGAGGGCGAGCAGCCGGCCTTCTGCTTGAAGACCATGCTGAAGTACTGTTCGGACTGGTAGCCGCTGTAGTACGCGATCTCCGAGTAAGACAGATCCGAGCTCTCGAGGAAATAGCACGCCCGTTTGAAGCGAAGCGCGGCAATGTATTTTTGCATGGAGACACCGATGATCTCGCGGAAGATCCGGTACAGATAGGTGCGCTCCAGGCCGACGGCATCGGCGATATTTTGTACGGTAATATCTTTATAGTAAGAATCCTGGATCAGCGAGATCGCCTGGTAGACGTAGTTTTCCTTTCGGGAGAGCGGTTTTGTGCTGCCGTGTGCGATGAGCCTGGAGCACAGAAGATAGAAGGTGCCAAGAGCGGTGTAGCTGTCAGAGATATTGGAAGTGTCGGGGAGGATCATAGGCTGAATGTAGGAGGTCAGCGCAGTGATCGGTTCATAGTGCAGAGTGGGTGTCTGGTAGCTCAGGCCGCACAGGCGCATGAACTCCAGGGCATCGCTCCCGGAAAACCCGACCCAGTAATAGACCCAGGGCTCTTTTGGATCGGACTGGTATTTGAGCGGAACGTTTGGAATGAGGAGAAAGCAGTCATTCAGCCCGAGGTGGTACGTGGTATCGTGAATGGTATACGTGCCCTTTCCGCTCACAATAAAGTGCAGTACGTAGTGATCCACAATCTTCTGTGTGGAGTGGCGGCCGTGTGTCGTCTGATGGTACCCGTAGTCCAGAATGTGGATGGTCTCTCTGGTCGAATCGTTTTGTCTGAAATAGCTGATATTCTTTAATCCCATGTGATCCCCCTGCTCCTTACCGCCCCGATCGGGCGAAGAGATTCCGAAAATTGTGCTGCCCGGCCTGGTGCAAGTGCTGTTGAGACATGCTCTAACAACAAAACATGAAAAATTAACAACAAAGTATTCTATATATTTATAACAGAATATGATATAAATAACAATAACGAAATATGAAAAAACGGAAAAACAGCGAAAAAACAGAGGATTCGCAGCGAAAAACTGGGAAGTAATTGACAAAATAACGAATGATGAACAGACGTTGAAGAAAAAACGGGAAACGCAGGAAAACAACATATAAAATGAAAATATGGACGTGATACGATGAAAATTACTTATTATGGGACCTCCGGATCGGAGGCATGGCCGGCGCTGTTCTGTGGTTGCAGAGCCTGTATGCTGGCAAAACAATATGGAGGAAAAAACGTGCGGACGAGGAATCAGGCTAAAATCGACGACACGCTGCTGCTCGATTTTCCGCCGGATACGTGTGAACATGTGCAGAGGCAGGGCCTGGAGCTTGGACGGATCAGGAGTCTGCTGGTCACGCACAGCCACCATGACCATTTTTTTCCGCACGATCTGTGCATGAGAAGCTCGAACTACGCTGAGGGGACGGGAGACTGGAAGCTGCAGGTGTACGGCAATCCGACTGTGGGCAGAATTTTTGAGGAGACCGTGCGCCAGTATGAAAACGCGGAGGACTTTCTGGAATTTCATGTTCTGGTACCGTTTGAGCACTGCACGACAGTGGACGGATATCGGGTGACGGCGCTCGCCGCGGACCACAATCCGCCGGAACAGTCACTGCTGTATCTGATCGAGAAGGGCGAAAAGAGCATTCTGTACGCCCATGACACGGGAATTTTCCCGGAACATACCTGGGAATACCTGCGGGGGAAACATTTGGACTGTGTGAGTCTGGACTGCACCGGATTGATCCGCGACTGGAGACAGGGACACATGGGTTTTACCGCAGTCGACGAGACGACGATGCGGTTGACAGATATGGGCTGTATTGATGGGAAAACGACGGTGATTCTGAGCCACTTTGCTCATTATGGAGATTTTACACATCAGAAGATCTGCGTGGCGGAGGAGCCAAAGGGATATCACGTCGCGTATGACAGCGCAGTATTTGAATTTTAATGATGTGAACAGGGCAGAAAAATCTGCCTTAAAATAAAGGAGGATAATCTAATGAAGAAACGTATTGGGATGAAACAGGTAACGGCAATGTGTCTGACGGCCTGCACGGTGCTGGCATCGGCAAGCGGAGCGGCAGCTTCGGAGGCAGCAGATTTTGGCGGCAAGACCATAGAGATCGCCACGTATCTGTCGGGTGAGACTCTGGCGGCCTACAAGGAGGTCATTGCAGGCTTCGAGGGCGAGACAGGCGTGACGGTCACACTGGATGAGTACGGAGATGACTACGAGAGCACGATGAAGACCCGTATGGCTGCGAATGATCTGCCGGACATTTTCGAGACGCACGGATGGTCCCTGATCCGCTACAAGGAGTACCTGACCGACCTGAGCGGCGAAGCGTGGGCAGCAGATTTGAACAAGGCGGCGCTGGGCGTTATCCAGGACACAGACGGTGCGCTCTATACCCTGATGACGACGGGCTCCTGCCTCGGGACAGCCGTGAACATGGACGTCTGTGAAGCAGCGGGGGTAGATCCGTGGGCGATCGAGACCTGGGAGGATTTCAATGCCGCATGTGACAAGATCAAGGAGGCAGGCTATGTTCCGGTTGCGAACTATTTCACCTCCGCGGGTGCGCTGGCGAATGCAAACGGTTCCTGGCTCAGCTATGAGGGCGAGATGTTCAACGATAACGAGGCGATGCTGAACGGTACCTGGGACTGGGAGAATTTCCGGACGATTCTGGATTATCTGCAGACCTGGTTCGACAATGGCTATCTGTATGAGGACTGCGGCACGATCAAGCAGGCGGATGTCATTGAGCGCTGCGCAAAGAATGAGTGTGCGTTTGTCGTCGGCATCGGCACCTCTTTCCAGGCAGCGGTAGTTGCACAGAATCCGGACGTGACGATGGGGATGATCCCGATCTGCGCGAGCCAGGCAGACGGAGCACGCTTCTGCGGTATCGGCGAGGGCGCTTCGTTTGGTATCTGGAAGGACACAGAGGAGATGGAGGTCTGCAAGGCATTCCTGAGCTATGTGGCAGAAAACGCGGACGGAATTAACGTGGCAGCAGGCGAGATCAGCACGCTTCCGTCTGAGACGACAAAATCATACGGAATGAACATGATGGAGGAGATGGAGTCTCACTATCCGGAGGTATTCTACGATAACCTCTGGGATCGCAAGTACATGCCGTCCGGAATGTGGGGAATCTTCCAGAACGCGGCCGGGATGTTCTGCGAGGATCAGTCAGATGACACGAAGCAGGAGGTCATCGACTATCTGAAGGAGAACTACGTAGACCTGTACGAGGCTGCACAGGAAGAATAAACAGTAGCATTCGGGCCTGACGTCTTGGGGGAATGGGGCGCATGAATCGCCGCAGAGAGAGACTGAGCAGGCCCGGGAAATTCAGGGTGCCGCAAAATGCAGCAACGCTACAATCACTGGCACGTACCAGAGGGATTGTATACCGGCAGTTTTGCGGCACCCTGATTGTATCGCGGAAAGGAGCGCTCACGATGGAGAAGAGAAGAAAACGAATTTTGCTGTCTCTTACGATTCCCGCGTTTTTACTGATATTTATGTTTATGATCGTTCCGCTGGGAAATGCGCTGCGCGTCTCCTTTTTTAAGTGGAACGGGTATTCCCAGAAAATGAAATTCATAGGGCTGGATAACTATCTGTCGATTTTCTCCGACAAGGTATTCCGGACCTCGACCTTGAATACCTTTGTGTACGGTTTTGGAAGCACACTGCTGCAGAATATTTTCGGGCTCTCGGCGGCAATCTTTGTGAACAAGCAATTCAAGGGGCGCAATGTGATCCGCCTGATTCTGTATATGCCGATCATGATTTCCGGCGTGATCATGGGCGCGATCCAGTACTACATTTTTAATTTTGACAACGGCGTCCTGAACAATTTGCTGAATCTGTTCGGGATTGAGAGCATCTACTGGATGAAGACGGGCGTGCGGTCGGTTCTGATTATCACACTGATCAACAGCTGGCAGGCGATGGGCTTCTGTATGCTGATCTATCTGGCCGGGCTTCAGAATATACCGAAGATGTACAAGGAGGCGGCACTGCTGGACGGGGCGAAGAAGCGCCAGATCTTTTTCCAGGTGGAGCTGCCGCTTCTGATGCCGGCGATCACGACGGCGGTGATCACGAATCTGATCGGCGGGCTGAAGCTGTACGATATCATCGTCACGCTGACAAACGGCGGGCCAAACCGGAAGTCCCTCTCTCTGTCGTACTACATCTCGCTGTTGTATTTCAGCGATGAGAAGGCAGGCTACTCGGCTGCTGTCGGAGTTGCCCTGTTCCTGATCATATTTGTGGTGGCGGTTCCGATCAATCAGTACCTGAGAAGCAAGGAGGTGGAATACTGATGGAGAAAAAGCGCGCGATGCTTCATACAAAAAAGGCCGGAGTGGGCGTCTATGTGGTGGCAGCGTTTCTGGTGCTTCTCTATCTGCTGCCGATCTACGTGCTGGTGAATCAGTCGTTCCGCTATTTGACAGACCTGTCGCCCAGGCTCTATCTGCCTGAGCAGGTGACGCTGGACAATTATCTCTCAGCCTTTACAAATTCCGCGCTGTGGAACGGGTTTAAAAATTCGACGATCCATGTGGTGGAGGTCTGTGCGCTGGAGATTATTCTGGGCGGACTGGCGGCCTACGGACTCGCGCGGGCCGGGGGCAGGCTTTCGTCGGCGCTGCGGACGTTCAACATCTGCGTGATGATGATTCCGAGTCTGTCTCTTCTGGTAGGTACGTACTCCCTGATGGTCCGGTTCGGGATGATCAACAAGATCTGGGCGCTGTCCCTGCAGGCGGCGGCGCTCGGCATGTCAGGCACGATGTTTTTCTACACGTCGTTTATCATCTCGATCCCCAAGGAGCTGGATGAGGCGGCGGCGATAGACGGCGCCGGCGTGCTCGGAACCTTTTTCCGGATTATCCTGCCCCAGCTCAAGCCGATCACAGTGACGCGTCTGATCATGATCGCGGTGGGCACCTGGAACAGCTTCGCGATGCCGACCTATCTGCTGACAGACGGCAGCAAGGCGACGGTGATCATGGTGGTGCGGAAAGCCTTCTACACGGCCGCCGGCTCTGTGCAGAATGTGCCGCTGGCGTGCGCGATGTGTGCGGTCGCACTTTTGCCGGTGATCGTATTGTATATTGTGCTGCAAAGGTATATTATAGAGGGACAGCTGGACTCGGTGAGCAAGTAGGAGTCCGGAGAAAGGTGGAAATGTGTATGTATCCGTGGAAAAAGGGGATGTCGCTGAGTTTTTTTAAGAATGAGCGGGGAGAGGCCATCGGAGCGGAGACGGAGATCTTGAGAAAGGTGAGCAGCCGCGGGTTCGCGTGCGTGGAGCTGTCCTTCTCTCACGAGGACTATTTTGAGCGGTATCATCTGAATGAGGGTGAGACGGCGAGGAGACTGCAGGAGTACTGCGGGACGCTGGGCATGAGGATCTGGAGCATACATCTCCCCTTCTCAGAGCGGTGGGATCTGTCGGGCGAGAGTGCCGCGGAGGCGCTGCGGGACGATGAGGCGCTGCTTCGGGCGGCCGGGAGTGCGGGGATTTCGGTGGCAGTGATCCATCCGAGCTTCGAGCCGATCGCCGATGAGGACCGGAGCAGGCGGCTTCGGACGGCGAAGGAGAATCTGAGACGGCTGAACGAGACGGCCCGGGAGTGCGGCGTGACGCTCGGCCTTGAGAATCTGCCGCGGACCTGTCTGGGCAACCGGTCGGAGGAGATGGCAGAGCTGCTGGAGGAGACAGGAGCGTCTTTTGTGTTTGACACGAATCACTCGCTGGCGGAGGACAATGTCGCATTTCTCCGGGCGATGCTTGCGCGCGGACATTGCCCTGTCTCGCTGCATGTGTCGGACTATGATTTTGTCGACGAGCGGCATGACCTTCCGGGCAGAGGGATCAACCGATGGCGGGAGCTGCTGGATCTGCTGCTTACGGCAGGCTATGCGGGCCCGCTGCTGTACGAGATCCGTCCCGTCATAGCGCCGGGGTGCACAGTTGCGTTTGAGGAGGTGGCAGAGAACATCGAGCTGCTGCTGCAGGGCAAGATCGGAGGCAGATAAGGGCGAAGGGAACAGACCGGAGTACAGATACAGACGAAGTGCAGGATATGGCGGCAAGGCAGCTGTTTGGGGCTTTTGATACAGGACATGGCATGACGGATGTTTGCCAGGCCGCAGGCCAGGTTCTACGGGGATTTGTCCGCGCATATTTATTGGTAAGGATAAAGACAAGGGCGGCCGCGTATGCAGTTTCTTCTCTATATCTCCCGGTTTATGATTCCGTTTCTGATTCTCTACATTGTGGGCTATGGACTTCTGGCGAAGGTTCCGGTCTATGACAGCTTTGTCCGCGGGGCCAAGGAGGGGCTTGAGACGGTGGTGCGGCTCGTCCCCACGCTGATCGGGCTGATGGTGGCGACGGGGGTGCTGCGCGCATCCGGCTTTCTCGATTTTGTGGGCTCCCTGATCGGGAGCTTTCTGGGCGGCGACCTGTTCCCTGCGCCGCTCGTCCCGCTCACGATTCTGCGCATGTTCTCCTCGAGCGCGGCGACCGGGCTGCTGCTGGACCTTTTCAAGGAGCACGGCCCCGACTCCCGGATCGGAATGATCGCCTCGCTGATGATGTGCTGCACGGAGACGATCTTCTACACGATGAGCGTCTATTTCATGACAGCCCAAATCAAAAAGACCCGCCACACGCTGCTTGGCGCACTCATCGCGTCCTTCGCTGGAATTGCGGTGAGCGTGGCGTTGGCGGGGATGATGTAGTACAGGCGGAGATTCCGTCTGTACTTTTTTGCAGTTTGTAAGTATAATGGAGGGAGACAAGAGGTGAGAGCCGGAGGTGTGCAGATGAATGTGACAGGTTTGTCCTCGCAATACAACGTGCGCAGGATGACAGAGAGCGACATTGACAGAATTTATGAGCTATCGGTGGGAAATCCCCTGTTTTATCAGTATTGTCCGCCGTTCGTGACAAGGGAGAGCATCCGGAAGGATATGGAGGCGCTTCCGCCGGGAACGACTGGGGAGGACAAGTTTTATGTCGGCTTTTTTGAGGACGGGCGGCTGATCGCCGTCATGGATCTGATTTTGAACTATCCGGATGCGCGTACGTCGTTTATCGGCCTGTTTATGATGGCCCGGGAGAAGCAGGGGCAGGGAATCGGCTCCAGGATCGTGAGCGAGTGCGCCTGCTATATCCGGAGTCTTGGCTATGAGTTTATTCGCCTGGGGTACGCGAAGGGCAATCCGCAGAGCGAATCATTCTGGAAGAAAAACGGGTTTGCGGAGACCGGGGTTGAGGCGGACAACGGAGCGTACACGGTAGTTGTGATGCAGAGAGGTTTGCAGGAAGAATGATGAGCTGAGGTCGGCAGAATTTCAGCTATGATGAGAATACGAAAAAGCATACCTGCCGAATTGAGCGATGTGCAAAGCAGCGCACGGAAAACGGCGGTCAAGCTGATCATATATTTTTATTTTACAGGAGGACACAAGATGAAACTACATGCAGAGCCGGGGCGCGTCCTCGGGAAAAGAGATCCGATGATTTACGGACATTTTATTGAGCACTTCCACCGTCAGATCTACGGCGGAGTGTACGATCCGGGCAATCCCCTCTCGGACGAGGAGGGCTTTCGGACGGACGTGCTGGAGGCGATGAGGCGGATCAAGGTCCCCGTCCTGCGCTGGCCGGGCGGCTGCTTTGTCTCGGCGTACCACTGGAAGGAGGGCGTCGGCAAAGAGCGGATCCCGCATTTTGACAAGGCGTGGCGCGTGGAGGAACCGAACACGTTCGGAACGGACGAGTACATCCGGCTGTGTCGGAAGCTGGGCTGTGAGCCGTATATCTGCACGAACGCGGGAACGGGCACCGCAGAGGAGATGAGCGACTGGGTCGAGTACTGCAACCTGCCCTCGGAGGGGCGCTACGCAAAGTGGCGGATCGCGAACGGGTACACCGAGCCGCACCGTGTAAAATACTGGAGCGTCGGCAACGAGAACTACGGCTCCTGGGAGATGGGCTCGAAGACGCCCGAGCAGTGGGGCATGCTGACATGTGAGGCCGCGAAGATGATGAAGCGCGTGGACCCGTCCACGGAGCTCTCCGCCGCCGCGCTGACGGATATCGACTGGAACGTCAATCTGCTGAAAAACTGCGGGAAGTACCTGGACTGGATGTCGATTCACGAGTACTGGGATCCGATTCACGAGACGAATGACTACGCAGACTACGAGGCGTCGATGGCGTACACCGCGGATATCGGCCATTCCGTGCGCAAGGTGCGCGGCCTGCTCGAGGCGATGGGACTCGAGAAACAGATCCGGATCGCGTTCGACGAGTGGAACCTGCGCCAGTGGTATCACCCGATGATTATGGACGTCGACCAGCAGGGTCTGACGAAGGAGGAGTACCTGTACCCGCGCGACGAGAACGATGACAATACGAAGTACACGATGGCGGACGCCGTCTTCACAGCGTGCTTCCTGAATATGTGCAACCGCAACTGCGATATCGTCGGCATGGCGAACTTCGCGCCGATCGTCAACACGCGCGGCTGCATCTGCACGCACAAGGACGGTATCGTGCTGCGCAGCACGTACCACGTATTTGACCTGTACGTGAACTATCTGGGCGATGTGGTGCTCGACACCTGGGAGGAGGAGAATCCGGTGAAGCTGCTCCGGGCGGCCTCCGGCGAGAAGACAGAGGTGGAGCTTCTGGACGTGCTTGTGACTTCCTTCAGTGACCGCGCAGGCTATGCGGTCGCGGCGGTCAATAAGGACGCCGGCGAGACGCAGACGCTCACGCTGGATCTGCCGGGCTGCGGAGCGGTGACGCTGGATTACATCAGCGGGAACAGCACAGAGTCCTACAACGATGTAGACCACGAGGAGGTCGCGATCGAGCACGAAGAGCTCGGCACGTACCGGCAGGGAATGCAGATCACACTGCGGCCGCACTCGGTGAATATCATACGGATCGGATGCTAAAATAGCGCGCGTGTATTTAAAAACTGGCTGCCCCGGAATACGGCATTGGAGGTGCTGTGTTTCGGGGCTTTTTTTGCGCTGGTATTGCATGGGAACCAGGCTTTACAGGCACGTGAACGGAATTGTCTGGAAAGCAGGCTGGTGTGAAAAATAGAGATGGTGTTGACTGGATGTCGCTGAGTTCAGTCTGTAATTTTTTCGGAACAATTTGAAAAACAAAAAGCAACATATAAAATGTGGTTTATTATATAAATATAATAAATGTTTAATAAATGATATGTTGACTATCAAAGAAGCTGTGATAGAATAGTTGCACAGAACAGGTTCCTGTAGTAAAATGAAGGAGGAATGGTATGACGAATGGAATGATCAACCGCAAGTATAAAGACAGCCTGTTTCGGATGATTTTTCGGGAGAAAGAGGAG
>JAETOO010000040.1 GCA_021771715.1 Oscillospiraceae bacterium
TATGATTTAGCCATTGCCTATCAGTCTCTGCGCGTCAACTATTGAAACCGCCGTGTACCGGACGGTATGCACGGTGGTGTGAGAGGACGGCGGCTAATCACCGCCTCCTACTCGATTTTACAATTCAATTATGCAAAAAAATGGGAAGACAGGTCGTGGAGGCTTGCATGGCGTCCTGGTTGAGCCAGCATTTCTGTAACAAAAATTTAACAAAAATGTAAAATATAGGTTGCATGTGGAATAAATTCAGTGTATAATTGAAACAAAATTGCAATCAATCGGAGCGGAAGGAGTAAATGCAAATGAGAGAAGACGGACGAGTAAAACGCATATTTACGCTGCTGGCACTGCTTGTGGCGTTGGCGGTGATGACGATGACCGTATCCGCAGAGCCGGAGACGGCGCTGAGCAAGACGCAGCTTACGCTGTTCAGCGGAAAGACTGCACAGCTTTCGGTGAGCGGCACAGAGAGCACGGTGAAGTGGAGCAGCTCGAAAAAGTCTGTGGCCACTGTAAATAAAAAGGGAAAAGTGACGGCGAAGAAGAAAGGAACCGCTGTGATCACCGCGAAGGTGGACGGCGTGAAGTACCGCTGCAAAGTCACGGTAAAGCAGCTTGTCACCAGTGTCAAGCTGAACCAGAAAAAGGTGACGATCACCGAGGGGAAGACCTATACCCTGAAGGCGACCGTGAAGCCGACGAA
Organism: Oscillospiraceae bacterium; assembly: GCA_021771715.1. GTDB lineage: Bacteria > Bacillota > Clostridia > Lachnospirales > Lachnospiraceae > Choladousia. Next base: position 704 of record JAETOO010000040.1, read on the forward strand.
TGCGAATAACCGGGCAGTTGCCTGGAGCTCCAGCGACCCGTCCGTCGTGACGGTCAGCGCGAAGGGGAAGCTGAAGGCGGTTGGGCCGGGCACGGCGACGATCACCGCGAAGGCGAAGGACGGAAGCGGGAAAAAAGCGACCTGCAAGCTGCAGGTGAAGGCGAAAAAGAAGACGGCCAGCGCGGCTTCCATCGCGCTGGATGAGTCGGCGCTGACCCTTGCGGTCGGCCAGAGCGGCACGCTCAAGGCGACCACCGCGGATAACACCCGTGTGGCGTGGGGGAGCTCGGACACCTCTGTAGTCACGGTGCTGAACGGAAAGGTGACTGCGAAGAAGGCCGGTTCCGCCGTCATCGCGGCGCGCAGGCTCGACGGGACGAAGACCGTCTACTGCAAGATCACAGTGAAGGAAAAGGAGACGGCTGCGGTCTCAGCCGCAGGAGAGTCCGCCCTGGCGCGCAAATTTTTAAACGTGCTCCAGAAGTACTCGGATCAGGTAAAGAGCGACAAGGCAGCCGGGCTTGTCTGGAGCTACTCGAACAGCTCCGCGAAGAGCACGTGGAGCGCAGCGGTAAAAAATGTACAGTCGAAGGGAATCATCTACTGCAACTGTGCGCTGCTGCCGCGCTGGGGCCTGCGCGAGCTCGGAATCATCAATTCGAAGAATTTCTGGGGCTTGGTCGGCGGAGGGATCCAGTACCGCGGGGATGTGAAGGAACAGCTGCTCCGGCACTGTGAGATCATTGAGGTGTACAAGACGCCGAGCCAGCTGCTCGCGGAGGGGAATCTGCTGCCGGGCGATATCTGTACCTGGGTCGAGTATCAGCACACGAATGTCTACGCCGGAGACGGGCTGTGGTACGACAGCGGCAGAAACGGCGCGATCGGAGGCTATACAGGCGGCAAGTTTGTGTTTGATTCTTTTGGACCGGCGGCTACGGTCAATATGTCCGGTACGACGGTGGGCTATATTATCCGCCTGGTGAAATGAGGATAGAACTGCAGGGAGCAGAGACTGGCTGTGAGCGGAGTCTCTGGCTGCGGACGGACTGGGATTCAATAGAGTCCGGGTGCGGACAGGTTTGGAATTGTCAGGTTCAGCTCGTGGCGTGGCTTTTGGCTTTTGGATAAAGGGCATAGAGCGTAGTCAATGGGCGAAGAACGCGATGTATTTGTCGAATAAAAGGTATAGATGCAGTCGGCATTGTGGGAGGAAAACGGAAAAGGAAAATGAGGGCGGATATGAGACGTGTGAGAAAAGCATGGCTGCTGACAGTTCTGCTGCTTTTGCTGCTGAGTGTTCCGGGAGGCGCGTGCGCGTCGGCGAAGGTTTCGCTCAGCCAGACGAGTGCGACACTGTTAAAAGGCAAATCCCTGAAACTGAAGCTTTCCGGCACAAAGAAAAAGGTTAAGTGGAGCAGCTCGAAGCGGTCCGTTGCGACCGTGAGCGCGAAGGGAAAGGTGACGGCGAAGAAGAAGGGCAGTGCGACCATCACGGCGAAGGTCGGAAAGAAGAAGTATCGGTGCAAGGTCAAGGTGCTCCAGCCGGTGACGAGCGTAAAGCTGAACAAGAAGTCTCTGACGCTGGACGCGGGAAAGCGCGGGGCGCTGAAGGCGACGGCAGGTCCGTCAAGCGCGAGCAGCCGGGCCGTTGTGTGGACGAGCAGCAATCCGGGCGTCGTGACAGTCGACGGCTCCGGTGCGCTGTATGCGGTAAATGGCGGCACAGCGACGGTCACGGCGACCGCGGCCGACGGCAGCGGAAAGCGGGCGAGCTGCAAGGTGACGGTCAAGGGGACGATCCTTCAGATGAAGATCAGCCGGACCAGCCTGTCTTTGCAGGAGGGGCGCTTTGAGAACCTGTCTGTCTACGACACGGCGGGCAGTGCGGTCGTGTGGGGCAGCTCTGATCCGTCCGTGGCGACGGTCTGTGCAGGCACCGTGATCGGGGCAGGGCCGGGGACGGCGGTGATCGTCGCGCAGAAAACGGACGGCAGCCAGTCGGTGTCGTGCACGGTTACGGTGAGTGCGCGCGTACAGCGGACAGCGCCCACTGCGGCAGCGCAGCAGTTTCTGTCGATTCTGCAGCGGTATTCCGACCAGGTGCGGCAGGACAAGGAGTCAAGGCGGGGGATCTGGGGCTACTCAAACAGCAGCAAGCTGAACCCGAAGACGTGGACGGCGGCCGAGAGCGCGATCAGCACCAAGAAGGTTACGTACAACAACTGTGCGCTGCTTGCGCGCATTGCACTGCGGGAGATGGGAATTCTCGGCGAGGGTCAGAACTTCTGGGGGACGCCGGAGGGCGGCATTCACTTTAACAGCGGGGTTGCCGCGAAGCTGAAGGAGCGCTGCGAGATTATCTCCGTGTACGCGACGCCGAATCAGCTGCTCGCAGAGGGCAGGCTCCTGCCAGGAGATATCTGCACGTGGACGTTCGACTACAATCACACGAACGTGTACGCAGGAAACGGCCTCTGGTACGATGCGGGCAGAGGCGGGGACGGGCAGTACATGAGCCTGGATACGGTCGCGCAGACGTACGGGATTGACAAGAAGAATCTGAAATCGGATAACGGGACGTCGAATATGTACGTTTTCAACTCCTTCGGCCCGTGCGCCACGATCAACATGGACCGTGCGGTGGTCGGACAGATCATCCGGGTCATCCGGTAGAGGGATTTTCTGCGGATGGCAGAAGGAAACGGAGTGAGTGGAGACTGCCGAGACAGGCCGTGCGTGTTGTTTGTCAGAAAAAGCGAATAAGGTACATAGAAAAGGCAAATAAGATACAGATGTGTATGAGGGCGCTGCAGGATTGCGGGCGCCCTCATGTTTGTTAGGGCATGGCCCTGTTCTCCATTGAGAAGTTTTTCGCTGATCCGAAAAACGGAACTTTGGAGAACAAATAAACCACCTGCTATGCGGGTGGTTGGGATAGCTTTAGCGTTG